>NZ_JACHJS010000001.1:6128655-7354386 GCF_014203755.1 Saccharothrix violaceirubra
CCGACATCTTCGGGTCGGGTGGGGGCGCGGCCGTGGCGGCTTCGCTGACCGCGGCCGTGGGCGCCGACGTGCCACTGCTGGGCCAGGTCCCGCTGGACCCGCGCCTGCGCGAGCAGGGGGACGCGGGCACCCCGATCGTGCTGGCCCACCCCGAGTCACCCGCCGCCGGCGTGCTCACCGACGTGGCACGCCAACTGTCCGTGCGCTCACGCGGCCTGGCCGGCCGCCTGCTCAACGTCTCCCCCCGCTGACCCGCGCGAGTTATGCGTTCGGACACCGCGAGTTGTGCGTTCAGGCACCGCGAGTCCTCCACTCGGACACCCCGAAATACGCACTCAGGCACCCTGGACCGCCTCTGGCGGTTCGGGGTCTCGAAGGTCCGGCAGCTCTCGGCCCGCAACGTGCAGGCAGCGCACGGGGGTTCGGGGTCCCGAGCGCACATTTCGCGGTGCCTGAACGCACAACTCGCGGTGTCCGAACGCATAACTCGCGCGATGGGGGTCAGGTGGCGTCGGGGTCGTACGGGGGGCGCTCGCCGTTCTGGAGGGGGCGCTCGCGTTCCCGCTCCCGCGCGCCCTGAGGGCTCGGCGGGGCGGACGACTGGACGGCCGGGTGCCCGTTGGCCTTGGTGGGCTCGGGCAGGTCGTCCCACAGGTGCTTGGTGATGGCGCGTTTCGGGTCGAAGTTGCGCAGCTCCCTGAGGTCTTCCAGGGGTTTGCGGAGCGACTCGAACTCCGGTCCCATCTCGTTCTTGAGCTGGTCGCGTGCGCCCGTGGCGTACTCGCGGACCTGCCGCAGCGTCTTGCCGACCCACGCCGCCGCCGACGGCAGCCGTTCCGGTCCCAGGATGAACAGGCCCGCGACGATGATGACGAGGATCTCGACCCAGCCGATGCTGTCGAACACGCCCCTTGCCTCCTCCACGCCCCTCAGCGGCCTGCGTTCGTCAGCCTAGCCGTCAGTCGGACCGCAAAGTCACCTGCACGGTCAGCTCCCGCCCCTGCCTGGCCAGCGTGACCGGCACCGTTTCGCCGATCTCGTGGTCGCGAACGGCAACGGTCAACTCGGCGGCGTTGCGGACCAGGCGGTCGCCCACCTTCACGATCACGTCGCCCTCGACGATCCCGGCCTGGGCCGCCGCGCCGCCGTCGGGCACGTTCTGCACCTGGGCGCCCTCGGCGGTCTCGGCCGACGCCGAGCGCACGTTGACGTTCATGTCGGCGTGCTTGACCTCGCCCTTCTGGATGAGGTCCTGGGAGATCTTGCGCGCGTAGTTGCCGGAGATCGCGAACCCGAGGCCCACCGAACCGCCGGTCTCGGTGCGGATCGACGAGTTGATGCCGACCAGCGCACCCGACGAGTCGACGAGCGCACCGCCGGAGTTGCCCGGGTTGATCGCGGCGTCGGTCTGGATCGCGTCGTAGGTCACCTGCGGGCCACCGTTCTCGCCGGCCGCCGTCACGGGCCGGTGCAGGGCGCTCACGATGCCTTCGGTCACGGTGTTCGACAGTGACAGCGGCGACCCGATCGCCAGCACGGTGTCGCCCACGGCCAACTCGTCGGAATCGCCGAACTGGAGCACGGTCGGGTTGTCCGCCTCGACCTTGATCACGGCCAGGTCGGTCTTGGAGTCACGCCCCACGACCCGCGCGATCGCCCGCTTCCCGTCGATGAAGACCACCGTCAGCTTCGCCGACGAGTCCTGCACGGCGGGCGCCACGACGTGGTCGTTGGTCAGGATGTAGCCCGCACCGTCGATCACGACACCGGAACCGACACCGGCCACGTTGGCGCCCTTGAACTCGATCGACACCACGCTCGGCGTCACCCGCTTGGCGATGTCCGCGACCGACCCGACCGGCCGCTCCTTGCCCGGCTTCACCTCGGCCAGCGTCACGCCCGCGTCGGTCAACTCGTTGCCCGCACGACCGAACAGCCAACCCACCACACCACCGGCCGCACCCACGGCCAAGGCCACGACCAGCAACAACGCCAACGCGGTCGGCTTGACCCGCCGGCCGAACAGCAACTCGGGCACGCTCAGCAACGGCCCACGACCGACCTGCGCGGCCTCGCCGTCCTCGGCGGCCTTCTCGCTCACCGCCGGCGGCCCGATCACCGCACTGGCACCCGGATCGCGCCACGCGTCACCGGCGGGCTCGCCCTCCCAGAACACCGGCTCGACCTCGGGCTCACCCGACGCGTCCAACGGCGGGCGCTGCAGCCGGGTCGTGGTGTCGGGACGACCGAAGGCAGTGGTCAACGCCTCGGCAGGCGGCGGCGCAAGGCCAAGCGACCCGTTGAGCGCCGGACGATCGCCGGAAAACGCCCCGACGACCCCTTCCGGACGACCGAAGGCGACAGCCGCACCGGGATCGACGGCAGGACGGTTCAACGGACGCGGCGCGAGCCTGCGATGGGCCCCGTCGTCGACGCCGGACCTCGGAGTCCCGTTCGGCTGGGTCCCGTTGCCCTGGTCTGGCTCGCTCATCGCTCCCCGAACGTCGTCCTGCCTGAAGCCCCGCCGGGGCAATGGTGCCCGACGACCGGTGAAGTCGCCGTCAGCACCACGTCAAACAGCAAGAAGGAAAGGAGAACCCGGACGACAGCCCCTTTTCTGGTGGTCTGCCCACGCTTCCCGAGGTCGACCCCGGACAGCAGCCACCGAGCGAAGAAACCCCAGCTCAGCGAGCCTGGCCCGAAACCGGCCGCATGACACCGAGCGGACTGTCCACCGGAACAGGCGCCAACGAGGCAGGCGCCACCGCCGGAGTGGTCGGCGCGGCACCCGGTCCCTGCACGGGCACCGGCGCCGGATCATCGCCTCCGGGCACGACCAGGGCCAAGGCACCGAGCATCAACCCGGACACCACCGCCCCCGCACCCTGACGCGCGCGTTTGCCGCCCAGCCGACTACCGGTACCGAAAGGGCGGCTCTGCCCCAACACCGGTCCGGACCCGAACGCGGCGGCGGCCCGATCCGGCCGCTGCACGGCGACCAGCCGCCCGTCCTCGGTGACCGCGAGCCCGTCGGGCGCGCTGGGGAGTTCGACCTCCTGCGGGATGGCACCGAGCCGGGCCAGCAGGCCCGCCGGTGCGCTCGGGGTCGTCGCGGCCCTGACCGCGGACCTCGCCTGCTGCTGCGAGTAGGTCTCGGCCGCGCAGAACGGACATCGCGCGAGATGCGCGGACGCCCGGCCGTGCGCCGAGGCGGACAGCTCGCCGTCGACGAAGGCGACGACGGCGTCCGGCAGCAGGTGCTGCTCGGACAGTCCCCAACCTCGCAGGTCGGTCATGCAGAGTCCTCCTGAACAAGACCCCGACGGCGTTCGAGGGAAGCCCGCAGTGCTTGCCGGCCCCGGTGAATCCTGCTTCTCACCGTACCCAGTTTCACCCCGAGTGTGGCGCCGATCTCTTCGTAGGACAGCCCTTCGACGTCGCACAGCACGACGGCCGCGCGGAACTCCGGCGGCAGCTCGTCGAGGGCGGCCTGGAGGTCCGGGTCGAGGTGGGTGTCCGACCACACCTGCTCCGGGCTCGGGTCGTCGCCCGCGAGCCGGTCGGTGTCCTCGGGCAGTCCCTCCATGCGCAGCCGGGTACGGCGGCGGGCCATGTCGAGGAACAGGTTGGTGGTGATGCGGTGCAGCCAGCCCTCGAACGTGCCCGGCTTGTACGACGCGAGCGAGCGGAAGACCCGGATGAACGTCTCCTGGGTCAGGTCCTCGGCGTCGTGCTGGTTGCCGGTCAGGCGGTAGGCGAGCCGGTACACGCGGTCGGCGTGCTCGCGCACGACCTCGTCCCACGTGGGCGGGCTCCAGTCCGCGCTCTCGATGGGCGCGGTGGGTGCGGCGGTCGACTGCTGGGTCGGCATGGGGCGGTTGAGCACCTCCAGTGGGCCGGCGGCCCGGCTGCACGGTTCAACGCGGTGGTAGGCCCGCGTGTTCCCGTGTGGTTCCTGCGCTGGCACCAGCGTGCCTCGTCCGCTTATAACTCTCGTGAGAGTCGGCTGAGAGCACGCTGAGAAATCCCGGGGTTCCCCGCTTCACGCCGGATTCACCCGATCCGCCCCGGACGGCGTTAACCTTCCCCCTCGTGGACGTGGCTCTGCGCGAGTACGTGGAGCGCTACCCGCCCGAGGACGCCGTCATAGCGGCGGCCCGCGCGCGTGGCGTCGAGCTGGGCTGCGTGCCGATCGGGTCGGGCGGCGGCGCGGCCCTGCGGTTCCTCGCCGCGGCGACCCGGGCCAGGACCGTGGTCGAGGTCGGCACGGGCGCGGGCGTCGGCGCGCTGTACCTGCTCGGCGGCATGACCCCGGACGGCATCCTGACCTCGATCGACGTATCGGCCGAGTACCAGCGCGCCGCCCGGCGGGCGTTCGCCGACGCCGGTGTGGCGGTGTCGCGCACCCGGCTGATCACGGGCGCGGCGCTGGACGTGCTGCCCCGGCTGACCGACGGCGGCTACGACCTGGTGTTCGTCGACGCGGCCAAGACCGAGTACCCGCGCTACCTGGCGGAGGCCGTGCGGCTGCTGCGACCGGGCGGCGTGGTGGCGTTCGACAACGTGCTGTGGCAGGGCCGCGTGCTCGACCGGACCGTGCGCGACCCGGCGACGACGGCGTTGCGGGACGTGACGCGGGCCGTGCGCGAGGACGACCGGTTGGTGCCGGTGATCCTGCCGTTGGGCGACGGACTGCTCGTGGCCGCACGCACCTAGAAAGCCGTCACGCCCTTGCCCAGGACGGTCACGCCACCGGCGGACACCGTGTAGCGGGTGCGGTCGGTGGCCGGGTCGACGCCGATCAGCGCGCCGTCGGGCACGATCACGTTCTTGTCCAGGATCGCCCGGCGCACCACGGCGCCCCGGCCGATCCGCACGCCCGGCAGCAGCACGCTGCCCTGCACGACCGATCCCGACTCGATCACCACGTCCGACGACACGATGCTGCCGTGCACGGTCCCGGAGACGATCGAACCCGGCCCGACCATGGAGTCCTCGGCGCTGCCGCCGGCGACGAACTTGGCCGGGGGCAGGGGCGGTGTGGCGGTCCGGATCGGCCACGACCGGTTGTAGATGTCGAACACCGGGTCCGCGGACACGAGGTCCATGTGCGCCTCGTAGTAGGCGTCGATCGTGCCGACGTCGCGCCAGTAGCCGCGATGGCGTTCGGCCTCGCCGGGCACGACGTTGCGGGAGAAGTCGTAGACGTGCGCACGGCCCTGGTCCACCAGCGCGGGGATGATGTCGCCGCCCATGTCGTGCGCCGAGTCCGGGTCGGCCGCGTCGGCGCGCAACGTGTCGATCAACGCCTCGGTGGTGAACACGTAGTTGCCCATCGAGGCGAACGAGACCTCGGGGTCGTCGGGCACGTGCGGCGGTTCGGCGGGCTTCTCCAGGAACCGGGTGATCCGGCCGTCGGCGTCGGAGTCGATGCAGCCGAACGCCTTCGCCTCCACGCGCGGCACGCGGATGCCCGCCACGGTCACCGAAGCGCCGGTCGCCACGTGCTGGTCGACCATCTGGCCGGGGTCCATCCGGTACACGTGGTCGGCGCCGAAGACCACGACGTGGTCGGGGCGTTCGTCGTTGACGAGGTTGAGCGATTGGTAGATCGCATCACCGGAGCCGTGATACCAACGCGGGCCGAGGCGTTGCTGCGCCGGGACGGGTGTCACGTACTGACCGAGCACAGTGGACAGGCGCCACGTGGTCGAGATGTGACGGTCCAGTGAATGCGATTTGTACTGCGTGAGAACGCAAAGCTTGACGAAGCCGGCGTTGACCAGGTTGGAGAGGACGAAGTCGACGAGGCGGTAGTTGCCGGCGAAGGGCACCGCCGGTTTGGCCCGGTCGGCGGTCAGCGGCCACAACCGCTTCCCTTCGCCACCGGCGAGGACGATTCCGAGGACGTTCGGTTGTCCCGTCACGGCGACGACCCTAATGGCGGGGACTGCCGCCTACCAACGGTCTACACCGGCCGTTCACCCGGCCGGCCCGCGACCCGGCGTTACGGTGGACGTCGTGCGAATCGGACTGCTGACCCGGGAGTACCCGCCGGAGGTGTACGGCGGCGCCGGCGTGCACGTCGGCTTCCTCGTGCCACGCCTGCGCGAACTGGTCGACGTGGACGTGCACGCGTTCGGCACGCCGCGCGCGGACGCCCGGGGTTACCACCCCGCGCACGGCCTGGAGAACGCGAACGCGGCGTTGGCGACGCTGTCGGTCGACCTGGAGATGGCCGCCGCGTTGGCGGACGTGCGACTGGTGCACTCGCACACCTGGTACGCGAACATGGCCGGGCACTTGGCGAAGCTGTTGCACGGCGTGCCGCACGTGGTGACCGCGCACTCGCTGGAGCCGCGTCGGCCGTGGAAGGCCGAGCAACTCGGCGGCGGGTACCGGGTGTCGTCGTGGGTGGAGCGGACCGCGTACGAGGCGGCGGACGCGGTGATCGCGGTGAGCGAGGGCATGCGGACGGACGTCCTCGACTGCTACCCGGCGTTGGACCCGGCCCGGGTGCACGTGGTGCGCAACGGCATCGACCCGGACGCGTACCGGCCGGTCGACGAGACGGACGCGCTGGTCGCGCGCGGGATCGACCCGACGCGGCCGATCGTGGCGTTCGTCGGGCGGATCACGCGGCAGAAGGGCGTCGGACACCTGGTGGCGGCGGCGCACCGGTTCTCGGCGGACGCCCAGCTCGTGCTGTGCGCGGGCGCGCCGGACACCCCGGAGCTGGCCGAGGAGACGCGGGCGGCGGTGGCGGAGCTGTCGGCGGTGCGGCCGGGGGTGTTCTGGATCCGGCAGATGCTCCAGCCGGCCGAGGTCCGGCAGATCATGAGCCACGCGACGGTGTTCGTGTGCCCGTCGGTGTACGAGCCGCTGGGGATCGTGAACCTGGAGGCGATGGCGTGCGGCACGGCCGTGGTCGCCTCGGACGTGGGCGGGATCCCGGAGGTCGTGGAGCACGGCGTGACCGGACTGCTGGTGCACTACGACGAGCGGGACGTGGAGGCGTTCCGGCAGGGGTTGGCGGACGCGGTGGACGCGGTGCTGGCGTCGCCTTCGCGGGCGCGGGAGTTCGGCGCGGCGGGGCGGGAGCGGGCCGTCCGGGAGTTCTCGTGGACGACCGTGGCCGAGCGGACCGTGGAGGTGTACGACCTCGCTCTCCGTTGATGTGTGAGATGCGTCTCACGCTATAGGAGGCAACCCGAAAGGGGTCCCAGCGCACTTACCAGTAGTCAAACCACTACTGGGGGTCCTGGATGCGGTGGGTTGTACTCGCGACGGTGGGGGTCCTCGTGGCCGGCTGCGCCGGGGAGACGGGCTTCGACGCCACCTCCGTGCCGCTCACGATCAAGGGCGGAACCGTGCTCGACCCGCAGGGGCTCCAGGTGCGGGCCGAGGCCGAGGTCAGCTACACGCTGGGCTTCGGGTACGTCGCCCGGACCGACGGCGACGAGGTGAGCTGCTGGTTCGCCCGGGTCGACCCGGACTCCGAGGTCGACACCCGGCTGTGGTGCGGACCGGTACAGGTGCCGGGCACCCCGACCACGACGGACTGGGTGCCCGTGCCCCTCAAGGAGGTCGAGCGGACCGACGCGGGCGTGCGGCTGGACGTGCTGCCGCCACAGGTGCCCGCGTTCGGCGCCAAGAGCACACCCGTGGGCGACCTCGTGCGGACGGACGGGCGTTCGGCGTCGGCCGACCAGGGCGTCGGCGAGGCCGGACCGGACTTCCTGGCCGTGCTGCCCGACGACGGACGTGCCCTCGACAGCGCCACCGGACGGCTGCGCGACGACCAGTTGGACGTGAAGCTCACCGGGTACGCGCGGCCGTCGACCGTGCGGACCGGGCAGGGGGAACTGCGGGCCGAGCACGGGGTCGGGCTGCGGGTCGTGCGGTTGGAGGTCGACCGGCTGCGGGAGGCCGACGGGGCGTTCGACCAGAAGCTGTGGGAGGGCCGGGGGCCGCAGCCGCCCGAGCTGAGCCTCCAGGTGCCGGGACGGCGGCACGCGCTGTCCGTGGACCAGTTGCCCAAGGACGGCACCGTGCTCGTGGTCTACACGGTGCCGTCGACGCCGGGTGCCGAGGAGTTGGTGCTGGACAGCGTGGGTGCGCGTCCCCTGGTGCAGCGGCTTTCGGTCACGGACGGGCGGACGTCGGACGGGCCGCCGGCGTTGCGGCGCGAACCGGCGGCCCAGGTCGACGGGGTGTCGGCGCCGGTGCGCGTGGGGTCGTCGTCGGGGACGTTGGCGGTCAAGCGGGTGCGGGTGGGGTGGCAGCGGCCGGTCGACCTCGGGGGGCGGTACCGGCTCGTGACGGCCGACGAGGGCAAGGCGTTGGTCGAACTGCGGCTGGAGGGTCAGGGCCTGGTGTCGGTCCTCGGCGCACCGGAGACCGTGAAGCTGCTGGGCACGTCCGCCGGGGCGCGGGTGGTGGGTGCCCAGTACGGGGGCGACACGTTCCCGTACGCCGTGATCGTGGAGGTCCCGGCGGACGCGAAGTCGGTGGAGCTGACCGTGGCGGCCGGGCGGCCGGTCCTGCCCAACCTGGGTGCCACCGAGGTCACGGCCGCCCGGATGACCGTCCCGCTGCCCTGACCCGCGCTGCGCGCGTGCCTGAGTGCGCGACTCGGGTGCCCAAATGCGCAGCTCGCGCGCCCGAACGCACGACCCGTGGTGCCCGAGTGCACAACTCGCGGTGTCTGAACGCACAACTCGCGGTGTCCCGACGCACGACTCGCGGGTCAGCGGGTCGACTTGGCGGTGGCCAGGGCCAACAGGGTCCGGGCGGCGAAGCCCGTCGCACCGGGCGTCACCTCGGCGTAGGACTTGTCCGACCGCGCCGGACCGGCGATGTCCAGGTGTGCCCAGGGGACGTCCGCGGCGAACTCCCGCAGGAACAACGCCGCCATGATGCCACCCGGACCCGGCGGGCACTGCCGCAGGTCGGCCAGGTCGCTGTGCACCGCGTCGGCGTGCTCCTGGAGCAGCGGCATGCGCCAGTACCGCTCGGCCGCCGCCTCCCCCGCCGCCAGCAGGTCGGCGGCCAGGGCGTCGTCCGTGGCGAACAGGCCGGCCGTGCGCACGCCCAGGCTGATCTTCATCGCGCCGGTCAGGGTCGCCACGTCCACGATCAGGTCCGGCGACAGGGTGCGCACCGCGTACGCCAGGGCGTCGGCCAGGACCAGCCGGCCCTCGGCGTCGGTGTTCGTCACCTCGGTGGTCGTGCCGCCGTGGTGGCGGATCACGTCGCCGGGCCGGTAGGCCGAGCCCGACACGTGGTTCTCCGCGCACGGCACCAGGGCCGTCACCCGGACCGGGAGCCGCCGCCGTGCCGCCGCGATCGTCGCGGCGATCACGGCCGCGCCGCCCGCCATGTCCGTGCGCATGAGGTGCATGCCCTCGGCGGGCTTGATCGAGATCCCGCCGGTGTCGAACGTGATCCCCTTGCCGACGAACACCAGGTGGGGACCACCGCCGGTGCCCCGCCACGCCAGTTCGACCAGCCGGGGCGGACGCGGCGACCCGCCGCCGACCGCCAGCACGCCGCCGAAGCCCTCCGCGCGCAGCCACTTCTCGTCGCGCACCCGCACGTCCAGGCCGGGCACGGCCCCCGCCAGCTTCGCGGTCGTCGCGGCCAGCCAGGCGGGGTCCTTGGTGTTCGACGGGGTGTTCGCCAGGTCCCGCGCCAACGCCGTCGCGGCGGCGGCGTCCAGCGCCTCGCGCACCGCGTCGGCCACCGGCGCACCGGTCACCAGGCGCACGGACCGCACCCGCCGGGGCCGCTCCTGCCCGGTCACCTTGAACCCGTACCCGCCCAGGGCCAGACCGAGCGTGAACGCCGCCGCGTCCGCGTCGGCGGGCAGTTCCACGTCGCACCGCTCGGCCACGTCGGTCAACGCCCTGCTCAGCACGGCACCGGCGGTACGCCAGTCACCGGCCGTGCCCGCGCCGACACCGAGCACCCACGGGTCGCGCCGGGCCGGCGCGCCGATGTCGCCGTCGTCCTCGCCGGCCGACGCGACGACGACCCGGAGGACGCCCCGTCTGGGCGAGCCCGCCACGTCGACGCTGGGCAGCGGGGTGGGCAACGGCTGGCGCACGGGTGGTTCTCCTGTCCGGTCGATCAACGACTGCCGACGCAGCGATGCCCCGGTTCCACTGTGGAACCGGGGCTTCGACGCTTACTCGTTCCGGCTGGTCAGCCCGCGGCTGCCTTGAGGGCGTCGCCCAGGGCGTTGGCCTCGTCCGCCGACATCTCGACGACGAGGCGCCCACCACCCTCGAGCGGAACGCGCATGACGATGCCGCGCCCCTCCTTGGTGACCTCGAGGGGACCGTCGCCGGTCCGGGGCTTCATGGCCGCCATCGCGTGCTCCCTCCGTCAACATCTTCCCCGTCCGACCAGGGCCGGATACTCGCCCCATTCTCCCCTATGCGGACTGCGCGGCGAAACCGAACCGATCTTTCCGGTCCCGGCGAGACTCGGTGACGATCTTCGCCTCGTCGCAGTTCAACGCCAGGATGGCCGCGCACCAACGACTTCCGGGGGCCCGCGGGTCGTCACCCGGCCGTGACCCGAATCGACGACTGTGGCGTGTCGCGGGGTCCGCCTGACAGACTCGGAAGCCGTGCGAGCCCGTTCCGCGCTCTTCGACGTCTACGGCGGCCACCTGCGCGAGCGGGGTGGTGCCGCGACGATCGCCGCCCTCGTCCGCCTGCTCGAACCGCTGGACTTCGCGGCGCCGGCCGTGCGCACGGCGGTGTCGCGGACGGTCCGCCAGGGGTGGCTCGAACCGGTCCGGCTGGCCGAGGGCCCCGGCTACGCGATGACACCCCGCGCGGAAAGGCGGCTCGACGAGGCCGCCGCGCGCATCTACCGGACCCGCCCGTCCACCTGGGACGGACGCTGGCACGTCGTCGTGCCGGACGTGCCGCCGGTGCGCGAGGCCCGCGACCGGCTGACGTCGTCGCTGCAACTGCTCGGCTACGGCGCGTTGGGCCCGGTCGCGTGGATCGCGCCGCGACCGTCGCCCGAACTGGCCGACGTGCTCGCCGCCGAGGAGGTCGCCGCCACCTCGTTCCACGGCGAACACGAAGGCGACCCGCGCGAGCTGGCCGCCAAGGCGTGGGACCTGGAAGCCCTCGGCCAGGACTACGCACTCTTCGTGGCCGAGTGGGAACCGCTCGTGTCCGCTGTGGACGGAACGGCGCCCGCCACGGCGTTCGCCGCGTCACAACGGTTCCTGCACGCGTGGCGCAAGTTCCTGTTCCGCGATCCGGGACTGCCGCGCGAACTGCTGCCCGCCGGCTGGCCGGGCCTGGCCGCCGCCGAGTTCTTCGACCGGCACACGGCACGGCTCGCGCCGGCCGCGCGCCGGTTCGTCGACGACAGTCTCGGAACCGACTGACCGGAGGTATCCCGTGTCCGAACTCCTCGTCGAGGACGCCGAGGGCGTGCGCACGCTCACGCTCAACCGGCCCGACTCGTACAACTCGCTGACCGTCTCGTTGAAGGAGCGGTTGCGGGACGTGCTGGCCGAGACGGCGGCCGACGACCGGGTGCGCGCCGTGGTGCTGACGGGTGCCGGGAAGGCGTTCTGCGCGGGCCAGGACCTCAAGGAGCACGCGCGACTGCTCGCCGAGGGCGACCCGGCACCGCTCAAGACCGTGGAGCTGCACTACAACCCGATCGTCGAGTCGATCATCGGGATGCCGAAGCCGGTCGTCGCGGCGGTCAACGGGATGGCGGCGGGCGCGGGCGCGTCGTTCGCCTACGCGTGCGACCTGCGGGTGGCGGCGGCGGGCGCGCGGTTCCTGATGGCGTTCGCGAACGTGGGGTTGAGCGCGGATTCGGGCGCGTCGTGGACGCTGCCCCGCCTGATCGGCCGCGGTCGGGCCACGGAGATGATGTTGCTGGCCCAGCCGGTGGACGCGGCCGAGGCGTTGCGGATCGGCATGGTGTCGCAGGTCGTGCCGGACGGCGAGGCGCTGTCCACGGCACACGCCCTGGCCCGCACGCTGGCGTCCGGACCGACCGCCGCCTACGCCGCGATCAAGGAGGCGTTGGCGTTCTCCGGCGCGTTGTCGGCGGCGTTGGAGGTGGAGGCGCGCACGCAGGCGGCGGCGGGCGGCACGGCCGACCACCGCGCGGCGGTCGAGGCGTTCGTGGCCAAGCGGAAGCCGACGTTCAGCGGTCGATAGCGCGGAAGCAGGTCGCCACGTGGTCGTCGACCATGCCGGTGGCCTGCATCAACGCGTAACACGTGATCGGTCCGAGGAAGACGAAGCCGCGCCGCTTGAGCTCCTTGGCCATGGCCTTGGACTCGGCGGTGACGGCGGGCACGTCGGCGATGGTCGCGGGCCGGACGTGGGTCTTGGGCGCGAACGACCAGAGCAGGTCGTCGAGCGGCTCGTCCATGGCCGCGAGGACACGGGCGTTGGCGACGGCCGCGTTGATCTTGGCCCGGTTGCGCACGATGGACGCGTCGGCCATGAGCCGGTCGAAGTCGGCATCGTCGTAGCCGGCGACGACCACCGGGTCGAAGTCCGCGAAAGCCCGCCGGAAGTTCTCCCGCTTGCGCAGGATCGTGATCCACGACAGGCCGGACTGGAACGACTCCAGGCACATGCGCTCGAACAGTTCCGCGTCGCCGTGCAGCTCCACGCCCCACTCGGTGTCGTGGTAGTCGCGGTAGTCGGGCGTGCTGTCGCCCCAGGCGCAACGGACGACGTCGATCATCGGTACCTCTCGGCGAAACGGGCGAAGCGGCGCAGCGACCAGGCCACGCCGGGCGCGAACGCGGCGGCCAACGGCCACGGTACGTCCTCGTACCAGACGAACTCGGAACGGTCGCCGTGCCCGCTCACCCGGAACCCGCCCGTGCCCCGGACCAACCGCCCGGTGTGCTCGACCACGCACCGGACCGGAGGCTCCCACACCGTGACGCGCATGGTGTCGACGAACCCGAACCGGCCGATGCCGGTGAACGCGGACAGCGTCGAGCCGGTGGACGTGCCGTCGCCGCCGGTCACCCGCACGCGCGTGCCGAGCATCCACTCGCCTTGGCGAACCCAGTCGGTGGCCGCCGCCCACGTGGTCGCGGCGGGTGCGGCGACGTCGACGGCGAGTTCGAGCCGGGTCATGAGGGCGTACCGGCCGGCCTCACCGCGTCGGGTTCACGGTCGGCCTCGAGTTCGGCCACGCGGGACCGCAGTACCTCGATCTCGCCGGCGAGCCGGTCGAGCACCCAGTCGACCTCGGACATCCGGTAGCCGCGCAGGACCTGCTGGAAGCGCACGGCACGGACGTCCTCGGGCCGCACGTCGTCGGCCGGCAGCCGCGTCGGGGACGTGCCGGGTGGCAGCGGTGCCATCTCCTCACCCCGCCCGAACACCAGCGAGGCCAGCAGGAACACCACGGCCGCCACGAGCACCATGACGACGAGGTAGATGAGCGCGGTGGTCACGACACGATCGTGACACACCACCACGCGTAACACCGAGGATGGCTCCACACTCGACCAGGCAGCCGAAGTTCCCCGAACGTGACGACACAGCTACCAGGCGGCAACAGAGCTGCCACCCGTTCCGGGCGCCCGAACGCACAACTCACGGTGCCTGAACGCAGAGTTCATGGTGTCCGAACGCACAACTCGCAGTGTCCGAAGGTATAACTCGCGCGTTCAGGGGGCTACCCGTCCCGGCGGAAGCGCAACGCCTCCGTGAGAGCGGCGGTCGCGGCCTCGTCCGCGACCGCCTGCTCATTGGCCTTCTTCAGCTCGCGGTACACCTCGTCCCGGTGCACGGCGATCGACCGAGGCGCCGCGACACCGATCCGGACCACGTCACCCCGCACGTCCAGGACGGTCACCGTGACCTCGTCGCCGATGCGCACGCTCTCGCCGGAGCGGCGGGTCAGGACCAGCATCTCGGTCGTCCTCCCTGGAGGTCAGGCGCTCAACAGCGGCGCGCGGAGATCACCCGCGGTCAGCACGACCTGGACCGCGCGTCGGGTCCGCTGGTCGACCACGATGGGGGCGAGCAGGTTGGCGGTGGCCGAGGAGGCCGACTCGCCGACCGTCACGACCAGCAGCACCAGCAGGTCGGACACGTCGACCGTGCCGAGCTGCTCGACGGCCTGCGCACCGATCTCCGGAGCGTAGTCCGGGAAGAACGGCGCCGGCGGCACGACGAGGAACCGCAGCTCCGGGTCGTCGACCGAGCGCAGCGAGAACAGCAGGCCGTCCTCGGTGGTGCGCACGAGCAGGAAGCGGCGGTGCTCCGGGAACCCGGGCATGGGGACGCTGAACTCGATGACGGGCGCCGTGTCGGCGTCGCTCACGTCCGTCCTCCTCGTCAGGACCGCGGTCATCGGAGGAAGTCCAACAACGAGGGCTGCTGGATGCGCGCCGTGGCGGCCAGGGCCGCCTGGTAGGCGGTCGACTGCGTCTGCAACGACACCACCGCCTCCGTGAGGTCGACTTCCTCGATGTCCGACAACTGCCCGGTCAACGTCACCGCGCGGTCCTTGGCGACGTCGACCGCCGTGGTGAGGCGACTGTATCGACTGCCGACGGCGGCGAGTTCGGTGTTGACCGACGAGAGGCGTGAATCCACACGATCGAGTTCGGTGTTGAGGGTGGGGTCGCCCGATCGGAGCTTGCTCGCCACGGTCGACAGCACGGAGAAGACCGAATCGGTGCCTGTGCCGAACACCGTGGAGGGCACGTCCACGCGCACCTGGGTGCGGGCGTCCACCCGGCGCAGCACCTCACCGTCGTCGCCGAGGTAGGCGCCGCTGTCGTCGAACGCACGGGAGTTCGCGGTCGTGCCGCCGAACACCGGCCGGCCCAGGTAGGACGTGTTGGCCGCGGACAGGGCGGCGTCGCGCAGCGACTCGATCTGACCGGCGAGCGCGACCCGCGCGGTCGGGTCGGACGCGGTGGCGTTCAGGCCCTGCACGACCAGGTCGCGGGCCTGGTTGAGGTAGTTCGAGACACCGAGCAGCGCGTTCTCGGCCGTGCCGAGGCGTGCGGTGCCGTCGGCGGCGCTGCGGGTGTACCGCTCGCCGGCCGCGAGGTCGGTGCGCAGGCGCATGGCGGCCACGGCACCGGTCGGCGAGTCGGACGGGGTGTTGATCTTCCTGCCGGTGGTGACCTGCTGGCGCAGTTCCTCGCCGCGGTTCTGGTTGGCGCGCAGCGCGGACAGCGTGCGCTGCGAGGAGGAGAGTTCCGTCGTCCGGGAGATGCCGATGCCCATCGGGTCACGCACCCATTCGGTTGATCATGGTGTCGAGCATGGAGTCGATCGCGCTCATGACCTTCGCGGCGGCCTCGTAGGACCGCTGGTAGGTGAGCATCGCGGTGAGTTCCTCGTCGAGGTTGACGCCCGACTCGCTGGCGCGGGCCGAGTCGATGGTGTCGGTGACGGCGGTCTGGGTGTTCAGGACCGTCTTCGCCGAGTTCGCCTCGATGCCGATCTTGGACACCGCGGTCCGGTACGCCACGTCGGCGCCCGTGGCCGAGTTCGCGAGTTCGGACAGCTTGTCGGCCGCGCTGCCGTCCAACGCCTTGGTCGCACTGCCGGAGGCGGCGATGTCGGCCGGGTTCGTGATGGCCACGGAGATGCCCGCGGCGGTGGTGCCGCTGAAGAACGCGCCGCCCGCGACGCCCGCCTTGGTGAACGCGGCGGTGTGGACGGTGTTGACCGACGTGGTCAGCGCGGAGGCGACCTTGTCCAGCTCGGCTGCGTAGTCGGGCAAGGTGTTGTTCAGGCCGGACAGCGTGGCGCCCATGGCACCGCCCACGCCGCTCACCGCCGTGCCGGTGTCCTGCCAGACCAGGCCGACCGGGTTCGCGGACTGGCCGGACAGCGTCGTGGCACCGGCCGGATCGACGGCTCGCGCGGTCGCGCCCTGCACCAGCCAGCCGCCGCCCAGGCTCAGGCCCACCGAGCCGTCGGCCGCGGTGACGGCCTTCGCGCCGGTCGCCTCGACCAGGTTCATCACCAGCAGGTCGCGCTGGTCGGCCAGCTCGTTGCCGGTGCCGCCGGACTGGCGGGCGCGGCGCACCGCGTCGTTGAGGTCGGCCAGCCGGGCGGCCTTGGTGTTGATGTCGGCGGTGGTGTCGGTCATCGCCGCGCGCTGGGCCGAGAACTGGTCGGACAGCTCGCCCGCGCCGGAGTTGAGCGCCGTGGCCACGTCCTTGGCCCGCGTCAGCAACTGGGTGCGCGCGCCGAGGTCGCCGGGGTTGTCGGCGAGGTCGGCGAAACCCGCCCACAGCTCGCCGAGCTTGGCCTGCAGGCCCGTGCCGCCGGGCTCGTTGAAGACGGTCTGGACCTCGGAAAGCACTTCGAGGCGTCCGGTGGCGGACGCCTGGCGCTCGTGCTCGACGTGGCCGCGCGACTCCAGGTAGGAGTCCCGCAGACGGGCGATGGACGTGACGTTGACGCCACCCTCGAAATTGGACGCCCGCGCCCACCGACCGGGTGCCATGGTGCCCGCGGGCTCGGTGTTGAGCCGCTGCCGGGAGTAGCCCTCGGTGTTCGCGTTGGCGATGTTCTGCCCGGTCACTTCCAGGCCGCGGCGGTTCGTGGTGAGCGCGCTCAGGGCGGCGCCGATCCCGGCGAAGGTGCTCATGTCTAGAGGGCCTCGTCCACGAGTCGGGCGCCGACCGGCGCGCTGACGGTGCTGCCGTTGGCCTGGTACAGCGGGCCGCTGCCGTCGCCGCCGACGGCGTCGAGGGCGTCGCGCACGGCGCGGGCGCCGACGGTGAGCCGGTCGCGGTTCTCCCGCACGGCACCGGAGATCTCCGCGGAGATGGCCAGCAGCGCGGTGCGGTGCTCGGTGAAGACGTCCCGCCACGGCTCGCCCACGTGCTCGGCGATCTCGGCGAGCGAGGCACCGGGCGCGAGGCCCAGTTCGTCCACAAGGGTGTCGACGAGTACCGCGCGCAGCACGTCCGCCTCACGGACGCGCGCGAGGACCCGCTCGACCTCGTGGGTGGCGGTGCCCAGCCAGCGGGTCCGGCCCGAGGCCAGCACCAGGCTCTCGACCTGCAACTTGTAGAGCAGCATCGACAGCAGCTCCCGCTGACGCCACAAGGCTGCGGACGTCTCGACGAGACTCATCGGTCCTCCAGGTTGTAAGCCGCCGGACTCTCCCCCCAACGACAGCCCCGGTGCCGCCTTGCGGGTTTTTCCCGGACGAGTTGCACCCGGTTCGCACCCGGAACGTCGACCGACTTGCACCCACGGGCTTCGAGTCTTGGACATGTCGCCGGGAGCGAGTCCCGGTGGGGAGGTGGAGACCCATGACCGGCAACATCAAGACCCAGCAGCCCGCCCTCGACGACCAGTACGAGTCGACCGGCACCGGCTTCGACGCCGAGGACGGCAAGCACCGCAACGACGACGCCACGATGCGCGAGCTGGCCGAGGCCCACCTGCCGCTGGTCCGCCACGTCGTCCGCGAGCTGCTGGCCCGCGTCCCGGCGCACGTCCGCCGCGACGAGCTGATGTCCGCGGGTTACGAGGCCCTGGCCCACGCGGCCCGCTGCTTCGATGCCTCCCGGGGCGCCCCCTTCTCCTCTTACGCCAACGTCCGCGTCCGCGGCGCCCTGCTCGACGAGCTGCGCCGCGCCGACTGGGCGAGCCGCTCGGTCCGCAGCAAGGCCCGCAAGCTCGACACCGCGCGGGACGCGTTCGTCGTCGCCCACGGCCGCACCCCCAGCGACGTCGAGCTGGGCGAGAAGCTCGACATGAGCGTCCGCGACGTCGCGTCCATCCGGGACGACGTGCAGCGCTCCGTCCTCCTGCGACTCGAGGGCGCGGTCGGCGACACCAACGACGACGAGGTGTCGCTGTCCATCCCGGACCCCTCGCCCAACCCCGAGCAGACGCTGCTCGAGCGCGAGCGGATCGGCTACCTGCGCGACGCCATCGAGGCGCTGCCGGAGCGGCTGCGCACGGTCATCGAGCAGTACTACTTCGCCGGCCGCCAGATGTCCGACATCGCCGCGGACATGGGCGTCACCGAGTCCCGGGTGTCGCACCTGCGTGCCGAGGCCACCGTGCTCATGCGCGAGGCCCTGAACACCCACCTCGACCCCGACCGCGTCACCGACCGTGACGCGACCGGCTGCGCGGCCCGTCGCCGTGCCGCCTACTACGCCTCCGTCGCCTCCCAGGCGACGCTGCACTCGCGCCTCGCGCGCACTTCTTCGACCGGCATGCCGGTCGACCTCTCCGCGTAGCACCAACCCCATCGGGAAATCCGCCAGGAAATCCCGGAAAGTCCCGCAACTCCCGGGCACGAAGGCCGATCTGCCCGGTGTCGGAACAAGGACGGACCGACCTGGACTCGCTTCAAGGAGGAAATCATGAGTCTGCGCATCAACTCCAACATCGCCGCGATGAACGCCTACCGCAACCTGTCGGTGAACGACAAGCAGATGCAGGGTTCGCTGGAGAAGCTCTCCTCCGGTCTCCGCATCAACAAGGCCGCCGACGACGCGGCGGGTCTGTCGATCAGCCAGGGCCTGCAGGCCCAGATCGGCGGCCTCAAGGTTGCGGCGCGCAACGCCCAGGACGGCGTGAACGTCGTTCAGACCGCCGACGGCGCGCTGAACGAGTCCGCGTCCATCCTGCAGCGCATGCGTGACCTGGCGGTGCAGGCGGCCAACGGTGGCTCCCAGGACGCCACCGCCCAGGGTGCCGCCCAGACCGAGTTCTCGCAGCTGCAGAGCGAGCTCGACCGCATCGCCAAGACCACCTCGTTCGGTGGCCAGAAGCTGCTCGCCGCCGGCACCACCGGTGGCACGGCTTACACGGGCACCTTCCAGGTGGGCGCGAACAACACCACCGACGACCGGATCAGCGTCAACCTCGACTCGTCCGTCTTCGGTGCCGCGGGCACGAAGGCGTCCTTCACGGCGACCGGTGGTACCTACACCAGCGCCGCGTTGGACACCAAGACCATCACGGCCACTCAGGGTTCCACCACCGCCACGGTGACCCTGGCCACCCCTGCCGACCTCGACGCGGTCGTCTCCCAGCTGAACGGCGACTCGACCTTCGCGGCCGGGTTCGTCGCCAGCAAGGCGGGCGGCGAACTCAAGGTCGAGGCCAAGACCGCCGGTGCGGGCACCATCGCCCTGACCGGTACGGCCGCCCTGACCGGTACCGCCACGGCGGGCACCGACGGCCCCACGGCCACCGGCTTCGACAGCACGGGTCTGGGCGTCGGCTCCACCGTCAAGGTGAGCGACACCAGCAGCGCCCAGTCCGCGATCACGGCTGTGGACAAGGCGATCCGCAGCCTGTCGACGGCGCGCTCCGAGCTCGGTGCTTACCAGAACCGGTTCGAGCACACCATCAACAACATCAACGTCCAGGTGGAGAACCTCTCGGCGTCCAAGTCGGCGATCACCGACACCGACATGGCCAACGAGATGGTCAGCTTCACCCGGTCGCAGATCCTGTCGCAGGCCGGCACCGCGATGCTGGCTCAGGCCAACCAGGCTCCGCAGTCTGTTCTGCAGCTCCTGCGCGGCTGATCCACCGGACGGCGGCCCGGGCGAGGTCCCCCAGACCCCTCCCCTGCCCTCGCCCGGGTCGCATCAGGTGACTTAGGAAGGAAGCGAGCAGCATGACCAGCAGCGTCGACGGACTCGTCAGCGGTCTCAGCACCTCCACCATCATCAACCAGTTGATGCAGTTGGAGGCCGCCCCCCAGACCCGGCTGAAGA
Source organism: Saccharothrix violaceirubra (assembly GCF_014203755.1). Lineage (NCBI taxonomy): Bacteria > Bacillati > Actinomycetota > Actinomycetes > Pseudonocardiales > Pseudonocardiaceae > Saccharothrix > Saccharothrix violaceirubra. Next base: position 6,148,409 of record NZ_JACHJS010000001.1, read on the forward strand.
AGCAGGTGAGCGCCGAACAGACGCTGCAATCCAACTACCAGGCGGTCAACGCGCGCATGCTCGCCGTGCGGAACGCCGCCGAGACACTGACCTCCGCGGACACCTGGAACTCGGTGACGGTGACGTCCTCGAGCGACGCGGTGAGCGGTGTCGCCGGTACCGGAGCCCTCACGGGCACCGCTACGTTCGACGTGGTGCGGACCGCCACCCGACATGTCGCCTCGTCCGCCGTTCCGCAGTCGGGTTCCCTGACGACGAACGGCTCGCTGACCGTCACGGTCGGCAACAAGGCGACGTCGGTGGCGGTCACCACCGATACCGCCCAGGGGGTGGCCGACGCGATCAACAAGGCCGACCTGGGCGTGCGCGCCACCGTGCTGACTACCACCACGGGTTCCGTGCTCCAGTTCTCGGGCACCGGGACGGGCGCGGCCAAGGCTTTCACGATCGACGGCCTGACCTCGGGCACGACGGTCATCACGCAGGGCGCGGACGCGCTCGTCACGGTCGGCAACCCGAACGCGGGCGGCTACCAGTTGACCAGCGCGGACAACAACTTCACCGGCCTCATCCCCGGTGTCACCGTCACGGTCTCCAAGGCCGCGACCAACGTGACCGTCACCGCCGACCAGAACACCGCGAAGCTCGCCGACGCGATGCAGAGCCTGGTCAACGCGATCAACAGCGCGGCGTCGGACATCAACAACCGCAGCTCCTACAACGCCACCACCAAGACCTCGGGCGCGCTCAACGGCGACCCGCTGGTCCGCGGTCTGCGCCAGAGCCTGCTCGGCCAGGTCAGCTCGGGTGTCGAGGGGTTGGGCAGTGCCGCGAAGCTCGGTGTCCAACTCGGCCGCGACGGCACGGTCACGTTCGACCGCGGCAAGTTCCTGGCTTCGCTCAAGGAGGACCCGGCGGCCGTCAAGACCGCCGTGCAGACCAAGTTCGCCGAGGGCTTCCGCAAGACGGCAGACGCCGCGACCAACACGACCGACGGCAAGCTGACCCAGATCATCCAGGGTCGCGACAACGTCGTCCGGTCGTTGAACAAGCAGATCGACGACTGGGACTCGCGTCTCGCCGATCGCAAGGTCGCGTTGCAGCGCCAGTACACGGCGTTGGAGACGACGCTGGGCAAGTTGAAGGACCAATCCACGTGGCTGGCGGGGCAGTTGTCCTCACTGTCTTCGAGCTGAGAGGCTCTCGATGTCGACTTCCGCGCTGCGCGCCCGTTATCTGACCGACTCCGTGTCCACCGCGTCGCCTTCGCGACTGCTGGTGATGCTGTACGACCGGCTGTGCCTGGACCTCGACAAGGCGTTGACCGCGATCGCCTCGGGTGAGCGCGAGGCCGCGTCGGTCGCCCTGGTGCACGCCCAGGACATCGTCCTGGAACTGCGGGGATCGCTGAAGCTGGACGAGTGGGCCGGTGCCCGCGGTCTGGCCGACCTCTACACGTTCATGACCTCCGAACTGATGCGTGCCAACCTCCAACAGGACGCCGGGCGGGTGCGGGCCGTGCTGGCGCTCGTCGAACCGCTGCGCGAGGCGTGGCGGCAGGCGGCCGAGGTGGCGGCGGACGAGCGATGACCGCGGTCGAGACGGACTGGCGCGTGGTGTGGGCCGCGACGCTGGACCTGATGGAGGCCGACGTCGCCGCCGCCGAGGCACTGCTCTCGCACGACCGCACGGTGCGCGCGCTGCCGCCGGCTTCGTTCACCGCGCCGGCGGGGATGGGGCCGTTGCCGTTGGAGCTGCGTCCTCGGGCGGATGCGGTGTTGGCGCGGCAGTTGGCCGTGGCCGAGGCTCTGGTGGTGGCGATGGCGGCCACTGCCAAGCAGGCGGCGATGCTGGGGCGGATCGAGGACGCGGGCCAGGCTCCGGCTCGGCCGGGATACCTGGATTGCGCGCTCTGAGGCTTTTCCCGGGCCGCTGCCTTTCGGGTCACTGTGCCGTTGTGGGCGGGTTTTCAAGCAGGCGCGCGCCGCTGGGGCAGACCGCCAAAATGGGACTGTCGTCCGTCGCCTGCCGCGCGAGTTATGCGTTCAGGCACCGCGAGTTACGCACTCGGACACCGCGAGTTGTGCGTTCCGGCACCGAGAGTTGCGCACCCGAACCCTCTCCCGGTGTGGTCCTGCCGCGCGTGTGCCTCCGTGAACGCGCGAGCCCTCGGTTCGGACACCCTGAAATACGCACTCAGGCACCCTGAAATACGCGTTCGGGCAGTGCCCGTGTCGGAGTGGTCGGATGTCCGGCGTCCGGGGGGCGGTCCTCCGCGCCCTGGAGTCGGGACTGCTTGGTCGGTCGCCGTGCCTCAAGCGCGGGCACGTGGTGACGTTCTGAATAGTGGTCCCACACTTTGGTGCCGGTTCAGGTGAAGCACAGTTGCGAAATGGTTGTCCAGTACTTGCGCTGTGACACCGGATACATCCCTGAAAAACCCTCATGGCTATGGCGTGTCAGCCGATCGGCTAAGCGTGAGCACGGATTGCTCCGCCCCCACCGCCACGGATAGGCGTCCCGGTACCTGTCAAGGAGATCGGACGTGTTCGACGATGTCGCTTCCTACGCGGTGCGCAACGCCCTGACCGGACTGGCTTCCCGCCAGCGGGTGTACGCGAACAACATCGCAAACATCGAAACACCCGGGTTCACCGCAGGTCGCGTCGACTTCGAGGACACTCTGCGCCGGGCCGTCGCCTCGGGCGACACCTCAGCCAAGGTCACCCCGCACTACAGCACCTCCACGCTCGCCGCCCGTCAGGACGGGAACAACGTCAACCTCGACGAGGAGACGATGGCGGCGACCAAGGCCGGCCTCCAGTACAAGCTGGCCCTTCGCGCGATGGACGACCGTTACGGCCTCGTCAGCACGGTGCTGAAGGGGGTGCGGTAAGCCATGTTCGACAGCATCGACATCGCGACGACCGGCGCCTCCACCTACCGCAAGTGGCTGGACGCGGTCTCGGACAACATCGCGAACATCAACGACGTCGCACCCACGAGCGGTGCCGCTTTCCAGGAGCGCTACGTCGTCGCCACGTCCCTTCCACGTGGCGGCGTCACGGTCTCGGGCATCGAACTCGGCAGCGCGGAAGGTCGGATGGTGCAGAACCCCGACCACCCGCTGGCCGACGAGGACGGCTACGTCCGCATCCCCGACATCGACCTCAGCGAACAGATGGGCTACCTGATCATGGCCCAGCGTGGATACCAGGCCAACCTCGCCGTCGTCGATCGCGCGACCAGCGCATACGAAGCGGCGCTCCAGCTCGGGAAGAACGCATGAGCAGCCCCATCTCGGCCATCGGTGCCGTTTCCGCCCCCATCGCCCCGATCTCGCTGTCGGGCGCCACCTCCGCCGACTACGCCGAGAAGTCGTCCTTCGGCGACATGATCGGCGCCGCGCTCGCCAAGACCGAGCAGGCCCAGAGCAAGGCGTCGGACCTCGCGGTCCAGCTGTCCACCGGCGACCTCGACGACCCGCAGGAATACCTGATGGCCGCCACCGAGGCGTCGCTGTCCACCCAGCTCACCGTCGCGATCCGTAACAAGGCCGTCGACGCCTTCAACGAGATCATGAGGCTGCAAGCGTGAACCGGGACCGCCTGAGCGCGCTGATGCGTCGCGCGACCGACGGTTTCAAGGCCTTCACGCCGGGGCAGCGCGTGGTGGCGATCGCGAGTGTCATCGCGGTCCTGGTGGGTGTCGTCCTGTTCACGGGCTGGGCCTCGACGCCGAACTACTCGCCCCTGTTCACCAACCTCGCCTCGAAGGACGCCGCCGCGATCGTCGAGCAGCTCGACGCGGCCGGCACGTCCTACGAGCTGGCCGACGGCGGCCAGACCGTGATGGTGCCCAAGGAGCAGGTCTACCAGCTGCGCATCCAGCTCAGCGCCGACGGCCTCCCCGCGCAGGACGACACCGGCTACGCGCTGCTGGACCAGCAGGGCGTCACGACGTCGGAGTTCATGCAGCAGGTCGGCTACCAGCGCGCGATGGAAGGCGAGCTGGCGAACACGATCAAGTCGATCAACGGGGTCGAGACGGCGACCGTCCACCTGGTGATCCCCAAGAAGGACGTGTTCTCCGACGACTCCAGCAAGCCCACCGCGGCCGTCATGGTCGACACCGCGAGCGGCAAGGACCTGTCCGCGGACCAGGTCCAGGCGATCGTCCACCTGGTCGCGTCCAGTGTGGAGGGTCTCGACCCCGACGACATCACCGTCGCCGACTCGACCGGCACCGTGCTGGCCGCGCCCGGTGGCGCGTCCACCGGCGGCTCGGGCAACCAGAACCAGCAGACGGTGGCGTTCGAGCAGCGGCTCAGCTCCTCGTTGCAGTCGCTGCTCACGCAGGTCGTCGGGACGAACCACGCCATGGTGAAGGTGACCGCGGACCTGGACTTCGACCAGTCGGAGACCAAGACCCAGACCTACACCAGCGACCCGAACACCGCGCCGCTGTCGGAGAGCACCACCGAGGAGACCTACACCGGCACCGGCACCGGGCAGAACGGCACGGGTGTGCTCGGCCAGATCAACGGGTCCGACTCGTCCGCGACCGGCACCAACGGCAACGGGTCCTACCAGCAGAAGTCGACCGTGCGGGACAACGCGGTCGGCACCGTGATCGAGACCCGCCAGTCGGCCCCGGGCAAGATCCGCAAGCTCGGCGTGGCCGTGCTGCTGGACGAGAAGGCCGCCGGCTCCGTCGACATGGCCGCGGTGAAGGAACTCGCGGCGTCGGCCATCGGCGTGGACACCACGCGTGGCGACACGCTGGCCGTCACAGCGATGCCGTTCGACCAGACCGACGCCGAGCAGGCCGCCAAGGACACCGCCTCGGCTTCCGCCTCCCAGCAACAGGACGACCTGGTCTCGCTGATCAAGACCGGTGCCGCCGTGCTCGGCGTCGTGGTCCTGCTGATCGGCACGTGGATCGCCACCCGCAAGCGCCGCAAGCGCGCCGCCGCCAACGCGGAGGAACTGCGGGTGCTGGCCGAACTCCAGGCCGAGCTGGAGCGCAACCGCCTTGAGGCGGGGGCGACCCAGGGCGCACTGGAGAGCGGCGGCGTCGCCGGGGCCCTCGGGCCGGGCAGCGGCCCCAGGCAGGACTCGGACGAGGTCCGGGAGCAGAAGCTGAAGGAGATCGAGGCCCTGGTCGACGACCAGCCCGACGAGGTCGCACGGCTCCTGCGCGGTTGGCTGAGCGGCAAGGGGGTCTGACATGTCGGACATCGTGGTGAGTTCCCAGGCCTCCATGGAGGGGCTGCGCAAGGCCGCGATCCTCATCCTCCAGATGGGCAAGGAGGAGTCGACCAAGGTCCTGTCGAAGATGCGCGAGACCGAGGTCGAGGCCCTCTCGGCGGAGATCGTCCGGCTCGGCTCGGTGGACAACTCGTCCGTCTCGGCCGTGCTCGACGAGTTCCACGCCATGACCCAGGCCCGCTCGCACATCGCGTTCGGCGGCATGGACTACGCCCGCGAGCTGCTGGTCGAGACCCTCGGCCACGACCGCGCGGACGAGATCGTGCACCGCATCGGCGCCTCGATGGTCGACGTCCCGTTCCGCTTCCTCCAGCGCGCCGAGCCGCGCCAGGTCCTGTCGTTCCTCCAGGAGGAGCACCCGCAGACCGTGGCGCTGGTGCTGGCGCACATGCCCTCGCACCTCGCGTCGCTGATCCTGTCCGGCCTGCCGTCGGACCGGCAGTCGGACGTGGCGCTGCGCGTGGCCACGATGGGCCGCACCTCGCCGGAGATCATCCGCAAGGTCGAGAACGTGTTGGAGCGCAAGCTCTCCTCGCTGCTGACGCCGAGCGACGTGTCCACTGTGGGCGGTGTGCAACCGTTGGTGGACATCATCAACCGCTCGGACCGCACGACGGAACGCGCGATCCTCGAAGGCCTGGCGAAGCGCTCGCCGGAGCTGGCCGACGAGATCCGCAGCCGGATGTTCATGTTCGAGGACCTGGTCGGCATCGACGACCGGTCGCTCCAGCTCGTGCTGCGCCAGGTCGAGGGACAGGACCTGGCCACCGCGCTCAAGGGTGTCACCGAGGTCGTCCGCGACAAGATCGTCGGCAACCTCTCGGCCCGCGCCGCGGAGAACCTGCTGGAGGAGATCGAGGTGCTCGGCGCGGTCCGCCTGCGGACCGTCGAAGAGGCCCAGGCCAAGATCATCGGGGTCATCCGATCCCTCGAAGAGTCGGGTCAGCTCGTGCTGCGACGAGGGGACGAGGATGAGTTCGTCGACTGAGCACCTGTCCACCGGCACGGTGCTGCGGGACGTCGAGACGGCCGTGCCGTACCGGGTCGGACCGCGCGGCGTGCCCACCATCGGCACGGTCCGCGCCGGCGCCCACGCCGAGGGCTACGCCGTCGGCTGGGCGCAGGGCATCCGAGAGGCCCGGGAGGCGACCTCCGCCGCCCGCGCCCGTGCGACGAGCGACCTGACCACGCTGTTGGCCGACCGCGACGCCCGCATCGGCCGGGCCGTCGCCGCCGTCGCCGCGGCGGCCGACCAGGTGCGGGCGATCACGGTCCAGCGGGCCGAGGAGATCGCCGAGCCGCTGGTCGCCGCGGCGGTCGACCTGGCCGAGTCGCTGCTCGGCGCCACGCTGGCGGTCGACGCGCCGGCCGCCGCCCGGGCCGCCGTGCGGCGCGCGCTGGCCAACGTGCCCGAGCGCAAGCCCGTCGTCGTCCGGCTCAACCCGGCCGACCTCGCCGAACTGGCCGAGGCGGAGACGCCGACGCTGTCCGGTGCGCCGGTCTCGCTGGCCGCCGACCCGTCGGTCGGCCGCGGCGACGCCGTCGCCGAGACCGACACCACCACGGTCTACGCCGTGCTCGCCGAGGCCCTGGCCGCCGTCCGCGCCGAACTGGGCGCCCTCACCACTTCGCTCCGGGAGGCATCGTGACCACGCTGACGTTCCCGGTGCCGGAACTCGCCGCGTACGGCAAGCCGCGCGTGGTCGGCCGGGTCACCGGCGTCGTGGGCCTGGCCGTCTCGGTCTCGGGCATCACCGCGCGGGTCGGCGACCTGGTCCACATCGGACCGCAGGACGCCCCGCTGCCCGCCGAGGTCGTGTCGCTGTCCGCCGACCGCGTCGTGTGCCTGCCGCTGGGTCCGCTCGACGGCATCGGCATCGGCCAGCCCGTGGTCAACACCGGCCACCCGCTGCGCGTCGTCGTCGGCGAGGGCCTGCGCGGTCGCGTGCTCGACGGCCTGGGCGAGCCCATGGACGGCGGCCCGGCGATCGTCGGCCGCCCGGTGACGGTCGAGATGCCGCCGCCGTCGGCGTTGGAGCGCGGCCTGATCCGCGAGCCGCTCCAGCTCGGCGTGCGCGCCCTGGACACCGCCGTCCCGTGCGGTCGCGGCCAGCGCGTCGGCATCTTCGCCGGTTCCGGCGTCGGCAAGTCCAGCCTGCTGTCGATGATCACCCGCGGCACGTCCGCGCAGATCACGGTCGTGGCGCTGATCGGCGAGCGCGGCCGTGAGGTGCGCGAGTTCCTGGAGCACGACCTGGGCCCCGAGGGCCTGGCCCGCTCGGTCGTCGTCGTGGCGACCTCGGACCAGCCGCCGCTGGTGCGCCTGCGCGCCGGTTTCGTGGCCACGCGCATCGCCGAGTGGTACCGCGACCAGGGCATGGACGTGCTGCTGCTGATGGACAGCCTGACCCGCATCGCCACGGCGCAGCGCGAGGTCGGCCTGTCCGCCGGCGAGCCGCCCGCCACCCGCGGCTACCCGCCGTCGGTGTTCGCGCTCATGCCGCGCCTGCTCGAGCGCGCCGGTCCGGCGTCGAAGGGCAGCATCACCGGCCTGTACACCGTGCTCGTCGAGGGCGACGACCACAACGAGCCGATCGCCGACACCGCGCGGTCGATCCTCGACGGGCACATCGTGCTCACCCGGGCCCTGGCCACCGCGGCGCACTTCCCCAGCGTCGACGTGCTGGAGTCGGTGTCCCGGGTCGCGGGCGCGGTGACCACGCCCGAGCAGCGCGCCGACCTGTCGATGTTGCGCCGGCTGCTGGCCGCGCACCGGGACGTGCGCGAACTGGTGGAGATCGGCGCGTACGCGGCGGGCTCGAACCCGGACGCCGACCGCGCGCTGGCGCTGTGGCCCCGGCTGATGGAGTTCCTGCGCCAGGACATGGACGACCGCGTGCCGTCCGCGCAGTCCTGGGCCGCCCTGCGTGAACTGCTACACGGGACGGAGACCCGATGAGCGTCAAGAGCCGGCTCGCGGCCGTGCTGCGGGCCCGACGCGCTCAGGAGGACATGGCCCGGGGTGCGGTCGCCAAGGCGACGATGGAGCTGCGCCGCGCGCACGACGTGGTCACCGACCACGAGGACGCGCTGGCCGACCACAGCCTGCCCGAGGAAGCCGACCCGCGCGCGTACCTGGCCGCCATCGCGGCCGGCCGGTCGCTGGCGAGCGCGCTGGACCAGGCGGTGTCCCTGGCCCGCAGTGCCGAGGTCGACGCCGACACCACGTACGACCTGCTGCGTGCCGCCGCCCGGCGGCGGCGCGGCGTGGAGAAGCTCGTCGAGCGGGCCGCCGAGGCACGCCGCCTCGAGGAGCTGGCCGCCGAACAGCGCGACACCGACGAACTGTCCACGCGAGGGTGGGAGCAGTCATGACCGTGACCGGCATCGACGGCATCGCGGCACGCATCCAGCAGCTCGAATCGCTGATCTCGGGCGGGGTCCGGACCAGCCAGACCTCGTCGACCGGTTTCGCCGACGCGCTCTCGTCCGCGATGGGCGCGGGCACCACGTCGTCCGGCACGACCGGTGCCGACGTCGTCGCCGATGCCAAGAAGTACCTCGGCGTGCCCTACGTCTGGGGCGGCACCGACCCGTCGGTGGGCCTGGACTGCTCCGGCCTCGTGCAGAAGGTGTACGGCGACCTGGGCGTCTCGCTGCCCCGCGTGAGCCAGGACCAGGCCAAGGTCGGCACCGAGGTGCCGAGCCTGGACCAGGCCAAGCCGGGTGACCTGATCGCGTTCGGCGACCCCGCCCACCACATCGGCATCTACGTCGGCGACGGCAAGATGATCCACGCGCCGGAGCCGGGCGCGAACGTGCGCATCCAGGACGTGTGGGAGACGCCGAGCACGATCCGGCGCATCCTGCCCGACTCGGGCACCTCGTCGGTCTCGTCCGCGTCCTCGGGCGCCGGCCGGTACCAGGCGCTGTTCGACGCGGCGACCAAGAAGTACAACCTGCCGGAGGGCCTGTTGTCGGCGGTGGCCAAGGCCGAGTCGAACTACGACCCGAACGCGGTCAGCTCCGCGGGCGCGCAGGGTCTCATGCAGATCATGCCCGCGACCGCCGCCGGCCTCGGCGTGAACCCGCTCGACCCCACGCAGGCGGTGGACGGCGCCGCGCGGCTGCTGTCGAGCAACCTCCAGTCGTTCGGTTCGGTGCCGCTGGCGCTGGCCGCGTACAACGCCGGTCCGGGCGCGGTCCGCCAGTACGGTGGCATCCCGCCCTACGCCGAGACGCAGAACTACGTCAGCAAGATCATGGCTTCGCTGGGCGGTGCCGCGTGACCACTCCGCTGATCCAGTCCACGCCGTCGCGTCCGCAGCAGGCGTCGACGCGCTCGCGCGGCGAGGGCGAGCCCGGCTTCCACGCCGCGTTCGCCGCGAGCCTCTCGACGTCCGCCGAAGAGTCCACAAAGGACCATGGCGGTGTCGCCGGTGCGCCGGCCGACCGCACGCCGATCCCGGTCGGGGGCGTTCCGCTGCCCGCACCCCAGCCGGAACCGGCGGCCGACCCGACCGTGACGGAGGCCGCTGTCGCGGTCCTCCGTCACGGCACGGTGGTCGCGACCGCGGCGACCGCCACCGCGGTCGAGGCCGACGCGAAGACCGACCCGAACACCGACGTGAAGATCGACGTGGATGTCGAGGCCGAGGTCGGCACGGGTGCGCCGGGGCTCGACGCGCAGGTCGCGCTCGGGCTCCAGGCGGGACTCGCCCAGCTCGCCGTTCCGGCGCCGGTCGTGCGGACCACCACCGTCCCCGTCGCGGACGTCCCCACCACGAAGGTCGCCGTCGTCGGCACCGGTGTCGTGGACGCCGCTGTCGTGGACGCCGCTGTCGTGAATACCGCTGTCATGAATACCGCTGTCGCGGATGCCGCCGTCATGAACGCCGTCAAGGCGAACGTCGCCGTGGTGACACCTGTGCCGCCCATGGCCACTCCGGACGTCGCCGTCCCGGGCACCCCTCCCACGACCGGTGCCGTCGCGGACAGTGCTGTCGCGGACAGTGCTGTCGCGGCGAGTGCCGTCGTTTCCGACACCGTCGTGGCCGGCCCGGCCCGGCCCGAGCCGGTCGCCGTGGACGCGCGCGCCGCCGGCGAGGGCTTCGCCGGTCCGGGCCTGCCCGTCGAGTCGGTCGTCCCGACCGCGACCGCGACCCCGTCGGCGGTCGCGGTGGCCGCCGGCACACCGCAGGTGGCCGCGATCGCCGTGCCCCTGACCCGGACCACGCCGACCGCCCCCGAGGTCGTCGTCCCGCAGGCGGTCGGCACGCCCGACGCCCCGGTCGGGCTCGGTGCCCGGATCGGGCTGCTGGCCGGACTCGCGCTCCAGGCGGACACGAGCGTGTCCGTCGCGACGCCGCAGCCGGCCGTGCCGTCCCAGGCACCCACCGGCCGGGTGGTCGGCATCGACGCCCTGGCCGCCGCGCTGCCCGGCGACGTGCGGATCGCCTTCACGCAGGCGCTCGGCACGCCGGCCGCCACGCCGGTCGTCGACGCGCCCGTCACTCAGACCCCGAAGCCGGTCGCCACGCCGGTCGCGGTCGCCACGCCGGTCACGGTGGCCCAGGTCGCGGGGGCCCAGGTGGCAACGGCCACGGCGACCGTGGCCCAGGCCACGCCCGAGACCGGCCAGACCGCCACCACGCCGGCGGACGGCACCACGCCGACCGCCCAGCAGACCACGGCTCCGGCCGGAATCGCCCGTACCGGCGACACCCGAACCGGTGGCGATGCGCAGGGCGACAGCCGGAACAGCGGATCGAAGGGCCAGGAAACCCCCGCTTCGGCGGCAGCCGGGCACACGACCGGTGGATCTCCGGTAGACGGTTCGCAGGTGACCGCTCCCCGGACCGATGGGGCGCTCGTGAGTCGTACATCGGCCGACGCCGAAGCACCGACCCCCGTGACCCGACCGTCCACAGCGGACGCCGTCGGGATCACCACCGTGACCACCGCTGTGACCACTTCGGCGACCACTTCCGCGACCACTTCGGCGACCACCGCGGCCGACCCCGTGACCACCACGGCGAGCACCGCGGCGACTCCCGCGGCGACCGTCGGCGACCCGACCGCGCAGGCGACCGCCGAGGTCGCCCCCGAGACCGTCCGGCCCGGCAACTCCCCCACCCCCGGGCCGGACACCACCCCCGCGGTCGTCGAGCCACGCCACGCCGACGCGGGCCTGCCCGTCGTGCCGCAGCAGGTACCCGCACCCACCACGCCGACCGCGCCCGCCGCGATCGCGCACGCACCCGCGCCGCACCACCCCGTGCACCCGGTGGCCACGCAGGTCGGTTCCGCGCTGGTCGCCCTGGGCGTCGGCGAGCACGAACTCACCATCCACCTGCACCCCGCCGACCTGGGCCCGGTCGCCGTCACCGCGCAGATCGCCAACGGCGAGATCCGCATCGAACTCGGCGGCGGCACCGAGGCGGGCCGCGAGGCCATCCGCGACGCGCTGCCCGACCTGCGCCGCGAGATGGAACGCGCCGGTTTCGCGTCGTGCCGGTTCGACCTGGGCACGGCCGGTGGCGACCAGGGCCGGCGCACGTGGGCCGACCCCAGGCCCGCCTGGGCCGCCGGTCGCGAGGCGACCGACACCGCCACCGAGGCCACGCCGGTCATCCGCCGGCCCTCCCGAGGCGTCCTCGACCTGCACGCGTGAAAGGAACTCCATGACCAGTCCCATCGGCGGGACGTCGTACACAGCGGCGACGACCACCACGCAGAAGACGGCCCCGACCACCCAGACCACGAGCACGACCGGTCTCAAGTCGGACGACTTCCTCAAGCTGCTGATCGCGCAGATCAAGTTCCAGGACCCGACGAGCCCGACCGACCCGGCGCAGTTCATGTCGCAGACCGCGCAGCTCACCCAGGTCGACGTCCTCAACAAGCTCGCCGCCCAGCAGGAGACGCTGCTCACGTCGACGGTCAGCGCCCGCGCGGCCGACCTCGTCGGCAAGAACGTGGAGTACCTGGACGCGGACGGCATTCGGCACACCGGTGTCGTCGACTCCGCGACGTTCGGGAGCGACCCGACCGTGCGAATCGGGAAAACCGATGTCGCACTGTCCGCACTCACCGCTGTTTCCGGCCGTACAGCCTGATCGGGACGCCCTTACCCACCCTCGAAAGAGAGCAGGAAAATCCATGCTGCGTTCGCTCTTCGCCGGCATCTCCGGTCTCCGTACCCACCAGCGCATGACCGACGTCACCGGCAACAACATCGCCAACGTCAACACCACGGGCTTCAAGGGCTCGCAGGTCATCTTCCAGGACGCGCTGAGCCAGACGATCCGCGGTGCCGCCACCGAGGGCGCGACCACCGCCGCCACCAACCCGGCCCAGGTCGGCCTGGGTGTCGAGCTGGCCGGCGTGAACACCAACTTCGGCCAGGGCGCCACCCAGGTCACCGGCCGCGACACCGACATGCTGATCCAGGGCGACGGCTTCTTCGTCGTGGACGCGGTCGGCCAGCGGTCCTACACCCGCAACGGCGCGCTGTCGTTCGACTCGCACGGCAGCCTGACCACCACCGAGGGCTACCTGATCCAGGGTTGGTCCGCCGACCCGGTCACCGGTGCCATCGACACGACCGGCGCCACCGGCCGCCTGACCATCCCGTCCAGCACCTACGCGGACTTCTCGGTCGCGCCCGACGGCACGATCACCGGCGTGCTGCCCGACGGCACCACCAAGAAGATCGGTGCCATCGCGGTCGCCAACTTCGCCAACCCGGACGGCCTGGAGAAGGTCGGCGGCTCGCTGTACCGCGCCAGCGTCAACTCGGGCACCGAGCAGATCGGTCTCGGCGGTCAGAACGGCACCGGCACGTTCGTCACCGGCGCGCTGGAGATGTCCAACGTGGACCTCGCCCAGGAGCTGACCAACCTGATCATCGCCCAGCGCGGTTTCCAGGCGAACTCGAAGGTCATCAGCACCTCGGACGAGCTGCTTCAGGACCTCATGAACCTCAAGCGCTGAGGTCATCGGACGTTAGGAAGGGCAGGGCGCCACGGACGGCGCCTTCCCCATAAGCCAAGGACGGTCGCCGTGATACTGCTCAACCGCCTCAACGGGCAGGTCTTCGCACTGAACCCCGACCTGCTCGAACGCGCCGACCCGACGCCGGACACGGTGATCACACTCGTCACCGGCGCCAAGTACGTCGTGGCCCAGTCGCTGGACGAACTGGCCGAACTGGTGAGCAACCACCGCGCGGCCCTGCTCGAACGCGCGCAGCTGGGCACCGACAACCCCGGCCCGTCGCGGGCGGCCCGGGCGACGGTGCTGCGGTTCCCGGAAGGGGATGAGCACTGATGGACCCGGCATCCATCGCAGGCATCGTCCTCGCCCTCGTCGCGATCATCGTCTCCATGCTCATGGAGGGCGGTGACCCGATGTCGATCCTGCTGCTGCCCCCGATCATCCTGGTCATCGGCGGCACGTTCGGCGTGGCGATGGCCGGCGGCATGATGAGCGACTCGATGGGCATCGGCGCCCTGTTCAAGCGCGCGCTGATGACCAAGAAGATCGAGAACGGCCCGCTGGTCGACGTCATCGTGAAGCTGTCCGACCGCGCGCGGCGCGAGGGCCTGCTCGCCCTCGAAGAGGAGGCCAAGTCGGTCGAGGACCCGTTCCTGCGCCGCGGCCTGGAACTGGCGATCGACGGCACGGACTCCCGCGAGGTCCGCGAGATCCTCGAAGGCGAGATCGACTCCAAGCGCCGCGCCGACAAGGCCGGTGCCAAGATTTTCACCGACATGGGCGGTTTCGCGCCCACCATCGGCATCATCGGCACCGTGCTCGGCCTCGTGCACGTGCTGGAGAACCTGTCCGACCCGAGCAGCCTGGGCCACCTCATCGCGGGTGCGTTCGTGGCGACCCTGTTCGGCGTCATGACCGCGAACGTGTTCTGGCTCCCGCTGGCCAACCGCCTCAAGCGGATCAGCGAGCTGGAGATCGAGGGCATGGAGCTGGCGCTGGAGGGCGTGCTGTCCATCCAGGCCGGTGCCAACCCGCGCATCGTCGCCCGCAAGCTGCGCGGTCTCGTCTCCACCGGGGGCGAGAAACAGCAGAAGGCGGCGTGATGTCCGGCAAGAAGAAGGGCCACGACGAGGAACACGAGAACCACGAGCGGTGGCTGCTGACGTACTCCGACATGATCACGCTGCTGATGGTGCTGTTCATCGTCATGTTCGCCATGTCCACCGTGGACGCGCAGAAGTTCGACCAGCTCAAGCAGAGCCTGGCGGGCGCGTTCGGCGGCAGCGAGATCGTCGTCGTCGGCGAGATCTCCAGCAAGGGCACCAACGACGAGAGCCTGCTGCCGTCGGCCGTGGACCTGTCCACGGGCGGCGTGGCGAACGACAAGCCGATCAGCGAGGACCAGGCGGCGGCCGCCGTGCGTGAAGCGGACCGGGCCAAGGCGTCGCAGGACGAGCAGAAAGCCCGGGACGAGGTCGACAGCCTGCGCGGCATCCAGCAGCGGATGACCGAGGAGCTGACCAAGCAGGGCCTCGCCGACCAGGTGGCGTTCTCCATCGACGACCGCGGCCTGGTGGTCACCGTCATCACCAGCTCGATCGTGTTCGGCGGCGACAGCGCGGTGCTGCTGCCCGACGGCCGTCGGGTGGTCATGGCGCTGGAGCCGACGCTGGTCGACCTGCCCAACAAGCTGGAGATCGGCGGGCACACCAACCAGCTCAACGTGCCCACCGTGAACTACCCGTCGGCGTGGGAACTGTCCACGGCACGGGCGTCGAGCGTGGTGCGAGTACTCGCCGAGGCGGGCGTCTCCCCCTCCCGGATGACCGCCACGGGCCACGCCGACCAGAAGCCGCTCTACCCGCCGTCGGACCCCCTCGCGGTGACCCGCAACCGCCGCGTGGAGATCGTCGTGATGTCGGGCCAGTCGCCGGAAGTGCGCTCGCTGCTCCCGGTGATCGCCACCCACGAGTAGGAACCGACCGGAAAGGAGGCCGGCCATGGCCAAGTCGGACGAGTCGACCGCCAAACCGGCGGAGAAGAAGAAGTCCAAGAAGCTGCTGATCATCATCGTGGCCGCGGTGCTGGTCCTCGGTGGCGGCGGTGCCGCGTACTTCATGTTCTTCAAGGGCGAGAGCACGCCGCCGCCGCCCGAGCCGGGCAAGGTCATCGCGCTCGAGGCCATCACGCTGAACCTGAAGGACGGTCACTTCCTGAAGCTCAGCCTGGCGTTGCAGGCCACGGCCGACGCGACCGGCGAACTCGACGGCAGCCGGGCGCTGGACCTGGCCGTCTCGGAGTTCAGCAACCGCTCGATCGCCGAGCTGAGCACCTCGGAGGCCCGCGAGGCCGGCAAGGCCGAACTGCTGAAGAAGATCGAGGAGGCGTACGAAGGCCAGGTCATGGACCTCTACTTCACGCAGTTCGTCATGCAGTGACGACGCTCACCGTGCCCCGTTCGGGTTAGCCGACGGGGCAACGGCTCAGGTGCTCCGGGGGTGGGCCGATCGGCTCGACGTGTCAGCCACTCCGCTCACTCCCGGAACTCCTCGGTCCCGGTCCGCCAAGACGGCGGGCCTGGTCACCGACGGCAGGGCGTCGTCGACGTACGACTTCCTGCGCCCGGCGAACCTGCCGCGCGAGCACCTGCGCATCCTCCAGATCGCCTACGAGACGTTCGCGCACCGCCTGAGCGTGCTGCTGACGTCGAACCTGCGCGTGGTCTGCCGTGTCGCCATGACCGGCATCGAGCAGGTCTCCACGCGCACCGTGCTGACCGAGCAGACCGACGACCTGATCGCCGTGTCGATCGGTCTGTCGCCGCTGTCCGGCGCCGGTGTGCTCGTGTTCCCCCGTGAACTGGCCATGGTGTGGATCGACCACATGCTGGGCGGCACCGGCGGCGGCGAGCAGCCCCGACGCACGCTCAGCGACATCGAGACACCGCTGGTCCGCGAGCTGCTCACCGACGCGCTCGCCGAGCTGGGCGCCGCGTACGCCGAGTTCGCCGCCGTCGACCTGGTGCTCGGCGTGCTCGAGTACGACCCCCAGCTGGTCGCCGTCGGCGGACCGGCCGACGCCCTGGTCAAGGCGTCCTTCGAGATCGCGGTCGGCACCGCCGCCTCCGAGCTGACGTTCAGCGTCCCGGTGCAGGCGGTCCAGCCCTCGCTGCAGCGCCGCCTGGACTCCACGGCCATCAGCGCCGGCGAGCAGGCCGCCCGTGCCGCCGCCCGCGACCTGCTCACCGAGAGCCTCAGCGACGTCCCGGTCGAGGTCGCGGTCCGGTTCTCCCCCGCGCGGATGCGCTCCGAGGACCTGCTGGACCTGCGGGTCGGCGACGTGGTCTCGCTGGACCACCCGGTCGACCGCCCCCTTGTCATCACCACGGCGGGCGGCATCTTCGGCCGCGCCGTGCCCACCGCCCGCGGCACCCGGTTGACCTGCCAGGTCGTCGCCACCGAATCGGAGGAGAGCCGAGCATGACGTCCGCGACCACGAACCCCGCCCTGCCGACGACCGTCCGCGCCGCCGCCGAGGCCGCGCTCAGCGTCCTCCCGGTCGGCGAGAACGTGACCGTCGGCCTGCCCGACCAGAACCCGATGGCGGTCGCCCGGATCGCCGGTGCCGCCGTCACCGCGCCGATGACCGGCATGCTCGCCGGTTCCCTGGTCGTCGTCGTGAACCAGGACCTGGTCGACGCGCTGCGTGCCGGTCCGCTGGGCGAACTCGACCTGGTCGCCGCCGTGGCGCCGGCGCTGGGTGCCGCCGCCGGCGCGCTGGGTGCCGCCGCCGGTCCGGCCCGCGAGGTGTCCGTCGCCGAGGCGGTGGAGCTGCTCCAGAACGGCGGCACCCCGGTGGTCGTGCCGCTGGACGCGGCCGGCGCCCCGTACGCGGCCGTCGCGGTCAGCGTCGCGTCCGCCCGGACCGCGCCCGCACCGGCCGCCGCGCCCGTCCGCACCGCCTCGCTCGCGTCCGGCCTGCACCTGCTGCACAGCGTCGAGATGGAGGTCACGGTCGAGCTGGGCCGGACCCGGATGGCCGTCCGCGAGCTGCTGTCGCTGACCACCGGCTCGGTCATCGAACTCGACCGGCTCGCGGGCAGCCCGGCGGACCTGCTGGTCAACGGCAAGCTCATCGCACGCGGCGAGGTGGTGGTCGTCGACGAGAACTTCGGCCTGCGCCTCACGGAGATCCTGGCACCGGCCGACGCGGCGGGAGAGTAGTCGATGGAAGCGCTGCCGCGCCTGCTCCTGGGCCTGGTCCTGATCCTGGGCCTGCTGTGGCTGATCGCCCGCGTCCTGCGCCGCCCGATGCGCGGCCGGGCGGTCGCCGCGGGCCTGGAGGTCCTGGCCCGCACCCAGCTCACCCGCGGTGCGGGTGTCGCGGTGGTCCGCGTCGACCGCCGGGCCCTGGTGCTCGGTGTCACGGACGCGGGCGTCAGCCTCCTGCACGAGGCCGACGCGGACGTCTTCACGGCGCCCACCGGCACCACCCACCGGACCCCGCTGGACCTGGACGAGCTCCAGGCGCGCACGGAGGTCCAGGAGCAGCCGGCAGCGGACGGCACCACCTCGAAGCTCAACGGGTCGGCGTTGTCGCCCGCCACCTGGCGTCAGGCGTTCGACGCCCTCAAGGAACGGTCGGTGCGCTCGTGATCGGACGCAGGTTCGTCGCCCTGCTGCTCACGTTCTTCACGGTCGGCGCCGTCGTCTTCGGCGGCACGGCCACGGCCTCGGCCTCGGCCTCGGTCCAGCCCGCCGCCGCCGTCTCCGGTGCCGTCGCCGCCGCGCCGGTCGGCCCGACCGAGCCGACCTCGCCCGACGTCACCGTCACCGTCGGCACACCGGACAAGCCCAGCGAGTCGCTGGTCATCCTGATCACGCTGACCGTGCTGTCCGTGGCGCCCGCACTGCTGTTGCTGTGCACGAGCTTCACCAAGATCTTCGTGGTCCTGAGCATCACCCGCAACGCACTGGGTCTCACCAACGTGCCGCCCAACCAGGTGCTCGCCGGCCTGGCGCTGTTCCTGAGCCTGTTCATCATGGGACCGGTCGCGTCCAAGGTGAACTCCGAGGGCGTCCAGCCCTACCTCAACGGCGAGAAGTCCCAGTCCCAGGCGTTCGAGGACGGCTCCAAGCCGCTGCGCGAGTTCATGCTCAAGCAGACCCGGCCCGAGGAGATCGCGCTGTTCACCAAGGTCTCGGGCGCCGACAAGCCGGCCAACGCCGACGCGGTGCCGATGACCACGCTGGTGCCCGCGTTCGCGCTCTCGGAACTGCGCGCCGCCATGCTGATCGGGTTCGTGCTCTTCATCCCGTTCCTCGTGATCGACATGGTCGTCTCGGCCGGACTGATGTCGCTGGGCATGATGATGCTGCCCCCGGTGACGGTCGCACTGCCGTTCAAGCTGCTGCTGTTCGTGCTGGCCAACGGGTGGGGACTACTGGTCACCGCGCTCGTCGGCACCTACTCCTGAGGGGCCTGTCGATGAACGACACCACGGTCGTCGAACTCGGTTTCGAAGCCATGATGGTCACCGGCAAGCTCGCCGCGCCGGTCCTGCTCACCGCCCTCGCCATCGGCTTCGGCATCTCGCTGTTCCAGTCGGTCACCCAGATCCAGGAGGTGACGCTGTCGTTCGTGCCCAAGGCCATCGGCGTCGCCGTGGCGCTGCTGATCTGCGGCAGCTGGATGGTGCACGAGGTCATCACGTTCACCTCGACCCTGTACGAGCGCATCCCCCAGCTCATCGGCGGATAAGGACCCCATGGAAGCCGCCATCCCGACCGGGACCCTCCTCGCGCTCCTGCTGGCCACCGCGCGCACGGCCGCGTGGCTGATGGTGAGCCCCCCGTTCAACGGCCGGGCCATCCCCACGACGGTCAAGGGCATGCTGGCCCTGGCGATCGCGCTGCCGGTGCTGCCCGGCACCTCCGCGCACGTGCCGGAGCTGACCACCTGGTCGGTCGTGTCGGGCGTGGTGACGCAGGCGATCGTCGGCGCCGGACTGGGCTTCCTGACCGCGCTGATCTTCGCGGCGATCCAGGCGGCGGGCGACCTGCTCGACGTGTTCGGCGGCTTCTCGATGGCGTTCGCGTTCGACCCGATGTCCTTCTCCGGCAACAACTCCGTGCTCGGCCGCTTCTACGGCATGCTGGCCACGGCGCTGCTGTTCGTCACCGACGGGCACCAGATCATCATCCGCGGCTTCACACTGTCGTTCGAGGCCGTCCCGCTCGACCACGGACTCTCACTGTCCACTTTGGGCAGTCTGCTCACCGAGGGCCTGGGCCGGATGTTCCTGTCCGCCATCATGATCGCGGGTCCGCTGATCGTCGTGCTGTTCTGCGCCGACATCGGACTGGGCCTGCTCAACCGGATCGCGCCCGCGCTCAACCCGTTCGCGATCGGTTTCCCGGCCAAGATCGGCCTGACCCTGCTGCTCGTCGGGTCCGCCATGTTCCTGCTGCCGGCCGCGGTGCGCGGCACCGTCCAGGGCGCCGTCGAGGCGATGTTCAAGGCGATGGGCAAATGAGCAAGAACGAGGGCACCGAGAAGCCCACCGAGAAGCGCATCCGCGATGCGCGCAAGGACGGCCAGAGCCCGCGCACCGCCGAGATCGGCAACTGGGCGGCGGTCCTGGCCGCGTCGTGGCTCGCGCCGATGGGCCTGTCGAGCCTGATGGACTCGGCGCAGCTGATGATGCGCGGCACGGCCGACTTCATCGCCAAGCCCGACACCGGCGTGGCGTTGCGGATGCTCGGCGACGGGTTGGGCAAAGGCGCGTGGGCCGTCACGCCGCTGCTCGCGGGCACGGTCGTGGCGACGCTCGTGGCCGCCGCCGCGCAGGGCAGCCTGCGCCCCTCGCCCAAGCTGCTGATCCCGAAGTTCAACCGGCTCAACCCGTTGCCCGGCTTCAAGCGGATGTTCGGCCCGCAGGCGGCGTGGGAGACGGCCAAGACGCTGATGAAGACCGCCGTGCTGGCGATCGTGCTCTACATGGGGTTGAAGGACCTGGTGCCGACCGCGCTGAGCGCGGGCACGCTGCCGTTGAGCGCGCTGGTCGGCCTGGTGGGCGACACGATCCTGACGCTGATCCGGTGGGCCGGTGTCGCCGGCCTGGTCCTGGGTGTCGTGGACTACTTCGTCTCGCGCCGGCGCGTGATGAAGGAACTCAAGATGACCCACCAGCAGATCCGCGAGGAGCACCGCAACTCCGACGGCGACCCGCAGCTCAAGGCGGCCATCCGGCAGAAGCAGATGGCCATGGGCCGCAACCGCATGATGGCCGACGTGCCCGAGGCGGACGTCGTCCTGGTGAACCCGACGCACGTGGCCGTGGCGCTGCGCTACGACCCGGCCAAGGGCGCACCGCGCGTGGTGGCCAAGGGTGCCGACGCCATCGCCGCCCGCATCCGCGACCTCGCCACGGAGCACCGGGTGCCGATCGTGCGGGACGTACCCCTGGCCCGTGCGCTGCACAAGGCGTGCGAGGTCGGCCAGGAGATCCCGGCGGACCTGTTCGAGCCGGTGGCCCACGTCCTGGCGTTCCTGTACCGGCTCAAGCGCAAGGGCAGCGCGGCCGGCATCCACACCATGACCGGCGCCGCCTGACCCGCGAGTCCTCCACTCGGGCACCCTGAAATACGCACTCGGGCACCGTCGACCGGGTGAACCCGCCACCAATGCGAAAGAGCGCACGGATCGGGGGTCCGTGCGCTCTTTCGCGTACTGCCGTCAGCGGTCGGTGCGTGCGGCCTTGGCCGCCACGGGCGCGGTGGCCACGCGGTAGGACGGACGGCGTGCCGTCGCCATGCGCAGCAGACCGGTCAACACGGCGGACACCGGGACCGCGATGAGGAACCGGGTGAGCGCGTCGACGACGGGCAGGTCCTGCACCACGAGCGCGTGGTACAGGGCGGGCGAGGTCATCAGGGCCGCGAGGCCCAGGGTGGAGTAGCGGAACATCGCAGGGTCACCTTCACTCAGCTGTTCTCGGCGGGCTTGCCTTCGACGAGGAGCACGGGCAGGGCCAGCTCGTCGATCGTCTCGTCGTCGACGTGCGGACCGCGCACCGCGACCGCGTCGACCTTGCCCAGCTCCGCGATGTGGCGGCGCAGGGCGACCAGGGACCTGGTCGGGTCGACGACCGCGATGGACGCGTCGACCCGCAGGGCCTGGGTGATGTCGCGGGCCCACTCGGCGTCGTCGGGCTCGCTGCCCGCGATCTCGATGGCCACGACGGCGGGCAACGGGCTGCGGTGCAGCTCCGTCGCCAGCATGGCGGCGTGCTCCGGACCGCAGATCCGGCTCTGCCCGGCGGTGAGCGCGACCGGTCCGGCCACGAACACCCGGTCGGTGCCGACGCGCAGCTTGCGCGCGGCCCAGTGCGCGACGTCCACCGTGTGCCCGGACGTGCCGATGATCACCACGACCTGGCCGGGCATGGCCCGCACGAGCTGACCAAGCGCCACCCGCGGCGCGCGGCGGAGACGTCCGCCCGCGTCCTGCGGGATGTCCGCGACCAGCGGTTCGCGCACCCGTGCCTCGGGGATGTACGACTCCCCGCCGGGTGCCGTCGCGGCCCCGCCCATGGCACCGGCGGTCATCCCGAGCCCGACGGCGGGCTCGGCCTGCTGCGGCTCACCGCCGTACGGCATCCCGGCCGCGTACTCCTGCGCGCCGGGGGCGGACGGCCGCAACCCCGGCATACCAGCGAATCCCATCCCGGAACCCCCGCTCGACATCTGTTCCGGAGCCGACGCGGCTCCGGTCTGCGACCCGGCCGCCCACTGGGGCGCGGGTCCGGCGGCCACGTACGACGCGGCCTCCGGCGCGGGTCGCGCGACGGACCCGACGGCACCCGCGCCGGCCTGGGCCGTCCCGGGTCCGCCGATGCCCGCCGAAGCGGCCATCGCTTCCCCGGCGAGCCGATACGCGGCTGCCGGGTCGTACGGTTCCCCGCCGTGCTCCGGGGAATAGGTCCGCTCACCGATGTACGGCGACGGCACGGCCATCTGCGGGCCGCCGTGCTGTGACGAGGCCGTCATCCCGGACGACGGCACGAAGCCGGCCCGGTCGCCGAGTGCCCCGACGTACTGCGGTTCGGCGTACTGCGCCTCGGCGTACTGGGCATCGGCGTACCGGGCATCGGCGTACCGGGAGACGTCGGCCGGCTGCCGCACGACCGGGGGAACGCCCCCCGTGGCCTCGGCCGACCTGGGCGCGGGCGCCCCGTAGAACTGCTGTCGCACAACGGATTCGCCCACGTCCGACACCTCCGGTTCACCGGCCGGGTACCCGACCGACAGGGCTGTTGACTCCACATCGCTCCAGGGCCCGGCAACGGGCTCCCGCTCGACGAACTCCTGCCCGGCGAACTCCTGCCCGGACGCGGCCCGCGTCCCGGACGGCACACCGAACTCCCGCTCGGTCACGATCGGATCCGGCACACCGGCCGCGAGCCCGGACCACGGCCGCGGAACGGAAGGCCCGCCCGCGGGCTCCCACTGCCCCGGACCACCGGCGGCCGGCTCGAACACACCCGACTCCGTGACACCCCAGGCCGCCGGCTCGACGGGCGTCGACTCCGACCACATCGCACCGCCCGCGATCCCGGCCTCGACCTCGGCCAGCCACGACGCCGCGACGGTCTCGGGAGCGGGTTCGCCGACGATCGGGCCGGCGGCCGACGCGGAACCCGGTTCCCACTCGTAGCCCTGGAAGATCGGCTCGCCCACGCTCGCCGCCGCCGGTTCGGCACCCTGGCCACCGACGGCCGGACGGGGATCCGACGCCGACGAGGTACCGGGCCACCCCGCCGATTCGTACGACTCGGAGAACTCCCCACCCACGACCGACGCGGCACCCGGGTCGGCACCGACGGGTCCGGCGGCACCGGACTCGACCGCGCCGGACTCGGCGGCGGGTGGGACAGCGGTGTGCCCGGTCGCGGCGGGCACGACCGGCCCGGACTCCGCGGCGGTGTCGACGACGGCGGACCCCACGACACCGGTCGCCGCCGATCCGACGGCTTCAGGACCGCCCCCGGCCACCCCGGTCGCGATGGACTCCGTCCCGACCGACTCGACACCGGTCGGACCGACGCCGGTGATCCCGACCGCACCGGATTCGGCCGCGACAGGCCTGATCACGACCGGCCCGGCAGCGGGTCCGTCGGCGACGGGTTCCGCGGCACCGATCGCGGAGGTCTCGACGTCGATGCGCCCCATCGCGCCGGACCCGACGGCCTCGACCGAACCGGCGGCGATCGAACCGGCAGCGGCCGGATCGGCGGTGATCTGGCCAGCGGCGATCGGGTCGGCAGCGGTCGAACCAACGGCAGCCGGGCCGACACCGGTCTGGCCGGCGGTGATGGACTCGGGCGGCGAGTATGCGGTCGCGGCGGGTTCGACGGCCGCGGTCGGACCGGCGGCGGGCTCGCCCGCACCGGGCCGAGTCGGGCTGGATCCGCTGGTCGCGGAATCGTCGACCGTGAACTCGGCGACGGGCTCGGCGGCCATGGACTCCGGGGCACCCGGACCGGGCGCGGAGAGTGCACCGGTCGCGGCTTCGGTGTCGACCGAAACAGCGGCAACGGGCTCGGAAGCAGTGGATTCGGAAACTGCGGGCTCGACGGCAGTCGGCTCGACGGCAGTCGGCTCGATGGCAGTCGGCTCGACGGCAGTCGGGCCGACCGCCGCGGACCAACCGGCGGCCGGCTCCACCGCATCGACCTCGGCCACGAGGCCGGTCGCACCGGGCTCGGCCACGCCGCCACTCAAGCCGGACTCGGCGGCGACAGGACCGACCGCAGAGGGAGCCTCAGGCATCGAGTCCGGTTCGGAAGTCGTACCGACCGGCGATTCCGGACCGCCCGCGGACATCGGTTCGGAGCCGGCCTCGACCGGAGAGTCCTCATCGACCGGAGCCTGGACGTCCGAAGTGGACGTGAAGTCGTAGACCTCGTAGACCGGCGATTCCGCACGGACCGTCTCGACGACCGGCTCCTGGGGCGAGGTCGCCACCGGGTCGGGCGTCGGCACGGTGCGCGAGGCACCGTTCGCCGACGGGTCGGCGCGGACCGGAGTGTCCGGTTCGGGAATCACCCCTTCGAGGGTCGCCTGATCGGAGGTTTTCGGCGTCTCACGCCGTGTCGCGAGAACGGTTTCGTCGTCCTCGGTGTCCTCTTGTGCCGGCACGCCGTGCGCGGCCAGCAGGTCCTGGAACGCGGGGCGCACCTCGGCCTCGCCGGACCTGATGACCGACGCGCGGGGCCGCTCCTCGGGCTCGTCCACGACGGCGTCGACGAGTTCGTCCACAGGCGACGGTTCACGAAGGGTGCGTGGCTCGACAGGTGGCTCGCGAAGGGTGCGCGGCTCGACCGGCGACTCGCGTCGGGTACGCGGCAGCGTCGGCGTGGACTCCGGCTCGCGCCACGTCGCGGTCGACGGGTCACGGCGCGCGTGGCGGGGCGTGGTGAACGGGTCGGGTCGGGTCCCGCCGCGCATGCGGGCGCGGTCGGCGTTGTCGGCCAGGTCGATGAGCGCGTCGACGGAGTCGGCCTCACGTCGTGGTCGCGGTGGTTTCGCCTCGGCGGTCGCCTGCTCCTCGTCGGGCACCTCGATGCCGATCTCGAACCACTGCTTGCTGAAGAACCCGCCGATGCCCCCGCGGCGCAGCCGGTCCGCGGACACGATGCGTGCCCGCGGACCGTATTCGGCGCTTACGCGGCCGAGGAGGGCCTGAAGATCAGGACCTTCAAGCAGGAATCGCGTAACCACTGTTCACCACTCCGACCGTTTCGATCCGATGTGAACCGCCGGACAGCTCCGAGTAGGACAGCACCGCGAGACGTGGCACGGCCGTCCCCACCACCCTCCGCAATGCGGAGCGCAGTGCGGGCGCGCACACCAACACGGGGCTGACGCCCCGGTCTTCTGCCTGCCCGACGAGGCGGGTCACGTCACCGATGATCGTCTCCAGGTGCTGGGGCTCCAGTGCGAGCCGGGTTCCCGAATCAGTGTTGTGCACCGACGTCAAGAGCGCTTGTTCCAGCCGCGGGTCGAGGGTGAGGACGGCGAGCGTGCCGTCCTGGACGTGCGGGTCGGCGACGGCCGGGCCGAGCGCGAGCCGCGACGCCTCGACGAGCCGCTCGATGTCGGTGCCGGACTTGGCCGTGAGAGACAGCGATTCGTAGATCCGGACCAGGTCGCGCACCGGAACTCCCTCGTCCAGCAGGCGATGCAGCACGCGCTGGATCTCGCCGAGGCTGAGCAGGCCGGGGGTGAGTTCCTCGACGACGACGGGGTGCGAACGGCGGACGAGATCGGTGAGCGCGCGGACGTCCTCACGCCCGAGCAGGCGGGACGCGTTCTGCCGGGTGACTTCAGCCAGGTGGGTGACGACGACGGACGCGCGGTCGACCACCGTGGCGCCCGCCAGCTCGGCCTGGTGGCGCAGTTCGGCCGGGACCCACTTGCCGGAAAGGCCGAAGACGGGCTCCACGCCGGGCGTGCCGGGAAGGGCGTCCAGACCGTCGCCGATGGCGAGCACGGTGCCGGGCAGCGCGGTGCCGGTGGCGACCGTCGAACCGCTGATCCGGATCGCGTAGCTGCCGGGTGGCAGTTCCAGGTCGTCGTGGGTGCGCACGGGCGGCAGCACGATGCCCAGCTCCAGCGCGATCTTGCGGCGCAGCGCGCGGACGCGGTCGAGCAGGTCGCCGCCGGCCGAGTCGACCAAGTCCACCAGATCGGGTGCCAGCGCCAACTCCAACGGGTCGACCGCCATCTCGGCGAGCAACGTCTCGGTGGCATCGCGGGCGGGTTCGGCCGCGGTCTCGTCGACCTGCTCGACCTCCGTCTTGGGGCCGCCGACACGCTGGGCGAGCATGAGCAGCGGCACGCCGACGAGCAGGAACGGCAACATCGGCAGACCGGGGAGCAGGCTGAGCAGGACGAGGGCGCCGCCGCCGATGCGCAGCACCTGCCGGTTGTTGGAGAACTGGCCCGCGACCTGCGTGCCCATGTCCTCGTCGGTCGCCGAACGGGTGACGATCAGACCGGTCGACACGGACAGCAGCAGCGCGGGGATCTGCGAGACGAGACCGTCGCCGACGGTGAGCAGGCTGTAGGTGTTGACCGCGTCCAGCGGGTCCATGCCCTGCTGCACGACACCGACGGTGAACCCGCCGATGAGGTTGATCAGGGTGATGACCACGGCGGCGATCGCGTCGCCCTTGACGAACTTCGAGGCACCGTCCATCGCGCCGTAGAAGTCGGCCTCGGCGGTGACCTCCGCCCGGCGCTTGCGGGCCTCGGGCTCGTCGATCAGACCCGCGTTGAGGTCGGCGTCGATGGCCATCTGCTTGCCGGGCATCGCGTCGAGGGTGAACCGCGCGCCGACCTCGGCGACGCGGCCCGCGCCGTTGGTGATGACGACGAACTGGATGACGATCAGGATCAGGAAGACCACCAGGCCGACGACCAGCGACCCGCCCACGACGAAGTGGCCGAACGCGCCGATGACCGCGCCCGCGTCGCCGTCGAGCAGCACGAGCCGGGTCGCGCTGATGTTGAGCGCGAGCCGGAACAGCGTGGCCAGCAGCAACACCGACGGGAAGACCGAGAACTCCAGCGGCTTGCGGACGAACATGCTGATCATGACGATCAACAGCGCGATGGCGATGTCGAACACGATGAGCACGTCGAGCAAGAACGTGGGCATCGGCAGGATCATCACGACGATGATCATCAGCACGCCGCCGGGCACGGCGAACTGGCTCAGGCGCTTCCCACTCACGGTCCATCCCCGAGTAGCGCGGTCGGCCGGTCCGTGGCCTGGTTCGCCTTCCTGGCGGGTCTCGACGGTCCTATCGACACCGTCGGCCGGCGGTTGCGCCAAAAAGGACGAGGACGGCCACCGGGGTGTTCCGGTGGCCGTCCTCGGAGGTCAGCACGGGGATCAGACGGGCACGACGATGGAGAACTTGCCCGGCAGGTAGCCGTTGACCTGGACGGTGAGGTCCAGGCGCGAACCGAGCGCGTTGAGCTGGGCGGTGATGTCCGACGGCACCTCGGAGGGCTTCGAGTGGAGCGCGTGCAGCCGCACGTGGCGCCCGCCGCCCTTGTTGAACACCGCGGTGAGGACGTTGCACACCTCGAAGAGGTTGTCCTCGATCATCTTGCTCAGCTCGCCGTCCTCGACGCACGCCTCGGCGCCGCCGACCGGGATGAGACCCAGCACGGCGCCGAGGCTGGCCGCCAACGGCAGTTCGAACGCGACGACTACCCCGACCTTCATGTCGTTGCACACGAGCACGGCTGTGACCGGAGGTTTTCCGGACCAACCGGGCGAGTCGTGCGGCGACACGTCCACCGCACGCCCGGTCAGGTCTTCGAGTAGAACGCGAATTTCCATCACGGACGGCAGCTGGTCATTCATCAGGCGGACTCCAGGAACGGTGCGAGGTGTTCCTTGAAAGCGTCGGCGGTGAACGGCTTGGTGATGACGCACAGCGCGCCACCGGCCTCGGCTAGGTTCTTCATGTCTTGCGAGCACTCGGAGGTGACGAAGGCGAAGGGTACCTGCTTGCCGCCCGCGCGCAGCGCGTGCAGCAGCTCGATGCCGGACATGTTGGGCATGTTCCAGTCCGACAGCACCAGGTCGGGGTTCTCCTCCTGGACCACGGTGTGCGCGGCGGCGCCGTCGGGCGCCTCCACGACGTCGTGGTCACCGAAGCCGGCCTGCCGAAGCGTGCGGATCACGATCTGCCGCATCACCCGGCTGTCGTCGGCGACCAGGATCTTCATGACGCCACCTCTTCCTGCGCCACAGCCCGCGGGGACTTGAGCAGCGCGACCGTGAACGTGCGCTCTCGCCACGTCACCACTGTTCGGCAGACCTCGACCACCTGCGAGTCGTCGTCGGTCGTGAATACCTCGGGCAAGGACAACGTGGACGGCGAGGGCAGCATGCTCTTGACGTTGCCGCCGAGCACGTTGGCCAGCTCACCGAGCGCGTCGCCGATGTCGGCGGGGGTCACCTCGCTGACCGGCATCGCGAAGAGGGCCGAGGCGACCTCACGCGACGCGTCGTCCGTGCAGGACACGACCAGGGTGCCTTCCCAGGCACCGGCCACCGAGACGGAGGCGGCCAGGTCGCCACGCTCGTCACCGGCCGCGAAGCCGATGACGGCCGGGTTGCCGTCGTCCAGGAACGCCGCCCAGACCTGCTCGGCAATGTCGTCCAGTTGCTCCACCGTGGGGATCTCGGAGCTCATGAGTTCACCCCCGCGGGGAGCAGACCCAGGAGCGCCAGCTTGTCGTGCAGCGCGTCCCGGGTGAACGGCTTGATGACGTATTCGTGTGCACCGGAGGCCAAGGCTCGCACGATCTGGCCGTGCTCGCTCTCCGTGGTGACCATGATCAGCGACATGTTCCGCAACCTTTGCTGTTTGCGCGCGTTGACCACGAATTCCAGACCGGTCATGATCGGCATGTTCCAGTCGATCAGGGCCAGTTCGGGTACCCGGGTCTCGGCTTCTTCCGTACCGAGCAGGTCGAGCGCCTCCTGGCCATTGCCCGCCTCGACGACCTCGTATCCGACCTCCTGCAGCACGGTGCGCAGGATCCTGCGCATCGCCCGGGAATCGTCGATCACCATCGCTAGCAAGGTGTCACCTCTTTCACGGGTTGCCGACTGCCGGCGGGCACCCGGTAGATCGCGGTGCGTCCGGCCGGGACGCGTTCGAAGTCCGCATCGATGCCAACGGTGGTCTCCGCCGCACCCAGCAGCAGCCAGCCGCCGGGCTTGAGCGCTTGGCGAATCCGGTTGAGCACGGCCCGCTTGGTGTCCAGGTTGAAGTAGATCAACACGTTGCGCAGGAACACCACGTCGAACTTCTGCATGGGGGGCAGTGCCTCGGCCAGGTTCAGCCGCCGGGTGGTGACGTGCGACCGGAGCCGGTCGTTCACCCGCCACTCGGCACCTTGGCGCTCGAAGTACGTGACCAGGTCGCTCGCGGGCAATCCGCGGTTGACCTCAAGCTGGTTGTACCGACCCTCGCGGGTCTTGGTCACCATCTCCTCGGACAGGTCCGTGGCCAGGATCTCGTAGCCGCGACCCGACATGCCGGCCTTGTCCAGCAGGATGGCGACGCTGTACGCCTCCTGCCCGCTGGAGCAGGCGGCCGACCAGATCCTCAGTGGACCGCGCGGGGTGTCCCGCACGATCTCGGGCAACGCCACGTCGGTCAGCGCCGCGAACGGGTCGCGGTCGCGGAACCAGGACGTCTCGTTGACCGTCATCGCCTGCACCAGCTCGTGGCGCAGGGACGGCGGCGAGTTGCGTTGCGCCGCCAAGACCAGGGCGTCGATCGAGTCGAACCCCGCTTGCGTGGCGAGTCTGCGCAATCGCGACTCGACCAGGTATTCCTTGCCTGGAGCCAAGACGATGGCAGCGGCGCGCTCCACCATCTCGGCGATCCAGGCGAACTGGCTCGGGGTCAGGCTCACGATGCCACCTCCGGCACGGGTAGAGCGGACAGGATGCGGTCGGCCATTCCGCCCAGGGGGACGACGGCGTCGGCGAGCCCGGCCTCGACCACCGCCCCCGGCATGCCCCACACCACCGAGCTGGCCTGGTCCTGGGCCAGGACCTGCGCACCGGCCGCGGACAACGCCCGACAGCCTTCGGCGCCGTCCCGGCCCATTCCGGTGAGCACCACGGCGAGCGCGGAGTTCCCGTAGACGCGGGCCGCCGAGCGGAAGAGCACGTCCGCGGCGGGTCGGCAGTGGTTTTCCTTGGGACCGTCGTGCAGACGGGTCTTCACCATCTTCCCGGCACCCGCCACCTCCAGGTGGCGGTCACCGGGTGCGATGTAGACGGTCCCGGGTTCGAGGATCATCCCGTCGGTGGCCTCGACGACCCGCACGGCGTTCTCGGTGTCGAGACGCTGGGCGAGCATGCCGGTGAACACCGGTGGCATGTGCTGCACCACCACGATGGGCACCGACAGGCGGGCGGGCAGACCGCGCAGGACTTGGCGCAGCGCGGTCGGTCCCCCGGTCGAGGAGGCGACCACGACCACCCGCGTCTGACCGCGGGCCGGGCGTGGACCGCCACCGGCGGGACGGCGCACCGGCGGCGGCGCGGCCATGGGCCGCGGGCGCTCGCACAGCGCGTGGATGCGGGGCAGGAGTTCCTCGCGCACACTTCGCACCGATTCGGCGACACTGCCGAAGTTGCTCGGTTTGGTGACGTAGTCGGACGCACCGGCCGACAGCGCGGCCAGGGTCGCCTCGGCACCCGAACTGGTCAGCGTGCTGAACATGATGATCGGCAGCTTGGGGTGGCGGAGGCGGATCTCGCGTGCCGCCGTCACCCCGTCCATGACCGGCATCTCGACGTCGAGGGTGACCAGGTCGGGCTTCAGCTGATCGATCTTCTGCAAGGCCACGCGGCCGTTGGGCGCGGTGCCGACCACACGGACCCGGGGATCGCTGCCGAGCGCGTCGGTGACCAGTCTGCGGATGACGACGGAGTCGTCCACCACCAGTACGGAGATCACACCGGCCTCCCGTCTCGGTCGGCGGAGACCTCAGTGCTCCGCATCGCCAATCCGATCGGCCCCCATCCGGGCTAGCTGAGGAATTCCAGTTCCTCCGGACGGGTTCAGAACGGGTTCAATCCAGTGACAACCAGCCGGGTCCGAGCGCGGCCAGGCACGGCACGAGCAGCTCGTGCGCGGTCGAACCGTCGACCATGTCGCGCACGCTCAACGCCTGCACGGCACCGCTGAGCACGTTCCACACGCCGGCCGCCCGGTCACCGACCGGGATGCCCGCCACGTCGACGGCCTGGACCAGCTCGAACTGGGCCGCCGCCGTCGACCGCACGCGGTCGGACAGGTGGACGGCCCAGGTCGCGGAGTGCATCGCCGACGCCCAGTCACGGCGTTCGGAGCGCATCCGCTCGGCCGCGGCCAGCAGCGCCGCGCTCTCCGTCCTGGTCACGCCGCGCACGCGGGTGAGCAGGGCTTCGACGCTCGGCGACCACGGTCGCGTCCCGCCCGGTTCGGGCAGCAGGCGGCGCAGGGAGACCCAGCGCGCCGAGAGCGTCCGCCGGTCCTGCGCGGACACGAGTTCGCTCAGGTACGACGCCCGGATGGCGTCGCACACCACTTCGACGAGGTCCCCGTCGACGGGGCCGTCCTCGCCGTTGCCGTAGTCCGGCACCAGTACGTCGGTGCGGACGCAGTGCAACAGGGTCGACAGATTTCCGATGGGTGCCCGTTCCAGCGCCTCCGGGTCGAGACCGACCAGTCTCGACACCGGGGGCCGGTTCGCCTCGCCCGCCTCGGCTCGGTGCCGGGCATGCGCAAGCCTCGCGGGTGCAGTACGCACCCACGAGGCCAGTGCCGCCATCCCGGCAGTGTCGAAGCCGAGCAGCGCGGTGAGAATCCCGGCGGTGGCCGACCCTCCCGGCAAGCGGGTCAGGTCGAAACCGAGGACCGGGGCACCGATGAGGGTGTGCACGGAACTGGTCCGCTGCCCGTCAGATCTTGAACTGCCCGACCTGGGCGCGCAGCTCCGTGGAGAGCCGGGCCAGGTCCTCCGACGCGCGGGTCGTCTCGCCGACGCTCGTGGTCGTGGTCTCCGAAGCGGTGGCCACACCCGCGATGTTGGTCGCGATCTCGCCCACACCGGTCGACGCCTCGCCGACGCTGCGGTTCATCTCCGCGGTCGTCGCCGTCTGCTCCTCGACCGCCGAGGCGATGACGAGCTGGAAGTCGTTGATGCGGCTGATGATCTGGCCGATCTCGTTGATCGCCTCGACGGCGTTGCCGGTGTCGTGCTGGATCGACTCGACCCGGCGCGAGATGTCCTCGGTGGCCTTGGCTGTCTCGCGGGCCAGGTCCTTGACCTCGTTGGCGACCACGGCGAAGCCCTTGCCGGCGTCGCCGGCGCGAGCGGCCTCGATGGTCGCGTTGAGGGCCAGCAGGTTGGTCTGCTCGGCGATCGAGGTGATCACCTTGACGACGTTGCCGATCTCGATCGACGACTCGCCCAGCTTCGCGACCGTGCCGTTGGTGGCCTCGGCCACGGTCACGGCGTGGCTGGCCACACCGGCCGCCTCGTTGGCGTTGCGGGCGATCTCCTTGATGGAGGCACCCATCTCCTCGGAGCCGGTGGCGACGGTCTGCACGTTGCGGGCGACCTGCTCGGCCGCGGCGGCGACGACGCCGGCCTGCGCACTGGTCTCCTCGGCACCCGCGGCGACCTCGTTGGCCGAGGTCGACAGCCGGCCCGCGGAGGTCTCCAGGGACGCGATGCCCCGGCTGATCGCCCGGACGGTGTCGCCCATGCTGGTCGTGGCCTTGTTCAGGGCCTCGCCCATGGCGCCGACCTCGTCGCTGGAGGTGATCTCCGCGCGGCGGGTCAGGTCGCCCTCGGCGACGCTGTCGAGCACGTCGTGCAGGCGGCGCAGCGACCGGGTGATGCCCCGGACGATCAGCAGCGCGATGCCGATCGCGACGGTCAGACCCAGGATGACCAGCAGGATCGCGTTCCAGCGGGTGCTGACCCGGGTCTCGTCGACCGAGGTGATCTCGGCCTGGGTGCCGGTGATCTGCGCCGTGCGCATGATCTCCATGATCTGCTGGAGACGGTCGATCATCGGCTGGATGGTCGTCTGGTAGACGCTGAGCGCGGTGGCCCGGTCGCCCGCCATGATGGCCGGCTCGATCTGGCCGACGACGGTGTCGTTGAACTTCGTGATGAGCCCGGCCATCTCGACGTTCAGCGGGTCCGCCTGCATCTGCGGCGTGCCGCCGGACATCATCTGGCGAACGATGCCGATGCCCTTGGTGTAGACGCCCAGCTGCTGCTGCGCGGTGGCCACGTCGCTCGCCGCGACGGCCTGGAGCAGGCCGAACTCGGCGTTGGTCATCAGAGCGGTGCCCTGGGCCATGCCGTCGAGCGCCATGACGTTGTTGCCGACGCGGGTGGTGGCCTCGCTGGACGACTCGATCGTGGAGATCTCCTGCACGCCCAGCGCGATCGCCACGAGGGCGGGCAGGGCGACGGCGAACAGGATCTTCGTCCGCAGCGAGCGGTTCACGAGCACCGAACCGAGACCGCGACGCGGGGTGGGTTCGCCACCGGTGATTTCGGACATTGCCGTTCGCCTTTCCTCAAAGCTCTTGGGCATGGTCGGGAAGCGCTCAGTCGTGGTTGGCCGAGTCGACCGCGCGCTCGGCGTCGAGCACGAGCATCAGCCGGTCGGTCAGCGGGAACGTGGCCGTGATCAGCGACCGCACCGGGCCCATCAGGGTGTCCGGCAGCGGCTCGGCGTGCCGGTCGTCGAGTTCGACGACGTCGCCGATGTGATCCACCAGCAGGCTCACCGACTCGTCCTCGGTGCGGATGATCACGTTCATCGCACCGGCGGACAGGTCGGTCGGCGGCAGGCCGAGCCGCACCCGCATGTCGAGTGCGGCGATCACCTGACCGCGCAGGTTGAACAGCCCGCCCACGTACCCGGGCGCCAGCGGCACCGGGGTGTACTCGGAGAAGGAGAGGACCTCCTGGACCCGCTCCACCTCCAGACCGAAGAGCCGGTCGGCCACCTCGAAGGTCGCGTACTGCACAGTGCTCATGCCGTCACCACCCCACCGCGACGTGCGCGTGGTCGTCGGAGTGCTCGGAATCGAAGAACCGCGGGTCGGCGGCGAGGATCGCCTGCCGCACGTCCAGCAGCTCGGTCACCCGGTCCTGGATCACGGTCGAACCGCCCAGGCCGGTGTCGTCGAGCCGCGAACGGCCCGTCGTGTCCTCGACGATGTCGAGGATGGCGTCCACGCCGAGCGCGACGCTCTCGTCGCCGTCGGTGTAGACGATCGCCGAGACGGTCTGGCTCTCGGTCTCCGACCAGGCACCCAGCAGGGTGCTCAGGCGCAGCAGCGGCAGGATGCGGCCCCGGTACTGCACGACCTCGCGGTTGCCCACGCGTTCGATGCGCTCGACCGGGAACTCCTCCAGGCGCGTCACCATGCTCAGCGGCACCGCGACGCGGCGGTCCGCGACCTTGGTGATGAGCAGGCGCTCGCCGTTCGTCGAAGTGGACTGCTCGACCTCTTCGGCGTTCTGGCGGGCCACCTTCTCCAGCTGGGCGAACTGCGCCCGACGGGCCAGCGAGGGCACGTCGAGGATCAGCGACACCCGGCCGTCGCCCAGGATCGTGGCACCGGCGTAGCAGCCGACGTCCTTGAAGCGCTGGGCCAGCGGCTTGACCACGACCTCCTCGGTGTTGAGCACGCGGTCGACCACGAGACCCAGCTCGTGACCGTCGCCGCGCAACACCGCGATGTAGATCTCCTCGTCCTGGCTCGTGTCCTGCACGCCGAGCACGTGCGACAGGCGGACGAGCGGCAGCAGCCGCCCGCGCAGCCGGTAGACCGGGGCGTCGGAGACGTACTCGACCTTGGAGCTCTGGCCGTCGATGTAGACCAGCTCGTGCACGGCCATCTGCGGCACGACGTAACGCCGTCCCGCGCTCTCGATGATGAGCGCCTGCACGATCGCCAGCGTCAGCGGGATCGTGAGCTTGAAAGTCGTGCCCTGACCAGGGACCGAGCGGATGTCGACGAGACCGCCGACCGCTTCGAGGCTGGTGCGCACGACGTCCATGCCGACACCGCGGCCGGAGACGTTGCTGACCTTCTTCGCCGTGGAGAACCCCGGACGGAAGATGAGCTTGAGGACCTCTTCCGAGTCCATGCCCGCGAGCTGGGTCTCGGTGAGCAGGCCGCGTTCCACGGCCTTGGCGCCGATGACCCCAGGGTCGATGCCGCCGCCATCGTCGCCGACCTCCACGATCACGTGGCCGTGCTCGTGGAACGCGCGCAGCGTCAGGGTGCCCTCGGCGGACTTGCCCTTGGCGACGCGCTCGGCCGGGGACTCCAGGCCGTGGTCGACCGCGTTGCGCACGAGGTGCGTCAACGGGTCCTTGACCGCCTCCAGGAGGCTGCGGTCAAGCTCGGTCTCCGCGCCCTCCATCACCAGGCGGACCTCGCGGTCGAGGGCGTTGCTCAGGTCGCGGACGACCCGGGGCAGCTTCGACCACAGGTTCTTGATGGGCTGCATGCGCGTCTTCATGACGCCTTCCTGCAGCTCACTGGTGATGATGTTGAGGCGCTGGGCGGCCTGGGCCAGGTTGTGCTCCGTGGCGGCCTCGGCGGCCCGCACCATCTGGTTGCGGGTCAGCACCAGCTCGCCGACGAGGCGCATCAGCTTGTCCAGCAGGTGGACGTCGACGCGGATCGACGTGTCGGCGACGCTGCGCCGGCCGGCACCGTCCTCGGTGTCCACCTCGGCGACCGCGACGGGCACGGCCGCGGCGGGCTCGACCGCGACGGCGGGCGCCTCGGCGACGGGCGCCGGGGTCTCCTCCGCGACCGGGGTCGCGGAAGCACCGTCCGACGGCGCCTCCTCGGCCTCGGGCGCGGCGGGCAACGGCGCCACGGGCTCACCCGTGATCGTCGCGCCGACGGCCGCGATCACCTCGTCGATCGCGACGTCACCCTCGGTGCCGTCACGCTCGATGTTGGCCAGCATCGCCCGGACACCGTCGACGACGCGGAGGAGCACGTCAGTGCCCGCCCGGTCGAGCACCTGGGTGCCGTCGCGCAGCCGTGCCAGCAGCGACTCACCGGCGTGGGTGAGTCGCTCCAGCTTGCCGAAAGCAAGGAACCCACTGGTTCCCTTGATCGTGTGAATGGTGCGGAACACCGCGGCCAACCGGTCGCGGGCACCCGGGTCGCGCTCCAGCGCCACCAGATCCCGGTCGAGCTGATCCAAGTTCTCATAGCTCTCGACCAGGAACTCCTGGACCACGTCGTCGATATCGTCCACCGCGTTCCCTCCAGGTCCGACTGCCAAGCCCATCGGCCGGACCGGGGATCGCATGAGCGATCGACGGCGATTCATCCGGACAGGGGAAGCTCCACCCTGAGCACGGTCCCGACCTGGTCGTCCGCGCCGGCCTCGGTGGTCACCCACACCGAGCCGCCGTGCCGCTCGCTGATGGCCCGCGCGAGCGCCAGGCCCAGGCCCGATCCCATGAACGGGTCGGTGCCGTCCTGCGGCAGTGCGACGAACATCCGGCCGCTGGTCGACGTCACGTTCGACGGGTCGACGACGTCGGCGACCCACCGGCCGTCCCGCACGGTCGACCGCACCTCGACGGTCGTGCCGCGCTCGCACGTGCCCGCCACGCTCGTCAGCACGTACTTCAGCATCCGGCCGAGCAGGTCGGCGTCGCCCTGCACGTCGGCACCGGTCCGCCCGCCCGAAAGCCGGAACACCACCCGCCGGGTCTTGGCGGCCAGCCGGGTCTCGGAAAGCTGGCGCCGCAGCAGCCCATCCGGGTCGACGCGCTCGCGGCGCAACGGCAGCGAGCCGGACTCCACCTTGGCCAGGAAGAGCAGGGTCTCCACCAGGTTCACCAGCCGGCGGACGTTGCGCTCGACCGCGTCGGCCAGCGGCAGGTCCGGGTCCTGGAGCACCTCGCCCAGCAGCGGCGCGAGGCCGACCAGCGTCGTCAACGGGGTGCGCAGCTCGTGCGACACGGTCGCGATGAACTCGGTCTTGAGCGCGTACAGCCGGGACAGCTCGGCGTTGCGGCACTCCAGGTCGCGTCGGGCGCGTTCCTGCTCGGTGACGTCGCGCAGCACCCACACCTGGCCGTGCCGCCGGGCGTCGAAGTCCACGGGCACGAAGTCGACCTCGACCATCCGCAGCCCGCCGCCCAGCGCGACCACCTCGCCGCGCACCGGTTCGTCCTGGAGCGCGAAGTGCCGGGCGAGGTCGATCAGCTCCGCGTAATAGGGCTCGGGGTGCGCGGCGACGGACAGGTACTGGGACAGGTCGAACCCCACGAGGTCCGCGGCCGGCACGGTCAGGTCGAGCAACGACACGAGCGCGTCGTTGGCGACGAGCACGCGGTACTCGGAGTCGTGCAGCATCACGCCCACGTCCAGCGCGCCGACCAGCGCGCCGAGCCGGGCCACGGTCAGCCGCCGGTGGAACTGGGCCTGGTGCGTCTCGGTCACGTCGAGCCCGAAGCCGAGCAGGCCGTCGACGGGGTTGGCGCCCAGGTGGTTCTGCACCACGACGTTGAGCACCTGCCAGCCGTCCTCGGGCGTGCGCACGCGCACGAACCCGTTGCGGGAGGTGCCCGGCGGCGCGGTGCGCAGCATGGCCAGCGTGTCGGTGAGCGAACGCTGGTCGTCGGGGTGGGCCAGGGTCGCGATGGCCTCGAACATGTCGCCGCCGTCGACCCGGACCTGGCTGCCGTCGGGCCAGCGGTCGATGTTGGTCCAGCGCACCACGCCGGTCTCGTCGAGCAGCACGACGAAGGCGGGCATCCAGCGGACCAGTTCCTCGTAGAACCCGTGCGTCGGCACGAACCGGTCGTCCTCGACCAGCGCGTCGACGGCCGAGGCGACCACGGGCAGCACGACGTCGACGTCGGAGGGCACGGCCGGGTCGGTCTCGACGACCAGGTGCCCGCCGGCCGCCGGCGCCCACGAGCCCGACCGGTGGGGTGCCGTCGTGTGGAAGACCCGGACGACGCCGGGCAGGACGGCCAGCGCGGACACGGCCGCTTGCACAGCATGCTCCGCGCCCGCGCCCACCACGGAACGCACGGCGTCGGCGACCACCGACGCGCGGCGGGCGGCCTCCTGGTCCTCGGCGCGATCCGCCATGGCACACAGTGTCACCGCGTCCGCCCCCGGTCAGGTACCCCGTGGGCGATGTGCACCCGAAGCGCTACCACGGAACGACACGACCGAGTGAACTCGTGCCACCTGGGCCGGGTCCTGTCGCTCACACGCGCCTAGGGTCGTGAGGACACCGGGACACGCGGGGGAATCGGGACACTGGGCCGGCGAAGGAGTGATCGGTGCACCCTCCGAGCGGCGACCGCGGACGCGGTTTCACCCTGTCGGTCGACCTGGCGGGCCTGTTCGCCGCCGTCCTCGACCTGGCCGCCGCCGACGCGCCGTTCGACGACGCGGCCGACGCGGTCGCCCGCCACCTGCTCGACCTGCCCGGCGTCGTCGACGCGTTCGTGACCGCGGCCGGTCCGCCCCGGGCGGGCAGCCGCGAGGTGGTCGACCCGCTGGGCACGCGTGCGGTGCGCGTGGTGTTCGACGACCACGCCGAGGCGCACGACCGGGCCCGGCTGGACGCGGTGCTGACCCTGGTCGAGGCGGCGGCGGGCAGCCGGACCATGCCGTTGCAGCGGATGCGGGCGGGCTCGCGGCGCAGCGGGTCGGTCGTGGCCACGATCGACGCGGCCGGCCGGTGGTACGCCGCGCCCGAGACGGTCGCCCACGTGCTCGGCCACGTGCGCACCGGCACGGACCTCGCGGGGCTGCGTTCGCTGGTGCACCCCGACGACCTCGAAGGTCTGCAGCGGACGTTCCGGCACATCCTCGCCCACCCCAACAGCCAGTCCGAAGTGGACATCAGGGCCAAGCACGCGGACGGGCACTGGGTCGTGCTGCGGGTGGCGATGATCAACCTGCTGGACGTGCCGACCGTGGGCGCCGTGGTGGTGCACGGGCACGACGTGACCGCGGTGCGGGCCGCCGAGCGGGTGGTCGCCGAGGAGCGGCGGCGGATCCGGGAGGTCGTCTCGCGGCTCACCGGCGGGGTCGTGCTCGACGACGGCGAACGGGTCATCCTGGCCAACTCGGCGACCGCGCGGATGCTGGGCCGGGCGCCCGCGCCGAACACGCCGATCGCGGACTTCCTCGACCTGGTGGCCGACCAGTGCCACGACCCGGCGAGCGCGCAGGTGCTGCTGGCCCAGCTCAGCGGCACCGGTGTGGAGCGGCGCGGCGTGCCGTTCCAGCTCACCGGCGGCCGGACGCTGGTGTGCGACGTGCTGCCGCTGGGCTGCGGCGACGAGACCGTGCCACAGGGCGTGCTGTGGTACCTGCGCGACACGACCGAGGAGACCACCGCCCGGTCGGAGTTGGAGGAGCACAACCGGGCGCTCACCGCCGCCGCCGAGATCAAGAGCCGGTTCGTGGCCGTGGTGTCGCACGAGCTGCGCACCCCGCTCACCGCGATCCACTCGTTCGGCGAGCTGCTGCTCGACGAGAGCGAAGGCATGAATCCCGAGCACGTCGACGGGCTGGCCGCGATCAACCGCAACGCGGCCCGGCTGCTGCGGCTCGTGGACGACCTGCTGCTGCTCACCCGGCTGGAGGCGCTCCAGCTTCCGCTGCACCGGCACCAGGTCGACGTGCCCGAACTGGTCGACCGGGTCCGGCAGGACCAGAGCGGGTCGGCCGCCGACCGCGGGGTGGCGTTGCGGGTCGAGGTCGAACCCGGCCCGAACCTGCACGCCGACCCGTTGCGGCTGGCCCAGGTGCTGGACAACCTGGTCGGCAACGCCATCAAGTTCACCGCCGCCGGTGGCGAGGTCGTGATCCGGGCCGTGCCCGAGGGCGACGGGTGGACGATCTCCGTCGCCGACACCGGCATCGGCATCCCCGAGCACGAGCTGCCCCGGCTGTTCGAGGCGTTCGCGCGGGCCAGCAACGCCGCGTCGGCCGGGTTGCCGGGCAGCGGGCTGGGCCTGACGATCTGCGCCCAGATCGTGGAGCTGCACGGCGGGCGGCTGACCGTGGACAGCACGGAGGGCGAGGGGACGACCGTCCGGGTGCGACTGCCCGGGGACGGAGGCGAGCGGTGAGCGCCGTGCTGGTGGTCGAGGACGAGCCGGACATCGCGATGGTGCTGCGGGTGCTGCTCACCCGCGCGGGGCACGAGGTGCTGCTGGCCGGGGACGGCAAGTCGGGGCTTCGGCTCGTGCACGAGACGCGTCCCGAACTCGTGCTGCTGGACATCGGCCTGCCCGCGATGGACGGGTGGACCGTGCTGGAGCGCATCCGCGACGTGAGCGACGTGCCCGTGATGCTGCTGACCGCGCACGGCCAGGAGACGGACAAGGTGCGCGGGCTGCGCGGCGGCGCCGACGACTACATGACCAAGCCGTTCTCCAACGGCGAGCTGCTGGCCCGGATCGAGGCGCTGCTGCGCCGGGCCGGACAGCAGCAGGCCCCGGCGGAACCGGCCGACCAGGTGTACGACGACGGCACCGTCCGGGTGGACCACATGTCACGCCGGGTGTACCTGGAGGGCGCCGAGGTCACGCTCAACGCGACCGACTACGGCCTGCTCACCATGTTCACCCGGCACCGGGGTTCCGTGCTCTCGGCGGGGCAACTGCTGGCCACGGTGTGGAAGGACCACAGTGGACTCGGTACCGAACGGGTGAAATTCGCGATCCTGCGGCTGCGGCGCAGGCTCGGTTGGACCGCGGACACCTCGCCCATCAAGGCCATTCCCAAGATGGGCTACCGGTACGACCCGCCGCGCCGCTGACGCCCGATCGCGTGCCCGGTGAACCACTCAACTCGGGCGGACCAGGGTCGATGAGCTGGAGGACTCGCCATCGGCAGCTCAGGGAAAGGCGCGAGCGATGACCGCACCCGCAACACAGGCCGGCCGCAAGCGCCGGGTATTCGCCGACAGGTCGTTGACCGTCAAGATCATGTCAGCGCTGCTGTTGTCCAGCGTGGTCACGTTCGTCGTCGGCCTGGTCTGCCTGGCCGCCCTGTCCGCGGCGTCCTCGGCGACCGGCCGGATCAGCACCAACGTCAAGGCGTTGACGCTGCTGAACTCCGTGTCGCTGGCCGGCGCCACCGGCTCCGAGGAGCTGCTGCTGGCCGTGTCGGTCGGCTCGCCCGAGGCGGCCCAGTCGCACATCGCCGCCATGGGCGCGGCGTTCGAGAAGTCCGGCAAGCTGTTCGAGGAGTACCAGAAGGTCACGGCCGTCGACGACGAGCTGCTGGCCGAGTGGGGCAAGGTCGGCGCCCAGTACACCGACCTCATCCAGAACAAGCTGATGCCCGCCGCCATGAGCGGTGACGCCGCGACCGGCATCAAGGTGTTCGCCGACGAGGTGAACCCGCTGCTCAAGCAGTTCGACGCGATCAGCCAGAAGTGGCTGGAGGCCGAGCGTGCGCGTGCCGACGCGGACATCGCCTCGGTCGACGCCGACGAGCGGGACAGCCGCACCGTCGCGATCATCCTGCTCGGCGTCGGCCTCGTCGTCTCGGTCGCGGTCGGCCTGCTGATCACGCGGTCGATCGTGAAGCCGATGCGCAAGCTGTCGGCCACGCTGGACTCGGTCGCCGACGGCGACCTGACCGGACGCCTGGACTCGGCCTCGAACGACGAGGTCGGCCGCATGACCACCGCCCTGAACCAGGCGAGCGAGGGCATGGGCCGCGCGGTGTCCGCGATGGCCGACGGCATCCACTCGCTGCGCGGCGCCACCGAGCGCATGTCGCAGACCACCGACCACCTGACCGCCGGCACGCAGGAGACCAACAACCAGGCCGACGTGGTCGCCGCCGCGGCCGAGCAGGTCGCCCGCAACGTGCGCACCGTCGCCGACGGCGCCGACGAGATGAGTTCCTCCATCAAGGAGATCGCCCGCAGCGCCAACGAGGCGGCCGACGTCGCCGGCCAGG
The DNA here is from genome assembly GCF_014203755.1 of Saccharothrix violaceirubra. Taxonomy (NCBI): domain Bacteria; kingdom Bacillati; phylum Actinomycetota; class Actinomycetes; order Pseudonocardiales; family Pseudonocardiaceae; genus Saccharothrix; species Saccharothrix violaceirubra. Next base: position 6,190,295 of record NZ_JACHJS010000001.1, read on the forward strand.
CGGTGCGTGCCGCCGAGGCGACCAACAGCACCGTCGCGAAGCTGGGCGAGTCGTCGATCGAGATCGGCAACGTCGTCAAGGTGATCACCTCGATCGCCGAGCAGACCAACCTGCTGGCCCTCAACGCGACCATCGAGGCCGCTCGCGCCGGCGACGCCGGCAAGGGCTTCGCCGTGGTCGCCAACGAGGTCAAGGACCTGGCCCGCGAGACAGCCAAGGCCACCGAGGACATCTCGCGCCGGGTCGAGTCGATCCAGCACGACACCGGCAACGCCGTCGAGGCCATCAGCGAGATCGGCCAGATCATCAGCCGCATCAACGACTTCCAGCTCACGATCGCGTCCGCGGTCGAGGAGCAGACGGCGACGACCGCGGAGATGAACCGCAGCGTCGGCGAGGCGTCGTCGGGTGTCGCCGACATCGCGGCCAACATCGCGGTGGTCGCGAAGAGCGCCGCCGAGAGCACCGCCAGCATCGCCCAGACCAACGTCGCGCTCAAGGACCTCGACCGGCTGTCCGCCGAGTTGCAGGGCCAGGTCGACCGCTTCGTCTGCTGACAGCACCCGGACACGACTTCCAGCCAGTGGTTCCGCTCAGGGACCGAGCCGTTCACCACTCGGGTACAGGAGAACTCCCCATGGTCAGGTCATCGTCACGGAACCCGCTGAACCGGAGTCTGCGGGTACGCGTCATCAGCGCGTTCTCCGCGCTCGCGGTCGTCGTCGTCGGCCTCGGTGTCTTCGGCATCGTGCAGCAGGACAACCTGTCCGAGCGCGCCGACGCGATCGCCGAGGGCAGCGTGGACCCGCTGGTCGCCCTGAAGTTCGCGCAGACCTCGAACCTGACGGCGCTGCTCACCGACGTCGTGCTGGAGACCGTGAAGGACCCGCAGGCGCAGGCGAGCCTCGCCAAGGGCCGTGACGAGTACAAGACCCAGGCCAAGCAGGGCTTCGCGGCCCTCAAGACGAGCATCCCGGCCGACCTCCAGTCCACTTTGGACAAGCTGGTCGCGGACAACGACAAGTTCTGGACCTCGCACGAGGCACGGCGTGCGGCCACGGCGGCGGGCGACGCCGCCGCCGAGGTCGAGTACAACAAGCAGGCGCAGGCCAGCCTGCCGATCGTGAACGCGGACTTCCAGAGCCTGACCCAGGCCCTGGTCGACCACTCGGCGGCCGAGCGGCAGGCGATCACGGACGCGACGTCCACGTCGCGCAACCTGACCATCCTGGTGATCGCCGTGAGCGTGCTGCTGGCGCTGGGTCTGGGCTGGGTGCTGGCCCGCAGCATCCGTCGTCCGGTGCACGCGCTGGAGGACTTCGCCAAGCAGGTGGCCGCCGGCGACCTGACCGGCGTGCCGTCCGTGCACAGCGAGGACGAGATCGGCCGCATGGGCAAGGCGCTGCACAACGCCGTGGGCACCATCCGCGAGGTCGTGTCGAAGGTCGCCGAGTCGGCGTCGGGCCTGGCCGGTTCCGCCGGGTCGCTGTCGTCGACCAACGTGAAGCTGTCCGGTGCGGCCGGTTCCACGTCGCGTCAGGCCGGCGAGGTCGCGAACGCGGCGGCCCGCGTGTCCGAGAGCGTCGACACCGTCGCCACGGCGACCGGCGAGCTGGGCGCGTCGATCCGCGAGATCGCCCGCAACACCTCGGAGGCGGTCAAGGTCGGTGCCGAGGCGACCGACACCGCGCAGCAGACCAACGACATCATCGCGCGGCTGGGCTCGTCGTCGGCGGAGATCGGCGACGTGCTGAAGACGATCCGCTCGATCGCCGAGCAGACCAACCTGCTGGCTCTGAACGCCACCATCGAGGCCGCGCGCGCCGGCGACGCCGGCAAGGGCTTCGCGGTCGTCGCCGGCGAGGTCAAGGACCTGGCCCAGGAGACCGCGCGGGCGACCGAGGACATCGGCCGCCGGGTGGCCGCGATCCAGACCGACACCGAGGCGGCGGTCGACGCGATCGGCCGGATCGTCGTGGTGATCGACCGGGTGAACCAGTACCAGACCGCGATCGCCGCGGCGGTGGAGGAGCAGTCCGAGACCTCGAAGGAAGTGGGTCGCAGCGTGTCCGAGGCGGCCGGTGGCAGCACCGAGATCGCGTCGGCCATCACGCAGGTGGCCGGTGCCGCGGACGAGACGTCGCGCGGTGTCACGGAGGCCGAGCACACGACCGTGGAGCTGTCGCGGTTGAGCGGGCAGCTCCAGGACATGGTGTCGCGCTTCCGCTACTGAGAGACCCACGGTCGGCGTGCCCCCACCCCTGCGCGCCGGCCGTGTCCGACGACCGGACCTCGACTCGCACGGTCGTCCCGCACCGCCCACCCCTTCCGGGGTGGGCGGTGTTTTCGGTTGTCCCACCTGGCTCGGGTACTGCGGGGTCGGCGGGGAAGCATTGCCCGGCGGGTCACGTCGGCGGCTGGGGGCGGTCCCGCACGTTCGGCGACGCGGTCAGCCCTTTCGAGTGCACGCGCGAGGTGAGGTGCGAAACGGGAGAGCCTGCCGAACACGGAGTGGGTGAGCGACTTTGTCACCGGGTCCGACCGGCTTCCCGGTGGCGAGAAGGGGCCGGTGCGGCGAGGCGGTTGGGCTCGGACTTGAAACCCAACCGCCGGTTCGCCCAGGTCAACCCTGCTGACTGACCTTCAGTGCGGCCAGGAAAGCGAGCCTGGCCCGAGGCCCGACGAGCACCTCGCCACCATCCGAGTTCGTGCTGTCCCGGATCGCCAACCCGGCCCCGACGGTGGCCAGCTCGACGCATTGACCGTTCTCGCCGTTCGAGTAGCTGGACTTCCGCCACTCGCGCTGGGTGAGGTCGTTCATTCCTCTCCCTCCGGTCGCTCTCGTTGCCGCGCCGGCGTATCCAGCAGGTCGCGAGAGTCGGAGGGGTCGGCGGCTGCCGCGATCAGGTCCTCGAACACGGCGCTGAAGGTCTTCAGGTCCTCGGGAGCTTCCAGGTGGGTGCCGCTGCGCAGGTTCTCGGTGTAGACGACTTCCGGGCCGGCGGTGTGCGTCACCGTGTACCCGGCGCCATGGCCCGGTGCGAGCCCTGTCGGTCGTCCGCTCATGTGCGAAGCCGTGCGGTGGACAACAGTATTCACATGGAAGCCGAGTTGGAGCCGAGCCAGGTCGCGAAGTTGGCCAGGTTGCCAGACCGTCGGCTCTCCATCGTCGCGATGCCCCGCACAGTCTCCCGCACCATCGGGTGCAAGCGGGTCTGTTGAGGGGCCACCCTACGCGCGCGGTTGAGCGCTTCGAGTGCGCGAGCACTGTCTCCCGCCATGAGGCAGGCCCTGGCGGTGTCCTGCCAGTGGTGTCCGGCTCGTGGGGGTGCGATCTCCGCTGGGAGGGTAAGCGCGAACCCGGCTTCGGCGGCCTTGCCCGGATCACCTGCTTCGAGTTCGACGGCCACAGCGTGGATTCCGACATTGCCCGCGCCGAACAGGGTTCCGTAGGCGTCCGACTCGCCGCGCACGTGACCGGCGATCACGCGGGCCTCCTCCAAGTGTGCACGGGCGACCTCGATCTTTCGTCCCCGTGCCGCGACAATCGCTCCCGCGAGGTGGCCGTAGCCACGAACCGCAAGCGAGCCCTCCCCGGAACCCTCGATTCGATCGAGGCCACGTTCCACCAGGTCCAAGCCGACCTCATAGGCACCGTGGTACATCAGGACGCGGGCGCGTTTGATGAGGGCCTGGGAGGTGAACAACGGATCGCCCGCCCGTTCCGCGTACATGTCGAGGCGGTCGAGGCTCGGTGTCGACAGTTGCATATAGCCGAAACGACGCGCGATCCGCTCCGCGGTCACATAGGCACTGGCGAGCAGCGAGTAGAGGTCGCCACGCGCTTCGTCGGAACGCGCGACTTCGAGTGCGCCATGAAGCTGCCTGATCAGTCGGGGAAGCAACGCCAGCGCCTGCCGGCCACGATCACCTCGGTACAGGCTATTGATCCTGGTCAACTCCCTGCCCAACTCGCCGAGCGACAACGGCTCCTCGGCTCGGACGTACCTGCCCTCGGCGAGGATGGCTTGGAGGTCGGTCAGACCGTCCAACGGCCCGTCCTTCTGGATGACCTCCTTGTAGGGAGCACCGGTGAGGTCGTCCGGAGAGACCTTGGTCGCGCGCGCCCAAGCGGTCACCAGGGCCGGCGAAGCGGGCTCGGACCCACGCTCGGCCTTCTGGACGTACGACAGGGAGTAGTTGGTCTCACGAGCCATCTGAGCCTGTGTCAGACCCGCCAGCCGCCGAGCCGCCCGCATGCGGTCACCGATTCCGATGACGCCTTCGTCTGCCACTTGCCCTCCCGCCGGGAGTTGAGACGTTGCCGAGTCAAGCCTAACGAACGTCTGCGTTAACCCGGACGGACTGCCACTTTCCTGCCACTTGGCCGCCACCAAGAGTCCTACAGTCGGATTCCACAGGTCAACCACTAGAGGCCAAGCGCATGCGGGCTTCGGCAAGCCACGTCCGGCATGACCGCTCGGCTACGCCCTCAGAAAGGCCGGTCGCACAACGATGGACAGGTTGCGCAGCCCGTTGATCGACTCCGCGATGCCGGCCGGCACGAAAAAGCGGAATATCCGATCGAAATGAACGTCCACACCGAATGGGATTGATCTTGAGCTGGGATTTTCAGCAGAACATTGCATTAATTCTTCGGGTTCGCCGTCCTCGGAATTGCGACAGGGGCCGCCATTGACGCCCTGACCCACCCCGCCCCCGCCTGACCCCCGATCCCCGCCGAACGCCGTCCTCGGCGTGACACCCCCTGCACGTTCTCTCCATTTCCGAACAGAGTCGAGGAGTTCTTTCGATGAACAGTGTCCTGGCCATCCCCACCAGCGTGTGCGCCGCGATCGGCGACACCACCCCGATCCGGCACGAGGTTGTGGGCGAGGAGGTCCGCATCGCCTTCGGCCGCAACGAGATCGACCTCGTCCTGAGCCCCCGCGCCGTCCACGAACTCGCCACCCGCTGCACGATCGCCCTGGACATCCTCGCCGCACCCGAACCCGACGAGAACGTCCCGGCCTGACCGACACCGACACCGACACCGACGTCGAGGAAGGGTGGCGGGCGTGGCACGCAGGTTCCGATGGCTGCCCCACGACGGCAAACGGCACGCCGTCCCGGCCGGACTCGCGGCCGGGACCGACGGGACGACATTGTGCGGCCTGGCCGTGACCGTCCCGGCCACCTCTCCTCCCCGTCACCCGCACGGGTGTTGGCCCACCTGCACCGCCTGCGACACCGCCTGGCGACGTGCCGAAGGAATCCCCCTGCCCGCCGAACGCGGAACGCGGAACGTCCGCGCGAGCGACAACCGCCCGGCGGAGGGCACCACGGCGGTCGTGGTCGTGGGCCGACTGCCCGACGGGCGCGTCCGCTCGTCGGTCGTCGCCCACGTCCCCGGTCTGCTCGACGCCGCCCTCGACGTGGCCGGCGACCTCACCGCCGATCACTTCGAGGCGGACGGGGCATGAGCCCGATTCCCGCCCTCCGTGATGCCGACGAGGCCGCTTCGGTCGCCCGGATCGAAGCCGACCTCGCGCGGGGCCGCTGGTGCGCCGCGCTGGACCGCGCCTTCCGACTTCCCGGCCTGCCGGTGCGGGACGCGCACGACCCGGCACGGCGACTCGCGGTCGTCGCCCGCACCCTGGCCCGCGCGGGCCGGGCTTCGGCCGCACGGCACTTCGCGGACCTCGCCCGCCGGGCATTGCCCAAGGCGGGCGGTGAGACGGCGACACGGATCGCGCTCAGCCTCGACCCCCTGCCCCCCAACGCGCCTCCCCGAACCGCCACGCCCCTGCCTGCCGACCGACCGCGCACCACCCGGATGCCCCCGATCGGCACGGACACGGCAAAGGCACTGGGGCGCGCGGAAGAAGCCCTGACGTGGCTGGACCATGCCGCGACCCGCTCGGCACACGCCGCCGACTGGGCGCGACTCATGCGGTGGTGCGAGGCCCGCGACTCGGCACGCCTCGACGGTGTCCACGCCGCACTGCTGGAGTTGATCCACCACGCCCTGCCCCGCCCCCGCAACCGCCCCGTCCACACCGACCGAGCCCTCGTCCCCTATCTCGACCACGACCACGCCCCCACAGCCGCGACACCCCGGCCGGTGGACCTCGCCGAGATCGCCGTGCGCCACCTTTCACCGGCAGCGACACACCACGCCCACCGCATGGCCTTGGCCGGGGACGTCAGCCGACTCCTGTCCGGTCCCTGGCTGCCGTTCGCCGGCGGCCTCGTCGCCCGTCGACACCAGGCAGACGCGTCCGACGCCGAGCACTTCGTGCGACTGGTCGCCGACGCGACGACCGCCGCCTGCCACGCTGCCGTCACCACCCTGCACGACCTCGAACGCCTGCACGGCCGCCTCGCCACCCTGCTGCCTTTCGGGCGCCTGTCCCGCCTGGCCCTGCGCGACCTGTTCACCCGCGGCCTGATCACCGCACCGGACCTGGCCCGCCGACACCCCATGAGCGCCAAGACCGCGGTGAACATCCTGGGACGGTTCCTCGACCGCGGACTCGTCGTCCCCTACAACCACCACGGCTACGCCCGTTGCTTCTACAACCCGGACCTCGTCGACCTGCTCACCCGCACCCCAAAGCACCTGTGACCTACAGCGTCGAGCGATCGGTGGTCCCGAGGTGCTCCGACGTCGGACCGCTGCCCAACGACAAAAGGGCGCGAGGTCCGAGGACCCTGCGCCCTTCGAGCACGATCATCAGTACCGGAAAGCCGGCAGGCGATCGAGCTGCGGTCGGTGCCCGCCGAGTGACCGTCTATTCGGTGGCTTTGGGGTGGGCACCTGCGTACTGGACCCATACGGTGTGTTTGTCGGCGTCCAGCAGATACCAGATACGGTCGCCGCCGGTGACTTCGATCTGCCAACGGGGAAGGGTCTTCCCGTTGTGCGTGCCGTGGGCAAGGCTGCCTTTGAGTTGATGGTGGCGGTTGGTCGGCTTGCCCGGACCCGGACCCGGGTCTTCGCGCATGGTGTCCCAGGCTTGGCGCAGGTTGCCCGAGGCTCGGGTTTCGAGGTCCTGCCAACCTTTGATCGCTTCAGTGGTGCAGTAGCGGATGCGCCACTCGTCCCCGATGGCGGGCGGGGCGACCGGATCGCCTTTCTTCGGGCTCACGCGGTGGCCGCTCCTGGTGCGGGGACATCACCGAGGTCGCCGCCGTCCTGCTTGAGGACCGCGAGAAGTCGTGGGTCGGCGTGGACTTCGGCCGTGTGCCGCCACTGGTCGATGAGTTGCGTGACCGGGGCCGGGGTGCCCAGCGAGTCGGCGGCTTCCAGAGTCTCGACGAGTTCGACGACGAATGCCCGCATGTCCTCGCGCGGCAGGAAGCGGACCCAGGGGAAGGCTGTGGGCATCACGTCGGTCACCAGGTCCCGGACGCTCTCGCTGTGCTGCATCAACGCCACGAAGAGGGCCGTGGTGGTCGAGACGACCTCACGGACCTCCCGTGCCCGACCGGCGGTGGTGAGGACAAGGTCCTCCTCGTCACCACGGCGATGTACGAGCAGTGTCCGGCTGGGCGACTCCTGAAGCTTGCGGACGGAGTCGGCCGGCTTGTTCGACAGATCGCTGAAGTTGATCTCTGAGGCAGCCGCGGACATAGTTGCAAGGTACCTTAAAACTGGTCGCGATGCCAGGTCATCGCATCCCTGGCAGCCGAAAAGACCCGCGGAAACACAAAGGGGCGTGAGGTCCGAAGACCTCACGCCCCTGAGCGCAGAACAGGAATCAGTACCGGAAAGCACTGACCAGGTGGTTCAGGTCACTCGACGCCGTGGTCAGGTCGTCCGCCGTCGAACGGGCCTCCCCGGCCGCCGCGCTGGTGGTCTCGGTGCCCTGGGCGACACCCGTGATGCCCTCCGCGATGCGGAGCGCACCCGTGGCCGTCTCCTGGACCGCACGGCTCAGCTCGGCCGTCACCGCGGTCTGCTCCTCGACCGCCGCGGCGATCACGTTCTGCGTGTCGTTGATCGAGCCGACCACCGCGGAGATCTGCCGGATGGCGGCGATGGCGTCGGCGCTTCCGGTGTCGATGGCGCGGATGCGGGACGTGATGTCCTCGGTCGCCGAAGCCGTCTGCTGGGCCAGGGCCTTGACCTCGCCCGCCACGACCGCGAAGCCCTTGCCGGACTCGCCGGCACGTGCGGCCTCGATGGTGGCGTTCAGAGCCAGCAGGTTGGTCTGCTCCGCGATCGAGCTGATCAGCTTCACGACCTCGCCGATCTCGCTGGTCGACGCCACGAGCCTGGTCACGGTGTCGTCCGCGGCGACCACGTCGCGGGCGGCGGCGCCGGCGACCTCGGCGGCACGGCTGGCGTTCTGGGTGATCTCGTCGATGGCGGCGCGCAGTTCCTCGGCGGCGGACGCCATGGCACCGGCCATCCGGGACACCTCCTCGGCCGACGCGCTGGCCTCGCTCGCCCGACCACTGGTGTCGTCGGCGTTCTCGGCGAGCTGCCGGCTCACGCCGCCGAGCTGGGCCGAAGCGCTCGCCACATCGACGGCGCGCTGGGCGACGCGGCCGATCAGTTCCTGCATGCGGGTGGCCAGGGCGTTGAAGCTGCGGGCGACCTCGCCGAGTTCGTCACCGCCCGACGCGTCCAGGCGCCGGGTCAGGTCGCCTTCGGTGATGTCGGACAGGCCGGCACGCAGCGAGGTCAGCGGACGGGTGATCGAGCGCAGCAGCACGATGCCGCAGAACCCGCCGATGAGCAGCGCCGCGACGGCCAGCAGGATCATCACGAGGGTGGCCTGCCCGGACTGCGTGTCGGCGTTCGCGGTCGCGTCGGCCACGGCCTGGTCCACCTCGGCGACCATCTGGTCGACCTGGGCGGCGATCGCGTTGAAGATCTCGATCTCGTCGACGGCGACGAGCTGGTTCGCGGTGGCGACCGAGGCCGGGTCACCCGACCGGTACGCGGCGACGATCTGCTCGTCCAGCTTCATGAACCGGTCGAAGTCCTTGCCGATCTGGTCGACCCGGGCCCGCAGGCCGTCGGTCAGCTCCAGTGCGCCCAGCGCACCCAGTTCGGTCTGGAACGCCTGCGCGGACTTGAGGAACGCTGTGCGCGCGGACGCGCTCTCCTCGGCCGCCCCGGCGATGCCGCGCGCGACGTCGAACGAGTAGGCGGTCTGCCAGCCGTTGAAGTCCGCGGACCGGTACTTGACCTGCATCGCCGTGTTGTCCAGCTGGGACAGCCGGGCGATCTCCTCCGCCGACTGGTGCTGCCCTCGCAGGCCCACCAGCCCGACGGCCGCGACCGTGCCCGTCAGTGCCAGCAGGACGGCGAGCGTCACGCCGATGCGGCGGCCCACCCGCCAACGATTGATGAGCTTGCCCATCCGCTCTGCTCCGCTCGTCGTCACCGATGGTTCCCTTGGGCGGCCCATCGACGGACGGACGGCGCGCATGCGGCCGATAACCGAAATTGTCAGCCGGACGCGAACGAGAAGCAACGACGCGCGAGCACCATCAACCTTCCCAGGACCAGCAAGGACACCAGACTGGCCGAGGTCATGGGCGGGGAGGACATCATCCGTTCGGGGTCCAGGTGCAGGGTGGCGACCATGATGGACACGTTGCAGAACAGCGCCAAGCCGACCATGCCCACCGACACCGATCCGGTCAGCCGCCCGAGTGCCTCGGTCGACGTGCCGCGTCGGGCCAGGTACCGGCTCGCGACCAGGGTGAGCAACGCCGTCGCCGCCGCGATCCAGCCGATCCGATCGTTGATGTGGGCGATCACCCGGTACCAGTCGGGCATGACCCCGCCCGGCAGGGGCGGCCACTCGCCGATCCAGAACACCTGGTTCAGGCCCCAGATCGAGTACATCAGCGGCACGGCGAACAGCATCGCGCGCAACGTCCGCGAGCCCTGTGCCAGTGCGAGCACGGACTGGTAGTCCCGGGCGATCACGTGCGCCGGTCCGAACTCGGCCACGGCCAGCCGTTGTGCCTCGGCCTCGGGCACGCCGCCGGCGCGGTACGCCTCGGCCGCGTCCGCCAGGCTGTCGCGCGCCTCGGCGAGCAGGTCGCCCTTGACCGGGCCGGGTCCGCGCAGCCGCCGGTCGAGGTCGGCCAGGTACCGGTCGATCACGCCCGCGTCGGCCACGGCCCACCTCCGAGCACGCCCTCGATCGCGGTGGTGAACTCGCGCCACGCGGTCCGCTCGGCCGCGAGCGCCTTCTGCCCGGTCCTGGTCAACTTGTACGTGCGCCGTCGCCGACCGCCGACGGTGCTCCAGTCGCTGACCACGAGCCCGGCCGTCTCCAGTCGCCGCAACGCCGGGTAGACGGTGCCGGTGGGCAGGTCGAGCGCGCCGCCGCTGCGGGCCTGCAACGCCTCGATGATCGCGTACCCGTGCAGGGGTCCCCCGTCCAGCACCGCGAGCAGGAGCGCGTCGAGGTGACCGCGCAACGCATCGGACTTCATAGGTAGTCACTCTACCGATGAGAGACCCGGGACACATCGGGGACATCCCCCATTCACATGTTGTCTGACTACATATACCGTGGCTACCCATGGACGCACTCGGTCTCGCCCGGTTGCAGTTCGCGGTCACCACCTCCTTCCACTTCCTGTTCGTGCTGCTGACGCTCGGACTCGTGACGCTGGTGGCGGTGACCCAGACCCGGGCGACAGTGACGAAGAACCCGGTCCAGTGGCGGATGACCCGCTTCTGGGGCCGGCTGTACGTGGTGAACTACGCGCTGGGCATCGCGACCGGCATCGTCATGGAGTTCCAGTTCGGACTGAACTGGTCGGGCCTTGCCGAGGTGGCGGGCGACGTGTTCGGTGCGCCGCTGGCGACCGAGACGCTGGTCGCGTTCTTCCTCGAATCCACGTTCCTGGGCCTGTGGATCTTCGGCTGGGACCGGCTGAACCGGTGGGCCCACCTCGCGCTGATCTGGCTGACCGCCCTCACCGCCTACGCGTCGGTGCTGTGGATCATGGTCGCCAACGGCTTCCTCCAGCACCCCGTCGGGCACGTGGACGACGGCGGCGTCCTGCGCCTGGTCGACTTCGGCGCACTGCTGACCAACCCCACGTTCAGGGTCGCGTTCGCACACGTGTTCTCGGCCGCGCTGACCGTCGGCGGCGTCTTCGTCACCGGCGTCAGCGCCTACCACCTCATCAAGCGCACCAAGGAGAACGAGTTCTTCCGCTCCTCCCTGCGCCTGGGCGTGGTCACGACCGCGCTCGCCACCCCGTTCCTGATCGGCGCGGGCTTCGGCCAGTTCCCGGTGATCGGCGAGTTCCAGCCGGACAAGTCGGCGGCGGCCGGCACCCTCGGCGGCATCGGCCTCGGCCTGATGATCCTGACCGGCTTCACGCTGTTCCTGGCGAGCTGGCTCGGCCTGCCGCTGCTGCTGCGCGACTGGGTCATCCGACTGCGCTTCCCGCTGTACCTGATGGTGCTGTCGATCCCGCTGCCGTTCCTGGCCGCGATCGGCGGGTGGCTCTACCGCGAACTCGGCCGTCAGCCGTGGCTGGTCTACGGCGTACTGCGCACCGAGGACGCGATGTCGCCGGTCTCCGAGAGCGGGATGCTCACGTCCTTCATCGCCTTCACGGCCCTGTTCGCCGTGCTCGCGGTCGCCGACTGGGTGCTGATCGCCCGGCTGGCCCGCCGCGGTCCCGAACCGGTCGACGCGCCCGCGACGCCCGTGTCCCCGCTCGTCCCGGCGCTCTAGGAGGCAGCCGTGCACGCTCTCTGGGTCGTACTCCTCAGTCTGCTCACCGCCGGGTACTTCGCGTTGGCCGGCTTCGACTACGGCGTGGGCCTGCTGGCCCGGTTCGTCGGCCGCGACGAGGCCGAACACCGTCGCGTGCTGCGGGCGATGACGCCGTTCTTCCTCGGCAACGAGGTGTGGCTGATCGCGGCGGCGGGCGTGCTGTTCGGCGCGTTCCCCCGCCTGGAAGGCGAACTGCTGCACGCCCACCACGGCACGGTCGTCGTGCTGCTGTGCGGGCTGGTGGCGTTCACGGCCGCGGTGCAACTGCGCGGCACGGCGCCGCTGTGGGACGTGCCGCTGGTCGGCGGCGCGCTGGCCGTCGCCGCGGGCTGGGGCGTGCTGTTGGGCGACGTGGTCGGCGGCTCGCCGGTGCTGTGGGCGGCCGGGATGGTCGCGCTGTTCACGCTGCACGGTGCCGTGTTCCTCGCGTGGCGGTTGCAGGGTCCGCTGCGCGCCCGCGCGATCCGCTACGCCGGGTGGGCCGCGGTCGCGTCCGGGGTGTTCGTCGTCCTCGCCCTGGCGCTGGGCGCCACCGTCCGCGAACCCGTCCTGGGCGTGCTCGGCGCGGTGGTCGCGGCGGCGGTCCTGATCGGACTGCGGTTCGCGCTGCGGGCCGGCGCGTTCCGGGTCGCGTTCGGGTGCAGCGCGGCGGCGTGCGTGCTGCCGGTGCTCACGGTGTTCGCCGCGCAGGACGTGGTGACGCCCGAGGTGATGGCGCACGCCTCGACGTTGCGCGCGCTGTCGTGGGTGGCGCTCGCGGTGATCCCGGTGGCGTTGGCGTTCCAGGCGTTCACGTGGCGGTTGGCCCGTGCGGCACGCTGACCGCCGCTACGTCCTGGTCCTCGGCCTGCTGGGTGTGCTCACGGCCGCGGTCGTACTCGTGCAGGCCGAGGTCCTGGTCGGCGCGCTGACCGGCGCCCCGGACTGGTGGGCGCTCATCGCCGTCGTCGCCGCACGCGCGCTGGTGGTGACCGGCTCCCGGATCGTCACCCAGCGCGAGGCGGCCACCGTGAAGGCGTTGCTGCGCAAGCGTTTGCTGCGGGACGCGGCGGCGCGGCGCGGCGCCCGTGCGGGCGAGGTCACCACGCTCGTGGTGCGCGGCCTGGACGCGGTCGAGCCGTACTTCGCCGGGTACCTGCCGCAGCTCGTCGTGGCGGTGACCGTGCCGGTCGCGGTGCTGGTCCGGCTGTCGTTCGCGGACCTGGGTTCCGCGTTGCCGATCGTGGCGACGTTGCCGCTGATCCCGGTGTTCGCGGCCCTGGTCGGCAAGCACACCCGCGACCGGACGCGGCGGCAGTGGGACGCGCTGGTCACGCTCGGCGGCCACTTCCTCGACGTGGTGCGCGGGTCGGGCACGCTGCGGATGTTCGGCCGGGCGCGGGCCCAGGCCCGGACCGTGCGGGCCATGGCGGACGCCCACCGCGCCGAGACGATGCGGACGTTGCGCGTGGCGTTCCTGTCCGCGTTGGTCCTCGAACTGGTCGCCACGCTGTCCGTGGCGCTGGTCGCGGTGCCGGTCGGCCTGCGGCTGCTCGACGGCGGCGTGACGCTCCACGTCGCGCTGCTCGTGCTGCTGCTCGCCCCCGAGGCGTACCTGCCGCTGCGCGCGGCCGGTGCGCAGTTCCACGCGAGCGCGGAAGGGCTGGCGGTGTTGGAGAACGCGGTGTCGGAGAACGCGGCTACGCGCCCGGCCGCCGCGACGGCCGCGGGTCGGCCGCCGGACCTGCGCACGGCCGAGATCGTGTTCGACCACGTCACCGTGCACTACCCGGACCGCGACGCGCCCGCCCTGGCCGACTTCGTCCTGCGGGTGCGGCCGGGCGAGCGGATCGCCCTGGTCGGCCCGTCCGGCGCGGGCAAGAGCACCGTGCTCGGCCTGCTGCTCGGCGAGGTGGCGCCGACCTCCGGACGGGTCCTGGTCGACGGCGTCGACCTGCGGGAACTCGACCGGGCGGCGTGGCTGCGGCAGCTCGCGTGGGTACCGCAGCGACCGACCCTGTTCCCCGGCACGGTCGGCGGCAACATCGCGCTCGGCGGTCCCGGCGACGTGCGGGAGGCCGCGTCGGCGGTCGGCGTGGCCCACCTGCTCGACGAGCGCCACCCGCTGTCCTCGGGCGAACGTCAACGCGTCGCCGTGGCCCGCGCGCTGGTCCGCCCCGACGCCCGCCTGCTGCTGCTGGACGAACCGACCGCCCGGCTGGACAACGGCACCGAGGAGACCGTGCTCCGCGCCGCCCGTGAGTGGTCGAGGACGCGGACCGCGCTGCTCGTCGCCCACCGGCCCGCCCTGCTCGACGTCGTGGACCGGATCGTGGAGGTGCGATGAAACGCCTGGTCACCGCCGTACTCGCCGGGGTGGCGGCCGAACTGGCGGGCATCGGCCTGACGGTCACGGCCGTGTGGCTGATCCTGCACGCGGCGCAGCAGCCGCCGTTGGCCTCGCTGACCGTGGCGATCATCGCGGTCCGCACGCTGGCGATCGCGCGCGGCACGCTCCGGTACGCCGAGCGCCTCGCCGGCCACGACGCCGTGCTGCGCTTCCTGGTCGAGGCACGCGGGCGGGTGTACGACGCGCTGGTCCGCCGTCCCGTGCCCGGCGGCGACGCGCTGACCCGCCTGGTGTCCGATGTGGACGCTCTCCAGGACGTCGTGCTGCGCTGCCTGCTGCCCGCCGCCGTCGCCGCGGCGGTCGGCCTGGCGGCACTGATCGCGACGGGTTTCGCGCTGCCGCTCGTGATCGGCCTGGCCGGCTGCGGCGCGCTCCTGCCGTTCGCCGCCTACCGGTGGTCGACCACCCGGCTGCGCGACCTCGCGCCCGTGCGGGCCGACCTGGCACAGCGGACCGTGACGCTGCTGGACGGCGCGGCCGAGCTGACCGCGTTCGCCGCGCTGGACCGTGAACTCGACGCCACCGGCGAGGTCGTGGACACCTTGGCGCGCAAGGAGAAGCTCGGCTCCCTGGGCACGGCCGCGCTGGGCGGTCTGGCGGTCGTCGTGCAGTTCGGCACGGCCGTCTTCCTGCTGTGGCAGGGCGAACCGGGTCACGTCGTACTCGGCGCCGTCGCCGTGCTGGAGATGACGATCCCGCTCACCGCCGCCGCACACCGGTTCGCCGAGGTGCGGGGTTCACTGGACCGCCTCCGCGAAACCCTTGCGGCCCAAGCGGAAACGCCAGTAACCGTCCCCCTTCCGCCAGGGCGCCGGACCGCGATCGTCGGCCGCAGCGGCGCGGGCAAGACCACGCTGCTGGACGCGATCGCCGCCGCACACCCGGGCGTGGCGAAAGGCGCGTTGGCCGACTCGCACGTGTTCCACGCGACCGTGCGCGCCAACGTCGTGTTCGCCGCACCCGACGCCACCGACGCGGACCTGGACCGTGTCGCCCGGACGGTCGACCTCGACGTGCCGTGGGACACCGTCGTCGGCGAGCACGGCACCGCGTTGTCCGGCGGCCAACGCCAACGGCTCGTGCTGGCCCGCGCGCTGCTCGCCGACCCGGACGTGCTGCTGCTCGACGAACCCGTGGAGGGCTTGGCCGTCGACCACGGCGACGAGGTGCTCGCCCGCGTCCTCGACGCCGCCCGCGACCGGGTCGTCCTGGTCACGCACCGCCTCGCGCCGCTGGTCGACTTCGACGAGATCCTCGTGGTGGAGGACGGCGTGGTGACCCGACGCGGCACGCACGCCGAGCTGCTGGCCGTGCCGGGCCACTACCGGGACCGCTGGCACACCGAGCGCAGCGGCGGCCGGTCGGCCACGAGCACGTCCACCGGATCGGGCACCCACTCCCCCGCCACCGGCACGAACCGGGTCAGCGTGTCGGACGTCGTCGGCACGCCGCAGCGCCGCAGCACCGTGCCGACGACCTGACGCGCCATCGGCCCAAGATCGTGCAACGACCGGTTGCGATGCCGCCGCACCCCCAGGTTGACCTGCGCGATCCCCGCCAATCCGTACCGGTCGCAGGCGTCGAGCAGCAGCCCGACCTCCACCCCGTACCCGGCCGCGAACGGCACCGACTCGAAGAACTCGCGCGTACCCGCGTACTCGCCGCCCAGCGGCTGCACGACACCGGCCAACTCCGGCCGCAACGCGTTGAGCAGCGGCCGGGCCGCCAGCTCGGTCACCCGCCCGCCGCCCGCCGCCGCCTCGTGCAACGGCCGCCGGTAGAAACCCTTCACCAGGTGCACGCCGGACGTCGACAGCAGCGGCCCGAGCAGCGCCGGCACGAACCCCGGATCGGGGTCGACCAGGTCGGAGTCCAGGAACACCACGAGATCGCCGGAGGTGGCGGCCAGCGACCGCCACAGCACCTCGCCCTTGCCCGGCCACGGCGGCAGGTCGGCCAGCACGTCGGTGCGCCGCACGACCCGCGCGCCGGCCTCCCGCGCCACCCGCACGGTGTCGTCCCGCGAACCGGAGTCGACCACCACCAGCTCGTCGACCAGACCGCCGACCAACGGCAGCACGGCGGCCACGACGGCACCGACCGTGCGTTCCTCGTCGAGCGCGGGCAGCACGACGCTGACCGCACGACCGCCCTTGGCCCGCACCAGCTCCTCGAC
Source organism: Saccharothrix violaceirubra (assembly GCF_014203755.1). Classification (NCBI taxonomy): domain Bacteria; kingdom Bacillati; phylum Actinomycetota; class Actinomycetes; order Pseudonocardiales; family Pseudonocardiaceae; genus Saccharothrix; species Saccharothrix violaceirubra. The sequence goes on from NZ_JACHJS010000001.1 coordinate 6,206,631, forward strand.
CGTCCACTCAGGACTCTGCCAGGTCCGCGCGGCGAACCAGTCGCGCATCAGGCCAGCGCCCGCGACACCCGCGCCGGTGGCCGGGTGCCCGCGATGCCGGCCACCATCTCCACCACGTGGCGGGTCCGCCTGACCTGGTGCGCCCGGAACACCTTCGCCCCCGCCAGCGCGGCCACGGCCGTGGCGGCGAGCGTGCCGTCCACCCGCTCGTCCACCTCGGCACCCAGCGTCTCGCCCACGAAATCCTTGTTGGACAACGCCATCAGCACCGGCCACCCGGTGTCGACCAGTTCGTCCAACCGGCGCAGCAGTTCGAGCCCGTGCCAGGTGTTCTTGCCGAAGTCGTGCGTCGGGTCGATCAGCACACCGGCACGCGGCACGCCCAGGGCGACCATGCGCTCGGCGCGGTCGACCAGCTCGGACACCACGGACGCGACGACGTCGGCGTACCGCACCCGGTGCGGATCGGTCCGCGGCGGCAGACCCCCGGTGTGCGAGCAGACGATGCCCACCCCGAACTCCGCCGCCACCTCGGCCAGCCGGGGATCGGCACCCGCCCACGTGTCGTTGATCAGGTCGGCACCCGCCTCGCACACCGCGCGCCCGACCTCGTGCCGCCAGGTGTCGACGCTGATCACCAGCGACGGGTGCCGTTCCCGCACGGCGGCCACGAACGGCACGACCCGGCGGGTCTCCTCGGCGGCGTCCACGACCTCGCCCTTGGACCCGGCCTTCACGCCGCCGATGTCCACGATGTCGGCGCCCTCGGCGACGACCCGGTCCACCGCCGCCATCGCCGCGTCGTCGGCGAAGGTGGCCCCCCGGTCGTAGAAGGAGTCCCGGGTGCGGTTGACGATCGCCATCACCAGGGCACGGTCACCGACCACGTCACGCACACCGAACCTCATCGGGCCATCGTGCCACGGTGCGTGATCCTGACCGCGGCTGTCAGGTACGGGTGTGAGGATGCGGGCGTGGAAGCCGAATTCGACATCACGCGCTGGGAAGAGACCGTGCTCGACGCGACCGAGCCGCCGATCGGGCGGGTCGGCGTCGGCAAGACCTACACCGGGGTGCTGGCGGGCACCAGCACCGGCGAGCTGACCACGTGCCAGGCCGGCGATGCGGGCGCCGGGTACGTGGGCACCGAGCGGTTCACCGGCACGTTCGACGGGCGCACCGGGACGGTCGTGTTCCAGCACGGCGCGACCATGTCGCCCGCCGGGCCCGTCCAGTTCGGCCACGTCGTGCCCGGCTCGGGTACCGACGGACTGGCCGGGCTGACCGGGAGCGTCCGCCTGGACCACGGCCGGATCACGCTCGACCTGCGGTTCGGGTGACGGAGTGGGCGCCCGCGCGGCGCCCACCTCCCTTCAGGCGCAGGCGTCCAGCGCGGTGGTGACGTCGTCGGTCACGACCAGCCGGTCCAGCGCGTACCCGGACACGAACCCGCGCGAGCGCAACTCGTCCAACCAGTCCAGCAGTCCCCGGTAGTGCCCGTCGACGTCGAGCAGGACCACCGGTTTGTCGTGCATGTCCAGCACTCGGCCGGTCCAGATCTCGAACAGCTCCTCGCACGTCCCGATGCCGCCGGGCAGGGCCAGGAACGCGTCCCCGTGCGCCTCCATCAGGGCCTTGCGGTCCCGCATCGTGTCCACGAGCAGCAGGTCGTCGGCCTCCCTGTCGGCCCACTCCCGGTCGACCAGGGACCGCGGGATCACCCCGACGGTCCGGGCGCCCCCGTCCCGGGCGGCCTGGGCCACGCACCCCATCATCGAGGTCCGCCCGCCACCCCAGGCCAGCGACCAACCCCGTGCGGCGATCTCCGCGCCGACCCTCGTGGCCAGGTCCAGGTACGACCGCGGCACGCCGGTGCGGGACCCGCAGTAGACGGTGACCGTCCGGCTCATCAGTGCGCGTCACCCCACGCCTTGTGCGACTCGTCCACCACGCGCACCGCGTCGTCGATGTCGTCGGTCAGGTGCAGCAGCGCCAGGTCCTTCTCGCCGACCTTGCCGCTGGCCAACGCCGAGTTCTTCACCCAGTCGTACAGCCCCTGCCAGTAGGAGCGGCCGAACAGCACGACCGGGAACTTCGTCACCTTCTTGGTCTGCACCAGGGTGAGCGCCTCGAACAACTCGTCGAGCGTGCCGAACCCGCCGGGCAGGCAGATGAACGCCTGGGAGTACTTGATGAACATGGTCTTGCGCACGAAGAAATAGCGGAAGTTGACGCCCAGGTCGACCCACGGGTTGAGCCCCTGTTCGAAGGGCAATTCGATACCGAGTCCGACGGAGAATCCACCGGCCTCCGAACACCCCCTGTTGACCGCCTCCATCGCGCCGGGACCACCGCCGGTGATCACCGCGTACCCGGCGGCGGCCAGCGCGCCGCCGAGCCCGCGGCCCAGCTCGTACTCGGGGTGGTCGCGCTGCGTCCGGGCCGACCCGAACACCGTCACCGCGCTCGGGACCTCGGCCAACGCCCCGAAACCCTCGACGAACTCGGCCTGGATGCGCAGGACCCGCCACGGGTCGGTGTGCACCCAGTCGCTCGGCCCGCGTGAATCCAGCAGGCGCTGGTCGGTGGTGGTCAGTTCCTCCCGGCGCTGCCGGCGCAGGACCACGGGACCACGCTGCTTTTCTTTGGGGTGCTCGTCAACACCGTTGTCGCTCATTGCCGGGATTCTAGGCGCGGAACGGTCCTATTCGCCGCCGAGAAAGCGCGCCAACACGTCGCGGCAGTGGCGGATCTGCTCGACCGGCACGTGTTCCTGCTTCGTGTGCGCGAGCGAGGGGTCGCCCGGACCGAAGTTCACGGCCGGCAGCCCGAGCGCGGCGAACCGGGCCACGTCGGTCCACCCCAGCTTGGCGACGGGCGCGGCACCCGAGGCCGCGACCAGCTCCCGGGCTGCCGGTGCGGACAGGCCGGGCAGCGCGCCGGGCGACAGGTCCGTGACGGTCACCTCGTACCCGGCGAACAGCTCGCGCAGGTACTTCTCGGCGTCCGCGCCCGACTTGTCCGGCGCGAACCGGTGGTTGACGGTCAGCACGGCCTCGTCCGGCACGACGTTGCCCGCGACCCCGCCGGTGATCTTCACGGCCTGGAGGCCCTCGCGGTACGTGCAGCCGTCGATCTCCACGATCCTCGACTCGTACGCGCCCAACGTGGCCAGCGCGTCGCCCAACGCGTGGATGGCGTTGCGGCCCATCCACCCGCGCGCGGTGTGCGCCCGTTCGCCGACGGCCCGCACCTCGACCCGGATCGTGCCCTGGCAGCCGGCCTCGATCACGCCCTGCGACGCCTCGCACACGATCGCCAGGTCGCCGCGCAGCCACTCGGGCAGCTCGCGCTCGACGCGGCCCAGGCCGTTGCGCGACGCCTCGATCTCCTCGCAGTCGTAGAAGACGAACGTCAGGTCGTGCCGGGGCGCGGTGACGGTGGCGGCCACGTTGAGCATGACCGCGTCACCGCCCTTCATGTCGACGCTGCCGCAGCCGTGCAGGATGCCGTCCGCCAGCCGGGACGGCAGGTTGTCGTTGATCGGCACGGTGTCCAGGTGGCCCGCGAGCACGACCCGTGACGGCAGGCCCAGGTTCGTCCGCGCCAACACCACGTTGCCGGTTCGCACGACCTCCAGCCCGGTCTGCTCGCGCAACGCCCGCTCGACCAGGTCCGCGATGTGCTTCTCGTCGCCGGAGACGCTGGGCGTGTCCACGAGCGCGATGGTCAGCTCGACGGGATCGGCGGCGAGGTCCAGGGTGTCGGCCATGGGCCGCACGTTACCGTTGGTGTCCGTGAGCACCGAAAACACCTCCGGCGCGTACGGCGTCGGCCTCGCCACTGTCACCCCGTCGGGCACCGTGCTCGACACCTGGTTCCCGGCTCCGGCGCTGGGTGCGACCGACGCGGGCACGGTCCGGCTGTCCGCCGCCGAGATCGCCGCGGAACTCGGCGAGGACGCCGCCAAGCTGCTCGGCGTCGACGCCGAGCGCGACGTCGAGGTCGTCGGTGTCCGGGTCGGGATCGCCGACCTGTCGACCGCGCCCGCCGACACCTACGACGTGTACCTGCGCCTGCACCTGCTCTCGCACCGCCTGGTGCGCCCGCACGGCCAGAACCTCGACGGCGTCTTCGGCCTGCTCGCCAACGTCGTGTGGACCAACCACGGCCCGTGCGCGGTGGACGGGTTCGAGCGGACCCGGCTGCGGCTGCGGTCACGCGGTGCGGTGACCGTGTACGGCATCGACAAGTTCCCGCGCATGGTCGACTACGTGGTGCCGACCGGCGTGCGCGTCGCAGACGCCGACCGGGTCCGGCTGGGTGCGCACCTGGCGTCCGGCACGACCGTGATGCACGAGGGGTTCGTGAACTTCAACGCGGGCACACTCGGCTCGTCCATGGTCGAGGGCCGGATCTCGGCGGGCGTCGTGGTGGGCGACGGCTCGGACGTCGGCGGCGGCGCGTCGATCATGGGCACGCTGTCCGGCGGCGGCAAGCAGGTGATCAGCATCGGCGAGCGCGCCCTGATCGGCGCGAACGGCGGCGTCGGCATCTCGCTCGGCGACGACACCGTGGTCGAGGCGGGCCTCTACGTCACCGCCGGCACCAAGATCACGACGCCGGACGGCGACGTGGTGAAGGGCGCGCAGCTCTCGGGCGTGTCGAACCTGCTGTTCTTCCGCGACTCGACCACCGGCGTGGTCCGGGTGCGCCCGCGCCAGGGCACAGGCATCGAGCTGAACGCCGCCCTGCACGCGAACGACTGACGGACGAGGACCGGCGGCCACCCAGGCCGCCGGTCCCGCGAGTCCTCCACTCAGGCACCCTGAAATACGCACTCGGACACTCTGAAATGCGCACTCAGGCACCCGGACCACACGCTCGGACCCCCGCGATGTCGGCCTGACGCGACCGTTCTCAGCCCGCCAGCCGCTCGACCGCCGCCGCGATCCGCTCGTCGGTCGCGGTCAACGCGATCCGCACGTGCCGGCCACCGGTCGGCCCGTAGAACGTGCCCGGCGCGGCCAGGATGCCCCGGGCCGCCAGCCACGCCACGGTGTCCCACGCGTCCTCGCCCCGGGTCGCCCACAGGTAGAGCCCGGCCTCGGAGTGGTCGACCCGGAAACCGGCACCGGTCAGCGCGGGCAGCAGCACGTCCCGCCGGGCGCGGTAGCGCTCCCGCTGCACGGCCACGTGCTCGTCGTCGTCCAGTGCCGCGATCATCGCCGCCTGCACCGGCCGGGGCACGATCATGCCCGCGTGCTTGCGGGTCTGCACCAGGTCCCCGACGATCCGGCCGTCGCCCGCGACGAACGCGGCCCGGTAGCCGGCCAGGCTGGAGGACTTGCTCAGCGAGTGCACGGCCAGCAGACCCGTCAGGTCGCCGCCGCTCACGTCGTCGCGCAGCACGGACGCGGGCTCGCCCGTCCACGGCAGCGCCAGGTAGCACTCGTCCGAGGCCACCACGGCACCGACCGCACGGGCCGCCGCGACGGCCTTGGCCAGCGCGTCGGCGTCGAGCACCCGGCCGGTGGGGTTGGACGGCGAGTTCAGCCACACCAGACGCGTGCCCGGCGGCGGCGCTTCGCCGTCCTCCAGTCGCACGGTCGTCGCGCCCGCGAGCGTCGCGCCGACCTCGTAGGTCGGGTACGCCAACGCCGGGATCGCCACCACGTCGCCCGGCCCGATGCCGAGCAACGTCGGCAGCCACGCGACGAGTTCCTTGGAGCCGATCGTGGGCATCACGGCCGCCGGGTCGCAGTCCGGGGTCCCGAACCGCCTGGTCAGCGCGGCGACCACGGCGTCCCGGAGTGCGGGGGTGCCGTGCACGGTCGGGTAGCCGGGCACCTCAGCGACGCTCGCCAAAGCCCGCTGGACGATCTCCGGGACCGGGTCGACGGGTGTGCCGACGGAGAGGTCGACCACGCCACCGGGGTGCGCGCGCGCCGTGGCGGCGTGGTCGGTCAGGCTGTCCCAGGGGAAATCCGGGAGGGTCCGCGACGTCACTCGTGCGACGCCTGCGGGGGGAGCGCCTTGACGAAGGCGGGGTCGGCCGACACCTTGCCCACCTTGGACGCGCCGCCCGGGGAGCCGAGGTCGTCGAAGAAGTCCACGTTCGCCTTCGTGTACTCCTTCCACTCGTCCGGCACGTCGTCCTCGTAGTAGATGGCCTCAACCGGGCACACCGGCTCACAGGCACCGCAGTCGACGCACTCGTCGGGGTGGATGTAGAGCATCCGGTCGCCTTCGTAGATGCAGTCGACGGGGCACTCTTCGATGCACGCCTTGTCGAGTACGTCCACGCACGGCTGGGCGATCACATAGGTCACTGCGCTCTCCTGCTCTGGTCATGGTCCACACCGCGCAAGCCGGAGAGTACGCGGCCGGCTCGATTGTCCAACGCCCAGGTTCGCCTTATCTGCTGCGTGCGGCACGTCACAGGGGCTCCGGACGGCGTCCCGGGCGACGATCCCGGCATGGACGAATTCACCGAAATGGAGGAACTCTGCGCCGACGCGTGGCCCGCGCCGGTGGAGCTGCGGCTGGGTTCGTGGCGGTTGCGCGCGGCGGACGGCTTCACCGGCCGGGCCAACAGCGCGTTGACGCTGGGCGACCCGGGCCGGCCGGTGGACGAGGCGCTCGCCGAGGTCATCGCGTTCGCGACCGCACACGGCATCCGGCCGGCCGCGCACGTGGTGGTCGGGTCGGCGCACGAGGCGGCGATCGCCGGGGCGGGGTGGCGCGTCGACGAGGATCACCCCGGCGGGGCCGAGTCGGCGGTGCTGACGGCGTCGCCACGCACCTTCGCCACCCCGAAGACCCCGAACGCGGCGGTGTACCCGCATCCGCCGACGGCGTGGTGGGCGTTGACCGCCGACGCGGAACCCACGGCGGCGCAACGGTTCGTGCTCGGCGGTGGGCGGACCGCGGACCACAAAGCGACTCCCGACCGTCCGCCCGGCACCGGCCGCGGGCCCGCCTCCCACCGGGCGTGCGAGGTCGGCTTCGGCGTCGTCCGGCGCGACGACACCGTCGTGGCGGCGGCACGTGCGGCGGTGGTCGGCGACCTCCTCCACGTGGCACGCCTGGCGGTACGCCCCGAGGCCCGCCGCGGCGGTCTGGCCCGCTCGCTCATGGGCGCGCTCGGCGTCTGGGGTTGCGAGCGGGGCGCGACCCGGTGCGCTTTGCAGGTGGCCACCGGCAACACGGCGGCCCTCGGCCTCTACGCGGCGCTGGGGTTCACCGAGCACCACCGCTATCGCTACTGGGTGGCGGACTCCGCGGCGAACCACGCGTAGGCGGCCGACCGGACGCGCTTGAGGGCCGACCGCTCGCCGAAGTAGTCGCCGACCACCCCGACCACGGGCAGCATCCCGAGTGCCTGGTGGTAGAAGCGGCCCCGCGGTCGCTTGTCCAGCTCGCCCTCCAACGCCCACAGGACGCGGGCGAGCTTCCACAGCGTGCGGCCGATGCCCTTGATCGTGGACCGGCCCTTCAGGTCGGCGGTGAGGTCCTCGGTCCGCCGGTCCTCGTCCGCCTCGACCGGCGTGGGGTCGACGTCGCGGTGGAACAGCACGTGCGCGAGCAGCCGGACCCGGTCCTCGGTGGACGTGAACCCGTGCTCGCCGGCCAGCGCCGACAGCAGCAGTCCCTGGCCGGCCGTGCCGAGGGTCGACTGGAGGGGCAGCCGGTCGGCGAGCGCGCCGCCGATGCCGGGCAGCGCCGCGATCAACGAGACGACGTGCCCCACGCGGTCGAGCCAGAAGTCGTCGCGGGCGGTCACGTCGGCCTCGGCCCACGCCCGCGTGCCGGGCACGGTCACCCGCGCCAGCCGGTCCCAGACCCGCTCCAGCCGCGTGCGGTCGGCCCCTTCCTCCACCGTGCGGTCGCGCAGGCCGAGCAGGTCCACGTCGCGCAGGGTGTCGAGCAGCGGCCCGGTGGCGCGGACGAAGGGCCGCAGGGCGCGGACGACGTCGCGATCGGTGATCGCCGGCACGTCAGCGCTCGCGGACCTGGCGGCCCATGAAGGCGCCGACCGAGATCGCGGCGGGCAGCGCGCCGGCGCCGAACAGCAGCAGGGTGCGCAGGTCGCCGAGCAGCAGCACGTCGCCGCCCGGCCCGAACAGGCCCAGCACGATCAGCGTGCCGAGCCACACCAGCAGCGGGGACAGCGCGCCCAGGGTGGTGGTGGCGTACCGGGCCGCCATCGTGACCAGGAACGGCGTCGTGCCGGCCGCGAGCAGGATCACCACCGGGAACGGCCAGTCGTGGAACTCGGGCAGCAGCGTGCCGTCCAGCCGCAACGGGAGGAAGAACAGCTCCAGCGTGGCGAGGACGACGGCCTGCACGTGCACGACCGCCAGGGCGAACCGGTCGCGCAGGCTCAATCCAGGCCCCCGAACAGGTCGGTCTCCGCGCCCTCGGCACGACCCCTGGCCAGCACGTAGTGCTCGGCGCGCAGGACGGGCTGGGCGATCGAGTTGGACAGCGAGTACGCCGCGTCCGTGCCGTCCTGCCACACGCCGACCTGCGTCGAGTGCGCGCGCAACGCCCGCAGCTTGGCCACGACCTGGTCCGAGATGTCGATCGTGGTGGTGATCGTGTCGTCGGGGACGGCGGGCAGCTCGCCCGGCTCGGGCAGCCGCCACGGCAGCTCGGGCAGCTCGGCCAGGCCCCGGACGCCCTCGTCCAGCGCGCCGCGCGCGGTGACCGTGTGGAACACCCGGTCGACGTCGTTGGACGCGGCGGCCGTGGTGATCTCGTGCGCCCGGACGTGGTCGGGGTGGCCGTAGCCGCCGAACGCGTCGTAGGTGACCACGACCTGGGGCTTCACCGAGGCGATGACCTCGGACAACGCCTCGACCTGGGCGTCGAACGAGCCGCGCGCGAACGCGCGGGGGTGGTCGTTGGCGGCGACGCCGGCCATGCCCGAGTCGCGCCAGCGGCCGATGCCGCCGAGGAAGCGGTGGTCGGTCACGCCGAGCGCGGCGCAGGCCGAGCGCAGTTCGGCGACCCGGTACCCGCCGAGCTGGTCGGCGGCGTCGGCGGCGAGTTCGCGCAGCGCGGGCGGGATGATCTCGCCTTCCTCGCCCAGCGTGCACGTGACGACGGTGACGTGGACCCCGGTGGCCGCGTAGTGGGCGATCGTGCCGCCGGTCCACAGGCTTTCGTCGTCCGGATGCGCGTGTACCAGCAGCAACCGGGGTGGTGCGGTGAGCGTCACCGGATCAGCGTAGAGACCCGGTCGGGACCACCGTGGACCGGTGGCCCCGACCGACGTCGGTCAGCCGACGAGCATCGGGCGGACCTCGGCGAAGTGGCACGCCGAAGCCGTGCCCGAGCCGTCGCCGCGGCGTTCGAGCTTGGGCTCCTCGACCCGGCAGATGTCCTGCACCTTCCAGCAACGGGTGCGGAACCGGCAGCCCGACGGCGGGTTCACCGGCGACGGCACGTCACCGGTGAGCACGATCCGCTGGCGACGGCGCTCCAGCTTGGGGTCGGGCACCGGCACCGCGGACAGCAGGGCCTGCGTGTACGGGTGCATCGGCCGGTTGTAGATGTCCTCGCGGGCGCCGATCTCGACGATCTTGCCCAGGTACATCACCGCCACCCGGTCCGAGATGTGCCGGACCACGGACAGGTCGTGCGCCACGAACAGGTACGCCAGGCCCAGCCGCTCCTGGAGTTCCTCCAGCAGGTTCACCACGCCCGCCTGGACGGACACGTCCAGCGCGGACACCGGCTCGTCGAGCACGATGAGCTTCGGGTTGAGCGCGAGCGCGCGGGCGATGCCGATGCGCTGGCGCTGACCGCCGGAGAACTCGTGCGCGTACCGGTTGCGGTGCTCCGGGTTGAGGCCGACCAGCTCCATCAGCTCGTTGACCCGGTGCTGCACGTCCTTGCCGTTGCCGCCCTCCACGCCGTGGATGCGGAACGGCTCGGAGATCAGCTCGTTGATCTGCCAGCGCGGGTTGAGCGACGCGTACGGGTCCTGGAACACGATCTGCATGTCCCGGCGGACGCCGCGCAGTGCCCGGCTGCCGATCTTGGTCAGCTCCCGGCCCTCGAACTTGACCGAGCCCGAGGTCGGCTTGTGGAGCTGGAGGATCGCCCGGCCGGAGGTGGACTTGCCGCAGCCCGACTCGCCGACCAGGCCCAGGGTCTCGCCCCGGTCGAGGTCGAACGAGATGTCGGAGACCGCCTGCACCTGTCCCACGGTGCGCGGGATGATGCCGCCGCCCCGCACGGGGAACGACTTCACCAGGTTCCGGACCTGGAGCAGGGGCGCACCGCCCCGGGTGTTCTGCACGGTGCTCATGAGGTCGGGCTCTCCTCTTCGTACCGGCGCTGCGCGTCGGCGAGGTCCTCGACGACGGGCAAGCCCGGGTTGGCCATCGTGAGCGCGGCGGGGTTCTCGACCGTGCCGATCTCGTCGTGCGCGAACAGCCGCTGCGGGTTGGGGATCGTCGCCAGGTGGGCGGACCGGTGGCAGCGGGCGAAGTGGCCCCGCCGGTCGGTCTCCAGCAGCGCGGGCTCGGTGGTGCGGCACTCGTCGACGGCCAGCGGGCAGCGTGGCGAGAACGCGCAGCCCGCGGGCAGGTTCATCAGCGAGGGCGGCGCACCCGAGATCGGGGTGAGCCGCTTGCCCAGCATGTTGGGGTTGGGGATCGAGCCGAGCAGGCCGACCGTGTACGGCATGCGCTGGGCCTCGAAGACCTCGTCGACCGAGCCCTGCTCGACGACCGTGCCGCCGTACATGACCTGGACGCGGTCGACCATGCCCGCGACCACGCCGAGGTCGTGCGTGATGATCATGATGCCCGAGCCCGTGTTGTCCCGGATGCGCAGCAGCGTGTCCAGGATCTGGGCCTGCACGGTCACGTCGAGGGCCGTGGTCGGCTCGTCGGCGATGACCACGTCCGGGTCGTTGATGATCGACATGGCGATCATCACGCGCTGCCGCATGCCGCCGGAGAACTCGTGCGGGTACTGGGCCGCGCGCCGGTCCGGCTGCGGGATGCCGACGAGTTCCAGGGCCTCGACCGCCTTCGCCCACGCGGCCTTCTTGGACACGTCGTGGTGCGCCCGGTACGCCTCGGAGAGCTGCCAGCCCACCGTGTAGACCGGGTTCAGCGAGGTCATCGGGTCCTGGAAGATCATCGCGACGCTGTTGCCGCGGATCGGCTGCATCCGCTTGTAGTCCAGGCCCACGAGTTCGCGGTCCTTGAACTTGATCGAGCCGCCGATCCGGGCGGTCTTGGGCAGCAGACCCATGATCGCCATCGAGGACACCGACTTGCCCGAGCCGGACTCGCCGACGATGCCGAGGACCTCGCCGCGGCCGAGCGTGAACGACACGTCGCGCACGGCGTGCACGGTGCCGTCGTCGGTCGGGAAGTCCACGGACAGGTTCTCGACCGTCAGCAGCTTCTCGTCGGTCCGGTGGCGGCCGATGTCGACCGCCGCGAACGAGGTGGTCATGTCGAAGTCGTTCACGCCTTCACCCTCTTCTGCCGCGGGTCGAAGGCGTCCCGGAGGCCGTCACCGATGAAGTTCACCGACAGCGAGATCAACACGATGAGGGTGAACGGGATGAAGAACAACCACGGGTGCAGCTGCAACTCGTTCTTGTTCTGGTTGATCATCAGGCCGAGCGATGTGTCCGGAGTCTGCACGCCCAGACCGATGAACGACAACGCGGCTTCCAGCAGGACCGCCTGCGCCACCGCGAGCGTCGCGTTGACGATGATCACGTCGATCGTGTTCGGCAGGATGTGCCGGAACACGATCCGGCCGGTCGAGGCGCCCAGCGCACGGGCCGCCTCGACGAACTCCTTCTCGCGCAACGACAGCACCATGCCGCGGATGACGCGGGCGATGGACAGCCAGCTGATCAGGCCGAGGTACAGCGCGACGATGATCCAGTTGCTGTTGTTGCTGCCGTTCACGCCGACCGCGAAGCTGTTGCGCGCCAGCACGGCCGCGATGACGAACGACGGGATGACCAGGATCAGGTCGATGAACCGGCTGATCAGCGTGTCGACCCAGCCGCGCAGGTAGCCGGCGAGCGCGCCGAGCACGACGCCGATGAGCGTGGACAGGAACGCCACGATCATCGCGATCTGCAAGGAGAACTGCGTGCCCCGGATGGTCTGGGCGACCATGTCGCCGCCGAGCCGGTCGGTGCCGAACGGGTGCTGGCCGCTGGGCGGCTTGTACCGGCCCAGGCTCAGCTCGCTGAAGCTGTACTTCCAGAACAGGCCGCCGAAGAAGGCGAACAGCACGAGCACCACGAAGATGATCACACCGGCGACGGCCGCGCGGTGCCGCAGGAAGCGGCGCAGGATGACCTGCCACTGCTTGCGCGCCTGGGTGGAGTCGAACTGGCTGATCGCCTCGGCCGATGCCGGCGTGGGCGCCTGCGCCACGGGGGAACCGATCTCAGTCAAGGCGAATCCTCGGGTCAAGGAAGGCGTACAGGATGTCCGCGATCAGGTTGAACGCGATGATGAAGACGGCCGTCACCATCATGAAGCCCAGCACCTGGTACAGCTCCAGGCCGTTGATCGCGTCGATGATGAACTTGCCCATGCCGGACCAGCCGAACACGGTCTCGGTGATCACCGCGCCGCTGAACTGGAGACCGATGTTGAGCGAGGACACCGTGACGATCGGGATCAGCGCGTTGCGGAACGCGTGCTTGAAGATCGCACGTCCCTGCGAGATGCCCTTGGCCTGCGCCGTGCGCACGTAGTCGGAGTTGAGCGTGTCCAACATGGACGCGCGCTGGAACCGGCTGTAGAGCGCGAACTGGATGACCACGAGGCAGATCGTCGGCAGCAGGTAGGCGCCGGTGTACTGGTACACCTGCTCGCCGAAACTGCCCTTGAACCCGTCGCCGGGTGGTCCGGCCGTGGTGATCCAGCGGTCCGCGCCTATGGATTCGAGCCAGTCGTTCAGCGAGATGCCGCCCTGCTTGATGATCAGCGCGACGCAGAACAGCGGCATCGAGAACATGGTGAACGATATTCCGGTCGCCACGTAGTCGAAGAGTGAGTACTGTCGGACCGCGCCGATCACCCCGACCGCCATGCCGAGCGCGAGGGCGACGAACTCGGCGATCAGGATCAACCGGAGGGTGACGCCGAAGGCCCGGAGCACGTCCTCCTTGACCGGCTTGCCGGCGTGGCCGGGCGCGATGCTCTTGCCCCAGTCGCCCTTGGCGAAGTTGACGGCCCAGTCCCCGTAGCGCTCGAGGAAGGGCTTGTTGTAGCCGGTCCGCTCATAAGCCTGGGCGATCTCGGCCGGTGTCCGGGGCTTCTGGAGCTTCCACTCGCCCAGGGGATCGCCCATGGCGGCGGTGAGCGCGAAGCACAGGAACGAGGCGACGATCAGCAGCGGGATCGAGATCAGCAGTCGTCGAATGATGTAACGAAACATGACAAGGTCTCTAGTCTCCCTAGGCGTGCCCGCTGCGGGCGGGCAGCACCTATCGGACGCGGACACCGTACGGGGGGCCGGTGCTTGTGGCACCGGCCCCCCGGCCGGATGGGTCAGTTAAAGCCGCGAGCTAACCAGAGCCCGTCTTACTTCTTCTTCTGCCACGCGTAGAGGTTCCACGTGATGCCGCCACCGACGCCGATGTAGGAGATCGGGCTGTAGTCGGCCGAGGACGCCGCGAAGTCGGGGAGCTGGAACAGCGGAACGCTGTGCAGGTCCTCGCGCATGATCTTGTCGACGTCGTTCATCTCGGTGACGCGCTTCTGGTAGTCGAGCTGACCGTTGGCCGCCGCCCACTTCTCCGTCATCGCGGCGGAGTCGTAGTTGTTGTAGTTGGCGTTGCCGCCCTTGGCCTTCTGGGCGTAGTTGCCGTACGCGCCGGCCTTCAGCGGCTGGCCGACCCACGCGAACAGCGCAGCGTCGAACTCGCTGGCCGGGAGGCGCTTGTCGTTGAAGTCGGCCGCCTGGTCGTCGAGGATCTCGATGCCGGCCTGCTTGCACTTGTCCTGCAGGATGCGCACGGTGTCGGCACGACGCTGGACGATCTTGTGGCCCAGCTTGAACGACGCCTTGAACTCACCCTTGGTGTAGATGCCGTCGGGGCCCTGCTTCCAGCCGGCGCCTTCGAGGGTCTTCTTGGCCGCCGCGACGTCAGCCTTGCCGACGTCACCGTAGTGGTCCTCGTAGCCGACCTCGTTGGGCATGAAGGTCAGGCTGCCCAGCGGCTTGGCGTTCGGGTCGACGTCCTTGACCAGGTTGTCGACCAGCGACTCGCGGTCGAAGCACTGCGCGACCGCCAGGCGCAGCTCCTTGTTCTGCTTGAACAGGGGGCGGGCCATGTTGAAGTCGATGTGCTCGAAGGTCTGGCCACCGGCCGCGTAGACCTTGAACGCGCTGTCGCCACGAAGCTGCTGGGCCACGGAACCGTCGGCCTGCGGCGCGATCGCCACGACCTCCTTGTTCTGCAGCTGCTGCGCCGCGGACTGGGCGTCGGTGTTGGTCTTGATGATCACGCGGGCCGGACCGCCCGGGTTGCCCCAGTACTTGTCGTTGCGGACGAGGACCGTCTGGTCCTGCGTGTCCGACGACTCGATCTTGTAGGGGCCGCCGGAGAGCGCGACCGCCGCGTCGAAGCCCAGCCAGCCGGTCGTGTAGAACTCGGCGACCTTCTTGACCGTCTCGTCGTTCTGGTCGACGGTCACCTTGGTGATGTCGGAGACGCCGGTCTTCTGCTCGAGCACGTGCGCCGGCAGGATGCCGTCGCTACCGGGCTGGGAGAACATGCCCCGGTAGTCGGCGAAGGTCTTGTCCTTCTTGAAGGTCGTGGTGATCGTCTTGTCGTTGTCCGAGCACTCGACCTTCTCGACGTCCTCGTAGCCGGTCGGCGACGAGTCGAACAGCGAAGCCTCGCTGCCGTCCTCGCCCTTGACCTTGGCCTTGCTCGCGCCGGCGAGCCAACGCAGGTAGAAGTCGTCGCAGTCGATCGGCTGGCCGTCGGACCAGACGGCGGCCTTGTTGACCTTCCACTCGATGACCTGCGGCGAGGTGGAGGTGACCTTGATCGAGTCCATGAGGTCGCCGTCGACCTTGATGACGACCTTGCCGTCGGACGACAGGTCGACGATGAACGGCGAGGGCGAGACGTTGGACAGCGCGATGACGCTGGAGAAGTTGTTCGTCGCGCCGATGTAGTTGTTGTAGTTGTGGAAGCCCTCTTCCACGGCGATGGCGATCTCGCCGATGTCATCGACCTTGGGCCGCTTCAGCAGCTCGTCCTGACCGCCGATCTTGCCGGGGTCCGCGTTCTGCTGGCCGCCCTGGTCACCCTCGCCGGCTCCACCGCCGCCGCAGGCGCTGAGCAACAGCGCCGTGGACGTCACCAGCGCGAGCGCCGAGACAACTTTTGATCTCCTGATCGACACGTGCCCTCCTAGCACCGGGTTGGAACGACTGTTTGAGTCGACTTCCACCCATAACCGAGATGTGCCAAACGCGCCCCGAACCGACACACCGTTGCAGCACGATAAGAAGAGCCCAACCGAAAGGTCACGGCCCGAGCGGCGATCGTAACCAAAGGGTGACACGTTGGTAGCAGCATGCTACTCCGTCGTTACCGGGCGGGAGCGTTCGTTAACCGGACGACGAGAATACTGTCAAAATCATAGTCCGAACACACCCCAGAGGTACCCATTCGGGGTGTGTCAACTGTCAACGTCCTTCGCGACGCCAGGTCGAAGCACCGGACAACGGGCCTGCGAACGGTGCACCGGCCGATACCCCCTGAGCCACCGGCAACGTGACCAACACGTCTGTCACCTGGAACAACGGCATTGCAACCGCCTGTTGCCAGAGCACCGGCTCCACCGTCGCGAGCGCCTCGGCCAGCAGCAGCCGACCGGTCAACGCGTCGTCGATCACGGGCTGGATCGACTGGTCGCAGAAACCCGACAGATTCGCCGGAATGGGTGTACCCGGGTCACCCGTCGTGGAACGACAGCCGAAAGCGGAAGCCAGAACGGCCGCGGAATCACCGGTGTCGACGAGAGGCACGACCGCAATGTCGACGACTTCCGGCGGTTCGCCATTCGACGTAGCTGTGCCCGCGAGATCGACCCCGAACAACTCATTCGCGGGCGTTGTCCGGACCTCGGACGCGATTCCGGACAATGCCAACCGGCGTTGTAGCTGGGTCGCGATGGTGACATACGGTTCGACGCCTTCGGGCGCCGCGATCGTCAGGTTCAACGGACGGCCCTCACGTGACCACTGACCGTTGTCAGGCTTCGAGAAACCGGCCTCGGACAACAGCCGGGCGGTGGCCGCCGGATCGGTCGCGACCAGCGTCTTCCGGTAGCCGGACTTCGTCGGGGGCACGATCTGGGCGTCGGCGCGCAACCCGGCGCCGGGACCGCTGCGACTGCCGATCGCGATCAGCTCGTCGCGGTCCAACGCGCTCATCACGGCCGTCCGGACCCGGACGTCGGACAACTGTGGCGCGGCGGGCCTCAACAGGACCTGGACGACCTCGGCGCGCGGCACCTGCGTGATCGTGAGCGGGGTCGCCTTGCCCAGCTCGGCGAGGTCGGTCATGGCGATCGCGTCGGCCCGGACGAGCGCGGCCTGGTCGTCGCCGGTCTTCAAGGCGCCGACTATGTCGTGCTGGGAGGCACGGCGCAGCACGACCCGGTCGAGCGCGGCCGGCTGCTCCCAGAACCGGTCGTTGCGCTCCAGCACGATCTCGCCGCGCGGCCGGTCCAGCGACTTGACCGAGAACGGCCCGGCGCTGGCCGGGAAGCTGTCGTCCAGCGCGGTCGACCAGCCGCCGGGCGCGTCCTTGAGCAGGTGGGCGGGCAGCAGGTCGTGGAACAGGGTCCGCCACCCCGGATAGGGCTTGGCGAACGTGACCTCGACGACCTTGCCGCCCTCGCGGCTGGCGATGTCGTCGATCAGCCGGTAGCCCGCCGGGTCGACCACGCCGGGTTCGGAGCGCATCCGCTGCCACAGGTAGACGAAGTCCTCGGCGGCCACCGGCGCACTGTCCGACCAGCTCGCGTCCTTGCGGATCGTGTAGGTCACCGTGTACGGGTCGGCCCTGGTCACCCGGGCGTCGAGCAGCAACGTCCGGTCCAGCACCTGGCCGCCGTCGGGCGCCGTGCGGAACGTCGACGGGAGCAGCACGGACGCCAGCGCCGTGGTGATCGTCGACTGGCCGGCGAACGTGTGCGGGTTGTAGCCGCCCTTGACGTCGTCGACACCGACGACGATCTCGTTCAGCTTCTCCTTCGGCACGACCGTCATGCCCGGCGTGCTGGGCACCAGCGGCGGAGGCGGCGTCGCGGTGCAGGCGGTCACGGCCAGCAGGCCGACGAGCACCAGCAGCCGCGTCGCGATCCCCCTCGTCATGAGCACGAGATTGCCAGACGCGGACACCGCCCGACGGAGGAACCCCCGCATCTGAGAGGTGCGCGACATGCGACCGCCCCCGGTCGGGGACGACCGGGGGCGGTGGCGGCGGACCGGGGTCAGCCGCGCAGCTTGAGGCGGTTGCGCTCGCGTCCGCGCTGGTTGGCGTCGAGCGTGACCTTGCGGACCCGGACGACCTCGGGCGCGACCTCGACGCACTCGTCGGCGGCGCAGAACTCCAGCGCCTCCTCCAGCGACAGCTTGCGCGGCCGGGCCAGGGTCTCCATCACGTCCGCGGTCGACGTGCGCATGTTCGTCAGCTTCTTCTCGCGGCACACGTTCACGTCGAGGTCCTCGGCACGCGGGTTCTCGCCCACGACCATGCCCTCGTACGCGTCCGCGCCCGGCTCGACGAAGAACGTGCCGCGGTCGGCGAGCTGGATCATCGCGTAGGCGGTGATCGAACCGGACCGGTCGGCCACCAGGCTGCCGTTGTGCCGGGTGCGGATCTCGCCCGCCCACGGGCCGTAGCCCTCGGCGACCGCGTTGGCGATGCCGGTGCCGCGGGTCTCGGTGAGGAACTCGGTGCGGAAGCCGATCAGGCCGCGGCTGGGCACGACGTAGTCGAGCTTGATCCGCCCGGTGCCGTGGCCGTCCATGTTCTCCATCCGGCCCTTGCGGTTGGCCAGCAGCTGGGTGACCGCGCCGAGGTGCTCCTCGGGGCAGTCGACGCTCAGGCGCTCGAACGGCTCGTGGGTCTTGCCGTCGACCTGGCGGGTGACCACCTGCGGCTTGCCGACGGTCAGCTCGAAGCCCTCGCGGCGCATCTGCTCGACCAGGATGGCCAGCGCCAGCTCGCCGCGGCCCTGCACCTCCCAGGTGTCGGGGCGCTCGGTGGGCAGCACGCGCACCGACACGTTGCCGACCAGCTCGGCGTCCAGGCGCGACTTGAGCAGGCGGGCGGTGAGCTTGGTGCCGCCGTTGCGACCGGCCAGCGGCGAGGTGTTCACACCGATGGTCATCGAGATCGCGGGCTCGTCCACGGTGATCCGGGGCAGCGGCTCCGGATTGTCCGCGTCGGCCAGCGTGTCGCCGATCGTGATCTCCGGGATGCCGGCGATCGCGACCAGGTCGCCCGCGCGCGCCTCCTCGGCCGCGACGCGCTCCAGCGCCTCGGTGATCAGCAGCTCGGTGATGCGGACCTTCTGCGCCGAGCCGTCCTCGCGGCACCAGGCCACGGTCTCGCCCTTGCGGATGCGACCGGACGCGATCCGGCACAGCGCGATGCGGCCGAGGAACGTGGACGCGTCGAGGTTGGTGACCAGCGCGCGCAGCGGCGCGTCGGCGTCGCCCAGCGGGGCCGGGATGTAGTCGAGCAGCACCTTGAACAGGGAGTCCAGGTTCTCCTCGTCCGGCAGGCCGCCGTCCTCGGGCTGGGTCAGCGACGCGCGGCCGGCCCGCGCCGAGGCGTAGACGACCGGCAGGTCGAGCACGGAGTCGTCCGCGCCGACCTCGGTGGCCAGGTCGAGCAGCAGGTCGTGGGCCTCTTCGACGACCTCGGCGATCCGGGCGTCGGGGCGGTCGACCTTGTTGACCACGAGGATCACGGGCAGCCCGGCGGCCAGTGTCTTGCGTAGCACGAACCGGGTCTGCGGCAGCGGCCCCTCCGAGGCGTCGACCAGCAGCACGACGCCGTCGACCATGGACAGGCCGCGCTCGACCTCGCCGCCGAAGTCGGCGTGGCCGGGGGTGTCCACCACGTTGATGGTGACCACGCCGTCGGGCGTGTGCCGCCGGACGGCGGTGTTCTTGGCCAGGATCGTGATGCCCTTCTCCCGTTCCAGCTCGCCCGAGTCCATGACCCGGTCGACCAGCTCGGCACGTTCGGAGAAGGCGCCCGACTGGCGCAGCATGGCGTCGACGAGAGTGGTCTTGCCGTGGTCAACGTGCGCGACGATCGCGACGTTGCGCAGGTCGTGGCGGACCAGCGTTTCCTTGATCGACGCGGTGGCCGTGGGCACGCGGAACTCCTAGAGCTTCTGTCGAGGAAGGCAGGCGCCGGGACGGGTGAACGCGCGCAGCCTTCTACAGCCTAGCGGGCGGAGCGTCATTACCACACACGCGGCCCGGGTGAGGTCAGCCTCACCCGGTGTGGTGACGACCTGACGCACGAGTCACCATCCGCCGCCGCGGAACTCCGGGGGACTCACCCGAGCCGGGGACCGCTACGATCCCGGACATGCGCGTTTACGGCTCGTGGTGGCCCGCCTCCCGGCGGCCCTAGAGCTACGCGTCGAGCACTTTCGACGAAGGCCGCCCGAGCCCCGGGCGGCCTTCGTCGTGTCCGGGGTCGGGCACGACCCAGAGGACCCACCCATGATCAGACTGTCCGCCATCACCCCCTCCGGCCAGGTCCAGCTCGGCAACTACCTGGGCGCGATCCGGAGGTGGGCCGCCGAGGGCACGGCCGAGGACGTCTACTTCATCAGCGACCTGCACGCGATGACGTCCGCGCACAACCCCGCACGGCTGCGCGCCTTGACCAGGGAGCAGCTGGCCGTGCTGGTCGCGGCCGGCGTCGCCCCGGAGTCGGTGTGCGTGCAGTCGGATCTGGTGCGCGAACTGGGCGCGTTGACCTGGTTGCTGGAGTGCACGTGCTCGTACGGCGAAGCGGCCCGGATGATCCAGTTCAAGGAGAAGTCGGAAGGCCGGGCGTCGGTGCGGTTGAGCCTGCTGACGTACCCGGTGCTGATGTCGGCGGACATCCTGCTCCAGGGGACGCACGAGGTGCCGGTCGGCGAGGACCAGTTGCAACACGTCGAGCTGGCCCGCGTGCTGGCGAGACGGTTCAACGGGACGTACGGAGAGGTGTTCGTCGTGCCACGCGCTGTCGTCGCGCCGACGGCGGCACGAGTACGCGACCTGGCCGAACCGTCCCGGAAGATGGCCAAGTCGGCCCCCGACGCGGCCGGCACGGTGTTCCTGCTGGACCCGCCGGACCTGGTGCGCCGCAAGATCATGAGGGCGGTCACCGACGACCGGGGAGAGGTGCGGTACGACCCCGACGGTCAGCCGGGCGTGACCAACCTGCTGGAGATCCTGTCGGCGTGCACGGGCAAGGAAGCCCGCGAACTGGCCGGTTCGCTGTCGGACTACGCCTCACTGAAAGAGGCGACGGCCGAGGCCGTGGTGGCGGAACTGAAGCCCGTCCGCGAAAGGACTTTGGCGTTGTTGGCCGACCCGACCGAACTGGACCGCATCAGGGCGGCGGGAGCCGAACGAGCCCGTGACCGCTCGACGCACAGGCTGGAATCGGCCCTAAGGGTGTCCGGCCTGGGCTGAAAGCAACTCGCGCAGGGCAGGCACCAACACCCGGTCGGCCGGGAGCCAGTCAAGGTCGGCAAGCTCGTCGACCCGAACCCAACGGACGCCTTGGTGCTCCTCGGCGACGGGCTCGCCGTTGATGAGATCGGCGGCGTAGACACGCAACAGCAGGTCGGCCTTCAACGGAACGTCAAGGCCGACCTGTTGGCGTGCTTTTACTTCGACGCCAAGCTCCTCACGACACTCCCGGACAACAGCCGCGCGGTCATCTTCACCGACCTCGACCCGCCCACCCGGCAACTCCCACTTACCGGCCACCTCCGCCGGAAACCCCCGCTGCTGCACTAGAAGGCGGTCACCCCTCACAACAGCCGCCCCGACGACAACCCGCGCCTCAACGAGTTCTTCGATCCTCTTGGCAACCCTGGCAGCCCGATCTTCCAACAACCGCAACGCGATCCGCCGCCAAAAGGCAACATCGACAACCCGCTCCCAGACCGTACGAGGCTGACGCCACCCGACCTCGTGCACAACCAACACCCCGGCCCCGGTCACCCGAACATCGGTGCCCAACCAGAACTCCGGCGAACGGTCGGCGACAACCCGAACACCAACCCCACCAAGCCCAGCCCGAGTGACAACAACACGACCAGACCGCCCGACCAAAGAGAACTCGGCACCCTCGTACAGAAGGCCCCCACCGTCGACCCGAACCCCCAGGGTGCCCACATCGACCACCGCACCCGCCACCGTGGCCACCGGTACATCGACCAGGGCCGTGGCCCTCACCACCGACACGCGGGAATGCTACTTGTCCACAGCCCCCTCAGTTGTCCACAGCCAAGATCCACACCACGCCCCCGACCGGCTGACGCCGGTAGAATGGGTGCGGGGCGCTCCCCCAGAGGATGGGCGGGGGTCTGTACAGGTGACGGCCGAATTCGCGTTTCGGCGACCGAGACGAATTCCCGACGGCCTCACGCTGCTCGTCGACCACCTTCACCACGCGCGACGACGTTGAACAGGTCGTGGAACTCCATCGGTGCCAGGGCGATGAGGGCTCCGGCGATGAAGGCGGGGCCGGGGTTGAGGTGGCCGGTGCGGACGCGGGTGACGGTGCTGCGGTTGAGGCCCATGGTCTGGGACAGGGCGTAGTCGGACCGGTATCCGGCCAGGGTCATGGCCTTGGCGAACTCGACGGCCCGGAGTCGGATCGTGTGGGTCACGGCCGGTTCCCGGTCAGGAGTGCGACGGCGTCGGGGGGAGTAGAGGGATCGGCCGTAGTCGGTGGTGCCGTGGCGGGTGGTGATGCCGTGGTCGCGGAGTCGGGCCAGGGCGTTGTGGGCGGATCTCGACGGCCGGCCGTGGCGGGTGGCCGGGTCGCGGGCGTTGACCATGCCCCGGCCGGCCAGGTCGTGCAGCACGGTCCGGTGGTGCCGGGTCGGCGAGGGCAGGCAGCCCAGGAGCCGGGTGTGCAGGTGGTGGAGGTCGTCGAGCAGGGCGATCTCGGTGTGGCAGGTCTCGGCGATGCCGTCGGCCAGCAGCGCGATCATGGCCGGGTCGTCGCCGTGGAGGGTGCCGGGGTGGTCGACGAGCCACCCGGTGAACGGCAGCCACGGCCCGGACAGCAGACCGGCACGGGCCAGTGCGGACGGCAGTCGTCGTCGGTCGGTGGACACCAGCACCCGTTCCAGCGGTTCCGGCACGACCACCAGGGGCAGCCCGGCATGGGCGATGGCCTCCCGTGCGGCACTCACGTGCGGAAACAGGCCCGCGTCCACCTCCACCGCGTGCCCGCGTGGCAAGAGGTGGTGCAGCACCTCGATCAATGTGGCGGGGACGCCGTCGAGTCGGGCCGCGTGCCACGCCTCCCGGACGAGCACCATCCGCGCCCAGCAGGACGACCAGGGCGAGCGGCGGACGACGTGGTCGAGCCATCGCAACGCCTCACCGGCCCGACCCAACGACGTCGAGACGTTCGGCCCGCCGCGTGACATCCCCAAGCCGGGCACGGGAAAGGCGGTGGAGACGGTCACCACCACGGTTCCGTCTCGTCCTCGACGTCGTCCACCACGTCCACCGGCTCGGTCAAGCGGGCGTTGAACGCGGGCAGCCACACCACCGACGCCGACACGCCCTCCCGCGTGGCGAACGCCGGCAGCACCGAATCCACCTCCCCCAGCGTCATCCGGAGACCGCCCTCCACCGACACGACCTCGGCGTGATCGGGGAACGCCATCCCCCACGCCGCGACCCGACCGTCCACCCGGTCGCCGTACTCCTGCACCACCGCGAACAACCGGGGCGCGAAATCGACCACCATGCCCCGGACGACCTCACCGAAACGCGCCTTCCACAGCAACGAATCGGTCACACCGGTGTCGGCCGTCGAACTCTCCATCTTCCTACCTCCAGGAATGTTGCGTCGATGCAACTGGTACGCAATGCTGGTGGAACAACCCGATCCGAACCCGCCGTGCCCGGCAGCACCGAGGTGGATCGTGTGAAGATTCCGTGCTCGACCACAGCTAATCCGGTACGCGTCCGCGAAAACAGGGCGAGGGTTCGCGGCGGCCGTGAATGCCATCGGGATTCCTCCTTCCAACGGCGTTGCTGCGGTGGTTCACAGCTTCGCCGTTGGAAGGGCTCGGAATCCAACAACGCTCGCTTGTACAACGCGGCGTAGTAGACGACTAGCTCAGCAACGCGTCCCGGTGGCTCCAGGCAAGTGCCAGCAACGCGGCACCGGCGGCCTGAGTCGGTTCTTTGTGGGCGAAGCGCCCGACGGTGTCTTCGGTGAACCGTTGAGCCTTCAGAATCCGGCCTTCGTCGTTGGTTTCCACGATGTTGCCGAACAGCGTGTCGAACAGCGGCGCGTCGACCACGGCGACCGTGAGCATGTCCGTGGCCAGGGTCAACGGGTCCACACCCATGCCCAGGTAGTACGCGCGTACGCCCGTGCCAAGCTCCTGGGTGATCTGTGCGGCGAACGGCCAGGTTTCATAGTCGATCGGCGCCTGGTCGCTGCCGTGTTCCTCGGAGGTTCCGAGCAGCTCTTCCGAGAACTCGCGGACCATGCAGCGCCACAGGTCGAAGTCGTTGTCCTGATTCCACGATTCGTCGCTGGACGCCTGGAAGATGCCGACCGGCAGTACCTGATAGAGACCGCCCGCATGGCCGACCCGTTTCGGATCGCGCCAGTGGAGGAAGAACTGGGCGGTGCCGGCCTCACGGTCGTGGCGGAGGGTCAGCGTGCTGATCGCGACGTTGGTCGGGCGGCGGGCCGGGTCGCACGGAGCACCGATCGCCTCGCGCAGCTTCAGATCGTCGACCAGGCCCAGCTCGCGGGCGGCGAACTCGTGGGCGCTCGCCTCGCCTACGTCGATTCCGTCGAAGTACGTGCCGCTGCCGAAGAGGAGTCGGCCCGTGGAGGTGGTGAGGTCGGCGTCCAGCAGCCGGTAGGTCGATCGGTTCTGGAAGACGCTGGGTGCGGCGAGGTCGGCCATGGCCGCCGAGTAGCTGCGGTAGTGGTGGCCTTGTGTGTCGTCGGGGAGGTGCGCGACGGCGAACCCCTCTGTGCCGTCGACACCGTGGAAGTCGTGGCCGGTTTGGTGTTGAAGGCCGATGTCCGCGAGCGGTATGGGCGCGCTGGGCGTCCACAGTGGGTCGGTCAGCAGCGACGTGCCCGCGACCTTGGGGATGTCGGGGTACTCGGCTGTGGCCTTCAAAGTCAAGACATGGCGGTGTTCACCCAGGTAGGCGCGCACTTGAAGCCACTGGTCAGAGGTCGGCATGGTGTCCTCTCACCCCCGCGCGAGCGGGGAGGAATGGAAACGTTCCTCCCCGCTCGCGGGGGAACTACGTGAGGAACGTTCCCCGACCCCGCATTGGCGGGGTGATATCGGCTGACTCGAAAAGCCTGGTTACAACCCGAGTAGGAGGCGACGATGTCGCCAGGCCAAGGCCAGGCAGGCAGCACCGGGCGAAGCCATCGGCTCGGACGTCAACATACGCTCCACGGCGGTCTGGGTGAACGGAATGCCTTCGGTAGGAGTGCCACCACCGACCGACACGATCTCACCCTCTTCGTTGTAGCGGACGGCATCGCCGAAGAGCCTCTCGAACACGTCATCGTCGATCACCACGACGGTCAGGATGGTCGCCGCGAGTGTCAGGGCGTCCATGCCGATGCCCAAAAGAACGACCCGAGCTTGCCCGCGGCTCGTGCCTCGCCGAGCGCCCGGTAAAGGTGCCAGTTGTCGTAGTCGATCGGCTGCGTGCGGGTGCCGTCGTGTTCGGGTTCGCCCAGCAGTTCTTCGGGGTACTCGCGGACGATGTTGCGCCACAGGCCGAAGTCGTTCCTGCGGTCCCACAGAGCGACGCTCGACGGCTGGAACTCGCCGGCCGGGATGACGTCGTACACCCCGCCGGCGGTGGCGACCTTCGCGGGATCGCGCCAGTGCAACAGGAACGAAGGCTCGGCAGGGTGTCGGCGCAGCCTGATCGTGAGCGTGGTGATGGCGGGGATGATCGCGCGACGGGCAGGATCGAACGGATCGCCGATCAGTTCGCGGAACGGCAACCGCCCACGGAGCTGATCGGGGTTGTCCGGAATGCCGTCCATGCATGCCAAGGCCATTTCGGTGCGGTGATCAGCGGAGTGCGGGGAACGCGGTGCTGCGGCTGGTACAGCCGTACGGCGAGCCGGGCGAGCGCTGACCGGCTCTGGTTCAACCACCGCCGCTGAGCACGCCACCGAACTCGGCTTGAGGCGATCTCGGGACTGGCGTCGTCGGATGCGATGAGGCCACGGGCTTGGCCTCCGGACAGCCCGAGGTCTTCGGGAGCGATGCCCAGACGTTCGACGAACTTCCGACGCAGTTCCAAGGAGACCGGACGAGCACCGTTCTCCATTTGACTGAGGTTCTGCTGCGTGATGCCGAGCACGGCCGCCACCGAGGTCTGGTTCTGCTTGGCCGCCTTGCGCCACTCGCGCAACGCTGCTCCGGCATCGTCGTTGAAGGTGCCGCTCGGTCCTCGCACGAGCCAGGCGTTCGTGTCGTCCATCCGTCCCCTCGGTCGTCCCTCATACTGGCACCATCCGAGAGAGCTTGTGCCTGAGTGTCGATCACGGCGACACGAGAACAAGTAAATGAGAAACACTGTTCTGGTTCGAAGACGCGCAGGTCAGGAAGTGTGCTCCCCGCACATGCGGGGGTGGTCCGTTCTCCACAGTGGACGTGTAGAGGTTCGCCCAACGCTCCCCGCACATGCGGGGGTGGTCCGGTGGGCGTGGACGTGCTTTCCGTCTGCCAGACGCTCCCCGCACATGCGGGGGTGGTCCGTCTGGCTGCGACGGCAGGTGTAGGCGAGACTAACGCTCCCCGCACATGCGGGGGTGGTCCCACCGTGCAGGCAGCCGAGCAGGGGCGCCTGACACGCTCCCCGCACATGCGGGGGTGGTCCCCCGCCGCCGGTCCCGGGAAGGGTCCGGGTCGGACGCTCCCCGCACATGCGGGGGTGGTCCCGGCCTGTTTCGAGAGTGATGGGCATACCGGATGATCCGAATCGAATAGCTCAGCCGACGGCGGCCAGGGCAGAAGTCTCCATCACCGGTAAGCGGGCCAGCGAATTTCCAGGCGGGCTCCGCCCTCGGGGGATTCGGTTGCCCTTACGGCTCCTCGGCGGCGGCTTACGAGGTGGGCCACCAAAGCCAGGCCCAGGCCGAAGCCGCCCGTTGCGCGGCCTCGGTCGGAGTCGACCCGGTAGAAGCGGTCGAAGACCTTTTGGCGGTGTTCCTCCGGGATGCCGGGGCCGTCGTCGTCTACCAGCAGGCGCACTTGGCGGCCTGCCGGCAGGACCGACACCCTGATCAGCGTTCGGGCGTGGCGTGCGGCGTTGCGCAGAAGGTTGTCGAGGACCAACTCCACCTCGGTGTGGGCTGCTGAGATCAGGCAGGCACTGATGGGGGCGCTTACCTGAACCAGGAGTTCCTTGGAACCAAGCCGGTCAACGGCGGACTGGGCGCCCAAGGCCAGGTCGACGGGTTCGGCGCGAGGGAGTTCACCGGTGTCGGCGCGGGCGAGTAGCAGCAACGCGTCGACCAAAGCCGACAGTCGCTCCGACTCCTCCACGATCGACTCCAGCACCTCGATCGAGAAGTCCGGATCGGGGTGGGCTACGGCTACCTCTGCCTGGGCCCGTACGGATGTCACGGGCGAACGCAGTTCGTGGGCAGCATCTCCGGTGAAACGGCGCAAACGCTCGGTTGCCTCGTCCCGACGCGCCAACAGGGCGTTCAAAGCCTCGGCCAAAGCCTGGAGTTCGTCGCGTGCCGCGGGCACCGGCAGTCTTTGCCCGCGTGGCAATTCCCCCGCCGCCGCGCGCATCCGCTCCACCGGGCGCAGCGACGACCGGACGGCCAGCCACGTCGCGATCCCCACGAGCCCGGCCACCAGCACGGCCGCCACGGCGAGCCACCGGGTGCCGAGCTCGTTCGCCTCCTGGTAGCCGACCAGGACGTCCCCCGACACGTGCAGTTCGGGCGTTCCGTCCGCCGCGAACACGACCCGGCCGGTCCAGCGGTGGGCCGACGCGCCGTCCAGGCGCAGTACCGACTCGCCCGCCTTCAGGGACCTGATGTCCGACGGGGTCAGGTCCAGAAAGCCGCCGCCGTCCAAAGGCACGCCCGCGACGTCGAGCACCCTGGTCACCCCGGCCCGTGACAGCTCCCGGTCCACGGCGCTGACCTGCACGAACCCGATCAGCCTCGGCGCGAGCAACGTCAACGCGAGCAGGCACAGCAACGCAACGCCGGTGGCCACCACGGTGATCCGGAACCGCAGCGTGCGCCGCAGCCACCACCGGCGCGGGTTCACCGCCGCCTGCTCGACGCCGCGCCCAACGCGGCGTCGAGGTCCGGCGTCGACGCCAGGTAGCCGTGGCCGCGCACGGTTCGCACGACCTCGCCCGCGCCCATGGCGTCGAGTTTGCGCCGCAAATACCCCACGTACACCTCGACCGCGTTACGGGTCGCCGCCTGCTCGTCGCCCCACACCGCGCGCAGCAGTTCGTCCTTCGTCACGACCGAACCCGCCCGGCCGGCAAGAACGTCCAGCACGGCGTATTCGCGCGGCGACAGCGACAGCTGCTCACCCGCCCAGCTCACCTCACGCGTCGCCCGGTCGACGACCAGCTCCCCCAGTTTCAGCCGGCGCCGGCCCGAGTCCGCTGTGTTGCGTCGAAGCAACGCCCGGACCTGGGCGACCAGCACCACGAACGAGAACGGCTTCACCAGGTACCCGTCGGCGCCCAGGTCGAGCCCATCCGCCTGGTCCACCTCGCCGTCCTTCGCCGACACCATCAGCACCGGCGTGCGCACGCCCTCGGCCCGCATCCGCTGGAGCACCCGGTACCCGCTCAGCCCCGGCAGCATGATGTCCAGCAGCACCACGTCGAACGCCCCGGTCAACGCCACGCGCAGCGCGTTGGGGCCATCGGCGGCCGTGACGACCTCCATGCCTTCCGCGGACAACCCACGCTCCAACGCGCGGCGGACACCGACCTCGTCGTCGACAACCAGCACTCTCGGTCTCACGTACCACAGCATGCCCAACGGAAGGGACAATCGGCTCGGGGTCTCAGCGCGCTCTCAGGCTCTCAGCGTGGTCTCAGTCCGACCGGAGGAGCGTTCACCTCGTACGCGACACGAAGGAGGAGGGACCGATGAACCGGAGAAGGGTGACCGTGGCCGCCGCGGCGGCCGGTGTGGTCGCCGGCGTGGTCGGCATGGGGGTGCTGGCCATGCCCGCGGGTGCGGGTCCCGCACCCGTCCTGCCCGCGATCGAACCGCAGGCGCTGGTCGAGTCGGTGCTCACCGCCAAGCCGGCCGCGTTCGGCGGGTCGGTCGACGTCGACAACGACCTGGGCCTGCCCGGACTGCCGGGCGTGCCAGCGCAGTTGACGGACGGCGACAGCGGGCTGCGCGTCTGGAGCGACGGCACGGGCAAGTTCCGCGTCCAGGCACCGTCGGGCGACTCGGACAAGACGTTCGTCGACGACGGCTCCACGGCGTGGCTGTGGAACTCGGCCGAGAAGACCGTCGCCAGGTTCCCGCACGGCCCCGGCGAGAAGCCCGAGGTCAAGGACGGTGCGGTCGACCCCGTCACCGTGGCCCGCGAGGTCGTCACCAGGGTCGAGGAGTTCAGCACGGTGTCCGTGGACGGCACGGCGCGCGTCGCCGACCGGGCCGCGTACGAGCTGGTCCTCACGCCCAAGCCGACGGAGAAGACCGTGCTGCGCGAGGTGCGCATCGCGGTGGACGCCGAGCTGCGGCTGCCGCTGCGGATCGCGGTGTACACCAACGGCACCAACGAGCCCGCCGCGCGGATCGGCTTCTCGCAGCTGTCCGTCGGCGCGCAGGACCCGGCGCTGTTCGCGTTCACGCCGCCGGCCGGCGCCAAGATCGTGAACGAGGCCGACGGCCCGTCCGAGGAGGAGAAGGACAAGGCCCGGGAGGCGCTGGACGGCGTCCAGCCGGTCGTCATCGGCGACGGGTGGGACACCGTGGTCGGCACGCGCGTCCGGTTCGACAAGCTCGGCGAACTCCAGGACGAGGCAACCGAGAAGCACGGCAAGCCCGAAGGCCTGGAGGGCAACCCCCAGGACCTGCTCAAGCGGCTGGGCAAGCCGGTCTCCGGCGCGTGGGGCAACGGCGTGCTGATCACGACGAAGGTCGGCTCGGCGCTGGTGGCCGACGACGGCCGGGTCGTGGCCGGTGCCGTGCCCGAGCAGGTGCTCTTCGAGGCGATCGGTCAGGTGAAGTGACCGCCTCGACCAGCGCGTGGGTGGGGGCGGCCCCGGCCGACCCCACCCCGGTCCTCGCCGCCCGGACGCGGGGACTGCGCAAGGTGTACGGGCGGACGGTCGCGGTGGACCGCGTGGACCTGGACGTGCCGGAGGGGGCCGTCCTGGGGATGCTCGGCCCGAACGGGTCCGGCAAGACCACCACGATCCGGATGCTGCTGGGCCTGGTCAGGCCGACCGAGGGGGAGGTCGAACTGCTGGGCCGGCGGCTGCCCGACGGCGCCGCACAGGCGCTGCCGCACGTCGGCGCGCTGGTCGAGGGTCCGGGCTTCCACCCGTTCCTGTCCGGACGGGAGAACCTGCGGCGGGTGGCGGCGTTCGAGCCGCTGCTGGCCACGGGCTCGATCCGGCAGGCGGTGGAGGACGCGTT
This sequence comes from Saccharothrix violaceirubra, assembly GCF_014203755.1. Classification (NCBI taxonomy): domain Bacteria; kingdom Bacillati; phylum Actinomycetota; class Actinomycetes; order Pseudonocardiales; family Pseudonocardiaceae; genus Saccharothrix; species Saccharothrix violaceirubra. Next base: position 6,236,596 of record NZ_JACHJS010000001.1, read on the forward strand.
GGAACGCGTCGGGCTCGGCGGTGCGGCGCACCGCCGGTACCGGGGCTACTCGCTGGGCATGAAGCAGCGTCTCGGCCTGGCCGCGGCGCTGCTCGTCCGGCGCAAGCTGATCGTGCTGGACGAGCCGACCAACGGCCTCGACCCGGCGGGCACCCGCGAGGTGCGCAAGGTGATCGCCGACCTGCACGCGGACGGCAGCACGGTCGTGGTGTCGTCGCACCTGCTCAGCGAGATCGAGGCGATCTGCACGCACGTCGCCGTGCTGCACCGCGGCACGGTCGTGGCCCAGGGCGGCCTGACCGAACTGCTCCAGGCCGACAGCAGCGCGCTGCTGATCGAGACGCCGGACGTGGACGCGGCACTGACCGCGTTGCGCGCGGGCCGGATCTCGGCCCGGCCGCTCGGGGAGGGCATCCGGGTCGAGCTGATCGGCACGACCGCACCCGTGGTGGTGCGGACGCTGGTCGAGGCCGGTGTCGAGGTGCACGAGGCCCGCCGGCACCGCGCGGGCCTGGAAGACCTGTTCGCCCGGCTCACCGACGCCGAGGAGTCCGAGCACAGCCTGTCGGCCGTGGACACGATCGAGGAGGGGGCGCGATGAGCACCGCGGTCGCGACGCGCGCGCCACTGGGCCGGCAACTGCGCTCGGAGCTGCGCTGGATCCTGCGCCGCCCGCGCACGGTGATCGGGTTGGCGTCGCTGTGCCTGGTGCCGATCCTGGCCGGGGTCGGCCTGTGGTTCTCGGTCACCGACGGTTCGCCGCCGGAAGGTCCGGGCATCTCGGCGATCATCGGCGGCAACGGCCTGGCGCTGCCGGTGTTCACGCTGTTCCTGGCGTTGCCCATGCTGCTGCCGCTGGTCGCCGCGATCTGGTCGGCGGACGGGATCGCGGGCGAGGCCCAGCACGGCACGCTGCGCGGGCTGATGATCTCGCCGGTGGGCAAGGTGCGGCTGCTGGCGATCAAGTCGTTCGGCATCGCCACGATGTCGGTGCTGGCGGTCGCGTTGATCACCGTGGTCGGCGTGGTCGTGGGCGTGCTGCTGTTCGGCGGCGACGGCCTGTTGACGCTGTCGGGCAGCACGCTGCCGTTCGGCGCGGGCCTGGGCCGGGTGGGGTTGACCGCCGTGCTGGTCGTCGTGCAGATGTGGGGGGTCGCGGCGATCGCGCTGGCGATCTCCACGTGCACCGAGCACCCGCTGGTCGTGATGGCCTCGACGTTGGCCGGGACGATCGTGTTCACCGTGCTGGGCCTGTTCGACTCGCTGTCGTGGCTGCGCCCGTACCTGATCACGTCCACGTGGGAGGGGCTGGCCGACGTCATGCGCGACCCGCTGCCGACCGGGCAGCTGTGGAACGCGACGGCCGTCGCCGGCTGCTACATCCTGGTCGGACTGTCGCTCGCGGTGATCCGCTTGTCCACCAAGGACAATTAGGCCCATGTTCCTGGAGACCCCACGCCTGGTGCTGCGCGCCATCGAACCTTCCGACGTCGACGACGTCGCGCGGCTCCTGGCCGAGCCGGACGTGATGCGCTACATCGACACCGGCCGCCCGGTGCCACGCGACGAGGTCGAACGCGAGGTCATGCCGAAGGTGGTCGGCGGGGTCGGCTGGTGGGCGGGGATCGAGAAGTCCTCGGGCGCGTTCGTCGGCTGGTTCGAGCTGAGTCCGGTGGCCGAGGGCGTGCGCGAACTCGGCTACCGGCTGCACCCGTCGTCCTGGGGCCGCGGGTACGCGACCGAGGGTGCGACCGCGCTGGTCGCCAAGGGGTTCGCCGACCTGGGCGTCCACCGGGTCGTGGCCACCGCGATGGCGGTGAACACCGGGTCGCGACGGGTGCTGGAGAAGGCCGGGCTGGTGTACGTGCGGACGTTCCACGAGGACTGGCCGGACCCGATCCCGGGCGCCGAGCACGGCGACGTGGAGTACGCGCTCAGCCGATGAGCGCGAGGCCGTCGTCGTCGACGGCCAACCGCACCCGGTCGCCCGGTTCGGGGGGACGGGCGACCGGGGCGACCGCGTCGAACTCGCCCTCGCCGTCGACCACGACGACCAGCCGCACGTGGTCACGCCGGTGGACGCGTGCCCGCACCACGCCCGCGAGCGACCCGTCGGCGTCGACCCGCAACGCCGTCGACCGCAGTCCCACGCGGTGGTCGACGCCGACCAGGCGCCGGGCGGCGTCCGCGTCGAGCACCCGGCCGCAGCCGAGGAACCGCGCGGTGTCGTCGTCCGCCGGCCGCCGCCACACGTCGACGGGCGGCCCGACCTGCACGATCCGCCCGGCCCGCAGCACGGCCACGCGGTCGGCGAGCGTGAACGCCTCGTCGTGGTCGTGCGTCACGACCAACGCGGTGGCCCCGGTGTCGCGCAGCAGTCGGGCCAGGTCCAGCGCGAGCTGTTCGCGCAACGCCCGGTCGAGCGCGGACAGCGGTTCGTCGAGCAGCAGCAGCCGGGGTTCGGCGGCCAACGCGCGGGCCAACGCGACGCGTTGCTGCTCGCCGCCGGACAGCTCGGTGACCCGCCGCCGCCCGTAGTCGGCCAGGCCGACCAGGGCGAGCAGGTCGGCCACGCGCCGGTCCCGGGTCGCTTTGTCGACACCGGCCATGCGCGGCCCGAACGCGACGTTGCCCGCCACGTCCCGGTGCGGGAACAGCTGCCCGTCCTGGAACACGAGCCCGAATCCGCGCCGGTGCACGGGCACGCGCGCGAGATCGCCGCCGTCCCACGCGATCGTGCCCGCGCTGGGGCGTTCCAGTCCGGCCACGGCCCGCAGCAGCGTCGACTTGCCGCATCCCGAAGGGCCGAGCAGCGCGACGACCTCGCCGTCGGCGATCTCCAGGTCGACCCCGGACACCGCCTTCACGTCGCCGTAGCGGACGTCGAGCCCACGCACTGCCAACGCCATCAGAACTCCCCGCTGCTGGGCACGCGCAGCCGTTCGATCAGCAGCACGGTCACGGTGGTCACGACCATCAGCAGCACGCACGCCGCGTAGGCCAGCTGGCTGTTGAGCTGGCCGGGCCGCGACATCAGCCGGGCGATCACGACCGGCAGCGTGGCCGCGTCCGGCCTGGCCAGGAAGCTGGTCGCGCCGAACTCGCCGAGCGCGACCACGAACCCGAACCCGGCCGCCGCGACCAGCGACCGGAAGGCCAGCGGGAAGTCGACCTCGCGCCACACCCGCCACGGCGACGCGCCCAGCGTGGCGGCGGCCTGGCGCAGCCGTTCGTCGACCGCGCGCAGCACGGGCAGCACGATCCGCACGACCAGCGGCGTCACGACCAGCGCCTGGGCCAGCGGCACCAGCAGCGGTGACGTGCGGAAGTCGCCGGGCAGCGCGTCCATCGTGATCAGGTAGCCGAAGCCGACCGTCACCGCCGACACGCCCAGCGGCAGCATCAGCGCGGTGTCCAGGGTTTCGGCGAACCACGACCCGGACCGGCGCAGACCGACCAGCACGACCGCCGACAGCACGCCCACGACCAGCGCGATCATCGTCGCGTCGGTGGCCGCGCGCAGCGACCGCACGGCCGCGTCGAGCCCGGACACGACGAGCGTGCCCCGTTCGCCGGTACCCGCCAGCGCCCGGTAGCCCGCGAGGCTCCATCCATCCACAGTGGACAGCGAGCGGACGGTCAACGCGACCACCGGCACCAGCAGCACGCCGACGACCAGCCACGCCGCGCCCACCACGACCCACTCGCCGCCGCCGGGCCGGCGCGGCGGTTCGACCCGCAGCGGCAGGCCGCGTTCCCGTCGGCGCCTGGTCACGACGCCGATCACCAGCACCGCGATCACGGCCGCGAACTGGAGCAACGACAACGTCGCCGCGCCCGACAGGTCCAGCAACTGGACCGTGCGCAGGTAGATCTCGGTCTCCAACGTGCGGTAGCGGGCGCCGCCGAGCACCAGCACGACCCCGAACGCTGTGGAGCAGAACAGGAACACCACGGCCGCCGCCGACCCGATCGCGGGCGCCAGCGCGGGCAGCGTGACCGACCGGAACGCCCGCAGCCGGGACGCGCCCAAAGACCGGGCCGCGTCCTCCACCCGCCGGTCCAGCCGCGCCCACAGCCCGCCGACCGTGCGGGCCACGACGGCGACGTTGAAGAACGCGTTGGCCAGCACGATCGGCAGCACGCCGCCGTCGGGCCACAACGCGCGGAACGCCAACCCGACCACGACCGTGGGCAGCACGAACGGCACCATCACGGCCGCGCGCACCACCCCGGTGCCGCGCACGCGACACCGGGCCAGCAGGTAGGCCACGGGCAGGCCGGCCACCAGCGCCACGGCCGTCGCGGCGGCGGCCTGGCCGAGCGTGAACCCGACCAGGCCCCAGGTGTCCGCGTCGACCTGGACGCCGTCACGAAGGCCCAGGCCCACGATCGCGACGACCGGCCAGAGGAAGAAGACGCCCAGGAACGCCAGCGGCAGCAGGGACGCGAGCGCCCAGGTCAGCCGACGACGAGCGAACGCCACTGCTTGACCCACTCCTCGCGCTTGGCGTCGAGGAGGTCGGCGGGCACGGTCCGGGAGGACGGGGGCAGCGGCGCGGCCTTGGCCCACGACTCGGGCAGCGAGACGCCCTCGCGCGAGGGGTACACGTACATGTTCTCGGCCACGGTCGACTGGAACTTCTCCGAGAGCAGGAAGTCGACGACCTTGCGCGCGTCCTCGGTGTTCTTGGCGCCGCTGAGCACGCCCGCGTACTCGACCTGGCGGTAGCAGGTGTCGAACACGGCCCTGGTGCGCGGGTTGCCGTCCGCGCCGATCTCGGCCGACGGCGACGACGCGTAGGAGACCACGATCGGCCGCGGCCCCTTGCCCGCCGAACCGGAGAAGTCCTGCGTGTACGCCTCTTCCCAGCCGCTGACGACCTTGACGCCGTTGGCCTTCAGACCGGCCCAGTAGGTGCGCCAGTCGCTGTCGCCGCCGTCGCCGTACGTGGCGATCGTGGACAGCAGGAACGCCAGGCCCGGCGAGGACGTGGCCGGGTCCTCGACGACGAGCAGGTCCTTGTACTTCGGGTCGAGCAGGTCGGCGAACTTCTGCGGCTCGCCCTTGTCCTTCAAAGCGGCGATGTCGTAGTTCAGGCACACGTCGCCGACGTCGACCGCGTGCAGCCGGTTCGCGGGCGTGAGCGCGTACCGCTGGGCGCCGTTCTTCGCCGCGCCGCTGTCGTACTCGGCGAACACGCCCTCCTTGAGGGCGCGCGAGGCGAACGTGGAGTCGACGCCGAACGCGACGTCGCCGATCGGGCTGTCCTTGGTGAGCACGAGCTTGTTGGTCAGCTCGCCCGCGTCGCCACTGGCGACCTGCTTGACCGTGATGCCGGTCTCGGCCTTGAACGCGTCGAGCAGTTCGGGCTTCACCACGAACGAGTCGTGGGTCACGAGCGTCACCACGCGTTCGCCCTGCGAAGGGGTCGGCTCGGTGGCCGAACACGCGGCGAGCGCCAGCACGGAGGCGGCGGCCAGGACACGGCGGAGCATCGTCTCTCCCTACACCGGCATGACCCGGATCAGGTGTGGACGGTCGGGGGCCGGCGTGCCCCCCTCTCAGCCCGGCGCGCCGGACTCCCGTGGGTGAACAGGCATTTTACTCGACGGGGTGGAAGGCTCGACGCATGGCCGAACTGCTGACCGACGACCAGGTGACCAATGCCCTGTCCCACCTCCCCGGGTGGATCGCCCGGAACGCGGCCCTCGTGCGCACCGCCGAGCTGTCCTCGTTCGCGCAGGCGATCAAGGTGGTGGACCGCGTCGCGGAGATCGCGGAGCGCGACGACCACCACCCGGACATCGACATCCGGTGGCGCACGCTGACCTTCCGGTGCGCCACGCACTCCAGCGGCGGGATCACCGCGCTGGACGTGTCACTGGCTGAGGAGATCGACCGGGTCCTCGCGGCGCACGCGTAGCGAGACCACGATCGCGACGAGGGTGAGCAGCCCGAGCGCCGGGTAGGCCCAGCCCAGCGCCGACAGGTACCACGGCCGTTCGATGATCCAGATGGACGGCTGGAGGATGAGCAGGATCGAGATCAGGTAGCCGCCGATCGCCAGGACCCACAGCCCGGCCGTGATCCTGGCGATCGGGTGGTTCGCGCGGTAGAGCAGCCACATCAGCGCGGGCACCACCCAGACCCAGTGGTGGCTCCACGAGATCGGGCTGACCAGCAGGCCCAGGAACTGCACCGCGACGATCATGGCGAGCGTGTCGCGGCGTGCCGCGTGCAACGCCCATGCGGTGAGCGCCACGGCCACCGCCACACCCGCCAGGTAGACCGGGCCCGAGCCGACGTCGTGGCCGACCGTGCGGGACAGCGCGCCGCGCAGCGACTGGTTGATCGCCGACCCGACCGGGCCGACGCGGTCGGCGTCGCCGAGCAGCTCGAACCAGAACCGGTGGGACTGGCCGGGGCTCACGGCGTAGCCGATCGCGACCGTGCCGACGAACGCGGCAGCGGACAGCGCGGCGGCCCGGAACCGCTTGGTGACCAGGAAGTAGAGCCCGGAGATCGCCGGGGTGAGCTTGATGCCTGCCGCGATGCCGACGCCCGCGCCCGCGACGGAGTCCTTGAGGCTCACCAACGTCACGAGCAGCAACGCGCACAGCGCGAGGTTGATCTGGCCGTAGTTGAGGGTCGTGCGCACCGGCTCGACCCAGACCAGCAGGCCGGTCCACAGCAGGACGCGTCTGGAGTCGTGCGCGCCGATCAGCCGGAGCGACTGCTTCGTGATCAGCCACAGGCACGCCAGCGACAGCAGTTGCCAGAACCAGCGGGCCGCGCCCCACGGGATCCACGACAGCGGCAGGAAGAGCAACGCCGAGAACGGCGGATAGGTGAACGGCAGGGCGAACTTGTCGGAGAACTCGGACAGTCGCCAGTCGTAGAGGTTCCCGGTGAACAGCTCCGGCGAGCCGTTCCGGTAGACCATGAGGTCGATCATGGTCATCTTGGTCTGGAACGCCACCATGAGCAGGTGGCCCGCCAGGGACACGCCGAACACCCACGGCGCGACGGCGAGCAACCGGGCTTCGACGGCTCGCAGGTGCACCAGGTTCCTCCACGATCGTGTGAATTGCGTGACTACGAGGCCACTATTCCGGGTACCCGGACGTCTGACGAGTGGGAGATCAACGCAAGGGGATTCGCATGACCGCCGACATCGTCGTGTTCGCGATCGCAGCACTGGGCATGCTGGGCACCGCCGGTGGCGTCTTCGCCATGGCCCGCCACAGCCGCAAGCAGCTGCACTGAGACCCGGTCGGGGCGGCGTCCCGCGTGGACGCCGCCCCGACCGTCACTCAGACGTTGAAGCGGAACTCGACCACGTCGCCGTCGGCCATGACGTAGTCCTTGCCCTCCATCCGGACCTTGCCGGCCGCCTTCGCGGCGGTCATCGACTTCGCCTCGACCAGGTCCGCGAACGACACGACCTCGGCCTTGATGAACCCGCGCTCGAAGTCGGTGTGGATCACGCCCGCCGCCTGCGGCGCCGTGGCGCCCTGCGGGATCGTCCAGGCACGCGACTCCTTGGGACCGGCCGTGAGGTAGGTCTGGAGCCCGAGCGTGTGGAAACCGGCGCGGGCCAATGCGTGCAGGCCCGGCTCGTGCTGGCCGATCGACTCCAGCAGCTCCCGGGCGGACTCCTCGTCCAGCTCCAGCAGCTCGGCCTCGACCTTGGCGTCGAGGAACACCGCGTCGGCCGGTGCGACCAGCTCGCGCAGCTCCTTGAGCTTCGCGTCGTCGGTGAGCACGGACTCGTCGGCGTTGAACACGTACAGGAACGGCTTCGTGGTCAGCAGGCTCAGCTCGCGCAGTAGGTCGCCGTCCACTTCGGACTGGGCCGAGAACAGCGTGCGACCGCCGTCGAGGATCTCCTTGGCCTTGTTCGCCGCGTCCAGCGCCGGGCGCCGGTCCTTGACCGTGCGCGCCTCCTTCTCCAGGCGCGGGATCGCCTTCTCCAGGGTCTGGAGGTCGGCGAGGATCAGCTCGGTGTTGATCGTCTCGATGTCGGACGCGGGGTCCACGCGGCCGTCGACGTGGATCACGTCGTCGTCGGCGAACACGCGGATCACCTGGCAGATCGCGTTGGCCTCGCGGATGTTGGCGAGGAACTTGTTGCCCAGGCCCGCGCCTTCCGACGCGCCCTTCACGATGCCCGCGATGTCGACGAACGACACCACGGCGGGCACCTCGCGCTCCGAGCCGAAGATCTCCGCGAGCTTCGCCAGCCGCGCGTCGGGCAGCGGCACCACGCCGACGTTCGGCTCGATGGTCGCGAACGGGTAGTTCGCCGCCAGCACGTCGTTGCGCGTGAGGGCGTTGAACAGGGTGGACTTGCCGACGTTGGGCAGGCCGACGATACCGAGGGTCAAACTCACGGGTGGTGAGTCTACGCTGTCCACCCCCGTGTCCGATTTCCGCGAGAACCCAGGTGGAAGCCCTGGCAGAGTGGTGTCCATGCTCGTTGACGACGAACGCGCCTACCGGGCGGTCGCGGCCCGGGACGCCCGGTTCGACGGCTGCTTCATCCTCGCGGTGCGCACCACCCGGATCTACTGCCGGCCCTCGTGCCCGGCCGTGACGCCCAAGCGCCGCAACGCCGAGTTCTACCCCACCGCCGCCGCGGCGCAGTCGGCCGGCTACCGCGCGTGCCGCCGCTGCCTGCCCGACGCCGTGCCCGGCTCTCCCGAGTGGAACCTGCGCGCCGACCTGGCCGCGCGGGCGATGCGGTTGATCTCCGACGGCGTCGTGGAACGCGAGGGCGTGTCGGGCCTGGCGAGCCGCCTCGGGTACTCCGAGCGGCACCTGACCCGCGTGCTCACCGCCGAGCTGGGCGCCGGGCCGCTGGCGTTGGCCCGCGCCCACCGGGCCCACTCGGCCAGGCTGCTGATCGAGACGACCGACCTGTCGTTCGCCGACGTGGCGTTCGCGGCCGGGTTCGCGAGCGTGCGGCAGTTCAACGACACCATCCGCGCGGTGTTCGCCTCGACGCCGTCGGCCATGCGGGCACGCCGGTGCGCGGTGGGTGCGCCGGGCCGGATCGTGCTGCGACTGCCGTACCGGCCGCCGTTCGACTTCGCGGGACTGCTGGAGGTCTTCGCCGTCGAGGCGATCCCCGGCGTGGAGCACGTGACCTGGTCGTCGTACGCCCGCTCGTTGCGACTGCCGCACGGCGAGGGCACGGTGCTGCTGGAGCCGTCGGACGGGCACGTGCGGTGCTCGCTGCGGCTGACCGACCTGCGCGACCTGGGCAGTGCGGTGAGCCGGGTGCGCCGGCTGCTGGACCTGGACGCCGATCCGCAGGCCGTGGACTCGTTCCTGTCGGCGGACCCCGCGCTGCGCCCGTCCGTCCTCGCTCGACCCGGCGTACGGCTGCCCGGCAGCGTCGACGGCGCCGAGACCCTGCTGCGACTGCTGGGCCACCGTCGCGCGGGAGAGCCCCTGCGCGTGCCCGACGGCGAAGTGACCCACCTCTACCCCGAGCCCGCCGCCGTGGACTCCCCCGTGGCCCGCGCCCTGGCGGACGGCGGCCTCGTCGTCGACGTCGGCTGCGACCAGGCGGAGTTGGAGGCTCGGCTGACCGCGTTCCCCGGCGTGGGCGCCGACATCGCCAGGCAGGTCGTGGTGCGCGTGCTCGGCGCGCCCGACGTGCCGTCGACCACCGACAACGCGGCGTGGCGCCCTTGGCGCTCGTACGCCGCCCTGCACTCCAGGAGGATCGCGTGACCGCGTACGTGTCCACTGTGGACACCCCTATCGGACCGTTCACCGCCGTCGTGGCGGCGGACGGAGCCGTGCTGGCCAGCGGCTGGACCGGGACCACCGACGACCTGCTCCCCCGGGTGTCGCCGTCCCTGCGGCCGACGGCACTGACCACGCGCCGGGACCTCGGCCGGGTGACCCGCGCCGTCCGCGACTACCACGCGGGCGACCTGACCGCGATCGACGACGTCCCGGTCCGGCAGCGGGCCGGCGACTTCATGGACCGGGCCCTGGCCGTGTTGCGCGACGTCCGGGCGGGCGAACCCGTCAGCTACGCCGAGTACGCGGGGCTGGCCGGTCGGCCGTCGGCGGTGCGCGCGGCGGCTTCCGCGTGCGCGCGCAACGCGGCGACGTTGTTCGTGCCCTGTCACCGCGTGATCCGCTCGGGCGGCGCGATCGGCGCCTTCCGCTGGGGAGTGGACGCCAAGCGCTGGCTGCTGAACCACGAGGCCCCGGGTCAGGACGGATCGGCGAGCAGGTCGCCCCGATAGGCGGCGGCCTGGAGTTCGAACAGCTCGAAGTACTGGCCGTTCAGGGCCATCAACTCGTCGTGCGTGCCCTGCTCGACCACGACGCCGCGGTCCAGGACGACGATCCGGTCCGCGTTGCGGATGTTGGCCAGCCGGTGGGTCACCAGGATCGTGGTGCGGCGGGCCGCCGCCGCGCGCAACCCGGTGAACACCCGGGCCTCGGCCTTGGCGTCCAAGGCGGCCGTCGGCTCGTCGGCCACGAGGACCGCGGCGTCGCGGTACATGCCCCGGGCGATGCCCATGCGCTGCCACTGGCCGCCGGACAGGTCCTGGCCGTCGTTGAACTGGCGGGACAGCACCGTGTCGGCGCCCGCCGGGAGCGTGGCGATCACCTCGTCCGCGCCGGAACGGGTCACCGCGGACTGCCACGCGTCCGGGTCGTCGCGGTCCAGGCGGCCGACGGCCACGTTGTTGCGCGCGGTCATCGGCCACTGCGCCGGGTCCTGGGCGATCACCGCGATCGAGCGGTGGACCGTGCGCGGGTCGGCGTCGGCGAGGTCGACGTCGTCCCACCGGACCATGCCCGACGAGGCCGGGAACAGGCCGGTCAGAACCTTGCCCAGCGTGGTCTTGCCCGAGCCGTTCTCGCCGACCAGGGCGATCACCTCGCCGCGTTCGACGGTGAGGTTCACGTCGCGCAACGCGGGCTCGTCCTTGCCGGGGTAGGTGAAGGAGACGTCGGTGAGCGTGATCCGCTCCGGATCGGCGGGCGCGGTCACGCCCGACGTCGACTGCGCCTGTTCGGCGCCCTCGGCCAGCAGTCGTCGGTAGAAGTCCAGGTAGAACGAGTCCTCGTAGAGCGAGTTCACCGCGCTGGTCGTGCGGGACAACGCGGAGAAGCCGGTGCGCATCGCGAGCACGGCCGTGCCCGCCAACGCCAACTCCATCCCGCCGGACGCGAGCAGTAGGCCGAGCACGCCGTACGCCGCGCCCGTGCCGATGCCCGCGAGCGCACGGCCGGTGAGCTGCACCAGGTTCGTGCGGTGGGCCATGCGCACCTGGTCGCGGACCAGGCTGACGGAGATGCGGCGGTACTCGTCCAGCAGCGTTTCCTGGAGCACGAACGCGTGCCGTTCCAGCGCGAAGGTCCGTTCGGTCGCCACGCCCTCGACCACGCTCTTGCGCATGTTGCGCGTGACCGAGTCGAGGAAGTGCTGGTAGCGCAGTTTGGACACGCGGGCCGCGGCCCAGGCATTGGCCACCGCGGCCAGCATCAGGGCCGGGACGAGCCAGGGGTCGAGCAGGCCGGCCGTGACTATCGCCGCGATCATGGAAATGCCCGCCGAGATGAGCGTGGCCGAGGTGCGGAGGCTGCTGTCGAGGCTGCGGACTCCGTGTCGGCCGCCCTGGCGTGCCAGTTCCCGAAAGTCCGCGTCTTCGAAGGCCAAGAGGTTCGCGCGGACCAGGACGGCGGTTACTTCGTCGTTGGCTTTTGTGGTGACCAGCGGGCGTAGGGAGCCTTCCACGGCGGCGACCGCGGCGTCGAGCAAGGCTCTTACGGCGTAGGAGGCGATCACTACGGCCAAAGCCGGGAGTGATGCTTTCACGCGGTCGGGGGTCGGGCCGTCGCGGAGGAGGGCGGCGAAGACGTCGGCCGTGGCCAGCAGCCCGAAGGCGGTCACGCAGCCGGAGAGCAGGTGGACGGCGCCGGCCGCGGCGGTGAGTCTGGGAGATGCCTGCCAGGCCAGGCCTATGACCAGGCGGATGCCCGAGGGGAGGCTTCTCAGGGCTTTGCCCAGGCCTACTGTGGCCGCTTGGCGGCCTCTGGTGGCCCACCTGGGGGTGGCCACGTTCTCTACTCCGATCAGCACCATCCGGTCAGCCAAACCTGGGATCGGCTGTGGGCCAAGCGATTTCGCGGTCCGCACAAGCGCTTCGAGCGGTCGCTCGTCGTTCGGGGTGAGGTTTTCGACCCCAGGTTGTTGTCAGGCGGTCAGGTTCAGGGTCGAGCCGGTGCGGGATTTGGTCACTCGTAGGCGGGTGGGGATGCGTTGGCGTAGTTCTTCCACGTGGGATACCAAGCCGACTACCCGGCCGCCTGCTCTCAGGTCGTCGAGGGTGGTCATCACCAGGTCCAGGGTTTCGGCGTCCAGGGTGCCGAAGCCCTCGTCGATGAACAGGGTGTCGAGTACCGCGCCGGCGGATACCACGTCCGACAGGCCCAGGGCCAAGGCCAGGGATGCCAGGAAGGACTCGCCGCCGGACAGGGTTTTCGCCGGGCGGCGGCGACCCGAGTAGTCGTCGAGCACGTCCAGGCCCAGGCCACCTCTGGTGCCGTATTTGCCGGGTTCCACCGAGTGCACGAAGCGGTAGCGGCCGTGGCTCATGTGTTCCAGGCGGGTGCTTGCGGCCATGGCCACTTCTTCCAGGCGTGCCGCCAGGACGTAGGTGCGCAGGGTCATGGCGCGGGTGTTCTGGCCCCGGCCGTTGATCGCGTCGGTCAGGGCGTCCAGTTCCTCGAACTCGGCCGCCACGGGTTCCAGACGGGTCCACACCTCGCGTAGGTGGGTGGCCAGTCGTTCGGTCCGTTCCACCTTTCCGGTGGCCACGGCGAGGTTTTCCGCTGCCTTTTCCGCGCCGGCGGTTGCCTCGTGGAAGCGTTGTTCGGCGCCGGACACGTCCACTTCGGTCTCCGGGGACACGTCGGCCAGTTCGTCGAGCACGGCCTGCGCCGCGATCCGCGCGTCCTCGATCTCCCGCACGCGGCGTTCGATCCCGGCCAACGCGTCGGGGGTCCGCGCGGCCGACAGGGCGTCGGCCACGTCGGCGAAACCGGCCGCCGCCGCCGCTTCCGCGACCGCCACCCGCTGCTCGGCCAACCGCACGGCGGACTCGGCCGCCTCGGTGCGCCGCTGGTCCCACGTCGACAACGCCTCGGCCTGGCCGATCAGGTGATCGCGGCGGGCCACCACGTCCGGAAAGCCGTCGCGGGCCGCTTCCAGGCGGGATTGCCGTTCCCGCACGACCTCGATCAGCCCGTCGCGCTGTTCGGTCGTCCGGGCGACCTCGCGTTCCCCCTCCGAGCGCTGCCGGACCAGTTCCGCGACGCGCTGTTCGAGCACGCGCAAGGAGTTCTCGCGCTCGGCCCGCTGCCGCGCCAGGGTCTCGACCTCGCGGTGCTCGGCCAGGATGTCCTCGACCTCGCGGTCGCCGACCACCTCGCGCAACGCCGCGACACGGGCCTCGGCCTGCTGCGCCGCGCGTTCCACGGCCGTGCGCCGTTCCTGCGCGCGCTGCTCACGGCCGGCCGCGGCCTCCTCGTCGGCCGCCGTCACGGCGTCGAGCACGGGCTGTGCGGGCGCGGGGTGTTGCGCGGACCCGCACACCGGACACGCCTCGTCGGGACGCAACGCCTCGGCCAGTTCGACGGCCATCTGCTCCAGGCGCCGCGCGCGCACGGCCTGCCACCGGTCACGCGCCAGTTGGTGCGCGTCGACCGCCGCACGGCGTTCCTCGTCCACCTGTCGGCCGCGCTCCAGTGCGTCGGGTAGTTCACGCGCCGCCTGGGCCCGCGCGGTCGTCTCCGCCGACCTGGCCTGTGCGACCACCGACTCCTCGACCAGCGCTTGAGCCGCCGTCACCCGGTCCGGCGCCTCGTCGAGCGCGCGGACCACCACAGCGAGCTGTCCCGACAGCCCGGTCAGGCGCGCGGTGAGCCGCTCGACCCGCTCGCGGTCCGCGCGCTGGCGGTCCGCCTCCTCGGCGAGCGCCGCCAGCCCGCCCGCCACCTCGCGGTACCGCTCCCCGTCGGCCCGCGGATCGGTGCCCTCGTAGCCGATCACGGCGGCAGCGGCCTCGGACGCCCGGGTGCGCTCCAGGTCGCGGGCGAAGCGTCGCTCCACCTCGTAGGCGGGGACGACCGCCAACGCCCGCCGGGCCACGTTGCGCTCGCGCACCCACTCCAGCCGTTGTGGCTCCTGCTCGTCGCACCGCGCCACGGTCGCCGACGCCGCCCGCACCCGCGCGCTGCGCTCGGCGGCGACGCGGGCCTCCTGCCAAGCCTTCTGCGCCGACCCGCGCGCGGCGGCGACCTGCCGGGCCCACAGCCCGGCCGCGTCGCGCTCCTCGACCAGCCGCTTGAGCACGGAGCTGAGCCACTCCTCGTCGCCGGAGTCCTCGGGCGGCTCCTCGCCCGCCGTCTCCGCGAGCCGCACGCCGAGTTCCCGCGCCTCCTGGGCGAGCGCCTTCACGGCCCGCCCCCGCTCCTTGCGCCGTTCCACGAACCAGTTCTCGACCGCCTGGAACCGGTCGGTGCCGAAGAGCTTCTCCAGCACCTTCTCCCGCTCGCCGGTGTCCGCGCGCAGGAACCGCGCGAACTCGCCCTGCGGCAGCAGCACCACCTGGAAGAACTGGTCGGCGGTCATCCCCAGCAGGGACTCCACCTCGCGGGCCACCTCGTCGATGCGCGTGTGGCCCTCGCCCGACCACCCGGCCAGCCAGGTCAACGACACCTGCGCCTGCTGCCGGGTGAACCCGTCCCCGCGCTTCTTCGGCCGCTCGTACTCGGGACTGCGCACGAGCCGGAACCGCCGCCCGCGCACGGTCAACTCCAACTCGACGACCGTCCGCGTGTCCCGGTCCGCGTAGTCGCAACGCAGCCGCTTGACGTCGTTGCGCGCGCCCGGCACCCGGCCGAACAACGCGAACGCCACGGCGTCGAGCAACGTCGTCTTGCCCGCGCCCGTGTCGCCGTGCAGCAGGAACAATCCGTCGGCACCGAGCAGGTCGAAGTCGACCTCCTCACGCCCGGCGTACGGCCCGAACCCGCTGACCACCAACCGGTGCAGCTTCACGAAGCCTCCTCACGCGCCGCGGCGGCGAACGCCTCGCGCAACATCGCCAGTTCCCGCTCCGACGGCCGCTCGTCGCGCACGTCCTCCAGGAAGCAGCACGCGATCTCCTCGTCCGACCGGCCCCGGACCCGCTCGGCGAAGCGCAGTTCGGCCGACCGGCCGCCCTCGGGCTGCCAGTCCACGTGCACCGCGTGCGGGAACCGGGCCTGGAGGCGCCGCAACGCGTCCAACGGCCGCACCCGGTCGGTCAACACCACGGACAGGAAGTGGTCGGCGATCTCGTCGTGCTCCGGCGCGGACAGCAGCTCCGCCAGCCCGCCGCTCACCGTCGACAACGCGCGCGGCACCGGCAGCGGTCGCCGCTCGACCCCGGCCAGGCCCCCCGCGTCCAACTCCACCAGCCACACCGACTTGCCGTGCCGCGCCTCGGAGAACGAGTACGCCATCGGGCTCCCCGAGTACCGCATGCCCTCGGCCAACGTCTGCTGACCGTGGAGGTGGCCCAACGCCACGTAGTCGACCCCGTCGAACACCGACGCGGGCACGTCCTGCACGCCACCCACGGCGATGGTCCGCTCGGACTCGCACGCCTGACCGCCCGTCACGAACGCGTGCGCCAGTACGACCGACCGCGCCGACCGCGTGGCGAGATCGGCCCGCACCCGCCGCATCGCCTCCGTCAGCACCCCCCGGTGGCCGCGCGCGTCCGGTACCTCCAGCGCCTGCCGCGCCGTCTCCGGCTCCAGGTAGGGGATGCCGTACACCGCGACCGGACCGTGGTCGTCCGCCAGCAGCACCGGCTCGCCGACCGCCGCCGCCCGCGTGCGCACGTGCAGCCCGCCCGCCGCCGTGAACCCGCCGAACAACCCCAACCGCGCCGCCGAGTCGTGGTTGCCCGGTGTCACGACCACGGTCGCGCCCGCCGCGCGCAACCGTTCGAGCACGCGCGAGCACACCGCGACCGCCTCGGCGTTGGGCACGGCCCGGTCGAACAGGTCGCCCGCCACCACGACCACGTCGACGCGTTCCGAGTCCACGAGGTCGGCCAGGCCGGACAGCACCGACTCCTGCTCGGCGAGCAGGTCACGGCCGTGGAACGTGCGTCCCACGTGCCAGTCCGACGTGTGCAGGAACCTCATGCGCTGCACCGTATTGAGGAGCACCGACAATTCCCGGCACTCCGATCCGGCGTGTCGCTCGAACGTGTGATCGGCCACGCATGCGCCATGATCGGGGGTGTGGCGGCGGTCCTGAGCACGGCGGCGGTGGTGGTGGCGCTCCTCCTGGCGGGGGCCCTGGTCTTCCTGTGGCGGCTCTACCAGGACGGCGTCCGGCGTGCCGACGCGGCGCTGGCCGCGATCCAGGTCGAGCGGCAGCGGGCCGACGCGCACCGGGAGGCGTTGCAGCGCTACGAGGTCGCGTTCTCGTCCGTCAGCGGCCGGGGCGAACTGGGCGAACAGGTCCTCGTGCAGACCGCGCGGCTGCTCGGCCTGCGCGAGGGCGTGCACTTCGAGGTGCAGGTCGACGTGGCCGGCGGCGGGTCGGTGCGACCCGATCTCGTGCTCAACGTCGGCGGCGGCCGGCAGGTGCCGGTCGACGCGAAGATGAGCATGGCCACGTGGGCCGAGGCCGTGGAGACCGACGACCCCGGCGAGCGGGCCGACGCGTTGCGCGTGCACGTGCGCAACATCCGCGCCCGCGCGGGCGAACTCGCGGGCAAGGGCTACCAGCGGTTCGCCGACGCGATCTACGGGACGATCATGTTCGTGCCCAACGACGGTGCCGTGGTCGCCGCCCTGGACACCGACCCCGAACTGCTGCGCTGGCTGCTGGACCGGCGGA
The DNA here is from genome assembly GCF_014203755.1 of Saccharothrix violaceirubra. Taxonomy (NCBI): domain Bacteria; kingdom Bacillati; phylum Actinomycetota; class Actinomycetes; order Pseudonocardiales; family Pseudonocardiaceae; genus Saccharothrix; species Saccharothrix violaceirubra. Next base: position 6,253,542 of record NZ_JACHJS010000001.1, read on the forward strand.
TCTTCCTGTGCGGCCCGACCGGGTTCGCGGTGATCGCCTCGGCGGCCATGTTCGCGGTGACCGACCGGGCGCTGGCCGACGACGTCGAACGCGTCCGCACCCAGGCCACGGGCGCGCACCGGGCCGCCGACGCCGCCATCGACGCGGTCAACCTGACCAGCACCCACCTCCAGCGGTTCCTGTCCGCGCGCCGCCGTGAACTCGACGCGCTGGAGGGCTTCCGGGCGGCCGTCGAACCGCTGTCCGACGCCTCCGCGAGCCCCACGCCGCTGCCCGTCGTCCGGCGCGCGGACGAACGCAACGGGCACGGCTCGCCGCTGGACGCCCGCGAAGCCTGACCGAAGTCGGCTACCGTGTGCCGACGACGTTGGCGAACGAGGAGTGTGGCGCGTGACCGCTGCAACGCGCGACCGGCGCAGCGAGCCCGAGGACGACGATCTGCACAGCGTGCGCTGGAACGACCGGGCGCTCTTCGGCACCTTCCGGGGTCTGCCCTGGTGGGCGGCCGTCGCGGGCACGTTCGTGCTCGCCATCGTCGGCACGTTCCTCGACCTGAGCGCGGACTCGGCGGTCGGCTGGGTGTTCGCGGTGACGTTCTTCGTCGGCGCGGTCGGCTCGGTGGTGTTCGTCGAACGCCGCTCGATGTTCGGCCCGGTCGTCGAACCGCCGCTGGTCCTGGCGATCGTCGTGCCGCTCGTGGTCGTCCTGACGCAGGGCCTGCCCACCGGCGGCCTCGCGTCCGTCGGCCTGAAGCTGGGCAAGCCGCTGATCGACGGGTTCCCGGCGATGGCCGTGACCACGGCGTGCACCGTGCTGCTCGGCCTCTACCGGGTGATCAAGCAGCGCGACCCGAACCGGCCGACGGCCGACGAGGTGCGCGCGGCCAAGCGCCGGCCGCGCGACGACGACTAGTCCGCATTCCGGCCGCGGGTACCGCCCGGGCTAGCGGACCATGTCCTTGCGGAGTTCCCGCGGCAGCGCGAAGGCGATCTTCTCGTTGGCCGTGGTGATCTCCTCGACCTCGCCGTACCCGTGGGAGGCGAGGAACTCCAGCAGTTCCATCACGAGGATGTCCGGAACGGACGCACCGGAGGTCACGCCCACCGTGGACACGCCGTCGAGCCACGCGAGGTCGACCTCGCGGGCGTAGTCGATCAGGTACGACGCCTTCGCGCCCGACTGGAGCGCCACCTCGACCAGGCGGACCGAGTTGGACGAGTTCTTCGAGCCGACCACGAGCACCAGGTCGCACTCGGGCGCCATCGTCTTCACCGCGGTCTGGCGGTTGGACGTCGCGTAGCAGATGTCGTCCGACGGCGGGTCCTGCAGCTCCGGGAAGCGCTCCTGGAGCTGGCGCACGCGCACCATCGTCTCGTCGACCGACAGCGTGGTCTGGGACAGCCAGACCACCTTGGACGGGTCGCGCACGGTGACCTTGTCGACATCCTCGGCGGTGTCCACGAGCTGGATGTGCTCGGGTGCCTCGCCCGCGGTGCCCTCGACCTCCTCGTGCCCCTCGTGGCCGATGAGGAGGATGTCGTAGTCGTCACGCGCGAACCGGCGGGCTTCGTTGTGGACCTTGGTCACGAGCGGGCACGTGGCGTCGATCGTGCGCAGGCTCCGCTCGGCGGCCTCCTGATGCACCATCGGCGACACGCCGTGCGCGGAGAACACGACCAAAGCACCCTCGGGCACCTGGTCGGTCTCGTCGACGAAGATCGCGCCACGCGCGGACAACGTCTCGACGACGTGCTTGTTGTGGACGATCTCCTTGCGCACGTACACAGGTGCGCCGTACTGCTCCAACGCCTTCTCCACCGTCACCACGGCACGGTCGACGCCCGCGCAGTAGCCACGTGGCTTGGCCAGGAGAACTCGCTTGTCCATGCACCAAGGGTACGGCGTGGCGTGCCTAGGCATTCCCGGCCCGACTGGGGCAGGCTAATGCGCATGAAGCCACTGCCGCTGCCCGTCCGCCTCGCCGCGGGACTCGCGGTCACCGCCGTCGAGCAGGCGCGCAAGCTGCCGCAGCAGCTGGTGGGTCTGCCCGTGACCGTGGTCAGCGAGGCGCTCCAACTCTCCATGCGGGTCCAGCAGCGCGTGACGGAACTCGCAATCAAGGGCGACGACGCCCTGTCGGTGCTGCGGCCGGTCGAGCAGGAACCGGAGTGGGCGACGTTCGACGAGGACGAGGAACCCGAGCCCACCGACCCGCCGGACGACGGCGACGACCCCTGGTCGGAGGAGGAGCGCGCGCTCGCCGCCGAACGTCCCGGCGTGCTGCCCAACTACGACGAACTGTCGCTGCCGCAACTGCGGGCGCGGCTGCGGACGTTGCGCGTCGACGAGCTGGAGTCGCTGCTGGCGTACGAGCGCTCGCACGCGGGACGGCCCGAGTTCACGGGGATGCTGTCGCGGCGCATCGCGAACCTGCGCGCCGAGTCGTGAGCGAGGAGAAGTCCTCGCCGGAGCACCCGTGGCCGGTGCGCACGGTCGCACGCAAGATCTTCGACTGGATCAACCGGCTCGGCGACGTGTGGGTCGAGGGCCAGGTCACGCAGCTGAGCGCCCGGCCGGGCACGGCCACCGCGTTCCTCACCCTGCGCGACCCGTCCGTGGACATGTCCATGCAGCTCACGGCCCCGGTCGGACTGGTGCGCGACCTCCAGCTCACCGAGGGCAGCCGGGTCGTCGTGCACGGCCGGCCGCACTTCTTCCCCAACCGGGGCACGCTGAGCCTGCGCGTGGACGAGATCCGCGCGGTGGGCGTCGGCGAACTGCTCGCCCGGATCGAACGACTGCGCAAGCTCCTGCACGCCGAGGGCCTGTTCGACCCGCGTCGCAAGCGCCGGCCGCCGTTCCTGCCGACCAAGATCGGGTTGATCACCGGTCGGGCGTCGGCGGCCGAACGGGACGTGCTGACCAACGCCCACGCGCGCTGGCCTGGCGCCCGGTTCCGGGTGGTCAACGTGGCCGTGCAGGGCGCGTTGGCCGTGCCGCAGATCCTGACCGCGCTGTCGACGCTGGACCGCGACCCCGAGGTGGACGTGATCGTGCTGGCGCGCGGCGGCGGCAGCGTCGAGGACCTGCTGCCGTTCTCCGACGAGGCGTTGTGCCGCGCGGTGTCGCGGTGCCGCACGCCCGTGCTGTCCGCGATCGGGCACGAGCCGGACAGCCCGCTGGTCGACCACGTCGCGGACCTGCGCTGCTCGACGCCGACGGACGCGGGCAAGCGGGTCGTGCCGGACGTCGCCGAGGAGGCCGAGCGGATCAGGCAGTTGCGCGACCGCAGCCGGCGGGCGCTGTACGGGTGGGTCGACCGGGAGCGCAAGCTGCTCGCGTCGTTGCGCACCCGGCCGGTGCTGGCCGACCCGCACGGACCGCTGGACCGGCGGGCCGAGGACGTCGACCGGCTGCGCGAACGCGGTCGGCGCGCGATCCGGAACCGACTCGATTCAGAGGCGGCCGGACTCGCCGCGACCACGGCACGCTTGACGACCTTGGGACCGGCCGCCACGCTGGCGCGTGGCTATGCCGTGGTGCAGGTCGTCGGGGACGGGGTCGTCCGGTCGACCGCCGACGCGCCGGCCGGGACCAGACTGCGGATTCGAGTGGCGGACGGCGCTGTGCACGCGGTCGTCGAGGAGGGAGACGGTGGTGGCCGACCCGGCGCGTGAGACCACGTTCCTGCCCTTGACGATGTCCGCCGCGGGCGACGCGGGCGACGACGGCGCGCGTACGGTGCGTCACCGTGCGGAAGTCGCGGACCGGGCCGCCGCCGACTGCTGGCTGTCGCTCGTCGCGGGGTGCACGTCGGGCCGGGAGACGTTGATCGACAGCCTGCACGACCTGTCCGAGGCGACCTCCGGGTACGCCGGACCGCAGTGGTGGCTGTCGCACGGATCGGTGCATCGGCGGCGCGTCGCGGCGGCCGAACACCGCATCGACGACGCCGTCCGCGAGGGCGACGGAGCCGAGTTCGCCGAGGCTTTCATAGGCTATGACCAGGCCGTTGCCACCGTTCTGGTGCACGTGCGCAATCGATTGGGGAACCTGTCCACGTGACGGAGCCGGGATACGAGCAGGCCAGGGACGAACTCGTCGAGGTGGTGCGCCGACTGGAGGCGGGCGGGCTTTCGCTCGAGGATTCGCTGGCCCTCTGGGAACGCGGCGAAGCGCTCGCGAAGTCGTGCGAACGGCAGCTCGCGGGCGCCCGCGAGAGGATCGATCAAGCACTGAGTGTGACCGAGGAGGACGTGGCCGACGCCTGATGACGTGCGAGGATCGGTCCACCGGCCGGTTATCGCAGGAGGATTCGTCATGGTGTCTGGCAGCAACCCGTCCGAGCGTCGACGCGAAGCACCCGACCGGAACCTGGCGCTCGAACTCGTCCGCGTGACCGAGGCAGCGGCGATGGCCGCGGGGCGCTGGGTCGGGCGTGGCGACAAGAACGGCGGCGACGGCGCGGCCGTCGACGCGATGCGCAAGCTGATCGGCACGGTGTCGATGCGGGGTGTCGTCGTGATCGGCGAGGGCGAGAAGGACGAGGCGCCCATGCTGTTCAACGGCGAGGAGGTCGGCGACGGCAACGGGCCGGAGTGCGACGTGGCGGTCGACCCGATCGACGGCACGACGTTGATGTCCAAGGGCATGCCGAACGCGTTGGCGGTGCTCGCGGTGGCCGAGCGCGGCGCGATGTTCGACCCGTCCGCGGTGTTCTACATGGAGAAGCTGGCGGTCGGGCCGGAGGCGGCGGACGTCGTCGACATCACCGCGCCGGTCGCCGAGAACATCCGGCGGGTGGCCAAGGCCAAGCACAGCGACGTGTCCGACGTGACGGTGTGCATCCTGGACCGGCCGCGGCACGAGTCGATCGTGCGCGAGGTGCGGGCTGCGGGCGCGCGCATCCGCTTCATCTCCGACGGCGACGTGGCGGGCGCGATCTCGGCGGCCCGGCCGGGCACGGGCGTCGACCTGCTGCTGGGCATCGGCGGCACGCCCGAGGGGATCATCGCGGCGGCGGCGCTCAAGTGCATGGGCGGCGAGATCCAGGGCCGGCTGTGGCCGAAGGACGACGAGGAGCGCGAGAAGGCGATCGGGGCCGGTCACGACCTCTCCCGCGTGCTCACGACGACCGACCTGGTGCGGGGCGACAACGTCTTCTTCTGCGCGACCGGCGTCACGGACGGTGACCTCGTACGGGGCGTGCACTACCGGGCGGGCGGGTGCACGACGCAGTCGATCGTGATGCGTTCCAAGTCCGGCACGGTGCGAATGATCGACGGTTTCCACCGTCTGACCAAGCTTCGCGAGTACGCGTCGGTCGACTTCGACTTCCCGCCGGGCGACGAGGAAGCTCTTCCCCCGCTTCCTTAACGAGTTGTTAATAGTCAACGGAGCGTTACAGATCGACCGGCGGTTGGCCTACGCCGTGTTCGTCTTTAGTTTCCGATTCGTGCCCGGCATCCCTGCGCCGGGTGCGGAGAGGAAAAGATGAAGGTTCGTACCCTGTTCACCGCCGTCGCGGTCGCGGTCGGTGCTGCGCTGGCGACCATGGGCAGCGCGGCGGCGGCACCGGCGGCGGACGGCGGCGTGACCCCGTACATCGTCGGCGGCGGCAACGCCACGCAGACCTACTCGTTCATGGTCTCCCTGCAGAGCACGTCGGGTAGCCACTTCTGCGGCGGCTCGCTGATCAAGGCCAACTGGGTCGTCACGGCCAAGCACTGCGTGCAGGGCCGGTCGGCGTCGTCGATCCGCGCCCGGATCGGCACGACCAACCGCACCAGCGGCGGCACGGTCGCCACCGGCGCCCAGATCATCACGCACTCCAGCTACGACATCGCGCTGCTGCGCCTGTCGACCTCGGTGACCCAGACGCCGATCAAGGTGTCGGACTCCTCGGGCGCGACCGGCACGGCGACCCGCATCATCGGCTGGGGTCAGACCTGTGCGGCGTCCGGCTGTGGCGGTGCCCCGGTCACCCTCCAGGAGCTGAACACCTCGATCGTGGCCGATGGCAGCTGCCGGGGCATCAACGGCGCGTACGAGATCTGCACCAACAACCCCGGCGGTCGCGCGGGCGCCTGCTACGGCGACTCGGGCGGTCCGCAGATCAAGCAGGTCGGCGGCACGTGGGAGCTGATCGGCGCCACCAGCCGGGCGGGCAACAACAGCTCGACCTGCGCCACCGGCCCGTCGATCTACATGGACGTCCCCTCGTTCCGGTCGTGGATCAGCCAGAACGCCGGCTCCGTGTGAGCCGTCGCTGATCGCTGAGTCACTCGGGCCGTCCCGCCACGCGCGGGGCGGCCCGTTCCGTTTTCGTTACCCCTCGCAGGCAACCATCGTGATCTAGCTGACGTCTCCTTCGGTCAGGTGAGTCACTTACGGGGGTGTCAAATGCGCAGAGTCATGGTGGCCGGGGTCGCGTTGCTGGCCGTGTCGTGCGGGTCGGACCCCGTGGCCTCCTCGGTCGCCACTCCTTCGACCACCGCTTCCCCGACTGCTTCCCCCACCACCGCGCCGTCCTCCACCACCGCGCCGTCCTCCACCGCTGCGCCGTCCCCCACCGCCGCGCCGTCCCCCACCGCACCGGGGGTACCCGTCGAACTGTCCCCCACGACGATCACGCCCGCCCCTGAACCGGCACCCCGACCGCAGACGGCACCGCCCGCCACCACGGTCGGGACCCCGTGCGAGGTCGTGGAAGGCGCCTGCATCCGCCTGTCCACCCGGGAAAGTTGGCTGATCGAAGGCGGCGTGGTCGTCCTGGGCCCGGTGCCGATCACGTCCGGCCGGCCCGGCTACGAGACGCCCGTCGGCCGCTTTCCGGTGCTGTACAAGGTGAAGGACGAGTGGAGCATCCCCTACGACGCGCCCATGCCGTATTCGGTGTACTTCACCAACTACGGCATCGCGTTCCACGAGGGCAGCCTCACCGACCTGTCGCACGGCTGCATCCACCTGTCGCCGGAGGCCGCGCGGCGCTACTTCGATTCCCTCCGGACGGGCGACGTGGTTCAGGTGGTCGCCTGATCCGAGCGATTGCATCCTCACTCGGACGGGTAATCCAGGTCCAAGGGGTGATTCGAGATGAGGAGAACGCTCGGCACCGCACTCGCCACCGGCTTCGCCGCGGTGGTCCTGACCGCCGGTACGGCACCGGCCTGGGCCGCGGGCGGCACGCCGTGTTCGATCCAGGAAGGCGCGTGCCTCAAACTGTCCACCAACCAGGCGTGGCTGGTCTACCACGGCAACGCCAGTTACGGCCCGGTGCCGGTCACCCACGGCCGACCCGGGTACGAGACGCCCACCGGCACGTTCCCCGTACTGCGCAAGGTCCGTAACGACTGGAGCATCCCCTACAACGCGCCCATGCCGTTCTCGGTGTACTTCACGTCCGACGGCATCGCGTTCCACGAGGGCAGCCTGACCGACCTGTCGCACGGCTGCGTGCACCTCTCGCACGCCGCTGCGGAAACGTTCTTCGACAACCTGCTCCCCGGTGAACAGGTCCAGGTCGTGCCCTGACCACAGGCCACACCACGACGGCGACACCGAAAGCCAACACCGACGCATCGATGAACCCGGCCGGCACCGACAGGCCTTGACGGCCACCGGCCCACCACGGCGCCGCGCACCCCGGCTCCACCGCCGCGGTCGCGCCGCCGATCGGTGCGAGGACAAGAACACCGCCCGACCGCCCACGCACCGCCGTCGTCCTGGCACCGTCGTCCTGCCGCCACCGACCCGACGACCGACAGCCCGACGACCGGCCTTCCGGTGCGGTCACCCGGCCGCGCTGGAGTGCCCCGGGAACAGGTGCGCGTCGGGATCGAGCAGCACGGCGATGTTGTTCACCGCCGTCGCGGCCTCCCCGAACCCGGTCGCGATGAGCTTGACCTTGCCGGGGTAGGTGGCCACGTCACCCGCCGCGTAGACCCGGTCGAGCGCCGTCCGCATCGTCGTGTCGACCACGACCGCCCGGTGGTCCAGTTCCAACCCCCAGGACTCGATCGGCCCGAGGTCGGCGGTGAACCCGAGCGCCGCGACGACGGCCTGCGCGGGCAACGCCTTCCGATCACCGCCCTTGAGGCCCAGCTCGACCTCCCGCACGACGTCGTCACCGCGCAGTTCGAGCACCTCCGCATCGGTGATGATCTCCACGCCCAGCTCACGGACCTGGCGCACGGTCGGCGGATGCGCGCGGAACGTCGCCCGCCGGTGGACCAGCGTCACGCTCGCCGCGATGGGGTGCAGCGCCAGCGCCCAGTCGAACGCCGAGTCGCCGCCACCGACCACCACCACGTCCTGTCCGGCGTACACGCTCAACTTCGGCACGAAGTGCACGACCCCGCGCCCGAGCCACCCGTCACCGACCGGCAGCGGTCGCGGCCGGAACTCCCCGATCCCGGCGGTGATCAACACCGCACCGGCTCGCACCGTCGCGCCGTCGGCGAGCCCCACCACGAGCTGATCATCCACTGTGGACAGTTCACGCGCCTGTCTCCCGAGCAGGTAGGTCGGACTCCACTGTGCGGCCTGCCGGACGAGCGCGGCCACGAGGTCCCGCCCGCGCACGGCCGGGAACCCGGCCACGTCGTAGATCATCTTTTCGGGGTACATCGCGGTGATCTGACCGCCCGCCTCCGGCAGCGAGTCGACCAAGGCGACGGACAGGTCCCGGAATCCGGCGTAGTAGGCGGCGAACAGGCCCGTGGGTCCGGCTCCCACCACGAGCAGGTCGACCTCTAGGTCCATGGGTCCGACCATAGGTGGTCGAGGCCACCGTGCCCACCGACGCGCGTCGGTGGAGACTCGAAGGCATGGGTGAACAGGACTACCGCGTAGAGCACGACACCATGGGCGAGGTCCGGGTGCCGGTCGACGCACTGTGGCGCGCGCAGACGCAACGCGCGGTGGAGAACTTCCCCATCTCCGGCCGCGGCCTCGACCGCGCGCAGATCCGGGCCTTGGGCCTGCTCAAGGCCGCCGCCGCCCGGGTCAACGCACGCCTGGGCGTGCTCGACGAGGACGTGGCGACGGCCATCGCCGAGGCCGCCGACGCGGTCGCGGAAGGCGACCACGACGCCCACTTCCCGGTCGACGTCTTCCAGACCGGTTCGGGCACCTCGTCCAACATGAACGCGAACGAGGTCATCGCCACCCTGGCGAGCCGCGCCCTGGGCCGGGACGTCCACCCCAACGACCACGTCAACGCCTCGCAGTCGTCGAACGACACCTTCCCCACCACGCTGCGCGTCGCCGCGACCGAGGCGGTGGCCCGCGACGTGATCCCCGCGCTGGCCCACCTCGCCGAGGTCCTCGACGCCCGCGCCGCCGACTGGGCCTCAGTGGTGAAGTCCGGCCGCACGCACCTCATGGACGCCGTGCCGATCACTCTCGGCCAGGAGGTCGGCGCGTGGGCCACCCAGGTGCGCAACGGCATCGCCCGCCTGGAGGCGAGCCTGCCGCGCCTGGCCGAACTCCCGATCGGCGGCACCGCCGTCGGCAGCGGCCTCAACGCGCCCGCCGGTTTCGGCGCGGCGGTGTCGGCCGAACTGGCCGCCGCGACCGGCCTGCCCCTGACCGAGGCACGCGACCACTTCGAGGCCCAGGCCACCCAGGACGGCGCGGTCGAGATCTCCGGCCAGCTCCGCACCACGGCCGTGAGCCTCTACAAGATCGCGAACGACCTCCGCTGGCTGGGCTCGGGCCCCCGTACAGGCCTGGCGGAACTGGCCCTGCCCGACCTCCAGCCCGGCTCGTCCATCATGCCGGGCAAGGTGAACCCGGTGATCCCCGAGGCGACGATGATGGTCGTCGCCCAGGTCGTCGGCAACGACGCCGCCGTGGCGTTCGCCGGTTCCCAGGGCAACTTCCAGCTCAACGTCATGCTCCCGGTCATCGCCCGCAACGTCCTCGAGTCGGCACGACTCCTGTCCGCCGTCGCACGCCTGCTGGCGGACAAGGTCCTGACCGGCGCCGAGCCCCAGGTCGACCGTCTGCGCGAGTACGCCGAGTCCTCCCCGTCCATCGTGACCCCGCTCAACCGCCACCTCGGCTACGAGGAGGCCGCGTCGATCGCCAAGCAGTCCCTCAAGGAGCGCAAGACCATCCGCGAGGTCGTCCTCGAACGCGGCCACGTACCGGGCAAACTCACCGAGGCGGAACTCGACGAAGCCCTGGACGTCCTCCGCATGGCCCACGGCGGACGCTGAAACACCTCCTCCCATCACCCGACGCCCCAGCCCACGAACCTGACCGGCCGAAGCCCACGCCGCGCCCAGCCCGGTAACCCGAACCAGGTCCCGCACCACATCGGCCCCGAAGTTCCACCGCACGAAAGGCCCCGAACCTCCCCGACCTGGACGAGCAATGCGTAAGTCGGTAGGTGGTCGCGGGCGGTCAGGGACCGGGTAACGGGTCGGCCGGTTACGCGGTCGTGCCGGTTGGCTGTGGTCAGGGCCGGAAGGCGTTGGGCGATGCGGACTCCGACGCCCTCGATGGTGCGTCCGCCGTGCCGTTCCAGGTCGGGCCGGCCCGTGAAGAGGCCATCGACCGACTCGATGAGCCGGCAGTCGGACTTGCGCAGCGGCTCGCCGGGCGCGGGGTCCGGTTGCGGTAGAACGGCCGGATCAGCCGAACACCAAGCTCGTACGGGAACCGGTCCGGTTCGGCGGAGAGACGTGGCCCCTGTCGGCGATGATCGACAGGCCGGGCCGGTCGGCGGGCAGATGGGGTTCGTGGTCGCGGATGGCCGTGGGCACCTGGCGCTCGTCGATCTTCGGGTCGGCCGATGCCCGGGTGCCCGCCGTCCACCTGGGACGGCGGGCACCCGACCTTCACCACCACAAGGCGCGCACGCCCCCGTCACTCCCGCGCACCCCGCCGGACACCGCGTGGTGAAGGCATCCGGAAAGCCCTCACCCAACGGCCACGACACGCCCCGCTTCGCCGCCGTCGCCCGACGCAGCACCAACAGACACCGCACCAGCCGACGCAGCACCGGCAGGGACCGCACCGGCCGAACCAGGTCGGGCCGCCACCGATCTGTCCGACTCCGCACCAGCCGAGGAAGGGCAGGCCGACTCGACACCGGTCGCCACCACACCGGCCAAGACAGGTTCGGCCGCCACGGCACCGCCGTCCCCGCCCGCAGAGGACGACTCGTCCGAAACGACCCGCGCCCCACGCCGCCACAGGCCCACCGCACACCCACCGGCCACGGCCACGGCACCCGCGAACGCGACCAGCGTGGCCTGCTGCGCGCCCAACGCCACGGCGGCCACCAGCCCCGCCACCGGCATGAGCCCGACCAGCACCCCGGCCCGGTCGGCACCCAACCGGTCCATGGCGAAGTACCAGAGGACGAAGGCGACCGCCGTCACCAAAACCCCCAGCACCACCAACGCCGCCCCTTCGCGGACCGTGGGCACACGCCACCCACCGACCACCGAGCCGACCACGCCGCCCACCGCCGCGGCGATGAAGCAGCACCACATCGACACGGCGACCCCGCCGAGGCGCCGCACCACCCCGACGGCGAAGAGCGTGAACGACGCCTCGCACACCATCGTCAACACGGCCAGCACAAGCCCCGGCCCGTGCCACGCCCCACCGCCGGACAGCGCGACGACACCCGCGACCACGGCCCCGGCACCGACCACCGGCATCAGCGCCGGTCGACGCCCCGCCAGCAGGGGCGCGACCAACGCCAACACCAGCGGGCTGGCACCGAGCACCGCCGCCACGAACCCGGGCTCGGCGTACCGCTGGGCGTACAGGACACACGCGTTGAACCCGAGCATCCCGAAGCCCACCAGCGCCACCAACGCCAGCCAGTCCCTGCGCCGCGGCAACACGACCCGTTCACGGCGCAGCAACGTCAATCCGAGCAGCAACACGCCACCCAACGCGTAGCGCAGTGCCTGCCCCGTCAGCAGCGGGTAGTCCTGAAGCATCCCAGTCGTGGGAACCGAGGCGCCCACGATCACCGACGACAGCACACCGGCCACAATCGCCATTCGCATGACAACACCCTCGCCGGGCAGTGGACCAGGATTAAGCTCCACTTCGATGGCCACGAACTGGACCACTTACCGTGAACTCCTGCTCCCCCACCCGACGGGACGTCGCCGCGCCGTGGAGTCCGAACTGCGCCGCGCGGTGCGCGACGGCCGTCTCGCCCCCGGCACCCGCCTGCCGTCCAGCCGGGACCTCGCCGCCCAACTCGGCGTAGCCCGAGGCACGGTCACCTCGGCCTACGCCCAACTGGTCGGCGAGGGCTACCTGGTCGCCAGGCGCGGCTCCGGAACCGCGGTCGCCGCCGCGGTCACGTGGCCCGACGCCCCACCGGCCGACCGGCCGCCGGAGGACGCCGCACCACCCCGCCGCTGGCGGTACGACCTGCGCCCCGGCCTGCCCGCACTCAACGCGTTCCCACGCGACGAGTGGTCACAGGCCCACCGCACCGCCCTCGCCGGACTCCCCGCCGACGCCCTCGGCTACCCGGACCCGGCCGGGTACGCGGGCCTCCGCGCGGAGCTTGCCGACTACCTCGGCCGGGTCCGGGCGGTGGCCGCCCGGCCGTCCGACGTGGTCGTCACCGACGGCGCCGCCGAGGGACTCGCCCTCGTGGCGAAAGTGTTGCGCGACAACGGACACCGCACAGTCGCCGTCGAGGACCCATGCCACTTCGGCAGCACCGCCCTCCTGTCCTCACACGGCTTGGAGGCCGTGCGAGTACCCGTCGACGAACGGGGAATCCGCGTCGACCGATTGGCCGCCACGGACTGCCGCGCCGTGCTCGTGACCGCGGCCCACCAGTTCCCGCTCGGCGTCGTGCTGCATCCGGAACGCCGACGGGCCCTGCTGGCATGGGCACACGACCGCGACGGCCTCGTGGTCGAAGACGACTACGACGCCGAACACCGCTACGACCGACCCGCGACCGGCGCGATGCAGGCACTCGACCCGAACCGTGTCGTCTACCAGGGCAGCACGAGCAAGGTGCTCGCACCCGCACTACGCCTCGGCTGGCTCGTCCTGCCGCCCGTGTTGCACGCCGCCGTCGTGCAACGCAAGCGGATGAACGACCTCGGCACGGCGACCCTTCCGCAGGCCGCACTCGCACACCTGATGCGCTCCGGCGGCTACGACCGCCATCTGCGACGCACCCGTCAGCTGTACCGGGCACGCCGCGACGCGCTGCTCTCCGCGTTGGCCGAAGAGCTGCCGACGTGGGAACCGATCGGTGTCGCGGCCGGGCTGCACGTGGTGATCCGCCTGCCGGACGGGACCGACGACGTTGCCGTGCAAGGACGTCTGGCGGGCAGAGGCGTCAACACCCTCGCATTGGCGGACTTCGCCGGGACACCGACTTTTCCGGGGTTGGTCCTGGGCTACGCGGCCACGACCCCGGACCGGCTGCGGGCGGCGGTGCGGATCATGGCGAGCGTCGGAACCGTGGGCACATCCGTTCGAACACCTCCTCTCGATTCACGACCAAGGTAGCCACCACCAGCACGGACTCGGCAAGTACCGCCATACGATCGTGTGACACAGCACGGTTACCGACCGGTATTTGTCAGGGGTCGGGTGCACCATGGCCGCATGTTGTTCTCCGAGGTCGTCGAGACGTCCGCCGCGGTGGCGGCGACGCGCTCCCGCCTGGCCAAGGTCGCCGCCCTGGCCGGACTGGTACGCCGGTCGACCACGCCCGCGGTCGTCTCGTTCCTGGTCGGTGCACCGAGCCAGGGCCGCGTCGGCGCGGGTTTCCGCACCGTGTTCGACCTTTCCGTGCCGCCGGACGGTGAGGCGACGCTGACGGTGTCCGATGTGGACGAGGCGCTCGGCGCGTTCGCGGGGATCAGCGGCAAGGGCGCGGCGGGCAGGCGGGCCGAGGCGTTGGCCGGCCTGTTCTCCCGCGCCACGGAATCCGAACAGGACTTCCTGCGCCGGTTGCTGACCGGGGAACTGCGCCAGGGAGCGTTGGAAGGGGTGATGCTGGACGCGATAGCGAAAGCCTCGGACGTGCCGGGCGAGGTGGTGCGCCGGGCGTTCATGCTCAGCGGGAGCCTGTCGGAGACGGCTTCGGCCGCGTTGTCGACAGGTGTCGAGGGCCTGTCGGCGTTCCGGCTCCAGGTCGGCCGTCCGGTCCGACCGATGCTGGCCTCCCCCGCGGCGTCCCTACCGGAGGCGTTGGCAGAGCTGGGTTCCTGCGTGGTCGAGCACAAGCTCGACGGCGCACGGATCCAGGTCCACCGGCAAGGGGACGAGGTCCGGGTGTTCACCCGGACGCTGCGGGAGATCACGGCATCGGTTCCGGAGCTGGTCGAGCTGGTGCGGGGACTGGCATGCGACTCGGTGGTGCTCGACGGGGAGACGCTGGCGCTCGACGACAGCGGCAAACCGCGGCCGTTCCAGGAGACGATGAGCAGGTTCGGCGCACAGGACACCCGGGAACTGTTGCTGAGCCCGTTCTTCTTCGACTGCCTGCACCGGGACGGTGTCGATCTGCTCGACGAGCCGTTGCGCGCACGGCTCGCGGCGCTGCGCGACATCGCGGGCGAGCACGTCATTCCCGGCTTGTCCGATCCCGACGGCGACCGTGCGGCGGCCGTGCTCGACGAGGCGTTGGACGCCGGGCACGAGGGCGTGATGGTCAAGTCGCTGGAGTCGGTCTACGCGGCCGGTCGGCGTGGGCGGGCGTGGCAGAAGGTCAAACCCGTCCACACCCTCGACCTGGTCGTACTGGGTGTCGAGTGGGGCAGCGGTCGCCGCAAGGGCCTGCTGTCCAACCTGCACCTGGGCGCCCGGGACCCGGACGGCGGTCCGCCGATGATGGTGGGCAAGACGTTCAAGGGGCTGACCGACGAACTGCTGGCTTGGCAGACCCGCGAACTGCTGGCCATCGCCACCGACAAGAGCGAGTGGGTGGTCGAGGTCCGTCCCGAACTCGTGATCGAGATCGAACTCGACGGCGTCCAGACGAGCACGCGGTATCCGGGCGGCGTAGCGCTGCGCTTTGCCCGGGTCGTCCGCTACCGACCCGACAAGGACGCTGCCGAAGCCGACACGATCGACACCGTGCGAGCGTTGTCGCACAAGGCAGGTGGTGCCATTGGCTGACGCCCCTTGCACGGATTCCGGCCCGCGGGTCCGACCGCTCAGAACAGCCGGCCGGTCATGGCGTCGCCTTGACGACCTTCCGGGTCCGTCACGGTGGGGCATGTCGGTCGTGGGTGCCTGCCTTGGGTTTGGCGATGGCGAACGATGCGCGGCGGACGAGAACGATCGGCCGCTCACCGTTCGACTCGCAATGAACCGACGCGTCGGCGTCGTTCCAGGATCACCGTGTGTACGGAGATCCTGGCCGACGGACGGTGGCCGGGTCCGAAACCGCCGATCCCGACGCGCCGCCACCAACCAGGTCTCGGGCGTGCCGACGACCGGACCGCATCGGAACTCGCCCTGCACGCGGTGCGTGCCGGCATCGCCCGCCACCACGCTGCTCGGCACCCGACTCCTGGTGGCGGCTGCCCAAGCGGCCTGCGGCAACGGCCAGGACGGCCACCCGCTCCCGGCCTTCGTGCCGCCGGTCTGCCTGGTGCCCTGGATGGGGCATGCGCTGGACGGGTAGGGCGTAATTCGGTCAGCGGTCGTGGGCGGTCAGGGTCGGTTGACGAGTTGGTGGGTCTTGTCGTTGTGCCGGATGGCGGCGGCGAGGCCAGAACGCGTTGGAGCACGAAGGCGATCACGCCAGCGGGTGTGCGTCCGCCGTGTCGTTCGAGGTCGAGTTGGCCGTTGGAGGTCTGGTTGATCGACTCGACGGCCTGGCACAGCGGCTTGAACAACGCCGTACCGGGTCGTTCGGCCCCGCCTTTGCGGGCCCGGCCGCAACGGGACCGGCCCGGCCAGGGCCTGTTCGACGTCGTGGCCGTAGTACCGGCGGTCGGGAGCTGACCCGTCGTGCGGTCGTCAGGTCGAGATCGGCGTGGAGGATGTCGAGTCGGGTGGTGCGTTCGTCGGGTGGTGCCCCGGTCAGGCCGAACCTGACCGGCAGTCCGCCCGGCGTGCGGACCGGGTGCGTGCGCAGACCCCGAACCAGCGCGAATGCGAGGCGCCGGTCCACGGTGTCGCGTCGGCCAACCGGGGCCATAGGCCGATTCGAGGACGCCATGGAGCCAGATCCGGGCTCTGCCTGGCTTCCCGACGCACGGGTCCGGTGGACTCGAGGATCGGCGAGCAGCGGGGTGCTCGCGGCGATCCGCGATCAAGACTCCCTGCCTGCCGACCCGGCCCGGTGGTCAGCGGGTGGAGGTCGGACTGTCGGCAGTTGTCGCTTCTCACGGCGGAACGGAGGTGTGCGGGGTATCAATCGGGTGTGCGATTCATCGAGGGGCACCGGCCCAGTCACGATCTGACCTACGACGACGTCTTCCTCGTTCCCGGCCGGTCGGCGGTCGAGTCCCGGTTCGGGGTGGATCTGTCGACCTTCGACGGGACAGGGGCCACGATTCCGGTCGTGGTGGCCAACATGACCGCGGTCGCGGGGCGGCGGATGGCCGAGACCGTGGCCCGGCGCGGCGGGTTGGTGGTGCTGCCCCAGGACATGGCGCCGGATGCCGTCGCCGAGATCGTCGGGTGGGTCAAGGCGCGGCACACGGTCTGGGACACGCCGTTGACGCTGGAGCCCGGTGATTCCGTCGCCGATGCGCTCAACCTGCTGCACAAGCGGGCGCACGGTGCGGTGGTCGTGGTCGACGGCGACGGACGGCCGGTCGGGGTCGTCGACGAGGGTGCGTTGGCCGGGGTGGACCGGTTCACGCGGTTGCAGGACGTCCTGGACGAGCGGGTCGTCACCGTCACGCTCGGGACTCCGTCGCGTGAGGTGTTCGGGCTGCTGCACGGCGGTTCGCAACGGGTCGCGCTCGGGGTCGACGGCGACGGGGTGCTGCGGGGCGTGCTGACCGAACTCGGCGCGTTGCGGGCCGAGGTGTACGCGCCGGCGGTCGACGCCGACGGACGGTTGCGGGTCGCGGCGGCGATCGGTGTCAACGGCGACGTGCGCGCCAAGGCCGCCGACCTGCTCAAGGCCGGGGTGGACACGCTGGTCGTGGACACCGCGCACGGGCACCAGGAAAAGATGATCACGGCGCTGCACGCCGTGCGGTCGTTGGAGCCCGGGGTTCCGGTGGTCGCGGGCAACGTGGTGACCGCCGAAGGCGTGCGGGACCTGGTCGAAGCGGGTGCGGACGTGGTGAAGGTCGGCGTCGGGCCGGGGGCCATGTGCACCACGCGCATGATGACCGGGGTCGGCCGACCGCAGTTCTCGGCGGTCGCCGAGTGCGCGACGCAGGCACGTGCGCTGGGCAAGCACGTGTGGGCCGACGGCGGTGTGCGGCATCCGCGTGACGTCGCGCTGGCGTTGGCTGCCGGGGCTTCCGCGGCCATGGTCGGTTCGTGGTTCGCGGGGACCTACGAGTCGCCCGGCGACCTGCACCGCGACGAGGCGGGACGGCTTTACAAGGAGTCGTTCGGCATGGCCTCGAAGCGGGCGGTGAGTGCGCGGACCCGAAGCGACAACGCGTTCGACCGGGCGCGGAAGGGGTTGTTCGAGGAGGGCATCTCCGCGTCGCGGATGCGGCTCGACCCGGCGCGGGCGGGGGTCGAGGACCTGCTGGACTCGATCACGGCCGGTGTGCGGTCGGCCTGCACCTACGCGGGTGCGACCACCCTGGAGGAGTTCCACGGGCGGGCGGTGCTGGGCGTGCAGTCGGCGGCCGGATTCGCGGAGGGTCGTCCGCTGCCCGCCGGGTGGTGATCACCGAGGCTGCGACTCCCGAGGCGGTGACCAACGCCCGCGACCAGCGATGTCCTGTTCCCGAGGCAGCGACCACCAGGGGCGACCACCAAGAGGTGACCACCAGGGAGGCGAACGCTTGGAAGGCGAACACTTCGGCAGGGAACGGGTGGCGGAGAAGAGTCGGCCGGTGGGCAGGCGGGCAGGCGGGCCAGAGAAGTCGACCGGCGGTCCGCAAGGCCGGACGTCAGGTCCGCGAACCGACGAGTGGCAGGCAAACCGGCGACGCAAGCCGACCCGCGACGCAAGCCGAGTGACAGCGTGCGAGCCGGAGGGCGAAAACTCGCGAAACCGGGCGGGCCGGCAGGAGGCGCCCGGACAGGCACAGCCGAAGCGACCCGCGACCCGTAGCCGAGGTGCACGGAACAAGCCCCACGCCGGGCAGGGAGACCTGCCCGGCGCGGGGTGGGATCAGGACGCGTAGTCCTCCAGCATCTCGGTCACCAGGGCGGCGATCGGCGAGCGCTCCGAGCGGGTCAGGGTGATGTGTGCGAACAAGGGGTGGCCCTTGAGCTTCTCGATCACCGCGGCCACACCGTCGTGCCGCCCCACCCTGAGGTTGTCGCGCTGGGCGACGTCGTGGGTCAGCACCACCCGGGAGTTGGCACCCAGCCGCGACAGGACCGTGAGCAGGACGTTGCGCTCCAACGACTGCGCCTCGTCGACGATCACGTACGAGTCGTGCAGCGACCGCCCCCGGATGTGGGTCAGGGGCAGGACCTCGAGCATGCCCCGGTCCATGATCTCCTCGACCACGTCCTGGCTCACCAGCGCGCCCAGCGTGTCGAACACGGCCTGTGCCCAGGGCTGCATCTTCTCGGTCTCCGAACCCGGCAGGTAGCCCAACTCCTGCCCGCCCACCGCGTACAGCGGCCGGAAGACCACGACCTTGCGGTGCTGGCGCCGTTCCATCACCGCTTCCAGACCCGCGCACAGGGCCAGCGCCGACTTGCCCGTACCGGCTCGTCCGCCCAGCGAGACGATGCCGACCTCGGTGTCGAGCAGCAGGTCGAGGGCGACGCGCTGCTCAGCCGACCGGCCGTGCAGGCCGAACGCCTCGCGGTCGCCGCGGACCAGCCTGATCTGCTTGTCCGGCGTCACCCGGGCCAGGGCGCTGGATGTCCCGGCCAGCAGGCGCAGACCGCTGTGGCACGGCAGTTCGGCCAGTCGGGCGAGGTCGACCGTCGACGGGTCGACGGTTCCTTCGCGGTAGAGCGCGTCCACGACGGACTGGTCCACGTCCACGTCCGCCATGCCGCTGTACCCGGACAGGGTCACGTCGTGCGCCCGGTACTCCTCGGCCGCCAAGCCGACCGCGCCCGCCTTCACGCGCAGGGGCATGTCCTTGGTGACCAGGACGACCTTGTGCCCCTCGGCCGCGAGGTTGAGCGAACAGGCCAGGATGCGGGCGTCGTTGGAGTCCGTGCGGAAACCCGCGGGCAGCACCTCCGGGTCGGTGTGGTTCAACTCGACGCGCAGCGTGCCGCCGACGTCCCCGATCGGCACGGGGCTGTCGAGGCGACCGTGCCGCAACCGCAGGTCGTCGAGCAGTCGCAACGCTTCCCGGGCGAACCAACCCAGCTCGGGGTGGTTCCGCTTGGCCTCCAGCTCGCTGATCACCACGAGCGGCAGCACGACCTCGTGCTCCGCGAACCGCGAGATGGCCAGGGGGTCGGAGAGCAACACGGACGTGTCCACCACGTAGGTGTGGCACGCCGGCGCGCCACGGCGCCGGGAAGTGCTGCGCGGTGAGCCTGAGGAACGGCTCGCGGGTCGTCGTGCGTTCACGGCAACTCCCTCACGAACGCGGCACCCGCGTCCGCTCCTCGCTGGGCCAGGCACTACCCTGATAGGCCGGTGCGCGCTACGCGTACCGACCACAAGGGCCGGGTGCCGGCCCCCTCGCGCCAACCGCCACGATCAGGGCCTCCCTGCGCGGTCCGCAGTGGACGCGGTCCGCCACTGCGGAAGTTACCTCCGCAAGCACTCCTTTTGCAGGCAGCCACACAGGTGATTCGCCAATTCGTCACCTCACCGACGCACCCGCGAAAGATGATCCGTTCGGCCTATTGCGTTACGAAAACGGTATCGCGACGTGTTGACGCGTACGCCGTCGTGGCAGCTCAGGACAGGTTCACACGACCCACCGGTCGGATTTTGCCATGGTCGAAGGACAATCGGGGAATTCCTGCCGACAGTTCCCGTTGAACCATTCGAGGCACAAGCGGTTCGTCCAGAAGGCGCAGATACCGGTCCTGGAGCGTCTCAGCGGGTGGACGCACGTCCAGCCATGCTTTCAGCAACCGGACGCCTTCCACGTACGTTGTGGTGTACGCCCGCCACAGAGGGTCACCGAGGAAGCGCACCAGCTGCCGCGCCCGCACCTCGGACACCAGCAGCCACCGGCACAGGAACGCCACCACGTCGTCGGGGTGGGCGCCCCGGTCGTGCAGCATCAACGCCGCGTCCTGCCGGACCGCGAGCAGCCCGGCCGACGCCGCCTCGACGCGTTCGCACGCCTCGCCCGCCATCCGCAGGCCGAGTTCGGCCAGGACGTCCTGCGCCCACCGCCCCCATCCCGGTCCGACGGCCGCGTGCAGCCCGAGTTCGGCCAGGCCCTCGGCCATCAGGCACTGCGGCGTGTCGATCAGGAACAGCGACCGCTCGGCGTGGCCGGCGAGCCCGACCTCCTTGCGGCAGTGCTCGGTGTGATGACCCGGGTACGACTCGTGCGCCACGAGGTGCGGCAACGTGGACATGCGGTGGCCGAGGTCGGCGTTGACCGCGACGCGCGACCGGAACCCGCCCAGGTAGTGGTTGAACCCGCTCCACGACCGGTCCCGGACGACCTCGTACTCGACCGCCTCCCCGGCGGGCAGCGCAAACCGCGACCGCACCACGCCCCGCAGCGCGCCGGACAACGCCTCGACCGCGCCCTTGAGCCGTCGGCGCGGCACGCGGTCGGCGCACCGGTGATCGGCGAGCCGCCCGGCCAGCGGACCCCGGCCGGGCAGCAGGTCGTCGAGTTCGCGGTGCACGCGCAAGTACCGGTCCTGGTCGCCGGGCACGGGCGTGACCTGGTAGTACGACTCGACCTCGGCGACGAACCCGATCCGCGCACCGGCCAGCGCGCGGGCCGTGCACTCCATCGCGACGAGTTGCGCGTGCAGGAACTCGCGGCGGACCGGTTCCAGGTCGGCGTCCGCCACGGCCCGACGCAGGTCGGCGGCACGGACGGCCAACGCGGCGGCGTGCGGACGCGACTCGTCCCCGACGATCCGCCGCAGCACCGGGTCGCCGGTGTACGAGTCGACGAGACCGGGACGCAGTCGGCCCAGGCGAAGACCCAGGAGCAGGTACTCGCGGACGACGTCCATGCGGTTTACGAACCGAAGCGGCGGTGCCTGATCGCGTAGTCGCGCAACGCCCGCAGGAAGTCGGTCCGCCGGAACTCCGGCCAGTACGCCTCGCAGAACCAGAACTCGGAGTGCGCCGACTGCCACAGCATGAACCCGGACAGCCGCTGCTCGCCGGACGTGCGGATGAGCAGGTCGGGGTCGGGCTGGCCGGAGGTGTACAGGTGCTCGGCGATGTGGTCGACGTCGAGGACCTCGGCCAGTTCCTCGATCGTGCCGCCGGACTCGGCGTGCTTCTGGAGCAGCTTGCGGACCGCGTCGGCGATCTCCTGCCGGCCGCCGTAGCCCACGGCGACGTTGACGACCAGGCCGGTGCGGTCGGCCGTGCGCAGGGCGGCGGCGGACAGCCGGGCCGCGGTCTCGGTCGGCAGCATGTCGAGCGCGCCGACGTGCCGCACGCGCCACGGGTTACCGGGTTCGGCGATCTCGTCGACGATGTCGGCGATGATGTCCAGCAGCGGCAGGAGTTCCGCGGCCGGGCGGTCCAGGTTGTCCGTCGACAGCATCCACAGCGTGACGACCTCGACCTCGGCCTCGCGGCACCAGGCGAGCAGTTCGAGGATCTTGCGCGCACCGGCCCGGTGCCCGTGCGCCACGTCCTCGAACCCGGCTTCACGAGCCCACCTGCGGTTCCCGTCGAGCACGACGCCCACGTGCCGTGGTCGTTGTTTGCCGGCGAGCCACCGGTTCAGCCGGAACTCGTAGCCTTTGAGGAGAACGTGCTTGACATGCTCGCGGACACCCACGCCGGTAGAGCGTACGCCGGGTGGCCCCGCTCACGCCGTCCCGTGCCGGCCGCACAACCTACCGTCCCGTAACCTCGGTCCGGTGACAACGCTCAACCCGGCTCCCGCGCTACGCCCGCGCATGCGGGGCTGGCTGCACCTCTGGTCGTTCGTCGTGTCGGTCGGCACGGGGGCGACGTTGATCGCGCTCGCGGCGTCGACCGCGTCCACGAAGGCCACGCTGGCCGTGTCGGTGTACGGCGTGACGGTGCTGGGCCTGTTCGGCGTGAGCGCGCTCTACCACCGGGTGAACTGGGTGAGCGCCAGGGCGCGGACGTGGATGAAGCGCCTGGACCACTCGATGATCTTCGTGTTCATCGCGGGCACCTACACGCCGTTCGCGCTGTTGGCGATGCCGCCGGACACGGGCAACGTCGTGCTGGCCGTGGTGTGGTTCGGCGCGCTGGGCGGCGTGACGTTGAAGCTAGTCTGGCCGCACGCCCCGCGCTGGCTGGGTGTGCCGATCTACATCGCGCTGGGCTGGGTGGCGGTCTTCGTGCTGCCGGACCTGCTGGAGCACGTCGGGGTCGGAGCGTTGGTGCTGATCGTGGTCGGCGGCCTGCTGTACACGGCGGGCGCGATCTTCTACGCCTCCCGCTGGCCCGACCCGTGGCCCCGGGTGTTCGGCTACCACGAGTTCTTCCACGCGGCGACGGTCGTCGCCGCGTTGTGCCACTACATCGCCATCTGGTTCGCGGTCTACTCCTGAACTGCGGTTTTACCCCTCTCAGCACCCCTATTTCCATGATCAGGCCGTCTCCAGGCCGTCAGGCCGCCCCCTGGGCTTGAAGAGGCGATCGGCGGCCCGGCGGCTCCGGTCGTGACTGGTCGGCATCAGGTGGGTGTAGGTCCGGAGCGTGAAGCCCGGGTCGTGGTGCCCGAGGTTCAGCGACAGCGCCTTGATCGACACCCCGTTCTCCAACTGACTGGAGGCGTAGAGATGCCGAAGGCCGTGCATCCCGTCTTCCCGGGGGCGGTACTCCAGCCCGGCCGTGGCGAAGGCAGGTCGCCAGACTCCCATGTTGAACACCTGACGCCTGCACGCCGTGCCTCCCATCGACAGCACGAGCCGAGCCGTCACCATCTCGCCGCCGGGTCGCTCCCACGGCAACGTCACGTCGACAGGCGGGAAGTCCGCCATGTGGTCATCCAGGGCATCCAGGACGCCGCCACCCAGCGGAACCGTCCGGGCCTTCTTGCTCTTGGGCAGGGCGTACACCAACTGGTTGCCGACGATCCGGACCTGACGAACCACGTTCAGCTGCAAGGCGTCACGATCGATGTCATCGACCGCCAAGCCGAACACCTCACCCTGCCGCAGACCTGTCCCACCACCGAGGACGAGCGCGATCCTGTACTCGATCGGCAGGGCCAGCCGGACCGAACGCATCCGAGCTTCCGGCCACGGCGTAACCCGTCGCTCAGGCGGTGAAGGCCGCTGCACGCTCCGCGCCTTGCACGGGTTGGAGGTAATGATCTTCTCCTCCACGGCCGCATTGAGGATGGACGACAGCCGATCGAACAGCAGTTGCTGATAGCGGAGGCTCAGCCCCGCGTCCCCAAGCCAGCCGATCCACTCGCGGACGCGCGGGATGGTGATCCCGCTCATCTTCATCCGGCCGAAGAACGGTTCGATGCGCTTGTCCACTTGGTTGTGAAGGTTCTCCTGGGTCGCCGCGTCCTGCGACTGCCCGCCGAACCACGTCACGACGTACTTCGAGAACAAGATTTCTCCTGCCCTGGGGTCGACGTACTTACCTTCCCTCTTGTCCGACTCGACCTCAAGCAGGAAGTCGTCGGCCCGCTTCTTCTGCCGGTCCGGGAAGCTCTTGCTCTTCTCGTTGTCCTGCGGGTCGAGGTAGCGCACCTTGTAACGCAGTCCCTTCCCGTACGACGAGGTCTTGACCCGCGTGACCTGACCGGACACCGGGTCGGTGACCTCCTTCCACCAGCGGTCTTGGATGTGACCCATGGCAGGCTCCTCCTGTCTGTCGAATTGCTGAAACCTCTACGCGGCGGCGTCTTCTTCGACCCACCGACGAACCTGAGCGGGCACGTAGCGAAGGTGCTTGCCCACTTTGCGAACCGGCGGTCCGTACCGCCGCCACTTCCATTGGTAAAGCGTCTTCACCGGGACCCCCAGGAAGATCGCGACCTCGTCAACGCTCCACAAGGGTTCAACCTGCGCCATGATTCCCCCCGCCATCAAGCCGCTATTGCCGAAACTTCGGGCGGTCCCGCTGCTGCGAGTAGTGCGCGGTCGTACTCGGCTCGCCATCGGGTCCGTTCGGCGATGGCGTGCATGAGCTGGTGCGCGCGTGGCGGGACGTTCGGGTCTCCGGGCCGGACCTTGTGCCAGACGAGTCGGGAGGTGTCGGGTTCCGGCTTCTCGATGCCGACCGCTGCCAAGGCGTCGAGCACGAACCGCTTCCGGTCCGCCCGGTGGTCGGCCAGGGTCTTGCCCGACCACTTGCGCGACACGAGCACCCGCCGTCCGGGCAGGCCGAGCGTCGACCGGCGGTGCGCCCGACCTTTGCAGTGGCCGGGGATGGTCCGGGGACCGGCGCCGCGCGGTTGGACGCTGTGGAGCAGCCAGACCGGGCACCGGTCCGAGCAGGGCGTGACGGCCAGCTCATCGGCCAGACGGTCGGCGTGCCGCCGTTGCCGGTCGGTACGCTGGTCGACCACCTCGCCGATCGACTTTGTCAGGTATTTGCACAGGTAGCCGATGTGGCGTCCGGCTTCTTCCGTGCCGCCGAGGATGCCCTTGGAGTGCACCTGGCGGCCGAAGCGGACCACGTGCGCGGGTTCGTCGGCCGCCTGGACCGCGTCGTCCCACAAGGTGAGTGGTCGGCGGGTGTCGGGGTCGACGAACGCGTCGGCCCGTGCGTCCCAGACGGGCGGGTGGTCGCGGTCGTAGGCGGGTTCGTCGTGTCGTGGCCACCAGACCTGGTGGTAGGTGGCGGCGGTGACCAGGCGGATCGTCGCGTGCGGCAGCGAGCCGCGGAACGCGGCGTGCAGGTGCGGCGCGGCCCGGCGTTGGGGTTCGACGGTGGCGAAGTACTGCACGTCCCATCCGGCGACGCGGCGCAGGTTCTGCCACCACCGGTCCACCAGCGACGCGAAGTGCACCGCGTCCCGCGCGGCCCGCCGGTAGTCGTAGGTCGTCGGGTCCACGGGGGTGCCGTCGTCGTGGACACGGCCGTAGGTGTCGAGGGTGAGCGTGACGAACATCGAGGGCCGGAACCGACCCGCGTACTCCCGTCCGACGGTCCGCTTCTCGACCCGCCGCCGGGGCAGGTCCGGCGCGTCCTGACGGCGTTTCGTAGACCGCTTCACCGGCCGCGCGGCGGGCAGGTCCGGCGAGGGCAGCCGACCCCGCACGCCGAGTTGCCGAAGTTCCGCGTCGACCGAGTGGACTTCTTCCCTCAGCTCATCCGCGTGCCCCGCCTCCCCGGACCCGACCGCCTCCCGGTACGCCGTGACCAGGTCCGCGCGGAAGGTCGTCAGCGCCGTCTCGTCCTCGGACGGTCGACGCGGCGTGAGGTCGGGTTCCTCCGTCAGGTGCCAGCCCTCGCGGCACTGGGCCATCCGCAACGCCCTGGCCTTGCGGGCACACGGCCCGCACACACTCTCCACAGTGGACCCGCACGGCACGGCCACGTACCGGACTTCGAAGCTCTCCCGGTCCTCGACCTCCATCGTGAACGGCCGCACGCACACCCCGTACTTCTCCGCAGCCGCCTTGGCCACGTCCAGCGCCATGGGTTGGCGCATCCGCTCAGCGCGAGTCCCGCCGTTCATGCCGCCTCCTGCCACTGGTCGCCGTCGTCGGGCTGTTCGTGGACCCGGCCGTAGGTCAGGTAGTCGCGCAGCTCCACCAGATCGCCGTCGGTCACGTGGAACGCGCGGGCACGCTCCGGCTCGCGGCGGTCGTCCTGCTTCACCCAGGCGACACCGGGGGTGTCCTCGCCGATCTCATGCGCCGCCGCACCCCGCTCCCGGACCCCGTCGCCGAGCACCATGTCCACCTGGCCCGGTTCGTCCAGGCGCAGCGCCACACGGGTGGAGAACAGGTGCCGGAACCCGACGACCTCCTTGCGCGGGTCCTGCACCAGACCCACCACCGCATAACCCGGCGCCCGGCCCTGCGAGGTGATCGTCTGCACCGCCCGCACCGCGCGTTCCCGCAGGCCCTTGTCCGGCTGGTAGGCGACCAGGTCCGCGAGTTCGTCCACCACCAGCACGGTGAACGGCTCACCGGCCGACCGCGTCCACAGCCGCCGCACACCCCGGTAGCGGGACGCGCGTTCCCTCACCTGCGCGGCGACGGCCTCCAACAACGCGACCGCGTCGGGCCCGTTGTCGTAGACGACGCGGTCGAACGCCTCCGGGCACTGCCCCAGTTCCATCCCGCCCTTCGGGTCGATCCCGACCAGGCGGACCAGACCGGCCCGCACGGCCGGGGCCAGGAACCAGACCAGCGACCACAGCACCGAGCCCTTGCCCGCACCCGGCACGCCGACCACCAGGACCTGGGCGCCCAGCAACCGCAGCCGCCACGGCCGCCCCGACTCCGTCACCCCCACGACCACCCGGCGGAAGTCCACCTCCACCCCGCCCAGCGCGGGGACCGGGACCGGCCGGGCCAACGGGTCCGAGTGCACGAAGTCCAGCTCCACCACCCGGGGCCGCAGCACCCGCACCCGACACGACCGGGCGCCGAACGAGTGCGCCAACCCCTCCCGCCGCGCCTCCCACGCGTCCGGCGCCTGGCCGGGCACCATCCGCACCCGGACCCGGTCCCGCCACCCCTCCGACCGCACCCGCCGCAACCGGGGCCGGTACTCACGCCCCCGGTCCCGACCGACCAGGCCCGACAACCGCACCACCGACCGCCACCGGGGCACGTACACCGTCGCACGGCGCCACTCCGTCACCACCCGCAGCCAGAACCACCGCAGGAACGACCGCCGCCACAGCCCCCACCACAACTCCAGGGCCGCCACCAGCGACAACAACGCCAGGACCAACGGCGACAACCCGAACCGCCACCAGACCCACGCCGAGCCCGCGAGCACCACGACGGCGATCGGGTACCGCAGCACGACGAACACCAGCCGCACCACCGCCACGACCAGCGACCACACCAGGAAGACCAGCACGGCCAACCACCGCAGCCGCCCCGGCATCAACATCCACCACGGCACACGCGGCCGGGCACCCTCGAACGGCGCCGGATCGACCCACCGCCCGCTCACCGCGCACCCCCGGCGAAGACGAGCGGCAACCAGCCAAGGCACCGCGAGCACACGACCTGTCCAGGCGCGTACACCGCGAACCTGTGGCAGCCGTCGCACCGCCGTCCATCGCGGATCTTCCACATGACCGGACGGCGCCGACTTGACGCGCCACCCCCAGAGAGCAGTACGCTTGACATGACCGAAACCCCTTGTGTGTCAACGAAAGCGCGCAAGAATTCCGGTCGGTGTGTCGTCGGGAAACGGATCTGGCCCGCCAAGACTCGATCCGCTTCCCGCGACCACGCCGACACGTCGGTGATCGTTTTCGGTTGTGTGATGGCAGATGTGGAAGTCAACCGTCGAGTTCGAACACTTCGCCCCACGCGTCCGCGCCGTTCGACGTCAGTCGGAAGCGGCATTTCGTGGGCGTGCCGTCCCGCCGCAACGCGAGGGGCAGGTTGTCCAAGTGGCCTGCCGCTACCAGGTCGTGGCATGCCAACAGCACGGTGCACGTACTTATGGTCGTGGCGAGACTCAGTTGATCACTGGTCCACATCCGCGCCGGTCGCCTCAGCACCGCCCGCATGACCAGGATCAGTGTCCCTTTCGAATAGCCGACCAGGTCGGTTCGCGCCCGTCGCACCTCGGGCAGTCGGGCGCCCATCACCTGGGCCGTCAGGTCGGAAAGTGGAGTCGTCGGGGTCAGGAGCGACCCCGTGCGTGCCAGGCGACCGCCCCATTCGACCGTTCCGGCATCGGTCAGGCGGTAGAGCTTGGCCGCCCGGCAGAAGTCCCGACTGCCTGGCTGTAGCCGGTACCGCAGGTGCCCCAACGAATACAGGTCTCCACAGGCGACCCGAACCGGCGAGTAGCTGAACCCGGCTGGGTCGGCCAGCTCCCGTATCGACCACTCCCGGGCCGGTACTCCGAGCATCGGCATCAGCACGGCCTTCAGAACTCTCGCGCTGTAGCCCGCGCCGCGCAGGTGTTCGACAGGCAACCCTTCCCCGATTACGCGGGACAGCGGCACCCGCCCGGCAGTTCCACTAGGCAACATCGCCCGCGCCTTCCTGCTCGGCCTTCAGAGCGTTCCGGATGCGTGTCGCGCTGTTCAGCTCGCAAGTCGCCCAGGCCGTCGCCTCGTGCTTGTGGGCAGCGTCGACCTTCGAGACCTTCGAGTACACGTCTCGGCATCGTTCGTGGTACGCGATTCGGTCTTCGGGGGCCGCGTTCGGAGGCGGTGCCAGCTTCCCGAGCCGCACGTGCGCCTCGTGCAGCGTGGGAGAGGCCAGGGCATCCGTCCACCGGTCGGATTTCCTCATGGGCGATTCCCTCCCCGCTCGGAGGACCTCTCGCGGGTAGCCGACGAGTCCGCGACGCGTTCGCACAGGCTCGCTTCCTGATCGAACGTGTCGGCCGCGTGCAGCGCCGCCGCCTTTGCCCACCAGGGAATCGTCTTGATCGAGGCGAGTTGGCGCCACGACCAGGCGACGCTGCGGTAGGCCGACGCCAATCGGCATGCCGCATCCGGGTCGTCGGGTCCCGAGTACCGGCTTCGCTCCGACGCTTCCGTGAACCTCCGGTAGGCGCCTTCCCACTGAGCACTGGCCTTCTGCTGATCGCCCACGACTCATGCGGCCTTGGACGGTTCTGCGGCGGCGCCCTTCCCGCCGGCGCCCCGTCCCGAGCCGGCGAAGCCCGTGGCCCGGAACAGGTAGGTCTGGTACTTGAACTCACCCGTCCCCGCGACGCGCGGCTCTGCGGTCAGCCCTTCGAACTCGACCGGCCGCATCCCCGGCAGGACCTCACTGGTGGACGGCACCGGCTGAACGTCGGCCAGCACGGTGACCTCGAAGCTCTTCCGCTTGGCGTTGGGCTCGTGCGGGTCCGTGACGGACACCTTCCACTGCCGCTTGCCGGTGGTCTCGTCCATCCGCTGACGAGCCGGACGACCGGCCGCCTTGTCCTCCCGCGTCTGGTACTCCACGTCGGGCATCACGTCCCCGACCATCACCAGGCCCTGAGGAAACGCGTCGTCGAACGAGATCGGGAACCGGTGTCCCTTGGTGATCGCCATGCCTGTACCTCTCTGGACAATGCCGCCTGTTTGCGGCTTGTCCATCAAGCGTCGGCAGCGATTCGTCCCGTCCGGGGTACGTCGGTGTCTCTCTTCGTGCGCGCCATACTCACGGGTGTCTCATCTTTGTCTCATCCGAGTGCTAGTTGTTCTGTCCTGTGAGGTTGGGGACGCGGCTGGCAGGTGGTTGGCCTTTGAGTGCGGTGTGGCCGCGGTGGTGATTATAGGTGTGCAGCCACCGCGGCAGCGTCTCGCGGCGTTCGGTCTCAGACCGGTATGCCTGGGCGTAGGCCCATTCGTCGAGCAGGGTGCGGTTGAAGCGTTCGACCTTGCCGTTGGTCTGTGGCCGGTAGGCGCGGGTGCGTTTATGGGTGATGCCCGCGTTGGCGAGGGTGTCGCGCCAGAGCCGTGAGCGGTAGCAGGAGCCGTTGTCGGTCAGCACCCGGCGGACGGTGACGCCGGCTTCCCGGAAGAACGCCTGTGCCCGGGTCCAGAACGCGGCGGCGGTGTCCTTGGTCTCGTCGGGCAGGATCTCGGTGTAGGCCAGCCGGGAGTGGTCGTCCACCGCGTTGTGCAGGTAGGCGTAGCCGAGGTTCGGGCGGCCGTGGACCTTGCGGGGCCTGGTCGGGTCGCGGTGGGCGGAGCTGTTGCGCCCGCCGGCCCGCCGTCCGTGCACCTTGTGGCCGCCGCCGTCGGGGATGTTGCCGAGCTTCTTGATGTCGACGTGGACCAGGTCGCCCGGTGCGGCGTGTTCGTAGCGGCGCACCGGCGTGGCGGTGGCCCGGTCCAGGTGGGCCAGGCGGGCCAGGCCGAAGCGGCGCAGCACCCGGTGCACGGTGGAGGGGTTCAGTCCGAGCAGGTGGGCGATGCGGGCCGGGCCCCACCGACGCGCCAGGCGGACCTTGACGATCCGGCGTTCGCGGCGGGTGGGCAGGCGACGCGGGCTGCGGTGCGGGCGGCTGGAACGGTCGACCAGGCCCGCCTCGCCCAGCTCGCGGTAGCGAGAGGCCCAGCGGGCGGCGGTGGTCGGCGAGACCTGGAACCGCTCGGCCGCCCGCCGCAGCGGCCACCCCTCGTCCACGACACACCGGGCCAGGCGCAGCCGTCCCAGCTCGGTCAAGGGTGCGTTAGCGTGGGTCACGAGGGCCTCCGTGGGCTCGGTGTCGACGTCGCAATCCACACCGAACCCGGAGGCCCTCCCTCATTCCAACATCATCCGACTACGTGTCGAACCGTCCACAACCTCTCAGGGCAGTACAGCTAGTCTGGTCGGGACGCACTAGGTAAGGGGACGCCGGATGCCGACTGAGTCGACGTTGCTGAAGCTGCTTCTCAGGCAGCGGCACATGCAGGGCTACCGAACCTTCTGCAAGGAGTACGACCGTATGGCAAAACAGTTGGACGGCGACCTCATAGGGGCGTACCCGAGCAAAGCACAGTTCTACCGATGGCTGTCCGGTGACCTACTGGGCCTGCCCTACGCCGACCACTGCCGCGTTCTGGAGAAGATGTTCCCCGGCTGGACAGCAGAACAGCTACTCGCGCCGCACACGGGTGACGCCGAAAGCCTGGTGACCCCGACGGCGACCCGCTCCGACGCCGCCCACCACGACCGACCGGCGCCGCGTCCGATCCAGCTTCCGCAACAGGTACGCCTTGCCGACGTCACCGCCATCTACCCCAGCCGAACCGACTTTCTGCACAATGTCACCCCGCAGGCCCTGTTCGTCGACGCGCAGGACATCCGCATAGCCGGACTGTCTCTCAACGTCCTGTGTCAGCAGTACTCGGACAAGCTTCTGTTGACCTCGATCCAGACAGGGACCACTGTCAAGGCTCTGTTCCTCGATCCGAACGGTCGGAACACCACCGCGCGCGAACACGAAGAGGGTCTGCCCGAGGGTCACTTGTCCATGCTGACCCGACTCAACATCGAAGCCTTGCGCCGTGTCGCGTCGAAGGTTCCGCCGGATGCGCAGGGCAGCCTGGAAATCCGTACGTATGACGAACCCATCAGGTACAGCATCCTCATCACCGACCACACGAAGTGCGTGGTGCAGCCCTACCTGCCCGATGCCCGTGGGGTCGAATCGCCGACGTTGGTCATAGAGAAGGACGACACCGTCCCTGGCTTGTTCGCCACCTTCTCACAGGTGTTCGAATCCATGTGGGACCGCGCTCAGGAGATGACGTGAAGCGCTCGTACGCGCAACTGACCGAAATAGCACAGAAGGCGGTGCGCATCGGCGGCGATGTCATGAAGCACGCACGTCCGACCACCGTGACCGAAAAGTCCGATCGGGACAGCTACACCGACGTGGATCTGAGGATCGAGCAGGAAGTCCGCGAATACCTCGCCGAGGCCACCCCCGAAATCGGGTTCATCGGCGAAGAGCAAGGCAGGGGCGGGCAGGCCGCGCAGAGCGCCTACGTGTGGCTGCTCGACCCGATCGACGGAACGGCGAACTTCGTCCACGGAATCCCGCTCTGCGCGACTCAGATAGCACTGGTGCACGAAGGAAAGCCGCTTGTCGCGGCGATGAGTTTCCCCTATCTTGAGGCCGACTATTGGGCATCTCAAGGTCATGGCGCTTTCATGAACGGAAAGAAGCTCGCCGTCAGCGATACCGCCCGTCTCGACAAGGCCATCATCGCGATCGGCGACTACGCGACCGGCCCTGAATCTGGCGACAAGAACAAAGTCAGACTGGAGCTTACCCGACTTCTCGCCGAGCAGGCCGAGCGAGTTCGGATGTTCGGATCGGCCGCGCATGATTTCGCGTGGCTGGCCGAGGGGCGAATAGACGCCGCGATCGTTCTCTCAAATGACTTGGTCGATATCTTTCCCGGCGTACTGATAGCGCAGGAGGCAGGCGCGTCACTACGCGATGCCCTGGGTAATGATCATACTGCCAATTCTTCCAGCACGGTGGGTGCCTGCCCGGGAATTTCCGAACAGTTGGCAGAGCTGCTGCGTGGCCTGAAGAGCGCCTGACGTGACGGCCCGGATTTCTGCGGCTACTTGCCGAATTGGGCTCTATGGGATCAAGGCGCGCCGCCTGCGGCGGCGCGCGGGCGGGAACGGCCTGCGTTGGCGTCGACTCCCCGCATCACGGCACGCCGGGCTCCCGCTTCGCTCCGCCCGGCGGCCGTGCGCGGAGTCGACGCCACGGGGCCGGGTGGCGGCGCGCCTGGTAGGAGGAGGCCCCGGCCATGAGCCGCTACCGGCGGCAGGGCTCCGGTCGATCGCGCGGTCATGGGCTTGACAGCGCTGGACACGGCGATCGGCTGCCGCGACGGCTTCGCCGCCTTGCCACCGGGATGCGTAAGCGGCATAGCAGGCCAAACGACGAAGGCCGAGCGTCAGCCCCGATCCGCGTGGAATCGGGACGGCGCCCGGCCGGTTCGCCGTTCAAGATCAGGCCGTCCACAGGCCGTGGAACGTGGGAAAACGGTGAGATGCGGCGAGAAGTGTCGAGATGGAATATCGCAGCTCAGACCACTTTTCGATCATCGACAGGCACAGCGCGTCAGACCTGGGTCAGAACATCGCCATCTGGTTCGCGGTCTACTCCTGAGCGCGGTGGTGATCACCCCCGACGCCGGGGGTGATCACCGGTTCAGGCCAGGTCCGGACCTTGGGCGCGGAGGTCGTCCACCTTCGTCATGGCCTCGCGCAGGTCGGCCAGCCAGCGGTCGGCGTGGTCGCCGACCAGTCGCACCGCCCACGCCAACGCCTCGGACCGCGACCTCGCCACGCCCGCGGCGACGAGCGTGTCCAGCACCTTGCGCTCGGGCTGCCGCAGCCGGGTCATCACCGGCACCGACAGCGTCGTGAACAGCTCCTCGGTCCCGCCCTGCCGCACGCCCCACGCCACCTTGCGCGCGTACCGGCGTTCGGCCTGCCGGGCGATGCCGATCCGCTCCTCCCGGGTCTGCTCGCGGAACCGGGCGATCCGGCCCGACTCGGCGGCCGACCGGTCGGCGGCGTCCGGGTAGTCCTCGGCCAGGGCCGGCAGTTCGCCGACGACCACGATCTCCTCGCGGTCGACGCTCACGTCCACCGGCCCGGTGAACCAGTCGTCCGGCAGGCGTCCGGCGAACCACGCCGCCGCGTCGTCGGCCGGCGGTTGGTCGACCTGTTGCCCTCCACGTCGCATCGCACACCACCTTGATTACATGATTACGGTGATACCGACGCTACGCCCGCAACACCGCACGGCCCAGCGATTTCGCTCAGCGGTGAAGAGCCGCGACCAGCTCGTCCACACCCGTCACCGGCCGATCGCACACGTACCCCCGGCACACGTACGCCGCCGGCCCACCCGCCACCAGCGGCCGGTCGACCAGCAACGGCGCCGCGTCCGGCGCACCGGCCACCACGACCGCACCGCCGGGCACGCCCGCCCACGCCGCCGACACCAGCTCCGGCGCCTCCCCGACGACCGCGACCTGCACCGGACCCGCGAGCAACGCCTCCGCGACGCTCGCCCAGTGCCCGGCGAACCGCGGTTCGCGCGCCACCAGCAACCCGGCCCGCGACACCGCCGCCTCGGCCGCCGCCCGGTACCGCGCGGCATGCGGAGCGCCTAGCACCGAAGCCGTCACCAACGCCGACGCCAACGCCGACGCCCCCGACGGCGACGCGTTGTCGGCCGGGTCGGCGGGCCGCTGCACGAGCGCCTCGGCGTCGTCGGCCGTGTCGAAGTACACCCCGTCCTCGGCACCGGCGAACCGGTCGAGCGCGGTGTCCAGCAGACCGCACGCGTCGGTCAGCCACCGCACGTCACCGGTCGCCTGGTGCAACGCCAGCAACCCGTCCGCGAGACAGCCGTAGTCCTCCAGCACGCCCGCCGCACGCCCCACCACGCCGTCGCGCGACGTCCGCCGCAGCCGCCCGTCGACCAGATGCAGGTCCAGCAGCAACGCGGCGGCACGGGACGCCGCCCCGATCCACTCCCCGACGCCGAACACCGCGCCCGCCTCGGCCAGCGCCTGGATCGCCAGGCCGTTCCACGCCGTCACGACCTTGTCGTCCCGGGCGGGCTGCGGACGCCGGTCCCGGGCCGCCAGCAGCCGCGCCGCCGCCTCCGGGTCCACGTCGCCGAGCAACCTCAACGTGGACGTGCCGTGCTCGAACGTCCCCGCGTCGGTCACGCCGTACCGTGCGGCGGCCTGCGCACCCTGCTCCAGTCCGAGCACCTCCACGAGCTGCGCGGGCGTCCACACGTACGTCGCGCCTTCCACACCTTCGGTGTCCGCGTCCAACGCCGACGCGAACCCGCCTTCGGCCGTGCGCAACGACCTCAACAGGAAGTCGGCCGTCTGCCGGACCACGTCCGCGTAGCGCGGCTTGCCGTCGCGACGGCTCAGATGCGTGAACACTCGCAGCAGCAAAGCGTTGTCGTACAACATCTTCTCGAAGTGCGGCACGACCCACGCCGCGTCCACCGCGTACCGCGCGAACCCGCCCGCGAGCTGGTCGTACAGGCCGCCGTCGGCCATCGCGTCGCACGTCGACCGCGCCATCGACAACGCCTCGACCGACCCCGTGCGCTCGTGGTGGCGCAGCAGGAACTCCAGCACCATCGACGGCGGGAACTTGGGGGCGCCGCCGAACCCGCCGTACGCCCGGTCGAAGTGGCCCAGCAGCGACACCACCGCACCGTCGAGCGCGTCTTCGTCCACAGTGGACTTCGGTAGCGCCTTGAACTCCAGGCGGGACACGATGTCCGCTGCCGACGCGCGCACCTCGTCGCCCTGTTCCTCCCACGCGTGCGTGATCGCCTCCAGCACCTGCCGGAACGCGGGCACGCCCGGTCGCGGCACCGGCGGGTAGTAGGTGCCCGCGTAGAACGGCTCGCCGTCCGGGGTCAGGAAGCAGGTCATCGGCCAGCCGCCGTGCCCGCTCATCGCCTGCGTGACGGCCATGTACACCGCGTCGACGTCGGGCCGCTCCTCGCGGTCGACCTTCACGTTCACGAAGTGCGCGTTCATGTACGCGGCGGTGGTCTCGTCCTCGAACGACTCGTGCGCCATCACGTGGCACCAGTGGCAGGCCGCGTAGCCGACCGACAGCAGCACGGGCACGCCGCGTTCCCGCGCGTGCGCGAACGCCTCCGGCGACCACTCCCACCAGTGGACCGGGTTGTCGGCGTGCTGGAGCAGGTAGGGGCTGGTCGAGGACGCGAGCCGGTTCGTCATGGGACCCACACTAAAACCGCCGCCGATCGGCGTCCCGAGGGGGAAGACTGGCCGGCATGGAGATCGAGGTCCCGGACGGGTCGCTGGTCGTGCTGGTGGACGTGACGGCACCGGACGCGGTGCCCGGACGTCGGCTCGACGAGATCACCCGCCGGGCGGCGGCGGGCGTGCTCACCCTGGTCGAGGGCGGCGACCGGCGGGAACTGGTGCGGATCGCCCGGCGTCACCACGTCCGCCCGGTCGCGATCAGCGCCCACGACCGGCTGCGCGACGAGGGGTTCCGGCCCGTCCACCTGACCGGCGGCGAGCCGTTCGCGGTGCGGGTCGTGCCGGCGCGCTCGGACCTGCGACACCTGACCGGGCCGTTCGACGTGATCGGCGACGTGCACGGGTGCGCGGACGAACTGCGCGAACTGCTGGGACTGCTCGGCTACGTGGACGGCGCGCACCCGGACGGGCGGACGGCGGTGTTCGTCGGCGACCTGGTCGACCGGGGGCCGGACACGCCGGGGGTGCTGCGGCTGGCGATGCCGATGGTGCGCGCGGGCACCGCGCTGTCGGTGCGCGGCAACCACGAGGACAAGCTCGTGCGGGCGTTGAACGGCCACAACGTGGTCGTGGCGCACGGTCTGGAGACGACGTTGGCGCAGCTCGACGACGAGTCGCCGGAGTTCCGCCGCGAGGTGGCCGAGTTCTGCGACGCGCTCGTGCCGCACTACGTGCTCGACGGCGGACGGCTGGTCGTCGCGCACGCCGGGCTGCCCGAGCGGTACCACGGCCGCGAGTCGGCGAAGTCCCGCGGCCTGGCGATCTGGGGCGAGTCGACCGGCGCGCTGGACGACCGGGGCTTCCCCGTCCGGCACCCGTGGGCCCTGGAGTACACGGGTGCCGCGACCGTCCTCTACGGACACACCCCGGTCCGGGAGGCGACGTGGGAGAACAACACCCTGTGCCTGGACACGGGGTGCGCGTTCGGCGGCGCGTTGACCGCCGTGCGCTACCCGGAACGCGAGATCGTGTCCGTGCCCGCCCGGCGCGTCTGGTACCGGCAGGTCAGTCCGGCTTCTTCCCCGACTCCTCGGGCGGCGGGTCGAACGACGCGGGAACCCGCTTGAGGTGCTTGTTCATCGAGCGGACGAGGAACACGACCGCGATGAAGAACAGGACCAGCAGGAGCAGGCCCAGCGGGGAGGACTTGCCGAAGTCCTCCTGCTGGCCGCCTGGGTCCTTGTCGGTCGACGGCTGCACGAGCACCATCGCGGTCGTGCCTGTCCAGGGGTTCATCCGGTGATCACCTTCTCGCGGACGCCCGCGAACAGGTCGTCCTCGGGCACGGTGCTGTCGACCAGCGACCGGGCCAGCTCGTACTCCTCCGTCGGCCACACCTCGCGCTGGAGGTCCAGCGGTACGGCGAACCAGCGGCTGGTCGGGTCGATCTGCGTGGCGTGGGCCTTCAGGGCCTCGTCACGCTGGGGGAAGTAGTCGGCGCACTCGACCTGAGTGGTCACGCGCTCAATGACGTCGGGTTTGCCGTCGTCCCAGTGCTTGAGCCACTCGTCGTACGGCGACTCCAGGCCGCGCGCGAGCATCGCGTCGTGGAAGGCCACGAGCTTCTTGCGGGAGAAGCCGTGCGAGTAGTAGAGCTTCAACGGCTGCCACGGCTCGCCCAGCTCCGGGTAGCGATCGGGGTCGCCGGCCGCCTCGAACGCGGCGATCGACACCTCGTGGCAGCGGATGTGGTCGGGGTGCGGGTAGCCGCCGTTCTCGTCATAGGTGACGATCACGTGCGGGCGGAACTCGCGGATGACCTCCACCAGCGGCGGCGTCGACTCGTCCAACGGGACCAGCGCGAAGCAGCCCTCCGGCAGCGGGGGCAGCGGGTCGCCTTCGGGCAGCCCCGAGTCGACGAACCCGAGCCAGCGGTGCTCGATGCCGAGGATCTCGGCGGCGCGGCGCATCTCCTCGCGACGGATGGGGCCCATGTTCTCGAGCACCTCGGGCCGGTCCATCGCGGGGTTCAGGATGCTGCCCGCCTCGCCACCGGTGCAGGTCACGACCATGACCTCGTGGCCCTCGGCCACGTAACGGGCCATGGTGGCGGCGCCCTTGCTGGACTCGTCGTCGGGGTGCGCGTGCACCGCCATCAGGCGCAGCGTCTCAACCATGAGGGTCGTGGTCCTCCCCTTGCCCCTGCCGAACGGGGTCCGTTCGGCCCCTGCGACACTCAACGTGGTGGTCGAGGGCCATTGTTCCCCACGAGCTGGAAGGCGGTGGAAGGTGGCCGTTCAGGCGGGTCCGCCCGAGGGCAGGTACGGCAGGCCCCGGCGTCCGCTGCCCCGCTGGGCACGGTGGTCGCTGCCCGTCGTCGGCGTGCTCGTCGGCGGAGTCGTGGCGTGGGTCGGCTACCGCAACCTCGGCACCGCGCCCGTGGAGGCGAAGCAGACCGCGTTCCAGGTGCTGGACGACTCGTCGGTGGCGGTGACGTTCGAGGTGTTCCGGCAGACCCCCGACCGTCCCGTGGTGTGCATCGTCCGGGCCCGCGCCGACGACGGCGACGAGGCCGGGCGGCGCGAGGTCCTGGTGCCGGCGGGTGCGGAGACGGTGCGACCCAAGACCGTCGTCCGGACCTCCAAACGACCGACCACCGGCGAGGTGTTCGGGTGCTCTTACCAGGTGCCGCCCTACCTGTCCACGAGGTAGCGGCCAAGCGGGTGATCTGCGGCTTTGGCGGCGTCCGGGGGGAACAAAAGGGGGCCGTCAGGCGTTCTCGGCATGTTACTCTGGCGTTTCAGCACGGCCCCGGCGCGGGCCGTGTTTTTCCGTTCCGGGCGCGTGCGTCCGGGAACTGCCGGCCCTCCGGGGCTTGGAGCACGACAAGGAGTTGGTGACCGTGAGCGACACCGAGGTGACCTGGCTGACCCAGGAGGCCTACGACCGGCTCAAGGCGGAGCTGGACGAGATGATCGAGAATCGCCCGGTCATCGCCGCGGAGATCAACGCACGGCGTGAAGAGGGCGACCTCCGCGAGAACGGCGGCTACCACGCGGCGCGGGAGGAGCAGGGCAAGCAGGAGGCCCGCATCCGCCAGCTCCAGGAGCTGCTGCGCGTGGCCAAGGTCGGCGAGGCCCCCACGACGTCCGGTGTCGCCGCGCCCGGAATGGTGCTCACGGTCCGCTACGACGGCGACGACGAAACCGAGGAATTCCTCCTCGCGACCCGCGAAGAAGGCGCGCACGGCGCTTTGGAGGTGTATTCCCCCTCCTCCCCGCTGGGCAAGGCACTGCTCGGCGCCAAGGACGGCGAGACGCGGCAGTACGAACTGCCCAACGGCAGCACGATGAAGGTGACGCTCATCAAGTCGGTCCCCTACTCGGCCTGATCTTCGGGCGAAAGCGGCCGTCCCACTCCGCGGGGCGGCCGTTTTCGCGTGTCCGGGCCCCGAACGCGTATTCCGCGGCGCCCGGATGCGTATTCCGGCAAAGGACTAGAGGGACTGTTCGAGCAGGGGGCGGACGCGCGGGGGGACGGGGGTCGACAGGGCGATCGACGTGGACAGGCGCTGGACGCCGGGCACGTCGACGATCGAGTCGATCACGCGTTGCAGGTCGGCGTTCGACCGGGCCACCAGGCGGACGAACAGGTCGCCCTGGCCGGTGGTGGCGTGGACCTCGCACACCTCGTTGATCGATGCCAGGCCGCGCGACACCTCCCGCCGCCGGCCCTGGGCGATCTCCAGCACGGCGAACGCGGTGAGCGAGTAGCCCATCGCGGCCAGGTCGAGGGCCGGCGGGAAACCGGTCAGCACGCCCCTGGCCACGAGTCTGTCCAAACGCGCCTGGACGGTGCCCCTTGCGACGCCCAGACGGCGCGAGCACTCCAGGACGCCCAACCTGGGTTCGTCGGTCAGCAGCAACAGCAGCCGGGCGTCCAGTGCGTCGAGAGCCTGGTCAGAGTGTTCGATCTGCCGATCGGAAGTCATAATCAACTATACAAATTGTTCAGCGATGACGGGAAGAGTTGCTCACCCTGACCACCGAACGCATGCTGTGAGCCATGACGCAGCAGCTTGACGACGTGAGCTACGACCAGCTCCGCCAGCTCGTGGGACTGGTCGACTACGACGGTTCCAAGGACCCGTTCCCGGTCCGCGCCATGGACGCGGTGGTCTTCGTGGTCGGCAACGCGACCCAGACCGCCTGGTTCTACCAGGTCGCGTTCGGCATGGAGCTGGTCGCGTACCGCGGCCCCGAGACAGGACATCGGGACCACAAGTCCTTCGTCCTCAAGTCCGGATCGGCGCGGTTCGTGATCAACGGCGGCGTCGCGCCCGACAGCCCGCTGCTCGACCACCACCGCCGCCACGGCGACGGCGTGGTCGACCTGGCGCTGGAGGTCGCGGACGTCGACAAGTGCGTCGAGCACGCACGGGCGCAGGGCGCGACCGTGCTGGACGAGCCGTACGACGTGTCGGACGAACACGGCACCGTGCGCGTGGCCGCGATCGCGACCTACGGCGAGACCCGCCACACGCTGATCGACCGGTCGAAGTACGACGGCCCCTACCTGCCCGGGTACGAGGTGCGCACGAGCACCGTCGTGCGGCCCGAGGGTGCGCCCAAGCGGTTGTTCCAGGCGGTCGACCACTGCGTGGGCAACGTCGAGCTGGGCAAGATGGACTACTGGGTCGAGTGGTACAACCGCGTCATGGGCTTCGTGAACATGGCGGAGTTCATCGGCGACGACATCGCCACGGACTACTCGGCCCTGATGAGCAAGGTCGTCTCCAACGGCAACCACCGCGTGAAGTTCCCGCTCAACGAGCCCGCGGTGGCCAAGCGCAAGTCGCAGATCGACGAGTACCTGGAGTTCTACGAGGGTGCCGGCGTGCAGCACATCGCGCTCGCCACCAACGACATCGTCGCCACGCTCTCCGCCATGCGCGCGGCGGGCGTCGAGTTCCTGGAGACCCCGGACTCGTACTACGACGACCCGGAACTCCGTGCCCGCATCGGCGAGGTGCGCGTCCCGATCGAGGTGCTCAAGGAGCACAAGATCCTGGTCGACCGCGACGAGGACGGCTACCTGCTCCAGATCTTCACCAAGCCGATCGGCGACCGGCCGACCGTCTTCTACGAGCTGATCGAGCGGCACGGTTCGCTCGGCTTCGGCAAGGGCAACTTCAAGGCCCTGTTCGAGGCCATCGAGCGCGAGCAGGAACGTCGGGGCAACCTCTGACGTTTCCCGCCCGAGGCCGGTCCGGTGAACCCGGACCGGCCTTTCGCGTGGAATCGGCGGTACTCGCGCCATGCGGCTGGACCGATACCGGTACCCTCGGTGCCGGGGCGTTCTCACCTGGGGAGGTGCCATGGCTGTCGCGGGACGGGTCACCGCGGTGCTCCCGCTCGTCGGAGCGGTGGCCACGGCCGCCGCGCTCACCGGCGCGGCTTTCCTGACCGTCGCGCACGCCGGGTGCGAGCCGGGCCGGTTCGTGCAGCACGACGGCGTGGTCGAGTACGTCGGCGGCTGTGTCGAGGACCTGCCCACGGTGCCGGCCAAGGCCGAGAACATCAGGTACGACGTCAAGCCCTGACCTGGGCGATAGTGGACGCATGTGCCGCAACATCCGTGTGCTCCACAACTTCGAACCGCCCGCGACCGAGGACGAGGTCGTCGCCGCCGCGGTCCAGTACGTCCGCAAGATCAGCGGGGCCGCGAAGCCGTCGGCCGCCAACCAGGAGGCGTTCGACCAGGCCGTGCGCGCGGTCGCCGAGGCGACCCGGGTGCTGCTGGACAGCCTCGTGACGACCGCGCCGCCCAAGGACCGCGAGGTCGAGGCCGCCAAGGCGAAGGAGCGGTCGGCGGCCCGGTTCGGGCCACGCTGACGTCGGGTGTCCGAACGCATGTTTCGCGGTGTCCGAACGCACAACTCGCGGTGTCCGAACACATGACTCGCGGGCCCGGAGCGACGGTGGTCCGGGCCGGCGGGTCAGTCCAGGGCGGTGAGGAGGTCGGCCACCAGGTCGTCGCCCGACTCGATGCCCACCGAGATCCGGATCAGGTCGGCGGGCACCTGGAGCAGGGAGCCGGCCGTGCTGGCGTGGGTCATCCGGCCCGGGTGCTCGATCAGGGACTCGACGCCGCCCAGCGACTCGGCGAGCGTGAACAGGCGGGTGCGGGCGCAGACCTTCAGCGCGGCGTCCTCGCCGCCGTCGACGGAGAACGAGATCATGCCGCCGAAGCGGCGCATCTGGCGGGCCGCGACGTCGTGGCCGGGGTGCTCGGGCAGACCCGGGTAGTACACGCGGGTCACCTTGGGGTGGTCGAGCAGGGCCGCCGCCACCAGCTCCGCGTTGTCGGAGTGCTTCTCCATGCGCAGCGCCAAAGTCTTGATGCCGCGCAACGTCAACCACGCGTCGAACGGACCGGGCACCGCGCCCGCGCCGTTCTGGAGGAAGCCGAACGCCGCGTCCAGCTCCGCGTCGGAGGTGACGAGCGCGCCGCCGATGACGTCCGAGTGCCCGCCGACGTACTTGGTCGTCGAGTGCAGGACCACGTCCGCGCCCAGGGCCAGCGGCGTCTGGAGGTACGGCGACGCGAAGGTGTTGTCCACGACCAACTTCGCGCCGGCCGCGTGCGCGATCTCGGCCAGCGCCGCGATGTCGGCGATGTTGAGCAGCGGGTTGGTGGGCGTCTCGACCCAGACGACCTTGGTCTCCGGGCGGATCGCGGCGCGCACGGCGTCCACGTCGGACAGCGGCACGGGCGTGTGCGTGAGGCCCCAGTGCGAGAAGACCTTGTCGATCAGGCGGAACGTGCCGCCGTACGCGTCGTTCGGGATGATCACGTGGTCGCCGGGGCGGCACAGCGCGCGCAGGGCCGTGTCGGTCGCGCCCATGCCCGACGCGAACGCGCGGCCGTGGGTGCCGCCTTCGAGCGCGGCGAGGCACTCCTCCAGCGCGGCCCGGGTGGGGTTGCCGGTGCGGGAGTACTCGAACCCGTCGCGCAGGCCGCCGACGCCGTCCTGGGCGTAGGTGGACGTGGCGTGGATCGGGACGATGACCGAACCCGTGGTCGGGTCGGGTTCCTGCCCGGCGTGGATGGCCTTGGTCGCGAAACCGTACTGGTCCATATGCCGAAGCCTACGGCCCGGAAAAGGCGACTGCCCGCGGGTACCGGGTACCCGCGGGCAGTCCTCGATCACTGTCCGATCACCACTGCTGGGGCGGCTGCTGCTGGCCGTAACCCTGCTGTGGCTGCTGGCCGTACCCGGGCTGCTGGGCCTGCTGCCCGTAGCCGGGCTGCTGGCCGTAGCCGTACGGCTGCTGCTGGCCGGGGACGGGCAGCGGGCCGGCGGGCGTCGCGTAGTTGACGACGACCGTCTTCATGATCTTGTCGGCCCAGGTCTGCTTCTTGACCTCCCAGAGCGGGGCGAAGAAGCCGGCGTAGCAGGGCAGGCCGTCCACGATGTGGCACAGGTGGCGGACGATCGCCATGCCGAAGCCGATCGGCTGCCCGGTCTCCTCGGAGATCAGCCGGGTCTTGGCGATGCGCTTGCCGATCGACTGGCCCGTGGTGCCCTGGAGGTAGCCCATGTTGTAGATGAAGTACGCGATCACCGCGATGTAGGCGACGGAACTGATGATGAACGAGATCGTCAGGTCGCCGGTGAGGCCACCGATCAGGACCAGCACGTACATGACCGCACCCGGCGCCGCGAAGTCGATCAGGCCGGAGATCAGGCGGGTGCCCCACTCGGCGTAGCCGCCGGGCGGGGGCGGGGCGCCGTAACCGGCGGGGGCCGCGCCCCAGCCGGCCGGCTGGGCGCCCGGGAAGCCGGGCTGCGCGGGCTGGCCGAACGGGTTGGACGGCGGCGCGGCGGCGTAGCCGGGCTGCTGCGGCTGGCCGTACGGCGACGGCGGCGCCTGGGGCGGCTGGCCGTACGCGGGCGGCTGCTGCGGCTGCCCGTACTGCGGGGGCTGCTGGCCGTAGGCAGGCGGCTGCTGGGCGGGGAACCCGCCCGACGGCGGCTGCTGGGGCGGCTGCCCGTAGGGGTTGGACTGCGGGGG
Organism: Saccharothrix violaceirubra; assembly: GCF_014203755.1. Taxonomy (NCBI): domain Bacteria; kingdom Bacillati; phylum Actinomycetota; class Actinomycetes; order Pseudonocardiales; family Pseudonocardiaceae; genus Saccharothrix; species Saccharothrix violaceirubra. The sequence goes on from NZ_JACHJS010000001.1 coordinate 6,297,202, forward strand.
TTGCACGGCACCTCCACCGGGGACGACCTGCGTGGCGTCCGGGTTCGCGACGGGCTGTGGGCCCGAGGGCACGACCTGGGTCGCCTCCGGCGGCGGGAACGCGGGGGGCTGGGAAGCGCCGGGCACGACCTGGGTCGCGTCGGCGTTCGGGGGCTGCTGGGCACCCTGTCCCTGCTCGTTGTTGCCGCCGAAATGCTGGTTTCCTGGCGGCTGAGGAGCGTTCATCGGAGTTTCCAACCCCCTTGGCGTGGGCCGTAGGCGTATGAGTCGGTGGCCAACGCTAGCGGATGAGTCACCCGATAGCGTCGGCGACCGTACAACATCGCGCGTCAGCGACCTGCGAGGAAACCCAGGATGTCCTGCCGGGTGACGACACCTACCGGCTTGCCGTCGTCGAGGACGAGCGCACCGTCCGCTGAGGACAGCGCGTCCATCACGGTGCCGATCGACTCGCCCGCGCCGATCGTGGGCAGCCGGGGCGACATGTGCGCCTCCAAGCGGTCGGCGAGTTTGGCCTTGCCGGTGAACAACGCGTCGAGCAGGTCGCGTTCGTTGACCGCGCCCGCGACCTCGGCCGCCATCACCGGCGGTTCGGCGTTCACGACCGGCATCTGGGAGACGCCGTACTCGCGCATGATCGCGACCGCCTCGGCGACCGTCTCGTTGGGATGGCCGTGCACGAGGTCGGGCATGGTGCCGTCCTTGCGCCGCAGCACGTCCCCCGCGGTGGCGCCGGAGCTGTCCGGGGGCAGGAAGCCGTAGCGGGCCATCCACTGGTCGTTGAACACGCTGGACAGGTAGCCCCGACCGCCGTCGGGCAGCAGCACGACCACGACGTCGTCGGGTCCCAGGCGTTCGGCGACGCGCAGGGCCGCCGCGACCGCCATGCCGCACGAGCCGCCGACGAGCAGGCCCTCCTCGCGGGCCAGGCGCCGGGTGAGGTCGAACGAGTCCTTGTCGGACACCGCGATGATCTCGTCGCACACGTCGCGGTCGTAGGCGTCGGGCCAGAAGTCCTCGCCGACACCTTCGACGAGGTAGGGCCGGCCCGTCCCGCCGGAGTAGACGGAGCCCTCGGGGTCGGCGCCGACGACCTGGACGCGGCCCTCCGACACCTCCTTGAGGTAGCGGCCGGTGCCGGAGATCGTGCCGCCGGTGCCGACGCCCGCGACGAAGTGCGTGATGCGCCCGCCGGTCTGGCGCCACAGCTCGGGGCCGGTGCCGTGGTAGTGGCTGGCCGGGTTCTCCGGGTTGGCGTACTGGTTGGGCTTCCACGCGCCGGGGATCTCGGCGACGAGCCGGTCCGACACGTTGTAATAGGAGTCGGGGTGCTCGGGCGGCACGGCGGTCGGGCACACGACGACCTCGGCGCCGTACGCCTTGAGGACGTTGCGCTTGTCGACGCTGACCTTGTCCGGGCACACGAAGACGCACTTGTAGCCCTTTTGCTGGGCCACGAGCGCCAGGCCGACGCCGGTGTTGCCCGAGGTGGGCTCGACGATCGTGCCGCCCGGCTTGAGCGAGCCGTCCCGCTCGGCGGCCTCGACCATGCGCAGGGCGATGCGGTCCTTCACGCTGCCGCCCGGGTTGAGGTACTCGACCTTGGCCAGGACGAGCGGGCGCAGGCCGTGCGCGACGGCGTTCAGCTTGACCAGAGGGGTGTTGCCGACCAGGTCGACGACGTTCTCGACGTACTCCACGGACGATCCCTTCCCGGCGGTCGCGAGGACGGTCCGAGCGTATATGCGGTCGTGTGGTCCGGCGTGACTACGCTGGAGGACAGCTTCGACGAGACAAGGGAGTTTCGTAATGCCCGAGGCCGTGATCGTCTCCGCCGTCCGGTCGCCCATCGGTCGCGCGGGCAAGGGTTCGTTGAAGGACATGCGGGCCGACGACCTGACCGTGCAGGTGCTGCGCGCGGCGTTGGCGGCCGTGCCGCGGCTCGACCCCGCCACGATCGACGACCTGATGCTGGGCTGCGGCCTGCCCGGCGGCGAGCAGGGGTTCAACCTCGGCCGCGTGGTCGCGGTGCTGGCCGGGTACGACGGGCTGCCGGCGACGACCGTGACGCGGTACTGCGCGTCGAGCCTCCAGACGACGCGGATGGCGTTGCACGCGATCAAGGCCGGCGAGGGGCACGTGTTCGTCAGCGCCGGCGTGGAGATGGTGTCGCGGTTCGCGCGGGGCAGCTCCGACTCGTGGCCGGACACGCACAACCCGGCGTTCGCCGACGCCGAGGCCCGGACGGCGGCTCCCGGGCCGTCGTGGACGGACCCGCGCGAGCGGGACGTGTTGCCGGACGTCTACATCGCGATGGGACAGACCGCCGAGAACCTGGCCCTGGCCAAAGGCGTGACGCGGCAGGAGATGGACGAGTTCGGCGTGCGGTCGCAGAACCTGGCCGAGGAGGCGATCGCGAACGGGTTCTGGGCGCGGGAGATCACCCCGGTCACGCTGCCGGACGGCACGGTCGTGCGGGCCGACGACGGGCCGCGGTCGGGCGTGACGTACGAAGGCGTGGCGGGCCTCAAGCCGGTGTTCCGGCCCGACGGCCGCGTGACGGCCGGGAACTGCTGCCCGTTGAACGACGGCGCGGCGGCGTTGGTGATCATGAGTGACACGCGGGCGGCCGAACTGGGCATCACGCCGTTGGCGCGCGTGGTGTCCACGGGCGTGTCGGCGTTGTCGCCGGAGATCATGGGGCTGGGCCCGGTGGAGGCCACGCGCCGGGCGTTGGCGAACGCGGGGCTGGGCGTGGCGGACATCGACCTGTTCGAGATCAACGAGGCGTTCGCGGCCCAGGTGATCCCGAGCTACCGGGAACTGGGCATCGACCTGGACCGGCTGAACGTCAACGGCGGCGCGATCGCCGTGGGCCACCCGTTCGGCATGACCGGGGCGCGGATCACCACGACGTTGATCAACTCGTTGCGGTTCCACGACAAGCGGTTCGGCGTGGAGACGATGTGCGTGGGCGGCGGCCAGGGCATGGCGATGGTGCTGGAACGCCTGAGCTGATCCTGAACGCACATTTCGCGGTGCCTGAACGCACAACTCGCGGTGTCCGAACGTACAACTCGCGGTAAACGAAAGCCGCCCCTCGGCGAGGGGCGGCTTTCGGGTGAGAGGGAGGTCAGTCCCGCTGGAGGTACGACAGGAGTCGCAGGATCTCCAGGTAGAGCCAGACCAGGGTGGTCATCAGGCCGAACGCGGCCCACCACGCCCACTTCGACGGGACACCGCTGCGGATCATCTCGTTCGCCGCCTCGAAGTCGAGGAGGAAGTTGAACGCGGCGATGCCGATCACGACCAGGCTGAAGACGATCGCCAGGGTGCTGCCGTCGCGCAGGCCCGAGTTCACGCCGAACCAGGACAGGACCAGGTTGGCCAGGATCAGGATCGCGGCGCCGGCCGTGGCGCCGATGATCCACTTGGTCAGGCGCGGGGTGACCCGGATCGCGCCGGTCTTGTAGACCACGAGCATCGCGACGAACACGCCGAACGTGCCGAGGATGGCCTGCCAGGCGATGCCCGGGAACATGCCCTCGAAGAAACCGGTGACGCCGCCGAGGAACAGGCCCTCGAACGCCGCGTAGGCCAGCACCAGCGGCGCGCTGGGCGTCCGCTTGAAGATGATGACCAGGGAGATGATCAGGCCGACGATGCAGCCCGGGGCCGCGAGCGCGTACCACTGGGCCGCGCCCGTGAGCACGAGGTAGGCCGAGATGAAACCGGTGACCATCGTGACCGCGAGCGTGGTGGCGGTCTTGGTCACCACGTCGTCGATGGTGATCGGACGCTCGCCCTGGACGGGCGGCGCACCCTGGTAGCCCCCGAACTGCGGGGCACCGTACTGCTGACCGTAGCCCGCTTGCTGCCCGCCGGTCGGCAGGTTGCGGAACGCGGGATTGCTGGTGGTACGCACCTCGTCCTCCTGTGGCGTGCTGACGCCGTCACGGGGTTCAACGACCACGACAGCCGGTCGGTTCCCGTCGGTAAAAGGGACTTTACCCACACTGTCGATCGTGAATCCACAATCGCCTGCGGAGCGTAGTCGGGATCTCATCCTGCCGGTGGCTTGTCCGCAACTCCGACGACCCATAAGGCTCACCTCCGGTGGGTTCGCCGGAGATCCCGAGGGATGAGGGTCACGCATGAGGTGGAGACGTCTCGGCGCCGCAGCGGTCGCGGTCGGTGTCGTCCTGCTGGTCGCGCCGGGCGTCTCGGACGCCGCCGCCGAGGAGGGCATCGGGTACACGACCCCCGCGCAGGGCTACATCGCCAAGCCCGGCAACACCGACTGGGTCGGCTCCTACATCTGGCGCGGCAAGCACGTGTGGTGCGTGCAGTACGCGCTGCTCGCACCCGATTCGGATGTCGAGTACAGCGACGGCGACGAGCTGAGGACCAAGGCGGGCGCGGACCTGCCCGACGACGTCGCCTCCTACATCTCCTACCTGTTGCTGCGGTACTCGACGACGACCTCGGCGGACGAGTCGGCCGCGCTCGCGCACCTGCTGCACTCGTGGACGGCCGCGCCCCAGCCGGGCCTGGAGCTGGACCCGGACGTGGCCACCTACCTGACCGTCGCCTACGACGAGCAGTTCCACTATGACGGGCTGCCGCCGACCGCCCAACAGGCCGTGAACACGCTGCGTCAGGACGCGATCGCCAACAGGGGACCCTGGACGGTGACGGCCACCGAGCCCGAGGACTCGCAGACCATCGGCACGCCCGGCGCGTGGCGGATCGACGTGACCAAGGCCGACGACAGCCCGGTCCGCGGCGCTCCGCTGACCGTGGAGGTCGTCGGCGGCGAGCTGGAGAACGGCGGCACGACCGGCGAGTTCACCACCCCGACCGACGGCACGGCACTGGAGGTCCAGGTCACGCCCACCGAGGAGGAGGTGTCGCTGGTCGTCAAGCTCGACAGCCCGGCGGACCGGCCGGTGGTGCACGTGCCGGACCAGGGCCAGGGTGCCGCCATGCAGCGGATCGTCACCACCGGCGGCGAGAAGAAGCTGACCGCGCAGGCCGAGACGGTCGCCCGGACGGCCCCCGCCGAGGTGCGCACGGTCAAGACCGACAGCGAGACCGGCCGGCCGATCGGCGGTGTGGCCCTGCGGTTCACGGCCGGTGACGGCGTCTCCCCCGCGATCGGCCAGGACGACCGGCCGCTGGTCGGCGCCGACGACAAGCCGGTGGTGATCCAGACCGCCGACGACGGGTCGATCACCGTGCCCGAGGTGCGCACTCCGCAGGAGGTGTGCGTGGTCGAGGTCGCCGCGCCGAGGGGTTACGAGGAGGACTTCGACCCGAACGCGCCGCCCAAGGTGTGCACGACGGCCCAACCGGGCCAGAAGGTCGACCTGGCGTTGCGGAACAAGCCGAACAAGCCCATCGTGCCGCTCAAGATCCCGGCCGGTGTGGACGGTTCCGGAGTGGTCGCGACGGGGGCGTCCACCACGCGGACCGACGCGGGTGCGTTGATCGGTTACGGCGGCGGCGTGCTCGTCGCGGGCGTCCTGCTCGGCGCGTGGGTGCGGCGGCGGGCGACGGCACGGACATGAGGACGGGTGGCGCGGCCGACGACGTGCCCGCGCGCGAGCCAGGTGATCGGGTGTCCGCGCGGGACGGGGATTCGGCGACTTCGTGGACGGCGGTCGACGGTGTCCCCGTGACATCGGCGCCGGCAAGACCGGTCGCGCGGTCCGAGGCCGACGGGACGACCGGAAGTCCGGCCGGGCCAACCGGAGCCGACGGGCCACGGAGGACCGCGCGGGACGCGGCCGGTGGACCGGCGCCGCGGACGGGAGCCGACGACGTGTCCGCGCGGAAGCCACCGGCGCGGTCGACCTCGCGGACCCGGGACGCGCGCTTGATGCGGACAGTGCGGAGCCGGCGGGCCGGTGGTTCCTCCGCGCGCAGGCCGACCGTGCGGATCGCGTCGGCGGTGGCCGTCGTCGCGGCGGTGGTCGCCGTCGTGACGGCGTTCGACTGGCCCCCGGTCGTGACGGCGGGCGTCGCCCGGCCCGGTGCGCCGGTCACGCCGAACCCGCTCGGCGACAGCATGCGGACGGGACGGGGGCCTGATCTCGCGGGCGTGCCCGCCGGGTTCCAGCCCCCGTCCGGTCCGACCACGCCCGCGCCGACGACCACTCCGCCCCCGACCGGGCAGACGCCCGGCACCGTGCGGCTGCCCGGTGGTGGCACGGCCGCGTTGGTGCGCAAGGAGGTCACGGCCGACGGCGTGCTGCCCGTGCCCGACGGGGTCGGCGAGGCCACCTGGTGGGGTGTCGACCTGGGTGCGGGCGAGGGCGCGACCGTGCTCGCGGGCCACGTGGACTGGCAGGGCATGACCGGTCCGTTCGAGGTGCTCTGGCGTGCCGAGGACGGGCAGGAGGTGGTCGTGGTCGACAACGCGGGCAAGGAGTTCGCGTACACGGTGTCCCAGGTCGTGACCGTGCGGAAGGACGAGCTGCCGGCGAAGGCGGTCGAGTTCTTCGGGCCGCGCGGACCGCACCGGCTGGTGCTGGTGACGTGCGGCGGGCGCTGGGTCGGCGGCGGTGCCGGGTACGAGGAGAACCGCGTGGTGATCGCGACGCCCCGACGCTGAGCCCGACGTACGAAGACCGGGCGCGAGGACGACCGGGCGCCCGCGCCGTGCCCGTCGCCGAGCCCGGCGGACGAAGGCCAGGCCCTTCGGCGCGGCGCCGGCGACGTGCGACCCCGGACCAGTGCGGTGGCTCGACCTGCCCGCGTGGACTTCGGCACGAGGTCGGCGCGCACGTAGGCTCGCGCGGGCCCGAAGACTTCGGGCCGGGTCCGGGGGTGGGCGCAACCTCGCCGCGCGCATCGTCGTCTTGACAACGTGAAGCGATGGAGTGCGGTGTCGACCGCGGTCGCGCTGGTGATAGCGCTCGTCGTCCTCGCGGTGCGGGGTGCGGGCGAGGCCGAGCCCGGCGACCGGACCGGGGACGTGGCCGTGCCGCGGCCCACCGCGCCCGTCGGGACCAGCGGCGTGGCGGCACCGCCGCCGACCGTGCCGCCGCACCCGAATCCGCCCGCGTGGATGCACCGGCTGGCTCCCGGTGAGAAGCCGCCGCAGTTCGTGCTGTTCTCGTTCGACGGCGCGGCGTCCAAGGCGCACTGGGACCGGATCATGCCGTTGGCCAGCCGGACGAACGCGCACGTGACCGGCCTGCTGTCGGGCACCTACCTGGTACCCGACTCGGACGCGTCCACTTACACCGGTCCCGGCCACGCCGCAGGCGTCTCGTCGATCGGCTTCGGCGGTTCGCGGGCGGACGTGGCCCTGCGGATCGGCTACCTCAACGACGCCATCGCGGCCGGGCACGAGATCGGCACCCACTACAACGGCCACTACTGCAAAGGAGCGGAGCCCAGTGTCGGCGTGTGGACGACCGAGCAGTGGAACCGCGAACTGGACCAGTTCACCGGAATCGTCGAACGCGCGCGGCAGCAGGGTTTCACGCTCGACCCGGCGGCGGTGCGCGGTGGCCGCACGCCCTGTCTGGAGGGCGACTGGGCACAGGCGTTCCCGGCGATGCGGCAGCACGGCCTGGTGTACGACACCAGCCACGTGAGCCTGGGCGTGGTGTGGCCGGAGGTGCGCGACGGGCTGTGGGAGTTCCCGCTGCCGGAGATGCGCGTGCCCGCGTTGGGCAAGCGGGTCGTGATGATGGACTACAACCTCTGGTACGCGCTCAACGGCGCGGCCGAGAACGACCCCGGTCCGCCCGGTGAGTACTCCCGGATCGTGCTGGACACCTACCGCTCGGCGTACACCGTCGCGTTCAACGGCAACCGCGCGCCCCTGGTGGTGGGCAACCACTTCAACGACTGGGCGGGCGGTGCGTTCACCCAGGCCGTGGAAGGGTTCCTCGGCGAGGTGTGCGCGAGCGCCGAGACGGTCTGCGCCACCTACACCGAGGTGATCCAGTGGATGCAGCTCCAGGACCCGGCCGTGCTCGACCGGTTGCGCGGGCTGCCGGCGGCGCGCAACTGAACGCCGTGCCATCACAGGAAGCGAGTCGAGACGAGGTGTCAAAACTTCGCGGAAATCAACCGGTTCCGATCTGGCACACCGCGTGACCGGCTGGGAAAGTTGGTCTGTACCTCCACGACGGCCGGTAGCGCGCCCGACGCCGCTGTGCTCGGGAGCCGGCCGTCATACCGTGGTCCTCGCGCCGCCGCACCCACGGAACGCAGCAACACCGATCCGAGGAGTCGCGACATGTCAGCACAGGAGCCGAAGACCGCGCCCGCCGAGCAGCGCCCGACCTGGGTCAAGCCGGACTTCCGGGACGTCGACACCCCGATGGAGATCACGGCCTACGCCGCTCGCGGCTGAGCACCGCCACACCGCCGTGCCGCGGCCGGTGCGCCGCGGCACGGCGCCGACCGAGAGGTGGCTTGATGCCGGAGCCGTTGCCCGCCGAGGACTTCATCGCACGGATGCGGTCGCTCAAGGACCGCTATTGGCACGACCACCCGTTCCACCTGCGACTGCACGCGGGCGAACTGGAGCCGCGCGAACTGCGGCTGTGGGCGGCCAACCGCTGGTACTACCAGCGCCGCATCCCGCAGAAGGACGCCGCGATCCTGGCCAACTGCCCGGATCTGGACGTGCGGCGGCGCTGGCGCGAGCGGATCGTCTGGCATGACGGCACGCACCAGGGCGAGGGCGGTGCGGAGAACTGGTTGCGCCTGGCCGAGGCGGTCGGCCTGACCCGCGAGGAGGTGCTCGACGAGCGGCACGTGCTGCCCGGCACCAGGTTCGCGGTGGACGCGTACGTCACGTTCGCCCGTGCGCGGCCGTGGGTCGAGGCGGTCGCGTCCGGTCTGACCGAGATGTTCTCCGGCGCGCTGATGGCACGGCGCCTGGCGGACATGCGGTCGCACTACCCGTGGATCGCCGAGGAGGGCTTCGCCTACTTCACGTCCCGGCTGGAGGTCGTCTCCGACGAAGGAAAGTCCACTTTGGACATAGTGGTGCGCAACTGTCCCACGCTCGAACGACAAGAGGCGGCGATCGCCGCGCTGGAGTTCAAATGCGACGTGCTGCGCTCGATCCTGGACACCGTCGACTACTACGCGCGGAAGTCACCGTGACCGGACCGGATTCCGTTCCTCGGCTGCGAAAAGGCGTCAAGGTCGCCTTCGACGACGTGCGGTCAGGGCACGTCGTGCTGTTCCCGGAGGGCGTGCTGGTGCTCAACGACACGGCGGCGGCCGTGATCGCGTTGTGCGACGGCGTCGCGTCCGTGCGCACGATCGCCGACCGGCTCGCGGTCGACTACGCGGGTGTGGAGCCGGCCGACGTGGCGGAACTGGTGGACCGGCTCGCCGACCGGCGGGTGGTGGACGTCGATGGCTGAGGCGCCGTTCGGGCTGCTCGCCGAGCTGACCCACCGCTGCCCGTTGCGCTGCGGCTACTGCTCGAACCCGGTGGAGCTGATCCGCCGGGAGGCCGAACTGGACACGGCCGCGTGGCGCTCGGTGTTCGACCAGGCGCGTGCGCTCGGCGTGCTCCAGGTGCACCTGTCCGGCGGGGAACCGTTGGCCCGCAGGGACCTGCCCGACCTGGCCGCGCACGCGAGCGGGCTGGGCTGCTACGTCAACCTCGTCACCAGCGGCCTCGGGCTCACCCCGGAACGGCTCGCGGACCTGGCCGTCGACCACGTGCAGCTGTCCGTGCAGGACGCCGACCAGGCCGACAACGACCGGATCGCGGGCGTGAAAGCGTTCCGGCACAAGCTGAAGGCGGCACAGGCCGTGCACGAGGTCGGGTTGCCGCTGACCGTCAACGCGGTGCTGCACCGGCTGAACGTCGACCACGTCGGCGCGATCATCGCCCTCGCGGCGGAACTGGGCGCGCAGCGGCTGGAGCTGGCCAACGCCCAGTACTACGGGTGGGCGTTGCGCAACCGCGCCGCACTGCTGCCGTCCCGCGCGCAGCTCGCCGAGGCCGACCGGGTCGTGGCGGCGGCGCGGGCGCACACCGACATGGAGATCGTGCACGTGATCGCCGACTACCACGAGGCGCACCCCAAGCCGTGCATGCACGGGTGGGGCGCGCGGCAGCTCACCGTGGCGCCGGACGGGACCGTGCTGCCGTGCCCGGCGGCGACCGTGATCACCGGGCTGGGGCTGGAGAACGTGCGCGACCGGCCCTTGGCGGCGATCTGGCACGACTCGCCGTCGTTCGAGGCGTTCCGGGGCACGGACTGGATGCGCGAGCCGTGCCGGTCGTGCGTCCGCCGGGAGATCGACTTCGGCGGGTGCCGCTGCCAGGCGTTCCAGCTCACCGGCGACGCGGCGAACACCGATCCGGTGTGCTCGCTGTCGCCGCACCGGCCCGCGGTCGAGGCGATCCTCGACGCGGCCACCCCGGAGGACCTGCGGATGCGGAAGGCCACCCTGTGAAGACCGTGGTGCTGGGCACGGCCGCCGGCGGCGGCGTGCCGCAGTGGAACTGCGCGTGCCCGACGTGTGCCGAGGTGCGGGCCGGCCGGCTCTCGCCGCGCACCCAGGACTGCCTCGCGGTGAGCGGGAACGGCGTGGACTGGTGGCTGGTCAACGCCTCGCCGGACATCCGGTCGCAGCTCGTGTCGACGCCCGCGGTCGCACCCGGCCCCGGTCCGCGCGACACGCCCGTGCGCGGGGCGCTCCTCACCGACGCCGAGATCGACCACATGTCGGGGCTGCTGACCCTGCGCGGTGCGGCGGACCTGCGGGTGTACGCGCCCGCGACCGTGCTGCACGCGTTGGCCGGCACGCGTGCGACGCTCGACCGGTACGCCGGGTGGTCGTGGCGGCAGGTCGAGCCCGAGCAGACGTTCACGCTGACCGGCGGGCTGGAGGTCACCGCCTTCCCGATCAGCGGCAAGCGGCCCAAGTACACCGATTCCGACGTGGACGGTCACTGGGTGGTGGCGTACCGGTTCTTCGACCCGGCCACCGGGGGCATCCTGCTGTACGCGCCCTGCCTGGCGGCGTGGCCGCACGGCTTCGACGCGTTGGTGGCCGAGGCCGACGTGGCGCTGCTGGACGGGACGTTCTACTCGCCGGCCGAGATGGGGGTGACGACGGGGCGTTCCGGCGGACAGGCGGCCATGGGGCACCTGCCGATCACGCACACGTTGCCGGAGCTGCGGCGGCACCCGGGGGTGCGGCGGGTCTACACGCACCTCAACAACACCAACCCGGTGCTGGACCCGTCGTCGGCCGAGCACGCCAAGCTGGTGGAGGCCGGGGTGGAGATCGTGCCCGACGGCACGGTGATCGAGGTCTGACCCGCGAGTTATGCGTTCCGGCACCGCGAGTTGTGCACTCAGACACCGCGAGTTGTGCACTCAGGCACCGAGGTCGGGCGCCAGGCGGCCGTCGTCGCGCACAGCGGGCCGGGCCCAGCGGGTCGGGTGTCGGGACACCCTCGACGGTGGCATGTCGGGCGCGTCCCCCTCGTGCCGGGCCGTGATCCGCGTTCGGGGTGCTAGACCCACCGACAGCGGTAGGGCGGACAGGAAGAATTCCCGCCATGAACGACACGGAGATCGTGCGCGGCGTCAAGGCCCGCCTGAGGACGGCGATCCTCGCGCCGACCAGGATTCCGCTCGCCCTGCTCGGGCTGCCCCTGGTGCCGCTGCAACTGCTCCCGTTCCCCCTGGTGCTGATCACCATCGGTGTGGTGCTGCTGCCGCTGATCACGAAGGTCGTCCGCGCCTACGCGAACCGGTACCGACGGCTGGCCGGCAAGGTGCTCGGCGAGGAGATCCCCGTTCCCTACCGCACGCCCACGAGCACGGGACCGGTCGCGCGGGTACGGGCCATCGCCACCGACCCGGCCACGTGGCGTGACCTGGCGTTCCTGCCGGTCAACGCGATCGTCACGGTGGTCTGCTCGCTGATGCCGCTGGTCCTGTGGACGAGTGGGGTGCTGGGCTTCCTCATGCCCTTCCTGTGGGCGGCCGGTGCCGACGGTCTCGAGTACTCGGCGATCGACGAGACCACGCCCGGCAACATCCTGCTCGCGCCGCTGCTCGGCACGCTCTACCTGTCGCTGGCGTGGTGGCTCACGCCCGTGTTCGGCAGGCTGCACGCGCAGGTCACCCGCAGGCTGCTCGGCCCGACCGCGAACTCGGCCCTGGCCGCCCGGGTCCGGGTGCTGGCCGACTCACGGGCGGACACGGTCGACGCACAGGCCGCCGAACTGCGCCGGATCGAACGCGACCTGCACGACGGCGCGCAGGCCCGGCTCGTGGCGCTGGGCATGAGCCTGGGCATGGCCGAGGACCTGATCACCCGCGACCCCGAGGCCGCCGCCCGACTGCTCACCGAGGCGCGGCAGTCGTCCTCGCAGGCGTTGTCCGAACTGCGCGACCTGGTGCGCGGCATCCACCCGCCGGTGCTGGCCGACCGCGGGCTCGACGGCGCGTTGCGCGCGTTGGCCCTGGCGAGCCCGCTGCCGGTCGAGGTCGACATCGTGCTCGACGGCCGGCCCGAGGCACCCGTCGAGTCGGCCGCCTACTTCGCGGTCGCCGAGACGCTCACCAACGCGGCCAAGCACAGCGGCGCGGCCGGCGCGTGGCTGCGGGTCCGGCACGAGGACGACCGGCTCACGCTGATGATCGGCGACGACGGCCGGGGCGGCGCGGTCGCGACCGAGAACGGCGGATTGCGCGGAATCGAGCGCAGGCTGGCCGCGTTCGACGGCACACTCGGCATCGCGAGCCCGGCCGGCGGGCCGACCATCGTGACCATGGAGCTGCCGTGCGTGTTGTCCTCGGGGAAGACCTCGTCCTCCTCCGCGACGGGTTGATCCGACTCCTCCAGGCGCACGACTGCGAGGTCGTCGAAGCCGTGGACACCGGCCCGGACCTGCTGCGGGCCATGGTCGACCACCGCCCGGACGTGGCGGTGGTCGACGTCCGCCTGCCGCCGACGTTCACCGACGAGGGCCTGCGCGCGGCGATCGAGGCCCGCAAGCGGGTGCCGGGTCTGCCCGTCCTGGTGCTGTCGCAGTACGTGGAGCACCTCTACGCCCGCGAGCTGCTGTCCGACCGGGCGGGCGGTGTCGGCTACCTGCTCAAGGACCGGGTGTCGGACGTGCGGCAGTTCGTCGACGCGATCCGCCGGGTCGCGGCGGGCGGCACGGCCATGGACCCCGAGGTGATCGACCAGCTGCTGGCCCGCAGCGGGCGCGACCGGCCGTTGGCCACGTTGACGCCGCGCGAGCGCGAGGTGCTGTCGCTGATGGCGGAAGGCCGGTCCAACGCGGCGATCGCGGGTCGGCTGTTCGTGACGGAGAAGGCGATCGGCAAGCACATCGCGAACATCTTCGGCAAGCTCGACCTGCCGCTGTCCGAGGACGACAACCGTCGGGTGCTCGCGGTTCTGGCCTACCTGGACCGCGTGTAGGTAGTTTCCTCGGCTAAATACCCGTTCACGAGCCGGGGGATCGCCTCATGACGCCGACCGCGCAACTCGCCGACGAACTGCTCGACCTCATGCTCACCCAGTCGCCACTGGGCGCCACCCTGTACGGGTTGCCCGGCTACGACCACCTGCTGCCCGACCACCGGCCGGAGACCGAGGAGGCGATCCGGACCCGGGCCGTGGACATCGCCCGCCGGGCCCGCGCGCTGGACTCCGACGATCCCGTGACCCGCGCGGTGATCGTGCAGCAGGCCGAGGCCGTGGTGGACCGGGTCGACGCGCTGGGCGTCGAGTACACGATCACGGACTCGTTCTTCGCGCCGGCGGGCGAACTGCTGTCCCTGATGCCGTCGACCCGGCTGACCGGTCCCGAGTCCGAACGCGCCTACCTCGACCGGCTGGCCGCGATCCCGGAGTTCCTGCGCCGCGTGGCCGATCGGCACCTGGCGGGCGTGACGGCCGGGCGGTTGCCCGTGGCGCACCTGGTGCGGGCGACCGTCGCGCACCTGGACCGGTACCTGGGCGCCGACGTGGACCCGTTGTCCCGGCCCGAGGGCGGCACGGAGTTCACGGCCGAACGCGACCGGCTGCTGTCGTCGGTGGTGCGGCCCGCTTTCGCGGCCTACCGGGACGTGATCGCCGGGCTGGCCGGACGCGACGAGGACCACCCGGGCCTGTGCGCGCTGCCCGGCGGCGACGAGGCGTACGCCGGGCTGGTGCGGGCGTACACGACGACCACGCGCACGCCCAAGGACCTGCACCAGACCGGCCTGGACCTGATGGCGTCGCTCGCGCTGGAGTACGCCGACCTGGGCGAGCGGGTGTTCGGCACGCGGGACACCGCGGAGATCTTCACGCGCATGCGCACCGACCCGGCGTTGCGCTGGCGCGACGCCGACGACCTGATCACGACCGCGCGGGCGGCCGTCGTGCGGGCCGAACAGGTCGCGCCGGAGTGGTTCGGCCGGCTGCCGGCCAAGCGGTGCGAGGTCGAGCCCGTGCCCGCGGCGGACGCGCCGGGCGCGCCCACGGCGTACTACGTGCCGCCGTCGCTGGACGGCGCCCGGCCGGGCACGTACTTCGCGAACACCCACCGCGTCGAGGAGCGGTTCCGGTACCAGGCGGAGGCCGTGGCGTTCCACGAGGCCGTGCCGGGGCACCACTTCCAGATCACGCTCGCGCAGGAGTCGACCGACCTGCCCATGCTGCGCCGGGTCGCGGACGTGATCGCGTACCTGGAGGGCTGGGGCCTGTACACCGAGCGGCTCGCCGACGAGATGGGCCTGTACTCGGACGACGTCGCACGGCTGGGCATGCTGGCCCTGGACTCGATGCGAGCCGGGCGGCTGGTCGTGGACACCGGCCTGCACGCCAACGGCTGGACCCGCGCGCAGGCGATCGGATACCTGGAGGAGAACACCCCGCTGGCCCTGGTGGAGATCGAGAGCGAGGTCGACCGCTACATCGCCGCGCCCGGCCAGGCGCTGACGTACATGGTGGGACGGCTGGAGATCCTGCGCATCAGGGCCGAGGCGAAGGAGGCCTTGGGCGACCGGTTCGACATCCGCGCGTTCCACGACGTGGTGCTGGGCGGCGGGCCGTTGCCGCTGGCGGTGCTGGACGACGTGGTGCGGACCTGGGTGCGTTCGCGGCGGTAGCGGTGACGCGGTGGGTGGGGTCGGGTCCGCCGGGTCCCACCCGTCCGCGTGCCTGGCCCGCCCCGACCGAGTCTGGGGGTCCGCGGTCGAGGCGGGGTCCGGGTCGCGACCGGTCCGGCCGCGCGGTCGACCTGGGTGGTCGAGACTGTGATCGTCTTCATCCCCGTCAAGACGGACGACGGCGCAGGTCGCCCTGGAGCCGTCGCCATCCCCCCTGCCTTACGGAGAGCACCCCCGTCAGGCCCTCCGACACGTTGACTCTGGTGAACATCTGAGCATTCTGTTCACACCAGTCAACGCGATCCAGTCAATCCGGTGCGTGTTCCACTGTCAAGGCGACGGCGTGCAGAATGTTTCGGGGCCGACCGGGGAGGTGTGGCCGATGTCCGGGACGTCCGGTCGCAAGACCCTGGCCCAGCGGATCGACTACCTGTTCCGCACGGTCCGCCCGCCGCACCGGCGCGAGTACACCTACGAGGAGGTCGCGCAGGCCGTCGCCCGCGACCAGCGGGAGACGATCTCCGCCTCCTACCTCTGGTACCTGCGCACCGGCCAGCGCGACAACCCGACGCTCAAGCACCTCACCGTGCTGGCCCGGTTCTTCGGCGTGCCCACGGCGTACTTCGTCGACGAGCCGACCGGCGAACGGGTCGTGGCCGAACTCGCCCTGCTCGCCGCACTCCAGGACGCGGGCGTGCGGGACGTGGCGTTGCGCGCCGCCGGGCTGTCGCCGGCCAGCCTGGAGACGATCGGCGACATGATCGCGCGCGTGCGCGAACTCGAAGGCCTGCCGCCCCGACGGGACGATTGATCCACTCCCGACGGCTTTGGGGCGCCACCGCCGGGAATCAGGGCCCGACCCGGCGGAAATTGCCGGACCGCGCAGCCGTCGGTCTTGCCGACCAGGACACACGACACCACGGCGGCCGGGTCGCGGGACCGCGGCACAATCCCCCGCCGCTGATCAGAGCCATCGCGGGCGACGATCCCGACCGGTGACACCCGAATCTTCCGGGCCATCGCACAAAACAGGTCGACAATTCTCGCAGGATTTCTTCGATCGACCTGACCGGCGGATTCCGACGCGGAATTCACCTTCACCGCCGCACACGAGGGACCAGTGCCCGAATTCGCCGACGGAACGACCTAGGTCCTATTTCCCCGGGGCGGCCGGGAAGTACGGCGACCGGACCGGTGGCGCGACGCCGAGGGGACCGCACCACCCCGCTCGCGAACGGCCTCCGGATCCACTCCGCCGCACCGCCACGCCCCGCCGCGACGAACCACCCCCGAGGGCTTCGCGCACCCGGCACAGGCCCGCACAGGCACACGGCACCGACGAACCATCCGGAACTCACGAATACCCGAAATCGAGCGACGTGCGCCGGCCACGTACCGAGACTGGCTCACAGGCGTACGACACCGGATGCCGCACCGCCGACCAGGGGCTCCACGGAAACCGCCGGAAAATCGTTAGCGAAGCTCAAGAACTTGCCCCGTTCGGGTGGACTAAGGCAGTCACCCACCTGCCAGTCGAGTAAGACCTACAGGTGGGTGACATGCGCCGTCGCACTCACGGTGCCCCCGACGGGATTCGAACCCGTACTGTGACTCTTTTAAGGAGCCTGCCTCTACCGTTTGGGCTACGGGGGCAGCGAAGAGCTTAAGCCGTTACCGAGCGTTCGTGGAGCCGGTTCACGCTAAGTCCCCTGTACGGCTCAATCCGATCCGCTATTGCGCTCATTCGGGTAATGGACCCGCGGCACTCATCGCAAGTACATACGTGTGATGCACATCACAATCAGCATGCCGATAGGCGAGTATTTTCCGCATTTCTGCGGTCAACCCGATACCGAAGTGCTTGACTCAGCAAGCGGATAAGGTGTGCCGAAGCTTCGGCAATCCGCGCTCAGCGACCTTTGCCCGCACCGGCCAGCTCCCTGAAGCGCGCGGCGGCCCAGTCGTGCACGGCGGTGGACACCCGGTCGTCCTCGGCCCGGTGCTCGAACCACCGCCAGTCGCAGTTGACGTTGACCTCCAGGAACACGTGCTCGCCGCCGGACACCAGCAGGTCGAACGCGGCCACGCGCAGACCCCAGTGCGCGGCCAGCGCGAGCAGCTTGTCGGTCAGCGCCGCGGGCACGTCCACGGGCGCGACCCGCACGGCCTCGGGGTCGATCCAGAGCTGCGCCGGGTCGAGCTTGTCCACCTGGAAGGCCAGGCACCGCTCCCCCACGACGAACACGCGCAGTTCGGTCTCCGACGGCACGTACTCCTGCACGATCACGGGCGCGGACTCGGGCGCCTTGCCCGTGCGGCTGGTCTCCAGCGGACGCGGGAACAGGCCGTGCTGCACGCCGGGCCGGGGTTCGAGCAGGTGCTTGCCGGACGTCTTCACGATGCACTGGGCGCCGCCGGGTCGCGCCCGTCCGGGCTGCGTGGTCACGGCGGTGCGCGGAATCCGCAGCCCGAACGCGGCGGCGTCGGCGAGCTGGGTCAGGCGGTCCAGGTCGGCGACGCCGTTGACGTGGGTGAAGTCGCGTCGGGTCGACAGCCAGTCCGCCACGGCGCCCCACTGGTCGGTCGCGTACGCGGCGGCGAGCGTGCCCGGTTCGACGGGCAGCGCGGACAGCTCGAAGTGGCGGCGCCACACCAGCAGGGGGCGCAACAGCCAGCGGTCGAGTTCGAGCAGGGGCGTGTCGGTGTAGACGGTGAGCGCCAGGTCCAGGCAGCGGTCGGCGTCCACGCGCACCATGCGGACACCGCGCTCGGCGAGCGCGATGGAGAGTTCGTTCATCTCCATGTCGGCGGACCGTGCGAGCACCAGCACGCACGGCACGGGGCTGCCGTCGCCCTGCTCGACCATGCCGAGCCGGTGCACCTGCTCCTGGAAGTCCAGGGCCTTCGGCGGCGACCGGAAGAGGTAGTCCTGGCCTTGGAGCAGCAGTGGCGTCGGCTTGGCAGGACGGGGCGTCCCGGTCGGGGGAACGAACTCGTTCCCCCGGCCCGACACGGACATGCTCAATCGTCCTTCTTGCTGCGGAACAACTTCCTTGCGGCTGCGTACTCGGCGGCGTACTCCGCCAGGGCACGGTCCTCGATCTCACCGCGGCGAAGCTGTGCGGCCAGCTCCTCAAGCGACATCGCGGTCACCTTCTCTCCCCACACGTACGTCACGCATTCAGGTGACGCACCAGCGGTAGTGTCAGGTTCACGTTACGCAATGTCAAGATGACCCGAACGTATTGGTCCGATCGGGGGCTCAAGTACGCGTCCTGCACCGGACAGCCCCGCTCCGACTCACCGGATCGGGTGAGCCGGAGGGGGTTGACTCAGCTCTTCGTGGCCCGGTCGAACTCGGCCTTGGGCTCGTGGATCTGGCCCAGGGCGACGATCTCACGGCCGGAGAACAGCGCCTGCGTCCAGTCGACCAGCACGCGGAACTTGCGGTTGACCGTCGGCACGAACATCACGTGGTAGCTGCGGTGCATGAACCACGCGATCACGCCCCGGAAACGCAGGCCGAACACGTCCGCCACGCCCTTGTAGAGGCCCAGGCCCGCGACCGAGCCCAGGTACTTGTGGAAGTAGTCCTTGGGCTTGCGACCGCGCAGCGACGCCACGATGTTCTTCGACAGCAGCTTGGACTGCCGGATCGCGTGCTGCGCGTTGGGCACGCAGGTCGCGTTCGGGTCCTCCTCGGTGCGCGACAGGTCCGGCACGGCCGAGCAGTCGCCCGCCGCCCACACACCCGGCAGGCCCACGACCTGCATCGCGGCCGTGCAGCGGACCCGGCCACGCTCGTCGAGCGGCAGGTCGGTGTCGCGCAGCATGGGGTTGGCCTTCATGCCCGCGGTCCAGATGATCGTGTCCGAGTCGAACTCGGTGCCGTCGTCGAGGACGACGTGACCGTGCTCCATGCTCTTGACCCGCGTGTCGAGGAAGCACTTGATGCCGCGCTTCTCGAGCTGCTCGACCGTGTAGACGCCCAGCTTCGCGCTGACCTCCGGCATGATCCGGGTGGTCGCCTCGACCAGCACCCAGTTCACGTCCGACTGCTTGAGGCCGTCGTAGTAGCGCAGCGCGTAGCGGGTCATGTCCTCCAGCTCGGCGAGCGTCTCGATGCCCGCGAAGCCGCCGCCGATCACCACGAACGTCATCAGCCGCTTGCGCAGCTCCGGGTCGTTGGTGCTGTTGGCCTGGTCCAGCCGCGACAACACGTGGTTGCGCAGGTAGATGGCCTCGCCGATGGTCTTCATGCCGATGCCGACCTCGGGCAGGCCCGGGATGGGCAGCGTGCGCGAGATGGCGCCCAGCGCCGAGACGAGCACGTCGTACTCGTACTCCTCGACGTGGCCGTCGGCCAGCTCCACGGTCACGGCCTTGCGGGCGTGCTCGATCTTCGTGGCGCGGCCGGTGACGACGTGGCAGCGGTTGAGGACCTTGCGCAGCGGCACGACGACGTGGCGCGGCTCGATCGACCCGGCGGCGGCCTCGGGGAGGAAGGGTTGGTAGGTCATGTGCGGCTGCGGGTCGATGACGGTCACGGACGCCTCACCGGAGCGCAGCTTCTTCTGCAACCCCAGCGCGGTGTACATGCCGACGTACCCACCGCCGACAATCACGATCCGTGTGGGTTGCGACTTCACAGCAGCCATACGGTTATCGTCGCACCGCGACCGGGATTCCGAGGTGTCCGCGAGGCTCGTTGTGACGATGGTCGCCGGGTGATGGTCGACACGTGGCCGCTGACCTGGACGGGACGGGAAAACCCCTGAGAGAAACGATCCAGTTGGTCAGCTCGCGCTGAGCCGGGGGGCCGTTTTCCTCAGCCTCGACGCCGCAGCAGGACGACCGTGCCCACCACGAGCCCGGCGGCTGCGGTAAGTCCTACCAGTTCGACTGTTTCGTCCGTTGTGCCCGGCGGGATCAGGTAGACCACGCCGACCAACGCGAACGCCGCGAGCTGCACCAGGCCGAACCTCTTGGCGGGTGCGCGCAGGGCGGCGACGTCCAGCCGTGCGGACACCGGCACGACCGCCGCGTAGGCGGTCGTCAGGTGCAGCAGGTGCAGCAGCACGACCAGCGCCGACACGGCCACGACGCCCGCGTCCTCGACGAACGCCATCGCCACCGCCGGGTAGCCCACCAGCAGCACGGCGGCGGCCGACGCCGGGATGGCCGCCGTCACCGCGGCCAGGGCCAGGTAGAGCCCGACCGCGAGCCAGTCGACCCCCTCGGCCGCCAGGACGAGCCCGACCACCAGGGCCCCGGCCCCGATCCCGCCCCGCAACACCCACCCGTTCACGCGAGTCCTCCACTCGGACACCCCGAAATACTCACTCGGGCACCCCGAACCACACGTTTCGGGCACCCCCGAACCGGACTCACCGGACCGTCCGCCGGGCCGAACGGGCCTGGCGGAGCGTGCCCGCGATCGAGCCGCCACCGCCGTCCCACCGCACGACGGCCACCCCGTGCCGACGCATGGCCTCCAACCGCACCTCGTGCTCGGCCGCGATCACCGCCAGCGCGCCCGCCCCCCACGGGTCGGGATCGGCCACCAGCGGGGCGGGCAGGGCGTCCACGGCCAGCACGACGTTGCCCCGGCGCGCGGCGTGCACGGTCGCCTCGACCACCTCGGCGTCGAGGAACGGCGACAGCACGACCACCAGCGCCCCGTGCGGCACCTGCCGGTGGGCGAGCACGGGTCGCGGAGCCCAGCCCGCCGACCGCGCGCACACCACGAGCTGGTTGCGCAGTCGCAACAACTGTCGGCGGCCCGCCCCCGCACGCACGCCGAGCTGCGGCCGGCCAAGGTCGACCAGCCCCACCCGGTCGCCCTGGCGCAGGTAACCGGCCGCCAACGACGCCGCCGCCCGGCACGCCACGTCGAGGCTGCCGCCCGGCCGGATCGTCACGCCCTGGTCCGCGACCGCCCACTCCCCCACCCGGGTGCCCACGTCGAGCCGGGTGTCCAACGCCAGCACGACGTCCGCGTCCGCCTCGGCGTGGTGCTCGCGCACGTGCAGGCCGCCGGACCGCAGCGACACCCGCCAGTCGATCCGCTTGAGCCGGTCGCCCGGCTGGAACGCCCGGATGTCGCGCAGCTCCGTCGAATCGCCCGGCCGCCACGCCCGGTGCGCGCCGACCAGGCCCGAGGCGCGGGCGGGCAGCAGACCGGCGGGCAGCACGGCGACCGGCGGCAGGACCACGCGACCCAGCTCGACCCCGGTGACCGGCCCGTAGACGAGCAACGCGTCGGGCCCGACCGCGAGGTGGTCCGGGCGCAACTCGACGCCCTCGCCCCACGCGTCACGCCGGATCGTGGCCTCGACCTCGCGGGTGCCGGCGGCCACCACGCGCACCGGTCCCAGGCCCGGCCGCCCGTCCGGCACCCGGACCGCGATCACCTCGGCGCCTTCGCCCGCGTCCAGTTCCACGACGGCCCGCGCCGCGCCGATCTCGCCGGTGCGCGGCACACCCCGCACGGACACGCGAGGCGTGCCCCGACGGCCCCGGACCGGGATCGCGATCAGCGTCGACAGCAGCAGCGGCGTGCCGAACAGCACCAGCGCGACCTTGTGCAGCACCAGCCCGAACACGACCAGGCCGACGCCCAGCGCCAGGCCCCGGACCAGCGCGTCCGTCGGCTGCCACCGCGTCACGAGCGGCTGCTCGCCGGGCCGGGCACGCCGCCCAGCAGCCCGTCGACCACCTCGACGCCGGTCGTGCCCGACGTCCACGTCTCCGGTCGCAACGTGAGCCGGTGCGCCAACGCCGGGACCGCGCACTCCTTCACGTCCTCGGGCAGGACGAAGTCCCGCCCGTCCAGCACGGCCAACGCCCGGGAGACGAGCACGAGCGCCAACGCGCCGCGTGGCGACGCACCCACCTCGACGGCCGGGTGCGACCGCGTGGCCGACGCCAGGTCGACGCAGTACCGCAGCACGTCCGGGTCGACGGACACGGTCTCGACGCCGCGCTGCAACGCGAGCAGGCGGTCGGCGTCGAGCACGGGCGCGACCTCGGCGTCCTCCTGCTGCCGGGCCAGGCGGCGGCGCAGCACCTCCACCTCCTCGTCGGCGGGCGGGTAGCCGACGTCCAGCCGCAGCAGGAACCGGTCGAGCTGGGCCTCGGGCAGCGGGTAGGTGCCCTCGTACTCCACGGGGTTCGCGGTGGCCAGGACGTGGAACGGGCGGGGCAGCGGGAACGTCCGGCCCTCGACCGTGACCTGGCGTTCCTGCATGGCTTCCAGCAGCGCGGACTGGGTCTTGGGCGGCGTGCGGTTGATCTCGTCGGCCAGCAGCAGGCCGGTGAACAGCGGGCCGGGGCGGAACGTGAAGTCGCGGTCGCCGGGGTTGTACAGGAAGGAGCCGGTGACGTCGGCGGGCAGCAGGTCGGGCGTGCACTGGAGGCGTTTGAAGTCCAGTCGCAGCGCCTGGGCCAACGACCGCGCCATCAGCGTCTTGCCCAGACCGGGCACGTCCTCGAACAGCACGTGCCCGCCGGCGAGGATCGCGGCCAGCGCGAGCCGCAGCGAGCGCTGTCGACCGACGACGACGGTGCCGACCGCGTCGAGCACGGCCTTGCCGTCGGCGGCGATGGTGTCCACGGACGTCACAGGTCCTCCAGGAGTTCGGCGAAGCGCTTCGGGTCGGGGAGGGTGGCGTCGGGCGCCGTGACCAGGCGGTGCAGTTCGGGGCCGAGCAGCGCGACGGCGCGCGGGTCGGCCAGGTCGGGCACGCCGTGGCGTTGGCGCAGCCGGGCTTCGACGAGCCGGCGCAGGCGCGGCTGGACGCGTGACGCGAACCGGTCGGGGTCGACGGCGGCCTCGGCCAGCCGGGTGGCCAGCGTGCTCGCCTGCACGGTGGTGGCGCTGGAGTGGTGGACGGGCGGCGGCGCCCAGTGGACGTCGGCGGCGCGCGGCAGCCGGGCGCCGAGCAGGGCCAGGGCGGCGACGGGGACGGCGATCACGACGGACCAGAACAGGGACGCGCCCATGTGGTTGATCCCGAACACCGTGGCCACGCCGACGACCACGGCGACGAGCACGGACTGCGCCACGCCGGTGAGCGGGTTCACCCGAGATCACGCACGATCGTGGCCAAGGCGGTGGTCGCGGTGCGCGCGTCGGCCTCGGTCACCTCGCCGGTGCCGAAGCGGGCACGCTGGTAGGCGCCGCGCAGCGCGGCGGTCGCCGACTCGTCGACCCGGTAGCGGTCGAGCAGCGACCCGGTGAACTCGGTCGAGGTCTGGTGGTCGAGCCGGGTGACGCCGCTGTCCGCGGCGGCCCGCTCCAGACGTAACCAGGCGGCCACGACCGCGTCGCCGGGCGGGCCGCCTTCGCGGGCGCGCAGCTCGTGCAACGCGGCCCGCGCGCCGTCCACGAACACTTCGGACGGCGGCCCGTCGACGGCGTCGGCGTCGGTGACCGGCACGACGTCACGGCCGCGCGGCCGACGTTTCCGGCGGCCGAACAACGTCCACAGCAGGGCGACGAACGCGACGACGGCGGCGAGCGACAGGACCCCGTAGACGAGGACGAGCGAGGCGCCGACGGGTCCCGCCCCGTAGTCCGGGACGGCCTCCACCTCCAGGGAGGGCGGCACTTCGACGGCCGTGTCGTCGACCGGTGGGGGTTGGGCGTACCGCACGGGCGAGGTACCCCGTGCGGCGATCGCGACCAGCAGCAACGCCGTCCCCGCGACGAGCAGACGGGACTTCATGCGTGCAGCATGCCTCGCCGAGGGCGATCTCCGATGCGGATTTCAGACGAATCGAACGGACCGCGCGTCGCTGTCGTGGATGCGCTTTTCGCGCGGTTCGAGGACGTAGTAGTCGCCTTGGCAGTCGTCTTCCCGGTAGACGATCGCGGTCGCGTCGGTCTGGTTGCGGGTGGACCGGGCGAGCCGCTCGTCGCCGAGTCCGGGAAAGGCCAGGCAGGTGCCGATCTCCGGATCACGCAGCGAACCGGTCTCCACGTCGCCCAGATCGGTGGAGTAGACGTAGCGGAACTGGCCCTTGGCGTCGGCGTCGGCGGCGACGGCCGTGCCGGGGAGGACGAGGGCGGCGACGAGCACGAGGAGCGCTCTCATGGGCGGGGCCTTTCGGGTTCGGGACACCTCCACCCTGGGCCGCGCCCGCCGGACCCGCAGCCCGGTCACCCGAACGAGCCACCGTTCGACGGTCGCGAGGTCGTGGACCATGAGCCAGGAGCGTCGGGCCACGCGCCGACAGCCCGGGAGAAGCGGCGCTCCCCGCGGTGGCCGGGCCGCTTGCGCCGACCCGGGGGTCGAACGACCCGGTCATCCCGCTACGCGCTCGCCAGGGGCTGAATGCGCGCCAGTTCGTGCGCTACCCGGTCCTTCTGCTGTTCGATGTCGTAGCGGGCCTGGAGGTTGAGCCAGAACCGCTCGGACGTCCCGAAGTACCGGGCCAGGCGGAGGGCGGTGTCCGCCGAGATGCCGCGCTTGCCGTGCACGATCTCGTTGATGCGACGCGGCGGGACACCGATGGCGATGGCGAGGCGGTGCTGGGTGACCCCGAGCGGTTCGAGGTACTCCTCCGCGAGGATCTCGCCGGGGTGGACGGGAAGCATGATGTCTTCGGTCATCCCCTCACTCCTTCAGTGGTAATCCGCTATCTCGACATCCTCCGGTCCTGCGTCCGTCCAGCGGAAGCAGATCCGCCACTGCTGATCCACCCGGATGCTGTACTGCCCGGCCCGGTCACCCTGGAGCTTCTCCAGGCGGTTGCCGGGCGGCACGCGCAGGTCCTCCAAGGTCTCGGCCGCGTCCAGGATCGCGAGTTTGCGCAACGCCACCCGTTGGACCGCGGGGTCAAGCGCCCGCGAACGCCGTCGTAGCCATACCCGCTCGGTCTCCCTGCCGACGAACGACCTCAACACCCATCCAAGCATAACGCATTCCGTTAATAACGGCCACCGTTATGCCAGCGGGTTCCGGCGACCGGCCGCCGCCCAGGTCAGGCGGGTGGGACGTGGTTTCCCCGGACACCGCCGGAGGCGATGTAGTCGGCGCGGGCGTCGTCCAGGCTGAGCGAGCCGTTGGGGCCGCCTCGGACCATGGCGCTGTCGTGGTCGTCCTGGCCGTCGTCCTCCCAGCCGCACTCGTTGCAGATGTCGTACTCGGCACGGGCGTCGAGGGTCGGGTGGCCGCAGCACGGGCACGTGTAAGGCCCGCCGCCCTTGGGTGCCTTGACGTCCCTCATGTCCAGGTACGACGCGTAGTAGCGCGACTTGTCGGGCGGCGAGTTCTCCGACTCCGTCCGCGGCACGTGCACGCCGGGGTAAGGCAGGTCCTCGTACCGCATCGTCCCTCCAGGTCCGCGAATGTCGCCGCCCCGACCAGGATCTCAGGAGCGTCGCCGTCCCGCCTCCGACCGTAGAGTCGCGACCATGACCGACAAGGACGCCCCCGAGGACGAGAAGGACCTCCCGTCCGACGACTTCGTCACCACCCGGCACAGCATCACCGTCAAGCAGCGCACGTTGGACTACACCGCGACCACCGGTCGGGTGGTGCTGCGCCAGGAGGTGCTCACCGACGGCAAGTTCGACGGCCACGTGCCCAAGGCCGAGGTCTTCCTCACCTCCTACACGCTCGACGGCGCCGATCCCGCCGAGCGGCCGGTCACGTTCGCGTTCAACGGCGGCCCCGGCTCGTCGAGCGTGTGGCTGCACCTGGGCCTGTTCGGTCCCCGGAGGGTGGTCTCCGGCGACGTCGGCGCGATCGCCAAGCCGCCCTACGAACTCGTCGACAACCCGGAGACGTTGCTCGCGCACAGCGACCTCGTGTTCATCGACCCGGTCTCCACGGGCTTCTCCCGCGCGGTCAAGGGCGAGAAGCCCGGCGACCACCACGGGTTCACCGGTGACGTCGAGTCGGTCGGCGAGGTGATCCGGCTGTGGACCACGCGCAACGGCCGCTGGCTCTCGCCCAAGTTCCTCGCGGGCGAGTCGTACGGCACGACCCGCGCGTCCGCGTTGGCCGACCACCTCCAGAACCGCTACGGCCTCTACCTCAACGGCCTGGTGCTGATCTCGACCGCGCTGGACTTCGGCACGCTGGACTTCGGCACGGGCAACGACCTGCCGTACACGCTCTTCCTGCCCACGTACGCGGCGATCGCGCACTACCACGGCTTCCACGAGGGCCGCACGCTCGCGGACGTGCTCGCCGAGGCCGAGGAGTTCGCCGCCCGCGACTACCCGTGGGCGCTCGCCCGCGGCAGTCGGCTGTCGGCGGCCGAACGTGCCGACGTCGTCGCCCGGATCGCCCGGTTGACCGGCGTGTCCGAGGAGTACGCCGACAGCGTGGACCTGCGGTTGGAGCACGTCCGCTACTACACCGAACTGCTGCGTCCACGCCGGTTGGCCGTGGGCCGGCTCGACTCGCGGTTCACCGGGCCGGAGGCCGATTACGGCCGCGAGCACTTCTCCCAGGACCCGTCGTACGCGGCGATCCTCGGCCCGTACAGCGCGACGCTCAACCACTACCTCAAGGTCGAGCTGGAGTACGCCAACGACCTGCCGTACGAGATCCTCACCGGCAACGTGCGCCCGTGGTCGTACCAGGAGTTCGAGAACGCGCACGTGACCGTGGTGGACAAGCTGTCGGCGGCGCTACGTGCCAACCCGCACCTGAAGGTCCACGTGGCGTCGGGTTACCTGGACGGTGCCACGCCGTACTTCGCGACCGAGCACGTGCTGGCGCACCTGGCGATCCCGGCCGAGCTTCACGACAACATCGAGCACGCGTACTACGAGGCCGGGCACATGATGTACGTACACGAACCTTCCCGTGTGCAGCAGTCGAAAGACATCGCGGCGTTCGTCCACAAGGCATCGAACCGTTGAGATGACCGTTGTGGGGGAAGGAAACCCTTCCCCCACAACGGTTTCTAAGGAACTACCGAACGCTCCTCCGCGAAGTGGCACGCCGACGCGTGACCACCGCGCACCACCAACGCGGGCTCCTCCTCCGCGCACACGTCCCGCGCCTTCCAGCACCGCGTGCGGAACCGGCAGCCCGAAGGCGGGTCGATCGGCGAGGGCACGTCACCGCTGAGCCGGATCACGTCCCGCCGCCCGCGCAGTTCCGGGTCCGCCACCGGCACGGCCGAGAGCAGCGCCTGCGTGTACGGGTGGGTCGGGTGCGCGTAGATCTCGTCCTCGGTGCCGATCTCGACGATCTTGCCCAGGTACATCACGGCGACCCGGTCCGACAGGTGCCGCACCACGGACAGGTCGTGCGCGATGAAGATGTACGCCAGGCCGAACTGCCGCTGGAGGTCGGCGAGCAGGTTCATCACCTGCGCCTGGATCGACACGTCCAAAGCGGACACCGGCTCGTCGCACACGATCACCTTGGGCCGCAACGCCAACGCCCGCGCGATGCCGATGCGCTGCCGCTGCCCGCCGGAGAACTGGTGCGGGTACCGGTTGATGTGCTCGGGGTTGAGGCCGACCACGTCGAGCAGTTCGCGCACGCGTGCCGCCCGTAACCCCTTCGGCGCGACCTCGGGGTGGATCTCGAACGGCTCGCCGACGATGTCGCCGACGGTCATCCGGGGGTTGAGCGAGGTGTACGGGTCCTGCATGACCAGCTGCATCTCGCGCCGCCACCGGCTCACGGCGGCGCCACGCAGCTTGAACAGCGACGAGCCCTCGAACGTGACCTCGCCGGACGTCGGCGGCTCCAACCGCATCAGCACCTGGGCGAGTGTGGACTTGCCGCACCCGGACTCGCCGACGACGCCGAGCGTCTCCCCGGCCGACAGCGTGAACGACACGTCGTCCACGGCGCGCACCCGGCCGATGGTCCGCTTGAACACCACGCCCCGGGTCACCG
The DNA here is from genome assembly GCF_014203755.1 of Saccharothrix violaceirubra. Taxonomy (NCBI): domain Bacteria; kingdom Bacillati; phylum Actinomycetota; class Actinomycetes; order Pseudonocardiales; family Pseudonocardiaceae; genus Saccharothrix; species Saccharothrix violaceirubra. The sequence continues at coordinate 6,325,196 of NZ_JACHJS010000001.1, forward strand.
GGAAGTGCTTGACCAGGTTGCGGACTTCGAGCAGTTCAACCACCGAGCACCTCCGGTGCGAAATGGCACGCGCTGGTCCGGCCGCCGAGGTCGAGCGGCGGCGGCACCTCGGCCAGGCAGCGGTCCTCGGCGCGCGGGCAGCGCGGGTGGAACGGGCACCCGGACGGGATGCGCAGCAGGCTCGGCGGCAGGCCCTTGATGGTCTCCAACGTCGAGCCCTTGTCGTCCAGCCGGGGCAACGACCGCATCAGCGCGGCCGTGTACGGGTGGCCGGGCGAGCGGAACAGCGCGAACGCGTCCGCCTCCTCCACGATGCGGCCCGCGTACATGACCACGATCCGGTCGGCCACCTCGGCGACCACGCCCAGGTCGTGCGTGATCAGCACCAGGCCCATGCGCCGTTCGCGCTGGATCTCCGCGAGCAGGTCCATGATCTGGGCCTGCACGGTCACGTCCAGCGCCGTCGTGGGCTCGTCGGCGATCAGCACCTCGGGGTCCAGTGCCAGCGCCATCGCGATCATCACGCGTTGCCGCATGCCGCCGGAGAACTGGTGCGGGTAGTCGCGCACCCGGAACCGGGCGTGCGGGATCTTCACCAGGTCGAGGAGTTCCACGGCGCGCTTGCGCGCCTCGGACCGGGACATGCCCCGGCGCAGCCGAAGCTGCTCCTCGATCTGGAAACCGACCGTGAACACCGGGTTCAACGCCGAAAGCGCGTCCTGGAAGATCATCGCGATCCCCTCGGCGCGCACCTCGCGGCGGCGGTCCGCCGACGCGGTGAGCAGCTCCTCGCCGTGGAACCGGACCGAACCGCCGGTCACGAACGCGGGCGGCGTGTCCAGGATGCCCATGACCGCCTGTGCCGTGACGCTCTTGCCCGACCCGGATTCGCCCAGCACGGCCAGGGTCTCCCCGGCGCCGACGTGGTAGCTCACGCCGTTGAGCACACGGGCGACGCCGTCGCGCGTGCGGAACTCGACCCGCAGGTCCTCGACTTCGAGCACGGGGTCCACGGTCACCTCAGCTTCGGGTCGAGGGCCTCGCGCACCGCGTCGCCGAGCATCACGAACGCGAGCACGGTGGCGGTGAGGAAGGCCGAGGGGAACAGCAGGGCGTGCGGTGCGACGCGCAGGTAGTCCTTGGCGCTGTTGATCATCACGCCCCAGGACACGACCGGCGGGCGCAGGCCGATGCCCAGGTAGGACAGCGTCGCCTCCAGGCCGATGAACGCGCCGAGCACGATCGTCGAGTACACCAGGACCGGTGCGACGCAGTTGGGCAGCAGGTGCTTGACGATGATCCGCCGGGGTCCGGCGCCCAACGCCCGTGCCGCTTTCACGTAGTCCTGCTGCTTGGCCGCGATCGCCGTCGACCGCATGATCCGCATCGACACCGGCCACGACAGCACGACCAGCGACAGCACCACCTGCGCCACGATCCGCGCCGCGCCCGCGTCACCGCCCGCGTTGAGCGTGGTCAGGATGACGATCGCGCCCAGCACGAACGGGATGCCGACGAAGATGTCCGCGATCCGCGACAGCACGACATCGAGCCAGCCGCCGTAGAAGCCGCACATCATGCCGACCGCGGCACCCAGCAGCACGGCACCGGCCATGGCCATCAACCCGACCACGATCGACGCCCGCGCGCCGTAGACGACCCGGGCGTAGATGTCGTAACCCTGGTTGTCGTAGCCGAACCAGGCGGCCGACGACGGCGCCTGCCGACTGCGCGACAGCATCGCCAGGGTCGGGTCGGCCGAGGTGAACAGGCCGGGGAACAGCGCCATCAGCAGCACGAACGCGATGATCGCCACCGACACCCAGAACAGCGGGCGGTGGCGCAACGCGTACCAGGCGTCGCCGAACAGACCGCGGGTCCGACCGGTGTCGGGCTGCTCGACCGTGGACAGCGCGGCGAACTGGTCACTCATAGCGAATCCTCGGGTCGAGCACGGCGTAGAGCAGGTCCACCAGCAGCGTCATCAGCAGGTAGACCAGCACCAGGACGGTGACGACACCCGTCACCATCGCGCCGTCCTTGGTCAGGATCGAGCGGAACACCAGGCCGCCGACGCCGGGCACGTTGAAGATGCCCTCGGTGACGATCGCGCCGCCGAGGAACGCGCCGAGGTCCGTGCCCAGGAACGTGATCACCGGGATCAGCGAGTTCCGCAACAGGTGCACGCCGACCACACGACGTGGCCGCATGCCCTTGGCCAGCGCGGTGCGCACGTAGTCCGCGCGCTTGTTCTCCGCGATGGACGCGCGCGAAAGCCTTGCCACGTATGCCATCGAGAGGCTTGCCAGCACGAAGCCCGGCACGATCAGGTTCACGAACGTCGGTTTCGACACCGTCGGCGTGATCCAGCCGAGCTGGATGCCGAACACGAGCTGCACCACGTAGCCGGTCACGAACACCGGGATCGAGATCAGGAACAGCGTCGACACGAGCACGAGGCTGTCCAGGAAACCCCGGCCGCGCAGACCGCTGACCACACCGGCGGTGATGCCGATGACGGCTTCGATCAGCAACGCCACCACGGCGAGCTTGAGCGTGACCGGGAACGTCGCCGCGATCCGGTCCGCGACCTCCAGGCCCGACGACGTCTTGCCGAAGTCGCCCTGCAGGAGGTTGGCCAGGTACTTGCCGTACTGGACGAACACGTTGTCGTCCAGGTTGAACTGCTCGCGCATGGCAGCGACGTACGAGGGCGGGCAGTCGCGTTCGCCGCACTTGCCCTCGAACGGGTCACCGGGGACGGCCCAGACCATCACGTAGATGAGGAACGTCGTGCCGAGGAACACCGGGATCATCTGCAACAGCCTGCGCAGCACGTAACGCCCCACCGCACACTCCCAACCACAGGCCGCGGTCCGGCCCGAGCGCGGGCCGGACCACGACGTGAGCCACTACTTGGTGACCTCGACGCTGAACAGGTCGAGCGAGCGGAACGGGTCGAGGGTCGCGGTCTTGAGCCGGTTCGACTTGCCGCCGATGGTGTTCTGCGTCCACAGCGGGATCGTCGGCATGTCCTGGGCCGCGATCTTCTCGGCGTCCTGGTACAGCTTGTTCGCCTCGTCCTTGCTCGGCGCCTTGTCGGCCTCGGCGAGCTTGGCGTCGAACGCGGGGTTGCTGTACAGGCCGTCGTTGGAGGACGCGCCGGTGCGCAGGATGGGCGTGAGCCAGTTCTCGATCGACGGGTAGTCCGCGATCCAGCCCGCGCGGTACATGCCGGTCATCTCGTGCGCGTTCACCTTCTGGCGGAACTCGCCGAAGCTGGTGGTGGGCACGAACTTGATGTCGATGCCGAGCGTGTTCTTGATGCTGTTCACCACGGCCTCGGCCCACTCCTGGTGGCCGCCGTCGGTGTTGGACTGGAGGATGATCGGCCCGGTGTAGTTCGCCTTGGCCCAGTACTCCTTGGCCTTGGTCGGGTCGAACTTGCAGAACTCGCACTGGCCGGGCTTGTAGCCCTCGGTCAGCGGGTGCACCCAGCCGTCGGCGGGCTTGCGGCTGCCCTCGAAGATCCGCTGGGTGATCTCCTCGCGGTTGATCGCCAGGGACAGCGCCTTGCGCACGTTCACGTCGTCATAAGGCTTGAGGTAGAACGGGAACGCGATCGTCTGGTTGTTCAGCGTCTCCCGCTGCACGACCCGGTCGCCGAGGTCCTGCTCGTACTTCTGGCCGGCGAGCGCGTTGGGCGGCAACTCCTCCATGAAGTCCAGGGAGTTGGTGACGAGGTCGCCGTAGGCCGCCTCACGGCTCTGGTACGCCTTGAGCGTCAGGTCCTTGAACTTCGGCTTCTCGCCGCCCTTGTAGTCGTCCCACCGGGTCAGCTTGATCTCCTGCCCGACGACCCGCGACACGAACCGGAACGGCCCGTTGCCGATGGGGTGCTGCTCGAAAGCGGCCTTGTCCTTGAAGAAGGACTCGGGCAGCGGCGAGAACACCTCGTAGCCCACGGTCACGGGGAAGACGGAGAACGCCTCCGAAAGCGTGATGGTGAACGTGGTGTCGTCGACGACCTTCAACCCGGACAGGGTGTTCGCGGTGGGCGTCGGCGCGGGCTGCGGCCCGTCCGGCCCGTCGGGGTCCTTGGGGTTGACCGCCGAGTAGCCCTCGATCTGCGAGAAGAAGCTGGCGCCCTGGGCGGCGTTGGGCCCGTAGGCCGTCCAGTTCCACGCGTCGACGAAGGACTTGGCCGTCACCGGCGAGCCGTCGTGGAACGTCCAGCCGCTCTTGAGCTTCACGGTGAAGAGCTTGGAGTCCTTGGTCTCGAAGGACTCGGCCATGGCGTTGACCGGCTTGGCGTCCTTGGGGTCGTACTCGATCAACCCGGTGAACAGCGGGTCGAGCACGTTGCCGCCGCCGACCTCGGTCGTGTTACCCGGGACGAGGGGGTTCTCGGGTTCCGTGTTGAAGATCGTGATGCCCGCGTCCGTGTCCACCGTCGCCTCGGGCTCGGCCGGCGTGGCGCAGGCCGTCGCGGCCAAAGCCGCCACAGCCAGTAGTGGAACTAACCGAACACGTGACATTCCGGCCTCCCGGGGTAACCGAGCAGAGTCGCCCGCCTGCACAACGTCATGGGGACGCTATGTCCTTGTGGCAGCCGCCACACGGGTGACCGGGTCACGAGACCGTCACGAACATTCCCTGTTGACACTCAAGTCCCGCCGACGCCACGAAGCCCATCCACACCGCCGTCCCCACCCGCAACCCCGGACCCCGCAGTCCCTGCCGTGTGCACCCGAACGCACATTTCGTGGTACGCCAACGCATGAACCGCGACACCACGACGCAGACCCGCCCGAGGGCGACGCCACCCGAACCGCATTGCCGGTCCTTCCGGGGCACGCCCGCGGAAGCCGGGGCGGCAGCGCGACAGAGCCGTCCGACTGGAGGAAGACGCGCCTCCGCGCCTGCCGGGTACCTCGGTACATTCCCGCCCATGGCGGAGGAACCAGTCCGGGCGGTACAGGGCGTGGTCGGGGTCGTCTACGGATTCTTCCTCGTGGAATCACCGGGGCTGGACGAACCACCACGATTCGCATTCGCCGCGCGGAACGGGTTCCTGGACGTGCTGGACGACGTGATAGGGGTACACGCCACGTCCGACTGGATCACCGCCGCCGACGTGCGAATCGAGGCGTGGCGCGATCCGCCTACGGTGGACAACAGCCTGGACGGGAGCGAGACAAGCGAACGGACCGTGCTGATCACGGACGGCTCGGTACACACACGAGCGGTACCCGCCACCGAGCCGGAGATTCCGGCACTGTCGCTCGGCGAACCTGGCTGGTACCACGTACGTGGTCACCGCCGGCGCTCCGTGGCCGATGCCCGAACCGAGGACTTCCTGCTCCGCTTCTGGCCCTCCGACACCCCGGCACCGGAAGACCGGTCCGCCGAGGCCGAGGTCGACGAGTTCACCCGGTGGAACCGGGAGATCAGAGCCTGGGCACGCGAACAGGCGTCGAGCGAATGACTCGCGGTGCCTGAACGCACAACTCGCGGTGTCTGAGTGCATAACTCGCGCGGTTGGAGGAGGTCAGGCCAGGGAGAAGGCGATGCCGTCCAGGATGTCGTGCTCACTGGCCACCAGCTCGGTCACCCCGACGGACGCCAGGTGCTCGGCCAACGTCCGCACCACCAAAGCCCCACCGCAGATGACATCCACCCGCCCGGGGTGCATCGCACCCAGAGCCGCCCGCTCCTCCCGCGTCATCGACAACAACCGCGACGTGGTCTCCCGGACCTCGTCGACCGTCAACCGCGCCAAGTGGATCGAGTACGGGTCGTAGGCGGTCAACCCCTGAGCCACGGCCACCAGCGTGGTGACCGTCCCCGCGACCCCGATCCACGTCCGGGCCTTCTCCACCGGCACGGCCGCGAAAGCCTCGGCCAACACCGAAGAAGCCACCGAGACGGCCCGCGACACCTCGGCCTCCGTGGGCGGGTCGGAAGCCAGGCACCGCTCGGTGATCCGCACGCACCCGATGTCCACCGACCGGGCCGCCGCGACCTCCCCGCGGACACCGTCCCAGTCGCCCAACACCAACTCGGTGGACCCGCCACCGATGTCGGACACCAGGAACGGCCCGCCGGAAGAGTCCACATCGGACACCGCGCCGGTGAAGGACAACCGGGCCTCCTCGTCCCCCGAGATCACCTCGGCCGAGACGCCCAGCACCTCACGGGTCATCGAGAAGAACTCGTCCTGGTTCGCCGCGTCGCGCGTCGCGGACGTGGCCACCATCCGGACCCGCTCGGCTCCCTTGCGCCGCAACACGTTCGTGTAGTCGACCAACGCCGCACGGGTCCGCGCCAACGCCTCGGCGCTCAACACCCCGGTGGCGTCGACCCCCTGCCCCAGCCGGACGACCCGCATCTCCCGGTGCACGTCGCGCAACGACAGCGCACCGTCGTCCGACGTGGACACATCGGCGACCAGCAGACGAATCGAGTTCGTCCCGCAGTCGATCGCGGCAACACGCCCCATCAGGTCCTCCTCGTCGTGATCCGAGGAGAACCGTAACCGCTCAGGCCGACTTCATCGGGGTGATCGTGGACGACGACGTCGGCGCGCCCGCCACCGCCGTGGTGGTGGTCGTCGTCGTCGCGGTCGTCGTGGTCGTCACGCACGTCGACGGCACCGTGGTCGTGGTGGTCGTCGTCGAGCTGGACGCCGTCGCCGTGGTGGTCGACGTCGAGGTGGGCGTCGTGGTCGTCGGACACCCGGGGGTAGTGGTCGTCGTCGTAGTGGTCGTGGTGGTGGTGGTGGTGGTCGACGACGAAGTCGAAGAAGAGGTCGAAGAAGAGGTCGTGGTCGTCGTGGTGGTCGGGGACGACGACGAAGAGGACGACGGCGGCGGCGGGTTCGAGGGCGCCGGGGGGTTCGACGGCGCGGGCGGCGTGTAATCGTCGTCGCCGTAGTCCTCGTCCGACCCCGGCGGCAGGTCGGGCAGCGGCGTCACGCCGCCCGCGTACGCGTCGGCCCAGTACAGGACGTTGGCCACGTACTCGTTGGAGTGGTTGTAGCGGAAGACCGCCCTGGCCCGCCCCTCGGGCGTGCCCAGGTCCCCGTCGTAGGCGCAGAGGTAGTTGCCCGCGCCGACCGTGGCGTCGTAGATGTTGTTGGGGTTGCTCTCGCCGTCGTTGTTGCCGTCGGCGGCGTAGCCGGCCCAGGTGGAGGGGATGAACTGCATCGGCCCTACCGCGCGGTCCCACACCGAGTCGTAGTCGAACTTGCCGCCGTCGGTGTCGGGGATGGCGGCCATCCCGGGGCCGCCGTTGAGCACCGGCCCCAGGATCGGTCTGGCCGTGTTGCCCTTGAGGTCCACGGTGCCGCCGTGCGCGTGGCCGGACTCGATGTGCCCGATGCCCGCGAGCAGCGACCAGTGCAGGTTGCAGCGCGGCGTGGTCTCGGCCAGCCGGTCGGCGGCCTTCATGTACGCCCGCAGCATCACACCGGGGATGCCCAGCTCTCCGGACAGGAAGTCCGCGTCACCGGGGAAGAAGTCGTCGCCGAACTCGGACGGGTCGTCGGCGTCGGCGAGCAGCGCGGCGCTCAGCTCGTCGGCCTCGGGCAGCCGGCCGCCCGCGCCGAGCGACCCGGAATCCCGCATGCGCAGGGTGCCCAGCACGTCGCCCGCGCCCGGCGGCAGGGCCTCGACGTCACCGCCGGAGGCCGCGGCCGTGATCCACCCGACGCCACCGGTGGCGCTGAGCAGGGCGGGCACGAGTGCCGCGCACGTGGCGGCGGCGGTCAACCCGCGCTGACGCGGCGTCAACGACCCCGGACGGTGCTTGCGTCCCCGTCGCTTCGGCACAGCCACGAACTCCCACTCCTCGGCACGATCCCCCGTAACGAACCTCGGTCCACCCTGCCCGATCGTTACCCCCGGTGTCACGCGCCGGAAGGCGATTTGTTCGTTAACAGCTACCGAGGACTGTGCCTACTAGCCGTTTTCCACAGTTGACGCGCAGTCGCCGTCGGGCCACCACTGGGCCAACGCGTCCAACGTCTCGTCGCCGAACGGGTTCACGCCCCGCCCCACCGCGAGCGTGTGCGCAAGGTGCACGTGCAGGCATTTCACCCGGTCCGGCATACCGCCGGCCGTGACCTGTGTGCCCAGCGACTCGATCGCGTCCCGCTCGGCCAGGTACGACTCGTGCGCCCGCAGGTACGCCGCGGCCAACTCCTCGTCCACGGCGAGGCGGTCGGTCATCTCCTTCATCAGACCGGCGCCCTCCAACCGGCTGACCAACGAGGTCAGCCGGGAGCACGTCAGGTAGTACAGGGTCGGGAACGGGGTCCCGTCCTCCAGCCTGGGGCTCGTCAGCACCACCGCCGGGTGCCCGCCGGGACACCGCGCCGCCACCGCGCGCATGCCGCGCGGCGTCCGCCCGAGCTGTGCCGCCACCGCGAGCCGGTCGGCCTCGCTCACCGTCATTTCGCCGCCACCGAGTTCCACAACTGCTCGTACCACGCCTTGTCCTTCGCCGGCCCCGCGGCCGGTTTCCGGTCCTCCGGAGTCCGATTCTCGTCGCCGGGCAACTGCACGACGTAGGGGGTCTCGCCGGGCCGCACGTAGTGCAGCCGCTGCCGCGCCTCGATCTCCCGCCGGGCCGGGTCGGCGAGCTGTTCCTTGCGGTCGGCCAACCGGTCGACCTCGGCGCGCAACGCGTCCTGCTCGGCCGTGGCCTCGCGGAGTTCCTCGCGCTGCGCCAGGTAGGTCCGCAACGGGACGGCGATGCTCAACGCCAGGGCGCAGACCACCATGGCCAGCAACGCGGCCCGCCGGGTGCCCGTCATGCCGAACGCGCCACCGGTGCCCGCGCCCGCCCGCGTCCGCGCCCGGGACTGGGGCCGCCGGTTCGCGGCCCGCGCCGACTCGCGCCGCGCCTTGGCCTTGTCCCGAGCGCTCTTCGCACCGGAAGGCTTCGTACCGGACGACTTCCCGGTCCCGAGCACACCCCGGCTCTTGCCCTCGGGCGCCTTGTCCCGACCACCGCGACCGGTCCCGCCGGCCGGCGTCTTGGTCGTACCGCCCGTCACACCGCGACCGGTCTTGCCGCCGGAGATCCTGTCCCCGCCGGCTGGACCGCCGCGTGCCGCCTTGTCGCGTGCCGCCTTGTCGCGGGACGTCTTGTCCGAATCGCCCGCACGACCGGACCGTGCCCGGGACGAGCCCGCACGTCCGGTGCCGCGGCCTTTCGACCGGCCGTCCCCCCGACCCTCGCCCACGTCGCTGCTCCCACGGTCGGCCCTGGACCGACCAGCGTCCGCGTGATCGGCATCCCGGCGGTCGCCCGGCCCGCACCGGGCCGATCGTCCGCCCGACCATTGTCCACGTGATCAGCCGGCCGGGGTCGCCGGTGCCGCTCCCGGCGCGGGCGTGCCGGGAGCGGCCGGTCCGTCAGCCCTCCGGCGTGAACCGGGGGAAGGCCAGGTCGCCGGCGTAACGCGCGGCGTCGCCCAGGGCCTCCTCGATGCGCAGGAGCTGGTTGTACTTCGCGGTCCGCTCGCCACGCGCGGGCGCACCGGTCTTGATCTGGCCGGCGCCGACCGCGACCGCGAGGTCCGCGATCGTGGTGTCCTCGGTCTCGCCGGACCGGTGGGACATCATCGACTTGTAGCCGTAGGAGGTGGCCAGCGACACCGCGTCCAGCGTCTCGGACAGCGTGCCGATCTGGTTGACCTTCACCAGCAGGGCGTTGGCCGCCTTGCGGGAGATGCCCTCCTCCAGGCGCTCGGCGTTGGTGACGAACAGGTCGTCGCCCACGATCTGCACCCGGTCGCCGACCTCGGCGGTGAGCTGGACCCAGCCGTCCCAGTCGTCCTCGGACAGCGGGTCCTCGATCGAGACCAGCGGGTACGCGTCGAGCAGCTCGGCGTAGTAGCGGATCAGGTCCGCCGACGAGCGCTGCTGCTTCTCGAACGTGTACGAGCCGTCCGAGTGGAACTCGGTCGCGGCCACGTCCAGGGCCAGCGCGATGTCGCGGCCCGGCGTGTACCCGGCCTTCTCGATCGCCTGGAGGATCAGGTCGAGCGCGTCGCGGTTGCTGGACAGCGACGGCGCGAACCCGCCCTCGTCGCCCAGACCAGTGCCCAGGCCCTTGCCCTTCAGCACGGACTTGAGCGAGTGGTAGACCTCGGTGCCCCAGCGCAGCGCCTCGCGGAACGAGTCGGCGCCGATGGGCGCGATCATGAACTCCTGGATGTCCACATCGGTGTCGGCGTGCGCGCCGCCGTTGAGGATGTTGAGCATCGGGACCGGCAGGACGTGCGCGTTCGGGCCGCCGACGTAGCGGAACAGCTCCAGACCGCTGCTGGCCGCCGCCGCCTTGGCCACGGCGAGCGACACGCCGAGGATGGCGTTCGCGCCGAGCCGGGACTTGTCCGGCGTGCCGTCCAGGTCGACCAGCTTCTGGTCGACGACGCGCTGCTCGACGGCCTCCAGGCCCACCAGCTCCGGGCCGATCTCGTCGAGCACCGCGGTGACCGCGCGCTCGACGCCCTTGCCGAGGTAGCGCTTGGCGTCGCCGTCGCGGAGTTCGACCGCCTCGTGCTCACCGGTCGAGGCCCCGGACGGCACCGCGGCGCGCTCCAGCGTGCCGTCGTCCAGCGCCACCTCGACCTCGACGGTGGGGTTGCCTCGCGAGTCCAGGATCTCGCGGGCTCCGACCTGCTCGATGACCGCCACGTGCGCTCCCTAGTCAGACCTTCTGCCGGTTACCGGCACGAGCCTAGTCGGCTCGCTTTCCGTCGCGTTCCCGCACCGGCAAGTATCTGTACCGGTTCCGAAGTGATGATCTCTTCGGGGTGATCCGGGCCTCTTCCGGACACCCTCGGGATTCCCCGTGGCGGGTCCTGTCATCCGGTCGGCTGTGGAGGAACAGCGGGGGGCGGAGGTAGCGTTGATCGGACCATGACGGACAGCACCTTCGACGCCTTCCGACAGGCCGAGGCGCTGCTCGCGGAACGCCGCCCGCTGGACGCGTTGCGCGCGCTGAGCGTCGTCCTCGAGGTGGCCGGTGACGAACCCAGCGTGCAACTGCTGGCGGGACGGGCCTACCTGGGCTCGGCCCAGTTCCAGCGCGCCGAGGAGGCGTTCCGCAAGGTCGTCGACCTGGACCCGAGCGACTACTACGCCCGGTTCGCCCTGGGTCGCACGCTCCAGCGGCAGAGCCGGCTCACCGAGGCGCTCGCCCAGTTCCGCATGGCCGCCGCGATGAACCCGACGCCCGAGTACCAGGAGGCGTTGGGCGAGGTCAGCGCACGGCTGGCCGTGGAACGGGACCGCCGACCGGACCGCTGACCCCGATCAGGTGGTCGGCGGCGCCGAGGCCGCCTTGGCGTAGGCGTCGGCGCCGCTGAACACCTTGCGGCCGTACTCGACCGAGTTGTTGTACGTCATCACGGCCTGCCACCAGCCCGCGCCCGTCGACAGGTCCTTGCCCGCGGCGCACAGGTAGTTGGCCGCGGCGAGGGCCGCGTCGTCGATGTTCTGCGGGTCGGGCGGCCGGCCGTCGCCGCTGGCCCGCACCGCGTAGATCGCCCACGTGGTGGGGATGAACTGCATCGGGCCGACGGCCCGGTCCCACCTGCCGTCGCCGTCGAGGACACCGCGGTCGCTGTCCTCGATCGCCCGCACGCCCGGCGAGCCGTCCAACGGGATGCCCACGATCGGGGACGACGGGCGGCCGTCCTCCCCGAGCGCCAGACCGCCGAGCGTGCCGTGGTGGGACTCGACCCGGCCGATCCCGGCCAGGGTCGCCCACGAGATGCGGCAGTCCGGGCTGGTCGCGCGGGTCTTCCGGTCGGCGTCCACGTACGCGCGCAGGGCCCGCGCCGGGATCTCGGTGCGGTCCGCCACGGCGGCGGTCCACTCGGTCGTGGACTCGCCCGACGACGTGGCGGGCGCCGCGGCACCCGGTTCCACGTCCAACGCGGGGATCGCGAAACCCGACGACGGGCGGCGCTCCAGGGCGTCGAGCGCGTACGCCCCGCCCGCGGCGAGCAGCACCAGCGCGGCCACGACGAGGGCGACCCTGACCCACGGCGGGCGGGAGGACGAGGGCGGCGGTACCACGTCCGCCAGGCTACGTGTCGTCGGCGCCCACCGATCGTGAATGACCCGAAAGATTCAGCCGATTTGCCCGAATCCGCAGGTCATGTGACGTGTCCGTGCTGGACATTAAGGGCAGGCGTGCCTAAGTTCGACAAGCCTAAGTTCACTTTCCGTGAGGACGACGCCGTGTTGGTCAGCAACGGGCTCATCGGACTGCGCGAGGGGCTCGAAGCGGCCCTCGTCGTCAGCATCCTGGTGGCCTTCCTGGTGAAGACCGACCGCCGCGACCGCCTGCCCTTCGTGTGGCTGGGTGTCGGGATCGCGGTGGTGCTGTCGGTGGGCTTCGGCGCGCTCGTCACGTTCACCACGGCCACGATGACGTTCGAGCAGCAGGAGGCGTTCGGCGGCGGGATGTCGCTGGTCGCGGTGGCCTTCGTGACCGGGATGATCTTCTGGATGCGCTCGACCGCCCGGACGATCGCGGCCGAACTGCGCGGGAAGATGGACCAGGCGCTCAAGGTGGGCCCGGCCGCCGTGGTCGTGCTGTCGTTCCTCGCGGTCGGCCGCGAAGGGCTGGAGACCGCGGTCTTCTTCTACTCCAGCGTGCAGAGCGCGGGCGTGGGGACGACCCAGCCGCTGATCGGGTTCGTGGTCGGCATCGCCGCGGCCGTCGCGCTGGCGTACGGGCTCTACCGGGGCGCGATCCGCTTCGACCTGGGCAAGTTCTTCACCTGGACGGGTGCGCTGCTGGTGTTCGTGGCGGCGGGCGTGCTCGCGTACGGCCTGCACGACCTCCAGGAGGCCGCGATCCTGCCCGGCCTGAACACGCTCGCGTTCGACCTGAGCGACACCCTGCCCGAGGGCGAGTGGCTCGGCGCCCTGCTCAAGGGGATCTTCAACTACTCGCAGCGCACGTCGGTCCTCCAGGCCGTCGCGTGGGTCGCCTACGTCGCGATCGTGCTGCCGCTGTTCCTGATCAAGCCGCGGTCGCGGGCCGCGGGCGACAACTGAAACCGGAGAACGACCGTGTCCACTGCCACCCGTAGCCTCGGCCTGGGTTCGCTGCTGTTGCTGCTCGCCGCGTGCGGCGGTGGCGGCGGCACCCCGTCCGCCGACGGCCCCATCGCGGTCGAGGCCACCGACGACGCGTGCAAGGTCGCCAAGAACACCGCCGGCACCGGCAACGTGACGTTCGAGGTGACCAACAAGGGCACCAAGGTCACCGAGTTCTACCTGTACGCCGAGGGCGACCGCATCCTCGGCGAGGTCGAGAACATCGGCCCCGGCCTGACCCGACGCCTGATCGTCGAGGTCACCGAGGCCGGCAAGCTCCAGACCGCGTGCAAGCCCGGCATGAAGGGCGACGGCATCCGCGCCGACTTCACCGTCACGGGCGACGCGAAGAAGGCCACCGACTCCGACGCCAAGCTGGCCGAGGCGACCAAGAGCTACCAGCGGTACGTGAACTCGCAGGCGGACAGCCTGCTGACCAAGACCACCGAGTTCGTCGACGCGGTCAAGGCGGGCAAGGTCGAGGACGCCAAGGCCCTGTTCCCGGTCTCGCGCACCTACTGGGAGCGGATCGAGCCGGTCGCGGAGAGCTTCGGCGACCTCGACCCGCGCATCGACGGCCGCGAGGACGTGATCGAGGAGGGCCTGGAGTTCACCGGCTACCACCGCCTGGAGAAGGACCTGTGGGAGACCGGGCTCCAGCCCGACTCCGCCGCGATCGCCGACAGACTGCTGACCGACGTGAAGGAGATCGTCGAGAAGGCCAAGGCCGTCGAGCTGACGCCGCTCCAGCTCGCCAACGGCGCGAAGGAACTGCTCGACGAGGTCGCCACCGGGAAGATCACCGGTGAGGAGGACCGCTACTCGCACACCGACCTGTGGGACTTCCGCGCCAACGTGGACGGCTCTCAGGCAGCCATCGCGGCGCTGCGCCCGGTGATCGCGGAGAAGGACGCGGCGCTGGCGGCGACCGTCGACGAGAAGTTCAAGGCACTGGACGCGCTGCTGGAGACCCACCGCAAGGGCGACGGGTTCAAGCTCTACACCGAGTTGTCCGAGGCCGAGGTCAAGGCGTTGGCCGAGGCGGTGGACGCGCTCGGCGAGCCGATCAGCAAGGTGGCCGAGGTCGTGGCGCGATGAGCGGCATCCCGCGACGCAGGCTGTTCGGTTACGCCGGGGCGGGCGTCGCGCTGGCGGGTGCCGGCGCGGCGGTCGGCGCGCTGGCCGCGGCACCACCCGCCGTCCGGCCGGCGGCCTCGCTCGCGGACGCCGTGCCGTTCGACGGCGAACACCAGGCCGGGATCGTCACGCCCGCGCAGGACCGGATGCACTTCGTGGCGTTGGACGTGAAGACGACCAAGCGCGACGAACTCGTCGGGCTGCTCAAGGACTGGACGGTCGCGGCCCGCCGGATGACCGAGGGCCGCGAGGCCGCCGAACTCGGCGCGGTCGGCGGTCGGCCCGAGGCGCCGCCGAAGGACACCGGCGAGGCGCTGGGCCTGGCCGCGTCCGCGTTGACGCTCACGATCGGCTTCGGCCCGTCGCTGTTCGACGACCGGTTCGGTCTGAAGGACCTGCGGCCGGCGGGGTTGATCGACCTGCCCCGGTTCCCCCGCGACGACCTCGACGAGCGGCGCAGCGGCGGCGACCTGTGCGTCCAGGCGTGCGCGAACGACCCGCAGGTGGCCGTGCACGCCATCCGCAACCTGGTGCGCATCGGGTTCGGCCGGGTCGCGGTGCGGTGGTCGCAGCTCGGCTTCGGCCGGACGTCGTCCACGACCCGCGACCAGGCGACGCCGCGCAACCTGTTCGGGTTCAAGGACGGCACGAACAACATCAAGGCCGAGGACGCCGACGCGCTGCGCGACCACGTGTGGGTCACCGCGGACGATGGTCCGCGGTGGCTGGTCGGCGGCACCTACCTGGTGGCCCGGCGCATCCGCATGCACGTGGAGATCTGGGACCGCACGTCGCTGGCCGAGCAGGAGGACCTGGTCGGCCGCACCAAGGGGTCGGGCGCGCCGCTGGGCCAGGTCGACGAGTTCGACCCGGTCGACCTGCATGTGCGGGGCGCGGGCGGGGCGCCGCGGATCGCGGCGGACGCGCACGTGCGGCTGGCCTCGGCCGAGTCCCTCGGCGGCGCGCGCATCCTGCGGCGCGGCTACAACTTCACCGACGGCACGGACGGGCTCGGCCACCTGGACGCGGGGCTGTTCTTCATCGCGTTCAACCGGGACACCGCGCGCCAGTTCGTGCCGATGCAGCAGGCACTGTCCACAAAGGACAGAATGATGGAGTACCTGGAGCACACCGGTTCCGGCCACTTCGCCGTGCCGCCGGGCGTGCGCGAGGGCGGCTACTGGGGCGACACGCTGTTCGCGTGAGGAGGACGGTCCGGGTCCGGGCGGCGCATGTGCCCGGACCCAAGCCGCCTCCGATCCACCGGACCGGAAGGCCGCCGCCGGCATCGGCCGGGCGACACCGACCCACGACCACCACCGGTCCGGGCGCGGCACCGCGCCCGGACCGGTGTGCTCAGACCGTCGGCAGCTCCGGCGGCACGGCGGCCGGCCGCAGCTCCAACGCCTCCAGAGCCAGCCGGACGGCCGTGTCCAACTGCGGGTCACGACCGGCCGCCCGATCCTGCGGCGTGATCACGACCTCCACGTCCGGGTCCACGCCGTGGTTCTCCAACCCCCACCCCACGCCGTCGATCCACACCCCGTACTCGGGCTGGGTGACCACGGTGCCGTCGACCAGCGAGTGCCGCGGGTTGATCCCGATCACCCCGCCCCACGTGCGCGTGCCCACCAGCGGACCGATGCCCAGCCGCTTGATCGCCGCGCTGACGATGTCGCCGTCGGACCCGGCGAACTCGTCGATCACCGTGACCACCGGACCGCGCGGCGCGTCGTTGGGGTAGCTGGTCGCCGTCGCCGTGTCGCGACCGCGCTGCGTCTCCCAGCCGATGACCTTGCGGCCCAGCTTCTCCACGACCAGCTCGGACGTGTGCCCGCCCGAGTTCTCCCGCACGTCGAGCACCACGGCCTCGTGCCGCAGCTCGACCCGCAGGTCCCGGTGCAGCTGGGCCCAACCCGACCCGACCATGTCCGGCACGTGCAGGTAGCCCACCCGGTCGCCCGACAGCTCGCGCACGCGCGCCCGCCGGTCCGCGACCCACGCGTGGTAGCGCAACGCCCGGTCGTCGCCCAACGGCACGACCACGACCCGGCGCGGCTCACCGCCGCCACCGGGCCGCACGGTCAGCTCCACCGGCTTGTCCGCCGTGCCGACCAGCAGCGGCGCGGGACCGCGCAGCGGGTCGACCTGGCGGCCGTCCACGGCCACGATCGCGTCGCCCGCGCGCACGGCCACCCCCGGCGCGGACAGCGGCGACCGGGCCGCCGGGTCCGACGTCTCGCCCGGGATCACCCGCACGACGCGCCACGCGCCGGACGCGTCGCGTTCCAGGTCGGCGCCGAGCAGGCCCACACCACGCCCGCGCCCGCCGCCGCCCGCCGGGTACACGTACGCGTGGGACGTGCCCGTCTCGCCCTGGACCTCCCACAGCAGGTCGACCAGGTCGCTGTAGCTGCCGATGCGGTCCAGCAGCGGCCGGTAGCGGTCGAGCACGCCCGCCCAGTCCAGGCCGCCCAGGTCGGCCCGCCAGAAGTGGTCGCGCATCAGGCGACCGGCCTCCGCGTACACCTGGCGCCACTCGGCCGCCCGGTCCACCTCGACCCGGACGCGGGCCAGGTCGACGGAGATCGAGTCGTTGTCGTCGGCGTCGACCTTGCGGTCGGTCGGCACGACCCGCAGGTCGCCGCCGTCCTGCACGACCATGCGCTGGCCGTCGCCGGTGACCGCGAACGCGTCCACGCCGTCGGCCAGCGCGTCCGTGCGGGTCTTGGCCAGGTCGAACCGTTCGAGCACGGCCCGCGGCGGCCGGGACGT
Source organism: Saccharothrix violaceirubra (assembly GCF_014203755.1). NCBI lineage: Bacteria > Bacillati > Actinomycetota > Actinomycetes > Pseudonocardiales > Pseudonocardiaceae > Saccharothrix > Saccharothrix violaceirubra. The sequence goes on from NZ_JACHJS010000001.1 coordinate 6,342,238, forward strand.
GGGACTGGCCTGGTTGTCGCCGAGCACGCCGCGCACCGCGCTGCGCAGCCACAGCAGGCCGCCCTTGGCCGCGGTGAGCCCCGAGTACCGCGCCGCCGCGACCGGCAGCGCCACGACCCGGTCGGCCAGACCCTCCAGGTCGACGACGGTGATCGGGTTGTCGTCGTCCTTGTCCTTCTCCTTGTCCGACGAGTCGTCGCCGACCGGGCGGCCCAGGCGCAGCGGGTCGAACGGGGACGGCGTGGTCGCGGCGAGCGTGACCAGGTGCGGCCGGGTGCCGGTGGGGAACGACAGGTCGAACACGTAGGCGTCGTAGACCGGGTCGAAGCTGCGCACGGACAGGAAGGCCAGGTAGCGGCCGTCCTCGGTGAACGTGGGCGAGGTGTCGGCGAACCGCAGCGGCGTGACGTCCACGACGGACAGGTCCGTGGTGTTGGTCATCCGGATGTGCCGCAGCGGCCAGGGACCCGGGTGCGACCAGGCCAGCCAGTTCGAGTCCGGGGAGAACGCGAGGTCGGACACCCACGGCCCGGCGTCGCGCAGCACCTCGCGCACCTCGCCGGACTCGGCCTCCACGAGCAGCAGCCGGCCGTCGTGCGTGGCGACCGCCAGCCGCCGGCCGTCGGGCGAGACCTCCAGTTCGAGCACGCGCCCGAGCCGGCCGACCGCGACCCGGCGCGGCGTGTTGCCCGGCTCGACCCCGCCGACCGGCGAGAACTCCAGGCCCTCCTCGCCTTCCGCGTCGGTCACCCACACCACGCTGTCGCCGACCACGCGGGGCAGGCGGGCGCGCACGCCGGGCTGCTCGGCCAGCGCGCGCACCGGACCGTCCCGGTGGGTCACCCAGTGGACGGTCCCGCGCACCTCGACCACGCTGGCGCGGCCGGACTTGTCGGGGTGGAAGTCCTCGGGGTGCGCGGAGACGTGCCGACGCCGGCGGGCGGTGCGCGGCCCGGCGAGCGCGACGTCGAGCCGGCGGGGTTCGGCGTCGAGGCCGTCGAGCAGCCACAGCTCGCCCGCGTGCTGGTAGACGACGCGTTCGCCGTCGGAGGTGGCGTTGCGGGCGTAGAACTCCTGCGCGCTGTGCCGGCGCAGGTCGGAGCCGTCGGGCGCGACGGAGTACACGCTGCCGACGCCGTCGTGGTCGGAGAGGAAGACCAGCCGGCCGCCGACCCACGTCGGGCTGGTGAGCGAGGACGTCAGGTGGTCGAGGACGCGGTGGAAGCCGTGGTCGGGTCCGGCGACCCACAGCTTGCCCGCGGCGCCGCCCCGGTACCGCTTCCAGGACGAGGGGTCGCGGCCGTAGACGGAGGTGACGACGACCTGCCCGTCCGGGCCGTGGTCGACGTCCTCGACCCAGCCGTAGGGCAGCCGGCGGGCGGGTCCGCCGTCGACCGGCACGGCGTGCGCCCACTGCCGGTTCCCGGTCGCCTGCCCGGCCGTGGTGACGGCGACGACGTCGCCCGCGGGCGTCCAGCCGCGCACGCCGGTGTACGTGTCGCCCCAGTAGGTGAGTCTGGTCGAAGGCCCGCCGTCGACCGGTGCGACGTGGACCTCGGGCGTGCCGTCACGCCGACTGGTCCACGCCAGCCGGGTGCCGGTCGGATCGAAACGCGGTGACGAGACGGGAACCTGGTCGGCGGTCACCCTCCAGGCCCGGCCACCGGAGACAGGAGCGAGCCACACGTCGTTCTCCGCGACGAAGACGACGAGCTCCCCATGCAGATGTGGGAAGCGGAGATAGGCGGATTCGGTCACCCTTCGACGTTAGCGCCGTACCGGACCGATCGCGATCATGTCCACACGTGCCGCACCTGGAAGTTCTCCACCGTTACCCGATCAAATGCGAGCCCAGCTCACGCCCGGCCTTCGCGACCTGGAATCGTTCCGCAATTCGGCGGCTCCGGAAAAGGGATTCAGCCGGGCCAGTGGGCACGCCAGTCGGCCACGCCCATCGTGGTCACGCCCGCCGCGCGGGCCGACTTCTCCGCCGCGCGGACCTTCGCCTCGAACGCACGGGCCACGGCCCGCAGCTCCGTCTCGGGGTCCTCGCCCGCCAGCTTCGCCCGCGCGGCCACCGCGAACAACGCCGAACCGGCGTCCTCACCGGTCGGCAGCAGGTCCGCCGGCAGCCCGGCCCGACCGGTCCGCTGGGCCAGCTTCCCGGCCAGCGCGACCGCCGGCTGACCGAGGGCCACGCCGTCCACACTGGACGTCCGCCGCTTCTCGGCCTGCTTCAGCTCCTCCCAGCGGTGCTCCTGCGACCGCGCGTCGCGCACCGCCGGGTCGCCGCCCGCGAACACGTGCGGGTGCCGGCCGACCAGCTTGGCCACCAGGTCGCCGGCCACCTCGTCGATCCCGAACGGTTCGCCGTGCTCGGCCGCGACGCGGGCGTGGAACAGCACCTGGAGCAGCACGTCGCCGAGTTCCTCGCGCAACGCCGCCCGGTCGCCGTCCTCGATCGCCTCCAGCAGCTCGTAGGTCTCCTCGACCAGGTACTGCCGCAACGTCTTGTGGTCCTGCTCGGCGTCCCACGGGCACCCGCCGGGCGACCGCAGGCGGTCCATCACGGACACCGCCGACAGCAGTGCCGTGCCCGCGGGGTTGCGCACGACCTCCGCGCCCGCCGCCACCAGCGCGGCGGCGAACGGCGAGGTCGGCGACGTCGTCACCAGCACGACCGGCCCGGCGGGCACGGCCTCGGGCGGCGGGTCGCCCCAGGGCACGCCCTCCGCGTACACCGCCGCCGCGCCCCGCAGAGCGGGCAGCGCGGCGGCGGGCAGGACGGTGTCGTGCGCGGAGACCAGGACGACCAGGTGCGTCACGGATCGGTCCGCTTGGCGGGCGGACCGGCGACCTCGGCGACGTACCCGCCGCGCTCGCCCTCGCTCGCGGCGAGGCCGATGCCGACCACGTCCCACACGCCGTAGCGCGGGTTGATCTCGATCTCCAGGTCGGCGCCCAGGTACTGGACCAGGCGCAGGCCGATCCGCTCCAGGATCTGCGGGGTGAGCTGCTCGGACGAGGACTGCTCGGACGGCTTGGCGTCGTCACGCCGGTCGGTGACCAGCACGACCAGCCACTGCGCGCTCTCCTCCGACGGCGGGTAGGCCACGACCGTGCCGGGCTTGACGCCGAAGAACGGCGCCGCGGCGGCGGTCGGCTCCTGCGAGGACTTGATCACCTGGCCGCGCTTGGCGAGCTGCTGGTTGCCGTTGCCCTTGGGCGCGGCGTTCACGTACCCGGCCATCAGGCCCGGGTCCTTGGCGATCTTCGCGGCCTTGTCCAGGGCCTCGTTCTTGTCCCGCGAGTAGAAGTAGTCGAACGTGACCTCGAGCCGGTCGACGTACTTGCGCGCCAGCGCGACCTGGAGCAGCTGGTCGACGGCGCGGTCCCGGAAGGTCGTCGAGTCGTAGACCGTGCCCTCCGACCCGGCCTCGGCGCCGCCCGCGTCCTCGATCGCCTCGGCGATGTCGGCCTCGTCCACGGTGATGCCCTCGCGCTGCGCCACCTTCAGCGTCAGCTCGTGCTGCACGGCGGTACCCGCGACCAGGCGGGCGACACCGTCCAGTTTGTGCTGCTTGAGGGCGGCCTGGGCGCCGGGCTCCTTCTTCAGCACGCGGTCCAGCCGCTGCTGGACCTGCTCCAGCGGGATCACGGTGCCGCCGACGATCGCGGCCGTGCCCACCTTGCTCGGGCCGCTCGCGCAACCCGCCGTGACCAGCAGTGCGACGACCGCACCGACCAGGGTGAAGCGCTTAGGCAGAGTCCTCACGACCAGTACCTTCTCACGAACCCGTGACGCCGCTCACGGGAGTACCCGCCAACGATTCGAGGAACCGTGCGCACCAGTCGAGGAGTTCCTGGTCCCGCAGCACGGGTGCGCCCATCCGGCCGCCGGCCGCGCCTTCGGTGGGCCGGGGCACGGTCACGGTCTTCACGGCCTGCTTGTGCACGGCCTTCGGGAACAACCGGCGCAGGCGGACGAGCTGCGAGTCCCGCGGTTCCAGCGGCGCGAAGCGCAGGTTCGCGCCCTGCATCGCGACTTCGGTGACGCCGTGCGCGCGGCACGTGTGCCGGAACCGGGCCACGGCCAGCAGCCGCTCGACCGGCAGCGGCGGCGTGCCGTAGCGGTCCTTCAGCTCGTCCCACACGGCCTGCAACGACGGCTCGTCGACCGCCGCCGCGATCTTGCGGTACGCCTCCAGCCGCAGCCGCTCCCCCGGCACGTAGTCGTGCGGGATGTGCGCGTCCACGGGCAGGTCGACGCGGACCTCGGCCAGTTCCTCCTCGCCGTCGACCTCCGCGCCCGCGTGCCGGCGGAACGCCTCGACGGCCTCGCCGACCAGCCGCACGTACAGGTCGAAGCCGACGCCCGCGATGTGCCCGGACTGCTCGGCGCCGAGGATGTTGCCCGCGCCCCGGATCTCCAGGTCCTTCATGGCCACGGCCATGCCCGCGCCCAGCTCGGTGTTCTGCGCGATGGTGGCGAGCCGGTCGTGGGCGGTCTCGCTCAGCGGCGTCTCGGGCGGGTAGAGGAAGTAGGCGTAGCCGCGTTCCCGGCCGCGGCCCACGCGTCCGCGCAGCTGGTGCAGCTGGGACAGGCCGAGCATGTCGCCGCGTTCGACGATCAGCGTGTTGGCGTTGGAGATGTCCAGGCCGGTCTCGACGATCGTGGTGCACACGAGCACGTCGTACTCGCGCTCCCAGAACCCCTGGATGATCTTCTCCAGGCGGTCCTCGTTCATCTGGCCGTGCGCGGTCACGACCCGCGCCTCGGGCACCAGGTCGCGGATGCGGCGGGCCGCCTTCTCGATCGACGACACCCGGTTGTGCACGTAGAACACCTGGCCGTCGCGCAGCAGTTCGCGGCGCAGCGCGGCGCCGACCTGCTTGTCGTCGTACCCGCCGACGTAGGTCAGGATCGGGTGCCGCTCCTCGGGCGGGGTGAGGATCGTGGACATCTCGCGGATGCCCGCGAGCGACATCTCCAGCGTGCGCGGGATCGGCGTTGCGGACATCGTCAGGACGTCCACGTGCGTGCGCAGCGCCTTGATGTGCTCTTTGTGCTCGACACCGAAGCGCTGCTCCTCGTCGACGATCACCAGGCCGAGGTCCTTGTAGCGCAGGCCCTTCTGGAGCAGGCGGTGCGTGCCGATCACCACGTCCACGTCGCCGTCGGCCAGGCCCGTGATGGTCTGCTGGGCCTCCAGCGCGTCGGTGAACCGGGACAGGCCCTTGACCTTCACCGGGAACGCGCGCATGCGCTCGGAGAACGTGTTGAGGTGCTGCTGCGCGAGCAGGGTCGTCGGGACGAGCACGACCACCTGCTTGCCGTCCTGCACGGCCTTGAACGCCGCGCGCACCGCGATCTCGGTCTTGCCGTAGCCGACGTCGCCGCAGATCACCCGGTCCATCGGGACCGACCGCTCCATGTCGGCCTTGACCTCGTCGATCGCGGCCATCTGGTCGACCGTCTCGGTGAACGGGAAGGCGTCCTCCAGCTCGCGCTGCCACGGCGTGTCCACGGCGAACGCGTGGCCGGGCGCGGACTGGCGCGCGGCGTAGAGCTGGACGAGTTCGGCCGCGATCTGCTTGACCGCCTTGCGCGCCTTGGCCTTCGTGTTCTTCCAGTCCGAGCCGCCGAGCTTGTTGAGCGTGGGCAGTTCGCCGCCGACGTAGCGGGACACCTCGTCGAGCTGGTCGGTCGGCACGAACAGCCGGTCGCCGGGCTGGCCGCGCTTGGACGAGGCGTACTCCAGGACCAGGTACTCGCGGGTCGCGCCGGCGACCGTGCGTTGCACCATCTCCACGTACTTGCCGATGCCGTGCTGCTCGTGCACGACGTAGTCGCCGGCCTTGAGCGCGAGCGGGTCGACGGCGTTGCGCCGGCGGCTGGGCATGCGGCGCATGTCCTTGGTGGACGTTCCGCCGCGCCCGCCGGTCAGGTCGGTCTCGGTGAGCACGACAAGCGCGAGGCCGGGCAGCGCGAAGCCGTCCTCCAGGGCGCCGCGCGCGACCGTGACGAAGCCCTGGCGCGGCGCGTCGTCGAGGGACTCGACGAGCGTCGCGGGCACGTCGGCGTCCTTCAACTGCTCGGCGGCGCGTTGCGCCGTGCCCGCGCCGGGCACCACCAGGACGGCCGTGCCGCCGGACGACGTGTGCGCGCGCAGGTCGGCGAAGGCCCGGTCGATGTCGCCCTGGTACGCCTCGACGTGCTTGAGTTCCAGCCGGAGGACGTCCGCGCCCTCGCTGGTCAACTGGCTCAGCGTCCACCACGGACGACCCGCCGCGCGGGCGGCCTCGGCCACCTCGTCCAGGTTCCGGTACGCCGACGCGCCCAGGTCGATCGGCGCCCTGCCGCCGCCGGCCGCGGCCATCCAGGACGCCTCCAGGAACTCCTGGCCGGTGCGGACCAGGTCGTGCGCGCGGGCCCGGATCTTCTCCGGGTCGTTGAGCACGACGTGCGTGCCGTCGGGGACGACGTCGGTGAGCAACTGCAACGCGTCCTCGCACAGGGCGGGGATCAGCGCCTCCATGCCCTCGGACGGGATGCCCTCGGCGATCTTGTCGAGCATCTCGACGAGCTGCGCGTCGGCTTCGTGCTCGGTGGCCAGCAGCGCGGCCCTGGCCCGGACCGAGGCGGTGAGCAGCAGTTCGCGGCACGGCGGCGCGACGAACTCCTCGACCTCCTGGGGCAGCGACCGCTGGTCGGCCACGGAGAACGGGCGGATCTCGCTGACCTCGTCGCCCCAGAACTCCACCCGCAGCGGGTGTTCGGCGGTCGGCGGGAACACGTCCAGGATGCCGCCGCGCACCGCGAACTCGCCGCGTTTCTCGACCATGTCGACGCGGGTGTAGGCGATGGCCGTCAGGCTCGCGGGCAGGGTCTCGAAATCGACGTCGGCGCCGGTCTTCAGGCGGACGGGCACGAGTTCGCCCAGGCCCGGCGCCATGGGCTGGATCAGGCTGCGGACCGTGGCCACGACCACCCGCAGCGGGTCGCCGTCCGGGCGGGCCAGGCGGCGCAGCACCTCCAGCCGGGCGCCCACGGTGTCCGCGCGCGGCGAGAGGCGTTCGTGCGGCAGGGTTTCCCAGGACGGGAAGTGCGCGACGGCGTCCTCCCCGATCAGGTCCCGCAGCACGGACGTCAGCTCGTCGGCCTCGCGCCCGGTCGCGGTCACCGCGAGGACCGGCGCCTCCAGGCTCAACGCCGCCGCGACCAGCGGGCGGGCGGCGGGCGGGCCTTCGAGTTCGAGGGCGGGCACGCCGACGGACTCGGTCAGCGCGCGCAACGCCTTGTCGGGAAGGACGGCGGTCAGCAGGCCGGACAACGGGCCGGACTGGTGCATCTGATCAGGCTCCAAAACGCGACGAGGACAGACCTCTGCCCGGGATGTCGGCAGCGGTGCTCGGTCACCCAGCCTACGTCGGGCGTGCCGTCGTGTGCCGGTCGATTACCGCCGGGTGCGGGACCGGTCGTGCGGCCGTGCCGGAGCGTCACGGCGTTACGACTCGGCGGGGATTTCGGGTCCGGCCGATATGACGTCACTCGTCCGGGAGAATCGCGCTTTGGTCCGGTCTGGTGATTTCCCGGTCACGACCTCGAAGTCACCGACAGAACGTACTTACGAATGGAGCGCGTCTCACTCGGCAGGGGCATCCTGAGGGCCATGCGCCGATTTGCCGGATTCGCCATTCCCCTGCTGCTGACCGGCTGCGCCACCGCGATGGGTGGCACCGCACCGGCCGCAACGGCGGAACCATTGAAGGTGACCACTGTCGTCAGTGGTCTCACGCACCCCTGGGACGTCGGATTCCTGCCCGACGGCCGTTTCCTCGTGCCCCAGCGACCGGGCCGGATCGCCCTGGTCGACAAGGGCGTCGCCACCACGCTGACGGCCGACCTGTCGGACGTCGTCGCGCGGGGCGAGGGCGGGCTGATGAGCCTGCTCGTGCATCCCGACTTCGCCACGTCGCGCCAGTTCACCACGTGCTACAACACCGCGTCGGACATCCGGCTGGTGACGTGGGAACTCGACGGCACGACCGCGCGCAAGGTCAAGAACCCGCTGCTGGGCGGCTTCCCGGTCAACGCGAGCGGCCGGCACTCCGGCTGCAAGCTCGCCGTGGACAAGGAGGGCGCGCTGCTCGTGGGCACCGGCGACACCGCCAACGCCCGTGCCGCGCAGAACCGGCAGAGCCTGGGCGGGAAGGTCCTGCGCCTCAACCTGAAGACCGGTGCCGCGTTCACCGGCACCGACCGCGTGTACTCGTACGGGCACCGCAACGTGCAGGGCATCGCCGTGCGGTCCGACGGCCTGGTGCTCACCGCCGAGCACGGGCCGAGCACCGACGACGAGATCAACCTCCACAAGCCCGGCAACTTCGGGTGGGACCCGTCCAAGGGCGGCACCCAGGACCGGTACGACGAGAGCGTGCCGATGACCGACACCCGCCGCTTCCCGGACGCGGTGCCGGCGGTGTGGTCGTCCGGTCGGCCGACGGAGGCCATCAGCGCGGCGGCGTTCCTGTCCGGTCCGCAGTGGAAGACGCTGGACGGGTGGCTCGCGGTGACCGCGTTGCGCGGCACGAAGCTGCTGCTGTTCAGCGTGGCCAAGGACGGGAAGGTCGCGAACCGGACCGTGCCGCCGGAGTTGAGCACAAAGTTCGGCCGGCTGCGTGCCGCGGTGCAGGGCCCTGACGGCGCCCTGTACCTGAGCACGTCCAACGGCACCGACGACAAGATCCTCAAGGTCACCCTCTAACCCCGCGAGTCCTCCACTCAGGCACCCCCGAACGCGCGAGTTATGCACTCGGACACCGCGAGTCGTGCGTTCGGACACCACGAAACATGCACTCGGGCACCGCGACCCCGCTCCAGGGGCCTCGGTGCCCGAGTGCCGTTCGCCCGATCGAAGGTGCCTGAGCGCGCAACTCGGGGTGCCTGAGTGGAGGACTCGCGCAGGTGCGCCGCGGCGGCTTCCCGATCAGGGGCTCGCACGTGCGACTCGCGGTGTCTCAACGCACGACTCGCGGTACCCGAATGCACAACTCGCGGTGTCCGAATGCACAACTCGCGCGGAGTCTGGTCGGTCAGCGGCGGGTGCGGAGTTTGGGCTTGTGGTCCATGTGGGACAGGCCCTTCCAGGCCAGGTTGACCAGGTGGGCGGCGACCTCGTCCTTCTTCGGCCGGCGCACCTCCAGCCACCACTGACCGGTCAACGCCACCATCCCCACCAGGGCCTGGCTGTAGAGCGCGGCGAGCTTGCGGTCGTAGCCCTGGCGCGAGAAGTGCAGTCCCAGGATCGACTCGACCTGCGAGGCGATGTCGTTGAGCAACGACGAGAACGTCCCCGTGGACGACGCCACGGGCGAGTCGCGGACCAGGATGCGGAACCCGTCCGTCGAGCCCTCGATGTAGTCGAGCAACGCGCACGCGGCCTGTTCGAGCAGCTCACGGGGATGCCCGCCGGACAGCGCGTTGACGATGTGGTCCATCAGGTACTGCATCTCGCGGTCGACGACGACGGCGTAGATGCCTTCCTTGCCGCCGAAGTGCTCGTACACGACGGGCTTGGACACGCCCGCCCGGTGCGCGATCTCCTCGACCGAGGTGACCTCGAAGCCCTTTTCCGCGAACAACGCGCGGGCGACGTCGAGCAGTTGCTCACGCCGTTCCTTGCCGGTCATCCGCACGCGCGGAACCGGTGCCCCGTCGTCCCGCCGTCGTCCCGCCATCCCCGCAACACTAACCGCCGGCCCGCCACGCGTGTCGCGGCGGGCCGGCGGAACGTCACTTCCGGCTGATCCGCGCCAGGCGCTGCGGCGTGGGCCAGCGCACGTCGGTCGCCCAGCCGAACTTCTCGAAGATCCAGATGATCCGCGCCGACGTGTCGATCTGGCCACGCTTCACGCCGTGCCGCGCCGACGTCGGGTCCGCGTGGTGCAGGTTGTGCCACGACTCGCCGAACGACAGGATCGCCAGCGCCCACACGTTGGCCGAGCGGTCGCGGGCGGCGAACGGCCGGTCGCCGACCATGTGGCAGATCGAGTTCACCGACCACGTCACGTGGTGCAGGAACCCGGCCCGGACGAAGCCGGCCCAGAAGAACGCCGTGAACGCGCCCCACCACGACATCGACACGAGGCCGCCGATCACGGCGGGCGCCGCCAGGCTGATCACGGTCCACAGCCAGAACAGGTCGTCGACGCGGCGCAGGTCCTTGTCCTCCAGCAGGTCCGGGGCGAACCGCTGCGCGTTGGTCTTGTCACGCTCGAACAGCCACCCCATGTGCGCGTGCCAGAAGCCCTTGGCCAGCGCGACCGGTCCGCTGCCGAACAGCCACGGAGAGTGCGGGTCGCCCTCGCGGTCGGAGAACGCGTGGTGGCGGCGGTGGTCGGCGACCCAGGTGATCACCGGTCCCTGGAGGGCCATGCTGCCCGCGATGGCCATCCCGATCTTCAGCGCCCGGTTGGCCTTGAACGACCCGTGCGTGAAGTAGCGGTGGTAGCCGATCGTCACGCCGAGGCCGGAGATGTAGTAGAAGGCCACGAACAGGATCACGTCGACCCAGCCGAGCCCCCAGCCCCATGCGAACGGCACGGCCGCCAGCAACGCCAGGAACGGCACAATGACGAACACGTAGACACCGAGCTGCTCCAGGTGTCCGCGCTGTCCTCCGATCAACGGCTTGGGCCCGCGATCCGGGCTCGGCGGCGCCGCGGAACCGCTCTCCAGGGTGCTGGTCATGCGCAAAACCTCTTGGGGTGTCGACTACCTACGGAACCGTAACTTACGACACCGTAAGTTAGGTCCTCCCGCTCCCGCCATACGGGGACCGAAAGTCACGGCGTGTTCTCAGGAAGCCGGGCGTGTCGAGCGCAATCGCACGATGATGGGATGTTTTCGCCCGTTCGATACTCTCCACCGCTCGTTCCCGAACCGACCGGCGCCACAAAGGCGTTCCCGACCATGGCATTTGACCAGCGACAACACTCAGTGTCATGATCGAATCACCGAGCGAAGACCGCCAGTTGAGTGGTGCTGCTGACCTTCGGGCGGCAGTCGTGACAACATGTGTTCGCGCGGGCGGGGTGCACCTCGCCCGATCCGCCATGGTGTAAAGGCAGCACCTCGGATTTTGGTTCCGATGGTCCAGGTTCGAATCCTGGTGGCGGAGCGATGGGCCGGGCCGGACGGTCCGGTCCGGCCCTGGGTCGGCATGGGGGTGTGTCTCGCTGCGCGAAGAAGCCGTCGACGAGCAGGACACCGTGGGCCAGCCGGCGCTCAACGAGATGTCCGACGCCTGGCTGGTCGGACGTGCCAGTGAACTCGTCGCGATCGCGCAGAGCAGCAACTACTACGAGAAGCACGACGCGTCCGACGAGGTCGACCGCATCCTCGCCGAGGCGCAGAGCCGGGGCGAACCCCGTATCGTCGGCCAGCTCCTGCGCGCGGCGGCCGTGATGCGGATCGTGACGCCCGACCTGGTAGAGCAGTCCGACGTGCTGCTCGAGGAACTGCTCGTGCACTGCCGGCGGCACGGCCTGGTCGTGCTGGAGGCCGAGGCGCACGCGCTGCGCGGCCGGCGCTTCCTGTTCAGCGGCCACGAGGACAAGGCGCTCACCGAGGTGGCCAGCGGGCTGGCCATGCTGGAGGAGGACCTCGCCCCGGACCCGATGCTGGACAAGCGCACGTGGGACCGGCTGCTGGCCAACGCGCTCCAGAGCACCGGGCTCGTGCTCACCCAGCTCGGCGTCTACGACATGGCCGACGAAGTCCTCGCCCGCGCGCACAACGCGATCCGGGACAGCGCCGGGCCGCACCAGATCTACGTGCACCTGGTCAACCGGGCGCGCATGCTCATCGGCTGGGGCCTGCGGCTGGAACGCGTGGACGACCGCGACGGCGCCGCCGAGCGGTTCGCCACGGCGTCGGCCATCGCCACGGCGGTCGAGGGCCCGTTCCGCGACTCCCTGCATCCGGGCCGACGCGGGCGCACGGCCGCCGAGCAGGTGCCCGTGATCGGCGCGGCGCACGCCCTGCACAAGCCCGGCGGCGAGCACCTGGCCCGGCTGTGGTCGTTGCGCGAGATGGCGATGTACGCCCGCGAGCTGATCATCGTGTCGGTCGCGCTGGCCCGGTGCCTGGAGATCGAGGAGCTGCCCCAGCAGGCGCTCCAGGTGCTGGAGGACGCGCGCAAGCGCTTGGCGACCGACACCTCGGAGCCGACCCTGGGGCTGTGCCTGGTGCGCGAGTTCGCCCGGATGTCCGGTCCGCACGGCGAGCGGACGGCGTCGGCGCTGGAGGACTACGCGACCGCGCTGGAGACCGAGCTGTGGCTCATGCAGGAGGCGCGCACGGCGACGTTGACCACGCGTCGCGACCACGAACGGCTGACGCGGGCGCACGGCGCCGTGGCGCAGCAGGCGTTGCAGGACCCGCTGACCGGGCTGCCCAACCGCCGCGCGCTCGACGACCGGCTCAACGCGCTGACCGTCGCGCAGACCGACCCGATGGCGATCGCCCTGGTCGACCTCGACGGGTTCAAAGTGGTCAACGACAAGCATTCGCACGCGGAGGGTGACGACGTCCTGCGCGTGATTGCCAGCACACTCCGGCAGGCCCTGCGAGGTGACGACCTGGTGGCGCGGTACGGGGGCGACGAGTTCGTCGTCCTGCTGCCCGGTGCACCGTTGCAGTCCGCGGAGGCAGCGTTGGGCCGAGCCGTGGAAGCCGTGGCGGACTTGCCATCCGACCTGTCCCGGGGTGTCACGCTGTCGGTCGGGGTGATCGCGGTGAAGCCCTTCGAGTCCGCCGGCGAGGCCCTCGCCCGAGCCGACTCCGCGATGTACGTCGCGAAACGCAGAGGTGGCTGCCAGGTTGCGGCCGTGGACGGCGAGGTCGTCCCGGAGGCTTAGTATCGGCACCTGGCGGGAGCCAGGCTTTCCCGCCGCAGTCCCGTACTGGAGCCTAGGGAGAGCGCTGATGCTTGAGGGTGTCCCCACCCCGGTCAGCACGATCGTCCTCGCGGCGGGTGAAGGCACCCGCATGCGCTCAGCCACCCCCAAGGTGTTGCACCGCGTGGCGGGTCGCTCGCTGGTCGAGCACGCCGTGCGGGCCGCCGCCGGAACAGACCCCGACCACCTGGCCGTCGTCGTCGGCCACGGCCGGGTCGCCGTCGCCGAACACCTCGACTCGTTGGCCACCGCCCTGGACCGCAAGGTCACCGTGGCGGTGCAGGAAGAGCAGAACGGGACCGGCCACGCGGTCGGGTGCGGGCTCGCCGAGCTGCCCGTCGACCTGACCGGCACCGTGGTCGTCACTTACGGTGACGTCCCGCTGCTCGACGCCCAGACCCTGCGCGCCCTGCTGCTCGAACACGGCGAGCGGGGCAACGCGGTCACCGTGCTGACCGCCGTCGTGACCGACCCGACCGGCTACGGCCGGATCGTGCGGGACGCGGACGGCGCGGTCGCGCGGATCGTCGAGCAGAAGGACGCCTCCCCGGTCGAGCAGGCCATCACGGAGATCAACTCCGGGGTGTACGCGTTCGACGCGGTCGTGCTGCGCGACGGTCTGTCCCGGCTCTCCACGGACAACGCGCAGGGCGAGCTGTACCTGACCGACGTCCTCAGGATCGCGCGCGACGACGGTCGGCCCGTCGGCACCCTGGTGACCGGCGACGCGTGGCTGGTCGAGGGCGTCAACGACCGGGTCCAGCTCTCCCGGATCGGCGCGGAGCTCAACCGCCGGATCGTGGAGCGCTGGCAGCGCGAGGGCGTGACCGTCGTCGACCCGGCCACCACGTGGATCGACGCGGACGTGACCCTGGAGCGCGACGTGCTGATCGAGCCCGGCGTGCAGCTCAAGGCGGGCACGACCGTGGGCGCGGGCGCCGTGGTCGGCCCGGACACCACGCTCAGCGGGTGCGTGATCGGCGCGGACGCCTTCGTCGTGCGCACCCACGGCTCGGGCGCGGAGATCGGCGCGGGCGCGTCGGTCGGCCCGTTCGCGTTCCTGCGGCCGGGCACCAGGCTGGGCGACAAGGGCAAGGTCGGCACGTTCGTCGAGATCAAGAACTCGACGATCGGGACCGGCTCGAAGGTGCCCCACCTGAGCTACATCGGCGACGCCACCATCGGCGAGCACTCGAACATCGGCGCCGCGAGCGTCACGGTGAACTACGACGGCGTGCACAAGCACCCGACCGTGATCGGCTCGTACGCGCGGACCGGGGCGGACAACATGTTCGTCGCACCGGTGACTGTGGGTGACGGCGCTTACACGGGCGCCGGGACCGTGGTGCGGCGGGACGTCCCTCCCGGCGCGCTCGCGGTGTCCGGTGGTCCGCAGCGCAACCTGGCCGGCTGGGTGACCACCCGCCGGCCCGGCACCGGGTCCGCCGAGGCGGCACAGCGCGCACAGGCGTCCGAGCAGGCCGACCAGACCGAGGAAGGGCGCTGACCCCGTGAACCCCACCATGACCGGGACACCCAAGAAGAACCTGATGCTCTTCGGGGGGCGGGCCTATCCGGAGTTGGCCGAGCAGGTCGCCCAGCACCTGAACGTGTCGGTGACGCCGCAGTCGGCGTACGACTTCGCCAACGGCGAGATCTTCGTGCGGTTCGAGGAGTCCGTCCGCGGTTGCGACGCGTTCGTGATCCAGTCGCACTGCGCGCCGATCAACCAGTGGCTGATGGAACAGCTGATCATGGTCGACGCGCTCAAGCGGGCATCGGCCAAGCGGATCACCGTGATCATGCCGTTCTACCCGTACGCGCGGCAGGACAAGAAGCACCGCGGCCGTGAGCCCATCTCGGCCCGGCTGATCGCCGACCTGTTCAAGACCGCGGGCGCGAACCGGCTCGTGGCAGTGGACCTGCACACCGCGCAGATCCAGGGCTTCTTCGACGGCCCGGTCGACCACCTGTGGGCCATGCCGCTGCTGGCCGAGCACATCCGCGACAAGTACGCGGGCCGCGACTGGACCGTGGTCTCGCCCGACGCCGGCCGCACCAAGCTGGCCGAGAAGTGGGCGGACACGCTGGGCGGCGCGCCGATCGCGTTCATCCACAAGACCCGCGACCCGCTGCGCCCCAACGAGGTCGTGGCCAACCGCGTGGTCGGCCAGGTCAAGGACCGGCTGTGCGTCGTGATCGACGACATGATCGACACCGGCGGCACGATCGCCAAGGCCGTCGACCAACTGCTGGCCGAGGGCGCCTCGGACGTCGTGATCGCCGCGACCCACCCGGTCCTGTCGGGCCCGGCCGTGGACCGCTTGAAGAACTGCGGTGCCCGTGAGGTCGTCTTCACCGACACCCTGCCCATCCCGCCCGAGAAGCGCTTCGACTCGATGACCGTCCTGTCCATCGCGCCTCTGCTGGCCCGCGTGATCCAGGAGGTCTTCGAGGACGGCTCGGTCACGAGCCTCTTCGACGGCAACGCCTGACCCGAGGGGCTCGCGCCGCGAGCCCCTCCCCCGCGAACCAGGCCGGACAGGCACTCGAGTCGCACGCTCGCAGTGCCTGAACGCACAACTCGCGGTGTCCGAACGTATAACTCGCGCGTTCGCGGCGGCAGGCCCAGCGGCGAGCGACCACCTCCGAAACCCGCAGACGATCACTCGTTCGGGCGCATCAGCCGGAGTAGGGGCAACCCCGATTAGGAGCGATCCCGTTCGCGGGCCTACACTGTTCAGGTTGCCTCGGCGAGGGCGAGCATCACGCTCGGCGTGATCGACGCGGCGGTTGATGATGCCGCGCGTGTCCACCTTCCGCGCCGTCCACCGTCGCAGGCGCCGACCACCCCGCTCCAGCCCCGCCCGACGTACAAGGCCAGACCGTTAGGAGAGCCCCACCGTGTCCGAGGTCCGTCTCGCCGCAGAGCAGCGCACCGAGTTCGGCAAGGGCGCCGCCCGCCGCACCCGCCGTGCCGGCAAGATCCCCGCGGTGCTTTATGGCCACGGTTCCGACCCGAAGCACCTGGCCCTGCCGGCGCTCGAGTTCGCCCGTGTCGTCCGCGAGCACGGTCACAACGCCGTCCTGACCCTGGACATCGACTCGTCCAGCGAGCTGGCGTTGACGAAGACCGTCACCACGCACCCGCTCAAGAACTACATCGAGCACGTCGACCTGCTGCTGGTGAAGCGCGGCGAGAAGGTCACCGTCGACATCCCGGTCGTCATCGTCGGCGACGCGGGCCCCGGCACGCTGGTCACGCAGGACCTCACGACCGTCCAGGTCGAGGCCGAGGCCCTGCACATCCCCGAGCAGATCGAGCTGTCGGTGACGGGCATCGCGGCCGGTACGCAGATCCACGCGTCCGACCTCGAGCTGCCCGCCGGCTCCACGCTGGTGACCGACGCGGAGGCGCTGGTCGTCGCCGTCGGTGCCGCGCCGACCGCCGCGCAGCTCGACGGTGGCGAGGGCGACAACGCCGCCGAGGCCGGCGAAGAAGGCTGAGCCCATCCCGTCGGGCTGGACCAACGGCACGCCTCCCGGTCAGGGTGGCGTGCCGTTCCCGTACCTGACCCCGGCCAGGATCAGGTCGCTGCGGTTCTCCCGGCGGCGCAACGGCAAGGGGTACGACCCGGCGCAGGTCGACGCCGCGGTGATCAGGATCGCGGACGGCCTCGCCGGTCTGGTGCGGTTGGAGCCCGACGAGGTGCGCAACCTCCGCTTCCACGAGGTGCCCGGCGGCTACGACCAGCGCCCGGTCGACGAGTTTCTGGGCCAGGTCGAGTGGCAGTTACGGGCGGGCGTCGTGCCGCCGACCCGGCTGCGGTCCGGGCAGGACCTGCTGGACGTGCGCCTGCCCCGGGCGTCGGGCGGCTACGATCGCGGCGAAGTCGACGCCTTCCTCGCGCGGGCCGCCACGAGCCTGGACGGTCGGGGCCGGATGACCGCGGTCGAGGTGCGGCACACCCGGTTCAGCACCACCACGGGTTTGCGGCGCGGGTACCGCGTGCAGGCGGTCGACGCCCTGTTGGACGATCTTGAGCAGGAGTTCCGATTCCGTGGGCGATGAGCTGACCCTGGTCGTCGGCCTGGGCAATTCCGGCCCGAAGTACGAGGGCAACCGGCACAACGTCGGGTTCCTCGTGCTCGACGTCCTCGCCGACCGGATCGGCGGGAAGTTCAAGGCGCACAAGGGCGGCGCCGAGGTCCTGGAGGGCCGGCTCGCCGGGCACCGGGTCGTGCTGGCCAAGCCGCGCGGCTACATGAACACCTCGGGCGGCCCGGTCGCGGGCACGGCCAAGTTCTACAAGACGGAGCCCGCGTCGATCGTCGTCGTGCACGACGAACTCGACCTGCCGTTCGCGTCGTTGCGGCTCAAGCTCGGCGGCGGCGAGAACGGCCACAACGGGCTGCGGTCCATCACGAAGTCGTTGGGCACCAAGGACTACCACCGCGTCCGCTTCGGCGTGGACCGCCCGCCGGGTCGCATGGACCCGGCGGACTACGTACTGCGGGACTTCTCGTTGGTGGAGCGCAAGGAGCTGGCCTTCGAACTGGACCGGGCCGCCGATGCCGTGGAGGCATTGGTGTCCTCGGGGCTGGAAGCGGCCCAGAACCGGTTCCACTAGGGCACGAGCGCGGCGGCGGCCGAGCGGCGCAGCTTGCCCGACGGGGTCTTGGGCAGGCTGCCGGGACCGAGCACGACGACCGCGAACGGCCGCAGGCCCACCGCGTCCACGACCCGCGTGATGATCTTGCGGGACAGGTCGCGCACGGCCTCCTCGTCGTCCGCGTGCTTCGACTCGACCACGACGGCGAACCGCTCGCGCCGCGTGCCGGCGTCGAGCCGCACGGCCACGGCGTTGCCCGCGCGCACGCCTTCGACGGAGGCGGCGGCCCGTTCGACGTCGGTCGGGTAGATGTTGCGCCCGCCCATGATGATCACGTCCTTGCGCCGGCCGCACACCACGACCTGGCCGTCCACCAGGTAACCCTCGTCCCCGGTTGCCAGCCAGCCGGTGGCGTCGCGGGTCGCGACCGGCCCGTCGACGGTCAGGTAGCCCGGCGTCACGGCCTCGCCGCGCACGCGCAACTGCCCCACCTCGCGCTCGCCGAGTACCGCGCCCGACTCGTCCACCACGCACACCTCCAGGTCCGGCAGCGGCGGTCCGAGCAACGGGAACGTGCGCGCGTCCGGTGACGTGGACGGCACGGCGCGGTGGTGCGCCGCCAACGCCTCGGGGTCGACCGTGTCCACGGCCATGCCCGTGAACGCCGGCGCGAACGCCACGCCCAACGTCGTCTCGGCCATGCCGTACGCGCACATCACGCACTCGGCGGGCATGCCGAACCGGGCGCCCGCGTCCACGAACGCGCGCACGGCCGCCGGGTCGATCGGCTCGGCGCCGTTGAGCGCGATCCGCAGGCGGGACAGGTCGTAGGCGCCGTCGTCGACGTTGGCCATGCGGCGGGCGGCGATGGCGTAGGCGAAGTTGGGCGCGGCGGTGATCGTGCCGCCGTACCGGCTGATCAGGTCGGGCCACAGCGTCGGGCCGCGCAGGAAGTCGGCGGGCGTGACCTTGACCAGGTCGATGCCGAACAGCATGGGCACGGTCAGGAAGCCGACCATCCCCATGTCGTGGAACAGGGGCAGCCACGACACCATGCGGTCGACCTCGGGGTCGAGCTTCGCGGCGACGCGCATGGCGGACGCGTTGGACCAGAGGTTGCCGTGGGTGATGCGGACGGCCTTGGGGTGCGCGGTGGAGCCGCTGGTGAGCTGGAGCAGCGCGGTGTCGCCCTCGCCGACCGGCACGGGTGCGGTCAGGGGTGGTCCGTCGAGGTCGGCGATCCGCCGGTAGGCAACGCCGTGCTGGTCGAGGACGCCGGCCAGGGCGTCGAAGGGCGCACCGAGCAGCACGAGCCGGGCCTCGACCATGGCCAGCACGCGGAGCGTGTCGGCGGCCCACTCGGCGAGGTCGGTGCGCGCGGTCGGCTGGTGCAGCATGGTGATCGACCCGCCGGCCAGCCACGCCGCCTGGACGGCCGGCGCGATCTCGGCCGGGTCGCCCGCCAGGACGGCGACGGCCGCGCCCCGGTCCACCCCGAGCGCGCCCGCGATGCGGGTCGCGTGCTCGTGCACCTGTGCCCAGGTGCGGTGTGCGGGCTCGTGCGGTTCGCCCGTCGTCATGCCGCGTTTCCGGCCTTCGGCGCTGGTCGCCGTCGCCACCATCGTGTCCACGAACCGGCTCATGCCCGCCAGGGTAGGGCTCCTCCGGCGGTATTGAGCCGATAGGGCGAAACAACTACGACACCATCAGGCGATACTCCCCGGAACAGAAACGAAGGAGGTCCGGGTGGAACGGGTGGGCTTCGAGACGCGGAACCACTCCCCGGCGCATCCCGCGCCGCTGTTGAGCGCGCAGGACCTGGGCCAGGTCGCGTTCCACCGGCCGCCGCCCGGACAACCCGGCTACGACGAGCA
Source organism: Saccharothrix violaceirubra (assembly GCF_014203755.1). NCBI lineage: Bacteria > Bacillati > Actinomycetota > Actinomycetes > Pseudonocardiales > Pseudonocardiaceae > Saccharothrix > Saccharothrix violaceirubra. Next base: position 6,361,688 of record NZ_JACHJS010000001.1, read on the forward strand.
GGACGTCGACACGTTCCTCGACCGGATCGAGGAGACGTTGCGCGGACGCGACGACGTGACCGAGGAGCAGGTCCGCCGCAAGAGATTCCGGCCCGCCCGGCCGGGCTACCACGCGGCCGAGGTCGACGTGTTCATGGACCTCGTCGCCGAGACCTTGAAGTCCACGCCGCAACGCCGTCAGGCCGCCGCTCCCGCGCACGGCGCGCACGCGACCACCACGGGCATGCGACCCGCGCCCCAACTGACGCCGCAGGACGTGCGCGGCGTGCGGTTCCACAAGCCCCGTCCCGGCAACCGCGGCTACCACGAGGGCGAGATCGACGCGTTCCTCGTCCGGATCGAACGGACCCTGTCCGGGCGCGACGTGCTCACCGCGCGGGAGGTGCAGGACGTCGAGTTCTCGTACGCGCCGACCGGGCGGGTCGGGTACGACGAGGAGGACGTCGACACGTTCCTCGACCTCGTGGTCGTGACGCTGGAGCGCAACCCGCTGCCGCCGCCCGTGCGACCGCGTCCCGGGCCGGGCAGCCGGCCGTTGACGGCGCGCGACGTGCGGACCGTCGCGTTCGGCAAGCCGCCGCGCGGGCGGCGTGGGTACCAGGAGTCGCAGGTGGACAAGTTCCTCGACCGCGTGGAGAACGCGTTGCTCGGGCAGGACGACCTGAGCGCCCGGGACGTGCGCGAGATCCGGTTCAGCAGACCGGTCTTCGGGCGGCGGGGGTACGACGAGACCGAGGTGGACGCGTTCCTGGCCCGCGTGGAACGGCAGCTCTCGGACTCGCCCGCACCGGGTGCCCTGCCGGCGATCACGTCGTGGAAGCAGTTGCGGGCCGTGCGGATCCCGTCGGCCCGGCCCGATCAGCGCGGGTACCGGACGTCGCAGGTGGACCGGGCGTTGGAGGAGATCGGGATCGCGCTGGACGGGATGGTGGGCGCGACCTCGTCGGAGGTCATGGCGACCCGGTTCGCGTTGGCGATGACCGAGGGGCAGGGGTACGACCGGGCGTTCGTGGACGAGCTGCTGCCGCTGTTGGCCGCGGAGCTGCGCCGGCGGGACCGCTGAGTCCCGCGTCCGGGGTGTCCGGACGCGGGGCTCGCGGTGTCCGGGTGCACGACTCGTGGTGCCTGAGTGCACAACTCGCGGTGTCCGAACGCACGACTCGCGGTGTCTGAGTGCATAACTCGCGCGTTCGGGGTGTCTGGGTGGAGGACTCGCGGGCTAGGAGTCGGTGGACTCGGCGGTGGTGAGCCACTGGGTTTCGACGTCCTCGGCCTCGGCCAGCACGGCGCGCAGTTCCGCGTCCAGGGCCAGCAGGCGTTCGGGGTCGGTGGCGGCCTGGGCCAGCGCCTCGTGCAGGACGGCCTCCCGCTTGTGCAAGGCCTCCAGACGGCGTTCCAGCCGGGCCAGTTCCTTGCGCGCGGCCCGCTGGTCGGCGGCGGTCGAAGGTGCCTTCGGGGCCGCGGCGGTCGTGGTCACCGGCTGGGCTTCCGTACGGCGACGGAGGTACTCCTCGATGCCGCCGGGCAGGTCCGTCAGGCCGCCGTCGCCGAACAGCGCCACGACCTGGTCGCACACCCGCTCCACGAGGTAGCGGTCGTGGGAGATCACCACCAGCGTGCCCGGCCACGAGTCGAGCAGGTCCTCCAACTGCTGGAGGGTGTCGATGTCCAGGTCGTTGGTGGGCTCGTCGAGCAGCAGGACGTTCGGCTCGGCCATCAGCAGGCGGCACAGTTGCAGGCGTCGGCGCTCGCCACCGGACAGGTCGCCGACGGGCGTCCACTGCCGTTGCGACGAGAAGCCGAACCGCTCGGCCAGCTGGGACGCGGACAGCTCCTGCTTGCCCAACGACACGCGACGGGCGATCTCCTCCACGGCCTCCAGCACGCGCATGGAGCCGTCGAGGTCGTGGAGTTCCTGACTCAGGTGGGCCAGCTTGACCGTCTGGCCGCGCACCAGGCTGCCCCCGGCCAACGGCAGTTCGCCGGCCAGCGAGCGCAGCAGCGAGGTCTTGCCCGACCCGTTGACGCCGACGATCCCGACGCGGTCGCCCGGACCGATGCGCCAGGTCAGCCCGTCGACCAGCTTCCGGTCACCGACGACGACGGACGCGTCCTCCAGCTCCAGCACGGTCTTGCCCAGCCGGCGCTTGGCGAACGCGAGCAGCTCCACCGAGTCGCGCGGCGCGGGCACGTCCGAGATCAGCGCCTCGGCGGCCTCGATGCGGTAGCGGGGCTTGGACGTCCGGGCCGGTGCGCCCCGGCGCAGCCACGCCAGCTCCTTGCGGGCCAGGTTGCGGCGCTTCTCCTCCAGGGTGTCGGCCAGCCGGGCACGCTCGGCGCGGGCGAAGATCCAGTCCGCGTAGCCGCCCTCGTACTGCTCGACGCGTCCGCCGACGACCTCCCACGTGCGCGAGCACACGGTGTCCAGGAACCAGCGGTCGTGGGTCACGACCACGAGCGCCGTGCGGCGGGCCAGCAGGTGGTCGGCGAGCCAGCGCACGCCCTCGACGTCGAGGTGGTTGGTGGGCTCGTCCAGCACGACCAGGTCGAGTTCCTGGACCAGCGCCGCCGCCAGCGCCACGCGTCGACGCTCGCCACCGGACATCGTGGCGACCGGCGCGTCCAGACCGAATCCGGTGACGCCCAGACCGTCGAGGATCGACCGGACACGGGCGTCCGCCGCCCACTCGTGGTCGGCGGCGAACCCGAGCGGGTCGATCACGGCGTTGCGGACCGTCGACCCTTCGGGGAGTTCGGTGCGCTGCGTGACCACGGCCATGCGCAGGCCGCGGTTGCGGCTGACCCGACCCTCGTCGGGTTCGGCAACGCCTGCGAGGACTTCGAGCAGCGTCGTCTTGCCGCCGCCGTTGAGGCCGACGACGCCGATGCGGTCGCCCTCGCCGACGCCGAGCGACACGCCGTCGAGCAACGGGCGCACGCCGAAGGACTTGGAGACGGACTCCAGGTTGACCAGGTTGGCCATCAACACAACTTTCCGGTGATGAAACGGGTGGTTACGCGTGGACCTCGGGCGGCGTCGGGCGCGGCGCCTCCTCGGTGCCGACCACCCGTGCGCCGTGCACCGGGCCCTGGGCGACGCGGACCGTGCGGCACACGCCCGCGCCCGCGAGTTCGGCGGCCACGCGCACGGCCGCGTCGCCGTCCGTGCACAGGAACGCGCAGGTCGGCCCGGAGCCGGACACCATGCCGGCCAGCGCGCCCGCGTTGACGCCGGCCCGCAGCGTGCGGCGCAGGTTGGGCCGCAGCGAGACGGCCGCGGCCTGGAGGTCGTTGCCCAGCAGCAGCGCGAGCTGCCGGGGGTCGCCCGAGGCCAGCCCTTCGAGCACGGCCTCGGCCTCGCCGACGCGGGGCGGGTCGCCCTCGGCGCGCAGCCGGTCGAGTTCGCCGAACACCTCGGGCGTGGACAGGCCGCCCTTGTCGAACGCCAGCACCCAGTGGAACTGGTGGCGGGCGAGCACGGGCACGATCCGGTCGCCGCGGTCGGTGCCCAGCGCCGTGCCGCCGTACAGGGCGAACGGCACGTCGGCGCCGATCGTCGCGGCCAGGCCGGCGAGTTCGTCCTTGGTGATCTCCAGCCGCCACAGCGCGGCCAGGCCGATCAGGGTGGCGGCGGCGTCGGCGCTGCCGCCCGCCATGCCGCCGGCGACCGGGATGCTCTTCTTGATCACGACCCGCACCTTGGGGTCGTCCGCGTCGCGCCCGGCGTGCTCGGCCAGCACGCGCACGGCCCGCCACGCCAGGTTCGAGGGACCGGTCGGGACCACGTCCGCGCCCTCGCCGCTCACCTCGACGCCCGGGTCGTCGGCGACGGCGACGGTGACCTCGTCGGTCAGCGACAGCGCCTGGAAGATCGTGACCAGGTCGTGGTAGCCGTCGTCGCGCTGATCGCCTACGGCAAGGTGCAGGTTGACCTTGGCCGGGACGCGGACGGTGACCGGAGGGGGAACGACGGCGAGCACACCCTGAAGCCTACGGCGACCGGCGGTGTGCTCGCCTCCACCCGACCGTCCGATCCCCATGCGACCACCCCTGACTCCGCGACAATCGTTCAACAATCCGACAAGAACCGGCCCGGCCACCGCGAGGGCGACCGGGCCGGGTCCGGGGAGTGCGAGGTCAGACGGGCAGCACGGACCCGTTGAACTCCTTGTTGATGTAGTCCTTCACCTGCTGGGACTGGAGCAGACCGAGCAGGTCCTTGATCCGCTTGTCGTCCTTCAGCTCGGGCCGGGTGACCAGACCGTTCGCGTTCGGGTTGCCCTCGGCCTTCTCCAGCACCAGGGCGTCGGCCGCGGGCTTGAGACCGGCGTCGATCGCGTAGTTGCCGTTGATCACCGACACGTCGGTGTCCTCGAGCGAGCGCGGGAGCTGCGCGGCTTCGAGCGTGACGAACTGGAGGTTCTTCGGGTTCTCCGCGACGTCCTTGGTCGTCGCGGTCTTCTCCGTGCCCGCCTTGAGCTTGATCAGGCCGTTCGCCTGGAGCAGCCGCAGGCCGCGCGCCTCGTTGGCGGCGTCGTTGGCCAGGCCGACCTTCGCACCGGACGCCAGCTCGTCGAGCTTCTTGATCTTCTTCGAGTACAGGCCGAGCGGCTCCAGGTGGACCGGACCGATCCACTCCAGCTGCGAGCCGCTGTCGGTCTTGAAGGACTCCAGGTACGGCACGGTCTGGAAGTAGTTGGCGTCCAACGACTTGTCGACCAGCGCGGTGTTCGGCTGGACGTAGTCGCTGAACTCGACGATCTCGATCTTCAGACCCTTGTCCTTGGCCAGGTTGTCCGCCACATAACGCAGGATCTGCGCATGGGGGACGGGGCTCACGCCGACCTTGAGGGCGGCCTCGGGGTTGCCGGCGGCGCCCTGGTCGGCACTCCCGCACGCCGTCACGCCGATCAGCAGCGCGGCGGTCAGGAGGGCAGCACGAATACGCATTTCATTCCTTCGGGTACGGCGGTCGAAAAGGTCAGATCGAGGCGTGCCGGCGCCGGTCGACGGCGCGGGCGGCACGGTTGAAGCCGTATTGCATGATCGTGGCGAAAATAGCGAGGACGATCACCGTCGACCACAGGTAGCGGTCGTCGAAGCGCTGGTAGCCGTACCGGACGGCCAGGTCGCCCAGACCACCGCCGCCGACGACACCGGCCATCGCCGAATACCCCAGCAATGCGATCGCGGTCACGCCGATCGCATTGATCAAAGCGGGCAACGATTCACGCAACAGGACGCTGCGGACGATTCGCAACGTCGAGGCGCCGGTCGTCACCGCAGCCTCCACCACCGACACGTGCACTTCCGAGAGCACGTTCTGCACCAGCCTGCCGACGAACGGGATCGCGCCGATGGACAGCGGCACGATCGCCGCGCTGGCCCCGATCGTGTTGCCGAGCAACAGCCTCGTCAGCGACATCAGCAGGATGAGCAGGACCAGGAACGGCATCGAACGGCCGAGGTCCACGACGAACCCGAGCAGTCGGTGCACCACCGGCCGGGGCTTCAGCCCACCGGGAGCGGTGAGCTGAAGCCAGACGCCGACGGGGATGCCGAGCAAGGTCGCGATCAGGGTGGAGACGGCCACCATGTACAACGTGTCCCCTGTCGCGACAAGGAGATCGTCGAACACGGTGGACCAGGGGGTCGACTTCCTCACGCAGCTACACCCTGCGGACCCTTCGCCGCACGACGCACCGCACCGCCGGCCTCGGAGATCCACTCGAGGGCCGAGTCCGCGCGCTCACCGGACAGGCCGACGCGGAACCGCGCGACCGGGGTCTCGCCGAGCCGGGTCAGGCCGCCGCCGAGCAGGTTCAGGTCGACCCCGAACCGGCTGGTGGCCTCGGGCAGCAGCGCGCCGACGGCCGCGAAGCCGACCAGCACGACGTCCGCCACGCGGTCGTAGCGACCCTCGGACGCGGGGTTCTGGTCCACGGCGGGCAGCAGCGACGAAGCCGTGCGGCTGTCGGCGTCGGACACCAGGTCCAGCACCTTGCCGTGCTCGACCACGCGGCCGTTCTCCAGCACCGCGACGTCGTCGCAGATCTTCCGCACGACGCCCATGTCGTGGGTCACGACGAGGACGGTCACACCGAGTTCGGCCCGCGCGCGGTCCAGGACCGTGAGCACCGAGCCGGTCGTGTCGGGGTCGAGCGCGGACGTCGGCTCGTCGGCCAGCAGCACCGACGGGGACGCGGCGAGCGCACGCGCCACCGCGATCCGCTGGCGCTGGCCGCCGGAGAGCTGGTCCGGGTAGGACGCCGCCTTGTCGGTCAGGCCGACGAGGTCGAGCAGCTCGGCGACGCGGGTGCGCCGCTGCGGGCCGGGCACGCCGGCGGACTCCAGCGGCAGCGCGATGTTGCCCGCGGCGGTCCGCTGACGCAGCAGCGAATCCCCTTGCGGCACAACGCCGATCTGCCGGCGGGCGGCACGCAGCGCGGTGCCGCCGAGCGAGACGAGGTCGGTTCCGTCGACGCGGATCGCACCACTGTCCGGACGCTCCAGCAGCGCGACGCACCGGGCCAAAGTGGACTTGCCGGCACCGCTGGGGCCGACGACGCCGAGGACCGTGCCGGCCTCCACTTCGAGGTTCACGCCGTCCAGGGCGCGAACCTGCCCGGCACCGCCGGGAAAGGACTTGGTGAGGTTCTCAACAGTGATCACGATTTCACTCCACGACTGCACGCGGCAGCGCACGCTCATGGCGTGGGCGACCGGAAACTCAGCTCAGACGGGTGTCCTGCGAAAGGACGCGAAGAGGCGGGGGAAGCGTCTACGCAGTGAAGTTGCGACAGCCCGTGACGGTGCGGCGGCCGTGGTCGACAACCCGCCGTCTGGTCAGCATTCGAGTCCTGGGCACGTGATCCTCCATCGGTCCTGGCTGAAGCACCTGCCCCGGTGGCGGGGTGGTTGCTGCGGCGTCGTGGAGCCAGGTCTCTCGGCCGCTCGGGATGGCAGCACGAGTACACCCGACGCACCAGGAAAAACGCAAGCCCGGTTTGGGATCGTTCGTCAAATCACACGTACGGCCGAAAGATCACCGGCTAACGCAGTGCCGAAGCCTCGGCTATCCGGACGAACTCACTGACGGCCAATTGCTCGCCGCGCACTCCGGGATCAACACCCGCAACCGTGAGCAACCGCTCGGCCTCGGCCGCCGACCCCGCCCACCCCGCGAGAGCACCGCGCAGGGTCTTGCGCCGCTGGGCGAAAGCCGCATCGATCAAGGTGAAGAGGGCTCGCCTGTCCACAGTGGACGGAAGGGTGTCGCGGACCGTGAACGCGACCAGCGCGGAGTCGACGTTGGGTACCGGCCAGAACACCGATCGTGACACCGGACCCGCGCGCCGGGCATCCGCGTACCAGGCGAGCTTCACGCTCGGCACCCCGTAGACCCGGCTGCCGGGGCCCGCCGCCATGCGGTCCGCGACCTCGGCCTGGACCATGACGAGACCGGATCGCAACGAAGGCAGCTCGGCCAGCAGGTGCAGGACGACCGGGACGGCCACGTTGTAGGGCAGGTTCGCGACCAGCGCCGTGGGCTGGACAGGCAGATCGGCGGCGGTGACCTTCATCGCGTCGGCAGGCACGACGTGCAGGCGCCGGGCAAGGTCGGGCGCACGGTCGGCCGCGGTCTCCGGCAGCTTGGCGGCAAGGACGGGGTCGATCTCCACCGCCACGACGGACCGACAGGCCGGCAACAGCGCCAGCGTCAACGACCCCAGACCGGGTCCCACTTCGAGCACGACGTCGTCGGGCGACAACTCGGCGGCGGCCACGATCTTGCGCACGGTGTTGGGGTCGTGCACGAAGTTCTGGCCCAGCTTCTTGGTCGGCCGGATGTCCAGTTCGGCCGCCAACCGCCGAACGTCGGCAGGCCCCAGGAGCGAACTCCCAGGGCCTGCCGACGACGAAGTCTCAGTCACGCTGAACAGTGTCCCTCACCCGCCAACCCGCTTCACCGCGAGCCCGTGTCCGGGACAACCACCACGGCGTGGCCACGCCGGCCACACCTACACCCGCTGCCCCACCGACTCCGGTCCGGCCAACCACCACGGCGTAGCCGCGTTGGTGTCTGGACTGAGCCAATCCGATCCCCGCGCAGCGGCGATCGGATTCGCGAGGGAAGACGCCGACTCAGGCGGCCACGCCCGCCGCGACGAAGGAGCGGCAATCAAACACAGTCGCGGCAATTCAACACAGTTACGGCAGGCCCAGCTTCGCCTGGCACGCGGGCCACGCCGAGTAGCCGCCGCGGGCGTCGCGGACCTTGGTGGCGATGGCGATCTGCTGCTCGCGGCTGGCCTGGTGCGGGTACGCGGCGTACGCGGAGCCGCCGTAGGCGTCCCACGTGCCCTTGTCGAACTGGAGGCCGCCGTAGTAGCCGTTACCGGTGTTGATGGCCCAGTTGCCCGTGGCCTCGCACTGCGCGAGCTTGTCCCACACCGCGCCGTCCGGCGGGAGCTTGGTGCCGACCTTCACCTTCTTGGCCTTCGGCTCCTTGGTGACCTTGACGCCGAGCTTCTCGCGGCCGACTTCCTTACCGTTCTTGACGGTCACGCGGTAGGTGACGATCTGCTCGCCGGCCTCACCGGGCTCGACGACCTGCTTCTCACCCCGCATCAGGGTGTCGTCCTTGACCTCTTCGACCGGCGGCTGGATCGGCTCGGTCGCGTTGATCACGGACACGCCGGTCCGGCTGATGTGGACCTCGGCGCCGTCGGTGATGCGCAGGTCGGCGGCGGTCTCGAGCTTGTCGTCCGGGCCGAGGCTGAGGTTCTCGGTCTTGAGCAGCTCGTCGACGGTCAACGCCGTCGTGTCGAGCTTGCGCGCCTCGTTGGCGCCGTCGAACAGGGTGATCGTCTTGAGGGTCTTGACCTCGACGGACAGCCCGGCCAGCGGCACGGCCATGTCGCGGTTCTGCGAGATCCAGGCGCCTTCGTCGTCGACCTTGAGCTGGTCGAGCGCCTCGCCGACGTTGACCGAGCGGACCCAGCCCTCGCGCTGCTCGCCGTCGACCGTCGCCTTCACCAGGCGCCCGCGGTCGAGGGTGATCCGACCGCCGTCGGTGATCTCGGCCTGGGGCGAGGGGCTCAGGGCGTCGTGCTCGCCGACGGCGATGCCCTCGTCGGCGAGGATCTCGCCGACGGTGTCGTCGAACGTGCTGACCGTGCGGACCTCGCCGTCGATGTCGACGGTCACGTCCTTGTTCATGGCGTAGGCGGTCGCGGTGCCACCGCCGATGCTCACCAGCACGGCGGCCACGGCGGCCTTGAGGAAGCGGCGCTTCCACTTGCCGGCGGACTCGACCAGGGCGGCGGGCGGCGCGTCGGGTTCGTCGAGCGCGGGGCCGGCCTGGGAGACCTCGTCCGGGAAGATGATCGGGGGCAGGAGCGTGGTCTCGGCGTTGATGAGCCGGATCAGCTCGTCGACGTCGACGTTCGCGTTGGCCAGGACCTCGTCGGCGTCGGGTCCGAGGACCTCCAGGACGTCGTCCGGCGTGATGCTGAAGACCGTGGTGTCCCACTCGGAGGGTTCCGGTCTGTCCAGCACGTCGACCGAGGTCGACTTGACCGGGGTGAACCAGTCGGTGTCCTCGTTGAACGAACTCACGGGTTTCCTTACCTCCTGAAGGCGCAAAGCCGTGCTTCGCGCGCGTTCGCCGTCGGTGCCCAGCTCGTGAAGTCCGGCAGCTCCCGCGTGTTCACTCGTCTTGTCGCTTCTGGCGTCGGTACCCGCCCCGACAACGGGTTCGTCCCCTGCGCTTCGAGGGGCACGGTCACGGGACCGTAACGGAGGTCGCGAGGTTGTGCAAACACCCCTACGAAGCTTGTGACGTCGCTCACCCTATCAGGGGATGATCCGGGTCGGCCGTTCGTCGTAACCAGCACTACGACTCCGCAACGTCACCGAGTCGGAACACCCGTTCGGCGTTTCGGGTGACAGTGGCTGCCAACTCCCCGAGGTCCACTTCACGCAAAGTGGCAAGGTCGCGCAGTGTGTAGTTGGCCGCGTAGGGCTCGTTCGGGCGCCCGCGAAACGGGTGAGGCGTCAGGAACGGGGCATCGGTCTCCACGAGCACGTGGTCGGCGGGCGTCCGCTTGGCGGCCTCGCGCAACGCGTGGGCGTTGCGGAAGGTCACCGTGCCCGCGAACGACAGCACGAAGCCCCGCTCGACGCACGCCCGCGCGAACGCGAGGTCGCCGGAGAAGCAGTGGAACACCACAGTGGACGGCGCACCCTCCTCGTCGAGGATCTTGAGGATGTCGTCGTGCGCCTCGCGGTCGTGGATCATCAACGGCTTGTCCACGAGCTTGGAAAGCCCGATGTGCCAACGGAAAGCCGCGTGCTGGTCCGCTGTGGACGAGTAGTCCCAGTAGTAGTCCAGCCCGGTCTCGCCGATGGCCACGACCCGGGGCCGCCGCGCCAACGCGGTCAGCTCGGCGCGCTCGGCGTCCCCGAAGGACGACGTCCGGGTGGGGTGCAGCGCGACGGCGGCGAACACCCGGTCGTCCCAGGTGGCGGCCTCCGCGGCCCACCTGGCGGACGCCAGGTCGTCGGCCACCGTGACCACGCGGTCCACGCCCGCCGCCGCGGCGCGGTCGAGAAGTGCGCGGACGTCGTCGGCGTTCTTCGCACCGCACGCGTCGAGGTGGGTGTGCGAATCGACCGCCGGCACCGGAAGGGCTTCCGGCACCGGCGGTCGCTCGCCGTGGCGCTTGGTCACTTGGCGATGGGCGCCCAGGCAGGGCCCGTCTCGCCCAGCTCCGGGTCGAGCTTGGCGAACAGCGGGCTCGGCTTGTCCAGCGGACGGCCGACCTCGATCGGCGTCGACCCCCACTTGGCCTGTTCGACCGTGTAGTCGCCGGTGATCACCGGGTACTCGCGCCCGGCTTCGTCGAGGTCCTCGACCTCGCGGATCTCCGGCTGCGCCGCCCACACGCCCGTGCCGCCGAGCAGCTCGTGCACCTTCTGCGCGGCGTGCGGCATGACCGGCGTGAGCAGCGTGTTCGCGTCCTGCACGACCTGGAGCGCGGTGTGCAGCACGGTGTCGCGCCGGTCCGGGTCGTCCTTCATCTTCCACGGTTCCTGGTCGGACAGGTACCGGTTCGCCGCGCCGACGACGCGCATCGCCTCGCCGACCGCGGCCTTGAACCGGGACCGGCGCAGGTGCCCGCCGACGACGTCGAACGCACCGCGCGCCAACGCCTTCAGCTCTTCGTCGGCGGCGGTGGGCGTGCCGGGCTTCGGCACGGCGCCGTTGTTCTTGTGCGCCAACGACACCGAGCGGTTGACCAGGTTGCCCCACTCGTTGGCCAGCTCGAAGTTGGTGCGCCGGACGAACTCGTCCCAGGTGAAGTCGGTGTCCTGGTTCTCGGGGCCGGCGACCGCGATGAAGTAGCGCAACGCGTCCGGGCCGAACTCGCGCAGGAAGTCGTTGACGTAGATGACCTGGCCGCGCGAGGTGGAGAACTTCGAGCCGCTCATGGTGAGGAACTCGCTGGACACGACCTCGGTGGGCACGTCGAGCGTGCCGAACCGGCCCGGCGTGCCGCCCTTGTCGCCCTGACCGTTCTGGCCGTAGAGGATCGACGGCCAGATCAGCGAGTGGAAGACGATGTTGTCCTTGCCCATGAAGTAGTAGCTCTGGGCGTCCTTGCCCCAGAACTCCTGCCACGCGTCCGGGTTCCCGGAGCGGCGGGCCCACTCGACGCTGGCCGACAGGTAGCCGATGACCGCGTCGAACCACACGTAGAACCGCTTCAACGGCTGGTCGCGCCACCCGTCGAGCGGGATCGGCACACCCCAGTCCAGGTCGCGCGTGATGGCGCGCGGGCGCAGGTCGCCGAGCAGGTTCGACGAGAACTTGATGACGTTGGGCCGCCAGTCGACCCGGCTGCCCAGGTACTCGCCCATGACCTGCGTGAACGCGGGCAGGTCGAGGAACAGGTGCTCGGTCTCGACGAACTTCGGCGTCTCCCCGTTGATCTTCGACCGGGGGTTGCGCAACTCGGCCGGGTCGAGCTGGTTGCCGCAGTTGTCGCACTGGTCGCCGCGCGCGCCGTCGTACCCGCAGATCGGGCACGTGCCCTCGATGTAGCGGTCGGGCAGCGTACGGCCGGTCGACGGGCTGATGGCGCCCGTGGTCGTCTTCGGCAGGATGTAGCCGTTGCGCCACAGGGCCGTGAAGACGTCCTGGGTGACCTGGTAGTGGTTGCCGGTCGTGGTCCGGGTGAACAGGTCGTAGGTGACGCCGAGGCCGCGCATGTCCTCGGCGATGACGCGGTGGTACTTGTCGACGAGCTGACGCGGCGTGACGCCTTCCTTGTCGGCCTGCACCGACGTGGGCGTGCCGTGCTCGTCGGAACCGCTGACCATGAGCACCCGGTGGCCGGACATTCGCAGGTAGCGCGAGAAGAGGTCGGACGGGACACCGATACCGGAGACGTGGCCGATGTGGCGGGGGCCGTTGGCGTAGGGCCACGCCACCGCGGTCAACACGGGGGCACTCATGGGGCAAGCCTACGGAGCATGTCGCGTCCTTTCCCGACCGGACCCACCTCGGTGGGGTGAACGTCAGGCCCGCGCCCACTCCCCCGGCTCACCGGTGCGCTTGACCTGGTCGTAGAGCGTCACGAGGTGGATGAATTCCTCGTGGGTGAGCGTGGCCTCGGGGAAGTCGTAGAGGTTCTCCAGGAAGACGTCGGCCCGACGCACGGTCACCTGCGTGTAGTTGCCACCCCACCACGCGGCGTCTTCGTCGTCCGGGACCCGCTCCGGCGCGCGGGCGGCTTCGACGGCTTCGCGGAGGAAGGAGAGCGGGGTGTCCTCGAACACCTCCTCGATCACCTCGGCCTCGTCGTCGGTACGCACGACAACCCGGTTCGCCTCCCGGACCATCTCGACCTTCACCGGTCGTCACCCTCTCTCCAGTCGTGGACCGGCCATGCCGTCGTCACGTCGTCGATCCCGGCAGTGTTCGCGTCCAGACCCGACATGACGTACCCGCGGATGAGAACACCCCGGTAGTGCCCCTCCCACCGCGCCGTCACCTCGTGCCCCGGTCGTGGCACGCTCGGCCGCCGGTTGGCGAAGGCGGTCCGCACCGCGTGCGCGATCTCGACCTTGGTCCACGTCGCGGGGAACAGGGAGGTCCGGGCCTTGCTCACGAACCGGCCGCCGGTGACGGGCTTGTCCACGTCGGCCGCGTAGACACCGCGCCGGTCCTCGGGCAGGACGGCCGAGAGCACGGTACCGGTCGTCGGGTCGTGGCGGTGGTAGCCGCTGAGCCGGCCGCCCCGCACATGGCCGACGAACAGGTGCTCGTCCAGTCCGGGGTGCAGGGGGTGGGTGGGCAGGGTCCACGCCGGAGGTCGGGTCGGGACGTCGTAGACGGGCGCGCCGCCACGGTCGAAGCCGATCAGACCGGAGATCGTCGCGGCCACCGCGTCCTCGGCAGCCGACAAGGTCGCCAGGAGCGCCACGGCCTCGTCCTCGGACCTGCGGAACAGACCCACGGTCTCCCACACGTCGTCACGCGAGCTGCCCGCGAAGACCCCGGCGAGCGTGCAGGCGACCTCCCCGGACGAGTCCGCGACCCCGACCAGCAGCGCCCGGACCGCCCGGCCGAGGTCGATCACCCGCCGACACCGGTCGACCACGTCCCGCAACAGGGCCACACCTGACCATGGCAGGTCCGCAGTGGAATCGCGGCCGGATTCACCGTGCCGGGGCTACGACCCCACCACCGCGTCGTAAAGCGCCTTCTTGCCCACGCCGGACCGTTCGGCGACCTCGGCGGCGGCCACCTTCAGGCGTTCGCCCTCGGCGACGCGGCGCTTCACCTCGGCGACCAGGTCCTCCAACGCCGGTGCGGGTTCGGGGTCCGCGCCGGCCAGGACGACGGTGATCTCGCCGCGCGCGCCGGCCTCCGCCCACGCCGCCAGTTCGGCCAGCGTGCCCCGGCGGACCTCCTCGTACGTCTTGGTCAACTCGCGGCACACGGCGGCACGCCGGTCGCCGCCCAGCACCGTCACGGCGTCGGCCAACGTCGCCGCCAACCGGTGCGGGGACTCGAAGAACACGGTGGTGCGGGGTTCGCGCACCAAAGCCGCGAACCAGCGTTGGCGCTCGCCGCCCTTGCGCGGTGGGAAACCCTCGAAGCAGAAGCGGTCCGACGGCAGGCCCGAGACGGCCAGCGCGGTGGTCACGGCGGAAGGTCCGGGCGCGCACGTGACCGGGATGCCCTCGTCCGCGCACGCCGCCGCCAGCCGGTAGCCGGGGTCGGAGACGCTGGGCATCCCGGCGTCCGTCACGAGCACGACGGTCGAGCCCGTGCGCATCGCCTCCAGCAGTCCGGGCAGTCGGGACAGCTCGACCTGGTCGTAGAAGCTCACCACGCGGCCGGCAATGGTCACTTCGAGTGCCGAAGCGAGAGCGCGCAGTCGTCGCGTGTCCTCGGCCGCGACCACATCCGCCGAGGTCAGAAGGTCTATCAGGCGGCGGGAAGCATCGCGGATGTCGCCAAGTGGCGTAGCGGCCAGAACCAAACGGCCAGATACGGGACTCACACCACTCACCTTACGATCCCCTACCGTGAGCCTGATCGCACCGCAGTCCGCAGACGACGACGTGGTCGGCGTCGGCGAAGTGCCGCCGACGAGCCCGCCTCCGGGCAACGACCGCGCCGCGCGCGCGGACCAGCTCGAACCCGGCCCCACGAGCAGTGCCCTGCGCGGCTGGCTCGTGACACTGGCCGTCGCCCTGATCGGCGGTGTGGTCCGGTTCTGGAACCTGGGGTTCCCGACCGACAAGGGCACCCCGATGTTCGACGAGAAGCACTACGTGCCCCAAGCGGCACAGGTGTTGCGCAACGGCGGGTACGAGGACAACCCCGGGTACGAGCTGATCGTGCACCCGCCGCTGGGCAAGCAGCTCATCGCGATCGGCGAGTGGCTGTTCGGGTACGACGGGGTCGGCTGGCGGTTCGCATCGGCGCTGGCGGGCACGGTCGTGATCCTGCTCGTGATACGGATCGCGCGCCGGCTGACGCGGTCGGACCTGCTCGCGGCGATCGCGGGCGTGCTGATGATCGCCGAGGGCCTCAGTCACGTGCAGTCCCGCATGGGCATGCTGGACAGCTTCATCACGCTGTTCGTCGTCGTGTCGTTCGCGTGCCTCGTGGCCGACCGGGAGCAGATCAGGGCACGGCTGGCGATCGCGGTCCGCGAGGGCTGGGTCGGCAACTCGCCGTTCGGGCCGTGGCTGGGCTTCCGGTGGTGGCGGTTCGCGGCCGGGATCTCGCTGGGCCTCGCGTGCGGCGTGAAGTGGTCGGGCGCCTGGTTCATCCTGTTCTTCGGCGTGCTGTCGATGTTCTGGAGCGCCACGGCCCGGCGCGCGGCGGGTGTGGAACGGCCGTGGCTCGGCTCGTTCGCCAAGGACCTGCTGCCGTCGCTGTTGGCGTTGGCGCTGCTGCCGATCCTGGCGTACGTCGCCACGTGGTGGGCGTGGTTCGGCAGCGAGACCGGCATCGACCGGCACATCGTCGGGGTCAAGGTGACCGGCGACTCCTGGATCCCGGACCCGTTGCGCGCGCTTTGGTACAACAGCTCGAACGTGTTGGAGTTCCACACCAAGCTGTTGACGACCGAGACCAACAAGCACCCGTGGGAGTCGAAGCCGTGGACGTGGCCCATGGGGCTGCGACCGATGCTCTACTACTACGAGGGCACGACGACGGGTTGCGGCGCGGCCACGTGCGTCGGCGCGATCATGCTCGTCGGCACGCCCGCCATGTGGTGGCTCGCGTTCCCGGTCCTGGCCTGGGCGCTGTGGAAGTCGATCGCGCAGCTCGACTGGCGGTACGCGGCCGTGCTCGTCGGCTACGGCGCGGGCTTCCTGCCGTGGTTCACCAACGTCGACCGGCAGATGTACTACTTCTACGCGATGCCCATGGCACCGTTCCTGGTCCTGGGCATCACGTTGGCGTTGGGCGACATCCTCGGCGCGAAGAAGGCCGGAAAGGAACGACGGGGCACGGGTCTGCTCGTCGTCGCCCTGTACGTGGGCCTGGTCGTGGCCAACTTCGTGTGGCTGTGGCCGATCCTCAACGGCATCCCGATCACCCCGGAGATGTGGGACGCCCAGCGCTGGCTGCCCTCCTGGCGCTAGTGGAGTTCGGTGATCGCCGGCGTCTTCGTGCTCAGGTAGATCATCGAACTGCGGTAGCCGACCACCTCGCGCCGTCCGCCCAGCCGGTCGACGACGAAGGTGTGCATGTGCTCCATGTCGCGCACGGCCACGTGCACGACGAAGTCGTCGACGCCCGAGGTCGTGTACACGGTCAGCACCTCGGGCAACGCGATCAGGGTCCGCTCGAACTCGGCGACCTCGGCCCGGGACAGCGGGCGCACGCGCACGGCCACCAGCGCCTCGACCGACCGGTTGAGCGCCTTGAGGTCGACCTCGGCGTGGAACCCCTTGAGCACGCCCCGGTTGCGCAGCACGCGGACGCGTTCCAGGCACGTGGACGGCGCGATCCCCACGCGGGCGGCCAGGTCGCGGTTGGTGATCCGGGCATCCGTTTGGAGTTCCCGCAGGATCGCCGAATCCACTTCGTCCACGGCCGAATCGTGCCAGGTGCGCGGCGAATGTTGTTCGGGACGGCGGTTCCGGGCCGGTGGCCGTCCCTAGCTTGGGCCCGTGCGACTCGGGGTGGGACAGGCGACGGCGTTGGTGCTCGGGGGCGTGCTCGGGCCGGGGGTGTTGGCGTTGCCGGCGGCGGCGACGCGCGCGGCGGGACCGGCCGCGCTGGTGGCGTGGGCGGTGCTGCTCGCGGTGAGCGTGCCGGTGGCGCTGTCGTTCGCGGCGCTGGGTGAGCGGTACCCGGGCGGCGGCGGTGTCGCGGGGTACGTGGTGCACGCGTTCGGCCCGGCCGCCGGTGCGCCGGTCGGCTGGTGGTTCTACGCGTGCGGTGTGCCGGTCGGGGTGCTGGGCGGCGCGTTGGTGGGCGGGTCGTACGTCGAGGCGCTCGGCGTGGACGCGCGGCTGGTGGCCGTGGTGCTGCTGGTGGCGGCGTTCGGCACGAACCTCGCGGGACTGCGGGTGACCGGACGCGTGCAGCTCGTGCTGGTCGGCGCGTTGGTCGTGGTGTTGGCGGTGGTCGTGGTGACGGCGTTGCCCCGCGTGGGCGGGTTCACGCCGTTCGCGCCGCACGGCTGGTGGGCGGTCGGGTCGGCGGCGACCGTGCTGTTCTACGCGTTCTCCGGCTGGGAGGCGGCCAGCCACCTGTCCGGCGAGATCGGCTCGCCGCGCCGGGTCACGCTGTCCGCGCTGGTCGTGGTCGGTGTGCTGTACCTGGGACTGGCCATCGTGACCGTCGGCGTCGAGGGGGACGCGCCGGTCGCGACGCTGCTGGAACGCGCTTTCGGGTCGGGCGTGCGGCCGGTGACGGCGGCGGTCGCGGTGGCGTTGACGTTCGGCGCGATCAACACCTACATCGCGGGCGGCGTGCGGTTGGGCGTGGCGCTGGCGCGGGAGCGCGCGTTGCCGGCGTGGTTCGGCCGGGAAACGCGGAGCCTGGGCGTGTTGGGCGTCCTGTGCGTGGTGGCGGCGGCCGTGCTGTGGTCCGTGCCGCTGGACGAGGTCATGCGCGTGACGGCCGTCGTGCTGACGGCCGTCACGGGTGCGGGCATGGCGGCGGCGGTGCGGTTGCTGCCGTCGGGGTGGCTGCGCCGGTGTGCCGCGTCCGCGCTGGTGCTGAACGCGGTCGTGTTGGCGTTCAACGGTCTGCTGCTGCTCGTGCCCGTGACGCTGGCGGTCGCCGCGCTGGCGACCCGGCGCGTGCTGACTAGCGGACCGGCCGGGTCGGGGGTTCGGGGCGGTCGATCATCCGCGTGACGGGACCTTCCTTGCTCACACCCGTGCGGGACAGGTACGAGGTCAGCTCGCCGCGGATCTGGGCCAGGGTGGGACGGCGCTTGGGGTCCTGGTCCAGGGCGTTGGTGAGCAGGCGGTGGTGCGCGCTGAGCTGGGGCAGCTTCACGCACGGCTCGCCCTTGGCGGCGGCCATCAGCGACGAGATCGGGTTCTCCCGCGACCCGCGCGGCGGGTGCCCGGTCAGCGCGTAGCTCACGGTCGCGGCCAGCTGCCACGCGTCCGAGGCGGGCGTGGCGTTCTCGCCGCGTGCGGTCTCCGGCGCCAGGAAGTCGGGCGTGCCGACCATCATGCCGGTGGCGGTCAGGGTCGTGTCGCCCTTGGCCCGCGCGATGCCGAAGTCGATCAGGTGCGCGTTGCCCTCGCCGTCGACGATCACGTTGGAGGGCTTCACGTCCCGGTGCAGCACGCCGCGGTCGTGCGCGGCGGCCAGGGCGTCGGCCATCGTCACCCACAGCCGGGCCGCGAACGCGTCCTGGAGCAGGCCGTTCTTCACGACCACGTCCGACAGCGCGGCGCCGTCGATGTACTCCATGACGATCGCCAGCCCGTCCGGGTCCTGGACGATGTCGAACACGCGCACGCAGTTGGGGTGGCGCACGGCCGCCAGCGCACGGGCCTCGCGCAGCATGCGCTGCTCGGTGTCGTTGTCCGGCGCGTGCGCGAGCTTGACCGCGACGGTCCGGTCGAGCTGGGTGTCCACGGCCAGCCACACGGTGCCGAAGCCGCCGCTGCCGAGCTGCCGCACGCGGCGGAACCGGCCGCCCGCCGGGTTCCACACCTTGCCCGACACCGGCGAACTCGGGGCCTCGTGGTTGCCGCTCTCGGGCCCGAACGGCAGCGGTCCCGGCGTGTTGGCCAGCGGCGCGGGCTGCTGCGACGGCTGCTCGACGCGCGTGGGCGCGGGCTGCTGCGACGGCTGGTCCACGCGCGTGGGCGGCGGGGTCTGCTGGGGCCGGTTCACCGGCGGCACCTCGGCGACCCGCGTCGGCGGGTAGTGGCGCTGCGGCGGCGTCGGCCGGTACGGCGGCACGGGCTGGTACGGCGGGATCTGCGCGGGCTGGTACGGCGGCGGCTTCTGGCCGGGCCCCAGGGGTGCGGGCGGCGGCTGGTTCGACTGCCGGGGCTGCTGCTGCGGTTGCTGCTGGGGCCGGCTCGGCTGGTGAGGCTGCCCCTGGGGAGCCGGCGGGGTGCCGCGGTCGCGGCCGGGACGGTTCAGCATGGCGGTAGTCAACCCGAAAACACGCACGACCAGGGAGCCGATCAGCGCAATCGGGAAGAATCCGAGCAGCAGGTGGCCGACCATCGTCACGGGCAGTGCCGACACGGCCACGAGGAGGAACGCGAACGGCGGCCAGAACACCCGGCGCGGCCACGACGGGCCGAGTCGGAAGGCCGAACCCGCCTGCGTCATCACGAAGAGCAGGCACAGCAACGCGAGCAGTGCCGTGACGCACGCCGCACCCAGGAACAGCGCCCCTTCCTGGTTGGTGATCGCGCGGTAGATCGACGGCGCGTCCACCAGGTACTCCTGCTGTGTGAACGCCACGCACGGCGACTCGTCCAACGAGCCGATGCCGGGCAGCGTCCGGTCGTCGAGCGCGTGGAAGGTGTTGGAGAACAGGACCCACGGGAGCACGAGCGTGCTCACCACGCCCAGCACCGCGAACAGGCCGCCGGTGATCGGGCCGTACGAGTTGCCCACGATCCGCCGCACACCGATCGACAGCAGCGCGGCCACGGTCGGCAGCACGCCGATGAGCGCGCCCATCGCGGTCGTCGTCCAGGCCCAGTCGCCGAAGCACAGCGGCACCCCGGCCCAGCCGTGCAGCCACGCGAGCAACGACTCGGCCAGCGCCACGCCTCCCACCACCCCTTCTCGTCGCCTCTCAGGGTACGGGTGACCGGTGTCGCAACCGGTCCACTCGGACGGCGTGGTCCGCATCCAGTCGCCCGGACGCACGATCCCGTACCACGACGCGCGGAAACGGCCGCCCCGTCCCCGGCGTGCGCGGCCGGGTGGTGGAGACGGTCCAGCGTTCCGCGGGCGCGGTCGGCGTCCGGTACGCCACGTCGGCGCCCGTGGCCGAGCAGGCGCTCCCACGCGCGGTCGGCTGGGTTCGCACGGGTCCGCTTCCGCGCGGCCCGTCCCCGCGACGCGCGGAAAAGGGGCCCGGCCGAAGCCGGACCCCTCCTCCGCGTGTGCCTTGCCGCTAGATCACACGCGCTGCCACAAAGCGGGCACCGACGGCGGTTCCCAACCGGGCTGGGCCGTGTGGCCCTGCAGGCACCGGTAGTTCGCGCCGTTGTAGGTCACCGTGGCACCGGCCGCGTAGGCCGTGCCCTGCTTCCAGGTCGTGTTGCCCGGGTTGGTCGGGCCGGTCGGACCCGTGGGACCGGTCGGGTTGGTGGTCGTCGTGCCACCGCCACCGCTGGTCATCAGGGTCAGGCCGTACGCCTGGAGGATCTCGTTGACCGGCTGGAAGTACATGACCGGCGTGCCGCCCGAGCAGGTGCCCGAGCCGCCGGACGTGACGCCCTGGGCCTGGTCGCCTGCCAGCCACGAGCCACCGGAGTCACCGGGCTCGGCGCAGGCGTTGGTCCGGGTCAGGCCCGTGACCGTGCCCTCCTGGTAGCTCACGGAGGCGTTCTTCTGCTGGATGGTGCCGCAGTGCCAGCCGGTGGTCGAACCCGAGCGGCAGACCGACGCGCCGACGGCGGCCTCGGTCGAGCCATTCACCTGGACGGTGCCGGGGTACCGGTTGACCTCGGGCTTCATCGTGTTGCCGGCCGAGACGCGGACCCAGGCGTAGTCGTTGCCCGGGAAGCTGGAACCGGCGAACGAACCGCTGGGCTGCGTCGTGGACGCGCCCTGGGTGCCGCAGTGGCCGGCGGTGACGAAGCCGCCGTTGGTCACGGAGAAGCCGACGGAGCACCGCGAGCCGCTGCCGATGTAGTAGGCGTTGCCGCCGACCACGTCGATGTACGGCTTCGGGTCCTCGACGGACTGCTCGAAGCGGACGTCCGCCTCGTTCACGCCCGCGCTCTTGACGAACTGCTTGGCGCCGGCGGTGTCGCGCGTGAGCACGACGACCGTGTTGTTCTGCACGTCGACGTACCAACCCGGCACGGCCTTGGTGACCTTGCGCGCGTTGTTGTCGAGCTTGGTCTTGAGCGCGTCGAGCGTGCCCAGGTTGTTCTTGACCAGCTTCGGCGTGGCGCCGGCGTTGCGGATCGTCTGGATCTGGCTGTCGCTGGTGGCGGCGACGGTGAGCTGGGAGGCGTCACCGTTGAGCCACGCACCGGCGTAGGCCGGGCCGAGCTTGGCCTTCAGGTCGCCCTCGGTGCGGCTCGCGGCGTCCTCGCGGACGAGGCGGTCGCGGGCCTGGTCGGTCGTGATGCCGAAGTCGCGGGCCATGGCCGCGATCATGGCGCTGTCCGCCGGTTGCGTAGGCGGGCCGGCGGTCGCGCTGCTGGTGAGTGCGACTGCCACGCCGGCAGCACTCACGACAACAACCGCGACGGCGGCGGCAATGCGTCGAGTCATCCGCTGTGCTCCTTGCAGGGGGTGGGGACACAGTGTGGGTTTGCGGGGCCGTGCCATGACGCTAGTCAGACAAGCCGGACAGGGGATATTCCAGACGGGTCATATCACCGCGTTATGGTCTGGTCCTTTTATGATCTTGAGACCAGGGATCACAGCAGGCTGAGTTGGGTGCCCTGCCTGCGCCGACGAGGCGATGCGTCGCCGATGCGCTCGATCTCCTTCAACGGAACCAGAAACGGTGACGGCGGTCGTGCCGCCGAATGGCTCAAAAAGAGGTGACGCTGCGCACGCGTCATGCCCACGAAGAGCAACCGGCGCTCCTCGTTCGTCTCTTCTTCCGATGCCGGTGCACCCGGCCACCGCAGCGGCAGCAGCCCGTCCTCGCACCCGACGACGAACACCACCGGGAACTCCAGCCCCTTCGCCGCGTGCAGGGTCAGCAGCGAGACGCGGTCCGCGCGCGGGTCGAGCGTGTCGACCTCGACGCCGACGGACAGCTCGGTGTGGAACCGCTCGAAGTCCGCGCCGCACTCGGCGGCCAGCGGCTTGAGCAGTTCGTACGCGGTGTGGTCGTCGCCCGCGACCGCGCGCACCCGGTCGGCGACCGTGTCGCCCGGCGTGAACGTCAGCTCGCGCACGATCCGCGCCACGCCCGGCCGGTCGAGCAGCCGGTCGTGCGACCGCTTCTGGAAGGGCAGGCCCGAGGTCGTCAACGCCTCGACCAGGGCCCGGGACTGCCGGTCCGTCCGGTAGAGCACGGCGAAGTCGGAGAACCCGAGCCCCTGCGTGCCGTCCTCGACGACCCGGCCGCTGTCGAGCGCGTGGAACGACGCGCCGCCGATGACCCGCTCGATCGTCCGCGCCACGAACACGGCCTCGGCCTGCTCGGACACCGCCCGGTGCAGGCCGATGCGCGCGTCGCCGTGCTCGCCCATCGGCCGCAGTTCCCGGCCCGGCACCAGCGTCGTCGGCTCGATCACCTGGAGGGCACCGGCGACCACGCGGGCGCTGGAGCGGTAGTTGCGGGTCAGGTGGACCTCGCGCGCGGTCGGGAAGTCGTGCTTGAACCGCAGGAAGAACCCGACGTCCGCGCCGCGGAAGCGGTAGATCGCCTGGTCCGGGTCGCCGATCGCGGTGAGGTTTCCGTCGGCCGGGGCGAGCAGCCGCAGCAGCCGGTACTGCTGCTCGTCGACGTCCTGGTACTCGTCGACGGAGATCCACCGGAACCGGTCACGGTAGCGGTCGACCAGGTCCGGGTCATCGGCGAGCAGTGCGAGGGGGACGGTCACCAGGTCGTCGAAGTCCACCAGGTCCAAGGCGCGCAACGCCTTCAGGTAGCGCTCGTCGCGTTCCTCGATCAGCCGCTTCGCCTGCTTCGCGTCACCCGTGATCTCCAGCGCGATCTCCAGCCGCCGGTCCGGGTCGGCGATGCCGAAGTCGGCGCCCAGCCCGACGCGGTCGTGGAGTTCGCGCAGCAGCAGGACGCCCAGCGAGTGGAAGGTGGCGATCGTCAGCCGGGCGGCGTGCGCGGGGACGAGCGCTTCGAGGCGTTCGGCCATCTCCTCGGCGGCGCGGCGGGTGAACGTGATCGCGAGGCACTGCTCGGGCGGCACGCCGTGGTCGGTGACCAGGTGCGCGATCCGGTGCGTGAGCGTGCGGGTCTTGCCCGTGCCCGGACCGGCGACGATCAGCAGCGGGCCGGACGTGGTCGCCGCGGCGGCGCGCTGGTCGGGGTCGAGGCCGTCGAGCAGCGAAACGCTTACGGGGTGCGGGGTCGCGGACACGGACTTGGACGCGGGCACGGCCGCGGGCCTGGGCGCGGGTGCGGGCCTGGGTTCGGGTGCCGGGCGCGTGGCCTTGGGAGGTGTGGGCGCGGCGACCTCGAACAGCGAGAACGACGCCTTGCGCCGGTCGAGTTCGCCGGGCTCGAACACGCGGATCACGCCGTACTCGCCATCGTACCCGGCGTCGCGGATCACCTCGCCGCGCCGCAGCCGGGTCAGGGCCTCGGCCAGCAGCGGCGAGTGCGGCTCGACGTCGTCGACCGGCACGTCCCGCAGGATCTCCAGCTCCGGGCCGAGCGCGGCGGTCAGCTTGTCGATCTCGGCGAGCACCTTCTTGCTCTTGGGCCCCGTGCCGACGATCTCGCTCATGATCTCCGGCAGCGGCACGAGGTTGCGGAACCCGGCGGCGCCCTCGGGCCGGAACCCCTCGTCGCGGTCGGCGAGTTCCTCCACGCGGCTGAGCACGCCGACGGTCAGCGGCTTGGCGCACTCGGGGCAGATCCCCTTGTGCGCGATGGTCTCCTTGGGTTCCATGCGCACGTCGCACTTGCGGTGCCCGTCGACGTGGTACTTGCCCTCCTCGGGGAAGAACTCCAGCGAACCCGCGTGGCCCTCGCCGGTCTCCAGCGCGCGTTTCACCGAGTAGTAGTCGAGATCGGTGTCGAACAGCGTGGCCTCGCGGCCGAGCATGGGCGGCGAGTGCGCGTCCGAGTTCGACACCAGCCGGTAGCGGTCCAGGCCCGAGATGCGCCAGTTCATCTCCGGGTCGCTGGACAGGCCGGTCTCGATCGCGAAGACGTGGTCGGCGAGGTCGGCGTAGCAGTCCTCGATCGCGTCGAACCCGGATTTCGAGCCCAGGACGGCGAACCACGGCGTCCATACGTGCGCGGGCACCAGGTAGCCGCCGCACTCCAGCGTGATCTCCAGGAGGTCGCGCGAGTCCAGGCCCAGGATCGGGCGGCCGTCGGAGCCGAGGTTGCCGATCTTCGCGAGCCGGCGGTTGAACTCGGCGGCGGACTCCAGGTCGGGCATGTAGACGAGGTGGTGGACCTTGCGGGTGCGGTCGCCGCGCTTGTAGATCGTGGAGATCTCGACGGACAGCATGAACCGGACGGGCGCACCGGCCAGGCGTGGCGGCAGGCGGCGGTCGACGTCCCGGTCCAGGGCGTCGTTCAGCCGGAACACGCCGGGTTCGGCGGGCACGAGCGTGTCGCGCAGGTGGTCGTACCACGCCGGGTGGGTGAAGTCGCCCGTGCCGACCAGGGCGATGCCTTTGCGGCGCGCGTACCAGGTCAGGTGTTCGAGGTCGCAGTCGCGACTGCACGCGCGGGAGTACTTCGAATGGATGTGGAGATCTGCCACGAAACGCACCGGCGCACCGTACCGCCGGGGACCGACACTCTCGAACACCAGTCCGAGCGCATCGGTACTCCCTCGCGCCGAACGGGCGACGTCGACCGCTCGTCGAGGGCGATCACGGGACGGAATTACCGGAATCGGGCATTCATCCCCGACAGTCACACTATCGAGTGAAGGGTTGGGGAGTTCCTCACCCGAATGCCGACGACCGGACTACCGGGACGACCCCTGACTCCTGGCCGCCACATCGGCTCGACCGTTCGACGCACCGCCGCTGGGCGCACCTTGAGGCCATTCGGCGAAATTCCTTCCTTCGCGAGTCATTTTCACCTGATAGTCGGGCAGACTCCCCGGACACCGCTCACAAAAGCGCAAAGGACGACCTCATTGGCCCGGATCGAAGACCCGACCCGCCCGACGACCCTCCACCGCCTGCACGCGGGCCGCGGACTGGCCGACTACCTGGTGGACGACGACCACGTGCTAGTCGTGTTCGCCGGACCCGTGACCCTCGACGGCGTGGAGGCGTACCGGGTCGAAGGGGTGCTCGACGACGACCGCACCCGGCCGTCCGCCGTCGTCGTCCTGGTCCGGGTCGACGACCGCGTGTTCGCCGCGACGTGGGGCCACGGCGTCCGTCTGCTCGACGGCACCGCGATCGACCACCGGTCCCCCGGCGTCGAGCCGCACGTCGTCCGGCTCCTCACGCGCGTCGTCGGCACCGCGTCCACCGGGCGGGCCGACCGGTTCTTCGCCGACCTGCGGGAGGTCCTGCGGACGATGACCGACGAGCACCCGCCCCTGCGCCGACTCGTCGGCGGACCGCTCGACCTCGCCGACGACGACCCGGTCCGGCTCCTGCTGGAGGACCGGCTCGCGGACGCGCTCGGCGGCGGCGGCACCGACCGGGTCGACGTGCGGTGGCCTTCCGGCGCCCGGCCCTACGCCGACCGCACCCGGTCGTTCCGCAGCAACGACATCGGCGGCTACGGCCCGTTGCGCGTCGACGGGCCCCTCGCCGTCGACCACGTCGTCGACCGGTTCGCCCTGCTGTGCAAGGGGACCCGCGTCGGCGAACTCCGGCAGGCCAGGCTGATCCCGTGCGCGGACGCGGACGCCCAGGCGCTGTTCACCGGGCCGATCGCGCTCGACCGCTGGATCGCGTTCGAGACCCGCGTCGACGGCGACCGGTACTGCCTGCACCAGGGCCACTGGTACCGGCTGGACGCGGACACCGCCGCCGACCTGCGGTCCCGCGTCGAAGATCTGCTGCGCCGGCGCCGCGACCTCGGCCTGCCCGACTGGGCGCCGACCGACGACGAGGAGCGCTACCGCGACCGCGTGGCCGCCCGGACGCCGGGCTTCACGACCGTCGAACCGGTCGGCCTCGTCGGGCCCGACGACGAACTCGTGCACGTGGCCCGGCCGACGCCCGACGTGTTCGACCGGGCCAGGGCGGCGATGTGGGACCTGCGCCTGGGCCACCGTGTCGGTGCGGAACCCCGTTGTCGGACGGCGACGGTCGTGCTCGCCGTCCCGGGTGGCCTGCCCGTGGCCGACCTGCCCGCCGCGACGATGGCCGACCTGCTCGAACTCGGTGCGGATCTGGAGGTGCTCGGCGTCGCGTTGCGCTTCGCCGACATCCCCCTGGCGGGCCGGCCCGGAGCCAAGCCGACCGCGGGGAGTCCTTGACCGGCTCGCGCGTCGACGCGGGCCGGGTGGCCGGACGTGACCGCGGGACCCGTCCCCCGACTAGGAGCTGTTTGGGGTTGGGATCATGTGGTTGGGGTAAGGGTCTTCAACCACATGATGGCTCCTCGTAGATGCAGTCCGGCCTCGTAGCTTTGTGGTGTCTTGTCGTAGCGGGTGGCCAGTCCGCGCCATGTCTTGATCTTCTGGAAGAGGCGTTCGACGGTGTTGCGCCGCCGGTAGCGCACGGGATCGAAGGACACAGGCCGCCCGCCGGCGGAGCCCTTGTTCCTGCGGTTGGCCCGCTGGTCGGTCTTCTCCGGGATCACAGCCGTGATCCGGCGGCGGCGTAGGTAGGCCCGGTTGGCTTTGGAGGAGTACGCCTTGTCCGCGGCCACCGCGTCCGGACGGGTGCGCGGCCTTCCGACCGGGCCGGGAACCCGGATCCGGTCCAGCACCGTCCGGAATTGCGGGCTGTCCCCGGCCTGGCCAGGGGTGAGCACGAACGCCAACGGCAGCCCGGCGGCGTCGACCGCGGTGTGGACCTTGCTGCTCAGCCCGCCCCGGGACCGGCCGAGCCCGGCCGCCGCAGCCCGCGCCTTCCGACGGCGCCTACGGGCGGCACGGTCCCGACCGGCAGATGTGCCCGCGTCGGTCGTGTCCGGCGCGGACCGCGACGCACCACCCGCAGCACGCTCCGCTGGACGGGCAACGGAGCCCCTTTTTCCCCGGTCAACGCCTGTTCCAGCGCGTCAAGGGTCTCCCCGGTCACCGCGAGTCCGGCCGATTCGTGGTGTGCCCGCACGATCGTGGAGTCCACGCTCACCAGTTCCAGGTCGACCTGTCCGCGGGAGGCGGCCTCGGCGATCAGCGCCTCCATCAGCGTCTGGAACACTCCGGTCTTCGCCCAGGTGTTGAACCGGGAGTAGACGGTGGACCAGGGACCGTACCGTTCGGGCACGTCACGCCAGCCTGACCCGGTGCGGAACCGCCACAGGATCCCGTTGAACTGCTCCCGCACCCGACGTGGCAACGGCCCGGTGGCCGCCACCGGCATATGCGGCTCGATCAACGCCCACTCGGCATCGGTCAGATCAAAACGCGCCACATCCGTGTTCTACCAGCCCAACCAGCACACCACCGGGCCCACCTAGATCCGAACTTCAAACAGCTCCTAGCCGACCTGGAGCCACGCCGGCTGCCGGAAGTCCTTGACCACCACCTCGACCGGTTCGAACCGGACCAGGCCCAGCCCGCGCTCGCCGGCGAGCACGACGTCGCGGTGGAACCGATCGGACACGATGAGCCCGAAGTCCACGTCCCGCTCGTCGGCGACGAACCGGCGCAGCGCCGGGGCGTCGACCAGGCGGGCCGCGGTCACCACGGCCTCGCCGTTGACGTGCGGCGGGTCCATCACGGTCGGACCGTGGTCGACCGCGATGCGCAGGCGCAACCGGTAGTCGTCGTGGACCGGCCGGTTCACGTCGTGCAGCGCGATCGTCAGCTCGCGCATCAGGTCGCTGGCGATCCAGGCGCCGGGCACCTGCGCGCCGACCAGGAGCGTGGCGCTGTCGCCGTCGTCGCGGCGGAAGCACTCGGCGTCGGCGTAGCGGGAGTGCCGGACGGAGTCGACGACCTGGTCGAGGACCGTCCCGAGTGCCCGGTCGAGGTGCCTCTGCCGTGTCACACCGCCGGAACTGGAGTCGACGACGTCGACGCGCACCACGGTGCGTTCGAGGGCAAGGAGGTTCACGGGTCCACTCCGGATCGTCGGGATCACGTGCCCACCCTCTGCGGGCAGGTGGGCGAGCCGCCACATCCGTTGATGGGATTCCCGTAATCCGGCGGCGCCTGGGCGGCCCGGCGCAGACATCCCTGGCAGGGCACCGTGAGCTTCCGGGACCCGGGGTCCAGGAGGTTGCGTCGCCGCAACGCCCGTACGGCCCGTTGCGCGGACGGGTACGACATGTCGGCGAGCTGGCCGAGGACCTCCTGGGTGACCGGGAGGACCACCTTCCGGTCGCGGTCGTCCGAGAACGCCTGGGCCAGGTCGACCAGTTCGCGCAGTACCCGGGCGACGGCCTTGCCCGCCCGGCGGCGTTCGACGGTGTGCAGGCGCAGGGCCAGCATTCGGACGATGGCCTGGTAGACGCGCGGGTGGCGGTCGAGGAACGCCTGGAAGCGGCGGCCGGGGATCTTGACCACGGTGACCAGGCCGTAGGCGATCACCGAGGCGGTTCGGCGGCCGTCGCCGAAATAGGCCAGTTCGCCGAGCAGTTCGCCGCGTTTACGAAAACCGAGAACCCTTCGCAATCCGTCGTCGCCGCGGTCGAGGACCTGGACGTAGCCGGAACGGAGGACCATCACGCAGTCCGCGACGTCGCCCTGCCACATGAGGTGGCGGCCGGATTCGTAGGTGACCTCGTTGCCCAGGCTGAGCAGGGCGTCGAAGTCCTCCGCCGCGGTCCACTGTTCGAAAGTGTCCCGTGTGGTCATCTACGACCACCGCGGTGGGGGATCGGCGTTCATGCCCTATCGCCTCCGCGACATTCGTGCCGTCACTCGTTCGGGGACACAATGCACGGGGGTTGCGGGTGTCGCCAAGCAACAGCACCGAAACTGCATCACTAATCGCCGAACGGCAACAGTGGGTCGCCGACCAAACGCCCACGATCCGCAAACGGCAGGGGGTGGGTGCTTGGCGGGTGTCGTTCGGAGTCGGGCCGGGGAAGCGTTCAAGATCAAAAGCGGTCGCCCGCCGCTGGGCAGGCCGTACGGAGAGGGACTCGGGGACGGGGAACCCGCTCCCCTCCTTTACATCGTGAGCCGACCATCATGCTGCCCGCGCACGGTTCACGGTTCGGCGCGGGTGGGTCGCGGGGTTGCTTGGCGTGCTGCCCGTGCTTCGGCCGGCTGCTGCCTGGGCTTTGTCCGGTTCTGTCGTCTTTCGGCGGCCGTCCGGGTCCGGTGTTCGATATGTCGGCGAAATACCCCGGCCCATAGCATCGGGGTATGCGCGTGTTGATCGTCGAGGACGAGTCCTACATGGCCGAGGCCATCCGTGACGGGCTTCGGCTGGAGGCGATCGCGGCCGACATCGCGGGTGACGGGGACACCGCCCTGGAGTTGCTGGCCGTCAACAGCTACGACATCGCGGTCCTCGATCGGGACATTCCGGGGCCTTCGGGTGACGAGGTGGCCGAGCGGATCGTCGCCTCCGGCAGCGGGATGCCGATCCTCATGCTCACCGCCGCCGATCGGCTCGACGACAAGGCGTCCGGGTTCGGGCTCGGGGCCGACGACTACCTGACCAAGCCCTTCGAGTTGCGGGAACTTGTCTTGCGGCTCAGGGCTCTCGACCGGCGGCGTGCGCACAGTCGGCCGCCGGTGCGGGAGATCGCGGGGTTGCGGGTGGACGCGTTCCGGCGCGAGGTCTACCGGGACGGGCGGTACGTCGCGTTGACCCGCAAGCAGTTCGCGGTGCTCGAAGTGCTCGTCGCCGCCGAAGGCGGTGTGGTCAGCGCCGAGGAGTTGCTGGAGCGGGCGTGGGACGAGAACGCCGATCCGTTCACCAACGCCGTGCGCATCACGGTCTCGGCGTTGCGCAAGCGACTCGGTGAGCCGTGGATCATCGCGACCGTCGCCGGTGTCGGTTATCGGATCGACGCGGGGTCCGACGGCGACCGTGAGCGGGCCGGTCGTGGATAGGACGCCGGGGTTGAGCGTCCGCCTCAAGCTCACGCTCAGCTATGCCGGGTTCCTCATGGTCGCGGGCGTGCTGATGCTCGCCTCGGTGTGGATGTTCCTGTTGCGGGACGTGCCCGCCTCGTGGCTGATCCCGCTCCTGCCCAACGTCCCGCGCGTCTTCGACCCGAGCAACTTCGGTCCCGGCGTCTTCGTCACGGCGGCGGCCGTGGTGCTGGTGTTCCTGCTGGTGTTCGGGCTGTTGGGCGGGTGGGTGCTCGCCGGTCGCATGCTCAGCCCGTTGACCCGCATCACCGACGCCACCCGCAAGGCCGCCAACGGGTCGCTCTCCCACCGGATCCGGCTGCCGGGCCGCAAGGACGAGTTCCGCGAACTCGCCGACGCGTTCGACACGATGCTCGCGCGGATCGAAGCGCACGTGGCCGAGCAGCGCCGGTTCGCGGCCAACGCCTCGCACGAACTGCGCACGCCGCTGGCGATCACGCGGACGCTGCTCGACGTGGCCCGCAACGACCGGGAGCACGACCCCGTCGAACTCGTCGACCGCCTGCACTTCGTCAACAGCCGGGCGATCGACCTCACCGAAGCGCTGCTCCTGCTCAGCCGCGCCGGTCGGCGGACCTTCACCCGCGAACCCGCCGACCTGTCCCTCATCGCCGAGGAGGTCGCGGAGACGCTCTTCGGGCTCGCGGAGAAACGCGGCGTGGCCATCGAGGTCGCCGGCGACGCGGCCCACACGGTCGGTTCGCCCGCGCTGCTGCTGCAGATGGCCACGAATCTCGTGCACAACGCGATCGTCCACAACCTGCCCGCCGACGGCACCGTGTGGATCACGACCGGTGTCCTGCCCGGCGCGGCGGTGATCGTGGTGGAGAACACCGGCGAGAAGCTCGCCGCGACGCTGGTCTCGACGCTCACCGAACCGTTCCAGCGCGGGTCCGAGCGCATCCGCGCCGATCACGCGGGTGTCGGCCTCGGCCTGGCGATCGTCGAGAGCATCGTCGAGGCGCACGACGGGACGCTCACCCTCACCCCCCGTCCGGACGGGGGGCTCAGGGTCACGGTGCGGGTGCCGCTCGGCCCGGTTAGGTGATGGGGAAGTCGAAGTACGTGTCGGGGTGGGGTTCGCCCTTCAGCGAGTAGTGCCACCACTCGAACTCGTACCGGCCGAAGCCGCAGTCCTCCATGATCGAGCAGAGGTGTCGGCGGTTGTCCGCCTCGACGGCCGTGATCCCGCTCGCGCCGTGGTGCGAGAGCACGTCCATCAGGTCGTGGCCACCGCCCATGGCCGCGAGTTCGCCGGTGTCGAGGTGGTAGAGCGTCAGGTCGACGGTGCTGCCCCGGCTGTGGCCGGATTTGGCGGCCACGTACCCCTTCTCGAACATCTCGGGCCGGTCGATGTTCGGGTAGTGGCGCGGTTTCGTCCGACCGTCCTCGGGCTCTTCCGACCAGCGCAGGAAACGGTCCACGGCCCGCTGTGGGCGGTATCCGTCCCAGAGGAGGAGTCCGAAGCCGAGCGACGCGGCCTTCTCCTGGGCCCGGCCGAGGGCGGCGCACAAGGCCCTCGTACCGACGATGCGGTTCGCCAGGTACCCGTCCACGGGTTTGCCGGTGAAGTTGTCCCAGGTCGCGTACTTGGCGTCCCACCGGATCCCGGGCACCCACTGGTCGACGAAGACGAAATCCTCGTTCACCGGATCCGCCCCGCCAGGGCAGCCGCGACGATCCGGTCGATCACTTCGCCGAGCGGCAGGCCGGCAGCCGCCATCATCCTCGGGTAACGGCTGTAGGGGGTCAGGCCGGGCAGGGTGTTGACCTCGTTGAGGACGACCGTTCCGTCGTCCTTCAGGAACATGTCGACCCGGGCCAGTCCCCGGCACCCGAGGGCGCGGTACACGGCTTTCGCGGTTTCCTGGACCAGCGTGCGCTTCTCCGCCGGGATGTCGGCCGGGACGATCGGCGTCGAGTTCTCGGAGCCGCTCTCGGGATCGGCCTCCTGGTGGATCTTGAAGAACCCGTGGGTCAGGGCGATCCGGTCGACCTCGCCGGTGACCAGGTCCGGGTCGTTGCCCAGGACGGCACAGCCGACCTCGCTCGCGACGACGGCCTCCTCGATCAACACCTTCGAGTCGAACTGCCGCGCGATCTCCACCGCTTCCGCCAGGTCCGCCGCGGCGGACACCTTGGTGACGCCGAACGAGGACCCGGACCGGGCCGGCTTCACGAAGACCGGGTAGGTGAGCGCGTCCGCGTCGGGAACACCGCCCGGCGGGACGATCAGGAAGCTCGGCGTCGCGATGCCCGCGCTTTCGGCGACGACGTACGTGAAGGACTTGTCCATGCACAGCGCGGAACTCTGGACGTCACAGCCGACGTAGGGAATGCCGGAGAGTTCCAGCAGGCCCTGCACCGCGCCGTCCTCGCCGAACCGGCCGTGCAGGACCGGCAGCACGAGGTCCAACGCGACCTCCTCGTACTGCCCCTTGTCCAGGACGAGCAGGCCGCCGACGCCCCGGTCGGGCGACAGCACGGCCGGGCGCCCGCCCCCGTCCTCCCAGTCCGTGTCGGGCCCGTCGCACAGCTTCCACGTGCCGTCCTTGGTGATCCCGATCCAGAACGGCTCGTACTTGCGGGTGTCGATGTGCTCCGCGACCTGCCGCGCGGACTTGACGGAGACCGGGTGCTCCTCGGAAGTGCCCCCGAAGACGATCCCCACCCTCAACCTGGTCATACCCGATTCCCCCGGACGAAGTTCGTGCAGTTGACAAGACAGTTCTCGACGGTGTCGCTCAGCGCGTGGTCGGTGTAGAAAGCGGTGTGCGGACTGACGAAGACGTTCGGCAGATCCCGCAACCGCGCCAGATGTCCGTTCTCGACGGGTTCGTCCCGACGATCGGCATAGAAGATTCCTTCCTCACCTTCGAGGACGTCCAAAGCCGCTCCACCCAGGGCGCCGCTTTCCAATGCCGCGACAAGAGCGCCGGTATCGAGAAGCGCACCGCGCCCGGTGTTGACGACGTAGGCGCCGCGCTTCATGCGCGCGATACGCCGACGGTCCAGCAGGTGGTACGTGTCCGCGTTGAGTGGCGTGTGAAGCGTGACGATGTCGCTTTGCCGCAGAAGGTCGTCGAGCGGCACATGGTCGACCGCGACCCCGGGCCGAGTGTCGTGGGCGAGGATCCGGCACCCGAATCCGCGCAACCGGGAGACGACCGCGGTCCCGATCCGCCCGGTGCCCACCACTCCGACGGTCAGGTCGCGCAGTTCCTTCCCGCGCACCTCACCCAACCGGTAGTCGTGCGAATCCACCCGGCGGATGGTGGCCTTGGCACCGCGGACCACCATCAGCATGGACATCAGGACGTAGTCGGCCACGCTGTCCGGTGAATAGGAGACGTTGCCGACGGAGATGCCGAGACTCCCGGCGTATTCGACGTCGACGTGGTCGAACCCGACACTGCGCGTGGAGAGGTACCGCACCCCGACCCGGCGAAGCGCGACAAGCGCGGAATTCCCGACCCGCGTCCGGTGCCCGACACTGACGCACCGATTACCGGCCGCCAACCCCGCATTGCCTTCGTCCAACGCCGCCTCGGTGATCGACGGAACGACCCCGAACCGAGGCGCCAATTCTCGAAAAAGGTCGGCCTCGTCCCCCGAACACCCGTAGATCGTGATCCCCGTACCGGCCGGCACGCCCGAATCGGACACCCCTACCGGCCCCCGCCCACGACGTGGCCCACTGTCGGTCATGGGCCCCAGTCAAAGCGCCCCGATGTTGCCACCTCGTATGCGAATTTCAATACACCCGCGATATACGCCGACCGCCCTGTACGCGAACGCCCACCCCAAGGCGACCAGCCCGAAGGGAAGCAAACCCTCCAACCCTCGCCCTTCAGACCGAGCTTCCCAGCACCTTCCAGGCTCGGGTGGCCACGTGCAGGTTGAGCCTGCTGTCGACGTCATTCAGGTCGAGGTCCGCGATCTCCCGGATCCGGCCCAGCCGGTAGCGCAGGGTGCTGCGGTGGATGACCAGCGCGGAAGCGGTCTCGTCGTAGTGTCCGCCGCATTCGAGGTACTGCGCCAGCGTCTGGACCAGATCCGTGTTCTTGTGCTCGTCGTAGTCGAGTAGCCGGCCCAGCCATTCCCGCACGTACGCCACGATTTCGGCGCGATTTCGCCCGCTGTCCAGAATGCGATAGAGGCCCAGCTGGTCGAAGGTCGTCACACCGTGGGGCGACCCCGATTTCCGGCGGATGTCCAACGCCCGCATCGCTTCCGAGTAGGACCTCGGAAAGTCGCCAGGGCGGTCGCAGCGGCCACCGATCCCGGTCGCGCCGGCGCCACCGAGGTTCTCCGAGAGGAGGCGATGCAGCGTGTCCCCTTCCGGGCAGCCGCTGACGAGGAGCACCACCGCACCCGAGTGCCGCGAGATCATCGAACTCAGCCGGAGCGATGCAACCGCCCGGCCTACGGCCTCGGCGACGGCGTCGTCGGTCTGCTCCTCGCCCCAGCGGACGACGATCACGCAATGTGCACCGCGCAGGTCGTGCCCGAGCGCGTCGGCGCGAGCGTAGGCGCTCTCGTCGTCGGTGCCGGTGATCAGGTCGTCGACCAGGTCACGGTGCAGGCGCAGCTCGACCTCGGCGAGATTGCGCAGGTGGGACAGTTCCTGCGCCAGCACCGTCGTCCCGTACTCGAGCGCGAACATCTCGTGGCTGCCCACGGTCCTGCGCGGGTCCACGAGCGCCAACAAGCCGAGCACCTCGTACCGCGGTTTGACCAGCGAGAGCACCCGGTCCTCCTCCCGGACCGGGTGGGGGACCGCCGCGGCTCGCCTGAGCAGCTCCTCGCGCCGGTGCGCCTGGTGCTTCGGGTACGGGTCGGGCTTGCCGGGACCGGCCCAGGCCCGCAGATTGCCGAACCGGTCCTCGATCGCGACCGGCAACGACGTCAGCTGGTGCACGGCGTGGGCGATGCCGGGCTCGCCCGCACCGGACACGGAGATGTCGCCGAGCACCTCGTGCACGTGCGTCTGCTGCTTGAGCCGGGCGACCGAGGCGGACAGCCTGCCGTTGAGCTCCTGCAGTTCGAGCGCATGCTCGCGCTCTCGCCGGTGAAGCGAGGCGTTCACCAGCGCACCCGCCGTCTGCCGGCCGAGCGCCTCAAGCAGGAAGAACTCGTCCTTGGACGGCTCCACCGCCGCGTGCACCACCAGGTACCCCAGCAGGCCTTCCAGCCCCGGCAGCGCGATGCCCCAGCACCAGCCGCCGTCGGGGAGGACGAGCGGACCGCTGACGCCGTCGAGGAGCCGGACCTGCCGGTCGAGCTCCGCGTCCGGCTCCGTGTCGTCACGACGGCGGAGTGCGCCGCCGATGAACAGATACACCGCCTTGACGCCGCACCTGCTCAACGACGAGACAGAGGTGACGGCCAGCCGGATGATGCCGTCGGCTTCCCGGCCGTCGATCATCATCGTCGAGACGGCGAACAGTCCGCGCAGAGTCGACCGCCGGCCACGCCACCAGTTGTGCGGCCCTTGTGGAGTTTCGCGGGCTCCGTCGCCCGCCGCCGCGGGTGTCATCGGACCTCCGACCGTCGACTGGTCAGAACGTTACAGCGGTTGATCCTGCTCCGCGGTGTCGATCGTGCGCGCGAATTTCGGCCTGCCAGGCGCATGCGCGGGCGCCATCGTCCTTGCCACTGTGGGTCTCACATGTGGAGAGATCCCTGGGACAGTGCGGTTTCCGCCGGTGTCGCAGGACTTGTGCCGATGGGAAGAAGCACGTCGCGGTGCCCGTCGGGCGCGATTGGTCTCTTCGCGACAAGCGCCCGGACGAGGAATGAGGAGAGTCATGACACTGATGCGTTTCGACCCGTTCCGCGATCTCGAACGGTTGACCGAGCAGGCCCTGGCCGGTGCACGCGGGCCGCGGGCCATGCCGATGGAGGCATTTCGCCGCGACGACCGGTTCGTCGTCGCGCTGGATCTGCCGGGAGTGGACCCCGGCGACGTCGACGTGACGGTGGAACGCAATGTGGTGACCGTGCGCGCCCACCGCGTCCCGCTCCGCCAAGCAGGTGACGACCTGCTGGTCGACGAACGGCCGCAGGGTGAGTTCAGCCGCCAGTTTTTCCTCGGCGACAACCTGGACAGCACGCGGCTGTCCGCGGAGTTCGACCGCGGTGTGCTCATGCTCGGTATCCCGGTCGCCGAGGCCGGCAAGCCTCGCAAGGTCGAAATCGGCACCGGTTCCGAGACGGCCGAAAAGAAGCCTCGCATCCCCGAAAGGGCTTCCCGAGAAGAAACCGCCAACGTCTAGGAGTCGGACGATGACCGCGCAGCCCGGCGCCACGGCGCCACCACCGCGTCACTCTACGGATCCCGGCACTTCGGAACAGCGACGTCCGATCGGCTCTTACGAGAGGTACAGCGAAGCCGAGCGTGCCGTCGATTACCTGTCGGACAACGGCTTCCCGGTCGAGCGGGTGGCCATCATCGGCTCGGACGTCAAGCTGGTCGAGCAGGTCGTCGGGCGCCTGAACCTCGGCGGCGCCGCGCTGCGGGGAGCCGGCTCGGGTGCCCTCACCGGGCTGCTGATCGGCTGGTTGTTCGGCGTCTTCAACTGGTTCACGCCGTTGCTGGCGGCCTTCACGCTCGCCATTTACGGCCTCGTGTTCGGCGCGGTGATCGGCGCGGTCTTCGGCCTCGTCGTGCACGCGCTCCAGGGCGGCCGCCGGGACTTCGCCTCGGTCCGGGCGATGACACCCACCCGCTACGAGGTCGTCGCCGACGAAGCGGTGGCGGACGAAGCCAAGAACCTGCTCGCCAAGCTGAAGGAAGGTGTGTGATGGCGAAGGCGGTCGGCATCGACCTGGGGACGACCAACTCGGTGATCGCCGTCTGGGAAGGCGGCGAACCCACGGTCATCGCCAACTCCGAAGGCGCGCGGACCACCCCGTCGGTGGTCGCGTTCACCGAAAGCGGTGAACGGCTGGTCGGCCAGCTCGCCCGCAGGCAGGCGATCCTCAACCCGAAGGGCACGATCTACTCGGCGAAGAGGTTCATCGGCCGGAAGTACGACGAAGTCGGCGAGGAGGCCAAGGCCGTCGGTTTCGACGTCGTCGAGGGTCCGGGCGGTGTCGTCCGGTTCAAGGTCCGCGACAAGCTCCACTCGCCGGAGGAGATCAGCGCGCAGGTCCTGCGCAAGCTGGCCGACGACGCGGGCAAGTTCCTCGGCGAACGGGTGACCGAGGCCGTCATCACCGTGCCTGCGTACTTCAACGACGCCCAGCGGCAGGCCACCAAGGACGCCGGCAAGATCGCCGGCCTCGAAGTCCTGCGCATCATCAACGAACCCACCGCCGCCGCGATCGCCTACGGACTCGACTCGAAGGCCCACGAGACGGTCCTCGTGTTCGACCTCGGCGGCGGCACCTTCGACGTGAGCCTGCTCGACGTCGGCGACGGCGTGGTCGAGGTCCGGTCGACCGCCGGGGACACCCACCTCGGCGGGGACGACTTCGACCGCCGGATCGTGGACCACCTCGCCGATCGGTTCCAGCAGGAGAACGGCATCGACCTGCGGTCGGATCCCCAGGCGCTGCAGCGGCTCTTCGAAGCCGCGGAGAAGGCGAAGGTCGAGCTCAGCTCGGTCAGCCAGACCAGCGTGAGCCTGCCGTTCATCACCGCGGACAAGGACGGCCCGAAGCACCTCACGACCACCTTGATGCGTTCGGTGTTCGAGCAGATCTCCGCGGACCTGGTCGAACGGTGCCTCGGCCCGGTCAAGCAGGCGATGGCCGACGCGAAGGTGACCGCGAACGACATCGACGAGGTCATCCTGGTCGGCGGGTCGACCCGGATCCCGGCCGTGCAGAGCCTGGTCCGCAGGCTGACCGGGGGCAAGGACCCGAACATGAGCGTCAACCCGGACGAGGTCGTCGCGCTCGGCGCGGCGGTCCAGGCGGGGGTGCTCAAGGGTGAGGTCAAGGACGTCCTGCTGCTCGACGTCACCCCGCTGTCGCTCGGCGTGGAAACCCGCGGCGGCGTGATGACGAAGATCATCGAGCGCAACACGACGATCCCGGCGCGGCGGACCGAGGTGTTCTCCACCGCGGAGGACAACCAGCCCGCGGTCGACGTCGTGGTGCTCCAGGGCGAGCGGGAACGGGCCGCCGACAACCGGGTGCTCGGGCGCTTCCAGCTCACCGACATCCGGCCGGCGCCGCGGGGCGAGCCCCAGATCGAGGTCACGTTCGACGTCGACGCCAACGGCATCCTGGATGTCACCGCGAAGGACAAGGACACCGGCGCGCAGCAGGGCATCACGATCAGCGAGAGTTCGAACCTCGACCAGGCGGAGGTCGACCGCATGGTCACCGAAGCCGAACGCAACCGGTCCGAGGACCAGCGGCTGCGCGAGGAGATCGACGCGCGCAACCTGCTCGACTCGGCCGCCTACCAGGTCGAACGGACCATCACGGACACCACTGCGCCGCACGAGAAGGCGCGCGCGGAGATGCTCATCCAAGAGGCTCGTGAGGCGGTGAAAGACGCCGCTCCCCTGGACCGGGTGCGGTCGCTGACCTCCGAACTGCAGCAGATGCTGGCCGGGCTCAACGCGCCCCGGGCGAGCGGCGGCGGCAACGGTTCCGGCGGCGGCCCGCAGCAGGCGGCCGACGAGGACGACGTGATCGACGCGGACTTCGACCGGACGTGAGGCGGATCGATGGCCACCACAGGAAGTGCCGCGGAACACGAGAACCCCTCCGCGGAGATCGCCGAGGACGGCTCCCGGCAGGCGCCGGCCTCGGCGACCGGGGCGGACGAGAAGATCGCCGAGTTCGAGGACCGGTGGCGGCGGACGGCGGCGGACCTCGACAACGTGCGCAAGCGCCATGCCGCCGAACTGCGCCGGGCGACCGAAGCCGAGCGGGCGCGGGTCGCGGCGGCCTGGCTTCCGGTGCTGGACAACCTCGAACTGGCGCTCGCGCACGCCGAGGCGGACCCGTCGGGCATCGTGCAGGGCGTCCACGCGATCCGGGAGCAAGCCGTCGGGCTGCTCGCCGGGCTCGGGTACCCGCGTGACGACGAAACCGGCGTCCGGTTCGACCCGAACCGGCACGAGGTCGTCGCCGTGGTCGAGGACCCGGCCACCGAGCCGAACACCGTGACCCAGGTCGTGCGCCCCGGCTACGGGACCGATCGGCACCAGCTGCGGCCGACGGCCGTGGCGGTGTCCAGGTCGCGGGGGTGACGGCCGGTGGCCACCGACTTCTACGAGGCCCTCGGTGTCGCCAGGACCGCGAGTGCCGACGAGATTCAGCGGGCGTACCGGAAACTGGCCCGGCAGCTCCACCCGGATGTGAACTCCGAGCCGGGTGCCGAAGAGCGCTTCAAGGAGATCAGCGAGGCGTACCAGGTGCTGTCCGACCCGGAGCAGCGCAAGAAGTACGACCGGTTCGGCGCGGATTTCCGCCGGGTGCCCGACGACTTCGACGAGCGGGCGTACGCGGGTGCCGGCGGGCGGGGTGGCGGCCGTGTCCGCCACGCCCAGGCGGGGCCGGGATTCGGTGGCGGGTTCGAAGGTGTCGACATCGAGGACCTGCTGGGCGGCTTCTTCCGGAGCCGAGGCTCCGGCGGGCCGATCGCGGGGGCCGACCAGGAGGCCGAGCTCGACCTGACGATCGAGGATGCCTACCGGGGCGGGCGACGGCACTTGAGCATCGCCGGCACGGGCGCGCGCGGTTACGACGTCGAGATTCCGGCCGGCGTGCTCGACGGGCAGCGCATCCGGCTCGCCGGTCAGGGCGGGCGGGCGTCCGGGAACGCCGCGCCCGGTGACCTCCACCTCGTGGTGCGGATCAAGCCGCATCCCCGCTACCGCCTGTCCGGGCGCGACATCACGGTCGAACTGCCGGTGTCGCCCTGGGAGGCGGCGCTCGGCGCCACAGTTCCCGTGCCGACTCCCGGTGGTGAAGTGAAGGTGCGGGTCGTGCCCGGCTCGTCGACCGGACGGCGGCTGCGGCTGCGCGGCGAGGGCCTGCCCAACCCCAGGGGCAAGCCGGGCGATCTCTACGCCGAGGTGCGCGTGATGGTGCCGAAGAAGCTCGGAAAGCGGGAGCACGAGCTCTTCGAGGAGCTCGCCGCCGTGTCCGATTTCGACCCGAGGAGGACCTGATGGCCGAGTACCTGCTCGCCCACCCGGTCCGGCTCAGCCTCGACACGGTCGCCGCGCGAAGCGGACTGCACCCGGAGCTGCTCCGCCGGTTCGTCGCGCTGAGCCTCGTGGACGGCACCGCCGACTCGAGCGGGCGGCTGTG
Organism: Saccharothrix violaceirubra; assembly: GCF_014203755.1. Lineage (NCBI taxonomy): Bacteria > Bacillati > Actinomycetota > Actinomycetes > Pseudonocardiales > Pseudonocardiaceae > Saccharothrix > Saccharothrix violaceirubra. The sequence continues at coordinate 6,402,041 of NZ_JACHJS010000001.1, forward strand.
GTTCGCGCCGTCCGCCGTCGCCGCTCTCGCGCGCATCCAGCGCCTGCGCACGGGCCTCTGCCTCAACTACGCGGCCATCGGGCTCGTGCTCGACCTGCTGGACCGCATCGACGTCCTCGAAGCCCAAGTCAGGAGCCATCGGCGATGGACATGAGCAAGCTGACCCGGAAATCGCAGGAAGCGCTGCAGGAGGCCCAAAGCGTGGCACAGCGCCACGGCCACACCGAGACCGACGGGGAGCACCTGCTGCTCGCCCTGCTCGACCCGGCCGACGGCCTGGCACCCCGGCTGCTCGCGCGGACCGGCGCGGACGTCGACGGTCTCCGCGAAGCAACCGAAGCGGAACTCGCGCGGCGGCCGAAGGTGACCGGCCCCGGCGCCACCCCCGGGCAGGTCTACGTCACCCGGCGCCTCGCCGGGCTGCTGGATGCCGCCGAACGGGAAGCCAAGCGGCTCAAGGACGAATACGTCTCCGTCGAACACCTCGTCCGGGCCCTCGCGGACGAGGGTGCGAAGTCCGCGGCGGGGCGGCTGCTGACCCAGTACGGCGTGACGCGCGAATCGTTCTTGACGGCGCTGACCAAGATCCGCGGCAACCAGCGGGTCACCTCGGCGACACCCGAGGGCGCGTACGAGGCGCTGGAGAAGTACGGCCGTGACCTGGTCGCCGACGCGCGGTCGGGCAAGCTCGACCCGGTGATCGGCCGGGACGCCGAGATCCGCCGGGTGATCCAGATCCTGTCGCGGAAGACGAAGAACAACCCCGTGCTGATCGGCGACCCCGGCGTCGGCAAGACGGCGATCGTCGAGGGCCTCGCCCAGCGGGTCGTGCGCGGCGACGTGCCGGAGGGCTTGCGGGACAAGACGATCTTCTCGCTCGACATCGGCGCCCTCGTCGCCGGGGCGAAGTACCGCGGCGAGTTCGAGGAGCGGCTCAAGGCCGTGCTGGCCGAGGTCAAAGCCGAAGAGGGACGCATCCTGCTCTTCGTCGACGAACTCCACACGGTCGTCGGGGCCGGCGCCACCGAAGGCGCGATGGACGCCGGGAACATGCTCAAGCCGATGCTGGCGCGCGGTGAACTCCACATGATCGGGGCGACGACGCTCGACGAGTACCGCAAGCACATCGAGAAGGACGCCGCGCTGGAGCGCCGGTTCCAGCCGATCGTCGTCGACGAACCCTCCGTCGAGGACACCATCTCGATCCTGCGCGGACTGCGGGAGCGGCTCGAGGTGTTCCACGGGGTCAAGATCCAGGACGGCGCGCTGGTCGCCGCCGCGACTCTGTCCCACCGGTACATCACCGACCGGTTCCTTCCGGACAAGGCGATCGACCTGGTCGACGAGGCGTGCGCGCGGCTGCGCACGGAAATCGACTCCATGCCCGCGGAACTCGACGAGCTCACCCGGCGCGTCACCCGCCTGGAGATCGAGCAGGCCGCGCTGTCCAGGGAATCCGACCAGGCCGGCAAGGCGCGGCCGGCGGACCTCGACCGCGAACTCGCCGATCTTCGTGCCGAAGCGGACTCGAAGAAGGCGCAGTGGGAAGCCGAGCGCCAGGGGATCCGGCGGGTTCAGGAACTGCGGTCCGAACTGGAACTGCTGCGCCACGAAGCCGAAGAAGCGGAACGGGACTACGACCTGAACCGCGCGGCCGAGCTGCGCTACGGCGAGATCACCGAAGCCGAGCGCCGGCTTGCCGCGGAGGAAGAACGGCTGGCGGACAAGCAGGGCCGGAAGCGGCTGCTGCACGAGGTCGTCACCGAGGACGAGATCGCCGAGATCGTCGCCTCGTGGACCGGGGTCCCGGTTTCCCGGCTGCGGGAAGGCGAGCGGGAGAAGCTGTTGCGGCTCGACGAGATCCTGCACGAGCGGGTGATCGGCCAGGACGAGGCCGTTCGGCTGGTCGCCGACGCGGTCATCCGGGCGCGGTCGGGGATCCGCGATCCGCGCAAGCCGATCGGGTCGTTCCTCTTCCTCGGCCCGACCGGGGTCGGGAAGACCGAGCTGGCCAAGACCCTGGCGGCGGCCCTGTTCGACAGCGAGGAGAACACGGTCCGGCTCGACATGAGCGAGTACCAGGAGCGGCACACCGTCTCGCGGCTGCTGGGCGCTCCCCCGGGCTACGTCGGCTACGACGAGGGCGGGCAGCTCACCGAAGCCGTACGGCGCAAGCCTTACTCGGTCGTGCTGTTCGACGAGATCGAAAAGGCGCACCCGGACGTGTTCAACACGCTGCTCCAGGTCCTCGACGACGGAAGGATCACCGACGCGCAGGGCCGGACCGTCGACTTCCGCAACACGGTGATCATCATGACCTCCAACATCGGCTCCCAGCACCTGCTCGACGGGGTCACCTCCACCGGCGAGATCAAGCCGTACGCCCGCGACGCCGTGCTGGCCGAGCTGCGACACCACTTCCGACCGGAGTTCCTCAACCGCGTCGATGACATCGTGCTGTTCACCCCGCTCGGGCCGGGCGAGATCGAGCGGATCGTCGACCTGCGGTTCGACGAGCTGCGCCACCGGCTGGCCGAACTGGGCATCGCGGTCGAGCTGACCGGCCAGGCGAGGAAACTCATCGCCCGGCACGGCTTCGACCCCGTGTACGGCGCCCGGCCGCTGCGCCGGTACATCTCCCACGAGGTCGAGACCAAGATCGGCCGCACGCTGCTGCGCGGTGAACCGACCGAGGGACTGGTGATCACCGTCGACGCCAAGGACGGCGAGCTCGTCGTCACCTACAGCGGGGGCGAAGGGAGGTCCGCGGCATGAGCACCGACACCGCCGGCACGGTCGTCTGCGAACACTGCGGCCACAAGAACCGCGTCCAGGCCGCCGCCTCGGGCAAACCGACCTGCGGGCACTGCCATCAGCCGCTGCCCTGGATCGTCGACGCGGGCGACAACGACTTCGCGGAACTCGCGGAGCGGGCCACGATGCCGGTGCCGGTCGATCTCCGGGCCACCTGGTGGGGGCCCTGCCGCCAGGTCGGCCCCGCGCCGGCCCAGCCGGCCCGGGAGCGGGCCGGGAAGGTCAAGCTCGTGAGGGTCGACGTCGATAGGGCACCCGTGCTGTCCCAGCGGTTCGACGTGAAGGCCGTGCCGACGCTCATGGTGCTGCGCGGCGGCGAGGTCGTCGCGCGGCAAGCGGGCGCCGCGCCCGTCCCCGTGCTGCGCGAGTGGCTCGACCAGGCGCCGGCTCGGCCAACCTCGACCAGGGTCGGTGACGTGCGATGACCGGTGCCGTCGACCGGCATCTCGCCCTCGTCCGGGACGTGGTGCCGCGAACCCCGCAGGGCTGCGAGGAGTGCCTGATCGCCGGCACGCCGTGGCTGCACCTGCGGTTGTGCCTGACGTGCGGGCACGTCGGCTGCTGCGACTCGTCGCCCATGAAGCACGCCGGCAAGCACGCCCACGCCATCGTGCACCCGATCGTGCGCTCGTTCGAGCCCGGGGAGACCTGGCGCTGGTGCTACGTCGATCGGACATTCGTATGACCGCCTCGACAAGGATCGACCTCGGCACGCCGCTGACCGAGACCCCGGACTCCTGCGGTGCCTTCCCCCGGCTCACGGACGAGCAGATCCGCGTGCTCGGCGAAGAGGGTGAACGCCGTCCGGTCCGGGCCGGCGAGGTGCTGTACGCGCAGGGCGGGTGGCCGTCCGAGTTCTTTGTGATCTTGAGCGGCAAGGTCGCCGTCACCGAAGGAACCGGGGACGACGCGAAGGTCGTCCGCGTGCACGGCCCTCGCCGGTTCCTGGGCGAGCTCGGACTGCTCGAAGGCCTGCCCGCGTTCGTCGGCGCCGTGGCCGCCGACCCCGGCGAGGTGCTTGCCATCCCGGTGAGCGCGGTGCGGCACCTGGTGCTCGGCGACCCGGTGCTCGGCGACCTGATCCTGCGTGCCTACCTCGTGCGCAGGACCCTCCTCATCGGATCCGGCAACGGGCTGAGGATCGTCGGTTCCTGCTACTCGCCGGACACCAGGCGGCTGCTGGAGTTCGTGGCGCGCAACCGGCTCCCGTACCGGCTGGTCGACGTCGACAAGGACCAGCAGACCGAGGCGCTCCTGGAGCGCTTCGGCGTCGCCGTCGCGGACACCCCGGTGGTCGTGGTGAACGGCACCGAAGTGCTGCGGAACCCGAGCACCGCCGAGCTGGCCGGGAGAATCGGGCTGCTGCCGCCGGAACCCGAAACCGGTGTGCGGGACGTGCTCGTCGTCGGCGCCGGGCCCAGCGGCCTGGCCGCGATGGTCTACGGCGCTTCCGACGGTTTGCGGCTGTCGGCGTTCGACGCCATGGCCCCGGGCGGCCAGGCCGGGACGACGTCCCGCATCGAGAACTACCTCGGCTTCCCACCGGGGATCTCCGGCGCGGAGCTGGCCGAGCGATCGGTGATCCAGGCGGCCAAGTTCGGGGCCCGGGTCGCCGTGCCGGCCCAGGCACGCACCCTCGAAGCACGCGGCGGCCGTTACGCCGTCGGATTCGACGACGGCATCGAGATCGTTTCCCACACCGTCGTGATCGCCTCCGGTGCCCGCTACCGCAGGCTCGTCGTACCCGGCATCGAGACGTTCGAGGCGACCGGCGTCTACTACGCCGCGACTGTGCACGAAGCGCGTCGATGCCTGGCTTCTCCGGTGGCGGTGGTCGGCGGCGGCAACTCGGCCGGCCAGGCGGCGGTGTTCCTCGCGGAAGGTTCGCCGGTGGTCCATCTGCTGGTGCGCGGCGGCGATCTCGCCGCGAACATGTCCCGCTACCTCGTCGACCAGGTCGAGCAGCATCCGCGGATCAGCGTGCTCGGCCACACCGAAGTCCGTGAGCTCGTCGGCGGGGACGGCCTCGAATCCGTGGTCGTCGAGAACAACCGCACCGGCGAGCGCCGCGTCCTCGACGCCCGCGCGTTGTTCGTCTTCATCGGAGCTTCCCCGCACACGGCCTGGCTTTCGGGGACGGTCGCCCTCGACGAGGACGGGTTCGTGCTCACCGGGGCGGACGCCGAGGGGTTCCGGGACGCCGACGTTTGGCGCGGGGTGCATCGCGCGCCGCTGGTGCTGGAAACGAACAGGCCCGGGGTGTTCGCGGTGGGGGACGTACGCCACGGCTCGGTCAAACGGGTGGCCTCGGCGATCGGGGAAGGCGCCATGGCCGTCCGGTTCGTCCACGAACATCTCTCGCAGGAGGCGTGATGCCGGTCATGAGTATGGCCAACGGACTCTCACTCAACCTCGATCGGCCGGCGTGGGTGGCCGCGTTCGCCGAGCCGCAACTCCTCACCGGACAGGCGCGCGTGCACCACCCGAGGTCGCCGGCACGCGGCACCTGATGCTCGACCTGTCCCAGGTCGGGCAGGTGGACGACAGCCTGCTCGCACTCATGCACCGCGCGGAGGACAGGCTGACCGCGCTCGACGGCGTGTTCGAGCTGACCGGGCTCGCGCCGCCCGTGCTGTACGCGATGGACGACACCCCGCTGGCCGAAGTGTTTTCCTGGTACCGCGCGGTCGTCGACGACCCGAAACCGCATGCCGCGCTGTGGTCCTCACTGCGCTGCCTCCAAGGCTCGAAGACGTCGCGGAGCCCGGTTCCGCGGCCCGGTACCCGAGTGTCGTCGACACGGCCGCCCGCGGTGGGGCAGGGCCTGATCGCGGCGATCGGGGTGGTGTGGCTGCTGGTGCTGGTCGCGCGGGGACGCCGGGAGCGGCGGGGCACGCCACCGGCACGGGCCTACCGCGTGGCGACCTCCCGGCATCCGGCTCTTCGGCTCTGACCCGCTGTCCGGCCCGGCTGATCTGGCCGGCACCCGTCGGGGAAACCGGCCGCTGCCGAGGAGCGAGGTGAACCACATGAACGCGCCGCACCAGGTGGCCGTCGGGGTGCTGACCGGCGGAGGGCGGCCGGAGCGGGTGATCACGACGATCGCCGACGAGCTCCCCGAACTCTTCGCCACCCAGGTGAACGGGCAGACGTGGTGGCGGGCGGAGCACGAGGTCGACCAGCTCCCGCTGGACGAAAACGGCGACATCCCGATGCGCACGCTGTCGCAGCGGCACCGCCAGGACCGGGGCTGGGACCTGCTGGTCCTGGTCACCGACCTGCCCCGGCGCGCGGGAACCGACCCCGTCGTCGCCGGAGTCGACGTCGAGCACGGTGTCGCGATGATCTCCCTGCCCGCCCTCGGCGCCGTCCTCGTGCGACGCCGGGCACGCGCGTTGCTGGTCCGCGTGGTGCGGCAACTGGTGTCACGCCGGTCCGGGGTCGACGGCGGTCACGGCGGACACGGGACGGCGGCACGGCTGCGTGAAGTGCCGGCCCCGACGCCGCGGATGCCCGGCGAACGCCAGTCGTCGGCGACCCACCTCACTCTGGTCGGCCTGCGTGGCCGGCTGCGGCTGCTGGCCGGGATGGTCCGGGACAACCGTCCGTGGCGGCTCGTCCCGCACCTCGCGGGCGCCACCGCGGCCGCGGCCGGGACCGCCGCCTACGGCATCGTCACCAGCTCGTTCCGGCAACTCGCGGACGCGCTGTCCCCGCTGCGGCTGGCGGCGATCACCGTGGTCACCATCCTGGTCATGACGGCGTGGCTGACCGCGTACAACCACCTCTGGGACCGGCCCTCCGAATCCGCAGGGCGACGCAAAGCGCTGCTGTACAACGGTTCCACGGCCACCACACTGGCACTCGGGGTGGCGTGCATGTACGCGATCCTGTACGTGCTCTCCCTGCTCGCGGCGGCCGTCCTGATCGACAGCGGCTATTTCGCCCAGTCACTCGGGCACTCGGTCGGTGTGGGTTCGTACCTGAACCTGGTCTGGCTGTGCAGCTCGGTGGGCATCGTCGCCGGCTCGCTCGGATCAAGCCTGGAAGACGAAGAGACCGTCCGCAACGCGACCTACGGCCGCCGCGAACGGGAACGCCAGGAACGAAACCGGCGCCGGCGGGACGACCGGATATCCGGCGAAAGGGAAAACCCCACGCAGGCCGCGCGAAGCGACAAGTGACCGACGGAGTTGCAGGCGGATCACCCCGGCGACCATCCCCACCTGCGTGACCAATGAACCGTCGCGACAAGGCGGCAACGCTGATGACCAAACCAAAGAAGCGGGGACACAAGCCACGAGCCCGCGTGTCGAAGGTCCGGATTCGGGGCGTGCGACACGATTCACCACACCCGTGCAGGATCACCAAGGTTCTCGTTGACCTCGCGAGAAGCCGGCATGGCGCCCCGAATGAAGGTCCAGGCAGCTCGACGGAAGTTCTGGTAAGCGACGCAACGTGCCGCGACCAAACCCCGATACGGATGAAACCCCTGTGAGCGCCTGACCTGGGATTTCCAAGCGCTCAGGGGTTTCATCCGCAACTTCATGTGTGGAGCTGAGGGGAATCGAACCCCTGACCTACTCGATGCGAACGAGTCGCGCTACCAACTGCGCTACAGCCCCGTGTTCGGTTGTCGTCGTGCGGGGGAAGCATATCAGGCGTCGGGGGGTGGTTTCACCACCCCCCTCATTCGCCCGCGGCCCGGCGGTACGGGAGGGCGTCCAAGCCCTCCAGCTCGTCGAACGCCGGGTCTTCGTCGTCCATGTCGACGACGACCGTGCCGGGACGCACCTGGTGCTCGAAGCGCGGGCGCGACGGCTCCGGGCGGTCCTCGTCGTGCTCGTGGCGGTCGTCTTCCTCCGGGCTGCGGGCCGGGCGGCGCCGGCCCTGGGTCAGGCGGGCCTGGCGGCGGGACCGGATGTCCTCCTCGATCCGCACCTGGCGGCGCAGGTAGGCGAGGTAGCCGAACAGCGTCGCGTCGACCGCGCCGTGCGCCCACCACGCGGGCGTGAACAGCAGTCCCGCGACGAGGCCGGTGGCCAGGGCCACGAGCAGCAGGACCGCGACCACACGCCGGCGGAAGGCGTACTTCGCCTGGGCGACGGCGGCGGCGGTCTCCGGGTCGAACCCGCCCCTGCCGGGGCGGTACGGCCGGTGGACCTCCTCGTCGTACTCGTCGGCGGGGTCCTCGTAGTCGTCGAACTCGGCGTCAGGCATGGCGTCGTACTCCTCCTCCATGCTGCTGCGCGCGTCCGCGCGCCTGCGTGCCACGACGGGGACGAGGACGACCAGCCAGGCCACGACCAGACCGACCACGATCAGCGAACTCGGCATTCCCCGTCACCTCCCCCTGCCTGCGGCGCGCACTGTGCGTACGCCACGCTAGTCACAACAGTCACACCTGTGTCGGAGGCTCGCCGACCGGAATGGGTACCAAAGTGTGGTCCATCACCCACTTTCGGGCGATCCGAATAGTCCACTCAGCCCTGTGATCAGGCGCTTCGGACGTACCCCTGTGCGACCAATCGGCGCACAAGTCCCTCGGGGAAGGTCTCTTCGGCGGTCATCGCATAGCACAGGTGATCGCGCCAATCACCGGCCACGTCCAAATACCTCCGGAAGAGTCCTTCCTCCCGGAATCCCGCTTTCGCGAGCACCCGCAGGCTCGCCGCGTTCTCCGGCCGCACGGTCGCCTCAAGGCGGTGCAGTCCCGCGTAGCCGAAGCAGTGGTCGACGACCGCGGCCAACGCCGCCGTGGCCACGCCGCCGCCCGCCCGGTCGGCCGCGACCCAGTAGCCGACCCAGGCCGACCGCAGCGACCCGCGCACGATGTTGCCCACGGTGACCTGCCCGGCCAGCTCGCCGTCCACCGTGACCACGAACGGCAGCGCCTGGCCGCGCCTGGCCAACGCCTTGAGCGACGACCACTGCCCCGGCCAGGACAACGCGGCGTTGCGCTCGGCCCAGCCGCCGACGGCCGTGGGCTCCCACTCCTCCAGGTACTCCTGGTCCCGTAACCGCAGCCGCGACCACGCCGAGGCGTCGAACAGCCTCGGCGGGCGCACCGCGACCAGGCCCGCCGCGACCCGCAGCGGACCCAGCCGAGCCGGCCAGCCGGGGTGCCGACCGCCGTCCCACGCCAGACCCGCGCTCATCTATCCCCTCTGGGCCAGGAAGCTGACCAGGACCTCTTCGCCGGACGACACGTCGGTGACGTCCTCGTCGACCATGATCAGGCAGTTCGCCTCGGCCAACGACGCCAGCAGGTGCGAGCCGGACGTGCCCAGCGGCTGCACCAGGTACTCGCCCGTGTCGGCGTCGCGCAGCAGTTGGCCGCGCAGGAAACCACGCCGGCCCTTGGTCGACGTCAACGGCGAAAGCAGGCGCGCGCTCACCGCGCGTCGGTACGGGTTGCGCTTGCCCAGCGCGGCCCTGATCAACGGCCGCACCAGCACCTCGAACACCACGAGGGCGCTCATCGGGTTGGCTGGCAACAGGAACGTGGGCACGGCGTCGGGCCCGAGCCGCCCGAAGCCCTGCACGGAGCCGGGGTGCATGGCCACGCGCGTGACGTCCACGTCGCCCAGGTCGGACAACGCCGCGCGCACCTCGTCGCCGATCGTGCCGCCGACGCCGCCGGAGATCACCACGATCTCCGAGAGCAGCAGGCGTCCTTCGACGACCTCCAACAGGCGGCGCGGGTCGGCCGACTGGATGCCGACCCGGCTGACCTCGGCACCCGCGTCCCGCGCGGCGGCGGCCAGCGCGTAGGAGTTGACGTCGTAGACCTGGCCCTGGCCGGGCGTGCGGTCGACGTCGACGAGTTCCTCGCCGATCGACACCACGGACACCCGGGGCCTCGGGTGGACCAGGACCTTGTTGCGCCCCACGGCGGCCAGCAGGCCGACCTGGGCGGACCCGATCACCGCGCCGCGGCGCACGGCCACGTCGCCGGTCTGCACGTCCTCGCCGGTGCGGCGGACGAACGCGGCCGACGGCACCGGTTGGCGGACCGTCACGTTCGCCGCGTGCCCGTCGGTGTACCCGACGGGCACCACGGCGTCGGCCAGCGTCGGCAGGGGCGCTCCGGTGGCGATGCGGACCGCCTGGCCGGGTTGCAGCCGTCTGGGCTGCCGGGACCCGGCCGCGATCTCACCGACCACCGGCAGGCGCACCGGTTCCTCGGCGGCGGACTGGACGTCCACGCTGCGCACCGCGTAGCCGTCCACCGCCGCCTGGTCGAAACCGGGCAACGCGCGCTCCGCGACGACCTCCTCGGCGCACAGCAGTCCCTGCGCCTCGGCGATCGCCACCCGCACCGGTGCCGGCCGCACGGCGGCGGCGATCACCTTGGCGAGCTGCTCGTCGACTGACCTCATGTACGGCCCTTCTCCTGACTTCAGCCGATCCGGTCCCGCAGCCAGGCGGCCAGGTCGGGACCGTAGTCGGGGTGGTCCAGCGCGAAGTCGACGGCGGCTTTGAGGAACCCGCCGGGGTTGCCCAGGTCGTGCCGGCCGCCGCGGTGGACCACGACGTGGACAGGATGGCCCTCGGCGATCAGGAGCGCGATCGCGTCGGTGAGCTGGAGTTCGCCGCCCGCGCCGGGCGTGATGCGCTTGAGCGCGTCGAACACCGCACGGTCGAGCAGGTAGCGTCCGGCCGCGGCGAACGTGGACGGGGCGTCTTCCGCCTTGGGCTTCTCGACCATGCCGACGACCTGCTTGACGTCGGCGTCGTCGGTGTCGCGCACGTCGAACACGCCGAACGCGGAGATCTGGTCGCGTGGGATGTCGAACGCGCACAACACGCTGCCGCCGAACCGTTCCCGCACGCCGGCCATCGTCTTGAGGACACCGCGCGGCAGGACCAGGTCGTCGGGCAGCAGCACGGCGACGGCCTCGTCGTCGTCGGTCAGGTTGGCCTCGGCGCAGCCGACCGCGTGGCCGAGTCCGAGCGCCTTCTCCTGGAGAGCGGTCTCCACGGTCAGCAGGCCGGGTGCCCGGCGGACCTTCTCGACCAGGTCGGTCTTGCCGCGCGCTTCGAGCGTCGATTCCAGTTCCGGCTGGGGGCGGAAGTACTCGACGACCGAGTCCTTGCCGGGCGAGGTCACGATCACCAGCCGGCTCGCGCCCGCCTCGGCGGCCTCGGTGGCGACCAGTTCGATCCCGGGGGTGTCGACGACCGGCAGCAGCTCCTTGGGCACCGCTTTGGTGGTCGGGAGGAAGCGCGTGCCCAGTCCCGCCGCGGGCACGATTGCTGTCTGGAAGGCGCTCATGAAGAGCGAGCGTAACGGCGTGCGTAGGGGTAATCGCGATGACGTCCGATGAACGTGACCGGAAGACGACGGAGCGCGCACGGCTGCGCGCCGCTCGGCGTAGTGCCCCGGCGGCGCCCATGTCGGCCGAAGGGCTCGCGGCGGTGGAGGCGTTCGGCGTCGTTCCCGGTGGAACGGTGTGCGCGTATTGGGCGGTGGGCTCGGAACCGGGGTCGCGGGCGATGCTGGACGCGTTGTCGGCGTTCCGTGTCCTGTTGCCGGTCGTGGCAGGGGACGGACCGTTGGATTGGGCGGTGTACGCGCCTGACGCCCTGCGCGCGGGGCCATACGGATTGCTCGAACCTTCCGGTCCGCTGCTGGGCGTGTCGGCCGTCGCGTCGGCGGCGGTCGTGCTCGTGCCGGCGTTGGCGGTGGACCACGCGGGCGTGCGGTTGGGGAAGGGCGGCGGGTATTACGACCGGACGTTGGCGGCGGCGACGGGTGCGTTGGTGGCGGTGGTGCGCGACGAGGAGTTCGTGGAGGTGCTTCCGGCTGAACCGCATGACGTCCGGATGGACGCGGTGGTGACTCCGGGGCGTGGTGTGGTCCGTCTCCCGTTGTGACGTTGACCTGTGATGTTTGCGTGACGTACGTCGGCCGGCGCATCATCGTGCCTGGCACTCGTGACGTCGGAGTGCCAATCGTGAACCGTGGAGGGGCAACCGTGCCGACCTATCAGTACGCCTGCACCGAGTGCGATCACCGGTTCGAAGCGGTGCAGTCCTTCTCCGACGCCGCGTTGGCCGAGTGCCCGCAGTGCACCGGCAGGCTGCGCAAGCTCTACGGCGCCGTGGGCGTGGTGTTCAAGGGCAGCGGCTTCTACCGGACGGACAACAGGTCGTCCGCCACCGGTTCCTCGTCGACGACGACGTCCGCGAAGACCGAGTCCACTTCTTCCGCTTCGACGAAGAGCGAGTCCACTTCGTCCACCGCGGCGGCTTCCTGATCCCCAGGTTGTCCACAGGCCCCCGAGTTGTCCACAGCCCGGGGGCCTTCGCCCACTCCGGACCCGAAACCGCCCTACGGTCGGTCCCATGCACAACCTCCGCAAAGTCTTGGCGGTCCTGTCGGCACTGACCGGCCTGTTCCTGCTGCTGCGTCCGGCACCCCCGACCACCACGGTCCTGCTGACGACCCGCGACCTGCCGCCCGGCGTCCCCCTGGCCAAGGAGGACGTGCGGACGACGGAGATCCCCGCCACCCTGGCCCCACCGGGCGCCGCGACACCCACGTCCGCCGAGGGCAGGACCCTGGGGTCACCCGCCGGCGCGGGCGAGATCCTCACCGACGCGCGCCTGACGACCGCGGATCCGGATACCGCGACCGTGGCCGTGAAGCCGACGGACCCGGCCGTCCTCACCCTGCTGAAGCCGGGCGGGCGGGTGGATGTGGTCACGGAAACCGGCGTGCTGGCCGAGAACGCGACAGTGATCGCCGTCCACGACAACACGGTCGTGGTCCTGTCGACGGACGCCACCACAGCGGCCCGCGTGGCCACCGAGTCCCTGACCCATCCGTTGGCGGTCACCGTCCACTAACCACCGGCCTGACCACCGGGTCGCCTCCCTGGCCACCTCCAGGAGGCGACCCACCTGCCAGGATCAAGCAGGCTGGCGACGCACCACCCTCGACGCCCCAGCCCCGCCAAACCCGAATGAAAGCCGACCCAATCCCCGCCAAAACCCCAGGTCAACAAGTGTGTCTTCCCCGCGCACGCGGGGATGGTCTCCCACTTGCCTTCCAAGCGGTTTCACACGGAGTGTCTTCCCCGCGCACGCGGGGATGGTCCCTGCTACGCGAGCGTGCGGGACGTCAAGGACGTGTCTTCCCCGCACACGCGGGGATGGTCCCGCGATCAGGCCAGCGCCGCCGCCGCAGCCGCGGTCTTCCCCGCACACGCGGGGATGGTCCTGGCGGACGCATACCGACTCGCCTGCGATAAGGAGTCTTCCCCGCACACGCGGGGGTGGTCCGTTGGCGCGCACCATGCCGTATGCCCTGGTGCGGGCCTTCCCCGCATGCGCGGCGGAGCCACCTCATGCCGGCATCGGCGACCGATGCAGTCCTCCCCTCGAGAGCGGGTCGGGGCCTCTCCCGGTGGTGGAGGTGGCCGGGTTTCCGCACCCGTCGGGTTGCCGCCGCGGGTCGTGGCGGTCTTCCTCGCCCAAGAAGGCATGGCGGCGGTTCGAGGAGGGGGCTTCCGGCGAACGAGCGGGTGTCGTTTGTGGACATTCCGAGTGGATGGTGGGCTCGCACGGGCACCTTGGCAGTGCGATCTTCGGGGCTGGTCGGAGGGGGTGGCGTGGGGGTCGCTAACCTCCCGCTCGCCCTCAAGTCGTCCTCCCGAACGGAGAGCAAGTCGTGATCAAGGGCTTCAAGGACTTCCTCATGCGCGGCAACGTCATCGACCTGGCCGTGGCCGTGGTCATCGGCGCCGCGTTCAACGCGATCGTCACGGCGTTCACGTCGAACCTGATCAACCCGCTCATCGCGCTCTTCGGCGGCAACGACGTCAAGGGCCTCGCCGTCCAGCTCGGCAGCACGGACAAGACCGTCATCGACTTCGGCGCGATCATCACCGCAGTGATCAACTTCGTGATCGTCGCGGCGGTCGTCTACTTCATCTTCGTACTGCCCATGAACAAGATCAAGGAGCGGCGCAAGCGCGGCGAGGAGCCCGGTCCCGCCGAGCCGACCGACGTGGAACTGCTCAAGGAGATCCGCGACCTCCTGGCCGCCCAGCAGCGCCGCGACTGACCATCGGCAGATTCCCACGACCAGGTGAGTATTCCGCCGACCATCGAGGTCTGCCCCGGTTCGTCCCCGGGCGGATCACCGCACCGACGAGTTCGCACCGGTCGGCGGGTGTGATCCCCGCCGACCGGTTCGGGAGAAGCGGAAGTCGAGGACCCGGGCGGCCAGGTCCAGCGGTCGGCGACCACGCCGATCCGGATCGGCGCATCGGGCGGGCGGCGTACGTGGGTGACCGGTCGAGCCATCCCCGGTGAAGTCGGGGCGGCATCCGGATTGCGCGACACGTGACGACGACCGACCAGGTCGTACGACGGGAGGAACCCGGCCGGCACTCGCGGACGGGGGCCGGTGGGGTCGCGAGGTGGTCGGCCGCGTACCGCGCCGGACGACAGCCGCCGGGACCGGACCGAAAACGTGCCGCGTTCCGAAACAGCCGTCCGGGACTCGGGTTCCCGAGACGGCACAGCCGGAGGACACAGGTGCCGCTTCCGGTGGCAGACGGTCGGGCCGGACCGGGTCGGGGCTCCGGCCCGGTCCGGGCCTCGGGCTTCAGGTGCCGTGGTGCGGGGGGCGGTTCTCCTCGTACCACTCGTCCGCCCGTGCGGACGGGGGCGGGTCGTCCGACTCGGGCAGGACCTCGCCGAACACCTCGGCCAGGCGGCGGCGTCGGGCCGCCGCTTCGGCCGTCGGGTCCGGCGGGGGCGTCGTCACGCCTCGTCCAAGCCCGAGAGTTGCTCGATCACGTAAGGCACCAGCGCCGTCAAGGTGGCCATGCCGTCGCGGACCGCCGATCGTGAACCCGCCAGGTTCACCACCAGGGTGCTGCCCGACACGCCGACCAGGCCGCGCGAGATGCCCGCGTCGACCGCACCCGCCGCCAGACCCGACGCGCGCAATGCCTCCGCGATGCCGGCGATCGGCCGGTCGAGGACGCCCTGCGTGGCGTCCGGCGTGACGTCGCGGGGCGACACGCCGGTGCCGCCCACCGTCACCACGAGGTCGACACCGCCGATGACCGCCGTGTTGAGCGCGGCCCGGATGCCGACGACCTCGCCTTCGACGGCGACCGTGCCGTCGACGATGAAACCCGCCTCCTCAAGCAACTCGGTGACCAGCGGTCCCGTGCTGTCGTCGTGCTCACCGTGCGCCACCCGGTCGTCCACGATCACGACAAGGGCGCGTCCCAGGCGCTGCGCGCTGCGTTCCATGCTGGTCACCGTAGCCAATCGGCGGTCGGAAGGTTTCGTCGGAACCGGGACGTGTCGACGCACCCGGCGGGACATGCGAGATCGCACACCGGGCGGTGAGGGGTGGCCGCCCGGTGTGCGATCGCGGTACCGACCCGGGGCACGTCGGGCCGGGGTCTGCGGTGGGGTCAGCGGGTCTCGACAGGCTGGCTGCCGAGGGTGACCTCCACGGTCTTGTCGCCGATCGTGAGCTTGACCTTGTCGCCCGGTGCCCGGGACCGCACGGCGGCCACGAGCGCGTCGGACGTGTCGATCGGGCGGTCGCCGAACTTGGTGATCACGTCGCCCGCCTTGACGCCCGCCTGCTCGGCCGCGCCGCCGCCCGAGACCTCGCGGACCTGCGCGCCGCCCTCCTGGACGTCGGTGACCTGCACGCCGAGCACGGTCTGGGTGGCCTTGCCGGTCTCGCTGAGTTCCTTGGCCGTGCGCCGGGCCTGGTCGATCGGGATGGCGAAGCCGATGCCGACCGAGCCGCCCTGCGACGTCTGGCTGGAGTTGGGGCTGTAGATCGCGGAGTTGATGCCGATCACGCGGCCGTTCATGTCGACCAGCGGCCCGCCGGAGTTGCCGGGGTTGATCGCGGCGTCGGTCTGCACGGCGTTGAGCACGGTGGCCTGGCTGCCCTGCTCGCCGCCCGCGCGCACCGGCCGGTCGAGCGAGCTGACGATGCCGGACGTGACCGTGCCGGCCAGGTCGAACGGCGAACCGACGGCCACCACCTGCTGACCGACCTTCAGGTCGCCGGACGAGCCGAGTTCGGCGGTCGGCAGCCCGGACACGCCCTGGACCTTGATCACGGCCAGGTCGGACGACGGGTCACGACCCACGATGCGGGCGTCGGCGATCTTGCCGTCCTGGAACTGCACCTTGATCGCGCCGCCGCTCGCGGCCGACTCGACGACGTGGTTGTTGGTCAGCACGAGCCCGTCGGAGCTGATCACGAAGCCGGACCCGGTGCCGCCGCTGAGCTGCACCTGGACCACGGTCGGCAGTACCTTCCGCGCGACCGACTCGATGGTCCCCTCGGCCGTGTTGCCGGACTGCCGCACGGGCGGCGCCGCGTCGAGCGCGTTGCTCACCGCGGACGTCCGGTCGTTCGCGGCCTGGTACCCGACGTAGCCGCCGATGCCGCCGGCCAGCCCGCCGACCACGAGGACGAGCGCCGCGACCCCCGCCGCGACCCGCCCCCGGCTCCTGGGCGCCCGCGGCACGGGAGCCCCGAAGGACTGGGGCTGACCCGGAACACCCTGGTAGGGGTGCCGCGGAAAGCCCTGCTGCGCCCAGGCTCCCGAGTCGGTGGAGGGACGTTCCCAAGGACTCGCCGCGGCGCCGTGCGGTGCGGCTTGGCCGTAGGTGCCGAACGCCGTCGTGGCGGCCTGGCCATCGGCGTTCCCGTACGGACCGCCCGCGGCTCCCTGGTCACCACCGGGCCCGGACGGGTGGCCCGTGCCGACCGAAGGACCCCGGTCGACGCCACCCGCCGACGAGCCGCTCGCGAACGAGCCGCCGGAGGGGTGGCCCACACCGGGCGAAGCGCCCTCGGCCTCGGGAGAACCGCCGGACGAGGAGCCCTCGCCGCCGAACGCGTCGGCGGCCGGGTGGCCCGTCGCGGAACCCCCGCCGACGGTGGAACCGGTCGAAGCGCCGGGCAGACCGTGCGTCGCGGTCGGGCCCGATTCCACCTCCTGGGTGGAGAAGTCCGCCGGCCGCGTGGAACCGGGCGCTGCCACGCCCGACCCCGACGCGGCTGGAGATCGTCCGGAGGACGAGTTTTCGGCCGGTCGCGCGGGGGCACCCTGCCAGGCTCCCGGCGCGGCCGACCGGTCCGGTCCGGCGGCGTCGCCCTGCACGACGTCCCGCGAACCGGGGTCGCGGGGGACGGTCGCCCCCGCGGCCGGTGCGACGCCGCCCTGCACGGCGTCGGCACCGGAGTTCCTGTCCGTCCACTCGGGACGGTCACGACCGGGGTCCGAGCCGTCCGACGACGGGTTCGACTCCGGCCGCTGAGGCTCGTTCTCGGTCATGTCCACCACTCTGGGGTGCGCGCCTGAGAGGAGCCTTAAACGAAACTGGGCATCAGTTGTGAACCTCGCGGAGTCTGCGGGCGACGTCCTCCGGCGTGGCGTCGTTGATCCACACGCCCATGCCCGACTCGGACCCGGCCAGGTACTTGAGCTTGTCCGCCGCACGCCGCACGGAGAACACCTCCAGGAACAGCCACAACGCGTCATGCCCCACTCGGACGGGTGCCTGGTGCCACGCCGCGATGTAAGGCAAAGGCTTGTCGTACAAGGCGTCCAGCCGCCGCAGCACCGCCGGGTACAGCTCGGCGAAGTCCGCCCGTTCCTCGGCGCTCAAAGCGGGCAGATCGGGCACGTGCCGACGTGGCACGACGTGCACCTCGACCGGCCACCGCGCCGCGACCGGCACGAACGCCGTCCAGTACGGGCTTTCCGCGATCACCCGGGGTCCATTCCGTTCCACCGCAAGGACATCGCCCATCAGGGGACGTCCGGTCGACGCCAGGTGGTCCTCGGCGACGGACAGCATCTGTTCCGTCCGGGGAGTCACGAACGGGTAGGCGTAGATCTGCCCGTGCGGGTGGGAGAGCGTCACGCCGATCTCCGCGCCCCGGTTCTCGAACGGGAAAACCTGGGCCACGTCGGGCAACGCGCCCAACGCCGACGTCCGGTCCGCCCACGCCTCCATCACGGTCCGCACCCGCACCGGACCCAACCGGGCGAAAGATCCGTCGTGCTCCGGCGTGAAGCACACGACCTCGCACCGGCCGCGTCCTGGCGCGCGTGACGGCGAAACCTCGCCGGGCACGTCCGGGGCGAACGTCGGAAACCGGTTCTCGAACACGACCACGTCGTAGGACGTCGGCACCTCGGTCGCGGAACCCGGCCGTGAAGGGCACAGCGGGCACAGGTCGGCGGGCGGCCGGTAGGTCCGCGCCTGCCGGTGCGCCGCGATCGCCACCCACTGCCCGGTCAACGGGTCGCGGCGGATCTCCGATTCCACCCGCACGGGTGGCAGTTCCCGCAGATCCGGCGCCGGGGGCACAGGCGTGGACCCGACGTCGAAGTAGTGGAAGATCTCCCGCCCGTCGGCGAGCGTCCCACGCCGCACCATGATCAGGGATGCCCCGGCAGCCGCAGCGTGAACAACGCACCGCCCTCGGGCGCCCGGCCCACGTACGCCACGCCCCCGTGCCGGTCGGCCGCCTGCTGCACGATCGCGAGCCCCAACCCCGAGCCCGGCAGCGTCCTGGCCTCGGACGACCGGTAGAAGCGCTCGAACACGTGCGGCAGGTCGCCGTCCGCGATGCCCGGCCCCGAGTCGGCCACCTCCAGCACCGCGCTGCCGTCGCCCAACGGCCGCAGCTCGACCCGCACCACGCCGCCCTCCGGGCTGAACTTGACCGCGTTGTCGAGCAGGTTGAGCACCGCGCGCTCCAACGCGCTGGAATCGCCCAGCAGCGACCACGGCAGCAGGTTCACGCGGAACGTCACGTCGACCACGGCCCGCCGCCGCGCCCGGTCCAACGCCCGTTCCACGACCTCGACCAGGTCGACCGGTTCGTGTACGACCTGGGGCGCGTCCTCGCGGGCGAGTTCGACCAGGTCGCCGATCAGCGTGGTCAGCTCGTCGAGCTGTGCCCGCACGTCGGCGTTGATCTCGGCCTTGTCCTCGTCGGACAGCGTCGGCGAGCCCGGCTGCTCGGAGGCCAGCAGCAGTTCCAGGTTGGTGCGCATGGACGTCAACGGCGTGCGCAGCTCGTGCCCGGCGTCGGCGACCAGCCGCCGCTGCCGCTCCTGCGACTCGGCGACCGCGCCCAGCATCGCGTTGAACCGCGCGGTCAGCCGGGCCAGCTCGTCGTCACCCGTCACCGGGATCGGCCGCAGGTCGCCGGTCAGCGCGACCCGTTCGGTCGCGTCGGTCAACCGCTGCACGGGACGCAGGCCGGTGCGCGCCACGGCCGTGCCCGCCGCCGCGGCGACCAGCACGCCCAGGCCGCTGATCACGAACAGCACGACGGACAACTTGCCCAGCGTGGTGTTCATCGGCTTCATGGACTGGGCCATGACCATGGCCTGCCCGTCGCCGTAAGGCACGGAGAGCACGCGTGAATCCGTGCGCGTGTCCGTCCAGATGTTCTCCAGCTCCTCGCCGCGCGCCACGGCCAGGTCCGACTCGCTGGTCGGCGGGCGGACGGTGTCCGCCGGGAACGAGATCTTGCCGCTGACGTCGAGCACGCCGATGCGGATGTCGCCGGCCGCGAGGAACGCGCCGGGGATCTCGTCCAGGTCGTAGTTGACCTTGGGTGCGGTCACCGCCGCCTGCGCGCGTTGGCGCAGGTTCTCGTCGAACTGGTCGCGGACGTTCTGGCTCACGGTCATGTAGGCGCCCAGCGACACCACGGCCACGGCGCCGGCCACGCAGAACGCGGCCAGCAGCGTCACGCGGGCACGCAGCGAGACCCGTTGCAACCGGCTCGGCGCCGGTTCGATCACGGAGGGGTCTCCCGCAGCACGTAGCCCACGCCGCGGACCGTGTGCAGCAGCCGGGGTTCGCCCTCGGCCTCGGTCTTGCGGCGCAAGTAGCCGACGTACACCTCCAGCGCGTTGCCCGAGGTCGGGAAGTCGTACCCCCACACGTCCTCCAGGATGCGACTGCGGGTCAGCACCTGCTTGGGGTGGCCCAGGAAGAGTTCGAGCAGCGCGAACTCGGTGCGCGTCAGGCTGATCGGCCGCTCCCCGCGGCGCACGTCGCGCGTGCCCGGGTCGAGTTCGAGGTCGGCGAACCGCAGCACCGAGCGCTTCCGCTCGTCGTCCTGGTCGTCCGGGCCGGCCCGGCGCAGCAGCGCGCGCAGCCGGGCGAGGAGTTCCTCCAACGCGAACGGCTTGGGCAGGTAGTCGTCGGCGCCGGCGTCGAGCCCGGACACCCGGTCGCTGACCGCGTCCCGCGCGGTGAGCACCAGGATGGGCAGGTCGTCGCCGGTGCTGCGCAGCCGGCGGCACACTTCGAGGCCGTCGAGCCGCGGCATCATCACGTCCAGCACCATCGCGTCGGGTCGCTGGTCGACGACCGATTCGAGGGCTTGGAGGCCGTCGCCGGCCAGGTCGACCTGGTAGCCGTTGAACTGGAGTGAGCGACGAAGCGACTCACGCACGGCCCGGTCGTCGTCGACAACGAGGATGCGCATTGCCTCAGTGTTGTCCGCCGGCCTGAGAGGCGCCTGAGAGGCAGGTGTGAGCTATCCGTCAAGTTTCGGTGCGGTCGGCGCGTTCCACCGCCGCCACAGCGCGAGCAGCCGGACGCCGGCGATCAACGCCGACGCCAGGATCGACACCGGCCCGGCGGGCAGGCCGGCGACGTGGCCGAGCACGACGACCAGCGCGCCGCCCAACGCCGCCACCGCGTAGATCTCCTGCCGCAGGACGAGCGGGATCTCCCGGAGCAGCACGTCCCGCAGCACGCCGCCGCCGATGCCCGTGACCACGCCGATCAGGCACGCGGTGTACTCGGGCGTGCCCAGGAGCAGGGCCGTGGTCGTGCCGGCCGTGACGAACAGGCCCAGGCCGATGGCGTCGAGCAGCAGCACCGACCGCCGCAGCTTGGCCACGGTCGGGTGATACCAGAACACCACCAGCCCGGTGCCGCCCGCCACGGCCAGGTACGGCCAGGTGACCAGCGCGGTCGGCGGGTGCACGCCCAGCAGCACGTCCCTGGTCAGACCGCCGCCCAACGCCGTGGTCAGGGCCAGCACGATCACGCCGAACACGTCCAGCCGCGCCCGCACGGCCGCGAGCGCGCCGGACGCGGCGAACACGGCGATGCCGATCAGTTCCAGGGCGGTGAGCACGGCTGCCGAGGCTAGAAGAAGTCCGCCAGTCTCGGCACGCCGGGCACGCCCACCAGCAGGTCGAGCAACCCGGCCGGGCCGTCGAGCAGTCCCGCGCGGCGCAACGCGTTCGTGTCCTGCATGCCGCTGTACCAGGCGCCCAACGCGCGGGCGTGCACGCGGACCTCGCCCGTGCCGCCGGGTTCCACGCGGACCTGGCCGTCCTCGACGACGAGCCGGTGGCGTCCGGCGTGCCAGGGGGCGTGCTCGTCGACGACGTCGAGGTCGACGGCCGCGTTGGCGAGGTGTCGTGCGACGGGCCAGCCCCGGAGGGCGACGGCGGCGGGGAGGTCGACCACGCGCAGCAGCCAGGGCGAGACCGTCGACGTGTACTTGATGCCCTGTCCGGTGAGCAGGCCGGTGACGGCCGGGTCGGTCACCCGGACGGAGATCTTGTCGAGGACGCCGCTCCAGCTCCCGAGTTCGGCGATCAGGCCCTGGAGCGTGGTCGCGTCGCGGCCGACCAGGTCGTGGACCCGCAGTTCGGTGCGGTCGCGTTCGGCGACGAGGTAGCCGCGGACCTCGCCGTCGTGGCCGGGGACGACCGAGACGACGTCGGCGTCGAGCAGGTGCCGGGGGTCGAAGGTGGGCGGGCGGCGGTCCAGGAGGCCGTTCACGGTGGAGGCGAGGTCGACGTAGCAGGCGTGCAGGGCGGGCAGGTCGGCTTCGGACAGGGCGCGGGAGCGCACGCGGGGGCCGGAGCGTGGCAGCCGGTCGAGGCCGAGTTCGATCCACTCCAGCACACCCGCGCGTTCCCAGCCGCGTGAGCGGTAGAGGCCGGGCACGGTGGCGAAGAGGGCGGACAGGACCTGGCCGTGGTCGCGCATGTCCCTCAGGGCGTGGTCGAGCATCGCCGAGGCGACGCCGGTGCCCCGCGCGTGCGGGTCGACGGCCACCAGGCCCACGCCGCCCATGGGGACCGGGGTGCCGCCGTGGAACTGGTGGAAGTCCTTGATCGTGAGCACGCCTACGGCGTGGCCGTCGATCTCGGTGAGGAGGCCGCGTACGCCGGGTTGGAGCGGGTTGCGGCCGGTCGCGCGGCCGAACGCGACCTTGCGCAGGCGGTCTACGGGCTCGGCGTCGTCGTCGGTGAGGGTTCTGATCGGCACGAAGTCCTGCTTACCAGCCGGGATCGGGGTGATCGGGTGCGGGTTTCGGGGTGGCCGGGCATGACCTGCGGGGTCGCGAGGGGACGGTGCGGCCCGAAGCGTGGTTCGAGGTGTCCGAACGCGTGGTTCAGGGTGCCTGAGTGGAGGACTCGCGGTGTCTGAACGCACAACTCGCGGTGTCTGAGTGCATAACTCGCGCGATTGGGGGTGGGGGGTTACCAGGTGAAGAAGCCCTGGCCGGTTTTGCGGCCCAGTTCGCCGCGGGCGACCTTCTCGCGCAGGAGGTCGGGCGGGGTGAAGCGGTCGCCCAGCTCGGCGGCCAGGTGTTCGGCGATGGCGAGGCGGACGTCCAGGCCCACCAGGTCGGTCAGCCGCAGCGGGCCCATGGGCCAGCCGTAGCCCAGGCGCATGCCGGTGTCGATGTCCTCGGCGGACGCGACGCCCTCGGCGAGCAGGCGGATCGCCTCCAGGCCGACCGCGACGCCCAGCCGCGAGGTGGCGAAACCGGGTGCGTCGTTCACCTCGATCACGGTCTTGCCCAGGCCCTCGACCCAGGTCCGCGCGGTCGCGACGGTCTCCGGCGCGACGCCGGGGTGGCGGACCAGTTCGACCAGCGGCTGGACCGGCACGGGGTTGAAGAAGTGCAGGCCCAGGACGCGCTCGGCGGGCAGGCCCGCGGCCAGGCGGGTGATCGACAGCGAGGAGGTGTTGGACGCCAGGATCGCGTCGGGGCAAGCGTTTGCGGCCTCGGCGAGCACGGCGTGCTTGAGGGCGGCGTCCTCCGGGACGGCCTCGATCACCAGCTCGGCGGGCACGGCGGCGAGCCGGTCCACCACGGTGAGCGCGGCGAGCAGGGACTCGGGCGACCGGTCGATCTTGCCGCGTTCGGCGGCCTTGGCCAGCGAGCGGGCCACGGCGTCGCGCGCGGCGGTGACCCGGTCGGCCCCGGACTCGGCGAGCACGACCTCGTGCCCGCCCGCGAGCAGCAGGTGCGCGATCCCGGCGCCCATGGTGCCGCCGCCGACGACCACCGCGATCATGCCGCCACCGGTTCCCGGTACGGAGCGAGGCATTCGATCATGTGACACCTTTCCTCAGGTAGCACCGTCGGACTGTAACACCGGCACGATGGTGGAGTGCGGATCATCCTGTTGCGCCACGGGCAGTCGCTCGGCAACGTCGACGAGCTGGCGTACTGCCGGATACCCGACCACGCGCTGCCTCTCACACCCCTGGGCGAAGAACAGGCCAGGGCGGCGGCACCCCGCGTCAAGACGCTGGTCGGCGACGCCCCGGTGGCGGTCTACGTCAGCCCGTACGTGCGCACGCGGTCCACGTTGCGCAACCTCGCGCTCGGTTCGCTGGCCGAACGCGTCGTGTACGAACCGCGTCTGCGCGAACAGGACTGGGGCAACCTCCAGGACCCGGTCCAGCAGGAAGTCCTCAAGCACCAGCGGCACGCGTTCGGGCACTTCTTCTTCCGGCTGCCCAACGGCGAGTCCGGTGCGGACGTCGACGACCGGCTCGCCGCGTTCCTCGCCGACCTGGAAACCCGGATGGCCGACCCGGCGCACCCGTCCACCGCGCTGGTCGTCTCGCATGGACTGACGATCCGGCTGCTGTGCCGACGGCTGTTCGGCTGGAGCATCGAACTCTTCGAGTCACTGTCCAACCTCGACACCTGCGAGGACCGGGTGCTCAGCCACGACGGGACGCGGTGGCACCTCGACCGCCCGTTCACGCAGTGGCGGCACTCGCCGGACGACGAGGTGCAGGCACCGTTGAGACCGACGCCACCGTCCGTGATCAAAGATCAGACCATCGAGTGAGGCACGATGCCTCGAATGAACTTCTACGACGTCCTGCACCGTCGCCGGGACACCCGGGCCGAGTTCACCGGCGCACCGGTCGACGCGGACGTCCTGCGTCGCGTGCTCACCGCCGCCCACGCCGCGCCGAGCGTCGGACTCACCCAACCGTGGGACTTCATCGTCGTACGCGGCCAGGAGACGCGCCGTGCGTTCCGCGACCACGTGTTGGCGGAACGCAGCGTGTTCGCGGCCGGCCTGGACGACGACCTGGCCGGGGTGTTCAAGCGGATCAAGGTCGAAGGCATCCTGGAAGCCACGCTCGGCGTCGTCGTCACCTACGACCCGCGACGCGGCGCGCCGGCCGTGCTCGGCAGGCACGCGATCGCCGACGCGGGCCTGTACTCGGTGTGCCTGGCCATCCAGAACCTGTGGCTGGCCGCGACCGCCGAGGGCCTGGGCGTCGGCTGGGTCAGCTTCTACCGCGAGGACGCGTTGCGCCGCCTGCTCGACATCCCGTCCGGCGTGCGACCGGTGGCGTGGCTGTGCGTCGGCCCGGTCGCGGCGTTGCCGGACACGCCGGACCTGGAACGGCACGGCTGGCGGACCAGGATGCCACTCGACGACGTCCTGCACGAGGAGCGGTACACACCGCGTTCCGCCCGGTAGCCTGTCCGGTACCGCGCCGGCGGCGGGCGGGTCCGCGTACCCCGTCCCGCCCAGTCGGAATGGAGCGTCAGCAGGAGTGGACCGACCGGAACCGCCCGCCACGGCAGCGCCGCCCGACCACGAGGTCAGAACGCTGCTCAACGCCGGTCGCCTGCCCGAGGCCAACCGGCTGTTCGACCGGGTCGTGAGCACCCGCCCCGAGGCCGGGGACCGGTGGGAGCGCTCGGCCGTCCTGATCGACCGGGCCAAGCTCGCGTGGCGCCTGGGCCGCATCCCGCTGGCGCTCGAACTGGCCGCCGAGGGCTGGAGCGACCTGGACTCGGACGCGGGCGACAACCCCGCCGCCGCACGCGCCATGCACGCGCTCGCATACCTGCTCGAAGGCATCGGCAACCGGCGTGCGGCCATCGACATGCTCCGCCTGTCGGTCGACGTGGCCCGCCGGTCCGGCGACCGCGAGATCCTCGGCCACTGCCTCCAGGGGCTCGGCGGAACGCTCAACTTCCGCGCCATCGCCGCACCGGCCGAGGTCGCGCCGGCCGTGTTCACCGAGGCGGCCGAATGCCTGCGCGAAGGCTTGGAGCTGGCCGAGGACCGGCTGATGCGCTTGGCGCTCATGGGCGCCTACAGCCGTTCGCTCGCGGGCATGGGCGAGTCGGAGCGTGCGGAGGAGGTCGCGACGGACACACTCGCCCAAGCGCGGGCGGCCGGCGACCACTGGGCCATGGCCGTGGCGAACTGGGTCCTGGCGGGGGTGGCCCGTGATCGCGACGACCCGGCGACGGCGCGCACGCTCGCGAGCCGTGCGGTCGCGTCGGCCGAGATGATCAACGACACGTCGTTGTTGCTGCGTTTCTCGCTGGATCTCGCCGACCTGTGCGCACGGATGAACGACTCAGTGGGTGAGGCGGCGGCCCTGCGTCGTTCGGTCGCGGCGGGACGCACCGTGCTGGAGACCCTCCAGGAGGGGCTTGGGCAGGCGTTGGAGCAGCGACGTGTGGCGGTGGCCGCGCAGCGGCTCGCGGTGGCGGCTCAGGAGGCGGCTACGCGGGATCCGTTGACGGGGCTGGCCAATCGGCTCGGGCTGGAGCGGGCGGCGCCGGTGTTGTTGGAGAGCACGGCGGCCAAGGGGCGTGTGCCTTGGCTGGTACTTGTCGACGTGGACTGGTTCAAGGGTGTCAACGACGACGCGGGACATGCGGCGGGGGATGCCGCGTTGCGGGAGATCGCCACGCTTCTCCGCCGTGAGTGCCGGGCCGATGATCTGGTGGCGCGGTGGGCCGGGGACGAGTTCGTCGTGTTGCTTGGTGGGGATGCGCCGGACACGGGGCCGACTGTGGCGGAACGTATTCGGGCGGCGGTCGATGCGCATGATTGGACGTTGGTGTTGGGGAGTGTTCGGCGGCCGACAGTGAGTATCGGGGTGGCGGCTGGGCCGGCGAAGCTCGACCTGTTGTTCGGGGCGGCGGATATCGCGTTGTACCGGGCCAAGCGGCAGGGGCGGAATCGGGTCGAGGTGGAGCCTTCGATCGACGTGGCGTCGGTCGAGGGGTGATCCTGCGTGAATACGTTCAGACACCGCGAGTTGTGCGTTCAGACACCGTGAAATGTGCGTTCGGGCACCGTGTGGTCCCGGGTCGGTCGTGGTGGTGCGGGCTTCCTGGCCGACTTGTGCGGGCATGAAGCGAGGCCCCGGTCGCGTGCTGGGTGGCACGACCGGGGCCTCGGGTTGCTGTTGTGTCTTGTCAGGCGATCAGGCCGCCGCGGAAGGCGACCAAGGCCGCCTGCACGCGGTTGACCGCACCGATCTTGCCGAGCACCGAGGACACATAACCCTTGACCGTCGCCTCGGAGAGGTGCAGTGTCCCGCCGATCTCGGCGTTCGACATGCCCTGTCCGATGAGCACGAGGACTTCGCGCTCCCGTTCCGACAGCGAGGCGAGAAGCCGGCGCGCGGGCTCCGCGGCCCGTTCGCCGTCGGCGACCGCGGCCAGCACCCGGGCGGCGACACCGGGATCCAGCACGGCTCCGCCGCGGGCCAGATCGCGCACGGCCTTGACCAGTTGTTCGGGTTCGGTGTCCTTCAACAGGAATCCCGACGCTCCCAGGCGCAGGGCCTCGGACACGTACTCGTCCACGTCGAACGTGGTGAGCATGGCGATCCGGGGCGGGTCCGGGATGGCGCGCAGCCGGCGCAGGGCCATCAACCCGTCCGAGGACCGCATCCTGATGTCGAGCAGCACGACGTGCGGGCGGTGCTGGCGGGCCAGGTCGGCCACCAGGTGCCCGTCGTCGCATTCGGCCACGACCTCGATGTCGCCGCTGCTGCTGAGGATCATGCGAAGGCCGGACCGGACGAGATCTTCGTCGTCGGCCAGCATCACCTTGATCACGACGCCTCCCCGCTTTGGCGTTTCGTGTTCGTACCCGCCCAGCATCGCGCACGAACACGCAAGCTGACGTTAATTCACCGTTATCTCACCATGGAACCGCAGCCCACTCCACGTTCACAGTTGCCGGCGCTTCGGCAGACGTGAAGCACTTTCGCGAACCGTCGGGGCTCGGTATCGTGCGACACACGGGCCACTCGCGCACCTCCGAACCCGCCGTGCGCGTATCGAGACAGTCCACAGTGGACGCGAATCCCGATATGCCATGGGAAAAAGCATAAATCCTTGCCGAAAGCACTGCGGCGGACAGTCGATTCGTACGAATGACGGGTTCCCAACGGACGGCCGGTTGCGGATACTCGCTGTGTGAGCTTGAGGTCCATGCCAGCGCGTGGACCGGTCCGCAGGAAGACCCCGGTCCACCCCCAGGGACCGGGGTCTTCCGTTGTCACCGGTGGAATATCCGCCCGTCAGGCCGTGAACAGGTAGTTGCGCACACCCTCGGTCACGCGTTCGGTCGGCCGCCACGCGTTGTCACGCCACGCACTCATCCGATAGCCGCGCTCCGCGAGCCAATCCACGATGTCCCGCGGCCGGTGCCCGAAGCGGTGCAGGTGGCGGTCCTCGATCTCCAGCAGGAGCTTGGGGCGGAACCGTTCGATGGTCTCGACACCGCCTTGCAGCACCCGCAATTCGGCGCCTTCGACGTCGGCTTTGACGAAGTCGATCCGGTCGATCCCGTTGGACGTGCGGAAACGGTCAAGCGTGTCGGTCCGCACCACGACCTCCAGGTGCTCGGCGAACTCGACGTTGGAACCGAGGCCGTCGGCGCCCGCGGTGAGGAACGACCGGCCGGTGACCGGGACGCCGTGGCGGACCGGGACGCTCATGACGTCCTTGCCCTCACGGGTGCCCAGGGCCACGGAATGGCGCACGATGTTGCGACCCTCGCGCGGACGCAGCACGTAGGAGAGCGCGGGATGGGCGAACAGGAGCGGTTCGATGCTGTGCACCGTCCCTTGTGGACCGACCAGTCGCGCGAGCGACACGGTGTAGAGACCGAGGGCGGCGCCGATGTCGAGGCACACGTCTCCGGGGCGCACCACGTGCCGCAGGCCGATCAGCTCGGATTCGACGAACGGGGTCAGTCGGGCGAGGACGCGCAGCGCGCCGGCGACCGCCGCGCCGCGCATCCCGGTCAGGTTCTGGCTCACCCCACCCAGGCTATCGACCCCGGTCACGGCAGGGGCTTGGCGCCGTTCCCGTGCGGCAGGCCGACCTGTTCGGCGAACTCGCCGGCGACCGACGAGCCGCCGTAGACGCCCAGCGCCTTGGCCAGGTGCAGGCGCAGGTCCTGGCGGTGGCCGTCGGACAACGTGGGCAGCGCGCTCTCGAAGCTCGTGACCAGCGTGTCAGCCCAGTGCGCGTCACGCCGCTCGGACGCGATGCGGACCAGGGCCGCGAGCTGCTCGGCCAGCGCCACGGCCTGCTCGACCTGGTAGCCGTTGCGGTACAGCCACCAGATCGTCGCCGTGGACAGGTCCGTGAGCACCTCGTCGCGCAGGTAGCGGATCTCGGCGCGTTCGGCGTCACGCTCGGCCTCGCGGACCGTGAGGGCCTGGTGCAGTTCGACGTGCTTGCGCGCCATCTCCAGATCACCGGGGTCGACGGTCAGCTCCACGTCCTCGGCGCGGGCCCACACGTGGGTGCCCTCGACCTGGCGTTCGGCGGACAGCTCGTCGCCGAGCTGGTGGCGCAGCGGCGCGTGGTGCACGAGCATGGCCCGCTCGGTGAGTGCCCTGGCCCGGCGCACGAGGTCGTTGACGGCCGCGCTGCGGGGCGCGTTGTGGCGGGCGTTCGAGTGCATGTCCAGGCGCCAGCAGACCGTGAACGACGCCCGGAAGTCCAAGCCGTGGACGGCGCTGGGCAGCGGCGTCTCGAACGGGTACTCGTGCGACGACTGGGCGGGCACGAACGTGAACTCCTCGGGCGCCGGACGGTCTTTCCGGCGCCGGAACCAGGCGCCGACCGCGCCCAGTGGTCCAGGTCGGAAGTCGGGCCAGGGTCTACCGGTCATGGGACGGCTCTCCGTGCAGTGGTCGGTGGCTCCTCCTTACCTCAGCACACGGACGTGGAGAAGGAGGGTGGTCCCACATCCCCCGAACAGCCCACCCCGGTTCTACGCGTGGTACACGGCCCGGCCGCCGGACGGGTGACGCGCCACCAGGACGCAGGCCACTCCCAGGACCAGCTCGGCGACCGTCGCCGCGACCAGCGGCGCGGCGGGCAGGCCGTCCACCGCGGCGCCGTAGAGACGGGCGAGCCCGTAGCCCAGGTAGAGCACGGCGCCCGTGAGCGCGGCGGGGACCGCGAACCCGCGCCGGAACGCGCCGAGGCCCATCAGGAACGCGGCGGCGAGCACGCCGCCGCCGGCCGCGCGGACCTCGCTGAGCAGGTTCGGGCCGTCGAGCGTGATGCCCGTGGTGGCGTGGAAGGCGTGCGGGAAGAACAGGGTGCCGATGCCGACGGCGGCGGCGACCAGCGCCGAGATGATCAGAACGGTTCTCATGCGTTCAGCTTCGGCGCGGTCTTGGTGGGAGGCCATGACCGCGCCGCCGCGCCCGTTTGCCGATCGTCCACGGCCGTGGATTCGCGGTCGGCGCCGGCGCAGGATGACGACATGGACCCCCTCGGCGAGGCACTGCACCTGCTGCGACTGACCGGCACGCTGTACTGCCGCGCGGAGCTGACCGCGCCGTGGGCGATCGCCGTGCCGGAACTGCCGGGGCTGATGGCGTTCCAGGTGGTCACGTCCGGGCGGTGCACGCTGGAGGTGGAGGGGCGGACGTGGGAGCTGGAGCAGGGCAGCCTCACGTTGATCCCGCACGGCACCCCGCACCGGTTCCACAGCGGGGGCGGCGGGCCTTACACGCCGCTGTTCGACATCCCCGTGGACCAGGTGAGCGACTGCTACGAGTTCCTCGACTTCGGCGGGGGCGGTGCCCGGACGTCGGTGACCTACGGCGTGGTCCGGTTCGACCACGTGGCGGCCCAACGGTTGGTGGCGTTGCTGCCGACCGTGCTGCACGTGGACACGTGGGACGAGGACACCACGGGGTGGCTGCACAGCACGTTGCGGTTCATCACGCGCGAGGCGGCGGCCCTGCGGCCGGGCGGCGAGACCGTGATCACGCGCCTGGCCGACATCCTGGTCGTCCAGGCGATCAGGACGTGGCTGGACACGGCGCCGGAAGCCCGCGAGGGCTGGCCGGCGGCGCTGCGCGACCCGCACCTGGGCCGGGCACTGAACGCCATCCACCGCCACCCCGAGCGGCCGTGGACCGTGGCGTCGCTGGCGGCGGTCGCGGGAATGTCGAGGTCGTCGTTCGCGGCCAGGTTCACCGCGCAGACCGGGGAACCACCCCTGCAGTACCTGACCAGGTGGCGCATGCAGGCGGCGCGCACCCACCTGTCCACCACCCGGGACCCGCTGTCGTCCGTGGCACACCGCTACGGGTACCGGTCGGAGGCGGCGTTCAGCAGGGCGTTCAAACGCACGTACGGCACCCCGCCCACGACCCACCGCCACCCTGCCGGGTACCCTGAGGCGCCACGCCCTCGTAGCTCAGGGGATAGAGCATCGGTTTCCTAAACCGTGTGTCGCAGGTTCGAATCCTGCCGGGGGCACTCACCTTTCGCCGGGTGAATCAGGCCCTGAGCTGCGGCAACGCGCTCGGGGCTTGATCTTTTCCGTCAGTCGCCGTCAGCGGGAATCTGTCCCTGTTTGCCGCCATCCACGGACTCACCACGGACTGGCTGTGCCCAATACGTGCCCAAGCGGAAGGCCCCCGGAGTGCTCCTCCGAGGGCCTTGCTCCCGAGTTGCGGGTCACGCTTCGAAGAGACCTTCGATGGTCTTGTTCACGGTCTCTCGCTGCCCGTCGATGCACTTCGCGTAGACCTTCAGGAGCACGTCCACCGAGTGCCCCGCACGCTCAGCGACCTCGGTAGCCGGGACGCCTCCGTTCAGCCAGAGCGACACTGCGGCGTGCCGAAGGTCGTACGGCCGGGCTGCCAGCGGAGATGCCACTTGGGCAGGCGTCAGGGCGTACTGACGGGCCTCCTCCCACACCCGGTAGTAGGTGGAGGACGACACCACCCCGCCACTCGGCGACCTGAACAGCCGCCTGTCCGGACCGACCCCGTACCGGTCGAGGTGATCACGCAGGATGCGGACGAGAACCGGTGGGATCGGTACCGGCCGCACATCCTTCCGCCCCCGGTGCTTCAGCCCACGCCGGTCGTGAACCTCACCGGAGTCCGTCCACCGCTTCCCCGCCGCCGGCCGCGACTCACCGAGCATCAGGAGGCCCCAGCCCTCCTCGGGCAGGGTGCAGTCATCCTCTCGGAGCGCCAGGCCCTCAGCGGGCCGAGCAGCGGCGTAGTAGCCGGTAGCGAAGAACGCCGCCAGGTGCGCGCCCCGGTCCAGGTTCCGCCGCCCGACGTAGGTCACCGCCGTCAGCAGCCGAGCCACCTGGCCGGGGTTGGCCACCACTCGCGGGTCAACCTGTTCGACCACCTTCGCGGCCTTCCGCTTCACCCTGGTCAGCGGGTTGTCCGGGATCAACTCCCGCTCGACCGCGTAAGACAGCAGGTTGAACAGCACCGCCCGTTTCCGCTGGTAGACCGTGGCCGCAGCCGCCTTCCCGTCCAACTTGGCTGCCAGCTCATCCAGCAAGCTCCGCAGCAGGACAGCGTCCGTCACCTCGAACAACGGCCGCGAGTTCCGCACGAGCCAGTCAACGACCTCCCGCTCCTCCCCCGACAGCTCAAGATCACGAGTCGTCGGAGGCAACAGATTCCGCGACAGCACACCCCGCAGCTCCGTGACCGCAGGTCGCCCGACACCGTCCTTGACGAACGCAGCAGCCGCAGTCGCCAGCGCTTCCACAGTGCTACCCCGAGTCGTAGCGGCAGCGTCAGGCCACTTCAGATCCATATAGGACTGTGAGAACTCCAAGAACGACAAAGAGTTTCGCCGTCGAAGCTCCGAGACGGGAAGCCCTGTCTCCACATCGAACGGCTCACCATCCCGGACCGCCTGCATCAACTCGGACAGCCGCCAGTGGCCAACGGCTTGTTGGCGTACCACTCCGAGTGTTCCTTCTTGTCTGTCAGCCACCGGACCGCCCACGGCCGCTTACGCCCAGCCCGCTTCTTGATCTCCCAGAACTTGACCTTGAACGTCGTGGTCATGCCGCCGCCCCGTACAGCGACTCCAGCCAGGCCACGAAGTCCGCCCGCCGGCACCGCAGCTCCCCGTTCGGAAGCGGGAAGCAGCGCGGCCCCTTCCCGGTCTGCCGCCACTTGTAGAACGTGTCCCGCGAGACCCCGCCCAGGGCCTCCAACATCTCCGGGACGGTCATCAACTGCCCTAGCTCACGCACCTTGCCGTTCATCCCATCCCCCTGTTTACGCAGCTTGCGGAGTTGCCGAATGGTTGGGAGGACTGGCCGAGGCCAGCAGCGCGGCTGTGTATTCGGCTTTCCATCGCCTTCGTTCGGCCACGGCGCGCATCAGCAGGTGTGCCCGTGGCGGCACGTTCGGGTCCCCTGGTCGGACGTTGTGCCACGCGACCCGTCGGGGCTGTTCGTCCTGGGCGATGCCGACGTCGGCCAGGAGTTGCCGAACGAAGGCCACGCGGTCGTGCTTGTGATCGGCGAGGGACTTGCCCGACCACTTGCGCGACACCAGCACCCGCCGCCCCGCCACACCGAGCGTGGACCGCTTGTGCGCCTTGCCCTTGCACTTCCCCGGCTCCATCGACACCCGAGCCCCACGCGGCTGAACGCCGTAGAGCAGCCAGACCGGGCACTGCGGCGAGCAGGGCGTGACAGCCAGCTCCGCACACAGCCTCTCGGCGTGTTCCTCCTGGCGGGTGGTCCGCGCGTCGTGACAGTCACCGATGCTCTTGGTCAGGTACTCGGTCAATCTCTTACTGCACACTGAGTGTCATGGCCACCTCACGCCCCCGCCGCGCTGGCGGACGCACCCAACTGGACATCGTTCCCGATCAACTGATCTGGGCTCTGTACGGCCGTGACTCGCTCGACCCGAAAGGGACCGCAGTACGGGTCACCAACCAACTAGCTGAGCTTCGCCCGTTTGCCCTGGGAATCGGCGGACGAATCGGCGAGGAATACCCGGAGAACAACGTATCTGCGTTCAAACGCGTGAAAGTGATGCTCCCGGACGAAACCTACGGCTACCGTGTCGTACGACCAGACTGGGATTCCATGATGACCGCGCTGCGGCGCGGCGAGTACAACGCACTGGCGTTGCCGAACATCGACCGTGGAATGCGCGACCCGCGCGATCTGGAAGACCTCATCGACCTGGTCGAACAGTACGGCGTCTACGTCGTCGGAATGACCGGCACCATCGACCTTACCACCGACGAGGGTATTTCCAGCGCGCGCCGCGAGGTTGACCAGCGTAACCGCGAGTCCCGGAATACCTCACGGCGCATGGCGGACGGCAACCGAAAAGCCGCCATGGCCGGAAAGCAACACGGCGGGGCGAACCGGCCATTCGGGTGGCGCAAGGACCGGACCACCATCAGCAAACGAGAGGCCGCGCACATCCTCCGCGAAATCCCCCGCCTGCTCGGCGGAGTGCATCCGCGCACGATCGCAATCGAATGGGGGGAGCGCGGCATCCCCACGATCGCGGGTGGAAAATGGCGGATGATGACCATCCGTCAGATTTTCACGAACCCCCGGCTGTGCGGATGGCGAGCCTACCTCGGCGAGGTGTTGCGTGACGAACACGACAACCCCGTACAGGGGCAGTGGGAACCCATCATTACAGTGGAACAACATCTCGCACTGGTCGCGAAACTCATCCCTTCAGACTCGCCTGAACTGCCTAAACGAGGAAGGGGGCATGTCACCCGACGGCTGCTGTCCCCCTTTGCCCGGTGCGGGATGTGCAACTCGAAAATGACCGGCGGGAGTCGCAAGGAAAAGAAAACCGGCGAACGCATCCCGATCTACAAGTGCCCACCCCCCGGATTCGGCGGATGCGGCCGCGTGTCCCGCACCTGTGCCCCTATCGACCGATACATCACCGCATTGGTCCTCGCGGAGCAGAGTAGAATTCAACTCGGACGCGCGGACGAATTGCCACCATGGGGCAGGGAGGCGGAACTAAAGGCCGTGACCGACCAGATCAAAGAGTCCACCACGGCCTACAAGAAGAAGCTGATATCAGGTGGCCGCTACTTCCCGTTGATGGCAAGTCTGGAAGCCGATGAAAGCAAGCTCCGTGCCGAGAAACGCAAGTACGAGGCAAAGCGGCAGGCGCGCGTGTCGCGTGCCGCGAACCTGGAAGCGGAATGGAGCCGACCAGACTTCACCCTGGAACAGAAGCAGGCGGCGATAGCCCGCAGCCTCACCGCCGTGATCATCCACCCCGCACCCCACCCGGGGGCACGATTCACCCCCGATCAGATCACCCCGGTGTGGCGGGAAGACGACGAATGACGATCGGCAAACAGCAGCAATCGACATCCCCGCACACGGAGAGGCCCCGACGCCAACGTCGGGGCCTCTGCCATTCAATGAGGGGCGCCTACTCCTCCCAGCGAATATCAAGTCCGTAGATGGCTGCCACCGACCGTGCCCACTTCCGTGACCGGGGAGGCGCATTCCTCAACTGCTCCCGCGCCCACTCCTCGGGC
This sequence comes from Saccharothrix violaceirubra, assembly GCF_014203755.1. Lineage (NCBI taxonomy): Bacteria > Bacillati > Actinomycetota > Actinomycetes > Pseudonocardiales > Pseudonocardiaceae > Saccharothrix > Saccharothrix violaceirubra. Next base: position 6,436,797 of record NZ_JACHJS010000001.1, read on the forward strand.
GAGGGCACCGGTGTAGGTCCTGAACCACGCTGCCCGCCCGCCCCGACGTCGGACGGAACTCCGGACCGCCCACGGCGTTTCGTGCGCCGTACGGCCCTCTGAGGCCGTTCCACGGCGCCGCCGCGCCCATCGTCGTCACCCTGTCGGGGCTGCGGCACCGCCGCGTACCCGCTCGGGGCGGTGACCGGTCCGTCCCCGGCCTGCCCCGACCCCCCGGAATCGTCTCCCGAATCGTGAACCTGTCGATCATCGCTGCTTCCCTGGACCTGGGTGGATTGAGTCGCTTGTGAACGATCAGCCGCCGTGGACACCACCCCCGCCTGACCGAGGGAGGGAGGCCACACCACAGCCCGGCACGCAGCGAATCCGGCCCGTTCGGGCCACTCCGCCGGGACCCTGCCGCACACTCCCTGAACCGCATTCGACCAGGTCAACCCATGGAGGAGCCACCGGGGACATGGGAGGGACAACTCCCTGCCTCCCCGGTACCTTCCCGACCGAGAGAACGCCCTGGCGGCCGACCAGGATGACCGACCGCGACCGGCCAACACACGTTCCGCTGACGTCCGCCCGGATCGCGACCGGCCAACAACCGGAAACCAGATTCATCGTCATCGTGTTGCCCTTGGCCCCTCTCAGTCATCAGAGGCCAGGTCGCGGCGGGAGATCGCCTCGGCGACATCGGCAGCGCGCAGAACCATCGTGCCGTCGGACTTGTAGGCACGGATTCCGTAGCTGCGAAGTGTCGCACGCAGGTCTCGGAGGCTCCATGGTTCGTATTCGCGAGGATTGTGTGCAGCAAGGCGTGCGAGAATGACTTGAGTGCGGACACGTGGTTCCTCTCCGATTATCGAGTAGATGTCTTTCAAGTGATCAGCCGGTGTCGTGTCGATCTCCTTGCGGGTGCCGCCGGTCGTGACCACTGTGCGTTTCGCGTCCGTCATGTGGGCCATGGCCCGTGCGATGACCGGGCTCACCAGGTCAGCCCCGTCCTCGAACGGCACGTAGAACGTGCGCACCAGTTCGAATGTCGCGTCTGTGATGCCGACGGCGACGCAGGTTCCCCGGTCGGTGCGCATCCGTAGTTCCGTCGCGCGGATTCCCGCCCGGTACTTCCCGGACCCGAGAAGCCCGTCGTTGGCGATGTGGTCGGCGACCGCGAACGCGGCGCCGCACGAGATGTTCCGGGTGATCTCCTTGGGAATGCTGTCCTTGGTGGGTGACTGCGTGGCCAACATCAGAGTGATTCCGTACTTGCGTCCGCGTTTGATCAACCGGACGGCGAACTCCTCGGCCTTCCTGCCGTAGGTGGGGTGTTGGAACAGTTCGTGGCACTCGTCGACCGCCAGGATCAGCGGATGCAGTCCCAAGGCGGGTTTGTCGGCCAGGCGCCGGGAGACCTTCGGCGGACGTCCGGGCTGTTCCCCGAGAATCCGGCCGCGTCGTTCCATCTCGGAGCACAGGTCTTCCAACGCCCGCACGGCGCCGGCCGCGACGGTGTCGTCCAAGCCCATGCGGTAGCGGCTCAGGCGCGGCCTCAGGGGCTCGAAATCGGGGCTCTCGCCCATGACGAACACCCACAGTTCGCATGTGGGGTCCAGCGCCGCGCCCAGCAGCAGCACTCGGAGCAGGTTGGTCTTGCCCTGCCCCGGCCGGCCGCCGATCAACCAGTTGGACTCGGGCAACGGCGGGGCGACGACCACCCCGCGCTGCGACAGTCCGACGGGGACCCCGTCGAACACGTCCACGGTTCCCTCGTGCAGCAACGGCCAGTCGCCCGCGCCGCCGGAGAGCGTGCCCTTGTCGGCGACCCACAGGTCCAGCACGCCGTCCTCCTCGCCGGTGGTCGGCCAGGTCTCCAACGACGACCTTCCGAGGTTCGCGGCCAGCACCCGGCGTCGGTCGCAGACCATGTCCGCCGTGACCCCCAGCGGCAGGCGGATGCGGGCGTGGGTACCGTCGCCGTCCCGGCGCGCGGGCACGGTGTAGACCAACTCGCCGCCGCCGCGCAGGAACGCGTTCAACGGCGCGATCCCCAGGTGTGCCAACGCCTTGGAGATCATGCGTTCGTCCACCCAGGACCCGTCGTCGTCGCGGTCGGGGCGGGTGATCCAGGACGCGCCCGGTGTGCGGTCGCGTCCCTCCCACACCGCCGCGCACACCAACGCGCACACCGTCGACCGCCACACCCACGGCCACCCCCCGGCCACCCCGTGCCCGATCGCGTCCCGCACGGCGTACACCGCGCGCAACCACCCCGGCATGACCTCGCGCCCGGCGACCATCTCGCCCAGTGCCAGCAGCACCAGCACCACGGTGGTCACGGCCGCGCCGACCACCGTCCGCCGCACGACGGTCCCGGCCTTGGCCCAGCGTGCGCGCGCGTCGGCCCGGATCGTCTCCTGCGCGGTGCGCCGGGCCTGCACATCCCCGGCCAGCCTCGCCGCACGGGCATCGGCGCGCAGATCCGCGTGCGACCCCCACCGCCACCCCTTGGCACCCCACCGACCCACACCGCGCACCAGGAACCACACCAGCCGCACGGCGTCACGCGGAGCCTGACGCACCCGGTACCCGGCCACCGACCGGGCGTGGACCACGGCCGGACACCGCACCACCGCACGCACCCGGCCCCCGGCCACGCCGGCCACCGCACGCCACCGCGGAAAGGTAAGCCGCGGCACACTTTGTCCCTGTGGCACAACGGTTTCGTCGTCGATCATCTCGCCGTCGAACACCATCGGCACCATCTCGCGTTCCGGACGACGGGTCATCGCCGGTCCCTCCGACGGTCGTCGACGACGGTGACGGTCACCGCGCGCACCAACGACCACGACGCGACCAACGCCGGCAGCCCCAACGCGGCGACCCGCACCACCGTCGTGGTGTCCGGGTGGGTCAGCGCCAGCCACTGGCACGTGACGATCACCGACGCCCCGACCACCGTCCGCCCGGCCAACGAGAACACCCGCACCCCGCCGGCCCGCGACCGCCGCACCGACCGCCGCCGCCACACCACGACGAACACCAGCACCGCCACCGACCCGGCCACCGCCGTGAGCACCCCGCCCGAGGCCATCAGCGGCCCCCCGCCGGGCGTGCGCCGTCACGCCGGTCCGACCACGAGACGAACACCGCCGGGAGGTCCATCGGGGCCACCGGACCCCACACCCCCGTCGTGGCCGTACGTCCCGCCCGAAGTTCACGCAGGTCCCATTCCAAGCACTCCCGCTGCACCGGGCAGCCCGCGCACACCCGCGCGGCGAGCGCCCGGTCCGCCCGGTCGTCGCCGGTCCACCCGGGCGCCTGGTCGCCGGTCGCCAGCCAGCCGCACGACCCGTCGACGCGCACGGCGTGCACCAGCTCGGCGTCCGCCAGCCCGGCGACCCGGTCCAGGTCGACCGCGACCCGGTCGAACACGTCCCCGCTGTCGGTGTCGGTCATCGGCGCACGCCCCGCTCCGGGGACTCCACGAGCCGGGCGACCGCGCACGCCGGCACCCGTATTACCCCGCCCCTGCCCGCCACCGTCGGCAGCAGCCCGGTCCGGACGGCCCGCCACACCCCCGCTTCCCCACATCCCAACAACCACGCCGCTTGCCTGATCGTCAGCGAATTCGAACGCGACAATTCCATGATTGGTGTCCTTTGGCCGATGAACGCGGCTCGCGGGACCGCGAGCCGTCGCCATCGAGTAACCGCCGGCCGGCACCCTGGCGACCATGACGGATCGGGAATGTCCTCATGTCAGCGGAGGAATACCGCAGGTCACCGTGGGCGCGGCGGGACGGGGTATTCCGAGAAGGAATTTCGACCGGCCGGATACTCATCTCGGGAATGTCACGGCGACTGCCCGCCGACCGGCTGTCGAGGACGGCGCCGGGTCGGGACCCCACACCGGGCGGGGTACTCCGATCGGTGTAGCCGGTTGGAGTACCCCAGGGGTACTGACCAGCGGTTATTCCTGTACCAGAGTGTCCCATTCCCAGATTGACATAGACCCCGACCAGTGACAGGACCCATGGTGGTGCCGACCGAACCCAGCGTCACCGATAGGCCCTTAGGAAAGGCAGGATGCGCCTTGTCCGGCAGGCTGTTCAAACCGTTCGTCGATCTGGAGATGCTGGCCCGCATGACCCTGCGTGAAATCGCCCGAAACGCATTCAGGAGTGATTACCACGCTGATCTATCTCGTGTCCGACGGCTACGCCCCCCATCCTCATGGGGTGCCCGCCACGGAGTTTCCGCGCCTGGTGTTCATCTCATTCCTCAGGAATCCAGATCATGACCGCAGAGCACGCGCCGTGGCATCACCCACGCCGCAACGACACAGAACACACCGTGACCGAGAGGATCAGGGCACACGACGTCGACGACCGTCGACATCGAGCCTTGGACGATGCCTTCCACCTGCTCAGCCTGCCCACAGTCGATCCGCTGGCACCCGCGCGAAGGCTGGCCCTCATCGCCCGACTGATGGCCCGCTCGGGTCGACGTGTCGGGGCCGCCCACCATGCCGACCTGGCGCGGCGCGCACTTCCGCTCGGGGGCGGTCGTGAGGCCGTCCGCGTCACCGATGTCCTGCACCGGGTGGAGGACGAGTGCGTCGCCCGCGTCGAGTCGGGCACCCCGGCCGGGTCGAACCGCCCCCGGCGTCCCCGCGTCACGGGGTTGAGCGCACCCACCAGCTATGCCCTCGGCCGCGCACGGGAAGCGCTGCTCTGGCTCGACAGCACGGTGGAGACGTCCCGCTTCACCGCACGGTGGCCGCGCACCGTGATGATCCGCGAGGCCCGCGATTCCGCACGACTGGACGGCCTGCCCGTCGCGTTGGTCGAACTCCTGCACCAGGCCCTCTACCGGGCGCACCCGACGCACGTCGATTCCGACCTCAGCCCGTACTTGAAGGGCGTTGAAGGCCCCGCCTCGCCGACCTCGTCACCGGAGCCGGGCATGCCCACGACTCTGGTCCTCACTCACGTCCGGCGCCTGGTGAATCCGCAGGCCACAGCGGGGGCCCGCCACGCCCAACGCCTCGGTCTGGTCGCGGACGCCGTCCACGACGGCCTGCTCTCCCGCCCCGTCCTCCCGTTCACCGGCTGGCTGGCCGACCACGCCGAGACCTTCCGGCACCTGACCGGCACCGCCACGACCACCGCCGGCACGGACGGTCTCGTGCGGTTCCTGGCGGAAGGGATCGTCGCCGCCTGCCACCACGAGATGGCCCTGATCAACGCCCTTCCCGGCCTGTACGACCGCCTCGCCGGGAGACTTCCCCACAACCCCAGCAGATTTCAGAGAAGCGTGCTGGCCGACCTGGTGGCACATCCCGTCACCAGCGGTCCGGACCTGGTGCGCCGCCACAACATGACCTCACGCACCGCCGTCAACACGATCGCGGCGTTCCGCGACGCCGGAATCCTCCTTCCCCACGGCACTACGAAATACGGCCGAACCGTCTACTGCCCGGCCGCACTCGAACTCGTCCACCACCACGACACGACGGGACGACCATGAGATACACCGTCCGCCTGCGATCAGGCGACTTCACCAAAGCGGCCACCCTCGCGGGTCTGCGCTCCGACTACGCCCGATCCAAGGCCATGGGCGTCAACCGGTCGACCGTCACCCGCGTCCTCGCCGGCGAACTCCGACCCGGAGCGGCCTTCATCGCCGGAGCCCTGGCCGCACTCCACCCCATGGACTTCAAGGACTTGTTCGAAGTCATCGAACATGGCCCAGCTCGTGGCACGACCCAAAACCGCTAGTGCGGCACGTGAGCCACCGATCACTGCCACATCATCAACCTTCCAGAAAATTCGACGAAGTGACTACCACAGTGACCGACACCCACTCACGTTCGCTCCACGTCCCCTACATCACCGCGTGGTCCGCAGAACAGACCGAACCCCACGATCTGGTCGCCCTGCCCGGAAACACCGGCATCGGATACCGCGACGAACGTCCCCGCGACCGCGACCACAACGGTGTCCTCTGGCGCCGGGTACCGCTCGCCCGGAACCAGGGAAAGCCCCTGTTCGGCGTCGTCCACTCGCCCCGCCAACGCCGCGCGATGCACAAGCTCCTCTGCCAGGTCTGCGCCCACCCCGCCGACACCGACCCGGACGGCACCCTCTTCGTACTACCCGACCACCGGACCGACTGGGCCGACTGGCCGGAAGGCATGGCCTGCACCGAACCGCCCGTCTGCGCCGACTGCCTCACGCTCTCGACCCGCCTGTGCCCGGCGCTGCGACGCGGTCACGCCGTGGTCCGCGTACGAAACGCACCCATCGTCGGAGTCCACGGCGCACTCCACATCGCTTCACCCACCGGCGTGCGGGCATGGAAACCCACCATCGTCACGTTCGACGACCCCGCACTTTCCTGGGTCCTCGCTTCCCACCTGGTTCGGGAACTCCGAGACGTCAAGTCGTAACGCTGAGGCGCTCGGAAATCTGACTGACCAGGAACCGCACTGCCGAACCGGAACTGCACTGTTTTGGACAAGCTTGAAGATCGTGAAGACCTAAAAGGGGAGTTGTGACCGAACAGTCGGAAAAGGCCCTGACGTTGACGCTCGAACTCGAACCACGCATTGCTTTTGCTCTGACGACGGTCGCGAGGCTGGACCAAGTAGAGATCGCCGAAGCGCTACAAAGGCTGATCTCTGTAGGCTTCGAGGTTTACGCGGCCGAGAAGCTTGACGGCCTGGCGGTCGCGATTCAAAACAGAAGCTGGCTGGAGCCGATTTTCCTGCCACGGTAGTTCGCCTGCCAAATCGTTCCGGTAAGGGTCGAAATGATCGTCACCGCTTCACTCACGACGGGTATCGTGACCGTACTTCGCGGAGAGGAAGCATTCTGCGAGTTTGCGGAGAAGCTTCTGATAACCCCACATCCTATGTGGGAGTCAGTCATGTCTATTGGCGATCAAGAGTACTTCGCGGAACCGTTGACCGGTGGTCCTGTCCCGAACCACCAACTTCGGATAAGCGTCGACCCTGTCGCAGGGTTTGCGGCTCTGAACTACTGTGACCATGACGACGACGCAATGCCACTGGCAAACTCGTACAACCCTGGCCACCCGTCCCCTCAGGTTGACCTGATTTTCAGCGGCGCCACTGGGGCCGTGTTCCCACGGTCCGCCGCTGTACCAATTGAGGACGCACGGAAAGCGCTGCATGAGTGGTTCCGGACCGGTTTAAGGCCACGGTGTATCAAATGGAGGCCGTATGATCAGTTCTGAACTGGATCATCGGCGAGCCGCGCGTATTCAACCCGGACAAGGTAACCTCGGGGATGTGAACGCTTCGACTGAAGGCGATGCCACGGGCGACTTCTCGTCCGGCCACACGGGCCGAGCTTTGCGGGCCGCATGCGAAGCTGCTGGCCTTAACGCAACGGGCGCATCTCTCATCCGGACCGGTGAGAACGCACTATACGCATTGGCCGATGAGCCGATTGTCGTGCGAATCGCTCGCACTATGGACTACATGGCGCAAGCTCGAAAAGAGGTCCTTGTATCCGACTGGCTACAAGGTGTTGGGTTTCCCGCCGTGCGTGTCGCCGACGTCGATAATCAGCCGTTGAGCGTAAATGGGCACCCTGTGACGTTCTGGCAGTTCATACCGGGAGGCAGTGCGCCGAAAGATCGAGTAGATATTCTCGCTCAGCTATTGCGTAGACTGCACAGTTTGCAGTTGCCTTCCGATCGCGTCATTCCTCAGTTCAGATTTGGCGACCGCGTGAAGTCCCGGCTTGAAAAGTCGGACGCCCCTGTCGAGGATGTCACGTTTCTTCTTGAGCGCTTCGAGTCGCTAGCGGCCCAGGTTCGGGATCTGGATTTCCCGCTCGACCCATGCATCGTGCACGGCGATGCGCACATGGGAAATGTCATGCTCTCGGACACGGAAAATCCTATCCTGATCGACCTTGAGAATGTCGGCATTGGCCAACCGGAATGGGATCTAACGGTGGCAGCGGTCGAATGTGCGACCGCAAAACTGATGTCTGTCGAGAAGTATGGAGAGTACGTCGAGGCGTATGGGTTCGACGTTACCCGGTGGTCGGGGTTCGATGTCTTGCGGCAGATTCAAGAGATTAAAATGACAACTTGGCTCATGCAAAACATCCGCCACTCCCGTGAGATACTCGACGAGTTCAGTGCGCGCGTTTATGCACTGAGGAACGGACATTCGGGCCGGGTGTGGAGACCTTTCTAAGATTCCAAGCTGAGGCGTGGGTAGTGTGCTCGAAGCAAGTCGAAAACCTGCGACCCCTTTCCTGGGTGGCGGGTCTTCAACGCTGCTTGAAAGTCGGTCAGGTACTTGACGTACCGTGCCGATTGCAGGGAGACGTTTGTCTCTATGGCCTCAGTTGCAAGCGCAATAGCTGATTCAAGATCGCCGTCCGCCAAGGCCCCTGAGGCCGCTACCATCCGAATAAAGCTCCGGGTCCTAGGCGGGGTACGGTCTGGATCGATCGCTAGTGTTGAGAATCTTGAGACTTGACCTGGTTCGCCGATAGCCAGGAAGCAATGTGCGGCCTCGCCGGCTAGTTCATGCTGGTCGAAGTAGCTAATCCATGCTGGGTCGTGATCGATGTCGCGGGTGTTAAAGACTTTTTCAACGGTGTTCAGTGACGCCACCATGCCGAGTTTGTCGCCCAGACTGGCGCGGGCGCGGGCTTCCATTGCGTGAATCATCGCTTGAAGCGTCTTACTCGGATTGTCTCGTGTGACGTCAAGCGCCTGTTGCGCAAGCTTTACTGCGTCATCAAACCTGCCCATATAGTTTGCTTGATGTGACATGTTCGCGAGAATCACGCCCACCATCGAACTGTCCCGTGCTTCATGTGCTATCCGAAGGGCTTGCGTGAAGTATTGTGCTGCGGTGCCATGCCTTCCGGCATCGTAAGCGGTCCACCCTATTAGCCGAAGAAGTTCCGCGGCTGCACTGAATATTTCCTGCCTTAGCGAGACGTCTGCATAGTGCCAACTCAAAAGCGGGGCTACTTCGTTCTGGAAGTAGTGCATGACCAGTCGTCGCGCATGGCCGCCGCCGCGCTTGAAGTCCATCATCTGTAGGTCGGCGGTTGTCTCGCGGATTATTGCAGGCAAGACGCGTTGTGGAAGTGACCCTGCCCCCAAGAAGAGGCTGTCCGTTAGAACGCTTCCTGTTAGCGGGTCTGCGTCTTCGAAGACGAGAGTTGGTGGAACCGAGAAGTTGTCAAGGGTGCTGCCGAGGCTTACGTTTTCAAGGTGACCGTGTTCTTCGATCCTGAACCAAAGCTGCTTCTGCGGAAAGTGCAGTGTTTTGGCGTAGAACCGAAGACGGTCAATGTCCAGTTCGGGGGTTTTCGCATTTTCTAGTTTACTTACGGCCCCCTGTGTCATCCTCAACCAGCGCGCCATTAGCTCTTGACTCAGGGCGCCGCCGAATAGCTGTAGGTGGCGTGGGTGGTGTCGGTATACTTTAATAACCCTGCCGACGTGCTGACTATCGAATGCGGCGTGGAAATCCGCCGTCTCGTAGAAGTCCGGTTTTACCACCGGCGGCATATGCAACTGGTCATGGTGACGCCTGCGGCAGTTGATGCAGGTCTGTGCAGTGTTGTCGGCTGCGAGTGGTTTCCCGCACCCTACGCATGATCGACTACCAGGTCGCTGACTGGTATCGCTCATAGGGAGTACTCCCTGGCAGCTCTTCAGGTGGCCCTTGGGCCATCCAGCGTACTCTCACCCTTCGTATCGGTGCCCTTACCTGGCCCAGTTGACCAGGGCGCATCGGCTTACGGGCCGTATCAGGCAGCATGGTTGGTCCAATATGGACATTCTGAGCGTGCGGGTGGCCGGGACTCCAGCGGCTAACGATCTTGGGAAGTCGGCGGGTGGTCCAGACCACCGATGATCGAACAGCGGGTCTCGCAGGTGGGACGCGCAGAGGTCCGGAGCTAAATACTTGATGATCTTGACATATGCCCAGGTCAGAGCTGCTCTGTAGTCACCAGTAAGAGATTGGCGGTTTACTTCGTCAGGTAGCCGATGTGGCGTCCGGCTTCCTCGGTGCCGCCGAGGATGCCCTTGGAGTGCACCTGGACGCCGAACCGGGCGACGTGCGCGGGTTCGTCGACCTGGTCCAGGGCCTCTGCCCAGGTGGGCAGGGGTGTCCGCGTGGTCGGGTCCACGAACCCCTTCGCGCGGGCATCCCACACGGGCAGGTGGTCGCCGCCGTACTTGATCTCGTCGTGGGCGGGCCACCACACCTGGTGGTAGGTGGCCCGGGCGACCGCCCGCAGCTCGGCACGCGGGATGCTGCCCCGGATCGCGGCGTGCCAGTGCGGAGCCAGCCGTCGCTGTGGTTCGACGGTGGAGAAGTACTGGACGTCCCAGCCCACGCAGCGCCGCAGGTTCTGCACGAACCGGTCCAACAACGCGGCGAAGTGCACCGCGTCCCGCGCCGCCCGCCGGTAGTCGTACGTCGTCGGGTCGACCGGGGTGCCGTCGCCGTGGACCGGGCCGTAGCTGTCCAGGGTGAGCGTGAGGAACGTGGACGGCTGGTACCGGCCGCCGAACACCCTGCCCACCGTGCGTTTCGCGACCGGACGACGGGGCAGGTTCGGTGCGTCCTGCCTGCGCCTGGTCGACCGGCGCGCGATCCGAGGGCGCGGGTCCAGGGGCGGGAGGGCACCGCGGATTCCCAGTTGCCGAAGTTCGGCGTCCACCCCGGCGACTTCGTCGCGGACTTCCTCCGCCCCGGTGTCGTCCCCTTCGTCCACGGCACGCCGGTACGCCTGGACCAGGTCGGCCCGGTAGGTCGTGAGTGCCTTCTGGTCGTCGGTGGGCGGGTCGGGGGTGAAGTCGGGTTCCTGGGCCAGGTGCCACCCTTCGCGGCACTGGGCCATGCGCAACCGGCGGTTGCGTTCCGCGCAGGACGGGCAGACCGCCGCGATCGTGGACCCGCACGCCACCGGCACGATCTCCACCCGCCCGGTGTCCAGGTCGACCCGTTCCCGTGCCAACGGACGCACGCACACGCCGTGTTCCTCGGCGACCGCCCGCACCACGTCGAACGCGACCGGGTCGCGCATGCGGTCGGCCCGTGTCCGGTACTCGTTCACGCCGCCTCCTGCCACTGGTCGCCGTCGTCGGGCAGTTCGTGGACCTGGCCGTAGGTCAGGTAGTCGCGCAGCTCCACCAGATCGGCATCGGTCACGTGGAAGGCGCGGGCACGCTCCGGTTCGCGGCGGTCGTCCTGCTTCACCCAGGCGACACCGGGGGTGTCCTCGCCGATCTCATGCGCGGCAGCCCCGCGTTCCCGCACGCCGTCGCCGAGGACCATGTCCACCTGGCCCGGTTCGTCCAGGCGCAGCGCCACACGGGTGGAGAACAGGTGCCGGAACCCGACGACCTCCTTGCGCGGGTCCTGCACCAGACCCACCACCGCAAAGCCCGGCGCCCGGCCCTGCGAGGTGATCGTCTGCACCGCCCGCACCGCGCGTTCCCGCAGGCCCTTGTCCGGCTGGTAGGCGACCAGGTCCGCGAGTTCGTCCACCACCAGCACGGTGAACGGCTCACCGGCCGACCGCGTCCACAGGCGTCGGACACCCCGGTAGCGGGAAGCGCGTTCCTTGACCTCAGCGGCGACGGCCTCCAACAGCGCGACCGCGTCGGGTCCGTTGTCGTAGACGACGCGGTCGAACGCCTCCGGGCACTGCCCCAGCTCCATCCCGCCCTTCGGGTCGATGCCGACCAGGCGGACCAGACCCGCCCGCACCGCCGGGGCCAGGAACCAGATCAGCGACCACAGCACCGAGCCCTTGCCCGCGCCGGGCACGCCGACCACCAGGACCTGGGCGCCCAGCAACCGCAGCCGCCACGGACGCCCCGACTCCGTCACGCCGACGACCACCCGGCGGAAGTCCACCTCGACCCCGCCCAGCGGCGGCACGGCGACCGGCCGGGCCAACGGGTCCGAGTGCACGAGGTCCAGCTCCACCACCCGGGGCCGCAGCACCCGCACCCGACACGACCGGGCGCCGAACGAGTGCGCCAACCCCTCCCGCCGCGCCTCCCACGCCTCCGGCGCCTGGCCGGGAACCATCCGCACCCGGACCCGGTCCCGCCACCCCTCCGACCGCACCCGCCGCAACCGGGGCCGGTACTCACGCCCCCGGTCCCGACCGACCAGGCCCGACAACCGCACCACCGACCGCCACCGGGGCACGTACACCGTCGCCCGCCGCCACTCCGTCACCACCCGCAGCCAGAACCACCGCAGGAACGACCGCCGCCACAGCCCCCACCACAACTCCAGGGCCGCCACCAGCGACAACAACGCCAGGACCAACGGCGACAACCCGAACCGCCACCAGACCCACGCCGAGCCCGCGAGCACCACGGCGGCGATCGGGTACCGCAGCACGACGAACACCAGCCGCACCACCGCCACGACCAGCGACCACACCAGGAAGACCAGCACGGCCAACCACCGCAGCCGTCCCGGCATCAACATCCACCACGGCACACGCGGCCGGGCGCCCTCGAACGGGGCCGGATCGACCCACCGCCCGCTCATCGCGCACCCCCGGCAGCGGTGCGGTCGGACGGCTTCCACTCGGTTGGGGCAGTGCCGCGACTTGACGCGCCACCCCCGGGGAGCACTACGCTTGACATGACCGAAACCCCTTGTGTGTCAACGAAAACGCGTGAGGAAACCGGTCGATGTGTCGTCGGTGGACAGTCCCCGGGCCCGCCAAGACTTGAGGACTTCCGCCGACGACCACACCACCGGTGGTCGTCCTATTCGGTTGGACGAGGGGGCACGGCCGACGCCGCACCCCGACCGTCATCCGTTGTTCTCGAACCTCTCCCGCCAGGCCGCGCGCCCGGCGTCGGTCAGCCGGAAGAACTTGCGCGGAATCGACCGCGTGGCGTCCTCCTCGATCCGCACCGTCAGATGCCCCACGGCGACCAGATCACGGCACACCAGCCGCACCGTCGAGCAGTTCAGCCCCGCCGTGTCACCCAAGTCCCGGGCCGTCCACGACCGACGCCCACCGGCCAACAGCCGACCCACGACCTGTTCCAGCGAGTACACCGAGTACCCGATCGCGTCCGTACTTCGGGCGAGCCCGTCGGCCAGCCGCGCACCCATCACCGCGTCCGTCAAGGCATCCGCCCGGTAGAACCGGTCCCGCCAGACCGACACCCACGCCGTGACGCACTCGGGCCGGACCCGGTAGAGCTTGGTCGGCAGAAGGCGGCTCGGTTCGCCCTGTTTGTGGCTCACCCTGGCCTGACCCGACGCCGCGAGATCCGCGCACACCAGGCGCACCGTCGACCGCTTGACCCCGCTCTCCCGAGCCAACTCCGAGACCGACCAGACACGCTCCGGATCGGCGGTCACCGCGTCCATCACGACCACGAACAACCGCACCGAGTAGTCCGCCGGCTTGCTCCACCCGAACCTGGCACCCCGCACCCACGGCGTCGAAGCGGACTCACTCGTCGTCATCGCCCGACACCTCCCCCGAGCCACCCATGAGGGCGTCAAGCCGGTTGCGCTCGCACTGCGCCCACGCCCTGGCCTCGTAGTGGTGCCGCTGATCGGCCTCGGCGACCTGGTCGTAGACCTTCGCCGCAGCCTGGTGGAACGACACCCACACCGACGCCTCCGCATTCGGAGCGGGCATCACCCGCCCCAACGCCTCATGCGCCCCGGTCAACGTCCGTGCCTCGTGCGCAGCAGCCCACCGCTTCGCCGCGTTCACAACATCCCACCGCTCTCCGGCTCCTTGCTCTCCAAGGCCGACTGAGCCTCCGCGAGTGCGGCCATCAGCCTGGGCAACGCGCCCCGGTCGACCACGAGGACGGCCGGGAACGCCTTGCCGAAGCGCAGCTCCACCCGATCCGCGAACGGCAGGGCGACCGGCCGGATCGGCAGGTCGGCGGTCACGTGGACCCGCACCATGTCAGGAGCCACGCGGTCACGCGGCCTTGGAGGAGGTCTTGACGACGACCGGCTTCATGCCGGACGCGCGCAGGCTGTACCCGAGCTTGGCCCGGCACCGGTGCCGCTCGCCGCCGTGGCTCCCCCGGCACGTCTTGTCGTCGATCCAGGGCGTGACCGTCAGCCCCTCGAACACCACCGGCCGGACATCCGTCCCCGGAATAGCCTCCGGCGGGACCGGCCGGTGGGCCGCCGCGATCTTCACCGTGACCGCCGCGTCCGACTTCCGGTCCGCCGCCTGGTCGATGACCAGCACGGACCAGACGAGCATGCCCGTCTCCTTGTCCGTCTCCTGTTCGACCGGCAGCCCCTTCGTCCGTTCTTCTGCGGACTGGAACTTGAGCACCGGCTCAACGCCCATCACCAGCGCACCGCGCGGAAATACGAAGTCGTGCGGCGTGGGAAGCCTGCTTCCACCTGTGATCGCCACCGTCTTGCTCCTCGTGATCAGTGTCGGCCGGACCCGACGTCCGGCACCTCGACAGCGATCACTTTCCGCTGAAATCGAGGACGCAAGCACCGCATAGCGGGACTTCTGAGGACGTCCCTGCTAGCTTGAAGACGTCCCTAGCCGTCTCCACAGGAGTGCACAGTGGCCAACGAACGCCTACGAGAAGCGTTGCTGCGCAACGGTTTGGACCTCGACCACGTCGCGCGGGCAACCGGCGTGGACCCCAAGACGGTCGAACGCTGGATCACCAAGGGCCGCGTCCCCTACCCACGCCATCGCCATACCATCGCCTCGATGGTCCGCGAAACGGAGAACTACCTCTGGCCCGATGCGGTGGCCGCGGACCGCAAAGTCGAGATCGCCGAGTCCGAAGTCGTCAAGGTCTATCCCCACCGCAACAACATCCCGGCAGACCTGTGGGACCGCCTACTCGGCGACGCCACCAAACACATCGAGGTCTTGTCCCTGGCAGCCCTGTTCCTGGTCGAACGCCCGACGTTCGCCAAGGAACTGCGCAACAAGGCCGCGACAGGCACCCGCGTCCGTCTCCTCTTCGGCGACCCCGCCGCCCGCGAGGCAGCCCGCCGCAGCGAGGAGGAGCAGTTGGGCAAAGGCACCGTCGCAGCCCGCATCCGCAACGCCCTGGCCTTCGTCCGCCCGCTGGCCGAAGTCCCCGGCATCGAGGTCCGCCTACACAAGACGACCCTCTACAACTCGGTGTTCCGCTTCGACGACGAGATGATCGTCAACACCCACGTCTACGGCTTCCCCGGCGCCCACGCCCCCGCGCTCCACCTGCGCCGCCTGTCCGCCGGGGACCTGTTCGAGACGTACTCGGAGAGCCTGGAGACCGTCTGGGCGGGCGCGAAGCGCGCCACGTTCTGACAAGGTCGAAGCCATGAGCCGGATCGACTACCTCAACGACCCGAACGCCCCGAAGCCGAACAGCATTCGGGTGGCAGTCAGCGCCATCGTCCAGGACCCCACCGACCGCCTATTGATGATCCGCCGAACCGACAACGACCTGTACTCCATCCCCGGCGGCGCACAGGACGTCGGCGAGCCCATCGGCCGCACCGTCGTCCGCGAGATCAAGGAGGAAACCGGCTACGACGTCGAACCCACCGACGTCATCGGCATCTACTCCGACCCCGCCCACGTCATCGCCTACACCGACGGCGAAGTCCGACAAGAGTTCTCCATCTGCTTCCGCGCCCGCCTGACCGGCGGCGAACTGCGCACCAGCAGCGAGTCCAGCGAGGTCCGCTGGGTCGCCCGCGACGACCTCGCAGCCCTCACCATCCACCCGTCCATCCGCCTGCGCATCCAACACGGCTTCGACAACCGCACGACGCCCTACTTCACCACCTGACCAAGACCAACCGCCCTCAGGCGCTCTTCGGTCCGCTCTACCGCCGCCGCCAACTCCGGCCGGGCCTGCCCGATGGAGGCCGTCACCAGGTCATCGGGGCCGTAGCGCTCCCGGATCTCCTCGATCCGGTCCGCGACGGTCGTCAGCCCACCGTCCGGCGTGGTGGTCATGTCAGCCCACCACAGTGCATCCCGGACCGCCGTCTTCTCGTCCTCCCAGCGGGCCAGGTCCGCCGACACTTCCCGCAACGCGGCCTCACTGTGCGCACACGAGTGGCGCGCCACGAGCGCGCAGAGCCTGTCCGGAAATCCCTGTTCTTCCAGGTAGCGGGCACCATCAACCGGATGGAAACCGGACGCCACGACGTCCGGTGCGTACCCGACGTCATGCAGGACCGCCGCCGCCTCTGCCAGTTCCCGATCAGCGGGGGTGAACAAACCACCGGCCTGCGCGATCCGACGCGCCACACCCTGTACATGCGCCCACCGACGAGGCAGAGGCTCAGCGAGCCTCCCCCATGCGACCGAGTAGGCCCAGGCGACAAGATCCACCATTCGACCCTATGCCGCCAGCCCTGCCACAGGCACTTTCACAGCTCTTGAGCTGGCACTTTGCCGAATTCCGCTCTATGGGATCAAGGCACGCCGCCTGCGGCGACGCGCGGTCGGGCGGTCCCCCCGTTGACACCGGCTCCCCACATCGCGGCACGCCGGGCTCCCGCTTCGCTTCGCCCGTCGGCCGCGCGCGGAGCCGGTGCACGTGGACCGGAGGCGGCGCGTGAGGGTGGCCGATCTAGACGACGGGCTGGGAGGCTCATCGGTCGGGACGATCGCGCGGTCGCCCGGCTAACGTGGGCTGTGCACGGCGATCGGCTGCCGCGACGGCTTCGCCGCCTTGCCAACGGATCGTGTCCGCCGGACACGGCAAGGCCACCGGACACGGACTGGCGGACTGCGGACTCCACGCGGACTGGGGGGACTGCGTCGTGATGACTAAAGGATGGTCTGCGCTGGTCACGGCACACGGGACGTCTTGTGCACCACGAGGTTTCCTAAACCGTGTGTCGCAGGTTCGATTCCTGCCGGGGGCACTCACCTTTCGCCGGGTGAATCGGCCCCTCAGCAGCGGAAACGCAGCGAGGGGCCGATCCTTTCCCATCCGGTTGTGTCCGGCTGTATCCGGCCGTCTGCGAGCGTTTCTGCCCAATAGCTGCCCAAGTTTGCCGATGCTTGGGCTACCGCATGGCATCCATGATCTTCCGCTTAGTGGCTTCGTCGCCGCCGTGCAGGCACTTGGCGTACACCCGGTACAGCACCTCCACGGAGTGGCCGGCCCACCCGGCCACCCGTGTCGGCTCAACCCCACATTGAGCCAAGTCGACACGCAGGCGTGCCGCAGGTCGTAGGGCCGTCGGGTGAGTGGCCCCGCGGCTACCTCGGGGGTGAACACCCGTTCTCGGGCCTTCCGCCACGCGGCGCCATACAGACGTACCGGAACCGGCCCGCCTCGCTCACCTCGGAACAGCCTTCCGTCGTCGCCGGTACCGAACTCCTCAAGGTGCGCCCGCAGGATTCGCACCAGCTCGGGCGGCACGGGAACGGGGCGCACCGCGCGGTCCGGCCGGTGCTTGAGTCCGCGTTCGTCCCTGACCGCTCCGGAGTCGGTCCACCGACTGCCCGCATGCGGCGCGGCACGTTCGAGGTGCGGCACGCCCCAGGCGTCTGGTTCGCCTTCGGCGGGCAACGTGAGGTTCCGCGGCCGCAGGTTCACGGCTTCCTCGGGACGCAGGCCCGCGTGGTACGTCAGCGCGTAACAGGCCGCGAGACGTGGCCCGGCACGCCGGACGCTGCGGACCTCCTTCAGCAGCGTCCGGGCCTGGACGGGATTGGCCACCACACGTGGGTCGATCTCCCGTTCGGCTTTCGGCGGGCTCCACTTCAGGCGCGGAATCGGGTTGGTTTCCAACACCGGGGTCCTGAACCCGCACACCTCGACTCGACCACCGCAAACCCCCCACCCCCGGGTTCCCGACCGGCCGTCCTCCGGAATCCGCGAACTCGCGGGCTTCCGCGGCCACCCCGTGGCGCGGATGTGCGTTTGCTGCGACATGCTCAACCGAAGCTGCTCCACCACGCCTATCGAGTGACACCCGGCGCTCGACGACCAGACGTCCCTCAAGAAATCCCTGCTCAGAGCTGTGCCCATCTGCCGTGTGCCCCGCCCGGGGCCCGCCGACGTGGCCATTGCCGGACGACCTCACCGGACCGGACTCGGCGGCGCGGTTGTTCGGCTGGTCGCTCCCTTGTTCGGCTCATGACCCCATGAGATCCCCGTCGACTCCGGCCTGTTCGCCGCAGGGGGTCAACGCTCGGCCAGGTACACCGCGCGAACGGCAAGGACGCGCTCGACCTCGTCGATGATCGGTGCGAAGAACTCCTGGCGGTGTTCGACATCGCTCATGGAGGTGATCTCGAAGTACATGCTGCCGAACGCGGCGAACAGCGTGGCGTTGCTCAGCAACGCGACCGGGATGCCGGGTACCAATCGCGACTGGACGACAGGTCCGCCGATCCACTGCTCGGCGACCTCCGGCGTGATCATCACCGACCCCAACACCAGGAAGAACGCGAACAACGCCAGTCCCACGACACCGGCCTGCACGAGCTGCCGCGTGGCCAACACCAACAGCAGATTCCGATTCTGTCGACCGCTCAAGGGCGTGGCGTGCAGCATCCCCTCGATCGACACGTCGGACAACGGTGTGCCCTGACACGCCGCGGAGAGGCGCTCCGGGCTCAGGTCCTGTTCCACCCGGCCGATCTCGTCGCGCAGGCGGGCCGCCGAGGCCAACACGGTGATCGCGACGAACAACGCGACCACGATCAGCAACCGCCACCCGTCCAACTGGTTCATCATCTGCCACAGTTCGCCGGTGAAGAACAGGAACAGCGTCACGAACAACATCACGGGCAACGCCCTGCCGATCAGGCGCACGCTGTTGCGCAGGTCGTAGAACGTGTGCCGGATCGCACGCCGCACGAGCGTGCCCGTGCCGTAGGTGGTGGCCACCAAGGTGACCACGAAGACCACCGCGAAGAAGATGACGAACCCGAGCAACCCGACCACGCTCCCACCCGGCGGGGTCACGGTGTCGTCCACGAGCAGTTGCAGCAGCGGTACGGCCACCGGCATCGACGCGTACGTCGCCAGGATCACCAGACGCGCCCCCTTCGTGAACCGGGGCAGGCGCAGGGCGAACACGCGCAGCACGAACCACGCCGCGACCGTCGCGCCGAACACACCGGCCAGCAGCACCCACCGCTGGGGCCCGGCCGACTTGAGCGGCACCAGCCAGGCGAGACTGGCCAACGTCACGAGACCGAGCGCGGGCAGCATCCGGGGCAGGACGTGGGTGGCGAACCCGTATCCCTCGATCATGGTGGGCGTGCCCTGGCTGACGAACCACCTCTCGGTCCGGCGGATCCGATTGCTGGACTGGCGCGGCGACATGGTCCGATCATCCACCGCGGAAGCGACCCGCACGCCACCGGCTCCACCGCATGGCGAGGTCCGCCCGGTAGCCCGGAGTCTTTCGTCGGGCGGCTTCCACCTGCGCGGACATGCGAAGGCGGGGTGGGTGCGCCGTCGCACCCACCCCGCCTTCGGTCACTTCAGGATCAGCCCGTGGTCAGCGCCACGTCGTCGATCACGAAGCTGGTCTGGAGGCTCGCGTCCTCCACACCCACGAACGAGATGCTCACCGACTGACCGGCGTACTGACCGACGTTCAGGCTCACCTGGGTGTAGCCCGAGTTCGAGTCGAGGTTCGAGTACGAGGCCACCGTGGCGCCGCCGACCTTCACGGTCAGCGTGTCGTACGCCACCTGCTCGTTCTCGGCCGTGTCGATGTGCAGCCAGTACGTCAGCACCGAGTTGGAGCAACCCGCCGGGATGGTCACCGTCTGCGCGGCGCTGTCGGTCAGGGTCGAGCCCCGGCCGTTGAGCCACGCCTTGTAGGTGCCGCCGTGCGCGGGCTGCGCCGCCTGGCTGTCGATGACGCCGGACGTGACGGTCCACGGCGACGCGCCGTTCTCGAACCCGCCGTTGCGCACGACGTCGGACGCCGTGCAACCCGACGAGCCGCCCACGTTCAGCGTGTAGTTCGCCGACCGGGTCGCCGAGCCGACACCCGAGATCGTGAGGGTGTAGGAGCCCGGCGCGGTGGACGCGCCGACGTTGATCGTCGCGGTGGACGAGCCACCGGTCTGGACCGACGACGGGTTGAAGGTCACCGTCACGCCGTTGGGCGTGCCCGTGGCCGACAGGTTCACCGTCTGCGCCTGGCCGGCCGTCGTCTGTGTGGCCACGGCCACCGTCGCCGAACCGCCCGGCTGGACCGTGCCCGAACCCGGGTTCACCGACACCGAGAAGTCGTTGGTCGGCGTGGAGTTGCCGACCGCCTGCTTCCAGATGGTGTAGGCGATGCCGTCGGCCGAACGGTCGAGGGCCGTGGCGTTGATGTTGCTCGTCGTGTCGCACGCGCTGTGGTAGCAGGAGTCGTACGCCGAGTTGGCCGTACCGCCCCACTTCGTCGCCTGGGCGCTGGTCTTGCGCGCCGAGGCACCGGTCGCGTAACCGGACGACGGGATGCCCGCGTTCTGGAACGAGTAGTCGTCGGAACGACCCGCGCCCTCGACGTTCTCCTCAGGCTGCAGGGACAGCGAGTCCCAGTACGCCTTGAGCGGCGCCGCCGCGGCGGTGCCGATGTTGTTGATGAAGTAGCCGCCGTTCTTGGAGGCCACCATGTCGAAGTTGTAGTACGCCTTGATCTGCGACCGGGCGGTCGAGCTGAGCTGCGAGACGTAGTACTTCGAGCCGTTGAGGCCCTGCTCCTCGTCGGTCCACCAGGCGAACCGGACGTGCTTGAGCATGGTCGGGTTCTTCGCCGCGAGCTGGAGCGCGTTCTCCAGCAGGGCCGCCGAGCCCGAGCCGTTGTCGTTGATGCCCGGACCGGCCGAGACGCTGTCCAGGTGCGCGCCGAACATGATCGTCTGGGCGGTGTCGCCACCGGGCCAGTCGGCGATCAGGTTGTTCGACACGTAGGTGCAGCTGGAGCAGGTCTGCTCGGAGACCTGGAAACCGGCCGCCTGGAGCTTCTGCTTCACGTACGCGACCGACTGCGTGTAACCCGAGCTGCCCGCGCGCCGGTTGGAACCGAACGACTGGAACTGGGTCAGGTGCGCCTGGACGGCCGTCACGTCGATGTTCGGCGGGTTGCCGGTCCCCGGGTTGCCGCCGCCCACGGTCAGGGTGTAGGTCGCGGTGTGGCTGAGCGAGCCCTGGCCGTTGACCGTGATCGTGTACGTGCCGTCGGCGACCGAGGAGCCGACCGAGACCGTGGCGGTCGAGGACGCGCCCGACTGCACCGAGGACGGCGAGAAGCTCACCGTCACGCCCGAGGGCTGGCCCGACGCGGACAGCGACACGTTCTGCGCGCTGCCGCTCGTGGTCTGCGTGGCCACGGAGAACGTGCCCGACGCACCCTTGTTGATCGAGCCCGACGACGGGTTCAGCGACAGCGAGAAGTCGTTGTTGCCCGACGGGGTGCACGAGGTGGGCTCACCGGACTGCGCGGGCAGCGAGATCGCGTCCCAGGCGGCCTTGGTGCGGTTGTACAGCGTGCAGCTCGGGTCGAGGGTCTTCGCCGCGGTCAGCGTGGCGATGCGGTACTTCTTGTGGGTCATGCCGCTGGTCTTGAGCAGCATGCCGCCGTAGAAGACCCGGCCCGCGTCCTTGATGCCCACGCCGGTGAGCGTGGTGTTGTTGCAGGTGGGGCTGGTCGGCTTGCCGCCACCGGGGTTCGTGCCCTCGGCCAGCAGGTAGAACCAGTGGTTGAGCGGACCGGCCGCCTTGTGCACCTCGGTGTTGGGGATCGAGGAGCTGTAGCAGTTCGGGTCGTTGCTCACCAACGACGGGTTGTACATGTTCCGGATCGGGCCGCTGCCGGTGAGGTTGATCGTCTCGCCGACGAGGTAGTCCGGGGTGTCCTTGGGGTTGTTGGTGTACGCCTCGGTCAGCGCGCCGAAGATGTCACCGGTCGCCTCGCCGAGACCCGCCTCGCTGGACGTGCCACCGGGGGTGTTCTGGTCGAGGCCGTGGCCGTACTCGTGGCCGACGACGTCCATCGACGAGATCCACTTGCCGGCCGCGTTCTTGCCGATGGTGATGGACGAGCCGTCCCAGTACGCGTTCTGCTGGTCCAGGCCGACCTTCGCGGGCCAGCTGCCGCCGGACCCGGTGTGGCCGTTGCGGCCCAACCAGTCGCGGAGCATGTCGAATTCCTTCTGCGCCGCGTACATCAGCTCGGCGCAGCCGGTTTCCTTGCTGGTCTCCGAGCCGTTGCCGAAGGTGTCCGTGGACTTCGAGAACACCGTGCCGGTGCTGTAGTCCGCGCACTGCAGGCCGGGCCGCTTGGTCTGGTTGGACAGCCGGTAGGTGCTGCCGGTGTTGTCCGTGTCGATCGGGACGGTGCCGTTCCACTCGCCGTTGGCGGTGCCGTGCGCGGCGTCCTCGACCTTGTCCAGGACGGCGCCGGAGTCGGCGTCGACCCACACGTTGAGGTGGCTGGGCCCGTTGTCCTTGGTGGTGCCGACGAGCACGTGCTCCCACGCCAGGCGCGGGGTGTCGCCGACGAACTTGACGACCAGGCGCGAGGACTCGACCTTCTCGGTCTTGCCCTGCAACGCGCGGGACGCCTTCTCCGCGTCCGCCTTGCCGACCTTGGCGTTGGTGGACGGCAGCTGCACCTTGGTCTTGGTCGCGCCGAGCACGGCCTTGACCCGGCCCTGGCCGTCGGCCAGGACGGTGGCGTCGCCGCCGACGACCGCCAGGCCGCGGTAGCTGCGCTGGTAGCTGACGGAGTAGAGGTCGTTGAGGTAGGGCGTGACGAGGTCGCGCGAGTAGGTCTCGCCCGGCCCCTTCACCAACGCGTCCAGACCGCTTGACGCGGCGACGTCGGCGGCAGCGACCGCCAACGTGCGCGCGTCCGGCTTCGGCTGTTGCGGCTCCGCCGCGGCAGCCGAACCCGACACCACGCTGAACGCGGTGCCGGCGAGGACGGCCAGGGCGAGCCCGGCCGTCATCGTCTTGTGCTTCATGGGTGCTCCTCGCACGCAGGGAAAGTGGCGGCCGTCGGCACGGTCGGTGCGTGGGCCGCCGTGGAGCTTGTCGCCGCACGGCGGACTTCAGGCAGGGTCCGGGATCGGGCGGCGACGCACGCGGTCCGGGCCGCGACGCGGCGGTCCGGATCGGGTGATCAGGTCACGCGGCGACGTGCCGGCGTGAGATGACGACCGGACGCCCTCGGGCGGACCCGGCACGCGACTGGGAGCGTGGAGTCATGGCAGCTGCCCTTCGGGGGTCGTCGGTACCGGTCGGATGATCGGCGGAGACCACTATGAGCACCCCTGGCTCGAAGGGGGTAATACCAATAGTCCATAACATCGGGACATGGGGTCCATAGTGGAACGCCCCGGCCTCGCTTCCCTTGCCCCCGTTGAGGTTCCCTCCGTGTCGGCTTTGGGATGTTCGTCCTCGGGCGATGGGCGGGCGCGACCCCGGACAGGGGTTGAGCACTATGTCCTCTATGTCCGGATCACCGATCCGTCACCCGAAGGTCGCCGACTGTTCGGAATGCCGCAAGGAGACCGGCAGCCGACGTGGCCACGTGACCGTGCCGCACTCCCCTGCCGCTGCCTTGTGGCGCCGTACAGGGAAAACGCCTGTACAGCACCGTCGGATCCGTGAGACCCCACAGACAGGTCCGCCCGACTACGGCGATCCGGACGCCACGGCACGGCGACCCCGGCCCCGCCCTCCGGAAGCGGGCGGAAGCGACTCGCGACACGGCGTCCGTGTCGTACGTCCGATGTCCGGAGAAGCTCCGCCGCAACGGGTCCACGACGCCGTCCCGCGCGTTCCGTCGGGCAAATGTCAACGACCGGGTGGACCGACCGCGAGCGGAACGGTTGTGTCTCAACGGGTCGAGGTCCGGACTGACCACGTTGTCACCGTGCTCCTCTGTGGACTCCCGACCACTGGGACGGAACGCGGTGCGCGCCTTCGTGCCGCACCCCGACGGCCGCGCGACCCTCTCCCGAGCGCGGGTGCGACACCGACACCTCCCGCCGTGACCGCTCGGCGGAATACACCGGAACCGGCGTCCGCCGCCGCGGCGATTACAGCCGGCGCGGAATCACCCGATCGGCCACTTGCCGGCCTTCGACGTCGATAACGTCGCCCACGCCGACCCCGTCCAAGTACCCGACTCCAAGCGAGGCGCCATGATCGAGGCAGTCGGCCTCACCAAGGTATTCGGCCGGAAAGTCGCCGTCGACGACCTGGATTTCGTCGTACGACCGGGCACGGTCACCGGTTTCCTCGGACCCAACGGCGCCGGGAAGTCGACGACCATGCGCATGGTCCTCGGCCTCGACCGGCCGACGGCGGGAACCGCCACCGTCAACGGTCGGGCGTACGCGGAGCTGCACCACCCGCTCCGGGAGGTCGGCGCGGTCCTGGACACGCGGATCGCCCACCCCCGCACCACCGCACGCGACCACCTGCGCGTGCTCGCCGTCTCCCACGGCATCCCGGTCGCCCGGGTCGACGAGGTGCTCGACCTCGTCGGGTTGACCGAGGCCGCGCGCGAGCGGATCGGGAAGTTCTCACTGGGCATGCGACAGCGATTCGGCCTGGCGGTGGCGCTGCTGGGCGATCCGCCGACGCTGCTGTTCGACGAACCCCTGAACGGCCTGGACGTGGCCGGCGTGCACTGGGTCCGGAAGTTGTTGCGCGGCTTCGCGGACGAGGGCCGGACCGTGCTGGTCTCGTCACACCTGATGGCCGAGGTGCAGGGGACGGCCGACCGGCTCGTGGTGATCGGGCGCGGTCGGCTCGTCGCGGACGCGCGCACCGCCGACTTCATCGCGGACACCGTCGGCGTCCGGGTCCGGGTCGAGACGCCGGACGCGCGCGCGTTCGTCGACGCGTTGACGGCGGCGGGTGCCGACGTGGACCAGGTCGGCACGAGCGTGCTGCTCGTGTCCGGGATGGAACGGCACGCGATCGGCGACCTGGCCGCACGCGCGTCACTGGTCGTCCACGGCCTCGCCGACGAGGTCGCCTCGCTCGAAGAGGCGTTCCTCGACGCCACCGAGAGCAGTGTCGAATTCCGCGGGAAGCCGGAGTGGAACCATGCCTGAAGCGCACCGCGTCGTCCGGGCGGAGCTGGTGAAGATCCGCACCCGCCGGTCCGTGAAGTGGACGCTGGCCGCGTTCCTGCTGCCCGCCCTCGCCCTGACCTGGGGTCTCGCGGAGGCTGACGGGGCCGCGTTGTCGCAGACGCCGGAGGGCCGGCTGATCGTGCCGATCGTCACCGCGGTGCTGCTCGTGCAAGGGGCCGTGGCGGTCGTCGCCGTGGTCGGCACGGCCGGCGAGTACACGCACGGCGGCATCCGCGGTTCGCTGCTGATGGCGCCCCGGCGCTTCCAACTGGCCGGAGCCAAGTTCGTCGCGATCGCGGTGGTCGGCTTCGTCGTCGGTGTCGTGGTGGCGGTCGCCGCCTCGGCTTTGACGACGGGCGTCCTCGACGATCGGGTCGAAGCGGGGTGGTCCCTGGTGCGCGCGGTCTTCGGTGCCGGGGCCTACCTCGCCGTGCTCGGTGTCTTCGCCACGGCGCTCGCCCTGCTGATCCGCAACACCGCGATGTCGGTGCCGGCCGTGATCGGCGTCGTCTACGTGGTGCCGTTGGTGGTGTTACCGCTCGTGCCCGGACTCGTCGACACGGTCGGCGAGCTGTGGCCGACCTTGATCGGGTTGTCGGCACTCGCCCCGCCCGAGGCGGCCGAGGTCGCACCCTGGCTCGGGTTCACCGTCTTCGTCGCCGAGACCGCCCTCGTCGTCGTCCCGGCGGTCCTGGTGTTCGACCGACGCGATGCCTGAGCGGGGTGGGACGGCGGCGGAACCCCGGATGCGACCGGTGGCGCTCCGGACCCGATGTCGAACGCCTGTTCGATTCTCCACAGGTGTGCACAGGTCTGTGGACAACTACTGTTTTCGCAGGTCGGATAGGCGGTGCGAAGGCCGTCACACTGGGGAGTGACGGCCTTCGCACCACGAGCGACGAACGCGGAGTGCGTGGGAGGCGAGCCGGCTGCGGGCGCGGTGCCTGGCTCACGGCGCTTACTCCCAGGTCGTCCGTCGGCGAGAGTTCGACGGAAACGGCGGGCCCGTCGAACCCGGTGTCCCGCTGACGTGCGCGGGAAGGTCAGGCGGTTCTGTCGTCGGGCAGGTCGAGCAGTTCCTCCAGCACGCTCGTCGCCGGGCCGCGGCGGCGCCAGGAGAAGCGGCTGGGTTCCAGGACGTTGGCCTCGTCGGCGGGCATGCGCGTCGCGACCACGTCGTCCTCGGTGTGCAGTCGCACGACGTCGATCACGGCGTGGTGCGCGCGGACGCCGACCACGGCGGCGAGTTCGCCGCGCGCGTCACGGGGGTGCAGGAAGCGGAACCCCCTGGCGATCAACTGGCGGAGCTGGGATGTCGTCCGGCCGATGTGGTCAGCCGGCGAGGTCATCGAACTCGCCGTCCTTGATCCCGGCGACGAACGCCGTGATCTCCGAGCGGGTGTACACGAGGGCCGGGCCGTCCGGGAACCGCGAATTGCGCACGGCGACGTCGCCGCCCGCCAGCTCGGCGATCTCCACGCAGTTGCCGAGCGCACCGCTGCGGGCGCTCTTCCGCCACGTCACACCTTGGAGAGAAGCCGCCGACATGCCGTTGCGGGCCGTGTTGGCCATTTCTCGTCACCTACCCATGGGACAGGATGCACCTGCACGTGCATCTGATTGTGCACGGAACGTAGCACCGGCCCTCGCACGGGTAAATGCACGTGCAGACGCGGACGGCGAATCTCCCCCGGACGGACCAGCCCTCAGAGCGCCGCGCGGATCTTCGCGAGCATCTGTCGACTTCTGTCCGGTGTCTCCGCGTCCACGGTCAACCGGTCGAATGCCCGGCCGTACGTTTCGAGTTCTTCCTGTTTGTCCAGGTAGAGCGCATTCGTGAGGTGTTCGAGGTACACCACGTCCGGCAGGTCCGATTCCGCGAACCGGAGCATCGTGAACGAACCCTCGGCCTGGTAACCGCTCAGGTGATAGGGCACGACCTGGAGCGTGATCGTGCGTTCCTTGGTCATCGCGAGCAGGTGGTCGATCTGGTCGATCAACACCTGGCGTCCGCCGATCGGGCGGTGCAGCACGGATTCGTCGATCACGGCCCACAGCTGCGGCGCACCCGGCCGGAACATGATCTTCTGGCGCTGCATGCGCAGCTTGACGCGCCGCCGCACGTCCGGCCCGGCCAGTTCGGGACGGCCGTGCGAGGCGATGGCCAGGGCGTATGCCTCGGTCTGGAACAGGCCCGGCACGAACTGCGCCTCGTAGGTCAGGATCCGCATCGCCGCCTCTTCGAGGCCGACGAAGTCCTGGAACCAGTCGGGCATCAGGTCGGTGAACCGGTTCCACCAGCCGGGTTCGTTGGACCGGCGGACCATCGCCAGGAACTTGTCCCGCGCGTCGGCGTCGGTCATCCCGTAGAGGGTCAGCAGGTCCGCGACGTCACGTTCCTTGAGGCCGACCCGGCCCAGTTCCATCCGGCTGATCTTCGACTCGGAACCGCGGATGCTGTACCCGGCGTCGGCGCGGGTGATCTCCACCAGTTCTCTCAGCCTGCGCAGTTGCGCGCCGAGCACGATGCGCAGCGCGGTGGGACCGCTGTCCCGCTCCGGGGCGTCAGCGTCGGACATCGTCGACCCTCCCGACGGTCATCTCGTGGTGCGATCGGCCCACCCGAACAGCGGTTGCGCTCAAGGGGCCGGAAATCGCATCGTCACTGAACGTACACCCTCGATCATCCACCATCTGTCGCATGTCACTCACTCACACGAACTACCCAGAGATCTACGCTGAGTGGCTTGCGGTTGGTGCACGGATACCGCCCCCTTGATTCGCCCTGAGAGGTCACCAATGCCCGGTCCGGGTTCGGACGCCACTGCCCCGGTCTACATCGACACCACGAAGGCCAGCATCGCCAGGGTCTACGACGCCTTCCTCAACGGCAAGGACAATTACGAGATCGACCGGGAAGTCCTGCGGCGGGTCCAGCAGGTGGCACCGGAGGCCGCGACCCTGGCGATCGACAACCGCGGCTTCCTGATCAGGGCGACCCGCTTCGTCGCCGGTCAGACCGGCATCACCCAGTTCCTCGACTGCGGTTCCGGCCTGCCCACCGCCGAGAACACCCACCAGGTGGCGCAGCGCATTCAGCCGGACGCACGAGTGGTCTACGTCGACAACGACCCGGTGGTGCTCGCGCACGGCCGCGCGTTATTGGAGGAGAACGACCGCACGCACTTCTCCGCGGCCGACATCTTCGAACCGCGCCGCATCCTGGAGGACGAGGTCGTGCGACGACACCTCGATTTCTCCGAACCGATCGCACTGTTCCAGATCGGGACGCTGCACCACTACAACGGTACGTCGCCGACCACCCGGGAGATCATGGCCGAGTACATCGACGCCCTTCCGTCCGGTTCCTACGTGGCGATCAGCCACTTCTTCGACCCGGAAACCGAAGAGCACTCGGCGATCGCGCGACGGATGGAGCAGACCTTCCTGCACTCGCCGATGGGCAGCGGCCGATTCGCGACGCGGTCGGAACTCGAGGGCCTGTTCGAAGGCCTCGAACTCGTCGAACCGGGATTGGTGATCCTGGCCGACTGGTGGCCGGACGGACCGCGACTGAAGGAATTGGACGCGGTGTCCTATTGCATCGCCGGCGCAGTGGGCCGCAAACCGTAATACCGGCGGCACGCGCGACCCGCGTCCGGCGGTCGGCCGGCAGGAGTCGGGGCGGGGCCGGTGGGAACGGGGCCGGTGGGAACGGGCCGGCACGCTTCGGACGCGGGTTTCGCCGGGTTCGGGACCGGGAACGGAAAAGCACGGGAGCAGGGTGCCGCAGGTCGGACCAACGTCGTGGTCCGACCTCCCCCGACGACACCGCTGAGGAGACCCCCAGGACCCCTCAGCGGTCGGTCGACCGGACACCGGCCGACTCGCAGCGGAGCTTGGCAGGGCAAGTCGTTAGGGTGGACTCCGCGGACCCGTCCGGTCCGCGAACCGGCTGGTCAACCGACCTCCCCCGGTTTTCCGGACCGGAAGGCGGACCGCGAGGAGGCCCCCTGCCGATGGCGAGTCCCGATCGCGGCGCGGGTCCACGCGCGGTGTTCGCGGAGCGGTTCGCGCTCCTGTACGCCGAAGCGGGCGACCCGCCCCTCAAACGGGTGACCGAGTCCGTCGGCCGGGCCAGGCGGCTCGACGAGCGCGGCCGGCCGGTGCGCGCGACCGCCCAGCGCGTCAGCGACTGGCGGCGCGGCCGCAATGTGCCGGCCCGTTTCCCGGCGTTGGCCGTGGTGCTGGAAATCCTGATCGGGGAAGCCCGGAAGAACCGCCCGCCGTCCATTCCCGACCTTTACGACCTGGACGTGTGGCGCGAACTCTGGGAAGCCGCACTGGCCAGTCCGGCGCTGCGCCCGGAGGACGAACCGCCCAGCACGGACGAAATCGGGGTCTGCCCTTACCGCGGCCTCGCCGCGTTCCAGGCCGAGGATTCGAACTGGTTCTTCGGCCGGGAACGCAGTACCGCCGCCCTGGTCGACCGACTGCGCGCCGCCGCACTCGACGGCGGAATCGCGATGCTGGTCGGCGCCTCGGGCGCGGGCAAATCGTCGCTGGTCCGCGCCGGTGTCGTCCCGGCGATCGGCCGGGGCGCGCTCGACCTCCCCGGTTCACACGACTGGGTAACAGTCGTAGTCACGCCCGGTGCCGACCCGCTCAAGGAACTCCTCCGCCGCGTGCCCGAACTCGTCGACGTCGACGACGAGTCACCCGAACAGGTGCGAGCCGCGTTCGCCCGGCACGTCGCACGCACGGGCGGCGACCGGGTCGTCGTGGTCGTCGACCAGTTCGAAGAGGCGTTCACGCTTTGCCCGGACGACGACGCCGTACGCACCCTCGTCCGGGTCCTGCACGCCGCCTCGGGCGGTCCCGCCGTCGTCCTGCTGGGCGTGCGCGCCGACTTCTACGGCCGCTGCCTGGACTACCCGGAACTGGCCGACGCGCTCCAGCACCGCCAGCTCGTGCTCGGCCCGATGACCTCCGCCGAGCTGCGCGAGGCCGTCACCCGCCCGGCCAAGGCCGCCGGGCTCGTCCTGGAGACCGGGCTGATCGACCTGCTGTGCCGCGACCTCGGCGTGCGCGACGGGCGGTCCGGGCCGGGCGGCGCGTACGACGCGGGCGCGTTGCCGCTGCTCTCCCACGCCCTGCTCGCCACCTGGCAACGCCGCCAGGCGGGCCGGCTCACGATCGCCGGCTACCGCGCGGCGGGCGGCATCCAGGGCGCGGTGGCGGCCACCGCCGAACGCGCCTGGGCGGACCTCGCGGCACCGGCGCAGGCCGCCGCGCGACCGCTGCTGCTGCGCCTGGTCCGCGTCGGCGAGGACAGCCAGGACACCCGGCGCCGCGCGACCCGCGCCGACCTCGTCGGCCACGCCGACACCCCGGCCGCCGTCGAGGAGGCGCTGGAGGTGCTGGCCCGCGCCCGGCTGGTCACGCTCGACGCGGGCTCGGTCGAGATCACCCACGAGGCGCTGCTCCAGGCCTGGCCGCGGCTGCGCACGTGGATCGACCAGGACCGGGCGGGCCAGTTGCTGCGTCAACGCCTGGAGGAGGACGCCACCACGTGGCACGCCCAGCACCGCGACACGTCACTGCTCTACCGGGGCGCGCGGCTGGAGAACGCGCGGACCTGGGCGGACTCCGCCGGGCGGACCGCGCTGACGGCCGTCGCCCGCGACTTCCTGGCGGTGTCCGGGCAGCACCGGCGTCGCAACGCGTTCGTCCGGCGTGGCGCGGTCGTGGTCGTGGCCGTCCTCGCGGTCATCGCGGTCACCGCCGCCGTGCTGGCCGTGCGGCAACGCGACGACGCGGTGTTCCGGCAGGTCGTCGCCGAGGCCGACCGGCTGCTCGACTCGGACCCGTCGCTGTCCGCCCAGCTCGACCTGGTCGCCCGGGACATGCGCCCGGACGACCACGACGTGCACAGCCGCCTGCTGTCCACGCAGGGCACGCCGCTGGCCACCCCCCTGGTCGGGCACCAGGGTGCGGTGTACCTGACGTCGTTCTCGCCGGACGGCCGCACGCTGGCCACCGCGAGCTACGACAAGACCGTGCGGCTGTGGGACCTGTCCGACCCCGACTCGCCCAAGCCGCTCGGCGTGCCGCTCCAGGCGCACAAGGGCTGGGTCAGCTCGGCGGTGTTCTCCCCCGACGGCCGCACGCTCGCGACCGCCGGCGAGGACGGCACGGTCCGGCTGTGGGACGTCGCCGACCCGATGAAGGTCCGGTCGCTGGGCGAGCCCCTCGCCGGCGACAACGGCACGATCTACCTGATCGCGTTCGCGCCGGACGGCCGCACGCTGGCCACCGCGAACGCCGACAAGTCCGCGCGGCTGTGGAACGTCGCCGACCCGACCGCGCCCGTGCCGCTCGGCGAACCCCTGCGCGGGCACGCCGACCAGGTGCGCGCGGTCGCGTTCGCGCCGGACGGGCGCACGCTCGCGACCACGGGCGACGACGGCACGATCCGGCTGTGGGACCTCGGTGCCACGCCGGCCCCGCTCGGCACCCCGCTGACCGGGCACGACGGGATCGTGCACTCGGTGGCGTTCAGCCCGGACGGCCGCGTGCTGGCCTCCGGCGGCGAGGACCGCACGGTCCGGCTGTGGAACGTGGTCGACCCGCACGCCGTCACCCCGCTGGGCCGGCCGCTGGCCGACCACGCGGGCGCGGTGTGGTCGGTGGCGTTCAGCCCGGACGGCCGGGTGCTCGCGTCGGGCGGCGCGGACGGCGCGGCCCGGCTGACCAACGTCGTCGACCCGACCCGGCCGCTGCCCATCGGCCGACCGCTGACCGGTCGCAACGGCACGGTGTTCGCGGTGGCGTTCAGCCCGGACGGGTACCGGCTGGCGACCGGGTCGCAGGACACGGCCGTGCGGCTGTGGTCGTTGCCGCGCACGGTGTTGATCGGCCACTCCGCGCGCACGACCGGGCCGGTGTTCACGGCCGACGGGCGGCGGATGGTCACCGGCGCGGACGACACGACCGTGCGGGTGTGGGACACCGCCGATCCGACGGCGCCGACGTCGTCGGCCGGGACCGTGACGTCGACGGGCGAGGTGGTGTGGGCGTTGACCGCCGACGACCGGACCCTGGTGACCGCGAGCGACCGGCACGTGCGGCTGTGGGAGTTCCCCGCCGCGGGCACGCCGCGGCCGTACGGTCCGCCGCTCGAGTTGGAGACGCGGTACACGTCCACGATCGCGCTGCACGGCGACCTGCTGGCCACCGGCTGGACCGACGACTCCGTGCAGCTGTGGGACGTGCGCGACCGGTCGGCGCCGCGGCGGGTGGGCGCGCCGCTGGTGGGCCACGGCGGGTACGTGCACTTCGCGCGGTTCACGCCGGACGGTCGGGTGCTGATCACCGGCAGCGCGGACCACACGCTGCGGTTGTGGGACGTGCACGACCCCGCCGCCGCGCACCCGCTCGGCCGACCGTTGACCGGGCACACCGGCGCGATCCGGGACGGCGACGTCAGCCCGGACGGGCGGGTGCTCGCCACGGCGGGCGACGACAAGACGATCCGGTTGTGGGACCTGTCGGACCCGACGGCCGTGGTGCCGCTGGGCGGGCCGCTGGTGGGGCACGTCGAGGCGGTGGTCGGCGTGGCGTTCGCCCCGGACGGGCGCACGTTGGCCTCCGGCGGCGAGGACGGCGCGATCCGGCTGTGGGACGTGGCCGCGCGCACGGCCGTCGGGCAGGCGTTGACCGGGCACACCGGCGGGGTGCGCGAGGTGCGGTTCCACCCGGACGGCCGGACGCTGGTGTCGACCGGCGTGGACGCGACCGTGCGGGTGTGGCGGCTGGACCTCGGTCAAGTGGCGGCCCGGATCTGCGCGAAGACGAAGGGCGTGCTGCCGGAGGACGTGTGGCGCCGACACCTGTCCCAGCTCGACTACGCACCGCCATGCGGCTGAAAGCCACCCGGAGTAGTTGATATCGCACGCAAGGTCACTAGATTCGACGGTCATGCGACTCCTGGGCAGCCGCCGGACGGCCGTCGCCGTGCTCACCGCCGTTTCGGCCGTGTACATGGTGTTGGTGGTGCTGGGCAACGTGACCGACTACGGGACCAACCGGGCGTTCGTCGAGCACGTGCTGGCGATGGACACGACGTTCCGGTCGCCCGACCTGATGTGGCGGGCGATCACCAGTCCCGCCGCGGTGACCGTCGCGTACGTGGCGATCATCGTCTGGGAGGCGGTGGACGCCCTGGTGTTCCTGGGCGCGCTGGTCGCCTGGATCCGCCGGGACGAGCGGGCCCGGGCGTTGGCGTCGCTGGGGTGGGTCATGCAGGTGCTGCTGTTCGGCCTGGGGTTCCTGGCGATCGGCGGCGAGTGGTTCGCGATGTGGCAGTCCTCGACGTGGAACGGCGTGACGGCGGCGACGCGGAACGTGGTGATCGCGCTGCTGGGCCTGGTGCTGGCGCACCTGCCCGACCGTTCTTCCTGATGCCGCGCGGGTTTTCGCGGAGTCGGTGTCAAGTCGGGAGGCAAGGGATAGCGTCCGGGTGTGACCGGTGACCTTCTGATCCGCTCGGTGCGGCCCTGGCCCGGGGACCCGGCCGAGCCGGTCGTCGACGTGCTGTGCCGGGACGGGCTGGTGGCGGCCACCGGCGTCGGGCTGGAGGTGCCCGACGGCGTCCCCGCGGTCGACGGCAAGGGCGGCGTGCTGCTGCCCTCCTTCACCGACGCGCACGCCCACCTCGATTCGACCCGGCTGGGACTGCCGTTCCGGCCGCACAGCGCGGGGACCGGGCTCGCCGAGCTGATCGACAACGACCGGCGCAACTGGCGGTCGGCCGAGCAGGGCGTCGCCGAGCGGGCCACCCACACCCTCGGGCGCACGATCGCCGGCGGTGCCACGCACGTGCGCAGCCACGCCCAGGTCGACGTGGACTCGGGGTTGGCCAAGCTCGAAGGGGTGCTCGCCGCCCGCGAGGCGCACGCCGACCGGGCGCACGTCGAGGTCGTGGCGTTCCCGCAGTGCGGCATCCTGCGCGAGCGCGGGACCGCCGAGCTGCTGGACGCGGCGTTGCGGGCCGGTGCCGACGTCGTCGGCGGGCTCGACCCGGCGGGCTACGACCGCGATCCGGTGCGGCACCTCGACGTCGTGTTCGAACTCGCCGAACGGCATCAGTGCGGCGTGGACGTCCACCTGCACGACGTCGGATCGCTGGGCGCGTTCCAGGTCGAGCTGGTCTGCGAACGGGTCGCGGCGTTGGACATGCGCGGCCGGGTCACGATCAGCCACGCGTTCGCACTGTCCACTGTGGACAGTGAGCGGCAACGGGAACTCGTCGACCTCCTGGCCGAGCACGACGTCGCCGTCACCACGGTCTCGCCCGGCGCGCGGGAGCCGTTGCCGCTCAGACAGCTCCGCTGGGCCGGCGTCCGGCTGGGGCTGGGCCAGGACGGGATCAGGGACTACTGGTCGCCCTACGGCAACGGCGACATGCTCGACCGCGCGTGGATGCTGGCCCACCGCAACGGTTTCCGGCAGGACGCGCTGGTCGAGATGTGCGTCGACATCGCGACGCGGGGCGGTGCCGCCGTGCTCGGCCGGACCCTGGGGCTCACCGAGGGAGCGCCCGCCGACCTCGTGGTGGTGCCCGGCGACACCGTCACCGCGGCGGTGATGGACCGCGCACCCCGCACGCTCGTCGTGCACGCGGGGCGCGTCGTCGCCGCCGAGGGGGAGTTGGTCTAGAGGGCCACCACGGCCTTGCCGACGTTCTCTCCGCGCAACAGGCCGATGAACGCACCGGGCGTGTTCTCGAAGCCGTCGGTGATCGTCTCGCGGTACTTCAGGCCGCCGTCGGAAAGCCACGCGGACACGTCGCGCCGGAACGCCTCGCCGTACTCCTCCTCGTGGTCCCGCACGAGGTAGCCGCGCAGCGTGACCCGCTTTCCCACGACCAGTCCCAGGTTGCGCACGCCCACCGGCTCGGTGTTGTAGCCGGAGATCCAGCCGCACAACGCGAAGCGGGCGTGGGCGTTCGCGACCTCCAGGGCCGCTTCGAGGTGCTCGCCGCCGACGTTGTCGAAGTACACGTCGACGCCGTCCGGCGCGGCCTCGCGCAACTGTCCGGCCAGGTCGCCGTCGTGGTAGTCGAACGCGGCGTCGAAGCCGAACTCCTCCACCAGCAGGCGCACCTTCTCCGGGCTGCCCGCGCTGCCCACGACCCGCCCGGCACCCAGCCGACGCGCGATCTGCCCCGCCGCCGCGCCGACCGCGCCCGCCGCGCCGGACACGAACACCGTGTCACCCGCACGGACCGGCGCGATGCCGACCAGGCCGACGTACGCGGTCAGGCCGGGCATGCCGAGGATCCCGAGGTAGTGGCTCGACGGCGCGTCCAGGCGCTGCGCGGCCGAGGCGTCGACCAGCGCGTACTCCCGCCAGCCCAGGAAGTGCCAGACCGCGTCGCCGACCGCGAACTCGTCCGACCCGGACGCGACGACCTCGCCGACCGCGCCGCCCTCCAACGGCTCGCCGACCTCGAACGGCGCGATGTAGGACTCGCCGGCGTTCATCCGGCCCCGCATGTAGGGGTCGACGCTGAGGTAGCGGTTGCGCACCAGGATCTGCCCCGGACCCGGTTCGGGCACGGCGACCTCGGCCAGGGTGAAGTCCTCGCGGGTCGGGTAGCCGGTCGGCCGGGAGGCGAGGCGGAACTCACGCGCGGTGGTGGGAGCGCTCATGATCCTGGTCAGCGCCCGTGCGGTGCGGCCTGTTCCGACACACCGCTGTGACCTGCGTCTCGGTAAACCGCATGACCGGGCGGTGCCGGACGTCTACCGTGCGGGGCATGGAGATCCGCCGTGCCACGTCCGTGGCCGAGGTGCTCGCCGCCG
This sequence comes from Saccharothrix violaceirubra, assembly GCF_014203755.1. NCBI lineage: Bacteria > Bacillati > Actinomycetota > Actinomycetes > Pseudonocardiales > Pseudonocardiaceae > Saccharothrix > Saccharothrix violaceirubra. The sequence goes on from NZ_JACHJS010000001.1 coordinate 6,472,782, forward strand.
GCCACCTGTTCGACGACACGCCGCGCGAGGACGTCACCGCCACGTTCCTCGCCGAGGACCGGCAGCACCTGCTCATCGCCTACGTGGACGGGGAACCGGCCGGCTTCGTGTCCGGCAGCGAACTGCTCCACCCGGACAAGGGCGTGGAGATGTTCGTCAACGAACTCGGCGTCGACGACGCGTTCCTGCGCCGGGGCATCGGGTCCGCGCTCGTGGAAGCGCTGCTGGAGCTGTCGAAGGAGCGCGGCTGTCACGGCATGTGGACCGCGGTCGACGCGGACAACGAAGCCGCCCTGGCCCTGTACAAGGGTGTCGACGGCGACATGGACACCGGGGTCGCCGTCGTGACCTGGGACCTGCCTTAACCCTTACGCCCGAACAGGGACCGCTTCTGGAGCGACTCGACCAGGTTCCGGTACGCCGCGTCCATGGCCTGGACGTAGTCGTTCTGCGGCCGGGCCGGGACCTTCTCGTTCGGCGGCGGCACGGGCGTGATCGCGAACCAGCGCTCGTTCCACAGCGCCTCGACGGCCTGCTCCCACACGACCGACACGCCGACGCGGACGTCCCGTTCCTGCGCGATCGCCCGCGCCATCAGCTCCTGCGTCTCGATCAGCCGCCCGACGAGGTCGGCCACGCGGGCGCGGTCGGCGGTGCGCATGCGCTCCACCGCCTCGCCCGCCAGGCCGATGATCTCCTTGTACCGCTCGACCGCGCCGACCCGGTCCTCGTCGGCACCGGCGGCGCGCTGCGCGGGCAGCGCGGACGTCCCCTCGCGGATCATGTGTCCTCCCCGGTGTCGAACGGGATCACGACCTGCGGCCGGGCGGGCGCGAACCGGTCGAAGAACAGGCCGCGCCGGGGACGCGGCGACCAGCTCAGCACCTGCTCGGGACCGAACGGCACGAGTTCCTTGCCCTGCACGTCGAACGCCACCCACGCGCCGATGTCGTCGTAGACGCCGGGCGAGAGGCTGTTCTTGAGCCGCTGCACGCCACGCCACCAGCCCAGCACATGCGTCCGGTTCTCCGGGCCGTGCTTGAGGACCGTGCGCAGTCTGTCCACTCCGGACACTTTCGCGTCGTCCTTGTGCTCCAGGAACGTGTGCCCGCCGTCGACCGCGTAGACGATCACGTAGTGCGGCCGCAGCGCCGAACCCTCGCCCTTGAGCCGTTCCTGCAACTCCCCGGCCTTCTCGACCAGGAACTTGTCGCGGAACTCCCCCATCGGGACCTTCTTGGCCTCGTACCCCAGGTCGTCGAGCTGTTTGTGCAGCTTCTCCGCGTACGGCTCGGCGTCGTCGGCGAAGCACGCGATCGTGAACCGCGCCTCGGCCTTGCCGTGCTGCTGCGCCAACGACAACGCGGCACCGCGCAGCACGCCCGCCGCGTCCTCGGCCAACGACCCGATCACCGCGATGTTGCGCCCCGGCGCGCTGGGGAACCGCACCTGCGCCGCACTGCCCGCCACGTCGATCACCTGACCCAGCAGCACGGTCGGGTTGGACGCGCCCGGCCGCAGCGCGCGGAAGTCCGGCAGGTCCTGCAGCACGGGCACCTTGCTGCCGTCGAACAGGATCGGCTCGGTCAGCTCCGGCGGCCGGACCTGGTGCAGCTCGGTCTGGAGCAGGTCGAACGTGCCGCGCGTGGTCGCGTCCGGCACGCGCGCGATCGCGTTGCCCGGCCGCACGCCCGACTCGTGGTTGACCACGGCGTGCCACCGCGGCAGCTCGACGGCCGCGTCGTTCTGCGGCTCGGCCAGCACGCGCCGCGCCTTGGGCAGCGCGATGCGCACGGTGAACTGCTCGAAGATCGCGGCCTTGCCCCAGAACCCCTCGATGCCGGACACGTCCTGGCTCGACAGCACCAGGTGGATGCCCTGCGACCGGCCGCGCCGGGCCACGTCCTCCAGCAGCTGCGTGGCCTGGGAGGTGACCTGGTCGCGTTCGGCGAACAGGTACTGGAACTCGTCGATCACCGCGACGATCCGCGGCCACCGGCCCTCCGGGTCCTCCTCGCGCAACTGCTCCAGCTTGGTGACCTCGTGCCGCTTGGCCGCGTCCGCCCGTCGGCGCATCTCGTCGGACAGGAACCGCAGCAGGGCCACGCCGAACTCGCGGTCGGTGTTGACGTTCACGCCGACCAGGCGCGCGTGCGGCAGCCAGCTCGGGTCCTTGCGGCCCGGCGCGAACTGCGCGAACGACACGCCCTCCTTGAAGTCCAGCAGGTACAGCTCCAGCTCGTCCGGCGCGTACCGGGCGGCCAGGCTGCCCAGCAGGGCGTACAGGAAGTTCGTCTTGCCCGACCCGCTCGGCCCGCCGATCAACGCGTGCGGCGACGTGTCGCCGAGCACCACGGGCACCGGCTCGCCGTCGTCGAAGCCGACCGGCGCGGCGACCCGGGCCGAGGAGTCCTCCTGCCAGTACCGGTCCGGCAGCAGGTCGGCGAACGTGCTCATCCGGGTCCGCCGGTTCTCCCGCTCCTCGGCGATCACCGCGCACGCGCGCGGCACGAGCGTGCGGTCGAACGGCGCGTCCAGCGTCACGGTCACGTGCCGTCCGGTCATCGTGCACGACGCCGACCCGTCGGCCGCGATGGTGACGGTCTCGATCGGCGAGTTCACCGTGACCGGGATGTCGACGAGGAAGAGCTGGATGCCGCACGCCAACCCGTTGCGCGCCACCCGTTGCAGCTGTTGCTGGTGCTCTTCCTTCAACGCCTTGCGGTTGCCGAACAGCACGGCGATCCGCCACGGCTCGGTGCGCCGCCCGCCCGCCGCGCCGACCGACTGGTGACCCTGCACCAGCACGCCCGTGTGCACGCGGCGGATGTGGTCGGACAACTCGTCGAGCAGCTCGTGCAGCCGTTTGGGGTCGTGCACGGTCAGCAGACCGGCGCGGGTCAGCGGGTAGAGGCCGGGCAGGGCGCCGGTGAGCTGGTTGACGTCCCACACGTGCACCTGCACGAGGCCGGGCGCGAAATGGCTCAGCACGCGCAGCAGCAGGTTCTCCACGAGCGCGTCGGCCGCCGCCCGGCCCTCCGGCGCCGAGGCGATGTGCAGGTGCGCCCGGTCCAGCAGCGGCACGGCCACCGGGAACGACTGGTGCTCGGGCGCGGACCGCACGACACCCGTGCCGATCCGCCACAGCTCGGGGACGCCGTCGCTGCCGTCGGCCGTGCCCGGTGTGCCCAGCCACGCCTGCGGCGGGCGGGACGCCGCCCCCGTGCCGACCTCGTCGACCAGCGCGGTCAGCCGGTCGGGTCCGCGTTCCGACCACTCGCGGAACGCCTCGACCCGGTCCAGCAGCGCGCGGGCGACCTGCGGCGCGAACGCCGGGTTGCCCAGCACCGCGGCCATGGCCGGGTCCTCCAGGGCGCGGTCGATCCCGCCGCCGCGCACCATGACCTCGACCATGTCGCGGGCCCGGTCCTCGGCGATCAGCCGCTGTTCGCGCGCGGCGTTGCCCAGCGCGGCGGCCACCGCGCCGTGGAAGGCGCCGAACGACTTCTCGATGCGCCGCTTGCGATCGTCCCGCCTGGCCACGTCACAGCTCCGCGGACAGTCGTCGGACGAGTTCCTGGCTCACGACGATCAGCTCCAACTCGTCGGCGAACCGCTCCCGCGCCGTGACGAACCCGGCCGGGACCAGGTCCTCGCCGCTGGTGGCGTCCACCTCGGCGAGCAGCTCCAGCGCCTCGTCCAGCGCGGTCTGCGCCTCGCGCACGCACCGGTAGACGTCGCCGAGCAGCTCGCAGCCCTGTTCGAGCCGGAGCTTGACCTCGCCGACCGACGTCACAGCCTGGCGCTGATGTTCTCGGCCTGGGAGATGCCGTTGGCCAGGAACTTCTGGAGGTCGTCCACGCCGTTGGCGACCTCGGCGAACTGGGCGTTCGCCTGGTCCACGTCGGCCTGGTCGCTGCCCTCTGTCGCCTGGCTGAGCAACGCCTGCGCGTCCTTGGCCAGATCGGCGGCCTGTTGCAGGGCAGCGGCGCTCTGGCCCGCCTTGTCGACGGCCTGGGCGATCGCGGCACGGACCTCTTCAATGCTGGCCATGTCGCCTCCTGTGCAGAGATTCCCGTAGTTGAAGTAGTACCGAAAGTTTCGCGCTTGACAAGCAAGATCGGCTGACCGGGTGGCGTTCGGAATCCACTCGATCGGGGCAGCTGCCGAACACCTAGTCGGGCTCCGTCCACACGAATGCCGACGCGGGTGTCGCGGTGAGTTCCAACGCCGCGATGCCCCCGGTCGGCACGGGTGTCGCCGACCAGCGCACGACGGTGGACTCGCCCTCCCGGGTCGGCGCGGACCACCCCGGACGGCCCAGTGACGCGACCGCGTCCAGTAGCGCGACCGCGGGCGGATCGATGCTCGTGCCGAGATCGACATGCACGCTCAGTAGATCCCCCCGTGGCGCCACCCGGGTGATCTTGCCACTGCGGGCGACCCGGCTGGCTACCGCCCGCGCCTGCCATTCGGCACCCGCGGCGCGGTCCGTGGCCACGTCGACCCTCAGCAGCAACCGGGTACCCGGTTCGGGTTGCGGCCCCACGTCGGGTTCGGCGGCCGGTTCGGGTTCCCGGTATTGCGGGTCCCCGCCGGCCCACGCCTCGACCAGGAGCCGTTCGGCGCCGGGCACGAGCGGGTCGAGCACGTCCGGGTCGTCGAGCACGGTCCACGCGGTGGGCGGCTCGCAGGAGATCCGCGGCGCGGGGAAGCCGAGGTCGCGCACAAACCCGCGCACCGCACGGGCGAGCCCGGCGGCCACGTTCTCCGGCACGCGCTGCCCGCTGTCGATGGCCAACGTCAACGACCAGCAGCCGGGTTCCTCGTCCGAGCAGTCGCCGACCCGCAGCACGCGACCGCCGACCCGGTCGAGCAGACGCGCGCACGCGGCGCGTGCCCGTGCCGCACCGTCGGCCGCGACCACCGCCGTGATCACCAGTTCGAGGTCTTCTCCCACCATCGCACCGGGATTGTCCATCAGGCAGGTGAACGGCGGGCGATCCACCCGGCTCCCTGCGCCGTTCGCCGCCGTGCGGCTGGTCGGTACGCAGCACGTCGTCTTACCGACGCGTGGGCGGGGCCTGGTGTGCACACCAGGGGATCGGCCGGACCCCCGGCGGACGTTTCCGGAAGGCGGGACGTTCGGTGGTCGCGGGCCGATCGGACACGGGCCGCGAAAGCCGACACCGGTGCCGCACCGGCCGACGCGCAAGCAAGCCGCCGCCCGACCGGCCCCCCGCTAGACGACCCGCCGCACGAACGACACCAGGTCCGCCAACACCTCGTCGCGGTTGGTCTCGTTGAGCACCTCGTGCCGGGCGCCGGGGTAGATGCGCTCCTCGAAGCGCAGGCCGCGGATGCGATCGGTGCCCGTGCGGGTGTCCGACACCGGCACGATCCGGTCGTCGGCGCCGTGCAGCCACAACGCGGGCAGGTGTTCCAAGGCCGGACCGAAGTTCACCTCGTCCAGCGCGTGCTCGATCGTCCCCAACGTCACGTCGGGCAGGGGGCCGTGCCAGACCAGGGGGTCGGCCGCGTACCGGCGGCCGACCTCAGGATCGCGGGAGAGCAGGTCCGGGTCCACGGCGTCGTCGGGCCGGTCCAGGCCGTCCCACGCGCCGAGCAGGGGCGCGGACAGCACGAGCGCGGCCACGTCGTGGTCCTGGGCGTGGCGGACGGCGGCGAGCCCGCCGAAGGAGTGTCCGAACAGGACGGTGGGCAGGTCGGCCGCGGCCGAGGAGATCGCCGCGCCGACGTCGGCCACGATGCCCGCGAAGTCGGCCAGGACCGCACGCCGCCCTTCCGAGCGGCCGTGCCCGACCAGGTCCGGAGCCACGACCAGGGCACCGTGCGCGACCAGTTCCTCGGCGACGTGCGTGTACCGGCCGCCGTGCTCGCCGAGCCCGTGCACGAGCACGGCGAGCCACGTGGCGTCGAGGTTCGGCCAGGTGCGCACGGACAGCTCGCCGGCGTGCCCGGGGACGTTGGACTCGATCACCTAGGCAGCGTAGAACGCGCTGATCTCGATGCGCCCACCGCCGCACACCGGGCCAAGACCCCACGCGACGGTCAGCGGCGCGGTCTCGTCGGGCGGGATGGCGGCGGCGTTCGCGGCCTCCGGCCGGCACGGGCCGTCCTGCGTCTCGTCGCCGGCCGGCACGACGGTCCAGTGCAGGTTCGCCGCGGCCGACCCGCCGGGCGCGAGCGTGACCGGCGCGGGTGCCGGGTCGGCGACGCGTTCGAGCGCGGTCGGCAGCGGCGAACCGGCGGCGTCGAGGAGCTGGAAGCCGCTGTAGCCGGTGAGCGTGCACTGGGCGGCGGAGGTGTTGGTGACGACGAACTTGGCGTACCGGTTGCCGGCGCCCGCGTCGGTGTTCTCCACCTTGCCGGTCAGGCCCGCGGCGGTGCACCGGGTGGTCACCGGCGCGATGCCCGTCGGCGTCGGCGTCGGTGTCACCGCCGAGCCGGCCGCCGGCGTGGACCCGGCGACGGTGGTCGTGCCGCTTTCGGTCGACGGACTGCCGCACGCGGTCACCGCGACCGCGAGCGCGCCGCACACGACGATGAGCCGTCGCCTCATGTCCACCTCCAGGGTCGGGGTACGAGGGGTCTACCCCATGCACGTACCCCGTCGGCGACCGGTCGGGCCGCTTCGGCGGGAATTCACCGCATCGAGCGCATCACGGGTGGTTGTCGACCCAGCCGTCCGGCAGCACGGCCATACCCTCGACCCCGCCGGTCCACAGGTAGGTCCAGCAGACCCGGCCGTCGGGCAGCGTCACGCGGACGCGGCGGTACTCGTCGCCTTCGTACTCGTCGAGCGCGGGCAGCACGTCCTCCGGGGCGTCCAGGCGCAGCACGTGGCCCGGCACGCTGCCCGCGCCCGGTCTGAGAGCCGGGTAGCCGCGCCCGGTGTCGTGCAGGGTGCCGGTGACGGTGACCGGCGTGGCCTCCACGACGTGGTCGGCCACCAGGTGCCAGCCGGACATGCCGGGCCGGAGCGTGCCGTAGACGAAGATCAGGTCCGGCCAGTCGTCGGGCGACGGGTCGCCGTGCACGGGCGTGACGTCGAGGCCGTCGGACGCGGCGGGCCGGCCGGGCTGGTAGCGGGCGCGGTGCTGCGGCACGTCGGCGCAGCGGATCGGGCGGTCGCCGTAGAGCAGGGGCATGCGGCGCTTGCCGGCGCCGGTGTAGGCGAGCACGGAGTCGACCACCGCGCCGTCGAAGAGGGTCACCTGCCCGCTGTGCACGCGGACGAGTCGGTAGCGCAGGCCCCGGCCTTCGCAGCGGTCGAGCACGCGGAGCTGTTCGGCGGTGGCGAACCACACCGCGTGCTCCTCCTCGACGCCGGGCGCGTGGGCGAGCGTGGCCGGGCGCTGCCCGTCGGACTTGCGGTGTCCGGCCGCCCAGACGGCGGACAGGTCCCGGCACTTCGCGCGGAGCACGACCGCCGGGCCGGTCAGACCCAGCTCTTCACGCAGCCAGGTGACCTTGGAGGGGTTGGCGTTGGACCCGTACGCCAGCACGGGCATGCGGTGCGCCAAGGGCGGCTCGCCGTGGTCGGCGAGCCAGTCGTCGAGATCTCGGCCGTCCGGAGCGACCCGCCACCCGGAGTCGGTCGCGGGGTCCGGCGTGACCGGCCACCCCTCGCCGTCGAGGTGCACGAAACAGTGTCCCGGCCGAGCGCCCGGGTAGGGCTCGGCCGGGTGACTATCGTCTGTGAAGGGCTGAGTCATGGCCTCATTCTGGCAAGACTCACCTGGAATTCACCCGACGTTGGTTTTCGTTTGCGCCCAGACGTCGGGTGAATCCTGCCCTTGCGAGGGTCAGTGGGGATGAGTCTTCGGTCGAAGGGGTGGGGAGGTCGGAGCTTTCGGCGTGAGGGGAACCACGTCCGGAGCTTCGGGCTACCCGCTGCGGCGGGCGGTCAATCAGTTCTTCGGCGCGGACGCCTCGGCCATGAGCAAAGCGGCGTCCAGTTCCGGGTGGGCCTCCGGGTGCTTGTCCCACCACGCCTCGTACGCGGGGTTGCGGGGCAGGACCGCCTTGTACGCCTTGGCCGCGCACGCGAACACGTCGTGCGCACGCCCGGCCGCCGGTCCCTCGCGGCGGGTCGCGAGGAGCAGGTCGACCATGAGCGGCGCACCGCGCAGCGGCTTGATCACGATGCCGTCCCCGCTGCGCGACTGCGGCAACGCGAACGAGATCGCGCCGTTGGCGACCAGGGACCGGGCCGTCGACGCCTCGTTCACGTGGTGGGCGAACCGGGGCGTGAAGCCGGCGTCCGCGCAGACCGAGAAGATCTGGAGGCGGTTGCCGACCGACTCGTCCGGCGGCGACACCCAGTCGCGGTCGGCGAGCGCGGACAGGTCGACCTCGTCCTCGGCGGCCAGCGGGTCCCAGTCGGGCAGTGCGACGAACTGCGGCTCCGAGACCAGTCTTCGTACCTCCAAACCGCGTAGTTCGCGTCGCTCCATTCCCTCGAACCGGTCGACGATGCCGAGTTGGATCTGACCGGAGACGAGGAGTTCGAGCAGCGCGGACCCGCCGGGGAGAATCTCGGTGCGGACTTCCGAGCACGGGATCGTTCTGCGCAGTTCCTCGACGAAATGTCCGAAGAACAGCGTGGGGACACCGCCCACCACGAGTGGGCCGGGTGTCCCGTCGTTGGTCGACCGCGACTTGGCCAGCGAGACCAGCTGGCCGACCTCGTCGAGCACGAGGCGGGCGGTGCCGACCACCTGCTTGCCGAGGTCCGTCGGCACCGAACCACCGGGGGTCCGGTCGAACAACTGACCGCCGACGATGCGCTCCACGGTGCGGAGTTGGGCGCTCATCGCCGGCTGCGTGAGACCTAGCCGCGTGGCGGCTTTGGTCAGGCTGCCCTCCTCGGCGATCGCGCAGACCGCTCGGAGGTGGCGGAGTTCAAGCTCGGGCATAACGCTCTTCTATCCCCCTTTTGAATGAGCCGCCACCCCTTCGGGCAGTCATAGTTGTCCAAGTACCCCGATCCGGAAGAGGAAGACATGAGCCGGGCGAGCCAGATCTACTGAGAACACCAGGGCCAGACCATGGCCGTCGACCTTTCGACACCGGGTCCTGCCGGACCCGGTAGAGCGGCCCTGACCACCGTTTACGCGGGCGGTGCCAGGGGAACGCCGGGAGGGTCGATCGGGCCAGGGGGTGCGGCGGCGGACGTCCCCACCCCAGTAGCGGAGCCGTCGGTCGTGACTGCGGAGTAGCGACCGACGGCTTCGTCACGTTCTGTGGCGGTTCCCGGACTTTGGGTACGGTCGAAGCATGTCTGTTGCCGACAGCCCAGTGGGCTGGGTGAACGATCACATCCGGCGCTACGTCGAGACCGACGGCGCCGAGGGCCACGAGTGGCGACCGGGCGTCCACACGCTCCTGCTGACCACGAAGGGTCGCAAAAGCGGCGAGCCGAGGCGCACGGCGTTGATCTACCGGCGTCACGGCGACGCGGTGGTCGTGGTGGCTTCCTCGGGCGGGGCGCCGAAGCACCCGGCGTGGTACCTGAACCTGGAAACCAATTCCGAAGCGGAAGTCCAGGTCGGCCCGGAAAAGTACCAAGTCCGCGCGCGGACCGCCGAAGGTGAAGAACGCGCGGAACTCTGGAAATCCCTCAACGAGGTGTGGCCCGACTACGCGAATTACCAGACGAAGACCGATCGGGAAATCCCGGTCGTGGTGTTGGACCGGGTCTAGTCCCGTATGCGGACCGCCGGGACGCCACGTCCCGGCGGCCCGTCCGCCTATCCCGCGATCGGGACCGCTCGGCCCGTGACCCGCACCCGCGCGTCGTCCGGGCGCACGTCCACCACCAGCTCGCTGGGCCGGCCCATGTCGACGCCCTGGTGCACGGTGATCACCCGGGGCGCCGCCACCACACCCAGCGCCCGGAGGTACCCGCCGAACGCCGCCGCCGCGGACCCCGTCGCCGGGTCCTCGACCACACCGCCGACCGGGAACGGGTTGCGGGCGTGGAAGACGTCCTCCTCGGCCTGCCACAGCAGGTCCGCGGTCACCGCGCCGTGTGCGCGGAGCAGGTCGCCCAACGCGTCGAAGTCGTAGTCCAGAGCGGCCAACCGCGACCGGCCGCGCACCACGACGACCAGGTGCGTCGACCCGCCGAACGCCCAGTGCACCGGGTAGCGCACGTCGAGGTCGTCGGCCGTCCACCCCAGTGCGGCCAACGCCGCCGCGACGTCCGCCGCCGGCGCCGGGGTCGACGACGTGGGCACGCTCGTCAGCGTCGCGGCACCGTCGGCGGTCTCCACCTCCACGACGCCCGCGGGCGTGTGGAACACCAGCCGGCCCGCGATCCCGGACGCGACGGCCGTCGCCACGGTGGCGTGACCGCAGAACGGCACCTCGACCACCGGGCTGAAGTACCGGATCCCGAACCCGTCGGCACGCGGGACGACGAAGGCGGTCTCGGAATATCCCACCGATGCGGCGATCTCCAGCATCTCCGCGTCCGACAACCCGGTAGCGTCGAGCACGACCCCGGCGGGGTTCCCACCGGCGGGATCGGCGCTGAAAGCCGTGTAACGCAAGACCTCGACCATGCGGCCCAGCGTGCGCCACAGGCGGCGATGAAGTCCAACGATTCTCAACGATCCAATCAATCGGTATCGTCGATGGGCATGGACACCCGGCTCCTGCGGACCCTCCTCGTGCTCGCCCGCACCGGCAGCTTCACGGCCACCGCCACCCAGCAGCACCTCGTCCAGTCGACGGTGACCAGCCAGGTCAAATCCCTGGAACGGGCCCTCGGCGCCCGGCTGTTCGACCGCCTGCCCACCGGCGCGCGCCTCACCGAGGCCGGGCGCCGCGCGGTGGAGCACGCCCGCGAGGTCCTGGCCGCCGAACAACGCCTGCGCGACGCCGTCCGGGGCAGCACGGCCGTCGAGGGCGACGTGCGGATCGGCGCGCCGGAATCCGTGTGCGCCTACCGCCTCCCCCAGCGCATCGCCGACGCCGCCCTGCGCTGGCCGGGCATCGCCGTGCACCTCAACGCCGTCAACACCCGCCCGGCCCTGGCCGGCGTCCGCTCCGGCACGCTGGACCTCGCCCTGGTCCTGGAGGAGTCGGTCGCGGTCGCCGGGCTGCGGGCCACCGCCCTGGGCGTCGAGCAGATCGACCTGGTCACGGCGCCGGGCGTCGCCGAGGAGGAGCGCTACTTCCTGCTGGAGGAAGGCTGCTCCTACACCGACCGGTTCGTCCGCGACCTGGCGCCGACGCCGACGATCACCCGGTTCGGCAGCATCGAGGCCGTCCGCTCCTGCGCCGTCGCGGGCCTTGGCCACGCGGTCCTGCCCCGCGTCGCCATCGCCGACCACCTCGACGCCGGCACGCTGCACAGCGTCCGCACGCTCCCGGAGACGACGCTGTTCCTGGTCACCGACCCCCGCCGGACCCCGTCGGCGGCGGTCAAGGCCGTGATCGACGCGATCAGCTGATCCCACACCACACCGATCACGCGGCGCAGGCCCGCCCGCGTCGACCCGACCGGCCGAGCCCGGATCAGCCGAGCCCCGCGTACATCCCCTCGCAACTGCGCACCACGACGGCCGCCGCCCGCCGCTGCGCGTTGTCCAGCACCGGGTTCGCGGCGTGCTCGCGCCACCGCGCCACCGCGTCGAGCACCGCGTGCCGCAACTCGCCGTCCGTCGGCTCGTACTCGATGGCCAACCGGGCGAGCATCGACGTGCCCGTGCCGCCGATCAACCGCACGGCCTCGTCGTCCAGCTCGTCGGAGAACCGCACCCGCCCGGCGTGCAACGCCGCCAGCAGCCGCAGCTCCCGGAAGTCGTGCGCGGAGGCCACGAGCCGCTCCATCGCGGCCGTCAGCCGGGCGGCGGCGGGTCGGGGCGTGGCCCGCAGCACCACGTCCAGCCCCAGCAGCGCGGCACGGGCCTTGAGCACGTCCCGGCGTTCGGCGAAGTACAGCCCGATCGACTCCCGCAGCTCGCCGAGGCCGCTGCGCTGGGCGAGCTGGGCCGACAGCTTGACCGGCGTGTCGCACCCCTGCCGGACCAGCGTCGTGGTCAGCCGGACGCCGAAGATCCCGAACCGCTCCACCAGCGCGTGCCGCACGGACCGGTCCAGCGGCAGGTCGGTCGACACGAAACGGTCCACCGACAGCAGGTGGTCCTCCAGGTCGACCCGGGAGTGGCGGGCCAGCGTGGACAGCGCCGTGAACTCGTCGTCGCGCAACGTCCGCGACGCCACCGCGAGCAGGCCCGACACCGCGACCACGTTCTGGCACAACGGGATCACCGAGGCCTCGCGCCGGTACCGCCGCGCCACCTGCCGGGCCGACGACAGCGCGTCGATCCGCCCGGCACCGATCTCGTCGGCCCGCGCCAGCACGACCACGGTGTCCACCGGCGTGGCCCGCGCGAACGGGTGGTCGTGCGCCGACCGGAGCTGTTCGAGGTCGGCGCTGTGCATGTGCCGGGTCAGGTACAGCACGGCGTCCGCGTCCCGGTACACGCGCTCGACCGACGCCCGTGCCGGGGAGTCGATCAGCACCAGGTCCCGCAGCGACCGCGAGGGCCATTCGACGTCGATCCGCTCGGCACCGGTCGCCTCGACCGCGATCCGCCCGTCCCGGCGCACGACCGGGACCTCGTGCCGCCCGACGTGGGCGTGCGCGCGCGGCCCGTCCCGGTACCAGAGGAACGCGTCGCCGCCGGCGAACTCCTCGCCGATCAGGGCGCCGACCAGCGTCGTCTTGCCGACCCGGTGCGGACCGGCCACGGCGATGCGCAACGGCTCGTCCAGCCGGGCCGCGAACCCGCGCAGCCACGCCGTGGCGCGCGGGTCGTCCCGGTAGACGCCGAGCGCGTCGTCGAGCAGCTGCCAGACCTCGTCGCCGAGCATCAGGCGCTGATGCCCAGTGGCGGCGCCTGGCCCGCGGCCGACGCTTGGACCCGCTGGTACAGCTCGACCAGGCGGTCGAGTTCCCGCTTGGCCTCCTGCAGGCGGCGTTCCCGGTGGACGGTGTCCTCCTGCACGGCCCGACGCGCGCCGCGCGCGGACTCCAGCAACGTCTCCTGCAACTCGTCCGCCAACGTCGAGAAGTGCCCGCGCAGGCTGCGCTGCACGTGCCGGGCCGCGTCCCGGCAGTCCTTGGAGAACTTGAGGAAGAAGTCGTCCACGTGCCGCTGCGCGGCGGCCTTCGCGGCGGACTGGCGGCGGCGCAACCGCTGCCCGCTCTCGTCCAGGATGGACTTCCCACCGAACAGGGCGCCCGCACCCAGCGACACGGCGTTGATCAACGGCATGCCCGCGAGGCTCGTCACCAGACCGAACATGAGCACGCCGCCGTAGGACCCGCGCAGGCCCGTGAAGAACTTCTGCACGACGCCGAACCGCTCTATCACCGGTCTGTCCATAGTAGACACCCGATCGAGCGCGTCGTCCGGGAACACCGACTCGGGCAGCAGGCCGTCGCGGTGCACGGGGAAGCTCCGGGCCACCTTCTCGGCCACCCACTCCGCGCGGTCGAGCAGCCACGTGAAGTTCGCCGTCGCCGCCTCGGTGAGCCGCTCCTCCAACCACGCGCCGAACTCGTCCCAGCCCACCGCCGGATCGGCGGTCTCGAACGTCCGGTCGACCTCGCGCAGGATCCGCCGGGTCCGGTCGCGCAGGTCGTACTCGACGTCGGACACCAGGTCGGCCATCTCGTCGGCCAGAACCGTCTGCCACCGCGCGGACCTGCGGCGCAGCTCGTCGACGCGGCGCTGGGCCTCGTTCAGCGCGGCCACCACGTCCTCGGTGCGGCGCGGTGCCGTCAGCTCCTCCCGCACGGGCACGACGAGCTGCCGGATCGCGGCGGCGGCCAGCACCGTGACCGTGCGCCGGGCCAGCACGTCGGCCGCCGCCACGATGTCGCCGCGCACGCACTCGATCAGCTCCGGGAAACCCGACTCCGCGTTCAGGTCGCGGTCCCCGGTCTTCGCCGCGCGCAGGCGCAACGCCGACGACACCGGGAACACCCGGGCGGCGATGCCCGCGCGCGCCAGGTGCTCGCGGTTGCGCCGCACGACGTGCCGCCAGCCCGCCGTGAGGTCGATCTTGGTCAGCACCACGAACACCGTCGGGCACGACTGCGTGACCCGGCCGAGCAGGTCCAGCTCGGACGCGGTCAGCTCGGCGGTGGCGTCCGAGACCATCAGCACCGCGTCGGCCTGGAGCAGCGTGGCGAACGTGCTCGCGGTGTGCGCGGAGCGCAGGTTGCCGATGCCGGGCGTGTCCACGAGCACGAGCCCGGACGTGAGCAGGTCGCGCGGGATGCCGACCTCGGCGCGGACCAGGTCGCCGCCGTGCTCGGTGCTGACCTGGTCGGCCACCTCGTCGATGGGTACGGGGATGCGCTCGGTCGGCGCGTCGGCGCCGCGCACCAACGCGGCCGAGGGGGTCTCGGCGTGCTGTACGAACGTGGGCACGGTGGTCGTCACGTCGTCGCCGACCGCGCACACCGGCGCGTTGACGAGGGCGTTGACGAGTTGGCTCTTGCCCTGTTTGGACTCGCCGACGACCAGGACCCGCACCTTGGGGTCCAGTTGCCGGGCGCGCTTCTCACGCAGCCGCAGCGCCAGATCGGGCCGGTTGTGCGTGGTGCACGCCCGGATCGTGTCGTCTAGCACGTCGAGCCATGGCGCGGACATCACCCGGCAGAGTGTGCCGTGCCCGACGCCCGTCGGGGAAGGAGGCCGGCCCCGCACCCTTCGCGGAACCGGCCTCCGGGCGCGGCGATCAGAAGAGCAGGTCGCCGAGGTCCGACACGACGGGTACGTCCGCGTGGTCGACGTCGGTGACACCGTGGCCGGTGACGTCGCTCACGGCGACCGGCGCGGCGGACTCCAGCGGCGCGGTGACCTGACCGAGGTCGGGTGCCTGGCCGACGCCCAGGCCTGCCGTGTCGTGGTCGAGGTCGAGCGCGACGGAGTCGGTGACGGTGCCGACGACGTTGCCGATCGTGCTGTGCAGCGGGCCGAGGACGTCGGTCGTCGCGGCCGGGACGGGCAGCGTGCCGGTGTCGGGGACGACGTCCGGCACGGCCGCGGTCGCCTGCCCGGCGACGTCGGCGGGCTCGGGGACCCGGTCGAGGGTCGAGGTGACGTCGTGGACGGCGGCGAAGTCGCCGTCGACCGCCGCGCTGATCGAGCCGACCGAGTCGACCGCGCCCCAGCCCGCGTAGCCGCCGAAGATCTCCAGGCCGTGGGCGTCGGCGCTGAGCGCGCCGGCGGCGGCGAGGTTGACGTCGGAGGTGCCGGTGACACCGGACAGCGCGAGCTGCTGGGCGACGGCCTGGAGCTGGCCGACCGCGGACGTGGCGTCGTCGAGCGGCACGTCGGTGAACATCGAGTGCTGGTCCAAGGCCGGGATGCGGCCGGCCGGCGCGTAGTCCAGCACCAGCGGGATCACCTCCTGGACGTCCTGGGCGGTGATGTCGCCCAGGCCGGCCGCGGCCAGCGAGCCCTCGGCGTCGGCCTGGAAGTCGGCCAGGGCGTCGGGGTCGCTGAGCAGGTCGAGGACGAAGTCGTGGAGGGTGCCGGCGCTGCTGCCCATCGTGCTCGTTTCTCCTGGTGTGTCCGTGGTTCCGGGATCGGCAGGGGTGGATCCCGGTGAGTCGGTGTCCACCTTGGCGAACCGGTCGCCGTCCCTCATCGGGGATCACTCCCCGTATATAGCGCATCCACATTGGGGTGGCGCTCGTTCACTCCCTAGGGGATTAGGGGATCGGGTTGTCACGGGCTCGGCACCCCGTGTAATCAGATTGGCGTTCGCGGAACGAAGGAGATCGGGCTTGCCGTACGTCCTCGGCGTCGACGTTGGCACCACGCGCACCGCCGTGGCGGTGTGCCGCACCGACGGTGCGGGACGCGCCGAACCCGACGTGCCGCTGCCCGCCGTGCCGTCCGCGCTCCGGCTGACCCCGACCGGCCGGATCGCGGTCGGCGAGGCGGGCGAACCGCTGGTCACGGCCACCGGCTTCGCCCGCCGCGTCGGCGACCCGACACCGTTCGCGCTGGGCCGCGAGCTGTGCCCGCCGGAGGAACTGACCGCGCTGGTCGTGCGCTGGGCCGTCGACCGCGTCACCGGGCACGAAGGCATACCACCCGAGCACGTGGTGCTGACCCACCCCATGTCGTGGACCGGACACACGCGGGCCGTGATGCTCGCGGCGCTGCGCGAAGCCGGGGTCGACCGGGTCACGCTGCTGGCCGAACCGCTGGCCGTGGCCGAGAACCACGCGTTCCGGCACGGCGCGGTGGGGTGCCTGGCCGTGTTCGGGCTCGGCGGCACGTCGTCGAGCGCGGCGGCCGTCCGGGCGGGAGCGGTCGAACGGTGGTCGGAGGACCTGGAACCGGTCGCGGGCGAGGACTTCGACGACCTGATCGCGTCGCACGTGCGCGCGGTCCTGGGCCGCGAGTTCGAGGACGCGGACTACGCGTTGCTGCGCCACGCCTGCGAGGCGGCCAAACGCGCGCTGTCGGCGGGACCGTCGACAGTGGTCCCGGTCCACCTGCCGACCGGCGTGGCCGAGGTGGCACTGACCCGGACCCGGTTCGAGGACCTGGTCCGCCCGGCCGTCGAGCACGCCGTCGCCCTGCTCGCCCGGACCGTGCGCGGCCTGCCCGTGGACGTGACCGTGCTGGTCGGCGGGAGCGCACGGATACCCCTGATCGCGACGCTGGTGCCGGGCCGCGTGGTCGTCGAGGCCGCACCGGAGCTGGCCGCCGTCCGGGGGGCCGCGCTGCACGGTCGGCGGGTGCTGCTGGGCGACGTCGAACCGGAACCGCGCGAGACCTCGGTACTGGCCCGCGACGACCCCTCCCTACGCTTCCCGGTGGGGGCCGCGGACCAGGACGACGACTTCACCGCCCCGCCGCCGAGACCGCCCGTGGACATCGTGCCGTTGGAACTGCCCGTGCGCCGGACCGTCGGCCGGGTCGTCCGGGACCTCGCGTCGGTGGGCCGCCGCGCGACCGGGGAGGACCGGTGACGCACACCAAGATCGGCGTCGCCGCCAGGATCCGACGGCCGGACGCCGGGGCGTCGGCGGTCGAAGAGTGCGTGGCGGCGGGAAGTCGTGGCCGGACGCCGGAATCCGGCCGCGGGCCGGCAGGCCGCCGGAGCCCGGCGGTCCACGACCGCCGCCCGACCGCGGGCCTCGGCCCGACCGACCTCCGCACCGCCGACAGGAATCCCGCACCCGAGACGCCCTGGAATCCGACCGGCCACCCCATGACCGCCGGCCTCCGTGCGACCGGGTCGAACCGGACCACCCACCCCGCACCGGCGACCCACCGGAACCTGGCAGACCACGCAGGTCGGCGGCCGGTCGACGAAGCACGGGTGGCCGTCGGTTTCCCGGGAGCGGGCCGGTGACCGCGATCGCGCCCATCGCCGACGTGCGGATCGCCCGGGTCCTCGACGACCTGGCCACCCGCCACGCCGTCCCGGTCCGGCTCGGCGTCGTCGCGCCCGGCGGGTACGGCAAGACCACGCTCCTCGGGGAGATCTCCCGCCTGCTCGACGACGCACTCGTGGTCGACGACGCCCACCTGCTCGGCGACGCGGAACTCGCCGACCTGCGCGTCGCGGTCGACCGGGCGGACCGGCCGGTCGTCGTGGCCTGCCGGCCGTGGCCGCGGTCCCGGCCGCTCGCCGCGCTGGCCGAGGCGCTGGGCCGGTCCCGTCCCGCCCTGGCGCTGTCGCCGTGGACCCGCGACCGGGTCCGGGCGTTCCTGCCGGTGTCCGCGCGCGGTCTGGCCGACCACGTGCACCGGCTGTCCGGCGGCGTGCCCCGGTTCGTGGCCCGGCTCGCCGGTCTCACCTCGACCGAGGTGCCGGCCGACGTGCTCGACTCCTTCCACCCCGACCTGGACTGGCTCGCCGACGACGTGCGCCGCTACCTGCTCGCCGCCGAGGCCGGTGTCGCCCACCGCCTCGACCTGCTGGCCGGTCTGCTGCACCGCGACCTCGACGGCGTGGGCGACGTGCTCGACGAGGCCCGTGCGACCGGTCTGCTCGCCGCCGACGGCACGCTGCTGCCGATCGCGCGGGCCGCCGTCGCCGCACTGTCGCGCACCGACCGCCGGATCGCGGTCCGCTGCCGCCTGGCCGAACTGGAACTGGCCGCCGGCGGTCCCGTGCTCGACCTGGTCCGCCCGCTGGTCGGCACGGGCGTGGCGGGTCCGGCCGACGCGTTCCAGGCCGCCGCCCGCGAGGCCCTGCCCGTCGACCCGGCGCTGGCCGCCCGGCTGCTGGCCGCGGTCGGCACGCCGTCGGCCGCGGTGACCGTGCGCCGGGCCGCCGCGTCCGCGCTGGCCGGCGACCTGGACACCGCGTTGCGCCTGGCCGACCGCGTGGTGGCGGGCGAGGCCGGACCGCACCGGGGCGAGGCCGCCGAGGTGGCCGCGATCGTCCTGGCCCACCGCGGCCAACTGGCCCGGGGCACCGAACTGCACCGCTGGTCGGCCTCGCCGACGTCGGCCGCGTTCGCGGTGATCGGCCGGGTCGGCACCGGCCACCGCCCGGCCGACGACGTGCCCGAGGCGCCGCCCACGATGCTCGACGGCGCGGCCACCCTGATGGCACGCGGCGTCCTGCGCACACTGGACGACGACCCGACCGCCGCCCTGTCGACCCTGCTGCGCGCCGCCGACCTGCTCGAACCGGCGGGCCGGGGCGTGCTGCTGCCCGACACCCCGGCGGCGCTGGCCGCGTTGGTCGCCCTGCACAGCGGGCAGCCCGCGATCGCCGACTCGGTCCTCGACCGTGCCGTGGCGACCGGCCAGGGCGGGCCGTTGATGTCCGTACGCCATCGCCTGCTCCAGGCGTGGACGGCCATGACCCGGGGCGAGTTCGCGCCCGGCCGTGAACTCCTGGCGGCCGTGCGCCGCACCCCGCTGGAGGCCCGCGACTGGCTGTTCGCCGTGGCGCTGGAGGCCGGGATCGCCCGCCGCACCAGCGATCTGGCGGGCGTGAAACGCACCTGGGAGCAAGCCTGCGAGGCCGTGCTGCGCCACCCCGTCGACCTGTTCACGTTCCTGCCGCTGGGCGAGTTCGCGGCGGCGGCGGCCCGCGTGCGCGACCGGCGCCGGTTGGCACCGCACCTGACGGAGGCGGCGGACCTGACGGCCCGCCTGGGCAATCCTCCACTGTGGACTGTCCAATTGCACTGGAGCGCCCTGCACGCCGCGATCATCGCCGATGACGACGAGGAAGCCGGGCACCACGCGGCGGCACTGTCCACTCACGCCCACCGCGGCGGCCACCCCGCCGCCGTCGCCAAGGCCGCGACGACGTGGTTGGACGTGCTGGCCGGCCGGATCGACGCGGATGCCGTGGAGGAAGCCGCACGCGACCTGCACGCGGCGGGCCAGTGGTGGGACGCGGCCCGGCTGGCCGGCCAGGCCGCCATCCGGACGGCGGACCGCCGGGCCATGGTCCACCTGCTCGACTGCGCCCGGACGTTGCAGGGCCGCCCGCCGACGCCCGTGAGCACGGCACCCGCCGAACGCACGGACAGCCGGCTGAGCGGGCGCGAGCACGAGGTCGCCGAACTCGTGGCGAAAGGCTTGACCTACAAGCAGATCGGCGACCGGCTGTTCATCTCCGCGAAGACCGTGGAGCACCACGTGGCCCGCATCCGGCGCCGGCTGGGCTGCGCGAACCGGGCCGAACTGCTGGACCAGCTCCGCCAGTTGACCGACAACTGACAAGGCCGTCCCGGGAGGAGTCCTCCCGGGACGGCCGGAAAACGCCTTACTCGCCGATGATCGGCTTCGCCGCCTTGGGCGCGTCCTCGATCAGGGGCTCGCCCTCGATGCGGACCTTGCGCTGGTGGTCCTTGCCGTCGCCCTGGCCGCCGCCACCGGCCATGGGCGGCATCATGCCCATGCCCATGCCGCCGGCACCGCCACCCGCGCGGCCGGCACCGGCCGCGCCGGGGGCACCGCCCATCGCGCCCGGAGCGCCGCCACCCGCACCGGCGGGCAGCACGCCGGACGCACCGCCGGCCTGGAGGGTCGGCGTGCCGCCGGCGGCACCGCCGCCACCGCCACCGAAGCCACCGGGAACGCCGCCGCCTCCACCACCGCCGAAGCCACCCGGGATGCCGCCGCCACCACCACCGCCACCACCGCTGGTGTGCGTGAGGTCAGGCGCGGTGTAGGGCCGCACCGGCGGGATCGTCGGCGTGGAGCCGGACGAGTTCGTCGTGTGTGTGTAGCCCGAACGGTCCGACGGGTAGTTCGGGAACGGGTCGTTGGGGTTGTAGCTCCCGCCCGGCGGGATGTACGGCGGGGTCACGCGACCGCCGCCACCGCCACCGGACGAACCGCCGTCCGGCACCCACTTGCCCGGCTCCCAGTGCCCGCCGCCGGTGCCCGGACCGCCCGTGCCGCCACCGGAACCGCCGGAACCGGGGTTGCCCACGACCGGCGGCCGGCCGACCACTGGCCCGGTGGGGTTGGTCGGGTTGGGCACGATGCCCGGGTAGTAGCGGCGGTCGTCGGGGGTGCCGACGACCGGCGGCCGGCTCACGACCGGACCGGACGGGTTGCCCGGACCCCAGCCGCCGCCGGGGTAGCCGGACGGGTCGGTCGGGCTGCCGCCACCACCGTTGAGGACGGGTGGCCGGTTCACGACCGGGCCGGACGGCCCCTGGCCGCCGCCACCGCCACCGCTCGGGTTGGTCACCCCGCCGTTGACGTAGCGGTCGCGGGCGTTCTGGTCCATCTGCCGCAACTGCTCGTCGGTCAGCCCGAGGCCGCCCGAGGACGGCCGCGTGTTGGCGCCGCCGGCGCCCTTGTTCGAGTGGGTCATCGCGGTGATGGCCTGGAGGATCTGCTTGGCCGTCTGCGCGATCTGGCCGACCGACTTGATCAGGTCGATCAGCTTCTTGAGCGAGTCGCCGAGCTTCTGCAGGAAGTCGGCCAGCTTCTTGGCGTAGTTGCACGCCATCTGCACGATGTCCGAAATGGCCGCCGCGATCGCCGCGCCGAACGTCAGGAACGACGCCGCCAGCCACTGGATGATCTTCATGACCATGTCGGACACGGCCTGGCTGATCAGGTCCATGATGGTCTTGCGGACGGTCGCCACGAGCTGGCCCGCACCCTTGGCCGCGTCGGAGATGCCCTTGGCCGCCTTGGACAGCGTCTCCAAGCCGCTCGCGTGCTTCTTGGCCGCCGCGCGGTAGCCGTCGGCGGACTTGCCGCGCCAGCCCTTGGTCTCCTCGACCGAGGTGCGCCGGTAGTCGGCGACGATCTGCTCGATCTGCTTGCTCGCGGACAGCCAGGCGCCGGACATCTTGTTGATCGACTCGGGGCTGCCCAGCAGCGCGTCGAACGGCTCGCGCAGGAACGACACGTGGTTGATCGCCCAGCTGAACCCGGCGGACAGGAAGCCCGACAGCGGGTTGGCGGCGAGGCCGACGATGCCCATCGCCGTGTTGGCCATGCCCAGGCCCGCCGACACCCAGTCGCCGCGCTCGACCGCGGACACGGTGCCCTGGACGTCACTGATCAGGTGCGACGGGTCGCGTCCCTGGGTGGTCGCCTGCTGCTCGGCCATCAGCCCCGCGCCTTTCCGGAGAACCCGAACGCGTTGTCCAGGTCGATGTTCTCGTACAGGTCGGCGACCTCGCGCAGCCCCTGGCACATGTCCGCCACGGTCTCGGTCGCCTGTCCGAAGAGGTCCTGCGACATGCCCGCCGTCCGCAGCAGGAACGACGCCAGGAAGCCGCCGAAGATCCCGAACGCGTCGCTGGACAGCGACGGGTCGGCGGTCTTCGTCGCCGCGAGCATCCGTTGCGTCAACTGGTCGACGGTGGCGGCGTGCGCGCGCACCTCTTCCGGGCTGACGTGGAACGAGTCGAACATGTCAGGTAACCCCCTGCTCAGCCCATGACCTCGGGTGGGTTGGTGAAGTAGTCGTCGTCGGGCCTGGTGTCACGACGCTGGATCTCCGGCTGCGGTTCCTCCGGGTCGGTGCCGTCACCCGAATAGCCGTTCGGCATCTTCGACTTGACGAACTCCAGGGCGTCGCCCTCGCCGACGAACTCGGTCATGATCTCCACGACCTGCCCCGCGGCCTCGCGCTGCGCCTTGGCGAGCGTCGTCATGATCGACGACGAGATCCGCTCCGGGTCCTCACCGCGCAGCGCCGGTCGCAGGATGAGGTCGGTCAGCGCGCCCGAGGCGTTGACCACGACGGTCACCAGGCCGTCGCCGGACGTGGCGCTGCCGCCGACGCCGCCGAGGCGGTTCTCCGCCTGCACCGCGTTGCGCTTGGCTTCCTCGATCTTCTGCCCGTACTGCGCGAGCCACTGGTCCGGCTCCATGTCCACCCCTCACGACAACGGGGCTTTGCGGCCCACGCGCCTTCGACCCGTCGGTGTTCGTTTCGGTTCCAGGGTTCGTATCGTTTCACCGATTCGTGACTTCGGGGAACACCCTCGACAGGGAGGGTGCCTGCGCCTCCCGGGTGAATCGTTTACTTGCCGTTTCGTTGGGTTTTCGCAACACTTCGGACATGAGTCCGGTTCGCCGGGGCACCATGCGGCCGATACACAACCGGATCGCGGCACTGCGGGCCGAGCGGGGTCTGAGCCGGGCCGGCCTCGCCGACGCGGTCGAGGTCAACCCCCAGACGATCGGGGCGCTGGAGCGGGGGGACCACTACCCCAGCCTCGATCTGGCGCTGCGGATCTGCGAGGTGTTCGGGCTGCCGGTCGAGGCGGTCTTCGGCCGCATGCCGTTCGGACGGGCGTCGACCCACGAGTGAGGAGAGCGACCGTGGCACAGGGGGTGCTGGAGATCGACCGGATCTCCAAGCGCTACGGGGAGGTCGTCGCGCTCGCCGACATGACCTTCGACGTCCGCGCGGGTGAACTGTTCGGTTTCGTGGGCAGCAACGGCGCGGGCAAGACCACGACCATGCGCATCGCCCTCGGGGTGCTCGCGGCGGACGCCGGGGAGGTGCGCTGGAACGGCGCACCGGTCACCCTCGACACCCGTCGGCGCATCGGCTACATGCCCGAGGAACGCGGGCTCTACCCCAAGATGAAGGTCCACGAGCAGCTCGTCTACCTGGCCGAACTGCACGGCATGACGACCGACGACGCGCACCGCGGCGCCGACGCGTGGATCACCCGCCTCGGCCTGCGCGACCGGGCCGGCGACGAGGTGCAGAAGCTCAGCCTCGGCAACCAGCAGCGCGTCCAGCTCGCCGCGGCGTTGGTGCACGACCCGGACGTGCTCGTGCTCGACGAACCGTTCTCGGGCCTTGACCCGGTGGCCGTGGACGTGATGAGCCAGGTGCTGCGGGAGAAGGCGGCGCAGGGCGTGCCGGTCGTGTTCTCCAGCCACCAGCTCGACCTCGTCGAACGGCTGTGCGACCGGGTCGGCATCGTGCGCAGTGGCTCGCTGGTCGCGTGCGGCACGGTCGACGAGCTGCGGTCCGGCGGCACGGCGCGGCTGGTCGTGGACGCGCCGGACGCGGGCGCCGGGTGGGCGTCGGCGCTGCCGGGCGTGACCTCGGCGTCCTACGAGGGCACGCGGGCACTGCTCGAACTCGCGCCGGACGCCGACGACCAGGTCATGCTGCACGCCGCACTGGCCACCGGCCCGGTGCGCGAGTTCTCCCGGCAGCGCCCGGCGCTGACCGACCTGTTCCGCAGCGTGGTGGCAGAGGAGGGTCGGGCATGAGCGCGATGACACCCGGACGGGCGGTGTTCCTGGTCGCCCGGCGCGAGTTCGTCGGCAAGGTGCGTACCCGGTCGTTCCTGGTCGGCACGCTCGCAGTGGTGCTGCTGATGGGCGGGATGGCGCTGCTCCAGGCGTTCCTGTTCGACAGCGCCACCAGCGACCGGGTCGGACTGTCCGGACAGGCCACGGTCCTGTCCGCGCCGTTGAAGGAGACCGCGAAGACGTTCGGCCGCGACGTCGAGACGGTCGACGTGACCGACGCGCGGGCAGCCGAGGAACAGGTCCGCGCGGGCGACCTGGACGCGTTGGTCACGGGCGCGCCGGACGCGCTGCGGGTCGTGGTGAAGGAGGAGCTGGACGAGCCGCTGCGCAATTCGATCGACCTGATCGTCAAGCAGCAGGTGCTCAACGCCCAGCTCGCCGAGGCGGGCCTCGACCCGGCCAAGGTCGCGGACAACGTGGCCCGCGCGGCGGTCGACGTGGTCGCGCTGGAGCCCTCGGACGACCAGAAGGGGCAGCGGCTGGCCATCGGGCTGGTGATCGCGATCCTGCTGTACTACTCGCTGCTGGTCTACGGGACGATGGTCGCCCAGGGGGTCGTGGAGGAGAAGTCCAGCCGGGTCGTGGAGATCCTGCTGTCGACGTTGCGGCCGTGGCAGCTCCTGGCGGGCAAGGTGATCGGCCTGGGCCTGGTCGGGTTGGTGCAACTGCTGCTGATCGGCGGCATCGGGCTGACTCTGGTGACCGTGACGGACATCCTCGACGTGCCGGGCGTGGCAACGGGTGCCCTGGCCACCGGCGTGCTCTGGTACCTGCTCGGGTTCTACCTGTACGCCACGGTGTTCGCGGCGGCGGCGTCGCTGGTGTCGCGCCAGGAGGAACTGCAGTCGGTGATCACGCCGATCAGCATGGCCGTGGTGGTCGCGTTCGTGGTCGGCTTCAACCTGATGATCCAGGACGCGTCGGGCACGGCTGTCACCGTGCTGTCCCTGCTGCCGCCGTTCGCGCCGATCCTGATGCCGGGGCGGATGGCGATGGGGGTGGCGCCGCTGTGGCAGGTGGGGTTGTCGATCGTGCTGGCTCTGGGCGCGGTCGTGCTGCTGACCTGGTTGGGCGGCAAGGTCTACGCGAACGCGGTGTTGCGGACGGGTGCGCGGGTCAGGTTGCGGGACGTGCTGCGCTGATCAGCTTCCGCGGTGCCCGTCGGGCGTCCTGGGTGGAGGGTGTCGTTGTGGGGTGAGGGCGGAAGCGTTCAAGCGTCGCTCGCCGCCGGGCAGGCCGCCAAGGCGGGTGTCGTGCCCAGGTTTGCCCCCGTCGTGGGTTGAGTCAGATGCTGCCGGTGCGTGGCCGTGGGACATGGGCTGCTATTTGATCGCCCCGAAGCGGGCCAGGGCCTCTTGGCGTTCGTGGGCGTGGTCGACGATCGGGTCGGTCGGGCGGTGGACCTGTTTGCCCTTCACGTCGCGCAGTTCGGGTACGTAGCGGCGGACGTAGGTGCCGTCCGGGTCGAACTTCTCGCCCTGGGTGACGGGGTTGAAGATGCGGAAGTACGGTGCCGCGTCGGTGCCCGAACCGGCCGCCCACTGCCAGTTGTGCTGGTTGGACGCGAGGTCCCCGTCGACCAGGTGGCGCATGAAGTGCCGGGCACCCCACCACCACGGCAGGTGCAGGTCCTTCACCAGGAAGCTCGCCACGACCATGCGGACGCGGTTGTGCATCCAGCCCTCGGCCAGCAGCTGGCGCATGCCCGCGTCGACGAACGGGTAGCCGGTGCGGCCTTCGCACCACGCCGCGAAACGCTCGCGGTCGTCGTCGAGGTGGATGCGGTCGAAGCGCTTGTCCAGGTTCTCCCGCGCGCTGGACGGGTTGTGCCACAACACGTCCGCGTAGAACTCACGCCACGCCAGCTCGTTGCGGAACGCCTTCGAGCCCTCGTCCGAGCCGAGGTCGGCGAGCAGCGTTCGCGGGTGCACGACGCCCCACTTGAGGAACGCGGAGAACCTGCTCGTGCGGTCGAGGTCCGGGCGGTCGCGGTGGTCGGCGTAGTCGGGTAGGCGTTCGTCGCGGAACGTGCGCCACAGGCGGGTCACGTCGGGCAGACCGTCGCCCTCGGGGAGTCGTTCCGTCTTCTCCGGCGTCATCCAGTCCACAGTGGACTTGTTCGTGTTCGCCGGTGCGCGCCAGCCGTGTTCCCGCCACGCGCGGGAGAACGGTGTGAAGACGCGGTAAGGCGTGCCGTCGTTTTTGAGCACACGACCGGGCGCCACGGCGTAAGGCGAGCCGACGCGGACGAGTTCCACCTTCTCCCCCACGGCCTCGTCGCGTTCACGACCGTACGGTCCGAAGTCCGCGGACACGTGCACCGACTCCGCGCCGACCGACCGGGCCACGCGCGGCACCACGTCGACCGGGTCGCCGACGGCGATCATCAACCGGCCGCCGAGCTTCTCGTCGAGCGTGCGCAGGCACCGGTGCAGGAACTCGACGCGCGGCTGCCCGGACGCCTCGAGCAGCCTCGGGTCCAGCACGAACAGGCCCAGGGCGCGGTCGGCGCGGCCGGCGGCTTCGAGGAGGGCCGGGTGGTCGGTGACGCGCAGGTCGCGCCGGAACCACACCACGGTCGAGGAGTCCACGTGCCGACCCTAGGAGTCGGGGCGGTGCCCCGCATGACAGGAGGCCCGCACTCACGAGAAGTGCGGGCCTCCGGCGGAAAACCACTCAGCGCTGGTCGATCGACACGAAGTCGCGCGACGCCGGGCCGGTGTAGATCTGGCGCGGGCGGCCGATCTTGGTGGCCGGGTCGTTGATCATCTCGCGCCAGTGCGCGATCCAGCCGGGCAGCCGGCCGAGCGCGAACAGCACGGTGAAGAACTTCGTCGGGAAGCCCATGGCCCGGTAGATCAGGCCGGTGTAGAAGTCGACGTTCGGGTACAGCTTGCGGGAGACGAAGTAGTCGTCCGCGAGGGCGGTCTCCTCCAGCTTCTTGGCGATGTCCAGGAGCTGGTCGTCGCCGCCGAGCTTGCCGAGGATCTCGTCCGCCGTCTTCTTGATGATCGCGGCGCGCGGGTCGTAGTTCTTGTAGACCCGGTGGCCGAAGCCCATCAGGCGGACGCCGTCCTCCTTGTTCTTGACCTTCTTCACGAACGCGGCCACGTCACCGCCGTCGTTGCGGATCTTCTCCAGCATCTCCAGCACCGCGGAGTTGGCACCGCCGTGCAGCGGGCCGAAGAGCGCGTTGATGCCGGCCGAGATGGACGCGAACAGGTTCGCCTCGGACGAGCCGACCAGGCGGACCGTGGAGGTGGAGCAGTTCTGCTCGTGGTCGGCGTGCAGCACGAACAGCAGGTCCAGCGCGCGGACCAGGTCCGGGTCCACGTCGTAGGGCTCGGCCGGGAAGCCGAACGTCATGCGGAGGAAGTTCTCCACCAGGCCCAGCGAGTTGTCGGGGTAGAGGAACGGCTGCCCGACGGACTTCTTGTACGCGTACGCCGCGATGGTCGGCACCTTCGCCAGCAGGCGGATCGTGGAGATCTCGACCTGGTTGGCGTCGAACGGGCTCAGGCTGTCCTGGTAGAACGTCGACAGCGCGGAGACCGCCGAGGACAGGACCGGCATCGGGTGGGCGTCGCGCGGGAAGCCGTCGAAGAACCGTTTGAGGTCCTCGTGCAGCAGGGTGTGCCGGCTGATCTTGGAGGAGAACTCCTCCAGCTGGGCGGCGGTCGGCAGCTCGCCGTAGATGAGCAGGTAGCTGACCTCGTTGAAGTTGGACTTCTCGGCGAGCTGCTCGATGGGGTAGCCGCGGTAGCGCAGGATGCCCGCGTCACCGTCGATGTATGTGATCTCCGAGGAACACGACGCGGTGTTGACGAAGCCGCTGTCCAGGGTGACGAGACCGGTCGTGGCCAGGAGCTTGCCGAGGTCGATACCCGGCGCACCCTCGGTGGCCTGGACGACCTTCATCTCGTGCTCTCCACCCTCATGGCGCAGCGCGACGGTACGGGGGTCGTTCGGCGCAATCGTCGCGTCGGGCATGCAGAGTCCCTCTCACGCTAGGGCGGGATGGCTCATGCATTCGCACGTGCGGACACCGGCGATCCCTTGATCGCCACCACCGCAGCACCACCCCGTCGGGGTCCTGTCAGTTCTCCCACGCTAGTCGGCGGACAACCCGCTCCACAGTCGCGGTGTGCACCGGTTCTGGTGGATCGGACCGGCATCACACGAGGATGCACGGTGGCTAGCGTGCATCCCCTACCGTAGCCCTTATGGGGTGTTTATCCACCTCAGCGCGGGTGAGAGCTAGGTCATCCCCAACTCTGCGCTGAACGGTGGCTCCGCGCCGGCCCGGGAGCACGTCAGGGCTGCCGCCGCTCCGGCGTACCCGAGCGCTTTCGCCCAGTTCGTCCGGTCGAGGCCGCGAACCGCCTCTGTGGACAGAGCGTCGTGCGCGTGGAGCCAGGCCAGGAGGGCGCCGTGCACGGTATCGCCGGCCCCGATCGTGTCGACCACGGTCACGGGCACGGGTGGGACGTGGATCACCTCGCCCGTGCCGGACAGCACGACCAGCCCGTCCCCGCCGAGGGTGAGCACGATCGCCGCGGGGCCGGTGCGCTGCCAGTCACGGGCCACGTCGAGCACGTCGGGCAGGCCCGCGTCGTCGTCGAGGTCGGCCAGCCAGCGGGCGTCCTCGATGGACAGCTTGAGCAGGCCGACGTGCGACAGCCACGAGTCGTACCGGTCCCGGTAGGCGAGCGGGTCGTCGATGAGCCCGGTCCGGATGTTGGGGTCCAGCACGGTGAGCGCGCCACGCTCGGCCTCACGCCACAGCACGCGCTCGTAGGTGCTCGCGCCGGGTTCGAGCACGAGCGAGAGCGTGCCGAACGAGACCGCGTCGGTGCCGTCGGGCAGCGGGCCGGGGTCGACGACGAGCCGGTCGGCCGTGCCCTCGACGTAGAACGAGTAGCGGGCCGAGCCGTCCTCGGCCAGGCCGACGACGGCCAGCGTGGTCGGTTCGGTTCCGCGTCTCACCAGGTCCGTCCGCACGCCCGACGCGTGCAGCCGCCGGATCAGCCGGTCGCCGAACAGGTCGGTGGACACGCGGGACAGGAACGACGTGGGCGTGCCGAGGCGCCCGGTGGCCACGGCGACGTTGTACGGGCCGCCGCCCAGGCGGGGCGCGAGCGCGCCGTCGGGCGTGGGGACGAGGTCGACGAGCGCTTCGCCGGCGACGACGATCACGGCTCGCTCCGGTGGAGTCCGTCGAGCAGAAGTTCACCCAGAGCGGTGAACGCCTCGGAGTCGGCGACGGCCGCCCTCCGGGTCAGCACGCCGGTCTGGATGCTTTCGATCAACAGTCCGACCATCTCGGCGATGAGGCTCGCGTGCACCTCGCGGAAGACGCCCGAGTGGACGCCCTCCTGGATGAACTCGCGGATGCGCTGCGCGGCGGCGCGGGCGTTGCGCTCGTAGGTCGTCCGGGTGGGCGCGAACGCGGAGACGTCGGCGATGAACTTCGCGGACGCCTTGCGCAGCTCCTCGGCGGCACCGGCGAGGTAGGTGCCGATGCGGACCCGGATGTCCTCGATGCCGGCGATCTTGCGTTCGATGCGCTCGGCCGCGCCCTTGAAGTACCGGCCGACGACGCGCACCGCGAGCTGCTCCTTGCTGGCCGCCAAGGCGTAGAGCGTCGACTTGGAGCAACGCAGGCGTGCGGCGAGGTTGTCCAGCGTGAAGTGCGCGAACCCCTCGGCGAGCACGAGCGCCTCCAGCCGGCCGAGCAGTTCGACCTGCCGGGGTGTCGGTGGTCTGTGCGCGGTCGAGGTCATGACGGGACTCTGCCACACTCCCTGGCGACAGTACTGGAGTACGTCCTACAGTACTCTCGTCAGTACCCCGTGATCCGGAGGTCGACGCCGTGCCCGCAGAGCGCCTGCTGCCCACGACCGAGGCAGAAGACCTGTTGTCCCTGGTCCGCGAGATCTCCCGGGAGGAGCTGGCGCCGCACGCGGCGGCGGCCGAGGAGGCGTCCGCGTTCCCGAGGGACAAGTTCCTCCTGTTGGGCAAATCCGGCCTGTTGGGGCTGCCGTACCCGGAGCGGTTCGGCGGCGGCGAACAGCCGTACGAGGTCTACCTCCAGGCACTGGAGGAGATCGCGTCGGCGTGGATGTCGGTCGGGGTCGGGCTGTCGGTGCACGTGATGTCCACGTACGCGTTGGCCGCGTTCGGCTCCGAGGAACAGCGGCAGCGTTGGCTGCCTGACGCCCTGGGGGGTTCGTGGCTCGGCGGCTACGCGTTGTCCGAGTCGCACGCCGGGTCGGACGCGGGCGCGTTGACGACGCGGGCCGTGCGCGACGGGGACGAGTACGTCGTCGACGGCACCAAAGCGTGGATCACGCACGGCGGCGTCGCCGACTTCTACACGCTCATGGCCCGCACGTCCGACACCGGCGGCAAGGGCATCAGTTGCTTCTTCACGCCCGGCGGGTCCGACGGCATCGAGGCGGCCAAGCCCGAGCGCAAGATGGGCCTGACCGGGTCGGTGACCGCGCAGGTGTCGTTCACCGGCGTGCGACTGCCGGCCGACCACCGGCTCGGCGACGAGGGCGACGGGCTGCGGATCGCGTTGTCCGCGTTGGACTCCGGGCGGCTGGGCATCTCGGCGTGCGCGGTCGGCCTGGCGCAGGCGGCACTGGACGAGGCCGTGGCGTACGCGAAGCAGCGCACCCAGTTCGGCCGGGCGATCATCGACTTCCAGGGCTTGGAGTTCGTGCTCGCGGACATGGCGGCGGCGGTCGAGTCGGCGCGGGCGACCTACCTGGCCGCCGCGCGGCGGCGTGACCTGGGGTTGCCGTTCACCCGGCAGGCCGCGATCGCGAAGTTGGTGTGCACGGACGCGGCGATGAAGGTGACGACCGACGCGGTGCAGGTGCTCGGCGGCGCCGGGTACACGCGCGACTTCCCGCTGGAGCGGTACATGCGGGAGGCGAAGGTGCTCCAGATCTTCGAGGGCACCAACCAGATCCAGCGCGTGGTGATCGGCCGCGAACTGCGGCGGTGACCCGGCGTCCTGCCCGGTGCGGAGGCCGGGCAGGACACTCGCGAGGTCCGTCGCGTCACGGCCGGGTCCGGCACCGCAGCACCGGTCGTCCCCGCTCTCGATCCAGGACGGGTGACCGGTGTGCCGGCCCGACCGTGACGCGACGTTCGTCGTTAGCCAGGCTAACGACCTAGGCCAAAGGGCGCAATCCCCATCGGCCCGCCCACTGGTCCCCCGGCTCCAGCCAGATCAGGTCCACGCCCGAGTTCAGCGCGTCCGGCGGACAGGTCATCGGCTCGACCGCCACGGCCCGGCCCCGGCCGGGGAAGTCGCCCGGCGTGAACACCTGGACCCACCTGAAGTCCGGGTCGGCCCAGAGTTCGACACCGCCGGCCGGGCCGCGCAGCTCGTGCCGGACCAGGCCGTCGACCGGCTCGCAGCCGCCGAACGCGGTGTCCAGGCGCACGTCCTTCAAGAGGCGCGGCGTGCGGAAGTCGTGCTGTCCGGCCACGGGCGACGCGGGGCCGGACGGGATCATGGTGTCCGGGTCGAGCGGCAGCACGGTGGTCGCGGCCAGGCGCAACGTCGTCTCGTCGGTCGCGCTGTTCCCGGCCCGGGGGTACGGGTGGGTGCCGACGCCGAACGGGGTCCGCGCCGCGCCGACGTTCTGCACGCCGTGCGAGACGGTCAGGCCCCGGTCGTCCAGGGCGTAGGTGATCGTGGTGCGCAGTTCGACGGGCCAGCCGTGCCCCTTGACCGCGACCAGGAGCGAGATCAGCGAGCCGGTGTGCTCGACGACGTCCCACTCGACGCGGCGGACCAGGCCGTGGATCGCGTTGCCGCGCGCGGGTTCGGTGACCTCCAGGCGCTGGACCTCGTGGTCGAGCGTCCAGGTCGCCTCGGCCGTGCGGTTGGGCCAGGGGATCAGGACCGCGCCGCTGCCCAGGACCGGCACGTCGTCGTACGTCTCGACGTAGGGCACGCCACCGACTTCGAACGACCTGAGCCCCGCGCCGACCGGCGCGATCACCGCCCGCGCGTCGGCGTACGCGATCTCCAGCATCGGCCAAGCGTACCGAGGCGGCGTACCACCGCTCGGCCTATAGTAGACCAGTCTGTATAGTTCGCCGCATGCCACGACGTACCGACACCCGTGAGCGCATGATCCGCACGGCGGCCTCGCTGTTCCGGGCGCAGGGTTACCACGCGACCGGCCTGAACCAGGTCCTCGTCGAAGGCGGTGCGCCCAAAGGGTCCCTGTACTTCCACTTCCCCGGCGGCAAGGAACAGTTGGCCGTGGAGGCGGTGACACTGGCGGGCGCGGCGCAGTGCGAACGCCTGCGGGCCGTACTCGCGGAAACACCCGATCCAGTGACGGCTTTGGCGCGGGCGTTGGACGTCCTCGCGCAGGACCTGGTCGACAGCGACTTCCGCGACGGGTGTCCGATCTCGACGGTCGCGCTGGACGTCGGCGGGGACAACGAACCGATCCGGGTGGCCTGTGCGGATGCCTACGCGTCGTGGCAGCGGATCATCGCCGACCACGTCGGCTCGGAGTCGTTGGCCGCGGTCGTCCTGGCCGCGCTCGAAGGCGCGCTCCTCCTGGCCCGCACGCAGCGCGACCTGGCTCCCCTGCGCGCACTGGAAACCCACCTGGCACCACTGCTCGGAAGGACTTCACCGTGAAGGTTCACCACCTCAACTGCGGCACCTTGAGACCGGTCGGCGGCAAGCTCGTCGACGGCCGGCCGGGCGTGTTCCGCACCGCCGAACTCGTGTGCCACGTACTGCTCCTGGAGCGCGAGGACGGGCTGGTGCTCGTGGACACGGGCATGGGACTGGAGGACGTGCGTACGCCTTCGCGGACGCTGGCCCGGCACTGGCGGTTGATGAGCCGACCCGTGCTCGACGAGCGCGAGACGGCACTGCGCCAGGTCGAGGCGTTGGGGTACCGGGCTTCCGACGTGCGCGACATCGTGCTCACGCACCTGGACCTCGACCACGGCGGCGGCTTGCGCGACTTCCCGGAGGCGCGCGTGCACGTGCTCGCCGAGGAACTGGCCGTCGCGACCCGGGCCGGGAAGACCGGCAACGACCGGACCCGGTACCCCGACGCGCAGTGGGCGCACAAGCCGCGGTGGGTGACGTACGAGGACTCCGGGGAGTCGTGGTTCGGGTTCGACGGCGTGCGCGAGGTGCTGGCCGGCGTGCTGTTCGTGCCGTTGTTCGGGCACACGCACGGGCACAGCGGGGTGGCCGTCGACACCGGCTCCGGGTGGCTGCTGCACGCGGGCGACGCGTACTTCCACCACCGGGAGACCGGGCCGGACGCGTACTGCCCGCCGGCGTTGCGGTTCCTCCAGAAGCGCATGGAGGTGCTGCCGGAGCTTCGACTGTCCAATCAGGACAGGCTACGCGCCCTGGTGGGTGCGCACGGCGCCGAGGTGGACGTGTTCAACGCCCACGACCTGGAGAACTTCCGGCGGTTCCGGACTTCCTAGACCGACAGCTTCTCGGCGTCGACCTTCTTCCGGCCGCCGGCGAACCGGTTGACCAACCAGAGCACCGCGCCCGCACCGAGCAGGTAGAGGGCGATCCGGTAGTCGGCGGCCGGGCGGCCGGACAGCGGGCTCGCCAGGTAGACGCAGGTGAGCACGCCGAGGACCGGCGCCCACGTGGGGGCGCGGAAGTGCTTGTGCGCCACGGTGTCCTTGCGCAGGACGAGCACGGCGACGTTGACGATCGCGAAGACGACCAGGAGCAGGAGCGCGGTCGTGCCGCCGAGCTTCTCGATGTCGGCCGTCGTGACCAACGCGATCGCGACGCCACTCGTGAACACGATCGCGACCCACGGCGTGCGGCGGAGCGGGTGCACCACGCCGAAGGCCTTGGGGATGATGCGCTCGTTGGCCATGCCGTAGACGAGCCGGCTGGCCATGAGCATGTTGATCAACGCGGAGTTGACCACGGCGAACAGGCCGATCAGCGAGAAGACCCAGAGGGGGAAGCCGGGTGCGCCGACCTCGACCACCCGCAGCAGGGCGGACGACTTCGCACCGGCGAGTTCGTCGGCCGGGATGAGCAGGGACGAGGTGACCGCGACCAGGACGTAGATGACGGCGGCGACGACCATGCCCCAGAGCACGGCGCGCGGGAAGATGCGGACCGGGTCCTGGCATTCCTCGGCCATGTTGACCGAGTCCTCGAAGCCGACCATGGCGAAGAAGGCGAGGGCCGTGGCCGAGGTGACGGCGAGCAGGGCGGACTGGCCGTTCGCGGGCTCGATCTGCGTAAGGCGCGACGCGTCCCCGTCGCCGTTCAGCACGGCGGACAGGCCGATCGCGATCACGATGAGCAGGCCGGACAGTTCGATGCAGGTCAGCACGACGTTGGCCTTGACCGACTCGGACACGCCCCGGAAGTTGACCAGGGCGAGGCCGACGATGAAGAGGATCGCGACGAGCGTCGCGGAGACCGTGAACGTGTCGGAGAAGAACTCGCGGATCACGGACTGAAGGTAGGTCTTGCCGAACGCGAGCGCCGCGGAGGAGGCGGACGTGATGCCCGAACTCATGACCGCGAAGGCCACCATGAAGGTCAGGAACTGGATCTTGAACGCCCGGTTGGTGTAGAGCGCGGCCCCGGCTGCCCTGGGGTACTTGCCGACCAGTTCGAGGTAGCTGAACGCGGTGAGGAAGGCGACGGCGAACGCGATGAGGAAGGGGAGCCAGAGGGCTCCCCCGATCTTGCCCGCCACGTTGCCCGTGAGGGCGTAGATCCCGGTGCCGAGGATGTCGCCGACCACGAAGAACAACAACAACTTCGGCCCGATCGCCCGCTTAAGCCCAGGCTCGTCCGTTTGCGCCATGGGTGGTGTGTATCCCCAGTTTTCGCCTGTTCAAACCTGGTTGTCGGGCTCGATCGCGGTGGTCGACGGCGTGTGGACAGCGGGTACCGGGTTTCCGGTCGGGTTTGCACGAGCTTTCAAGCGTCGCTCGCCGCTGGGCAGGCCGCCACAGAGGTTCCGTCCCTCTCCCCGCCTTTTTCGTCGTAGGGCGGCCAACATGCTGCCGGTGCATGGCATAGGGATCGGCGCCGGGCAGTAGTCGGTGCGTGAGTACACATTTCGCGGTGTCTGAGTGCACATTTCGTAGTGTCTGAACGTGCGACTCGCGGTGTCTGAACGCATAACTCGCGCGTTGACACGGGCGAAGCATGGCAAGCAACCACGACGGCGACAAGCCGGGGGTCGATCCCCTTGAGTGCCCCTCCCCGTATGGCCTGGGCGCAGCCCTACCGCACGACAGCCCCTTTCTGGTGGTCAGCCCGAGCGGCGAGCGACGCTTTGAAGCTTCCGCCACCACTCCGGACGGTGGCCACCAGGCACTGGCCAACGACAAGGTTTCCGTCGCCCGCCCCGGACGGCGGCCACCGAGCGGGCAGGGGTCAGGCCCTGGATTGGAGATCGGACTCGGCCTGGTCGATGGCCTCGTCCAGGACTGCCCGGAACTCCGCGATCTGCGAGCGCTCCAAGTGGACGCAGTCGAGGTGATCGGGCGGGTAGATCTCCACGGCACCGCGCGAGACGGTCACGGAGAAGATGTCTCCCTCCTCGCCCTCGCAGCGGAGCAGCCACTCGCGCTTGGGACCTCGGGGTTTGATGATGCGGTCGGTCTCTGTGGTCATGTCGGTACCTTTGCAGCGCTTTCTTTTGGACTGCAATTACACGATGGTGTGAACAGGGTGGCGGGTTTGGGTGCGGCGGACCTACTGTCGCCGGCATGGCACGACGCGCTGGGCGGTCAGTCCGCTCTCGACGACTCTCGTACGTCCTCCGGAAGTTGCGGGCCGCCACTGGGATGAGTACCGACGCCACGGGTGAGGCCGTGGGGATGTCGGGGAGCAAGATCTCTCGGATCGAGACCTCGGACATCGGGGTCTACCTCGACGACCTCGAGAAGTTGTTGGACTTCTACCGGGTCACCAAGGCCCAACGGGTGTTCCTCCTCGACCTCGCCCGGAACGCGGAGCAGCGGGGCCTGCTCCGCATCCACAACCCCAACCTGCCCGAGGACTGGCAGACCTGGACCGACTTCGAAGACGAGGCGAGCGCTCTCCTCAACTACGAGCCGCTGCTGATCCCCGGACTCCTCCAGACCCCCGAGTACGCGAAGTCGATCATCGTGGCCACCGGGGCCGGTTTGTCGGACGCACAGGTCGATGCCCTGGTCGCCAGCAGGATGGCGCGGCAGGGACTGCTGAACCGGACGAGCCCGCTGCGGCTGCGCGCGATCATCGACCAGCAGGTCTTCGAGCGCCCCTTCGGGGACCCCGGGGCGATGGACCGCCAGGTTCGCCACCTGATCGCCCTCGGCGAGCGGCCGAACGTGGAGGTGCGGGTGCTCCCGACCACCGCCGGGCTGCACTCCGGGTTGAACGGGCCGTTCGTGGTCCTGGAGTACGACGACGACGCGAGCCTCGTGTTGGTGGAGAACAAGATTTCGAGTCTGTTCATCGACGAGGACGAGCAGATCCGCTTGTTCGAGTCCACCTGGGACGAACTCGTCCGGCTGGCGTACGACACCGAGGAGACGGTGGCTTTCCTGCGGGATCTGCCATGACAAAATGCGGGCATGGTCTTGTGGCGCAAGAGTTCCCGGAGCAACAGCAGCGCCAACTGCGTCGAGGTCGCGTGCTCGGGACGACGGGTGCTGGCCCGCGACTCGAAGAATCCCGCGCCCGAGCTGGCGTTCCCGGCTGAGGCGTGGCGAAGGTTCCTGGACAAGCAGGAGTGACACGGACATGCGGACCCACTTCGAGATCGGCTGGATGGTGCGAGGGGGATTCAGCCGACTCGGAGGGAACGGGTTTGCGCCTGTCGGCCGCCCGTCCACGGGTCCGGAGTTCTTTGCCTGGTGCCAGGTTAGGGGCGTCGATCAGGGCGGGTCCAGCGAAGATCGACCGGTGTCACCCGATCGTATGGGGTGATGGCCGAGGGTCGAAGCGGTAGCGCCAGAACGCCGGGATGAGCGCCGTCGCGACCACCGTGGCCACCACGACCAGGACCCCGCCGACGGCCGTGGCCACACCCGCGCCGACGGCCGCGCCACCGGTGCCGTGCACGAGGTCGGCCAACCGCGGCCCACCCGCCACGACCACCGTGAACACACCCTGCATCCGTCCGCGCATCTCGTCCGACGCGGCCGTCTGGAGCATCGCGCTGCGGAACACCATGCTGATCATGTCCGCCGCGCCGCCGATCGCCAGGAACACGACCGCGAGCCACAACGCGTGCGACAGCCCGAACCCGATCATGGCCACGCCCCACGCCACGATCGAGAACACGACGCCGACGCCGTGCCGCATCACCTTCGACGTCCACCCCGACACCAGCCCGCACAGCAGGGCGCCCAACGGGATCGCGGCGAACAGCCACCCCAGCGCCAACCCGCCGCCGGGCGGGTCGCCGAACGTCCGCTCGGCCATCTCCGGGAACAACGCCCGGGGCATGCCGAACACCATGGCGATGATGTCGAGCAGGAACGACGCCAGCAGCACCTTCCGCACGGCCAGGTACCGGAAGCCTTCCACCACGTCGGCGACCCCGGCCCGCCGCGACTCCCCGCCGGCCGGGGGCATCGGCGGCAGCCGCCACACCGACCAGATGGTCAGCGTCAACGCGATCGCGTCCACCAGGTACAGCGTCGGCAGGCCCACGACCGGCATCAACGCGCCCGCGAGCATCGGGCCGAACACGCCGCCGAACATCATCACGGTGGCACCCAGGGCGGTGGCCGCCGGGATCTGGTGGTCCGGCACGATCCGCGCGATGGCGGCCGTGCGCGCCGGTGCGTTGGCCGCGAAGAAGACCTGCTGCAACCCGAGCAGCACGATCACCAGCCACACGGACCGCACGTCCAAAGCGGCCTGCACCCACAGCAGCACGGACGTCACCGCGATGCCGATGTTGGTCACGACCAGCAGCTTGCGCCGGTCGACCAGGTCGGCCACGGCACCGCCGTACAGGCCGAACACCAGCAGCGGGATCAACGCCACCGCGGCCGTGATGCCGACCCACCCGGACGAGCCGGTGATGTCGAAGACCTGCTTGGGCACGGCCACGGCGGTCAACTGGCTGCCGACGGCCGTGACGACCGTGGACAGCCAGAGCCTGCGGTAGGCGGCGATCTTCAAGGGCGCCGTGTCGATCGCGACCCTGCCGAACAGACGCTTCACGTTCGTTAGCGTACGAGAACTAACGACTCGCGGCCCACCGCGAAAAAATCACGGCGCGACGCGCTGGACTTCCCAGCCGTCCCGACCCAGGCGGAACCGGAGCCGGTCGTGCATGCGGTCACGCCGGCCCTGCCAGAACTCGACCTCCTCGGGCCGGATGCGCCAGCCGCCCCAGTGCGGCGGCACGGGCACGTTCTCGGCGTCGGCGAACTGCCGCTCGATCTTGTGCAGCGCGCTCTCCAGGTTGGACCGCCCGGTCACGACGCGGGACTGGGGCGACGCCCACGACCCGAGCTGCGACCCACGCGGCCGGCTCGCCCAGTAGGCGGCGGTCTCGGCCGGGCCGACCTTCTCGACCGTGCCGCGCACGTGCGCCTGACGCTGCATGGCGAACCACGGGAACGTCACCGAGGCGTAGCGGGTGGCCATCAGGTCGTGGCTCTTGGCCGAGGTGTAGTTCGTGAAGAACACGAGACCACGCTCGTCCAGGCCCTTCGCCAGCACGGTGCGCGAGGACGGTCGCCCCTTGGTGTCGGTCGTCGCCAACACCATGGCGTTCGCCTCGGGCAGCCCGGCGCGGGCGGCCTGGTCGAGCCACAGCTGCAACTGCTCGTGCCACGTCGCGGCGAGATCACTCTCGGTGAGCGACCCCTGCTCGTACGACACGCGCATAGCGGGCAGCGTGACGTTCGTGGTCTCCGTCATTCCCGACCTCCCGGAGCAGGCACTTGTGGCACCTCAGCGATCCAGCGACCGTACGGGCTCGAAGCCGCTCGCGGAACCGCCCGAGCGGTGATGAGCACCACCGGCACGGTCACGCTCGGTGTGACGACCTTCTCGGAATCGAGCAAGTCGCGCCGGATTCCGATCGTTTCGATCACAACCCACCTCTCACCCGTCCGTGTCCCCACTCACCGACGGGGCTACCAAGTCGGTGACCGGCTGTTTCCTGACTACCCCGACCACAGTGGACGGAAACGACCGCCCGCGAACCTCCATTCGCACTGAATCGTTTTCTGGATCGTGACCGACACCACGGGCACACCCGATTGCCGGCGGCCGGCCGTGAGAGCAAGGTTTTCGGCAACCCTTTTGTCTCGTCTCGCCGGACAGGAGCGCACAACGTGGTGCAGCAAAAAGAAGAGGACGGCTTCCGGCCGGGCCTCGAAGGGGTCGTCGCGTTCCGCACCGAGATCGCCGAACCGGACCGCGACGGCGGATCGCTGCGGTACCGGGGCGTGGACATCGAGGACCTGGCCGGCAAGGTCACGTTCGGCAACGTGTGGGCGTTGCTGGTCGACGGCCGGTTCGGGCCGGGCCTGCCGCCCGCCGAGCCCTTCCCCATCCCCGTGCACACCGGCGACGTCCGCGTGGACGTGCAGGCCGCCCTCGCCATGGTCGCCCCGATCTGGGGGTACTCCCCCCTCCTGGACATCACCGACGAGCAGGCGCGCGACCAGCTCGCCCGCGCCTCGGTCATGGCCCTGTCCTACGCGGCCCAGTCGGCACGCGGCATCGGCCGCCCGGCCGTGCCGCAGCGGCGCATCGACGAGTGCCGCACGATCACCGAGCGCTTCCTGACCCGCTGGCGCGGCGAACCCGACCCGGCGCACGTCACCGCGCTCGACGCCTACTGGGTGTCGGCCGCCGAGCACGGGCTCAACGCGTCCACGTTCACCGCGCGCGTGATCGCCTCGACCGGTGCCGACGTGGCCGCGTCGCTGTCGGGCGCGATCGGCGCCATGTCCGGCCCGCTGCACGGCGGTGCGCCCGCCCGCGTGCTGCCCATGATCGAGGAGGTGGAGCGGACCGGCGACGCGCGGGCCGTGGTCACCTCGATCCTCGACCGGGGCGAGCGGCTGATGGGCTTCGGCCACCGCGTCTACCGGTCGGAGGACCCGCGGGCCCGCGTGCTGCGCCGCACGGCACGGGAACTGGGCGCGCAGCGGTACGAGGCCGCCGCGGCGTTGGAGCAGGCCGCGCTGGCCGTGCTGCGGGAACGCCGCCCGGACCGGGCGATCGAGACCAACGTGGAGTTCTGGGCCGCGGTGATGCTGGACTTCGCGCAGGTGCCCACGCACATGATGGCCGCGATGTTCACGTGCGCCCGCACGGCCGGCTGGTCGGCGCACATCCTGGAGCAGAAGCGCACCGGCCGACTGGTCCGCCCGTCCGCGTCCTACGTCGGCCCGGCGCCGCGCAAGCCGTCCGACGTGGAGGGCTGGGACGAGATCGCCTGACGCGCGGTCCCGGTTGTCCACCGGTCGGTGGACAACCGGTGTCCGTCGTCGGGTCGTCCCGCACGGGCACCCCGCCGGAGCAGCATTTCCGGCATGAACGCGATACGAGTCCGGGGCTTGCGCAAGTCCTACGACGGCAAGCCCGCCGTCGCCGGAATCGACCTGGAAGTCGCCGAGGGCGAGGTGTTCGCCCTGCTCGGCCCGAACGGCGCGGGCAAGAGCACGACCGTGGAGATCCTCGAAGGGCTGCGGCGGCGCGACGGCGGCGAGGTGTCCGTCCTCGGCCAGGACCCGGCCAAGGCGCCCCGGTCCTGGTACGAGGACATCGGCGTCGTCCAGCAGGCCGCGACCGACCTGGCGGACACCACCGTCGCCGAGGCCGTCCGGCACTTCGCCCGCTACTACCGCCGCGCCCGCGCCGTCGACGAGGTGATCGACCTCGTCGGCCTCACGGAGAAGGCCGGCGACCGCGCCGGGAAGCTCTCCGGCGGCCAACGCCGACGCCTCGACGTGGCCCTGGGCATCGTCGGCCGGCCGAAGCTGCTGTTCCTCGACGAGCCCACCACCGGCTTCGACCCCGAGGCCCGCCGCCGGTTCTGGTCGTTGATCAGGCTGCTCGCCCGCGAGGGCACGACGATCGTGCTCACCACCCACTACCTCGACGAGGTCGAGGCGCTCGCGAACCGGCTGGCCGTCGTCGCGCGGGGCCGGGTCGTGGCCGAGGGCACGCCGCTGACCGTCGGCGGCCGGCACACCGCCGACGCGCTGGTCTCGTGGATCGACAACCGGGGTCCGCAGTCGTACCGCACCCCGCGACCCGACGAGTTCGTGCGCTCGCTGCCCGCCGCGCCCGGCCTGACCGTCACCCGGCCGACCCTCGAAGACGTCTACCTGGAGCTGATCGCATGAGCACCGTCGACATCGGACTCGCCCGGGGCGGCGTCGAACTGCGCCAGTTCTTCCGGGACCGCGCCGGCATGGTGTTCACGTTCGCGCTCCCGGCGTTCATCCTCATGCTGCTGGGCAACATCACCGGCGACGCGCCGGGCGCGGGCCAGTCGCTGGCCGCGAGCCTGCTCGGCGCGGGCATCATCTCCACGTCGTTCATCACGCTCGGCGTCGGCGTGGCGCAGGACCGGGGCGACGGCACGCTCAAGCGGCTGGCCGGCACGCCGATGTCACCCGGCGCGTACTTCGTCGGCAAGATCACCCTGGTCGGGCTGCTGAGCCTGGCCGAGGCGGTGCTGATGATCGCGGTCGGCGTGGCGTTCTTCGACATCGAACTGCCCACCTCGCTCGACAAGTGGCTGACGTTCACGTGGGTGTTCGTGCTCGGCGTCGTGTCGTGCGGCCTGCTGGGGCTCGCGATCGGCGGCCTGGTCAAGTCGGCGCGCAGCGCGCCGGCCGTGATGAACCTGCCCTACATCGGGTTGCAGTTCGTCTCCGGCGTCTACGTGGCGCTGCCTATGCTCCCCAAGGCGATGGTCACGGTCGCCTCGTTCTTCCCGCTCAAGTGGGTGGCGCAGGGATTCCGCTCGGTGTTCCTGTCCGACGACATGGCGATCCAGGAGGCGGCGGGCGCATGGGAACACGGCCGGACGGCGCTGGTGCTGGGGGCGTGGTGCGTGGTCGGCCTGGTCCTGAGCCTGCTGGTGTTCCGATCGTCGAGCCGGCGCACTGGCGCCTAGTCGCCTGGGGGTCGCTGGCGGCCACGGCGCTGCTGGTCTGGGTGGACGACTTCTCCGCGACGCGCAACCTCGCCGCGCTGGGGGTCGTCCTCCTGGGCGCGGTGTGGTTCGCGCTCCGCCCGCCCGTGCTGTACCTGCCGGTCCTGCTGGTGCTGTTCGTCGGCGCGGAGTGGCTCAACCCGTGGACGACGTTCACCTTGTTCGCGGTGCTGCCCCAGGTCTACGCGCGGCTGCCGGAGCTGCGGGCGTTCCTGGTGATGACGCTGTTCGCCGCGACGCCGTGGGCGACCTGGTACGCCAAGACCGGCGATCCGCGCGGGATGCTGCCGACCACGCTGTCGATCGTGCTCTTCTCCCAGCTGTTCTCGTGGGTGCTGACGGTGATCGCCGAGCGGAACCGGGCGATCGCCGAGCTGTCCCGCAACGCCGGGGTCGCCGCCGAGCGCGAACGGCTGTCCGCGGAGATCCACGACACGCTCGCGCAGGGCTTCACCAGCATCGTCACGCTCGTGCAGGCCGCGCGGTCCGACCCCGAAGGCGGCGCGCGGCACCTCGACCTGGCGTTGCGCACGGCCAAGGAGAACCTCGCCGAGGCACGGGCCCTGGTGGCGGCGTTGGCGCCGGCGGCCCTCGACGGGTCGTTGGCGCAGGCGTTGGACCGGCTCGTGGCCCGGCTGGAGGAGGACGGCATCTCCGGCGCGTTCTCGGTGAGCGGCACGAAGTCGTTGCCGACGACCGTCGAGGTGGTGCTGCTGCGGGCGGCGCAGGAGGCGTTGACCAACGTGCGCAAGCACTCCGGGGCCGCGCTGGTCGTGGTGGACCTGACCGTGACCGACGACCGGGCCGTGCTGACCGTGCACGACGACGGCGCCGGGTTCGGGGAGAATCCCGAGGGCTTCGGGTTGCGGGGCATGCGCAACCGGGTCGAACAGGTCGGCGGCACGGTGTCCGCGACGGACTCCGACGGTGCGGTGGTCGTGGTGGAGGTGCCCCTGTGATCCCAAAGACGATCAAGGTGCTGCTCGTCGACGACCACCCGGTCGTGCGGCAGGGCGTGCGGGGCATGCTCGCCGCCGCCGAGGACATCACCGTGGTCGGCGAGGCCGGGTCGGGCGCGGACGCCGTGGCGCGGGTTCCCGAACTCTCGCCGGACGTCGTGCTCATGGACCTGCGCATGCCGGGAATGGACGGCGTCGAGGCGACCGCCCGGATCGCGGACCGGTGCCGGGTGGTCGTGCTGACCACGTACGACACCGACGCGGACATCCTGCGCGCGGTCGAGGCCGGCGCGGTCGGCTACCTGCTCAAGGACGCCGCGCCCGAGGACCTGCTGGACGCGGTCCGGGCGGCGGCGCGCGGCGAGACCGTCCTCGCGCCCGCCATGGTGCGCAAGCTCGTCGTGCGCACGCCCGCCCTGTCGCCGCGCGAGATCGAGGTCCTGCGCCTTGTCGCACGTGGACTGTCCAACGCGGAGATCGGGCGCGAGCTGTTCATCGGCGAGGCCACGGTGAAAACCCACCTGCTGCGCGTCTTCAACAAGCTCGGCGTGTCCGACCGGACCGCGGCCGTGACCACGGCGATGGAACGCGGCGTGCTCGGCCGGTGAGCCGGACCACCCGCCCGTCGCACCCCGACGGGCCGGCTGCGACACTGGGAACCCCGGCAACGGCGCCGGTCAGGTTGTCCACGCACCCGGAGGCCCACGCGATGACCCAGACCGCCGATCCGACCACTCTGGTCCTTCCCGCCGACCTGCGACCGTCCGACGGCCGCTTCGGGTGCGGTCCGTCCAAGGTGCGTCCCGAGGCCCTCGCGGCACTGGCGATGGAAGGTGCCGCGCTGCTGGGCACCTCGCACCGGCAGAAGCCGGTCAAGTCCCTGGTCGGCGAGGTCCGCTCGGGTCTGCGCGACTTGTTCTCGCTGCCCGAGGGCCACGAGGTCGTGCTGGGCAACGGCGGCACCACGGCGTTCTGGGACGCGGCGGCGTTCGGCCTGGTCCGCGAGCGCGCGCAGCACTTCGTCTACGGCGAGTTCTCGTCGAAGTTCGCCAAGGTGACCGGCGACGCGCCGTTCCTGGGCGACTCGATCGTGGTCAAGTCCGACCCGGGCAGCGCGCCGGAGATCGCCTACGCCGAGGGCGCCGACCTGGTCGGCTGGGCGCACAACGAGACGTCGACCGGTGTCGCCGTCCCGGTGTCGCGACCCGCCGGGTCCGACGGCGCGCTCGTCGCCATCGACGCCACCTCGGGCGCGGGCGGCCTGCCCGTGAACGCCGAGGACTTCGACGTCTACTACTTCGCGCCGCAGAAGTCGTTCGCCTCCGACGGCGGCCTGTGGATCGCCCTGATGTCGCCCGCCGCCCTGGAGCGCGTGGCCGAGATCGGCGCGTCGGGCCGCTGGGTGCCGGAGTTCCTGTCGCTGACCACGGCGCTGGACAACTCCGTCAAGGAGCAGACCTACAACACGCCGTCGCTGAGCACGTTGTTCCTGCTCAACGAGCAGATCAAGTGGATCCTGGGCAACGGCGGCCTGTCCTGGG
Source organism: Saccharothrix violaceirubra (assembly GCF_014203755.1). NCBI lineage: Bacteria > Bacillati > Actinomycetota > Actinomycetes > Pseudonocardiales > Pseudonocardiaceae > Saccharothrix > Saccharothrix violaceirubra. The sequence goes on from NZ_JACHJS010000001.1 coordinate 6,517,280, forward strand.
CGGTCGAGCGGACGGCCGACTCGTCGTCGCGCCTGTACTCGTGGGCCGAGGCCACCTCGTACACGTCGCCGTACGTGGCCGACCCGGCGTACCGGTCGCAGGTCGTGGGCACGATCGACTTCGACGACTCGGTCGACGCCGCCGCCGTGGCCAAGGCGCTGCGCGCGAACGGCATCGTGGACGTGGAGCCGTACCGCAAGCTCGGCCGCAACCAGCTCCGGGTGGCGATGTTCCCGGCCATCGAGCCGGCGGACGTCACCACGCTGACCAAGGCGGTCGACTGGGTGGTCTCGCAGCTCTGAGCACGCCTCGTGCGGAAGCCCCCGTCCGGTCCGGACGGGGGCTTCCGCACGTGAACCTTGAGCCAACGCGCGTGCGATCAGCGGCGATATGAGGCAAGATCACGCGAAGATATCGGATCGAACGGCGAGTCTCCCCCCTCCTGACGGCGGGCCGGATTACCGTCGGTACCTGGCGAGGTGTATGTCGGCTCTGGGAGGCCATGATGCGAGCGCTGCGAGTCATCGGGCTCGAAGACGACGGCAAGACCGTCGTCCTCGAGGACCCGGAACGCGGCGAGCGCTTCGCGCTGCCCGCCGACGAACGACTGCGTGCTGCCGCACGCGGTGACCTCACCCGACTCGGCCAGATCGAGATCGAGGTGGAGAGCCAGATGCGACCGCGGGAGATCCAGGCGCGCATCCGCGCCGGCGAGTCCGTCGACCAGGTGGCCGTGGCGTCCGGCCTGCCCGCGAACCGGGTGGAGAGATTCGCCTACCCGGTGCTGCTGGAGCGCTCGCGCACGGCCGAACTGGCCCAGCGCGCGCACCCGGTGCGCGAGGACGGCCCGGACGTGCAGACGCTCGGCGAGGTCGTCGCGCACTCCTTCGGCCTGCGCGGCCAGGAGTACGCCGACGTGCGCTGGGACTCGTGGCGCGGCGAGGACGGCAAGTGGGTCGTCCAGCTCCACTGGACGGCCGGCCGCTCGGACAACCGGGCGCACTGGGCGTTCCACCCCGGCGCGCACGGCGGCACGGTGACCGCGCTGGACGACTCGGCGGTCGAGCTGATGGACCCGAACCCGAACCGGCCCCTGCGGACGGTCCGGCCGGTGACGCAGCTCGCCCGGCAGGCGCTCCAGGTGGAGAAGGCCGCCGAGCCGGAGATCCTGGTGCGCGAGGAGCCGGCACCGCCCGTGCTGCCGCCCGCACCGGAGCCCGAGCCGGAACCGGAACCCGTCGTGGTCGCGGAGGAGCCGACACCGGAACCGACACCCGCGCCCGCGCCCGCGCCGCGCAAGGAGGCGGCACCGCCGCCCAAGCGCGGCAAGAAGAACCACCCGATCGTGCCGTCCTGGGAGGACGTCCTGCTGGGCGTCCGGTCCAATCGCGGTTGATCGTCACCCAAGGAACCTTGTGGTCGAAGTGGGCGGGAGGGGTCTTCGGACCCCTCCCGTTTGCTTTGCCCGGCGGCCGGAAACCCCGGGGCCATGGTGCGACGTGTGGTCGTCGGAGCGCTCCTGGGTGTCGGGCTCGGCGGTGCCTGGTGGGCGACGCGGGAGATCATCGCCTCGGGACGGGTGTGCTCGACGGACGACTGGGACTGCCTGGCCATGGCGCTGTTCGCGATCCCGGTGAGCCTGGTCGTCGGCGTGGTCCTGGCCTGGCTGCTGCTGCGCGCCGTCCGCGAGGAGCGGGCGTTGAGCATGGCGGCGGTCGGCGTCACGATCACGGCCGTGCTCACGTTCATGACGCTGTGGGTCGAGGTGCCGGCCAGTGGACTGGTCGCGGGCGCGCTGGGGTTCATGATCGCGGCTCCGGTGACAGCGCGGCACGACGTCCGCCACACTGCGACGCATGACTGACACCCCCGGTCGCATCGCCCTCCGCATCCTCCTGCGTGTGGTCCTCGCCGCCGCGGTCGGCGCCGCGCTGCTCCTGCTGTGGGTGTCGGTGTTCACCGAGGGCACGCTGGACCGGGCGCTGGAAGGCACGTCGATGGGCGAGTTCCTGCTGATCGTCGTGGTCGGGCTGCCGCTGGCGCTGGTGTCGAGCGTGCTGCTGGCCGGGCCGGTGCTGTGGCTGCTGCGGGTGCGCCCGGTGTGGCCGATCGTGCTGCTGGGCCCGCTGCTGTTCGGGCTCGCCCAGTGGTTCGGCGTGCACGACAAGCTCTCCTGGCTCGGCGACCGGTGGACCGTGCTCGCCGTCCTGGCGGCGCTGGCCTACGCGGTCGCCGCGCTGATCACCTCGCCCGCCGCGCTGAAGCGCTAGTCCGGCGCGGGCACGGCGTCCAGCACGGCCGTGTCCCGGCCCTCGAACCCGCACCACTGGCCTGCCTCGGCCCGGCTCATCGGGCGGGCGCCCTCCGGACGGACGCCGCCGACCGGGTCCCAGCCGTCCGGCGCGAGCACGTACAGCCGACCGCCGCGCACGGCCAGCAGCCGCCCGCGCGGGAACGCCATCGTCGGTTCGGTTCGCAGGTAGCGCACGTCCACCTTGACCTCCACCTAGGTCGAGACCTCACGCTCGTCGACGGGAAAACCGGATGCCGAGGACGGGTCCACCTTCGTACCGTCGGAGGCGGACCGAGGGGGTAACGATCCGTGAAAGACCAACGTACTTCCACAGCCGCCACCCTGCGCCGACTGTGGCCGTACCTGAAACCCGTCCGGACACCCGTCCTGCTCAGCATGGTCGCCGCGCTGCTCGCGATGCTCTGCGGCCTCGGCACGCCGCTCATGACGCAGAGCGTGGTGGACGGGCCCATAGCCCACCGCGACCCCGCCGGCCTGATCTGGCCGATCGGGGTCGTCCTGCTGCTCGGCCTCGGCGAGGCCGCGCTCTTCTACGCCCGGCGCAAGCTCATCGCCGGGCCCGCGGCCGACGTCGAGGCCCGCATGCGAATGGACCTCTACGGCCACCTGCAACGGCTGCCCGTGGCGTTCCACGACCGCTGGCAGTCTGGCCAGCTCCTGTCGCGGGCCACCGGCGACATGTCCACCGTCCGCCGGTTCGTCGGCTTCGCGATCGTGTTCCTGGTGGTCAACTCGATCGTCGTGCTCACCGGCCTGGGCGTGCTGTTCTGGCTCTCCCCCGCGCTCGGCCTGATCGTCGTGGCCTGCACGTTGCCGCTGGTCGCGCTGTCGTACCTGTTCGAGACCCGGTTCAAGGTCGTGGCCCGGCGGGCGCAGGACCAGACCGGCGACCTGACCACCGTGGTCGAGGAGTCGGTGCTGGGCATCCGGGTGCTCAAGGCGTTCGGGCGCGGCCCGCACCTGGCCAAGAAGTTCCTGCGCCAGGCGCGCGACCTGCGGGACACCGAGGTCGAGAAGGCCGGGGTGTTCGCGAGCCTGTGGGCCGTGCTGATCATCCTGCCGGAGCTGGGCATCGCCGGGCAGCTCGCCTACGGCGCGTTCGCCATCTCCGACGGCACGCTCACCGTCGGCACGCTGGTCGCGGCCATCACGGTGAACGCCTACCTGCGCTGGCCGATCGACTCGATCGGCTGGCTGCTGGCCGAGCTGAACCAGACCGCGTCCGCGCTGGAGCGGTTCTTCGAGGTGCTGGACACGCCGGTGGAGATCACCAGCCCGGAGCCGGCCGCCGACGTGCCGGCCGTGCGCGGGCACGTCCGGTTCGAGGACGTGCGGTTCGGCTACCCCGACAGCGGCACCGAGGTGCTGCGCGGCGTCGACCTGGAGATCCGGCCCGGCGAGACGGTCGCGCTGGTCGGCGCGACCGGTTCGGGCAAGACCGCCGTCACCGAACTGGTGCCCCGGCTCGCGGACGTGACCGGCGGCCGGGTCACGATCGACGGCGTCGACGTGCGGGACCTGGAACTCGACGAGCTGCGCCGGCTCGTGGGCACGGCGTTCGAGGAGCCGATCCTGTTCTCGGCGAGCGTGACCGAGAACGTGGCCCTGGGTGCCGGTGACGTCGACGCCGAGCGGGTGCGCGAGGCGTTGGCCGTGGCCCGCGCGGACGGGTTCGTGGACGACCTGCCGTGGGGCGCGGAGACGCGGATCGGCGAGCAGGGCCTGTCCCTGTCCGGCGGTCAGCGGCAGCGGCTCGCGCTGGCCCGCGCGGTGGCGGGCCACCCGGCCGTGCTGGTGCTGGACGACCCGCTGTCGGCGTTGGACGTGCACACCGAGGCCGAGGTCGAGGCGGCGTTGCGCCGGGTGCTCGCGGACGTGTCCGCGCTGGTCGTGGCGCACCGGCCGAGCACGGTGAAGCTGGCCGACCGGGTGGCGCTGCTGTCCGGCGGCCGGATCGCCGCGGTGGGGACGCATCAGGAGTTGTTGGCGAACAACGAGGAGTACCGGCACCTGCTGGCCACGATGTCCGACGAGGAGGTGGCGGCGTGACCGTCGCCGAGGAGTCCTGGCGCGGGGTCGCCGCCGAGGACGTCGAGGACCTGGAACACGCCGTCGACGTGAAGCTGCGCGCCCGGTCGCGGCGCCTGCTCGGGTCGCTGCTGCGCCCGCACCTGCGGGTGTCGCTGCTGGCACTGCTGATCGTGGTCGCGGAGAACCTGGCCAACCTGGCGGGTCCGCTGCTGATCGCGGCGGCCATCGACCGGGGCGTGCCCGCGGCCGTGTCCGGCGATCCGGGCGTGCTCGCGTGGTGCGTCGGCGGGTACGTGGCCGTCGGCCTGTTCGCCACGCTGATGCGCTGGACGTTCGTCCGGCTCTCCGGCCGGATCGGCCAGGACCTGCTGCTCGACCTGCGGGAACGGGTCTTCCGGCACGCGCAGCGGCTGTCCGTGTCGTTCCACGGCAGGTACACGTCCGGCAAGGTCATCTCCCGGATGACCAGCGACGTCGACTCGTTGCAGGACCTGCTGGAGGAGGGGCTCGACGGGTTCTTCACGTCGATGCTCTCGCTGATCGGCATCTCGATCGTGCTGGTGGTGCTGGACGTGCGGCTCGCCCTGGTCGTGCTGGCCGGTTTCGTGCCGCTGATCCTGCTGATCCGCTGGTTCCGGCGGCGGTCGGCGACCGCCTACCGGGGCACGCGCGGCGCGATCGCCAAGGTGATCGTGCAGTTCGTCGAGACCATGAACGGCATCCGCGCGGTGCAGGCGTTCCGCCGCGAGTCCCGCAACGAGCGCATCCTGGCCGCGCTCAACGGCCGGTTCCGGGACGCGAACACCGAGGCGTTGAGCGTGATGGCCGCGTTCACGTCCTCGGTACGGGCCATCGGCAACGTGTCGGCCGTGGTGATCCTGGCCTGGGGCGGGTACCTGGTCGCGCACGGCGAACTCGAACTCGGCGTGCTGGCCGCGTTCCTGCTGTACGTGCGGCGGTTCTACGACCCGTTCGACCAGGTGGCCATGTTCGCCAACGCCTACGCGTCGGCCACGGCGGCGTTGGAGAAGATCTCCGGTCTGCTGGAGGAACGGCCGGACGTGCCCGAGCCCACCGACCCGACCGCGTTGCCGGAGGTGCGCGGCCAGGTGCACTTCGACCGCGTCGGGTTCCGGTACTCGGCCGACACGCCCGTGGTGCTGCCGACGTTCGACCTGCACGTGCCCGCCGGGCAGACGGTCGCGATCGTGGGCGCGACGGGTGCGGGCAAGTCGACGTTGGCCAAGCTGGTGGCGCGGTTCTACGACCCGACCGAGGGCGCGGTCCGGCTCGACGGCGTGGACCTGCGGTCGGTGGCCGACCAGGACCTGCGGCGTGCGGTGGTCATGGTGACGCAGGAGAACTTCCTGTTCGACGGCACGATCGCGGACAACATCGCGCTCGGGCGGCCGGCCGCGACCCGGGCCGAGATCGAGGCGGCGGCGACGGCCGTCGGCGCGCACGGGTTCGTGTCGGCCATGCCGGACGGCTATGACACCGACGTGAACAAGCGCGGCGGGCGGCTCTCCGCGGGTCAGCGGCAGTTGGTCGCGTTCGCGCGGGCACTGCTGGCCGACCCGGCGGTGCTGGTGCTCGACGAGGCCACGTCCAGCATGGACGTGCCGACCGAGCGGCTGGTGCAGCGGGCGTTGGAACGCGTGCTCAGCGACCGGACGGCGATCATCATCGCGCACCGGCTGTCGACCGTGCTGGTCGCCGACCGGGTGCTCGTGGTCGACGACGGCCGGGTCGTCGAGGACGGCACGCCCGAGGAGCTGATCGGCGACGCCGGGCGGTTCGCCGCGCTGCACGCGGCGTGGCGGGACTCGCTGGTCTAGGGAGCCGCTGGTCTAAGGCGCCGCGTCGAGCAGGGTCAGGATCAGGGCGAACCAGGCCACGAGCACACCGGCGGTGACGCCGTAGGCGACCCACCGCCACACCGGGACCCGGCGGGCCAGCCACACCGACGGCGCGATGCCGCCGACGACGAGCACGTTCGCCAGCAGGGCGAGCCAGCGGCTGGTCTCGCCGAGGCCCTCGGAGAGCGTGACGACCATGATCGCCATGACGGCGCCGGAGAACACGCTCACGGTCAGACCCGTCGCCCACGGGGTCGGCTCCGCAGGGCCGACCTCGGGGGTGCCTGCCTCGGCGGGCTCGTCCACCGGCTCCGGGGCGTCCTCGGGTTCGACGAGCACGAGGACGCCGCTGACCGGGTCGGTGAACTCGACCGGCGTGCGCATGTCGGCGGCCAGCCGGGTGGCGAGCTGGCGGCCCCGGGTGACCAGCAGGTCGCCCGCGCCGTCGGCCGAGGGCGAGTCGGCACGGGCCACCGCGTCGGCGACCTTGGCCCACTCGTGCAGGGCGTCGGCGAGACCCGCGCCGAGCGGGAGGTTGTGGGGGTCGACCGCTCGCTCGTCGCCGCCGTCACGACCGGCGACCACGGCCCGGCCGTCCTGGACCCGCAGTTCCACGAACGCCCTCCTCTTCGTCGACGCAGAAAGTAGCGTGTTCAGACGATCGCGTAGAAGGCGACGGCACCGGCCGTCGCCACGTTCAGCGAGTCGACGCCCTCGGCCATCGGGATCTTCACGGCCACGTCGGCCGCCGCGATCGCCGCGTCGCTGAGCCCCGGGCCCTCCGCGCCGAGCAGCACGGCCACCCGCCGGCCGCGCAACCCGGCGTCGGCCAGCGCGACGGCGTCCGCGCGCGGCGTGAGCGCGACCGTGGTGAAACCCTTGTCCCGCAACAGGTCCAGACCGCCGGGCCAGTGGTCGACGTGGGCGAACGGCACGCGCAGCACGTGCCCCATCGAGACCCGGACGCTGCGCCGGTAGAGCGGATCGCTGCACCCCGGTGCCAGCAGCACGCCGTCCACGCCGAGCGCGGCGGCGTTGCGGAACAACGAACCCAGGTTCTCGTGGTCGCCAACGCCCTCCAGCACGGCGAGCGTCCGCGACGATTCGGCCAGGGCTTCGGGGTCCAGGCGCGGCGCGCGGTCGGCGGCGGCCAGCACGCCCCGGTTGAGGTGGAAGCCGACGACCTCGGCCATGACGTCGGCGGACGTCACGTAGGCGGGCGCGGGCAGGTCCGGGCCGAGCGCCTCGATCCGGCGGCGCACGCCCAGGAACGCGCGCACCGGGTACGGGCTGCGCAGCAGGCGTTCGACGACGACCACGCCCTCGGCGATCACCAGGCCCCGCCCGCCGGGCCGGTCCGGGCGTCGGTCGGCCGTCGACAGGTCGCGGAAGTCGTCGAGCCGCGGGTCGGCCGGGTCGTCGATCTCGATCACCCGCGCAGTGTGCCACCCGACAGGCCGGCGTCGACCCCGCTCGTAGCCCAGAGGGCCGATCGACACGGCTCCGACCAGCACATTCTTGCTGATTGTTACCGTGAAGTGACAGAGAGCACCGATTTGGGCGCTGGTGTGCGCCAGGTCGCCATGTCACCGTGAGCCTCCGCGATGCCCGCCGTAGCAGCCCGAATCGGAAGGGGAGGCGGCATGGGTAGGGGAGTGTCCGTTCGGACGTTCACCAGGGAAGACCGCCGGCGCCACCGGGAACGGGTACAGCGATGTCTGGACGCCCTCGGCACCATGCTGGCCGAGGACACCTTCTCGTTCCCCCGACAGCAGATGGGACTGGAGATCGAGCTGAACCTGGTCGACGGCGCGTGCCGTCCGGCCATGGCCAACGCCGAGGTGCTGGAGAAGATCGGCGACCCGTCGTTCACGCTCGAACTCGGACAGCACAACCTTGAGGTCAACGTCCCGCCACGCGAACTGGCGGGCGACGAGACGCTCGGACTGGAACGGGAACTGCGCACGCTGTTGGCCTCGGCCGACGACAAGGCGCACGACGCGGGCACGTCGATCGTGATGATCGGCGTCCTGCCCACGTTGCGGCAGGAGCACTTCCACCGCCGCTGGCTGTCGGACCAGCCGCGTTACGCGCTGCTCAACGACCAGATCTTCGCCGCGCGCGGCGAGTGCGCGGAACTGGTCATGGAGGGCTCGCCGCTGCCCGGTTCGGCGGCCGAGAGACTCGACACGTACGCCGAGTCGATCGTGGCCGAGGCCGCGTGCACCTCGGTGCAGCTGCACCTCCAGGTGGCGCCGGGCGACTTCGCGGCGCACTGGAACGTGGCGCAGGCGTTGGCCGGCGTGCAGGTGGCGATCGCGGCGAACTCGCCGTTCCTGCTCGGCCGGGCGCTGTGGCACGAAACACGCATCCCGCTGTTCCTCCAGGCCACCGACACCCGGCCGGCGGAGCTGCGCAACCAGGGCGTCCGGCCGCGGGTGTGGTTCGGGGAGCGGTGGATCACGTCGATCTTCGACCTGTTCGAGGAGAACGTGCGCTACTTCCCGGCGCTGCTGCCCGAGACCGGCGACGAGGACCCGTTGGACGTGCTCGGCGCGGGCGGCACGCCGACGTTGAGCGAACTGCGCCTGCACAACGGGACGGTGTGGCGGTGGAACCGGCCGGTGTACGACGTCGTGGACGGCGTGCCGCACCTGCGCGTGGAGAACCGGGTGCTGCCCGCCGGGCCGACCGTGCTGGACATGATGGCCAACGCGGCGTTCTTCTACGGCGCACAGCGGGCGTTGGCGACGCTCGACCGGCCGTTGTGGACGCAGATGTCCTTCCAGGCCGCCGAGGAGAACCTCTATGCGGGTTCACGCCACGGCATGGGCGCGCAGCTGTACTGGCCGGGCATCGGCTGGATCCCGCCGGACGAACTCGTGCTGCGACGGCTGCTCCCGTTGGCGCACGAGGGACTCCGGGCGTGCGGGGTGTCGGACTCGGCGCGTGAGCGCTACCTCGGCGTGATCGAGGCGCGGTGCCTGACCAGGCGCACCGGGTCGCAGTGGCAGCGGGAGACCGTGACGCTGCTGGAAGAGCGCGGCGCGACGCGGGAGCAGGCCCTGTCCGGGATGCTCGCGCGCTACGTCGAACTGATGCACCACGGCGAACCCGTGCACACCTGGCCGGTGGGCTAGGCCGTGTTCCGGGTGTGGCGTGTGGGAGTCGTGATCGGTTCGTTCTCCGGGGGTGCGGGCGGGGCGGCCCGATACCGCTGTCGTATCGGGGCGTTCCGCCCGTGCCTTCGGTGGGCGCACCGGCGCGGCTGGCGCGTACCCCACACCCGGAACACGGACTAACGGCGCCGGCCCGCCTTCAGCGGTGCGACGTCCGCCCCGTCGTGGGAGCTGCGGCATTCCTCGGGTGTCACGGCTTCCACGGCGAGGGTGAGCATGCCCTTGACGCCGGTGTAGATCGACTCGCCGGCCGAGGCGATCGACGTGTGCACGCGGTGCGAGTCGGAGAAGTCGCGCTCGTCCTTGGCGCGTTTCTTCCCGGCTTCCTCGGGCTTGGTGGCGCTGCGGAGGTTGACCTCCAGCCACGCGGCGACCTCGGTCGGCGTGGTCAGCACTTCCTCGGGCGTCCGTTCGAGGCGTTCCTGCCGGGGCGAGGCGTGGTCGAGGGACGTGTGCTCCACGTAGGCGTGCCAGTGGGTGTTGCGCAGCGACCACGTCTGCTCGACGGGCCACTCCTCCTCGTTGCCCATGGGCCCATCTTGCCAGGGTGATTATTCCCGGGTTTGTCCCGCTCCCCTGTGATCAGTGCCCCGGTGTCGTCCCGCGCTCGTTGCCACTAGGTTGCAACTAACAAATCTTTGCGACGAGGGGATGTCATGGGCCAGTACGTGCTGCCGGACCTCGACTACGACTACGGCGACCTCGAACCGGCGATCATCGGCGAGATCAACGAGCTGCACCACGGCAAGCACCACGCGGCGTACGTCAAGGGTGCGAACGACACGCTCGAGCAGATCGCCGAGGCGCGTGACAAGGACGCGTACGGGTCGATCGTCGGCCTGGAGACCACACTGGCGTTCCACCTGGCGGGACACGCCCTGCACCAGGTGTGGTGGAAGAACCTCAGCCCGAACGGCGGCGACAAGCCGGTCGGCGAGCTGGCGGCGGCCGTGGACGAGCACTTCGGCTCGTTCGACAAGCTGCGCGCGCAGCTCACGGCGGCGTCGGGCACGATCCAGGGCTCGGGCTGGGGCGTGCTGGCGTGGGAGCCGGTCGGGCAGCGGCTGATCACCCAGCAGCTCAAGGACCACCACTCCAACCTGTCGATCGCCACCACGCCGCTGCTGGTGTTCGACATCTGGGAGCACGCGTACTACCTGCAGTACCGCAACCTGAAGGCGGACTACATCGGTGCGTTGTGGAACGTCGTGGACTGGAACGACGTGAGCGCGCGCTTCGAGGCGGCGCGGGCCGGCAAGAACGGTCTGCAGCTCCCGCAGCAGTGACCACGGGCTCGGTGGTGGGTGCTCCGACAAGCTCCGGCCACTGACGACGAGGCCCCGCTCCCCGGCGGTACGACCGGGGGCGGGGCCTTGTCTGTTCCCGAACTGACTGCCGCTCCCACCACGAAGCGACGAGATTTAGGTTAGCCTAAGCTCTCCTGCTGGGGAAGACCTCCGGACGAGTCCACTCGCGACCAATTCGACCACGACGACGATCGCGACGCCCTCGACCACGAGCAGTGCCAAGAGCACCACCAGCTGCAACACCCCTGCCTGCCACACCGGGGAACCGCCGAGCGGCATGCCGACAAATGCACCCGGAAGCGTGACGAGCCCGACCGTCCGGGTCTGGTCCGACGCGGGCACCAGGGTGATACCGGCCATCGGCACCAGGCCCGACAGCACCAGCACCACCAGGGTCGGCAGCGTGCCCGCGAGGATCGCGACGCCCACCCACGCCCCGCGCCGGCCCGCCTTCGTGCGACCGGCCGAGGTCGCCGTCGCCACACCGGCCATGACCAGCAGGAACGCGGCCGTGAGTGGGAGCGACGCGAGCACGGCCGTGAGCACCGCCGACACGGCCGCGAGCTGGGCGGTCACCCGGACCGCGGCCCGGACCGGCACCCGTCAGACCACCCCACCGCACCACGACGGCGGCAGCGGCCACGAGCACCAGGCAGACGACGAGGACCCGGGTCCACTCAGTCGCGACGACCACGGTTCAACGTAGCCCGCAACGTGACACCGCCGCGCCGGGCCAGCACGACCGCGCCGACCACGGCCGACAGGATCGCGACGACCCCGCCGACGACCAGGGGCGCACGGGGCGTGAAGTGCTCGGCGAGCCAGCCCATCACCGGGCCGCCGAGCGGGTTTCCGCCCAGGAAGACGAGCATGTACAGGCCCATGACCCGGCCGCGCATGGCCGGCGCGACCGAGAGCTGCACGGTGGCGTTCGCGGTGGTCGTGAAGGTCATCATGGCGATGCCGACCGGGATCAGCACCGCGCCCGACAGCCACAGCGACGGCATCAGCCCGGCCGCGATCTCCAGCACGCCGAACGCCAGGGAGCCCAGGAAGAGCAGGCGCAGCCGGGGCCGGCCGCGGGCGCTGCGCCGGGCGGCGAGCGTGGCGCCCGCCAGCGTGCCGACCGCGAGCAGGGTGGACAGCAGGCCGTACGCGTCCGCGTCGCCGCCGAACGTGTTGCGGGCGAGCACGGCGAGCGTGACGTAGAAGTTCAGGCCGAACGTGCTGATGAAGAACACCAGGCAGAGCAGGATCACCAGGTCCGGGCGGCGGCGCACGTAGCGCAGGCCCTCGACGAGCTGGCCCTTCTCGCGCGGAACGGGTTCGCCGCGGTGGAGCTTCGCGGCGTCCATGCGGAGCAGGCCGACGATCACACCGACGAAGCTGAGCGCGTTGATCAGGAACACCCAGCCGGTGCCGACCGCGATGATCATCACCCCGGCCACGGCCGGGCCGACCATGCGGGCGAGGTTGAACGTCATCGAGTTCAGCGCGACGGCGTTGGTGAGCTGGTCGCGGCCGACCAGCTCCACCACGAACGACTGCCGCACCGGCGTCTCCACGGCCGCGACCGCGCCGAGCACCAGGCACAGCAGGTAGACCTGCCAGAGCTGGACCAGGCCCGTGACGTCGAGCAGGCCCAGGACCAGCGCGCACAGGCCGAGCCCGATCTCCAGGCCCACCAGCAGGCGGCGCTTGTCCATGCGGTCGGCGAGCACGCCCGCCCACAGCGAGAGGAAGAGCGTGGGCGTGAACTGGAGGGCTGCGGCGATGCCGAGCGCGACCGGCGAGCCGTCGGAGAGTTCCAGGACCAGCCAGTCCTGCGCGACGCGTTGCATCCACAGGCCGACGAGCGAGACGACCTGGCCGGACGCGTAGTAGCGGTAGTTGCGCACGCGCAGCGACCCGAACATGCCGGAACGCCGGGCCGTGTCGGCTTCTCCACCACCCGCGTACGCCGGCACCCGCCTACTGCCCCGCCATCCGGTCGATGATCCCGGCGGCGCGTGACAGCACCGCCCGTTCCTCGGGTGTCAGCTCGGCGAGGCGCTTGTCCAACCACGCCTCGCGGGCCGACACCTCTTCCTTGATGTACGCGCGGCCGGTGTCCGTCGTCTCGACGATGGCCTGCCGGCCGTCGGTCGGGTGCGGACGTCGGGTCGCGAAGCCGAACTCCTCCAGAGCCGCGATCACCCGGGTCATCGACGGGGGCTGGACGCCTTCCTTGGCGGCGAGTTCGCCGGGCGTGAGCGGGCCGCACTTGTGCAGGGTGGACAGCGCCGAGACCTGGGTGAGCGAGATCGTCGAGTTGATCCGCTGGGCACGGAGCCTTCGCGTGAGCCGGACGACCGCGAGCCGCAGCAGGCTCGCCAGTCCGGGTTCCGGGTCGCTCTCGGGCATATGGTTAGCATACCTCACGAATTGTCGCCGCGGATCGGCGGCTTCGCGCGGGAGGTAGCCTGCGAGCGTGGAGTCCGCACCCCCGCCGCCCGCCCTGCCCGCCCGCCTGGCCGACCCCGTGCCCGCCATCGTCGGCGGGACGGTGCTGTGGTTCGCGGCCTTCGTGGTGGTGCTGGTTTTCGCGCGCGACAACCAGATGCTGCTGTGGACGTGCCTGACCGGCGGCGTGCTCGGGATCATCGGGTACGGGATCTTCGCGTGGCAGCGGTCGGCCGCGCGGCGTGGTTCCCGCACCGCCCAGTCCGGTCTCTAGAACAGGGCCACCAGGACCAGGATCACCGCGACCACGACCAGGATCGGCAGCCACGGGATGTGCCCGGCCCGCCGGCGGTGGTGCGCGTCGACGGTCGTCGTGCGGAACCAGCTGCCGGGCAGCCGTCGACGGTGTCGCTGAACCCAGGGCATGACCACTCCATCCGGTAGGGGACCTCGAACCGGGGTTACCCACCAGGGTGCGGCCGGCACACATCCCGGTTGTCCGGGGGTGTGGTCGGGGTTCTTGCGTGCACGACTCGTGGTGTCCGAGCGTGCCGACCGCGGTGCCCCGACGCACGGCACGCAGGTCCGAACGCACAGTTCGGAGTGCCCGAGTGCACGACTCGTGGTGTCCGAACGCATAACTCGCGCGATCGGGGGGTCCGAGTGTGTGTTTCGGGGTGCCTGAGTGGAGGACCCGCGGGGTCAGCCCAGGAGGATGGTCGGGGTGGGGTCGGTGATCAGGGCGGCGAACGTGTGGCGGTCCGGCCAGCGCGACGTGGCCCAGGCCAGCGCCCGTGCCAGGCCCTCGGGGGTGTCGGCGGTGTGCAGGACGTCCTCGTCCAGCCACCACAGCACGTCGTGGGTGTCGCCCTCCGCCGAGACCTCCAGCCGGTCGTGGACGGTCACGGTGCCGGCGGGCAGGGCGACGCCGAGCAGGTCGCACGCCAGGCGCACGGCAGCCAACTCCGCCCACCCGACCTCCTCGCCGGTGGTCAGGACGGTGCCGGTCACCTCCTCTGACGCCAACGGCAGCGCGAGCAGCTCGGCCAGCGCCTCCGGATCGGTGTCGGCGGTCAGCACGGCCTCCGGGGGCAGCACGCCCAACAGCCACGGCCGGTCCATCACCACGACCTCGTCGGCCGGTTCCGCCGCGCCGGTCAGCACGCGGACGCGGTCCGGCGGTTCGACGCTGACCGCGTCGGCCACCTCGGCGAGCGCGGCGTGCACGCGCAGCACCAACGCATCGGACAGCGTGCGCGCGGGATCGCCCAGGCGGGCCAGCAGATCGGTGACGTCGTCCTCGTCCAGCACGGCCAACTCGGTGCGCACCCCGCACGCCGCCAGCACGTGCGGCGGCAGTCCGACCTCCGGGACCACGTCGTACAGGCCGGTCAGCGACTCGGCGTCGGCGGTGCGCCACTCGCGCGGGGGCGTGCCGGCGAACTGGGCGTACCTGGCCAGCCACCAGCCGGTGTAGCCGTCGGGTTCGACGACGGCACGCCAGGTCTCCGGCGACCCGGCCATCATCGCCAGGGCGGCGGGCCACTTGTCGTCGGCCACCAGGTCCAGGTCTCGGATGCCCAGCACGCGCGCGGGCGGCTCCTCGGCCGCGTCCCACCAGTAGCCCTCGTCGGCCAGGTCGTGGTCCGGTTCGGTCGGCGCGTCGTCGACCACGACCGTGAACCCGTCCAGCACGCCCACCCCGGTCAGGGTCGGGCGGTCCCAGGCGGCGGCGACGTCGGCGGACAGGACGCCCACCGGGGCGTCGTCCTCCAGGACCTCCAGCAGGGGCGAGTCCGGCAGCACGAGTTCGTCCGCGCGCCGCCACTCCCCCGCGGCGTCCGGCAGTGCCAGGGCACCCAGCCACGGCCGGCCACCGGCCCGGGACACCAGGCGCAGCACGGCGTCCAGGAGGTCCCGGCCCTCCAACGCGGGGTCGTCGAGGCTGTGCTCCACGGCCTCGCGGACCGCCGGCGAGTCGAGCAGCTCGGCCGGTCCGGCCTCGACCGCGCCCAGGCGCAACAGCAGCGGGTGCGCGGCGTCCGGGTGCGCGATGCGCAGGCCGGGCACCTCGAACGGGGTGTCGAGCAGGTAGACCTCGCGCGGACTGCCCACCAGGCGCCCGTCCGCGAGCGGCACGGGTAGCGAGCCGAGCGCCTCGCGGGCCGCCGAGTCCACGTCGGCCAGCGGTGCCAGGGCCGCGTACACGTCGTGCCACCACGTCGGGTCGCCGCCGACGCCGGTCAGCGCGGTCACCACGCCCGCGACCGACAGTCGCGGGACTTCCAGCGCCGCCAACGCCTTCGCGTACTTGGGCAGCGTCAGTTCGCCGTCGAGCAGGCCGGGGACCACGTCCTCGAGCAGGTCGACCAGGGCCTCGGACGCCGCGTCCAGCACGGTCGCGCCCACCGGGGAAGCCCAGTCGCCGGTCGCCATCGGCAGCCACGTCGCCCGGCGCAGCGCGGCCAGCACGCCGGCGCGCAGCAGCCCGTCCACTTCGGACAGCGGGAAACCGGGCAGCGGCACCAGGTCCATGCGGTCGATCGCGGGCAGACCCGTGACCAGGTCCGGGTACGCGGTACACGCCTGGTCGAGCACGTACGACGCGGCGGGGCCGACGAGCACCCGACGGCGGGACGGCTCGACCGGCAGCGTCGCGATCAGCCGCGCGGGCAGCGACAGCTTCTCGTCGGTCGGAGTAGGCGCGTGCAGCACGTCGCCGGCGAGGGGTGCGTCCAGCGGGTACGCCCAGCAGGCCGACCAGTGCGGCCGGGCCTCGACGCCCTGCACCAGGTCGGCGGGCAGCTCCCCGCCCACGCGGTGCACAAGCCAGCGGCGTTCGCCCTCGGGACCGGCCAGCACCACGACGCCGTCGACGGTCGTGCGTTCCCAAACGCGGTCGTCGACCTCGATCCGGCGCAGACCGGGCAACGCCAGCAGCAGGTCGGGCGCCTGACCGGCGAACTCGTCGAGCAGGCCGGCGGCGTCGAGCCCGAGCGGCAGCCGCACCTCGGTGTCGAAGCCGGCCGGGAGGTCCGCCTCGTCGGTCGGCCACACCAGCCGGAGGACGGGCACGTCGCCGCCGCGCGCGGAGGCCAGTTCCGGGACGGCCGCGCGGGTCCGGGACGCGGAGAACAGCACGCCGCCGGACGACGAGACGACGCGCGGGGCGTCGGTCACGGCCAGCACGGCGGCGAACCCGACGCCGAACCGCCCGACCGTGTCGCCCGACTTGGCGGACGCGCGCAGCGAGGCCAGGGCCTCGACGCCCGCGGCGGTCAGCGGGGCGCCGGTGTTCGCCGCGCGCAACTCGCCGTCCACAACGGACAGCCGGAGCACGCCGGGCCGGTCACCGGCCGCGTCGGCGGCGTTCTGGGCCAACTCGACCAGCAGTCGGTCGCGGTAGCCGCCGAGGCGCAGGTCCTCTTCGGCGTTGGCGTCCTCGCGGAACCTCGTGGGAGAGCCGCGCCAGGCGGCGAGCACCGAGTCACGCAGGGCCTCGGTGCCGAACGGGTCGCGGTTCACGACTCGGTGGACCCCGCGATCCCGTCACCCGGGGCCGGGGTGGGTGCCTGTGCCTGTGCCGACGGCGGAGTCTGCGGACCGGCGAAGACCTCACCACCCGGGACGGGGTCGGTGGCCGGATCACCCGCGGCCTCCGTACCGGAAGCGGACCGGACACCGGTGGTCGTGGTGTCGCCGGAGGCCCGGGCGCCAGTGGACCGGGCGGCGGAAGTCGGGTCGGCCGCCACGCGGACGGTCTCGCCGACGACGAGCACGCGATCCGAAGCCTGACCGGCCGACCCGACGACGGAGGCACTCGCGGTCGCAGGCACGTCGGCGGACCCGGTACCGACCTCGTCCGGAACGGTCGCGGTGTCGGCGGATCCGACGGCAGCCTCGTTCGCGGCGGTGTCGACGCCCGGACCCGGGGTCGCGGCGGTCCCGTTCGCGGCGGTGTCGACGCCCGGACCCGGGGTCGCGGCGGTCCCGTTCACGGCGGCGTGGGCGTCGGTGGCGTTCGTCGCGGCGGCCCGGATGTCAGCGGTCCCGTTCGCGGCCTGCGGGTGGGCGGTGGCCGTGTCGGCGACAGTGTCCGCGGCGGCCTCGGCGGCGCTCTCCGCGAGAGCGGCCTCCGTGGCGGCGGGCACCACGTTGACCTCGATGTCGAGCCGTGCGTCGTCGTAGACCAGGTCCGCGACCGGCACGATGGGACCGTTGTCCACGGCCACCTCGGAGTGCGCGCCGCAGCCGTACTCGGCGTGCACCACGTGACCGTCGGCGGGCGTGAACTCGTTGCCGCACACGCCGAACGCGGCACCGAGCGACCCCGCGACCCGGAGGTAGAAGCCGCACGTGCCGCAGTTCGCGGGCGCGCTGCGGGCCATGTCGCTGCGTGGACCGAAATCGCCGCCGTGCCAGCGGTGCCCGGCGTCCAGCACGCCCTCGCGGGACAGCACGCGGACGCGGCCCAGGCCGATCTCCAGCGCCGTCTCCTCGACCGCCGGGTCCTCCGACGCCACGTAGGCGGGCGCGAGGCGGGGGTCGTCGGCGCGGCTGGGCAGCAGGTCGCCGACACCGAGGTCGCCCGCGCGGACCCGTTCGTGCCACGGCACCCAGTCGGGCGCGACGAGCGCGTGCTCGCCGGGCAGCAGCACGACCTCGCTGACCGAGACCGGCGTGCCCTCACCGCCGTGCGCGACCGTCACGGCCCAGCGCCAACCCCGGTAGCCGGCGTGTTCGGCGCCGAAGAGGTGGGTGACCGAGGCGTCGTCCTCGGCGACCACGCCGACGTGTCCGCCGACCTGGTCCTGACCCGCTTCCTCCTGCGCGGCGGCACGGGCGAGCGCGACGGCCGCGGGGTCCGCGAGCACGGGCTGGGGCTGCTGGGTCGGCGTGGCGGTCACACGAGGGATTGTGCCGCACGGCCGTCGGTGCCCGCGCACACGTGCCACCCTTTCGGAGTGCGTTGGTTCCCGGCGGTGGTACTGGTCCTGCTCCTGGCCGCGTGCGCGGAAGACCCGCACGAACAGCCCCCGCCGGTGGCGGTGCTGGCGGCGATCCCGCACGACACGTCCGCGTTCACGCAGGGCCTGGAACTGGTCGACGGCGTGCTCTACGAGGGCACTGGCCTGGAGGGGGAGTCGACCGTGCGCCGCGTCGACCCGGCCACCGGCGAGGTGCGGCGCCGCGTCGACCTGCCCGCGCCGCTGTTCGGCGAGGGCATCACGGTCGTCGACGACCGGCTCTGGCAGATCACCTGGCAGGACGGCGTGGCGATCGAGCGCGACCGGTCGACGTTGGCAGAGGTGAGACGCGTCACGTACGAAGGCGAGGGCTGGGGGCTGTGCCGCGACGGCGACCGCCTGGTCATGAGCGACGGCAGCGCGCGGCTGACGTTCCGCGACCCGAGGACGTTCGCGGCGACGGGTTCGGTGTCGGTGGCCGAGGGCGGGCGGCCGGTCGCGCGGCTCAACGAACTGGAGTGCGTCCGCGGGCAGGTGTGGGCGAACGTCTGGCAGACCGACCGGATCGTGCGGATCGACCCGACGGACGGCCGGGTGACGGCGTCGTTCGACCTCGGGCCGGTGCGACCGGCGGACGTGCCCCGGTCGGACGTGCTCAACGGGATCGCGGCCGTGCCGGGCACCGACGAGTTCCTGGTCACCGGCAAGAACTGGCCGGTGATGCTGAGGGTGCGGTTCGGCGGGGTCTGACCGCCGGGAGCACCCCGACGGCACGGACGGCCGCCTCGGGCAGCCACCGCGGGCGCTTCCGGCGGCGTGGACGTCGGGAGTGGGCACGGCAGGACGGCCCCGACCTGCCGCCGCGAGCGGTTCCGGCATCCGGACGAGGGGGATTCTGGTCCATCCGGCCGTGAGGCAGGATCGGGGTGTGACACCGGACCAACCGCCGCGCCGGTACCCCTGGGAGGACGACGAGTACCGGCCGCGGGCGCGGTCGTACCCGGTCGTCCCGGCCGAGCAGGCGCCGCCGCCGCCACCGCCGGCCGCGCCGCCGCGCAAGATCACGGTCACGCGGGTCGCGGTGTGGCGGGTCCGGCAGCTCACGGGCCGGGCCTGGGCGGCGTTCCGGCGGGCGGCGCACGCCGACGGCGCGCAGCGGTCCGGCCAGTCCGCGTTGACCTACGCCGTCATGCTCAACTACGCGGCCGACGCCGCCATGGCCGTCGCACTCGCCAACACGCTGTTCTTCTCGGCCGCCACCGGCGAGAGCCAGGGCCGGGTCGCGCTCTACCTGCTGGTCACGGTCGCGCCGTTCGCGCTCGTCGCCCCGGTGATCGGCCCCGCGCTCGACCGGCTGCGGCAGGGCCGGCGGGCGGCGTTGGCCGCCTCGTGCGTGCTGCGGATCTTCCTGTCGATCGTGATGGCCGTGGACTTCGACGGGTGGGGTTTGTACCCGGCCGCGCTGGGATCGATGGTCCTGTCGAAGTCGTTCACGGTGCTCAAGGCCGCCATGACGCCGCGCGTGGTGCCGCCCGGCATCACGTTGGCCAAGGTCAACGCCCGGATGACGGTGTTCGGCCTCGCCGCCGGCGGCGTCTTCGGCGCGGTCGCGGCCGGGTGCGCGAAGGTGTTCGGTTCGCCCGGCGCGCTGTGGTTCACGGCGGTGTTGTGCCTGGCCAACGCGTGGCTCTGCCTGCGGATGCCGCCGTGGGTCGAGGTCGCGGACGGCGAGGTGCCCACCTCGTTGCGGGCCCGCACGAAACGGCCGCGGCAGGTGCTCGGCCGGACCGTCGTGGTCGCCCTGTGGGGCAACGGGTCGATCCGGATGCTGACCGGTTTCCTGATGCTGTTCTCGGCGTTCGTCGTCCGCGCGCAGACCGAGGGCGAACCGGTCCTCCAGGTGCTGCTGCTCGGCGTCATCGCCGGTGCGGCCGGGATCGGCAGTTTCCTGGGCAACGCCGTCGGCGCGCGGATCCACGTCGGCGCACCGGACCAGGTCGTGGTGTGGTGCGCGGGCGCCGCACTGGCGGCCGTGGTCGTGGCCGCGATCCTGCCCGGACTCGGCACCGCCGCGATCGTCGGCCTGGTCGGTGCCGCCGCGAGTTCGCTGGCCAAGATCAGCCTGGACGCCGTGGTGCAGGACGACCTGCCGGAGGAGTCGCGGGCCTCGGCGTTCGGCCGGTCCGAGACGGTGTTGCAGCTCGCCTGGGTGTTCGGCGGCGCGTTGGGCGTCCTGCTGCCCACCGAGTACTGGATCGGCTTCACCGTGCTGTCGGGGCTGCTGGCCGTCGGCCTCGCGCAGACGATCGCCACCCGGCGGGGCACGTCGCTGCTGCCCGGCCTCGGCGGCGACCGCCCGCTCCGGCCCACGCCGGCCGCACCGTAGGCTCGCACCCGTGCGCCGAGTGACGTTCCCGCTGCTGGCCCTGTCCGCGACCGTGCTCGCCGGGTGCGCCGCACCCGCGCACCCGACGGTGACGTTCTACGCCGACGGCCACGCCATCGAGGTCCCGCCGACGCAGTACTGCGACATCGCCTCCGAGAACTGCGCCGTCGACCCGCGGGCCGCCGGGGTGCTGCGCGTGCGGCCCGGCAAGCCGGTGCAGATCTCGGTGCCCGGCGAGATCGCGGACAGCGCGTGGGCGGTGAACTTCACCTACCGGAACGCGTCCGGCGTCCGGCAGGAACCGTTGCGCAGCAAGGTTTTCACCGCGGCCGACCCGCGGCACGCGTACACCCTGACGCTGCCCTCGGCCGGCGACCAGCTGGAAAGCGTGGAGATCCAGCAGTACGGCAAGCGGATCGAGAGCAGCGCCTTGGGCATCGAGTTCGTCGCGCGGGCGACGTGGGTGCTGTCGGTCGACGACCGGGGCTGACCTACGGGTCCAGCTCCCGGGCCACGGCGCGGACGACCTCGGCGATCAGCTTGACGTTCTTGCGGTCGGGGTAGCGCCCCCGGCGCAGTTCCGGCTGGACCTTCAGCTCCAGCAGCTTGATCATGTCGTCCACCAGGCCGTGCAGTTCCTCGGCGGGCCGACGGCGGGCCTCCACCACCGACGGCGCCGGGTCGATCAGGCGCACGGACAGCGCCTGCGGACCCCGCCGCCCTTCCGCCATGCCGAACTCGATCCGCTGACCGGCTTTGAGGGCCTCGACTCCCGGGGGCAGCGCGGACTTCCGGACGTACACGTCCTCGCCACCGTCCTGGGTGACGAACCCGAAGCCCTTCTCGGAGTCGTACCACTTGACCTTGCCGGTCGGCACTTCGCTCACCAATCCTCTGCGTCCACACGACGAACGCGCCCCAGGCGTGCCCGAGACGCGTCTCACCAGATTAGCCAAGTCACCTCCGCCGGGGCACCACCGATCGCGCGACTAGTCTCACCCGCATGACCACCTCGAAGGCCCTGCCGACGGCTGTCGCCCTGTTCACGCTGGGTGTGGCGGCCATCGTCGCGATGTTCGTCGCGGGTGCGGACGGGCTGCCCGCGTGGGTGTTCGCGGCGGGCTGGCTGCTCGCGCCGGCCGGGCTCGCCGTCGGCGTGTTCAGCGCGGTGCGCGGTTCCCGACGGCGCTGAGGCGGTCGGCGTTGGCGCGCAACCACTCCGGGAAGGCCGTGAGGTCGGCGAGCACGACGTCCGCGCCCTCGTCGGCGAGTTCCCGCGCCGTGCACGGCCCGCTCACCACGCCGACCGACACGGCGTCGGCGGCCTTGGCACCGCGCACGTCGCCCACGTGGTCGCCGACGTAGACCGCGGCGCCGAACGTGCGCAACGCCTCGCCCTTGCCCGTGGACCAGACCTCGCCGACCAGATGGTCGACCCGCCAGTCGAACGCGGCCAGGTGCAGCGCGGCGTTCACCCGGTACTTGCCGGTGACCACGACGGTGCGTGCGCCCAGTTCGCGCACGGCCGCGAGCGCGTCGGCGGCACCGGGCAGCGCGACCGTGGACGGGATCACGATCTCCGGGTAGAGCGCGCGGAACCGGGCGACCAGCGCGGGGATGTCGACCTCGGGCACGCCCTGGTCCCGGTAGACCAGGTCCAGCGGCGGGCCGAGGTTGGCGGCGAAGTGCGCGCCGTCGAGCGGGTACCCGGACTCGGCCGCCACGGCGTCCATGACGGCCGCCATGCCCGCTCTGGGGTCGATCAACGTCATGTCGAGGTCGAAGCCCACCGTCAGCGGCACACCGGTCACAGTAGAACCCCACCCGATGCGGTGGGGGGATTCCCATTCCGTGCCAAGCTTCCCCTCGTGACGGACCTCACCCGTTCGATGCTCGACGCCGCGGCCGGGTTGATCGCCGCGCACGGGGCACGTGGTCTGCGGATGGCGGACGTGGCCACCAAGGCGGGGGTGAGCCGGCAGACCGTCTACAACGAGTTCCGCAACAAGGGACGTCTCGTGCAGGCCGTGGCGCTGCACAAGACCGCCGAGTTCGTCGACGGGTTGCGCGAGCGGATGGCCGGGTGCGCCGACCCGGTGGACGGACTGCGCGCGGGGTTCGGGTTCGCGTTCGACCTGGCGGCGTCGGACCCGCTGGCCCGGTCGGTGCTCGGCGGCGCGCACGCCGAGGACATGCTGCCGATGCTGACCACGCGGGGGCGTCCGGTGCTCGACCTGGCGACGGCCGCCGTCGCCGCGCACGTCCGGGAGCACTGGCCGCTGCTCACGCCGGAGCGGACCGCGTTGGTCGCGGACACGGCCGTGCGGATCGCGATCAGCCACCTGCTGACGCCGGCCACGTGCGGCGTGGAGTCGGTGGTGGAGGTCACGGTGTCGTTGATCGGCTGACCGCCGCCGGTCCGACCCGTTCCTCGCGCAAGCCGCCGCCTATCCGGACCACTCCGGCCCGGCCATGTTGCCACTCTGTGGCAACATGGCCGGACGTGACCGTCCTGGAACGCGTCCGGACGGGCGCGATGCTGCTCGGTCCGGCCTTCGTCGCCGCGATCGCCTACGTCGACCCCGGCAACGTGGCGACCAACACCGCCGCCGGCGCCCGCTACGGCTACCTGCTGGTCTGGGTACTGGTCGGCGCCAACGTGATGGCGGGCCTCGTGCAGTACCTGTCCGCCAAGCTCGGCCTGGTGACCGGGCGGACGCTGCCCGAACTCGTCCGCGACCGGCTGCCCCGCCCGGCCCGCCTGGCGTACTGGGCGCAGGCCGAGGTCGTCGCCATGGCCACCGACCTGGCCGAGGTGCTGGGCGGCGCGATCGCGTTGCGGCTGCTGTTCGACCTGCCGCTGCTCGTCGGCGGGCTGATCACCGGTGTGGTGTCCACGGCTTTGCTGCTGGTGCAGGACAAACGCGGGCAACGACCATTCGAACGGGTGATCACGACCCTGCTCCTGGTGATCGCCGTCGGCTTCGCCGCCGGACTACTGGTGTCGCCGCCGGACGCGGGCGAGGCAGTCGCCGGCCTGGTGCCCCGCTTCGCCGACGCGGACAGCGTGCTGCTCGCCGCCGGGATGCTCGGCGCGACCGTCATGCCGCACGCCGTGTACCTGCACTCGGCACTGGTGCGCGACCGCCACGGTCGGGCGCCGCACCTGCTCGGATCCACCCGGGTGGACGTCGTGGTGGCCATGGTGCTGGCGGGCGCGGTGAACCTGGCCATGGTGCTGCTCGCCGCGTCGGCGTTGCGCGGACGCCCGGACGTGGACGGCCTCGACGGCGTGCACGCGGCGATCGGCGCGGAACTCGGCGGCGGGATCGCGATCCTGTTCGCCGTCGGCCTGCTGGCCTCCGGCTTCGCCTCCACCGCCGTCGGCTGCTACTCGGGCGCGGTCGTGCTGGACGGGTTGCTGCGGGTGCGCGTGCCCCTGTCGACACGTCGGCTGATCACGCTGGTGCCCGCGCTCGTCGTGCTCGCGTCCGGCGTGGACCCGACTTGGGCGTTGGTGTTGTCGCAGGTGGTGCTGTCGTTCGGCATCCCGTTCGCGCTGGTGCCGCTGGTGTTGTTGACCTCACGGCGATCCGTGGTCGGCGAGTGGGTCAACCACCGCGTGGTGACCGCGGCGGCCTGGGTGGTCGCGGCGGCGGTGATCACGCTCAACGGCGCGCTGGTGTGGCTGACCGTCGCCGGGTGATCGGGCAGGATGGACCGCGTGAGGTTCATCCTGAACGTCCTGTGGTTGGTGCTCAGCGGCTTCTGGCTGGCCGTCGGGTACGTGCTGACCGGGCTGCTGTGCTTCGTGCTGATCGTGACGATCCCGTGGGGCCGGGCCGCGTTCCGGATCGCGAACTACGCCCTGTGGCCGTTCGGCCGGACCGTCGTCGACCGGCCGGGCGCCGGGGCGCCGTCGGTGGTGGGCAACGTGATCTGGCTGCTGGTGGCCGGGATCTGGCTGGCGCTGGGCCACCTGGTCACGGGTGCGCTGCTGTGCCTGACGATCATCGGCATCCCGCTGGGCGTGGCCAACTTCAAGATGGTGCCGCTGTCGCTGATGCCGCTGGGCAAGCAGATCGTCGACCTGCCCTAGTCCTGTTCGTCGAGCCGGACCACGAGGCACGGCCCGCCGCTGTAGAGACCCGCGTCGATGGCCAGGACCTTGCCGTCGGCGTAGCGCAGCGGGCCGTCGATGCGGTCCGGCGTGACGCCCAACTGGTCGGCGATGACGCTGTGCCCGTGCACGACCTCGAAGCCGCCCAGGGACGCGAGCACCTCGGCGGCGGTGTCGGCGCCGTCGGGGCCGCGGAAGGCGTACCGGGTCGTCATCTTGCGCCAGCACTCCCACCAGTGTTCGAGGTCGTCGCCGGTGAGCACGGCGCGCACGGCCTTGTTCACCGCGTCGATCGTCCCGCCCCACTCCAGGTAGGCGAGGGTGTCGGAGTGCATGAGCAGGTGGCCGTCCACGAGCTTGAGCACGTCGCGGCTGGTCAGCCAGTCGATGTGCGCCGGGGTGAGCCGGTCCTGGTCGCTGCGCAGACCGCCGTTGAGCAGCCAGCTGCGGGCGAAGCTGCGCGGCGTGGGCGCGTTGGGCACGTTCTCGTCGCCGAAGCGGTGCATGCCCAGCAGCAGGACCTCGTGGTTGCCGACGAGCGCGTCGACGTGCCCGCCCGCCTCGGCGGCCTGCGCGGACAGGCGCATGACGAACTCGATCACGCCGATGCCGTCCGGGCCGCGGTCGACGAAGTCGCCGAGGAACCACAGCTCGGCATCGCCGCCCGTCCACGAGCCCTCGGGGTCGACGAGGGCCGAGGCGTGCAGGGCGCGGGTCAGCTCGGCGAGGTGCCCATGCACGTCGCCGACCACGAAGAGCGGTCGTTCCACACTTCGACGATAGGCGACCGGGAGCGTCGGCGCGTAGATCGCCACCACCCCCGTCACCGTGGGTGAGAGCGCGACCACGAACGCGGATCAGGACGTCGCAGACCCGCGCGGGTGGTTCACGTGAGGTCCGGCCACGCCACGAACCCGGCGGCCGGCCCCGTCGGGTCGACCCGGTCGAGTGGCAGCCGGCGCCACAGCACCAGGTACAGCTCCTCGGCCGTGCCGGTCAGCGTGGCCAGGCCGGGCGCGTTCCCGGTCACCAGGCGCGGCCGGGCCGTGCCGTCGGTCGCGACCAGCCACTCGTCGTCGGTGTCGGTGGCGCGCAGCCGGACGGTCAGCGGGCCGTGCGGCCAGTCCGGGCCGGTCAGGAAGCGGCGGAGGAACTCGGTGACGCCGTCCGCCGCGAGGTCCGCGGGCACCGACCGTGCCGCGCCGACCGCCTGCCACGCGTCCCAGCAGTGCACGACGACCTCGTGCGCCTGTCGTTCCGCGACGGCCGCGGCCGTGTCCCGGCCCTCCTCGGTCCACCACACGGGGACCTTGACGTAGGCCGGGCAGTCCCGTTGCGCGGCCAGGTAGCGCGCGTGGGCCTCGCGCCACCCGGCGAGCCGGTCGGGGCCGGTTTCGGCGGCCCGACGCAGGTCCTCCGGGTCCGGGGGCTCGCCCCGGGCGTCCAGCACGACCGCCCACCTGCCCTGGACGGCGGCCAGGTGGGCGGCCAGGTCCTCGACCGTCCACCCCGGACAGGCGGGTACGGGCACGCCCGGGTTCCCGGTCGCCGCCTCGGTGAACGCGGCGCCGTACCTCTCCACTGCCTCGACGTGGTTGGGGCCCATGTCGTTCGACGGTAGCGAGGACGGCCGGAGATCTCAGGCCGGGAACGGCTCGGAAGAGTGGCCGACGAGGTCCGCGATCGAGTCGATCACGCGCGTGGGCCGGTACGGGTAGCGCTCGGCGGTCGACCGGTCGGAGATGCCGCTGAGCACGAGGATCGTGCGCAGACCGGCCTCCAGGCCGCTGCGCACGTCGGTGTCCATCCGGTCGCCGATCATCAGCGTGTTCTCGGAGTGCGCGCCCAACGCCCGCAGTGCGGACCGCATCATCAGCGGGTTGGGCTTGCCGACGTAATACGGCTCGCGGCCGGTGGCACGTTCGATCAGCGCGGCGACGGACCCGGTCGCGGGCAGCGAGCCCTCGCGGGACGGCCCGGTCGCGTCCGGGTTCGTGGCGATGAACTTCGCGCCCTCCTCGACCAGGCGGATGGCACGCGTGATGGCCGTGAAGCTGTAGGTGCGGGTCTCGCCGAGCACGACGTAGTCCGGGTCGCGGTCGGTGAGCACGTAGCCGACCTCGTGCAGCGCGGTGGTCAGCCCGGCCTCACCGATGACGAACGCCGAGCCGCCCGGCCGCTGGGCGGCCAGGAACCGGGCCGTGGCCAGGGCGGACGTCCAGATCGCGGTCTCCGGCACCTCCAGGCCGGTGCGGGCGAGCCGGGCGCGCAGATCGCGGGGTGTGTAGATCGAGTTGTTGGTGAGCAGCAGGAACGGGGTGCCCGCCGCGGTCAGCTCGGCGACGAACTCGCCCGCGCCCGGCACCGGGTGCTCCTCGTGCACGAGCACGCCGTCCATGTCCATGAGATAGGTCCAGACCATGGGCACATACTCCGGGTCGGGCGTGCTCTCGGCGTCAAGCGTCGACGACCCGCCGCCGGAAGGTCTCGATCATCGCCCGGTTGTACCGCTCCAGCACCTCGCGCTCCTCGGGGGTGAACTGGGCGAGCACCTCCCGGACCGTGTCCGTCGCCCCCACGAACAGGTGGTGGAAGCGGCTCTCGTCCAACGTGACCTCGACGAGCACCTTGCGCCGGTCGTGCGGGTCGCGCACCCGCCGCACGTAACCCGCGCGCTCCAACCGGTCGATCACGCCGGTCACCGCGCCGGTCGACAGCCCCGACAGCTCCGCGATCCGACCGGCCGTGATCGGCCCCTCCGCGCGCATCGCCAGGTCAAGGCACTTCTCGTCCGTCGGCGACAGTCCCATCTGCTCGGCGACCCGACTGTGGAACAGGATGGTGAGCGTGCTGCTCTCCCGCGCGTAAGCGCCGAACCGTGCCAACACCTCGGCGGGGACGTCGTGCTCGCTCGTCATGTCAAGCAATTTAGCCGGAAAGAGACTTCGGCCGGCACCGTCCTCTTCGTCTTCGGGACGGTGCCGTTCCGCACTTGCCGAACCACCCGCCGGCGTGCGCCGATTACCCTGGTATGGGTGACAGCAGTCGATCTGGGTGTACCGGTTGTGCGCGCCGCGACCGACCTGTCCGGCCGACCCGACACCCCCGCGCTCGTCGACCGGTTCGGTCGCCACGCCACCGACCTCAGGGTGTCCCTGACCGACCGGTGCAACCTGCGCTGCACGTACTGCATGCCCGCCGAGGGGCTGGACTGGCTGCCCAAGCCCGACCTGCTCACCGACGACGAACTCGTGCGGCTGATCCGGATCGCGGTGACCGACCTCGGCGTGACCGACGTGCGCTTCACCGGCGGCGAGCCGCTGCTGCGCCCCCGGCTGGAGGACGTGATCGCCGCGGTGGCCGCGCTGACGCCGCGCCCGCGCCTCTCGTTGACCACCAACGGCGTGACGCTCGCCCGACGTGCCGCCGGCCTCGTGGCCGCCGGGCTCGACCGCGTGAACGTCTCGCTGGACACGCTCGACCCCGCGCGGTTCCGGGACCTGACCCGGCGCGACCGGCTCGACGACGTGCTCGCCGGGCTCGCCGCCGCGCACGCGGCCGGGCTCGCGCCGGTCAAGGTCAACTCCGTGCTGATGCGCGGCGTGAACGAGGACGAGGCGGTCCCGCTGCTGCGGTTCTGCCTGGACAACGGCTACCACCTGCGGTTCATCGAGCAGATGCCGCTGGACCCGCAGCACGGGTGGGACCGGGGCGAGATGGTGACCGCCGGGGAGATCCTGGCCGCGCTGGGCACCGCGTTCTCGTTGACGGCGCACCCCCAGGAGCGCGGTGCCGCGCCGGCCGAGCGGTGGCTGGTCGACGGCGGGCCCGCGACCGTGGGCGTGATCGCGTCCGTGACCAGGCCGTTCTGCGCGTCCTGCGACCGGACCCGGCTCACCGCCGACGGGCAGGTGCGCAACTGCCTGTTCGGGCGGACGGAGACCGACCTGCGGGCCGCGCTGCGCGGCGGCGCGTCGGACGCGGAGCTGGCCGGGCTGTGGCGCGGCGACGCGTGGGCCAAGGCCGCCGGGCACGGCATCGACGACCCGGGGTTCCACCAACCGGACCGGCCCATGAGTGCCATCGGAGGTTGAGATGTCCGACCAAGCGGCGGTGACGGTGACCGTCCGGTACTTCGCCGGGGCACGGGCGGCGGCGGGTGTCGCGGACGAACCGGTCGTGCTGTCGGGTCGCCCGACAGTGGCGGATGTCGTGGCCGCGGTGCGCCGCCGGCACGACCCCGCGCTGGGCCGCGTCCTGGACGCGTCGAGCTTTCTGCTCGATGGGATGGCGGTGCGCGATCGGACCGTCGTCGTGCCCGCCGGCGCCCTCGTGGACGTGCTACCGCCCTTCGCCGGCGGCTGACGCCCTAGGGGGTGAAAGAGGTGATCCAGACCTCACTTTCCGTAATTTATTTCGATCGATCTCGGAACGGAAACGGGACGATAACGAGCCTTTGAGCTGGCTAAACACGCGGGTCGAATCCGTACCCGTTGGTGTTACAGTGACGCGCATCACACCCGCTTCCGTTTGGCGCGCACTCCCCGGTTACGTACCGTCGCTCATCGGTCGGCCCCGAACCGACCACGAGCACGACCCGGGACGCCGAACGCCGTGCCTGTCCACCGGCCCCCGGGACACGACCCCGAGCGAGAGAACTCCACCGGACAGGACGCGAGCGGTGCTTCCCGGTCACCGAGGACCGGTCCGACGACGCAGGCGTGGTGGGCTGAGAGGCAAATGGCTTCGAACCGAGGCAAGCACCGCCCGACCTCCGGCACCACGCGCACCATCGCGAGGTTCGCCGTCGCCGGCGTCATCGTGGGCGCACCGCTGGCGCTCGCCGCCGGCACCGCCCAGGCACAGGGTTCCGGCGTCAACTGGGACGCGGTCGCGGCGTGCGAGAGCGGCGGCAACTGGAGCATCAACACCGGCAACGGCTACTACGGCGGTCTCCAGTTCTCGCCCGGCACGTGGGCGGCGAACGGCGGCAGCGGCCAGCCGCACCTGGCGTCCCGCGAGGAGCAGATCCGCGTCGCGGAGAACGTGATGCAGACCCAGGGCATCGGCGCGTGGCCCGTGTGCGGCCCGCGTGGCCTGGGCGGCGGTGCGTCCGCACCGGTGCAGCAGCGCCCGGCCCCGGCTCCGCAGCAGCCGCGGACCCCGACCGCGCAGCAGCAGCAGCAGCAGCAGCAGTACCAGCCCCCGGTCCAGCAGTCGGCCCCCGTCGTGGTGGCCCTGCCGACGACGAACCCCGAGGGCGACTACGAGATCAAGGCGGGCGACAGCCTGTCGAAGATCGCCGGTGAGCTGAAGATCGAGGGCGGCTGGCAGAAGCTGGTCGAGCTGAACAAGGAGTTCATCCCGAACCCCGACCTGATCATGCCGGGTCACAAGATCAAGACGAAGTAGCGCTCGTCGACGCGCTCCCCCACCGCGATCCCCTCCGCGGTGGGGGTTTCGCGGCTCTCAGGGGCAGTTGACCCATTCGTCCGTGCCGTCGGTGAACACCTGGCGCTTCCACACCGGCAGCCGCCGCTTCACCTCGTCGACCAGGTCCGCGCACACGGCGAACGCCTCGCCCCGGTGCTCGGCCGCCACCGCGCATGCCAGCGCCACGTCCCCGATCGCCAACGGCCCGACCCGGTGCGACACGGCCACCGCGCGCACCCCGGACCGCCCGGCCACCACGTCCGCGACCACCTCGGCCACCACGTCCGCCGCGCTCGGGTGACCCACGTACTCCAGCGACGCCACCGACCGGCCGTGGTCGTGGTCCCGCACCACGCCCGCGAACGTGACAACCGCGCCCGCCGCCCGGTCCTCCACGAGCTTGGCGTGCTCCTCGACCGACAGCGGCTCGACGCCGACCGCCGCCAGCAGGATCTCGGTCATGCGTGGTCACCTCCGGTCACCTGGTCCACGGCGTGCTCCAGCACGGTGCCGAGCATCTCCAACCCGTCGCGCACCCCGCCCGTCGACCCGGGCAGGTTCACCACCAGCGTGCGGCCCGCCACCCCGGCGATCCCGCGCGACAACACCGACGTGGGTATACGCGGCCAACCGGACATGCGGATCGCGTCCGCGATACCGGGAATCGGGAAGTCGACGACCGCGGCCGTCGCCTCGGGCGTGCGATCGGTGGGCGTGATGCCCGTGCCGCCGGTCGTGATCACCACGTGCACGCCGTCGGCCACGGCCGCGCGCAACGCCGCCTCGACCGGGTCGCCGTCCGCGACCACGACCGCGTCCGGCACCTCGTAGCCCCGGCCGCGCAGCCAGTCCACGACGATCGGCCCGGAGCGGTCGGCGTACACCCCGGCGGCGGCCCGCGTCGACGCCGTGATCACCCGTGCGGTCCTCACGGCCGCACCCACAGCCCGGTCTTGCCGCCCTCTTTCCGCTCGACCCGGACCTCGTCCAACGACGCCGCCGGGTCGACCGCCTTGACCATGTCGTGCAACGTCAGCCCCGCGACCGCGACCGCGGTGAGCGCTTCCATCTCCACGCCCGTGCGGTCGGTCGTCCGCACGGTCGCGGTGATCCGGACCTCGGCGTCGCCCGGCTCCAGGTCGACGCGCACGCTCGACAGCGCGATCGGGTGGCACAGCGGCACGAGGTCCGACGTGCGCTTGGCCGCCATGATCCCGGCGATCCGGGCCGTGGCCAGCGCGTCGCCCTTGGGCAGGCCGTCGGCGAGCAGCAGCGCCACGACCTCCGCGCTGGTGCGCAGCACGCCGGACGCGACGGCCGTGCGCGTGGTCGGTTCCTTCGCGGACACGTCCACCATGTGCGCGGCACCGGCGTGGTCGAGGTGGGTCAACCGCTTGGTCATGACCCCGATGCTAGGACTGGCCGGTCGCGGCCTTCCGCACGGCTTCGGCCACGGCCGGTGCCACCGACGTGTCGAACACGCTCGGCACGATGAACGACGCGTTGATCCGGTCGCCGTCCACCACGTCCGCGATCGCGTTCGCGGCGGCCAGCAGCATGGCGTCGGTGATCGTCTTGGCGTTGGCGTCGAGCAGGCCCCGGAACACGCCCGGGAACGCCAGCACGTTGTTGATCTGGTTGGGGAAGTCGCTGCGCCCGGTGGCCACGACGGCGGCGTGCTTCTGCGCCTCCATCGGGTCGATCTCCGGATCCGGGTTGGCCAGCGCGAACACGATGGCCTTCTCGTTCATCGTCGCGACCTGCTCGGCGCCGAGCAGGTTGGGCGCGGAGACGCCGATGAACACGTCCGCGCCGACCAGCGCCTCGTGCAGCGTGCCGGAGACGTTGTCGCGGTTGGTCGCCGCCGCGATCGACCGCAGGTTGTCGTCCAGGCCGGGGCGGTCGCGGTGCACGATGCCGTCCACGTCGACCGCGACCACGTCGCCCGGCTCCTGCTTGAGCAGCAGGCGGATGATCGCCGAACCGGCCGCGCCGACGCCGCAGACCACGATCTTGCAGTCGGCGGGTTTCTTGCCGACCACGCGCAGGGCGTTGCGCAGCGCGCCGACCACGACGATCGCGGTGCCGTGCTGGTCGTCGTGGAAGACCGGGATGTCGAGCTTGTCGCGCAGCCGGGCCTCGATCTCGAAGCAGCGCGGCGCGGCGATGTCCTCCAGGTTGATGCCGCCGTAGACCGGGGCGATCAACTCGACCGCGCGGATGATCTCCTCGGTGTCCTGGGTGTCCAGGCACACCGGCCACGCGTCGACGCCGGCGAACTTCTTGAACAGCGCGGCCTTGCCCTCCATGACCGGGAGCGCGGCGGCCGGGCCGAGGTTGCCCAGGCCCAGGACGGCCGAGCCGTCGGTCACCACGGCGACGGTGTTGCGCTTGATCGTCAGCCGGCGCGCGTCGTCCGGGTTCTCGGCGATGGCCTGGCAGACGCGGGCGACGCCGGGCGTGTACGCGCGGGACAGGTCGTCGCGGTTGCGCAGCGGGACCTTCGAGGAGATCTCGATCTTGCCGCCGAGGTGCACCAGGAACGTCCGGTCGGACACCTTGCGCACGACGATCCCGGGGAGCTGGCCCAGGGTGTCGGTGATGTCCTTGGCGTGGTTGGCGCTCAGGGCGTTGCAGGTGAGGTCGATGATCACGCGGTCGGCGTGCGACTCGACCACGTCGAACGCGGTGATGACCCCGCCCGCGCGACCGACCGCCGAGGTCAGGTCGCCCGCGGCGCTCGCCGACGGCGGCGACTCGAGGCGGACGGTGATGGAGTAACCAGGGCCGGGAACCGGCATCGAACCTCCCAGAACGTACTGGGACGAGCGTAGCCCCCGGGCCGTTGCGGAACGCGCGCGGCTCGCCACCGCGCGCGTCCGTCCGGGGTCTAGCGGTTGATCTCGGTGGTCGGGTGGTGGTAACCCAACTGGTCCACGGGCAGCGGGAAGGCGGTCGTGCCGAACGGGGAGAGCGCGCCCTGGCGGTCGCTCGTGAGTTCGGTGACCGGGTGCTTGTGGTCGGCGGGCGCCTCCGGCCAGTGCGGGTCGATGCGCTCGGGGCGGGCCTTGGCCACGGTTCCTCCTCGGTGGTGCCGGATTCGCGGTCAAGTGTGCCTCATGGGGCAGTGGTCCGACCTCCGACCTGGATCACAGCGATCACCGCGTCCGGTCGTGGGTGCCCGAACGCACATTTCGCGGTGTCTGAACGCATAACTCGCGTGTGGGCGGGGTGGGGTGGGCGGGGGTGGGCATATACCGTGGTGAGGATGTCCGGCAGCACATTGGCGGAGTGGTTGCGGGCGCTTGACGACCGGGCGCTCGTCGCGTTGCTGCGCGCCCGTCCCGATCTCGCGACGCCGCCGCCGGCCGACACGACCGTCCTGGCCACGCGGATCGGCTCCCGTGCCTCCGTGTCACGGGCCTGCGAGGACCTCGACACGCTGACCTTGACGGTGCTCGAAGCGCTGCTGGTGCTGGACGCCGATCTCGCCCCGGTCGGCCGGGACGCCCTCGCCGCGCTCTTCCCGGTCGACATCACGGGCGCCCTGGAGACCTTGCGGGGACGCGTCCTGCTCTGGGGCGACGACCACCTCTCCACGCCGCCGGCCACCCGGGACGCGGTCAACCCGTTCCCCTGCGGCCTGGGACGGTCGGTCCCCCGCCTGGCCGGCGTCGACCTCGCCGACCTCGCCGGCCTCGGCGACGACGAACTGCGGGTGCTGGAGACGCTCGCGGCCGGACCGCCGGTGGGGCAGACGCGGGACGCGGCGCACGTCGTGGCACTCGACGACGCGACGAGCCCCATCCAGAAGCTGCTGGCCCGGGGCCTGCTCGTGCGGCGGGACGCGATGACCGTCGAACTGCCGCGCGAGGTCGGGCTCGCGGTGCGCGGCGACCGGCCGTTGGGCGCGGTCCCCACCGCGGAACCCCCGCTGCCCACCCGCGCGCTCGACCCGGTCGCGGTCGACAGCACCGGTGGCGGCGCGGCGCTGGAGCTGTGCCGGCACGTCGACGCGTTGCTCACGGCGTGGTCCGAGGAGCCGCCGACCGTGCTGCGGTCGGGCGGGGTCGGCGTGCGCGATCTGCGCAAGCTCGCCAAGGACCTCAAGGCCGACGAGACGCGCGCCGCGTTGCTCGTCGAACTTGTCGTCAACGCAGGTCTGGTCGCG
The DNA here is from genome assembly GCF_014203755.1 of Saccharothrix violaceirubra. Taxonomy (NCBI): domain Bacteria; kingdom Bacillati; phylum Actinomycetota; class Actinomycetes; order Pseudonocardiales; family Pseudonocardiaceae; genus Saccharothrix; species Saccharothrix violaceirubra. The sequence goes on from NZ_JACHJS010000001.1 coordinate 6,551,489, forward strand.
GACAGTGAGGGCGCCGAGCCCGAGTGGGTGCCCACCACCCAGGCGGATGCCTGGTCGACCGCGTCGCCCGAGCAACGGTGGGCGACGTTGGCGCTCGCCTGGGTCGACCTGCCCCGCCTTCCGGGTCTCATCGGGCGCCGGGACGAGCGGGACCGCCTGCTCAACCCGCTGGCCCCCGAGCTGAACCGGCCCGGCGCGCCCCGCGACCGGCGGCGGGTGCTCGACGCGCTCGCCCTGCCCGCGCCCGGCACCGCCGTGCCCGACGTCGACGCGTTCGCCGCCCTGCTCGCGTGGCGGGCGCCGCGCCGGGGCGGCCGACTGCGCGACGAACTCGTGCGTTGGACGCTCGAAGAGGGCACGGCCGTCGGCGTGATCGCGCTCGACGCGCTCACCTCGCAGGGCCGGACGTTGCTCGTCGAGGGCACGGCACCGGCGGCCAAGCGGCTCGCCGACGTGCTGCCGGCACCCGTGGACCACGTGCTCGTGCAGGCCGACCTGACCGTGGTCGCGCCCGGCCGCCTCGACCCGGACCTCGCCGACGAGATCGCGCTGGTCGCGGACGTCGAGTCGGCCGGCGGCGCGACCGTCTACCGGGTGACCGAGGATTCCGTGCGGCGCGCGTTCGACGCCGGGCGCACCGCCGCCGACCTGCACGAGCTGTTCACGTCCCGGTCCCGCACGCCGGTGCCGCAGTCGCTGACGTACCTGGTCGACGACGCGGCGCGCAAGCACGGGCGGCTGCGCGGCGGCGCGGCCGGGTCGTTCCTGCGCTGCGACGACCCGGTCTTGGTCGCCGAAGTGCTCGCCCACCACGCGGCCGACGCGCTGGGACTGCGTCGGATCGCGCCGTCCGTGCTGGTCAGCCCGCTGCCGCTGGGCGATGTGCTGGACGGGCTGCGCGCGGCCGGGTTCGCGCCGGCCGCCGAGGGACCCGACGGGCGGGTGCTCGACCTGCGCACGCCGGGCCGCCGGATCGCGAGCCGGGGACGCCGCCGGCCCGTGCCGCCGGCCACCCCGTCGGACGAGCAGCTCGGCGAGCTGGTCCGGCTGCTGCGCGCGGGCGACCGGGCGGCGACGACGAGCGGCGGTGCCCGGATCGCGGTGCCCGGCCACCTGGGCGCGGGCCCGTCGGCAACGCTCGACCTGCTGCAACGGGCCGCCCGAGACGGTCTCGACGTGCTCGTGGACTTCGTCGACGGGCACGGCACGGCGGCCCGCCGGGTGATCACGCCCCGGTACGTCGGCGGGGGCGTACTGGAAGGCGTCGACGTCAGCTACGGCGAAGTGCGGAGATTCCCCCTTCACCGCATCACTTCCGCCGCGTTGGTCCAAGATTCGTGACACTGCGTGTTCCATCGTTAGTGCATTCGGTCCACCCGGCAGTGATCCATTTTCCCTCTAGCGTCGGTCCAGACGTTCCGGACGTGACCTATCACACGAGGGAGCAAACGCATGGCCATCCTCCGCAGGAGCGTGCTCACGATCGCGGCAGCCGCCGCGACCTGGGCGTTCTCCGCCGGCACCGCCGGGGCCGTACCGATCGACAACCCCGTTGCCGACGCCCTGAAGCCGGCGACCACGACGGACTCGGCGATCGCCCAGCCGGTCCTCGACGTCATCGGCGAGATCGTCCCGACGGCCACGGACGGCAACCAGTCCGCTGCCGATGATGCGCCCGCGACCGCCGCCGACCCGCTCGGCCTCGACGACCTGACGACCACCGCGAACGAGATCGCGGACATCGGCCAGACCATCGCGGACACGGTGACCGACACCGTCTCCGAGGCCACCGACACCGTCGGCGACATCGTGCCCGAGGTCGCCGAGGCGACCGACGCGGTCGACACCGAGACCCCGGCCGACGCAGTCGTGGACGTGGTGGCCGACGTGACCGCGGACGTGACCGCCGACGTGGACGCCGACCTCGATGTCGTGGCCGACGTCGTCGCGGATGTGGACGCGGATGTGGACGCGGATGTGGACGCTGACGTGGACGCGGTCGTCGACGTCGCCGCGGACGTGGTGGCCGATGTCGACCTCGACGTGCTCGTCGACCTCGAGGACGCGCTCGAGGACCTGGTGGACGCCGATGTGGACGTGGTGGTGGACGCGGTCGTCGACGCCGACGTGCTGGCGGACATCGACGCGCTGATCGACCTCGACCTCGACCTAGACGTCGTCCTCGACATCCTCGACGACGACGGCATCCACATCTACATCGGCGGCATCGAGATCGACATCGACGACCTGCTCGACATCCTGATCGACCTCGACATCGACCTGGATCTCGACCTCGACGGCCTGATCGACATCGACCTCGGCGACGGCGGTCTGCTCGACCTCGACGGCGACGTCCTGATCGACCTCGACATCGACCTCGGTGGCGGCGACGGCGGCCTGCTCGGTCTGATCAATATCGGCGGCGACGACTCCGACGAGCCCGCGGCCGACCAGCCGAGCGACGAGCCCACGGACAAGCCCTCGACGGACGAGCCCGCCACCGACCAGCCCGCCCAGGACGAGCCGGTCCAGGACCAGCCCGCGGACGACGGCGCGTCCTTCTCGGCCGCGAACCGCTGAGCACGCGAAAGCCACCGGCGGGCACAACCTGCCGGATCATGGGAACAGTGCGGTAAACCGAAGGGCGGCTCCCCACAAGGGGGCCGCCCTTCCGGTCGTCCAGGGCCGGATCAGCCGGCGCGCACCGACATCCACTGGCGCATGGCGTGCTCCACCAGCGTGATCAAGGTCTGCTTGGTCGACTGCCGGTTGCGGGCGTCGCAGGTCACCATCGGCACGGACTGGTCGATGGTGAGCGCGTCGCGCACGTCCTCGATGCGGTGGTGCAGCATCCCGTCGAAGCAGTTCACACCCACGACGTACGGCAGCTGCCGGTCGTCGAAGAAGTCGATCGACGCGAACGCGTCGGCCAACCGGCGGGTGTCGACCAGCACGATGGCGCCGATGGCACCACGCACCAGGTCGTCCCACATGAACCAGAACCGGTGCTGACCCGGCGTACCGAACAGGTACAGGATCAGGTCCTGGTCCAGGGAGACCCGGCCGAAGTCCATGGCCACCGTGGTCGTGACCTTGTTCGGCGTCGCCGAGAGGTCGTCGACCCCCGCGCTCGCCTCGGTCATCACCGCTTCGGTGGTCAGCGGGACGATCTCGGACACGGAACCGACGAACGTCGTCTTGCCAACGCCGAACCCACCGGCCACCACGATCTTCGCGGAGGTCGTCGGCTTCCGTGCGCCTTCGGCCGCGTTGGGGCTAGAGCCTGCGAAGCCCACTGAGCACCCTCTCAAGGAAATCGATGGACGGCCGGTCCCCCACGACCAGGCCACCCTGGTGAATCAAAACCAAACCCATGCTCGCCATGTCGCCGATCAGTACCCGCACGACGCCCAGCGGGAGTCGCAGGTGCGCGGCGACCTCGGCCACCGACCTGGTGTCGGTGCACAGACCGCAGATCGACCGGTGCTCGGGGAGCACCGCCGCGTCGCGCTCGAGGCCCCGCTCACTGGTCGAGACCAGCGCCTCGATGGCGAGATCGTAGTCGGGCCGGGTGCGGCCACCGGTCCGCGTATAGGGGCGGACCAGCGACCCGGATTCCGCCGCGGGGTTCTCCTCGTGGCGGATGACCGGCTGCGGTCCGGTCGTGTAGGGGAGCTGTTCCGGCACGCTGTCGGGCAAGCCGTGGGCACCGAACAGGTCGGCACCCGGGCCTCCGAACAGCCCGCTGCCGTACCCGTCGATGTCGAACCGGTTGGGGACGTCGTCGTAGTCGTACGACGAGTCGTCAACCTCACGCTGAGACATATCGTCTTGCCCCTGCCCTGTGCCTTCTACCCGTGGCATCTCGGCCCGCTCCGCTCGGCCCGGCCACGAGTGAGGTGCGTCGTCGGCTTCCTCGTCCTGCGGGTCGGCATCCGGCTCAGCGAATCGGAAGCCACCTGCGGCCCACTCCTGGTAGTTGAAGTTCCTACCCAAGCGGCGGCCACCGGCGCCAGATCGTTCAGCCATTTACCCACCCACACGATCTCATGAGGCGCTACCGCCGGACCACGCCCTGGAGCTGGGCACGCAACTCCGGCGTCAGCTGCTGGCCCACCCGCTCGACCAACAGGGTCATCTCGTACGCGACCAGGCCGATGTCGCAGTTCGGGGCCGCCAGTACCGCGAGGCACGACCCGTCGCTGATCGACATCAGGAACAGGTAGCCCCGTTCCATCTCGACCACGGTCTGGTTCACCGACCCCGCCTCGAAGCAGCGCGCTGCTCCCGCGGTGAGGCTCACCAGGCCCGAGGCGACCGCGGAGAGCTGCTCCGCTCGGTCACGCGGCAACCCCTGGGAGCCGGCGAGCAGAAGCCCGTCCGCCGACACCACCACGGAATGTGCCACGCCGGGGACCCGGCGAACGAAGTCGGTGATAAGCCAACCAAAGCTGCCTGGCTGAGCTGCGGTCGTCACTCCTGCTCCTCGTCTTGCCGGCTCGACATGTCACCAGCGTAAGCGTCGATCAAAGCGTGTCGTCCCCGGCGGACGCCCTGCTGGAGGCTCGACATCCGCCCGCGGACCGCGTCGGCCGTCCTCGGGGGCAATGCCGGCCCCTGCGGCACGGGTGCCGCGGCGGCCTCGGGTGACGGGGCGAGCGGTGCGGCCGAGCCCGGCACCAGTTGTGCCTTGGGCACCCGCTTGGGCAACCCGGCCTGCGTCGTCGTCTCGGGCACCCGACTGAGCAGGGCCTGCGCGGCGTGCCAGCCGTCGTCGGCGGGCGAGGACCACGCGGGTTCCGGTGCGGCGGCGACCGGCTCGGGCACGGCGACCGGCTCGGGCGTCCGGTCGGCCGGGGTGCGTCCGGGCTTGTTGCCGGGCGCACCGGGCTGCCGCTTGGGCAGCCCGCCCTCGGTGAGGACGGGGGCCGACGGCGGCTCGGGTGCCGCCGGCGGTGCGTCCTCGGTGGTCGTCGGCGCGACCGGGGGTACCGGTTGCGGCTTGCGGGTCGGCAGGGCCGTCTCCTCCCGCGCTTCGGGCTCGGACTCCGGTTCGGGTGCCGGTTCGACCGCCCGCGCGGTCGACGCCGGCGTCTCGCCCCCGACGGCCTGGAACCACTGCGAGAGGACCGCCTCGTAGATCGGCAGCCGCTCGGTCGGTGCGTCCAGGTCCGGGACCACTCTCCGCCCACCGGTTTCGCCGGTGGACGCGGGGGTGGCCTCGGGGGTGGCCTCGGGGGTGGCCTCGGACCACCCGTCCTCGTCCGCGGGCGACGGGTCGGTGCTCTCCGGTTCCGGTTCCGAGTCCAGGTCGAGGAAGCCGCCCACGTGGACCGTGCTGTCGAGGATCGGCGCGAACTGCGTCGTCTCGAAGCCGTGGCCGTTGGCGGACTCCTCGTCGTCCCGGTCCTCGTAGGCGGTGAAGAGCATCGGCTCGCCGAACGAGCCTACGGGCTCGTGCTCGACGTCCCGACCGGTGTGCTCCTCCGGCAGCGGTTGCCACGGCTGGAAGGAGTCCTGGGAGGTCTCCTCGGGCGTGGGTTCCGGCTCGGCGAGACCGAACGACGGCAGTCCGGCCGCGTCGGCTTCGCCCTCGGAGCGGACGAAGCTGACCGGGAGGTTCGGGGACGACGACTGCTGGTCGTCGTCGAGGCGGGGCATGCTGCCGGTGAACGCGCCGGCGATGCCGCTGGCCCGCTCGGCGGGGTTCTGCGTGGTCGGCGCGGGCGAACCCAGTCCCGGGAAGCCGGAGTCGGTCGTCGGACCGCCCAGGCCCGGGAACGCGGGCTCGTAGCCGACCGGCGACGGCGCGGCGCCGGGCGCCTGCACCAGGTTCTCGGGCACGAGCACAAGCGCGGTCGTGCCGCCCTCGATGTCCTCGTTGGCGCGCAGGCGCACCTTGATGTCGTGCCGCTTGGCCAGTCGCGCGACCACGTACAGGCCCATGCGGCGGGACACGGCGACGTCGACATCCGGCGGGTCGGCCAGGCGCTGGTTGGCGTCGACGATGTCCTTCTCGCTCATGCCGACGCCGCGGTCCTGGATCTCGATCGCCAGCTCGCCCCGGCGGGTGCGCGCCGTGCGGACGGTGACCTTCGTCACGGGGTCGGAGAACACGGTGGCGTTGTCGAGCAGCTCCGCGATCAGGTGCACGAGGTCGTTGACCGCGCGGCCCTGGACGGTCAGCTCCGGCGTCTGGCCGACCTGCACGCGGGCGTACTGCTCGACCTCGGACACGGCGGCGCCGAGGACCTCGGCGGCCGGGACCGGGCGGGTCAGCCGCCGGGACAGGTCCGTTCCGGACAGGACCAGCAGGTTCTCGCTGTTGCGGCGCATGCGCGTCGCGAGGTGGTCCAGTTCGAACAGCGACGCGAGCTGGTCGGGGTCCTGCTCGTCCTGCTCCAGGCGGTCGATCAGGTTGAGCTGGCGCTCGACCAGGGCCTGCGAGCGGCGGGACAGGTTGACGAACATGGCGTTGACGTTGTCGCGCAGCAGCGCCTGTTCGGCGGCCAGCCGCACGGCTTCGTCGTGCACCGCGTCGAACGCGCGGGCCACCTGGCCGACCTCTTCCCGGGTGTTGACGGGCACCGGGGCGACCGCCGACTTGGCGGCCTGCTGCGGGTCGGGGTCGGCGAGGATGCGGGCGACCGCCTCGGGCAGGCCGTGGTCGGCCACGTCGAGGGCGGTGCGGCGCAGCGTGCGCAGCGGCGTGAGGATCGACCGGGCGACGAACAGGGCCATGACCAGGGCGAGCAGCAGGGCGCCGAGCACGATGCCGGAGTCGCGGAACGCCGCGGAGCGCGCCTCGCCGGTCAGCTCGTCGGTGCGGGTCTGCAGCTGCTCCAGCAGCAGGCTTTCCACCTCGCGGGTCAGGTTGACCGTCAACGTCGCGGCGATGTCCCACTTCTCGGGGCGCAGCGCCGAGAGGTTCTTGTTGTTCGCGGCCAGGTTGAGGGCCGTCTCCTGCATGTCGTTCGCGGTGTCGACGATCAGACCCGTGACCGTGTCGTCGTAGATCTTCGCCTGGTCCGGCGTCGCGGACTTGCGGAAGTCGTTGCGCGCGGCGTCCAGCTCGGCGCTCGCGGTGTTGAGCGCGCGTTGCTGGCCGGCGGAGAACTCGCCGCGCTGGAGGACGTCGAGCATGATGCCGCGCTTGAGCGACTCCTGCTCCTTGATGCGCGCGATCGCGTTCGTCGCCAGGTGGAGACGTACGAGCTCGGGGTCGTCGATGCCCGCGATGGCCTGCTCGCCGAGGTCCAGGAGGCTCTCGACGGACTCGGAGTAGGTGCGCAGCACGGCTTCCGAGGGGTACTCGGTGTCGCGCACGGCGTTGCGCAGGCTGTTGAGGCGCTTGAGCTGCTCGGCGGCGCGGCGGAACCGGGTGAGCACCTCGTCGTCGAGGTCGCCGCCCAGCTCGCTGATCTTGTTGTTGAGCGCGTCGGTGGTGTCGTTGACGCGGCGGAGCTGGCGGTCGAGCACGACGCGGTCGAGCTTCTTGCCGGACGCCACGTGGCTGACGCTGAGGTCGCGTTCGCGCTGGAGCTGCTGCACGAGGTCCGCGACCGCGGCCTCGAGCTGGATCTGGTTGGCCAACCGGTTGAACTCGGTGGCCGCGGCCAGGTCCGAGTTGACCCGCAGGCCGCCGAGCGCGAGCGCCGCCACGGTGGGGATGAGCAGCACGGCGGCGAGCTTGGTGGGCAGCCGCCAGTTGCGCAGCCGCCAGGCCGACCCGGGGCCGGCAGCACGGACGTCGGACGCCGATCGAGGGCTCGTTGATTCGGTCACAGTTCCATCACGCAGCGCAGTCATCTCCTCACCCATTCCGGGGTTATCGGAGCGTGGTGGATTCCCCACGCCTGACTGGCTGGGACCTCTCTCGCGTCGGGCCACCCTGGGCTTCCTCTTCCGGCAGCAGTGTTCCCCGGCCTCTCCCCACGGACCGAAGCATGGACTGGAAATATCGGGCCGAATTGCAGCACAGAGGTGGTGGCGCCGGCTAGGGCGCCCCGCTGTGCACTCCGGACACGACGGCCCGCACGGGCGGTGCGCGCATGGCGGGGAGCGTAGTGCGCCACCCCTGCTTCGGGGAAGACCACGCGAGCACTCAACGTATCCACCGGGACTGTCGTTTCATACCTCCGGGTGGTTACCATCCACGAGCAGTCGACAAGTTGAGCGACTTAATTCCGTTGATCAAAAGACCCCGCTGTCGAGGTCGTACCGCCGAGAGGTGCCATGCCTACCCCAGCGCGTGTTCTGCGTCGTACGGCCGCCTTGTTCGCCTGTGCCGCGACTCTCACGGCGTGCGGTCTCTTCCCGGACTCCGGCGGGAACGCGGCCCCCGAGGTGGAGCGGACGACGCTGCGCATCGGCATCCTGCCCGTGGTCGACGTCGCACCCCTGAAGCTCGCGCTCAACGACAAGCTGTTCGAGAAGGCCGGGCTCCAAGTGCAGCTCGTCACGCTCAACAGCGAGAGCGAGGGCATCAAGCAGCTCGACACCACGCTGGACATCACGTGGGCCAGCCACGTGAACCTGTTCCGCGCCGTGTCCGAGGGCACCCAGCTCCAGCTCCAGGGCGAGGCCTACCAGGCGGGCGCGAACACGATGGCGCTGGTCACGGCCGACCCCGAGTACGACAGCCCCGGCAAGATCGCGTCGCCGCGCGTCGCCGTGAACTCGCTCACCGACGTGGGCGCGTTGACCACCAAGGCCACGCTGAAGACCGCGGGCGTGGAGAAGCAGCGGATGCAGCTGCGCGAGATGCCGTTCGACCAGATGACGGCGGCCATGCAGGCCAGGCAGATCGACGCCGCCTGGATGGTCGAGCCGTACATCACCAAGGCGCAGCGCACGATCGGCGCGCGGATCGTCAGCGACACGGCCGTCGGCCCGACCAAGGACTTCCCGCTGTCGGGCTACGCGTCGAGCAAGAAGTTCGCCGAGGGCAACCCCAAGACGCTGAGCCTGTTCCGCAGCGTGCTGCGCGACGCCCAGCAGGCGGCCACGAACAACAAGCTGTCCGTGCAGGACGTGCTGACCAGCTACGTCGACGTCGACCAGCAGACCGCCGCACTGGTATCGGTCGGCACGTACCCGTTGTCGCTCAACCCGGTCCGGCTCCAGCGGGTCGCCGACATGATGGACACCGAGGACGAGCTGCCCCAGCGTTTGGACGTCGGATCGCTGCTCCCGCCGGGAACGGGGAACTGATCCTCACCTTCACGAGCAGGGGGCCTTCTCGATCCGAGAAGGCCCCCTATTTTTTCGCGTTTCACACCTCGATGAGGCAAACAGTCGTCGCCGGCTGTGAGTAGACGGACACGAAGTCGCCACCTTCACAAGCGCTCTCGTCCGCTGTACCGGTAATGACCTTGCGCACCTTGTGGGTCGCCGATGAATCGCAGACGATCTTGGTGGTTTTCCCGGCGACGATGGTGCCCTCCTGCTTGAAGCAGTCGCCCTCACGGGCATTGAGCACCATGCAGAGCTTGAACCCGTCGCTGCGCCGACCGCCACTGTCCGTGTACTCGGAGTAGTCGCCGGAGGGGCAGGAGTCGCGGCTGCTGTCGAGGTTCACGGCGACCTTGTAGGTCGCGTCCATCGAGCCGCAGTCGACCTTGTCGATGTCCGCGCTCGTCACGCCGACCTTGTTCACCTTGATGCAGTCGCCGGGCTCCGCGCCCGCCGGACCGTTGATGCCGGAGATCACGGCCGCGACGACGATGCCGACGATGATCAGACCCACCGTGGACAGCAGGGCCTTGGCGCCCTTGGACGTCCGGCCGGCGGACGGCGGCGTGAACCCCTGCTGGGGCGGGCCGTACGGCTGCTGCGGGTACTGGCCCTGCGGCGGGCCCGACTGCTGCCCTGGATAGGGCTGTCCGGGATAGGGCTGTCCGGGATAGGGCTGCCCCGGGTAAGCCTGATCGGGATAGGCCTGGCCAGGTGCGGGCTGCCCCGGATAGGCATGGCCGGGTTGGGCCTGGCCCGGATAGGGCTGCGCCGGGCCGGGCTGCCCGGGGTACTGCGGCGGCGGCCCCCAACCGGGCGCGGGCTGCTGCGGGGGCGTTCCGCCGTAGGGGGGCGGCTGGTACGGGGGCGTGGTCACCTGCGGTTCCTCTCGACTTCCGGGCGAGCGGAACCTACCCGTGCGACCGGACCGCACGCAGCGGAATCGGCCGAACGCACAGCCGCCGCGCACCCCCGTGACGGGATGCGCGGCGGCCGCGGGTGCTGCCTATTCGACCGGTTCGAGGCAGAACGTGACGGCGGGCTCGGGGAACGACATGCCCGAGCCGTCCTCGCACGTCTCGGTGGTCGTCGAGCCCTCCACGACCTTGGTGACGCGGAACGTCTCCATGCCGGTGCACTCGGACTTCACGTAGTCGCCCAGGTCGTTGGCCTTGTAGCAGTTGCCGGCCGAGACGTTGGGCAGCAGGCAGAGCTTGGCGCGGTCGGCGGCGTCCGACGCGTCGGCGACGACCTCGTGGTACGAGCCGAGCCCCTCCTCGGGGCAGCTCGCCTCGGCGCCCGCGAGCGCCTTGCCGACCTTGTAGGCCGCCTTCTGGTCGTCGCAGCCGAGCACGTCGACCTTGGCCACGTTGTCGTCGTTCACCTCGCCGACCGACACGCAGTCGCCGGCCTCGGCCCGACCCGGACCGCTCAGCTGCCGGACCGCGAACACGGCGCCCACCACGACGATCAGGGCGACGACCGCGATCAGCACCTTCTTGAGCGTGCCGCCACCGCCACCGGCCCGTGCCGGCGTCTCCGGTTCGTCCTCGCCGGAGACGTAGGTGTAGGGCTTGGCCGGCTCGGCGGCCGGAGGCGCCTGGTCACCGGCGGGCTCGGCCGCGGCCTGCGCCGCAGGCTCCGCGTCCGGTGCGGACGGTGCCGAAGCGTCACCGGCGGGCTTTTCCGGGTCGGTGCTCATACTCATCCTCACTGAGGCGGGGTGTGCGCGTGACCCGTCAGACGGTAGACCCACGCGCACACCACGCCATCGGTCAGGAGTAGGTCACGCGCCCTCGGTCGGCTCGAAGCACAGCGTCAGCTTCGGCTCCTGGAAGGCGAGCGCGCCTTCGACGAAGTCGCACTGCGCGGTGTCGGCGACGTCCTTGACCTGCTTCACGAGCTTGAGCACGTCACCACCGCCGCCGCACGCCACGGCCGGGTAGCCCATCGTGCTGCCCTGCAGGTTGTAGCACTTGCCCTCTTCGAGCTTGGGCACGAGGCAGAGTCGCGTCTGCGGGCCGCGACCGGTCTCGATGTACTCGTCGTAGTCGCCGTCGCACTTCTCGCTGGTGTTGAGCGCCTTGCCGACGATGTAGTTCGCCTCGGCCGCGCCGCAGTCGACCGTCTTGTACTCGGGCTTGCTGGTGGTGCCGGTCAGGCTCGCGCAGTCGCCGGCCTTGGTCTGGGCGGCGTCGCTGGTGAAGTACTTGATGCCGTAACCGACGGCGGCCACCACGGCGATGCCGATCAGCGCCGAGAGGATGCGCCCCAGGACGCCCCTCTTCTTGGGCTCCTGCGGCACCTGCGCGGCAGGAGCCTGGTTGAACTGCGGCTGCTGCTGGAACGGCTGCTGCGGGTACTGCGGCTGCGGCTGGTTGGGCGCGTCCGTGCTCATGTAGACCTTCTCGATCGCGTGGGTGCCCCCAGTGTGTCCCGCGTGAAGTCGCGGGCCGGGCGCAGGCAAGCTATCCGCTGCCGGGCCGTGACATGGCGTCCTTTACCGAAACGAGTCCGTAAGCAAGGGGTGCTCGCACGGCGACAGTCCGTTGTCGACTTGCGCGAGGTTGGGAGACTGGGACCCATGACAGACGGGCCGTTGATCGTCCAATCGGACAAAACACTGCTGTTGGAGGTGGAACACCCGCTCTCCGACGAGGCGCGCACCGCCATCGCGCCGTTCGCCGAGCTGGAACGCGCGCCCGAACACGTGCACACGTACCGTGTCACGCCGCTTGCTCTGTGGAACGCACGTGCGGCAGGTCACGACGCCGAACAGGTTGTCGACGCGCTCGTCCGGTACTCGCGCTACCCGGTGCCGCAGCCGCTGCTGGTCGATGTCGTCGACACGATGGGCCGGTACGGCAGGCTGCGCCTGGCCAACCACCCGGCCCACGGGCTCGTGCTGTCCACTTCGGACCGGGCCGTGCTCGAGGAGGTCCTGCGGCACAAGAAGATCAAGCCCATGTTCGGCGAGCGGATCGACGACGACACGGTGATCGTGCACCCGTCGGAACGCGGCCGGCTCAAGCAGCTCCTGCTCAAGGTCGGCTGGCCGGCCGAGGACCTGGCCGGGTACGTGGACGGCGAGGCGCACCCGATCGCGTTGCGCGAGGACGGGTGGCAGCTGCGCGACTACCAGCGGCGGGCGGCCGAGGCGTTCCACGCGGGCGGCTCGGGCGTGGTCGTGCTGCCGTGCGGCGCGGGCAAGACGCTCGTGGGCGCGGCGGCGATGGCCGAGGCCGAGGCGACCACGCTGATCCTCGTGACGAACACGGTCGCGGGCCGGCAGTGGAAGCGGGAGCTGGTCGCGCGGACGTCGCTGACCGAGGACGAGATCGGCGAGTACTCGGGGGAGCGCAAGGAGATCCGGCCGGTCACGATCGCCACGTACCAGGTCGTGACACGCAAGTCGAAGGGCGAGTACCGACACCTGGACCTGTTCGACTCCCGGGACTGGGGCCTGATCATCTACGACGAGGTGCACCTGCTGCCCGCGCCGGTGTTCCGGATGACGGCCGATCTCCAGTCGCGGCGGCGGCTGGGGCTGACCGCGACCCTGGTGCGCGAGGACGGCCAGGAGGGCGACGTGTTCTCCCTGATCGGGCCCAAGCGGTACGACGTGCCGTGGCGCGACATCGAGGCGCAGGGGTGGATCGCGCCGGCGGAGTGCACCGAGGTGCGCGTCACGCTGACGGACGCGGAACGGCTGGAGTACGCGACGGCCGAGCCGGAGGAGCGGTACAAGCTGTGCTCCACGGCACGCACGAAGCTGCCCGTGGTCCGCGCGGTGCTGGACCGCCACCCCGACGAGCCGGCGCTGGTGATCGGCGCGTACCTGGACCAACTGGAGACGTTGGGCGAGGCCTTGGACGCGCCCGTGGTGCAGGGGTCCACGCGCAACAAGGAGCGCGAGGAGCTGTTCGACGCCTTCCGGCGGGGCGAGTTGCGCATCCTCGTGGTGTCCAAGGTGGCGAACTTCTCGATCGACCTGCCCGAGGCGTCGGTGGCCGTGCAGGTGTCGGGCACGTTCGGCTCGCGGCAGGAGGAGGCGCAGCGCCTGGGACGCCTGCTGCGGCCGAAGGCGGACGGTCGGCAGGCCCACTTCTACTCCGTGGTGGCCCGCGACACCTTGGACACGGACTACGCCGCGCACCGGCAGCGGTTCCTGGCGGAGCAGGGGTACGCGTACCGGATCGTCGACGCCGACGACCTGCTGGGGCCGCCGTTGCCGGAGGTGGGCTGATCAGTCGGTGATGAGGTGGTAGCGGCCACCGGTCTCGTCGCGGCCCTCGTCGTCGTACCAGTCGGGGAGTTCGTACGCCTCCCAGCCCCACGGCTGCCACCGGACAGCCGTGGGCCTGTTCCCGGTGGCTACGAACTCCTCGATCGCCCGTCGGGCATCGGCCTCGGCGACGTAGGTGTCGCGCATCCAGAAGTTGAGCGGGTCGTTGTCGCCGTCCTCCGGGACGAGGGGGGCGTCGGCGAACGGCTCGGGGTTGAGGGAGTGTTCGCCGAAGCACCAGTGCAACGCGACGTACCCGGTGACGGGATCGACCAGGACACCCAGCAGCGCGTCCTCCCCCAACCTCTCCACGATCGCCCTGGTCGTGACTTTGTCGCCGTGCCGTTCGAACAGGGCGTCGACGGCCGCCCGCACCCCTTCGGGGGTGTCTACGACCCAGTCACCAGGCCGGTGATAGCGGCCCGCCACGTACTCCGACACCTGCACCTGAGTGTCCATCTCACCCTTGATGATCACCGGTTCCGGTGTGCCCGCGCTCTTCACCCAGCCTCACACCGTTGAGCGGGGGCGATACGGGACCTACGACCCGATGATCCGGTAACGCCCGACGGACTTCTCGCGCTCCTCGTCGTCGAGCCACTCGGGCAGCTCGTGCACCTCCCAACCCCACGGCTGCCAACCCACCGACGTCGGCCGCCCACCGGTGGCCAGGTACTCCCCGATCGCCCGCCGAGCCACCACCTCGGACACGTACGCGTCACGCATCCAGAAATGGAGCGGATCGTCATCGCCGTCGTCGGGAATGAGCGGGGCATCGGGAAACGGCTCGGGATTGAGGGAATGCTCCTCCAGGCACCAGTGCAGGGCGACGTACCCGGTCGCCGGGTCGACCAGCACACCGAGCCCGGTGCTTTCGCCCACCCGTCCGATGGCCGCCTTGGTCCTGACCCGGTCGCCCTGACGTGCGAACATCGCCTCGACCGCCGTGCGCACCTCTTCAGGGGTGCTCGCCACCCATTCGCCCAGTCCGTAGTACCGGCCGGCGATGTGTTCCAGGAACTCCACCTGAACGTCCACCGTCACCCCTCGCCCTCGATGATCAACGGAACCTCGCGGCCGTCGCACCAGACTCGCATCGTCTGCCCTTTCACCAGGATCAACCGGACGGCCTGGGCGCATCCGGCGGTCACGGATGAGATGCCCGGCCGGTACGCCTGGCCGCACACGTAGTTGCGGTTCGTCACCACGTCCACGAGCGCGCGACCCGTGCGTCGAGCCCACACCGCCGCCTTCGTCTCGACATGCGTGGCGGCGATGCCCAGGCCCTTCGCGTACTTCGGATCACCTGGCGCGAGCCCGTCTCGAATCGCCTTGAGGACCCGGTACCGGGCCTCGCCGGTCAGGCTTTCGGCGCGGTCGACGCCGCTGAGCAGCTTCCAGCACTTGGCCGACTCGTCGTAGATCTTCCCCTCGGTCTTGTCCCCCAAGTCCCACGCGGGCAGCTCCCACCGAACCCGCTCGGCCCAACCAGCGCCGCGCAGGTCTGGCACGCCCGCCGCGATCCGGGGCACCTCGATCACCACCGGCCGGAAATAGATCCGAGGATCGACACCCACCACCGCCGGGCGACCGGGAAACTCGACAGTACGAGGCGGGCGGGACATGCCCAGCCGACCGAAATACGACTCCAGGGACCGCTCCGCGACGAGGTAACGCTCCTGCAGATGCCACGCCGCCACGACCGCCCTGGCGAACCCCTCCACCCGCAGACTGCCCAACAGATCGTTCGCCTCACCCAAAGCCCCGGTCACCACACCCAACTCCACGCACACGAGAGCGGCCCGGTCCAAAGCCGCCCCCACCTGCCGCCACACCACCCCCAGCACGGCCTCACCCCCACGACGAAGCCTGGCCACGAACGACCACCGCCGGAAGTCGCCCGAGGAGGTGAACCCGGAAAGCCGGTCCTACGATTCGACGCATGTTCGTCTACTCGATCCCCCTCCGGAACCGGTTCCGGGGTATCACCGTGCGTGAGGGCGTGTTGTTCGAAGGCCCGGCGGGGTGGGGTGAGTTCTGCGCGTTCCTCGACTACTCGGACAGCGAGTGCGTGCCCTGGCTCGACTGCGCCGAAGAGTCCTCTGTGGAGAGTTGGCCTTCCCCCGTGCGCACGCGGATTCCGGTCAACTGCACGGTTCCCGTGGTCGATCCCGAACGCGCGCGGGAGATCGTGCTGAAGTCCGGCTGCACCACGGCGAAGGTCAAGGTGGCCGATCCCGGTGTCGATCTCGCAGCCGATCTGGAACGGGTCGAGGCCGTGCGCGATGCCCTTGGGCCACAAGGAAAACTCCGCGTCGACGCGAACACCGCGTGGGACGTCGACACCGCCGTCCACGCCATCCGCGAACTGGACAAGGTCGCGCACGGCCTGGAGTACGTCGAGCAGCCCTGCCCATCCATCGAGGAACTGGCCGCCGTGCGCAGGAAAGTCGACGTGCGTATCGCCGCCGACGAGTCGATCCGCCGCGCCGACGACCCGCTCAAGGTCGCGGTCGCCGGTGCCGCCGACCTCGCGGTGATCAAGGTCGCCCCGCTCGGCGGGGTACGGCGGGCGTTGCGGGTCGCCGAGGCGTGCGGGCTGCCCTGCGTCGTCTCGTCCGCCGTGGAGACCTCGGTCGGGTTGGCGGCCGGTCTGGCGTTGGCGGGCGCGTTGCCCGAACTCGACTTCGCCTGCGGGCTCGGGACGTTGTCGTTGCTCGACGGCGACGTCGTGGCCGAGCCGCTCACGCCGCGCGACGGGTGGCTGCCGGTGCCGACCTCGCCTCCCGTTCCCGTCCTGCGCGACGAGTTCGCCGCCGACGCCGAGACCACCGCGAAGTGGCTGGCCCGCGTCGACCGGGTCAGGGCCGGGCGATAGCGGCGCCCAGGCTGCGCACCACGCCGTCCGTCCGGGCCGACGCCTCGGCACGACGGGCCGTCACGGGGGCGCGGGTCAGGTCGACCACCCTGATCGGCGGCCCGAGTTCGACCAGCGTGGGCACGTAGAAGGCTTCCACCGCACGCCACTTCGCCCCGTCCTTGACGAACTTGAACCGGGTGACGATGCCCTCCTCGGTGATGCCGCGCGGTTCGGAGTGGCGGGCGATCTGGTTGCCCATGCCGTAGACCACCCACTTGTCGCCGATCCGTTCCACCGGCTGCACGGCGTGCGCGTGCGTGCCGATGATCAGGTCGATCGGCGAGTCGGGTGCCAGCAGCCGTGCGGCCAGGGACCGCTGCGTCGGGGACGCCTCCTGCGAGTACTCCACGCCCCAGTGCAGGCTCGCGATCACGACCTCGGCACCGGCCGCCCGCGCGGCTCTCGCGGCGGCCAGCACCGCCTCGGGGTCGAGCAGGTCGGCCGTCCACGGTTCCGGCAGGGGGATCCCGTTGAACCCGTACGTGAACGACACGTGCCCGACCTTGACCCCGTTGGCCTCCAGCACCAACGGCGTCCGCGACTCCTCCTCGGTCCGGTACGAGCCGGTGTGCGCCAGTCCCGCGCGGTCGAGGGTGTCGAGAGTCGTCACGACGCCCCGTACGCCCCGGTCGAGCGTGTGGTTGGACGCGGTCGAGCACGCGTCGTAGCCCACGCCCTTCAGCGCGGTGGCGATCTCCGGCGGCGCGCTGAACGCCGGATAGCCGAACGTGGGTTCGCCGGGAGCCGACAGCGGGGTCTCCAGGTGGCACAGCGACAGGTCCGCGTCGACGGCCGACCTCAGGCCCTCCAGCAGCGGCGCGAAGTCGCGGGCGCCGTCGGCGTCGGCCTGCTCGGTCAACGCGGGGTGCACCAGGATGTCGCCACCCGCCGCCACCGTGAAGGACGGGGCGACCGGGGCGGGCACCGTCGTGGTGGGCGATGCCGGCGGCGGCGATGCCGGGGGTCCCGAACAGGCCGCCGCGAACAGTAAGGCGACGACGCCGACCCGACGGATCACCGGCCGCGCCGCGACCGCAGGACGACCAGGAGGACGGCCAACGCCACCGGGACGAGCAGCACGGGCAGGACACGGCGCTTCGGGCGCGGCTCGGGGTCGGGCACGACGCGCAGCCGGGGACGGGAGGGCACCTGGGTGGTCACGCCTCCAGGTTCCTCCGCGCGCGCCGTTCCCGCCAGTACCCCGAGAGCGGGGGTCCGGGGAAAGCCAGGGTGCGTCCCCGATGTCCCCCGGCCCCCTGACCGGCCACTATTCACCCATGACGAACGACGTGCTCGGCCAGGCCACCGCCAAGGTCAAGAAGTTCCGCCGCAGCCGGAGCGACCGCATGGTCGCCGGTGTGTGCGGCGGGTTGTCCGAACTCATCGGCGTGGACGCGGCGCTGCTGCGCGTCCTGCTGGTCGCCGCGACCCTGTTCGGGTTCGGCACCGGCGCGCTGCTCTACCTCGCGGGCTGGATCCTCGTGCCCGAGGCCGAGTGATCACCTCGGGTGGCCGGGCACGCCCGGCAGCCGCTGCCACGGCAGGGGACCGGACAACGGCCGGTACTCCACGCCGAGCGCGGCCAGCCGCGGCAGGTGCGACCCGGCCAGCCGGTCCCGGAACTCCGCGACGTCCCGCTCCCCCGTGCTCCACGCCAGCTCGGCGAGGGCGCACAGGCGCGGGAACGTCGCGTAGTCCAGCCGGCGCGGCGAGTCGAGGTGCTCGGTCCAGACGTTGGCCTGGACGCCGAGCAGCCGGTCGGCCGCCGCGGGTTCGTATCCGTACACGTCCTCCAGCGTGGTGACCGTGCCGACGGGGACGGGCTCGTCGGCGGAGTCGGACTGCCGGTAGTCCAGGTACACGTACTTCTCCGGGCACATCACGACGTCGAGTCCGCGGTCCAGTGCCGTGACGCCCGCGTCCTCGCCGCGCCAGGACGCGATCACGGTCGCGTCGGGCAGCGGTCCGGTCTCCAACGCCTCGTCCCAGCCGAACGGCCGACGTCCGCGTGACACCAGGAACTCCGTGACGGCGCGCACGAGCGAGCCGTCGCCGCCCTCGGCCTCGTCGCCGCCGAACCCGACGTACTCGCCGGGGAACACGTCCAGCAGCTCCTCGAACACCGCCAGCACGAAGTCCACAGTGGACGGAGCGGTGTTCAGCAGGTTGGGGTTGATGCCCCAGTCCGTCCACACGCCACCGGGTGCGACGCCCAGTTCCGGGTACGCTGCGATCGCCGCCTGGCTGTGGCCGGGCACGTCGATCTCGGGCACGACGGTGATGTGCCGTTCGGCCGCGTAGGCCACGACCTCGCGCAGGTCGTCCTGCGTGTAGTAGCCGCCGTGCGGTCGTCCGGTCTGCCCGCCGTGCCGCCGGTCCCCGTACCGCGAGGACGGCCGCCACCCGCCGACCTCGTGCAGCAGCGGGAACCTGAGCGACTCGAACCGCCAGCCCTGGTCGTCGGTCAGGTGCAGGTGCAGCACGTTGAGCTTGTGCACGGCCAGCAGGTCGACGTAGCGCAGCAGGTCGGGCTTGGGCAGGAAGTGCCGGGCCACGTCGAGCATGCAGCCGCGCCACCGGAACCGGGGGTGGTCCTCGACCACGCACACCGGCAGCGTCACCGGCCCGGGGGCGACCGCGCGGAACGCCGACGGCCCGGAGAGCTGCCGCAACGTCTGCCGCGCGTGTGCCTCGCCGGCCGCGTCGGCGGCCTCGATCACCACGCCGGAGGGCGCGATCGTGAGCCGGTAGCCCTCGGCCGGACCGCCCCACTGCCGCACGTCCACGACACCGTCGAACACCACTTCGCCGTCGCCGCGGCCGAACGACACCGGTCGGGGCAGGATCACGCCTTCACCGCCCCGGCCAGACCGGCGACGAGCCGGCGTTGCACCACGATGAAGAACAGCAGCACCGGGATGGTCATCAGGGTCGAACCCGCCATGATGGCGCCCCAATCGTTCTGGTCGGGCTTGACGAACACCTGCAACGCCAGCGGCAGCGTCTGGTTCTCGGCCGCCGAGATGATGAACGTCTTGGCGAACAGGAAGTCGTTCCACGCGTGGATGAACGCCAGCACGCTGGTGGCCACCAGGCCGGGCGCGACCAGCGGGAACAGCACCTGCCACAGGAACCGGAAACGGGACGCGCCGTCCAAGGTCGCGGCCTCCTCCAGCTCGACCGGGACGGCCGCGACGAACCCGCGCAGCATCCAGATCGAGAACGGCAGGCTGAACGCCAGGTGCACCAGCACCAGCGAGCCCAGGTGGTTGAGGCCGAACACCGGCACCACGTCGCGCACGGACTTCATCATGAAGAACAACGGGATGGTCAGCGCCTCGACCGGCACCATCTGCACGATCAGCAGCATGATCAGCAACGTGGTACGCGTCCGGAACCGGAACCGGGTCAGCGCGGTCGCGGCCAGGAACGAGATCAGCAGGCTGAGCAGCACCACGACCAGCGCCACCACCAGGCTGTTGACCAGGTAGCGGCCGAAGCTCTGCACGGTCAGCGCCCGGGTGAAGCTGTCCAGCGTGGGCGTGAGCGTCCACGGCCGGGGGTCGGCCGTGATCACCTCGGCCTCGGGCTTGAGCGCGGTGAGCACCATCCAGTAGAGGGGGAACGCGACCACCGCCGCGATGACGACGGTGACCGCCTCGACGACGCCGCGTTTCACAGTTCCTCCCCGGACTTGCGCAGCGCCCGCAGGTACCCGAGCGTGACGACGAGCAGCAACGCGGTCATGACCACGCCGATCGCGGCGCCCAGGCCGTACTCGGAGGCGGCGAAAGCCTGTTGGTAGGCGTACACGTTGAGCACGAGGTTGCGCCCGGCGATGCCGCCGCCGTTGGTCATGACGTAGATCTGGGTGAAGACCTTGAAGTCCCAGATGATCGACTGGATCGTGACGACGATCAGGATGGGCCGCAGCAACGGGAGGATCACGCTGCGCGCGGTGCGGAACGTGGACGCGCCGTCCAGCGCCGCGGCCTCGATGACCTCGCCGGGGATGGCCTTGATGCCCGCGTAGAGCGTGACCATGACGAACGGGAACGAGCACCAGATCACCTGGGCGGCGACCAGGCCGAACGCCGTCCACTTGTCGAACGTCCACGAGAACCCGGTGGTGCCGAGCAGTTCGTTGACGAAGCCGAAGTTGGCGTCGAACAGGAACAGCCAGATCGTCGACCCGGCGACGGCCGGCGTCGCCCACGCGCCGAGCGCGGCCAGGAACAGCACGGTCCGCGCCCAGGTGCGGACCCTGGTCGCCAGGACGGCCAGGGTCGCACCGACGAGCAGGGTCCCCACCACGCACACGGCCGCGAACCCGAGCGTCTGGCCCAGCACGGACCAGAACTTGGCGTCGGACAGCAGCGTGGCGTAGTTGCCCACGCCCAGGAAGATCAGCGGCGCACCGCCGCTGACCTGCTCCTGGCCGTAGTCGAACAGGGAGATCAGCACGAGCTGGTAGATCGGGTAGCCCATCAGCCCGACCAGGACCAGCAGTGCGGGGGCGAGGAGGGCGTACGCGATCCGCCCGTCGCCCTTGCGCGCGTTCATCACGAACTGAACGCCGCGTTCATGGAGTCGGCCGCCTTCTTCGACGCGGTGTCGAGGTCGGCGGTCTTCGTCGCGACCTCCTGGATGAGCGTGGGCAGCACGGCCTGGGCGTCGATCTTGGCCCAGTTGGCGCTGACCGGCACGAACTTCGTGCCCGCCGCCAGCGTCTTGACGAACGGCCCGATCGCCGGGGTGCTCTTGGCGACCTCGTCCTGCACGTCGCCGAACGTGGGCATGTTGCCCATGGCGTCGAACATCTTGCGCTGGTACTGCTTGCCCGCCAGGAGCTGGACGAACTTGTTGGCCAGCGTCTTGCGCTCGGAGCCCTTGAGCACGCCGAGCAGGTTGCCGCCGGCGAAGGCCGGTGCGATGGAGCCCGCGTCCTTGCCGGGCAGCGGCACGACCGCGTACTTGCCGGCCGCCTGGGAGGCGTCGACGGACTTGCGGTTGAAGTCGCCGCCGATGACCATCGCGGCCTTGCCCGCGCGGAACGCCTCGACGCTGGCGTCGCCGCCGTTGCCCGCGCACTGGGCGGCCGGGCAGATGTCGTCGGCGATCAGGTCGGTGTACTGCTCCAGACCGGCCTTGGACTCGGCGCTGTCGATCTTGGCGACGTACTTGTCGCCGCTCTTGGTCGCGATGTCGCCGCCGTTGGCCCACACGAACGGCATGGCCGCGTAGGTGTACTTGCCGCCGGCCGAGATGCCCAGCAGGTCCGGCTTCGCCGCCCGGATCTGCCGCGCCAGCGGCGCGATCTCGTCGAGCTTCGTCGGCGGCTTGAGGTTCAGCTCGGTGAAGACGTCCGTGCGGTAGTAGAGGGCGCGCACGCCGACGAACCACGGCACGCCGTAGGTCTTGCCGTCCACCTTGGCGGTATCAAGCACCGCGGGCAGCAGGTCCTTCGAGTCGGCCCACGACGAGAGGTCGAGTTCGGCGAACCCGCCGCCGGCGACGTAACCGGCGAGGTCGGTGTTGCCGAACTCGGCGACGTCCGGCGCGCTCTTGGGGTCGCTGAACGCGGCCTTGAAGCGCTCGGCGCGGGAGCTGGTCTGGATGTACTGGACGTCGACCGTGACGCCCTGGTTGGCCTTCTGGAACTCCTCGACCGCCTCCTTGACGACGGCCTCCTTCGGTGCCCGGTTGACCTCGTCGAAGAGCCAGATCCGCAGTGTGCCGGTCTGCTCGTCGGTCCCGGACGACGCCGCGGGGCCGGACTGGACCGGGGCACACCCGGCCAGTACGGCCGCGCTCACGGCGACGGCTGCCAAAACGAACCGCATCGTTGTCGACCCCTCTCAGCGTTGCGTCACCTGCAACGGCTATTTCATGGGAAGCAACGGCGATGCTAATGTCCGAATCGACGGCCGGTCTAGATGTACTGCCCTGAGAGGTTGTGGACGGTTCGACACGTAGTCGGATGATGTTGGAATGAGGGAGGGCCTCCGGGTTCGGTGTGGATTGCGACGTCGACACCGAGCCCACGGAGGCCCTCGTGACCCACGCTAACGCACCCTTGACCGAGCTGGGACGGCTGCGCCTGGCCCGGTGTGTCGTGGACGAGGGGTGGCCGCTGCGGCGGGCGGCCGAGCGGTTCCAGGTCTCGCCGACCACCGCCGCCCGCTGGGCCTCTCGCTACCGCGAGCTGGGCGAGGCGGGCCTGGTCGACCGTTCCAGCCGCCCGCACCGCAGCCCGCGTCGCCTGCCCACCCGCCGCGAACGCCGGATCGTCAAGGTCCGCCTGGCGCGTCGGTGGGGCCCGGCCCGCATCGCCCACCTGCTCGGACTGAACCCCTCCACCGTGCACCGGGTGCTGCGCCGCTTCGGCCTGGCCCGCCTGGCCCACCTGGACCGGGCCACCGCCACGCCGGTGCGCCGCTACGAACACGCCGCACCGGGCGACCTGGTCCACGTCGACATCAAGAAGCTCGGCAACATCCCCGACGGCGGCGGCCACAAGGTGCACGGACGGCGGGCCGGCGGGCGCAACAGCTCCGCCCACCGCGACCCGACCAGGCCCCGCAAGGTCCACGGCCGCCCGAACCTCGGCTACGCCTACCTGCACAACGCGGTGGACGACCACTCCCGGCTGGCCTACACCGAGATCCTGCCCGACGAGACCAAGGACACCGCCGCCGCGTTCTGGACCCGGGCACAGGCGTTCTTCCGGGAAGCCGGCGTCACCGTCCGCCGGGTGCTGACCGACAACGGCTCCTGCTACCGCTCACGGCTCTGGCGCGACACCCTCGCCAACGCGGGCATCACCCATAAACGCACCCGCGCCTACCGGCCACAGACCAACGGCAAGGTCGAACGCTTCAACCGCACCCTGCTCGACGAATGGGCCTACGCCCAGGCATACCGGTCTGAGACCGAACGCCGCGAGACGCTGCCGCGGTGGCTGCACACCTATAATCACCACCGCGGCCACACCGCACTCAAAGGCCAACCACCTGCCAGCCGCGTCCCCAACCTCACAGGACAGAACATCTAGACCGTGTTTCGGGTGTGGCGTGCGTGGGAGTCGTGATCGGTCGGTTCTCCGGGGGTGCGGGCGGGGCGGCCCGATACCGCTGTCGTATCGGGGCGTTCCGCCCGTGCCTCCGGTGGGCCGATCCGGCGCGGCTGGCGCGTACCCCACACCCGAAACGGGGTCTACACCAGATTTGCCCAGGTCCTCACGGCATCCGCCGAGAGCGGGGCGTCCCATCCGCCTGGGCGCACCGCGGAGCCAACGTGGAATCCCATGGCACCGGCGGCCTTCAGCGGCGCCACGTGCTCGGGCTTGAGGCTCCCGCCGACCAGCAGGCGCACGACTTCCTGGCGTGCCGCGAGCTTTTCGAGGACCGGCAGGCCGTCCGCCACGCCCTTGGGGCTGCCCGCCGCGAGCACCGTGTCGCAGCCGAGCCCGGCCACGACGTCCCACGAGCGCTCGGGGTCGGTCGAGTTGTCCAACGCGCGGTGGAACGTCCACGCGGCGCCGTCGAGTTCGGCGACCAGGGCGCGCACGGTGTCGACATCGATCGCGCCTTGATCGTCGAGGAAGCCCAGGACGAACTCGCGGGCACCGGCCGCGCGCAGCTCGGCGGTCGTCCGCCGGAGGGCGTCGAGGTCGCCGGGCGCGAACCCGTTCGCGTCCCGGAGCATGACCCGGACCGGCAGGTCCGTGGCGGACAGGACGTCGCGGAGGGTGGCGACGGACGGCGTCAGGCCGTCGGCGGCCATGTCGGCGACGAGTTCGAGGCGGTGCGCCCCACCGGCCTGGGCGGCTTCGGCGTCCGCCGCGTGCAGTGCGATGACTTCCAGCATGGTCTGGACCATAGCCAGACCGGCCGCCGACCGCCTCAGTGCTGTTCGGCGCGGACCTCGCCGCGGACCTGGCCGTGCCGGACCGCCTCCACCGCGATCCACCCCACGCAGGTCACCGTGAGCAGCAGCAACGCACCCCACGCGGGCAGCAGCGGCGCCACCGGCGTCTCCGCGACCAGCACCACGGCCACCACCACGCGCACCGCGTTCACCGTGCCGAGGTTGCGCAACCGGAACCCGAGGTGCCCGAGCACGAACAGCAGCACCCCGCCGAACAACGCGAACGGCCCCACGCCGTGCAGGTGCTCGGACGCGGTGTGCCCGTCCGCGCCCGCCAGGTAGTTCATCGTCTTCTTCAGGCCCAACGCCGACAGCACGATGCCCGCGATCATCGGCAGGTGCAGGTAGGTGAACGCGTCACGCGCCAACGCCGCCCGCTTCGCACCCGCCGCCTGGTGCAGCACCCGCTCGGCCAGCGGCGCGTCCACGTCGAAGTACGCCCACCACAGCGCCGCCGCCACGACCAGACCGCAGCCGATGCCGAACATGATCGGCCACGACACCGGCAGGTCCGCCACCCCCACGCCGACCGCGACGATCGACTCGCCCAGCGCGATCAGCACGATCAGCCCGTACCGCTCGGCGAAGTGCACCGCCGAGTGCACCCGCCACCCGGACACCCCGGTCACCAGCACGCCGCCGTAGTCGACCACCAGCGCCGCCACCCACAGCGCGGTCTGCGTCGCGCCGCTCGTGAACGCCGCGACGACCAGCAGCACCGACCCGGACAGCATCGGCGCCAGCGTGACCGCCAACTGCCGCCGCAGTGGCACGTCACCGACCGAGAACCGCCAGTACGCCACCAGGTGCAGCACCCGCACCACCACGTAGCAGGCGGCGAACACCAGCGGACCGGACAGCCCGCCCGGCAGGTCGTCGAACGCCTCGGGGATCGCCACGGCGGCCACCAGCATCACGGCCATGGCCGCGAACAACACGACGCGCACGCCGTCGTCGTCGGCCCGCACCCGGTTGCCCAGCCACGAGTAGCAGCACCAGCACCACCACAGGATCGCCAGCAGCAGCAGGCCGCGCAGCACGCCGTGCACCGACGCGTCGGCCGCCATCAACTGCGTCACCTGCGTGATGGCGTAGACGAAGACCAGGTCGAAGAACAGCTCCAGCGGCGTGACCCGCGCGCCTTCGCGCACGACCCTGGGGGTGATCATGCCGGGAAGTGTGCCGGCCGGACCGGCGTCGCCCACACCATCAGGGGAACTGTCAATTGTGAAAACGATCCCCTGTATCCAGCGCGGATCCACCCCCTCCTTATCTGATGTCCGATCCTCAACCCCGACTGAGGAGACCGTATGAACGCCAATCCCAACGGCGTCGACGAGTTGAGAACCGAGGACGCCGCCACGACCCCGAACGGCGACGTCCCGAACGAGGACAACCCGCACGACCCGCTCGCCGACCTCCCGGTCGACGAACGGACGCTGGACCCGCTCGCCGAGGCCGAGGTCGTCCTCGCGACGGCCGAACTCGCGACCGCCGGGCTCGCGACGGCGGTACCCGAGCGACTTCTCGCCACCGAGGGGGAGGACGAACCTGTCGGTCCGACCGGCTCGCACCAGACCAACGGGGGCCAGGGCGGCAGCGGCACCGGTGGCGGAACTCCGCGGGAGGCGCCGACCGGTTCGCACCAGGGGGACGGCACGAACGGCTCGCACCAGACGAACACGGGTGGGAGCTAGCACCACAGGTCCACTCCGGGGGGAGTGGGGGCCGAGTCGGTCGACTTCGAGGGGTGTCGACCGGGGAAGCACCCGGAAGCGCGGCGGTCCGCGATGTCGTGGGGACATCGCGGGCCGCCCGACGCGGATGAGGTCGGCGTGTGTGACGATCTGCGCCGGCTGGGTACGCCGAGGAGGAGGTGACGACGTGGGAGACCTGCGTATGACCGGTGAGCGCCCACCGTGGGAGGGACTCGACGGTACGGATCGGCACGCGGCCTGCGTCGTCGCGGCACGCGCCGGCGACCGGCGTGCCCTCAACGTGCTCGTCAACGACCTGACGCCGTTGGTCTGGCACGTGGCCAGGGGCCACGGGCTCGACCGCAGCACCGCCGAGGACGTGGTGCAGACTGTCTGGCTGGCGTTGCTGCGCCACCTGGACCGGCTCAACGAACCGAGGGCACTGGCCGGTTGGCTGGTCGTCGCCACGCGCCGCGAGTCACAGCGGACGTGGACGCCGGCCCGCCGCGAGGCCCAGCTCTCCGACGAACTGGCCGACAACCTGGAAAGCGATTTCGGCCTGCCCGAGGACGCCGCGCTGATCGACGACCGGGACCACCGGTTGTGGCGGGCGTTCGGACGCCTGTCGCAGAAGTGCCAGGAGCTTCTGCGGCTCACCGTGCTGGCCGGGCGCGCGGAGTACCGCGCGGTCGCCGAAGCACTGTCCATGCCGCGCGGCAGCATCGGCCCGACCAGGGGTCGGTGCCTGACGACGTTGCGCACCCATCTCGACGCGGAAGGAGGATCGCGGTGACCGACATCGACCCGCGCGATGACCGCAGGGGGCCCGAGGACACCGCCGTCCTCACGGAACTGAACCGACTGGTGTACGAACTGGACGCACCGCCGCTGGGTCTCGTCGAGAGAATCCAGTTCGCGGTGGCGCTGGAGAACCTGGACGTCGAGGTCGCCCGCTGGGAGCGGGCCGGGTCGTTCGCGGGTGTCCGCGGCGGCAACCCGGGCACCATCACGTTCACGGTCGACAACCTGACGCTGATGGTCAACTTCACCTCGACCGGTGCCCGACACCGCATCGACGGCTGGCTCGTCCCCGCGGGCGAGCACACCGTCGAGGTCCGGGTCGCCGAGCACGAGTCCAGCACCACCAAGGCCGACGACGGCGGGCGGTTCGTGCTCGCCGACGTGCCCGCGGGCACGACCCAGATCGTCGTGCACCTGGTGAACTCCAGGGGCGAACCCGGTCGGACCGTGGTGACGCCGACCATCGTGTTGTAGCGGGCACAGGGCCGGACATGACCCGTTCGGCCACCACCGACCCGTCCATCGAGGGGCAGACCGGACGCTTCGGGTGTGCTGCCATAGACGCGTGCCCCCGCTCCGCGCCGCCGCAACGGACGTGCGGTCGCCCCTGTCGGGCGTCGCCATCGCCGCCGCCCTGCACCGGGAAGCCTTCGACGCGGCGTCCGCCGGCCGACCGGTCGACGCCGTGCGCCTGCTTCGCCGTGCGCTGACGGTCCTGCCGGCGGAACCCGGCGACGCCGACGCCACGTCGGTCCGCGTCCGCATCCTGATCACCCTCTCCTACGGCGAGGCCGAGACCGGCTCCATCGCCGACGGCCTCGCCCACCTCGACGCCGCGACACTCCTGGTCGAAGCCCTGCCCGAGGGCGACCTCCGGATCGGTCTCGCCCCCGTGATCAAGTGCCAGCAGGCGCTGCTGCTGCACCGGGCCGGACGGACCGCCGAGGCGCTCACCCTGTTCGACGCCGCGATCACCGGGCTGGAAACCGGGCACGAACTGGGCGCCGTCACCACCGACCGCCTGGCCGGCAACCTGATCAACCGGGGTCTGACCCGCATCGCGTTCGGCGTGCTCGACGGTGCCGAGCAGGACATGCACCGGACCATCGACCTCGCCGAAGCCGCCGACCTGCCGCTGATGAAGGCCAAGGCGCTGCACAACCTCGGCGACATCGCCCAACTGACCGGCGACGTGCCGACGGCGTTGCGGCACTACGACGACACCGTGCGGGAGTTCCGCGCGCTCGCGCCCGACCTGGTGTACCGGGTGCGGATCGACCAGGCCCGCACGCTGCTCGCCGCCGGACTCGGCGAGGAGGCCGCGCAGCACCTCGACGAGGCGTTGGCCGTGCTGCGCGAACGCCGCGTCGGCCAGGACCTGGCCGAGGCCGAGCTGAGCCGGGCCGCCGCCGCGTTGCTGCACGAAGACCCCGGTCTGGCCCGCGACCTGGCGGGCCGGGCCAGGCGCCGGTTCCTCAGGCGCGGCAGCACCTCGTGGGCGGAACTGGCCGCGCTGACCCGGATGCGCGCGGAGCTGGACGTGCCCGCGTCCCGGATCGCGACCCCGCGCCGGGCCGTCGACCTGGCCGGTCGGCTGGCGGCGGTGGGCCTGGCCGACGAGTCGGCGGTGGCCACGATGCTCGCGGCGCGGATGTCGGTGCGACGCGGTGCGTTGGACTCCGCGCGGTCGCTGCTGGCGGACCTCCCCCACCCCGGACCGACCACGCCGATCGACCACCGGATGCTGCTGCGGCTGTGCCAGGCCGAGGTCGCCGTGGCCGCCGGCCGGGACGCCGAGGCGTTGGCGCAGGCCCGTGCGGGTCTGGAGGAACTGGGCGTCGTCCGGGACCGGATGGGCGGGCTCGACCTGCTGTGCGGAACCGCGGTGCACGGCCGTGAACTGGGCGAACTCGCCGTAGGACTGGTGCTGGACCGGGGCGGCGACCCGGCGGCGGCGTTCGACTGGCTGGAGCGGACCCGGGCTCAGGTCTACCGGTACGAGCCGCTGCCGGCGATGGAGGACACGTCGCTGGCCCGCCGGGTCAACGAGCTGCGGTCGCTGTCGCGGTCGATCCAGCAGGCCCGGCTGGAAGGGCGGCCGATCGAGGAGACGGCGGCCCGGTTCTCCCGGTTGCAACGGGAGATCACCCGGCTCGGGTGGCACACGTCGGCGTGGGGCCGGCCGCGTCCGGTGGCGCGGTTGGCGGACGTGGTCGGGGCGCTGGGCTCGCGGGCCCTGGTGAGCTTCGTGTCGCACGGGGACGTGTTGCGCGCCGTGGTCGTGGTGGACGGCCGGGCGTCGTTGGTGCGCTTGGGCGCGTGGGCCGACGTGTCGGAGTTGGCGCGGCAGTTGCACGCCGACCTGGACGCGCTGGCGCCCGACCTGATGCCGGCACCCCTGGTGGCCGCCGTGACCGCGTCGGCGACCCGGCGGGCCCGGCTGCTGGACGACGCGCTGCTCGGGCCGCCGGCATCGCTGGTGGGGACGCGGGAACTGGTCGTCGTGCCCACGGGGGACCTGTATGCCGTGCCTTGGGGGGCGTTGCCTTCCCTGCACGGTCGGCCGGTGGTCGTGGCTCCGTCGGCCACCGCCTGGTTGACCGCTTCCGAGTCCGCCGCGCGCTCGTCGGCCTCGCGGGTGGCCTTGGTGAGCGGGCCCGGTTTGTCGGAGGCGCGCGGGGAGGTCCACGGACTTCTTTCCACGTATCCGGACGCCGTCGAGCCATCTTCGGTGGCGGATGTGCTGGCGGCTTTGGACGGTGCGCGGTTGGCGCACATCGCGGCGCACGGGGAGCATGTCGCGGACAACGCGTTGTTCTCGCGGCTGGAATTGTCGGACGGATTCCTGTTCGCGCACGAGACGGTGCGGTTGAAACGGGTTCCGGAACAGGTCGTACTCGCGGCTTGTTCGTTGGCGTTGAGCCGGATCCGGCCCGGGGACGAGGCTTTGGGGTTTGCCGGGGCATTGCTCGCGGGTGGTTCGCACACCGTGGTGGCGGCGGTGAACAAAGTGGGTGATCGGGCCGCGGCGCGGACGATGGACGTGTTCCACGAGTTGTTGTCCTCGGGGGCTCCGGCGGCGGCGGCTTTGGCCGAGGCCACTGCTTCGGATCCGCTACGACGGCCTTTCGTCTGCTTCGGGTCCGGTTCCTGATCAGGTTCCCGGGTTCCGGTCTCGGACACCGCGAGTTATGCACTCGGACACTGCGAAATGTGCGTTCGGGCACCCTGTGTTGTGCGCTCGGGCGTGCCCCTGGCGTGCGGGCTCCGCATCCGAACGGCTGGGGCGCCACCGGGTCGGGTCTGCCCGGCTGCCGGAGCCGTGACCGGGTCCTGTGCTCGTGGGGTGTGGCGGCATGGGTCTCGTGTGGTGGGCGGCGGGTTCCGCTTACCGGCAAAGGAAAGGCCCCGGTCCGCCGGACCGGGGCCTTTCCTGGCTTACTGGTGCTGTGCGCGTGGACTCAGAAGTCCATGCCGCCGGCGTCCGGGACGGCCGGGCCGGCCGCGTTCTTCTCCGGCTTGTCGGCGACGACCGCTTCCGTGGTGAGGAAGAGGGCGGCGATCGACGCGGCGTTCTGGAGCGCCGAGCGGGTCACCTTGGTCGGGTCCGGGACACCGGCCGCGAGCAGGTCCTCGTACACGCCGGTGGCGGCGTTGAGGCCGTGGCCGACGGGCAGGCCCTTGACCTTCTCCACCACGACGCCGCCTTCGAGGCCGGCGTTGATGGCGATCTGCTTCAGCGGGGCCTCGACGGCCACCTTGACGATGTTGGCACCGGTGGCCTCGTCGCCCTCGAGCTTCAGGCCCGCGAACGCGGCCTCGGCGGCCTGCAGCAGGGCCACGCCACCACCGGCGACGATGCCCTCCTCGACGGCGGCCTTGGCGTTGCGCACCGCGTCCTCGATGCGGTGCTTGCGCTCCTTCAGCTCGACCTCGGTGGCGGCACCGGCCTTGATGACCGCGACACCGCCGGCGAGCTTGGCCAGGCGCTCCTGGAGCTTCTCGCGGTCGTAGTCCGAGTCCGACTTCTCGATCTCGGCGCGGATCTGGTTGACGCGGCCCTGGATCTGCTCGGCGTCACCCGCACCCTCGACGACCGTGGTCTCGTCCTTGGTCACGACGACCTTGCGGGCCTTGCCCAGCAGCGACAGGTCGGCGTTCTCCAGCTTGAGGCCGACGTCCTCGGTGATGACCTGGCCACCGGTCAGGATCGCGATGTCCTGCAGGATCGCCTTGCGGCGGTCGCCGAAGCCCGGGGCCTTGACGGCGACGGACTTGAAGGTGCCGCGGATCTTGTTCACGACCAGGGTCGCGAGGGCCTCGCCCTCGACGTCCTCGGAGATGATCAGCAGCGGCTTGCCGCCCTGCATGACCTTCTCCAGCAGCGGCAGCAGGTCCTTGACGGACGAGATCTTCGAGCCGTAGAGCAGGATGTACGGGTCCTCGAGGACCGCTTCCTGACGCTCCGGGTCGGTCACGAAGTAACCCGAGATGTAGCCCTTGTCGAAGCGCATACCCTCGGTGAGTTCGAGCTCGAGGCCGAGCGCGTTGCTCTCCTCGACGGTGATGACGCCTTCCTTGCCGACCTTGTCCATGGCCTCGGCGATCAGCTCGCCGATGGTCGAGTCGCCCGCGGAGATGGACGCCGTGGCGGCGATCTGCTCCTTGGTCTCGACCTCCTTGGCGGTCTTCAGGAGCTGCTCGGTCACGGCCTCGACGGCCTGCTCGATGCCGCGCTTGAGGCCCAGCGGGTTGGCGCCGGCGGCCACGTTGCGCAGGCCCTCGCGGACCAGGGCCTGGGCGAGGACGGTCGCGGTGGTGGTGCCGTCACCCGCGACGTCGTCGGTCTTCTTCGCCACTTCCTTGACGAGCTCGGCCCCGATCTTCTCCCACGGGTCCTCGAGCTCGATCTCCTTGGCGATGGAGACGCCGTCGTTGGTGATCGTGGGGGCGCCCCACTTCTTCTCCAGCACGACGTTGCGACCCTTGGGACCAAGGGTCACCTTGACGGCGTCCGCAAGGGTGTTCATGCCGCGCTCAAGACCACGGCGGGCGTCCTCGTCGAACGCGATCATCTTGGCCATTGCGGTGTGTTCCTCCGCCTTGTTAACGACTGGTGGGGCCACTGCGGGCGAGAGTGCCCGCAGCGGAACACGGTGCTTGGCCAGGTGCGGTGCCCGCGACGGACGACCCGATCCCCCGTGGGGACCGCGCCTCACCAACCCAGCCGGCGTACCTGGCACTCGAACGGTCCGAGTGCCAGCACCGTGTTTAGCACTCGTGGGCGTCGAGTGCAAGGAGACCGGGTCACCTGGACGGGCGTACGGGCACGCTCGTGGGCAGGCCGCGGCTGCCGGAGGTGGGCTCGCCCACCTGGATGGACTGGTTCGAGCTCGTACCGCCCGCGGGCCTGGTCGGCTCGCTCTTGGGCGTGAGGATGACCACCAGGATCACCACGAGCGCGATCGCGACCACGCCGACCAGGACCGGCGCCACCCACGTGGGCCGCTGCTTCTTCGTCGACGTGAACGCGCTGACCCCGACCGGCGCGGGCGGGCGCAGCCGAACGGGCTCGGGGAACGACTGGGGCCGGGCCTGCTGCTGGGTGTAGGGCTGCGTCGGCCGGTACTGCGGCGTGGGTTCCACGCGCGCCGGCGCCTGCTGCGGCGCACCGGCCAGCGCGACCCGGGCCGCCTCGACCAGCTCCTGGCACGAGCCGTACCGCCGGGCCGGGTCCTTGGCCGTGCCCTTGCGCAGCACCTCGTCGATCGCCGGCGGCACGGACACGAGCGTGGTCAACGCCGGGATCTCGGCGCCGAGGTGGCCCTGGATGACCTCCTGCACACCGCCCTGGAACGGCGGGCGCCCGGAGAGGCACGCGAACAGCATGCACGCCAACGCGTACTGGTCCGTGCGCCCGTCGAGCGGCTCGCCGCGCAGGTGCTCGGGCGCGGCGTAGGTGGGCGAGCCGAGGAAGTCGCCGGTACGGGTGCGGTGGCCGGTGGCACCGCGCCGGGTCAGGCCGAAGTCGGCGAGGTAGACGTGCTCACGCACCGCCTCCTTCGTCGTGACCAGCACGTTCGCCGGCTTCACGTCGAGGTGCACCAGGCCCTTGCCGTGCAGCATGTCCAGCGCTTCGGCGACCTGGGCGAGCAGGGTGAGGGTCCGCGCGGGCGGCAGCGGCCCGTCCTTGATGTGCGAGGCGAGGTCCTGGCCGTCGACCAGGCGCATCGCGATGTAGAGCAGGCCGTCGACCTCGTCGAAGTCGTACAGCGGGACGATGTTCGCGTGGTCGATCGCCGAGGTGTTGCGGGCCTCGTCGACGAACCGCTCGCGGAATTCGGCGTCGGCGGTGAGGTGTTCCCCGATGACCTTCAGGGCCACCTTGCGACCGAGTCTGACGTCCGTGGCCCGGTAGGTCACGCTCATGCCGCCGCGGCCCAGCACACCGTCGATCCGGTAGTGGCCGAGCCGTCGCCCGCTCAGGTCTTCCGACACGCCGGGCAGCCTAACGTCCGCGTCGGCCCGTCTGCGGCGGGTTCTCGGCAAACACCGGCCCGGCCCGTCGGGCTGCGACGGGCCGGGCGGAGGTCACGATGCCTTCCGGACGTCCGAAGCCTGGCTCCGGCCGTCCCTACCGGCCTGGATCTCGAACTCGACGCGATCGCCTTCGGCCAGGGTGCGGAAACCCTCCATCTGGATCGCCGAGTAGTGCACGAAGACATCCGGCCCGCCGTCGGCGGCGATGAAGCCGTACCCCTTCTCCGAGTTGAACCACTTGACCGTGCCGACAGCCAAGATGTCCTCCTTCGAGAAATACCTGAGCAAACCGCCACGCTAGAGGTACGAGGGGGTTCGCCGATACCTCCTTATGGAGTCATGAGCGCGGGCTGAATCCGTTGTCCCGCAACCAACTGACCAAACCCCGCGTACTGCGGGTCCGGGTCAGGACAAGGCCGGGTCCGGCGAAGTCGAGGACCAGCCCCTCGCCATTCCGCACCGATTGGGACGCGCCCGGTGAAACGGCCCGCAACCGGCACTGGACGGTGTCGGCGAACGCCACCGCGTGACCGCTGTCGACGGTCACGAGTTCACCCGGTTCCAACGTCACGAGATCGAGGACGCCGTAGCAGGCGAGCACGACCTGACCGGTGCCGAACAGGTAGTGCAGGAATCCGCTGTCGCCGCCGTGCAGCGCGCGCAACGGCGGCGCGGCCTGGTCGGCGGTGACGGTCGCGGACGACGCGAGCCAGCCGTCCTTGGCCACACACCAGCCCGTGGTGCCGTCGAGTTCCATCACGTGCAGGTCGCCGGGCAGCGCGGGCGCGACGTCCACCCAGCCGCCCTCGGGTCCGGCGGTGCACGTCGACGCGTGCAGGCCGGGGACCTTGGCCCGGGGTTCATGGCGCACCCCGTAGCTGGTCGCGACGACCGAGGACCGCTCGACCAGCACCGGTTCCCCCGGTGCGAGCACGAGCCTGGCCACGCCGAACGTCGGTGTGTGCCGCGTGCGGACCTGCACCGCCCCTCCCTCGCCGATACGCGCCGGACCGACCAGCCGGTCGGTCGGGGCAGTGTGGCACGGGCGCGCGATGATGGGAGCCGTGTCGAAGCCGCTGACCCGAGTCGCCGATCACAAAGCCGACCTGGCGGGCCTGGTCGGGCTCACGCCGGTGGTCGACCTGCCGCTCGCCGACTGCACCGGACTGGTCCTGGCACGCGACCTGGTCGCGCCGATCGCGTTGCCGCCGTTCGACAACTCGGCCATGGACGGGTACGCGGTGCGCGCCGCGGACGTGGCCGTGACACCGGTCGTGCTGCCGGTCGCGGAGGACGTCCCGGCGGGTCGGGGCGACCTGGTCCCGCTGGTGCCGGGCACCGCGCACCGGATCATGACGGGCGCGCCGGTGCCGCCCGGCGCGGACGCGGTCGTGCAGGTGGAGTGGACCGACGGCGGCACGGCGACCGTGCGGATCGACCGGTCGGTGGTCGCGGGCGCGAACGTGCGTTCGGCGGGCGACGACGTGGCGCCGGGGACGACCGTGCTGACCGCGGGCACGGTGCTGACCGCGCCCCGGCTGGGTCTGGCCGCCGCGCTGGGTTCCGCGACGCTGCCGGTGCGCCGGCCCGCACGGGTGCTCGTCCTGTCGACCGGGTCCGAGCTGGTCGAACCGGGTCGGGAGCTGACGCCGGGGACGATCTACGAGTCCAACGGCGTGATGCTCGCGGCGGCGGTGCGCGAGGCGGGCGCGCACGCCGAGCTGCTGCGGTTCGTGCCGGACGACGCGGACGCGTTCCACGCGGCGATCGCGGACCGGCTCGGCTCGGTGGACCTGCTGCTGACCTCGGGCGGGGTGAGCGCGGGCGCGTACGAGGTGGTCAAGGACGCGTTCACCGGTCGCGGCGTGGAGTTCCGGCGGGTGGCGATGCAGCCGGGCGGGCCCCAGGGCATCGGGCGCTACCAGGGCGTTCCCGTCGCGGCGCTGCCCGGCAACCCGGTGAGCGCGCACGTGTCGTTCGAGGTGTTCGTGCGGCCGGCCCTGCGCGCGGCGATGGGGTTCGCGGACGTGGAGCGGCCGACGACGACCGCCGCGCTGAGCGCGGCGCTGACATCGCCGGAAGGCCGGACGCAATTCCGGCGCGGCGCGTACGAACCGGAGTCGGGCCGGGTCGTCACGCCGGTCGGCGGACCCGGTTCGCACCTTTTGTCCGCCTTGGCGATCAGTGATTGCCTGATCGAGATCCCGGCCGATGTGACGGAACTCCCGGCCGGTGCGGAAGTCGTGCTCAGATTCCTCTAGGACGTGACACCCGGTCGCATTAAGCTCCCCGGTCCAGCCGGTCGAAGTCCAGGGGGGCCGGCCTACCCACCGGGGAATATCGTCATGCGTGCCGTACTGGCCGTAGTCATGCTTGTCGGCTTTTTCGTCCTTGCGTTCGGGATGACGTTCGGCCTCGGCGCGGCCGTCGTGATCGCGTTCACCACCGGCCACTCCGGAGTCGGCGTGGCCAAGGCCGGAATCCTCGCGCTCGTCGTCGCGTTCGCGGTCGGCGGCGCGCTGTGGAAAGCGCTCAGGACCAAGGACGAGGCGGAAGGCGCTCCGCTGACCCGCGAGGAGCAGCCCCGGCTGTGGGCCGCGGTCGACGAACTCGCGGCCGTCGCCGGCACCCGCCCGCCCGACGACGTCCGCCTCGTGCCGTCGGTCAACGCGGCGGTGTGGGAGAAGACGTCGTTCCTGGGCCTCAAGCCGGGACCGCGCCACCTCATGATCGGCCTGCCGCTGCTCGCCGGGCTGTCCGTCGGCGAGATCCGTTCGGTGCTCGCGCACGAA
Source organism: Saccharothrix violaceirubra (assembly GCF_014203755.1). Classification (NCBI taxonomy): domain Bacteria; kingdom Bacillati; phylum Actinomycetota; class Actinomycetes; order Pseudonocardiales; family Pseudonocardiaceae; genus Saccharothrix; species Saccharothrix violaceirubra. The sequence goes on from NZ_JACHJS010000001.1 coordinate 6,587,687, forward strand.
CTCGGCCACTACGGCGGCGGGCACACCCGGTTGTCCGCGTTGACCTACCGGGCCAAGAACGCGCTCGCGGCGACCGTGGAGAACCTCGACGGCAACCTCCTGCGCTACCCGCTGTACTGGTACGCGCAGCTCTACGCGATCGTCGCAGCGTCGGCGACCCGGCGGCAGGAACTGGAGGCCGACCGCGCGTCCGTGGTCGCGGCCGGACGCGAGACCGCGCAGTCGGCGTTGCGCAAGGTGCTGTCGCTGGACGTCGCGTGGAACGTCTACCACGAGAACTACGTGTCACTGTCCCTGGCCGCCGAGCGGACGCCCCGGGTGATGGTCGGCTTCCGCGCGTTCCTCGGCGACCCGACCCGGCAGGAACAGCTCGCCGAAGTCCAGGACCGGTTGGTCGACGAGGAGTCGTCGTCGGTGTTCGACAGCCACCCGCCGATCCGCGTGCGGATCAAGGCCATGGACGCGCTGCCGGCGGCGGACGTGCCGCGCGACGACCGGCCCGGCTGGACGCTGGTCGACGGCATCGAGGAGATGGAGAAGGGCCTGATCCGCGACGACCTCGGCCCGGTCGCCGACTGGCCCGAACTCGTCGAACGCGCCGGTGCCGCGCAGATCTCGCACTACGCGAACATCCTCGCCGAAGCCGGTCGGGCGAGCGGGATCGCGCCGCACGGCACGTCCGACGAGATCATCGCGTCGCTGGCCCGCGGCGAGGCGCTGGAGGCGTTGCGGCCACACGTCGTCGACCCGGCCCTGACCGGGAACGAGATGGTCACCGCGCTGCTGGAGGTCGTGCGCGAACTGCTCGCCGCGCTCGTGGTCGACGAACTCGTCCGGGCGGGACGTGCCAGGTTCGCGGTGAACTGGGGCCGGGAGTGGGACGTCGTGGTCGACGGCCGGGCGGTCGACGTGCCCGCGCTGGTCGCGCCCGTGGTGGTCGACCCGCGCGAGGCCGGCGACGTCGCCGAACGGATCTTGGCCCTGCGCGGCGGCTCCGACCTCCGTCACTCCATGTGACTTGGATTACACTCACCGGTGCCCGTCGGTACCGGGCCGCGCGCTCGTCGGGGGATGCGCGGACCGGACCCGACGGGCGCCGTCGGTGCCGGCGTAGCGTGTGGCCTTTCCCAGCCCTCCAACGGAAGAGCCATGAGCGCCGAACGCGACCAGCACAGTGGTGCCGTCTCCCACCTCATCGACCTGGCCAAGGGCATCGTCCCGCCGATGAACCCCGCGGGCCGTCCGTTCGTCCTCGGCGCGGCCGTCGCGTCCCTGCTGCTGCGCCGGTTCTCGCGCCGGGCGGGCGTGGTCGGCTTCGTGCTGACGGCGTGGGTCGCGTGGTTCTTCCGCGAGCCCAAGCGCGTGACGCCGACCGACCCCCGCCTCGCGATCGCCGCGGCGGACGGGACCGTGTCGCACGTCGTCGAGGCCGTGCCGCCGGCCGAACTGGGCCTCGGCGACGAGCCGATGACCCGGATCAGCGTGTTCCTGTCGGTGTTCGACGTGCACGTGCAGCGCGTGCCGGTGTCGGGCGTCGTGCGCGCGGTGGCGTACCGGCCGGGCAAGTTCCTGTCCGCAGACCTGGACAAGGCCAGCGAGGACAACGAGCGCAACGCCGTGTGGCTGCGCACCCACGACGGCCACGACGTGGTCGTCGTGCAGATCGCGGGCCTGGTCGCGCGGCGGATCGTGTGCCACGTCGGCGAAGGCGAGAAGGTCGACGCGGGCTCCACGTACGGCCTGATCCGGTTCGGCTCGCGCGTCGACCTGTACGTGCCGCTCGGCAGCGAGGTCCGCGTCGAAGCGGGCCAGCGGACCATCGGCGGTGAGACCGTCCTCGCGGTCCTCCCGGTGATCTGATGGCACCGAGCGGACCGGGCATCCGGCTGCTGCCCAACGCGATCACCGTCCTGGCGATGTGCGCGGGCCTGTCGTCGGTGTACTTCGCGAGCATCGGCATGTGGGCCGCGTCGATCGCCTCGATCGGCGCGGCGGCCGTGCTCGACGGGTTGGACGGCCGGCTGGCCCGGCTGCTCGACGCGACCAGCAAGATGGGCGCGGAGCTGGACTCGTTGGCCGACGCCGTGTCGTTCGGCGTCGCACCGGCCCTGGTCGTGTACCTGTGGCGGTTCGAGTCGGCGGGCCTGGGCGACCGCACCGGGTGGGTCGTGTGCCTGATCTTCGCGGTGTGCATGGTGTTGCGGCTGGCGCGCTTCAACACGCTGCTGGACGTGGAGCAGCCGCCGTTCGCCAAGGAGTTCTTCGTCGGCGTGCCGGCGCCGGCGGGCGGGTTGCTGTTGCTGCTGCCGTTGATCGTGGACGAGCAGCTGCGCCGGTCCGGTTGGTGGTCGCAGCCGTGGGTCGTCGCGGTGTGGACCGTGGCGATCGCTTTCCTGCTGGTGAGCCGGATTCCGACGTTGTCGGTGAAGACGGTGAAGGTGCCGCAGCGCTTCATCGTGCCGCTGTTGCTGTTCATCGCCCTGCTCGCCGCGGCCGTGGTGACGTACCCGCTGGTGGCGTTGATCTCCGCGATGCTGCTGTACCTGGGGCACCTGCCGTACTCGGTGCGCCGGTACCGGTGGCTGGCCCGGCACCCGGAGGCGTGGGAGGTGCCGGCGGCGGACCGGCGGGCGATCAAGCGTGCGCACGGCGTGGCGGCCCGGCGGTTGGGGTTGCGCCAGCCGTTGGGTGGGCGCGTGGCGGGTGCGGCGATGCGCGCGGTGCGCCGGCCGCGGCGCAGTTCGGAGCCGGGCGAGGGCAAGCGCCGGGGTTGGCGCACGCTCGGCCTGCGCCGCCAACGCCCCTGAGGTCATTTCGGCGGTAGGGTGGCCGGCGGACCGCCGGCCACCCTTGGCCACACTTTCGAGTGAAAGCGGCCCCGGACATGTCCGTAATCGGCCTCGAACTTCCTCGGTAAGAGATGTCGAAGGCCCGCGAGCCACCCCGCACTAGTCTCGACACCGTGATCACCCTGACCACCCGCCTGTCCCCCTCGGCCTTGGACACCCGCCGCGGCGTGGTCCGCCTCCACCCGGAGGTGCTGGACGCCCTGGGCCTGCGCGCCTGGGACGCCGTCCGCCTGACCGGTGCCAGGGTGAGCGCGGCCCTGGCCGCCGCCGGCGACGGCCCGCCGGGCGTGGTCCTGGTCGACGACGTGACCCTGTCCAACCTGGGCATCGTCGAGGGCTCGGAGGTCGTGGTCGCCCCGACCGTCGTGACCGCCGCCCGCGCCGTGACGGTCGCCGGCTCCCGCCTCGCCGCGACGTCCCTCACGCCGGAAACCCTGCGCATGGCGCTGACCGGCAAGGTGCTGACGGTCGGCGACGCGGTCTCCCTCCTGCCCCAGGACCTGGCCCCGCCGCCGGGTGCCGACGTGGGTGCGACCCGCAGCCGGTTGTCGAACGCGATCGGCATGACGTGGACGAACGAGCTGGTCACGATCACCGCCGTCGACCCCGCCGGCCCCGTCGCCGTCCAGCCGTCCACGGTCGTCGGCTGGCGCGACGGCCCCCGCACCGGCGCCGGCCCCGTGTCCACCCCCGCCCCCGGCGGGGTCCTGGGGCCGGTGCGCGGCCGGGGTGACGGCGCGCTCGGGTCGGGCCTCGCCGCGTTGGGCTCGGGCGGGCCGGGCCCGATCGCGCTGGGCTCGGCCGGGTCGGGCTCGGCCGGGTCGGGCTCGGCCGGGTCGGGCTCGGCCGGGTCGGGCTCGGCCGGGTCGGGCCGAGGTGGACTGGGCGCGGGCGGGTCCGGTGCGGACGGGTCCGGTGCATCGGGGGGCGGCGCGGCCGGGTTCGGCGGCGCGCGTGACGGCTTGGGGCAGGGAAGCCTCGGGCAAGATGGGGTGGCCGGCGTCGCGGGAGCCGACGGTGGGCGTTTTGCCCGAAATGCCGGTTTTGTTGGAAATGCGGACTCCGGTGTGGTCGAGCCGGGAGTCGGGGACCTGGTCGGGCAGCGGGACGCGATCCGGCGACTCGGCGAGTGGTTCGACCTCTCGTTCACCCACCCCGAACTGCTCGCCCGGCTCGGCGCGGCGCCCGGCATCGCGGCCCTGGTCAGCGGACCCGAGGGCGTCGGCAAGGCGACCCTCGTCCGGGCCGTCGCCCGCGAGGCCGGCGCGGCGGTCGTCGAAGTCGCGTCACCGGGGATCGCGGTCCTGGAAGCCAACGCCACGGCCGCGCGCCTGGCCGAGGCGATCGACGCCGCCCACGCCGTCGGCGGCCCCGTGGTGCTGCTGCTGACCGACGTCGAGGCACTCCTCCCCGCCGCCTCCCCTCCCCCGGTCGCGACGATCGTCCTCGACGCGTTGCGCACGGCGGTGTCGGCGTCGTGCGCACTGGTCGTCACGAGCGCCCATCCCGAGTCGATCGACCCCCGGTTGAGGGTCCCCGATCTGGTCGACCGCGAGATCGTGCTGCCACTGCCCGACGGCGCGCAGCGCACGGAACTCCTGCGCGTGCTGTTCCGCGACGTGCCGATCGACTCCGAAGTGGACTTCGGCGCCATCGCCGACCGGACGCCCGGCTTCGTGGCCGCCGACCTCATCGCGTTGCGCCGCGAGTCCGCCGTGCAAGCGGCTTTGCGACAGCGGAAAGCCGAAGAACCCCAAGTGGCACAAGAGGATCTCCTCGGTGCGCTCGACACGGTCCGCCCCATCTCGATGTCCACTTCGGACACCCTGCGCACGGGCGGTCTCACGCTCGACGACGTCGGCGACATGGTCGAGGTCAAGCAGGCCCTCACCGAGGCCGCGCTGTGGCCGTTGCAGTACCCGGATTCGTTCGCACGACTGGGTGTCGCACCGCCGCGCGGTCTGCTCATGTACGGCCCGCCGGGCTGCGGCAAGACGTTCCTCGTGCGCGCGCTGGCCGGGTCGGGTCGGCTGAACGTGCTGTCGGTCAAGGGCGCCGAGCTGATGGACAAGTTCGTGGGCGAGTCGGAACGGGCCGTGCGCGAGCTGTTCCGCCGGGCCGCCGAGGCCGCGCCCGCGCTGGTGTTCCTCGACGAGGTGGACGCGCTGGCTCCCCGCCGGGGTCAGTCGTCGGACTCGGGCGTGGCGGACCGGGTGGTCGCCGCGCTGCTCACCGAGTTGGACGGGGTCGAGCCGTTGCGGGACGTCGTGGTCCTCGGTGCCACGAACCGGCCCGAGTTGGTCGATCCCGCGCTGTTGCGCCCCGGCCGGCTGGAGCGGCTCGTGTACGTGCCGCCGCCGGACGCCGACGCGCGCACGGCGATCCTGCGTGCCGCGGCGCGCAACACCCCGTTGGCGGACGTGGATCTCGGTGCCCTGGCCGCCGACCTGGACGGCTACTCGGCGGCGGACTGCGCGGCGCTCATCCGGGAGGCTGCGTTGACCGCGATGCGGGAGTCGTTGGAGGCGACGGTCGTGACGGCCGATCACCTGGCGGCGGCACGGGCGGTGGTGCGGCCGTCGTTGGACCCGGCGCAGCTCGCGTCGTTGGCCGCCTATGCGGAGTCACGACGCTGAGATCACGCGTTCGGGCACCGACCCGGTGCCCGAACGCACAGTTCACGGTGTCCGAACGCACGACTCGCGGTGTCCGAACGTATGACTCGCGCGGTCACTTCTTGGCGCCGGTCGTGCCCTTGTAGTCGTTGGTGACGATCACGATGATCCCGGCGTGGGCGCCGACGATGCCCTCGAAACGGGGTTCGGCGCGGGCGTGGAGGACCTCGGCCAGCTGTCGTGCGGACGCTTCCTCGTCGGTGCCGGGCCGGAAGTACACGGTGGTCGTCGGGATCTGCCCCTGGGAGTAGTTGGCCGTGTCGGCGACCTCCCAGCCGGCCCGCTTGACGTCCTCGGCGGCACGGGCGCCGAGACCGACGATCGTGCTGTTGTTGTACACGCGCACGAGCGGCTTCGCGGACGCCTGACCCGACGTCGTCGGCGCGGCGGAAGTCGGCGCGGCGGAAGTGGCCGCCGGCGGCGCGGACGAGGGAACGGCGGAGGTGGTCGTGCGCGGCGCCGGAACGGCGGTCGTCACAGGTGGTGCGGCGGTCGTGGCCGAGGAAGTGGATTCCGCCGTCGACGCGGCACGGCTCTGGCCGGCGACCGTCGAGTCGTCGGAGTCCACGAACAGGCTCGCCACCCCGATCACCAGGGCGACGGCGGCCACACCGAGCAGCACGATTCCCGCGGCCCGCGCCGGGTGCGCGGAGCCGGTCGGTTCGGGGTTGGTCATCGGTTCTCTACACCCAGCCGCTTCGCCGCTCGTGCCCGCTGCCGCCCCGACCTCGACCGGCGCAGTCTCTTCACCAGCATGGGATCGGCGGCCAGCGCCGCCTCTTTGTCGATCAACGCGTTGAGCAGCTGGTAGTACCTGGTGCCGGACATGTCGAACAGTTCCCTGATCGCCTGTTCCTTGGCACCCGCGTACTTCCACCACTGGCGTTCGAAAGCGAGGATCTCCCGCTCCCGGTCGGTCAACCCGTCGTCCGGCTTCTCCGCCGGCGCCAGTGCCTCTGCGGCGTCCATCTGGCTCCTCAGCCGTCTCCCGTGCGTGGGTGCCATTACATCATGTGATCTTCGCCGGGGCCGGTTCCTCGCCCGGCGCGTCACCCGGAGGTCGGCCGATAGGCTGGCCGGCATGGCCGTTCACCCGATCGTCATCGCCGGCGAGCCCGTGCTGCACCGTCCGACTCGTCCGGTCGAGGTGTTCGACGACGCGTTGCGCACGTTGATCCAGGACATGTTCGAGACGATGAAGGCGGCGAACGGCGTCGGCCTGGCGGCCAACCAGATCGGCCTCGACCACCGGGTGTTCGTCTACGACTGCCCGGACGACGACGGCAACCGGTTCCGGGGCGTGGTGGTGAACCCGGTGCTGGAGACGTCGGAGATCCCGCAGGGCATGCCGGACCCGGACGACGACTTCGAGGGCTGCCTGTCGGCGCCGGGCGAGTCGTACCCGACGGGTCGCGCCTCGTGGGCGAAGGTGACCGGGTTCGACGGCCACGGCGAGCCGGTGTCGGTGGAGGGCACGGGCTTCTTCGCCCGGTGCCTCCAGCACGAGACCGACCACCTGGACGGCTTCCTCTACCTGGACCGGCTGGTCGGCCGGCACAAGCGGGCGGCGAAGAAGATGCTGCGGGCGAACGGCTGGGGCGTGCCGGGGCTGACGTGGGACCCGGCGGTGTCCGAGGACCCGTTCGCGGACGACGAGGACGAATAACCGCTGGACGTCGGGGTGACGATGGCGGCATGTGGAGCAACCTCGCCGCCTTCGTCGGTGCGTCCTTCCTGATCGCGTTGTCGCCGGGTCCGGGTACGGCGATGGTGCTGCGACAGTCGGTGCGCGGACGGGCGAGCGCGTTGGCGACCGTGGCCGGGATGGAGATCGGGGTCGCCCTGTGGGCGGTCGCGGCGGCCCTGGGCCTGTCGGTGTTGCTGACCGCGTCCGAGATCGCCTACCACGGGCTGCGGATCGCGGGCGCGCTGTTCCTGGTCTACCTGGGTGTGAAGGCGTTCCGGAACGCGGGTGCCGAGCTGCCCGAGCCGCCGGCCGGGCACGCGTTCCGGTCGGGGCTGGTGGTGAACCTGGCGAACCCGAAGCTGGGTGTGTTCGCGATCTCGTTCCTGCCGCAGTTCGTGCCGACCGGGTCGGGCACGGCGACGCTACTGCTGTTCGCCCTGGTGTGGGTGGCCGTCGACACCGGCTGGTACCTGGTCGTCGTCACGGTGCTCGACCGCCTGCGGGGCCTGCTGTCGCGGCAGGGTGTCCGCCGGGCGCTCGAACGGCTTTCGGGTGGCGTGCTGGTCGCGCTGGGTGTCCGCCTGGTGCTCGACGGGCGCTGACCTGCGCCAGGGCAGTTCGGGGAACGCGACCAGGTCGTCGTAGGAGGTGACGGCGGCGAGGTCGGCGTAGCCGCCGGCGAGGACCTGGGCGCGCAGTCGGCGCACGTCGCCGGTCGCGGGCAGGCGGCCGTCGAGCAGGAACGGCAGGAGCAGCCGCCACGTGTCGACGATGGCCGTGCGGTGCCGGTGGGGTGCGCGCAGCACGACGCGGGCGACGCGCAGCCGGTGGTCGAGGGCGCTCATCTCCTTCGGGAAGCCGGTGTGGTCCCAGTGCCGGCGGCGTTCGTCGGCCACGGCGCAGCGCACGCAGTCGACGGGTCCGGTGCCGAGTTCCTCGCCGCAGTGGGAGCAGAGGGTGAGCGTCATCGCCCAGTCGATGCACGTCCACGGGTGAGCGCCGGTGTCGTCGGCGAGGACGAGTTCGGCGAGTTCGCGTTCGCCGGCGCCGCCTTCGGTGAGCTGTTCGGCGGCCAGGAGTTCCTGCCAGTCGACGAGTCGGTGCTGGTCGACGAGTTCGGCGCAGAAACGGCACGCCGGATAGCCGCGTCCGGCCAGGTCGCCGCACGACGGGCATGCCGGGACGGCGCCGGGTCGTGCCGTGCGCCGCGCCGCCGGCGGGGACGGCCGGTGATCAGCCACGAGAGAAAGGTACGCCGAAAGGGCGGTTCTTGGCATCCGCGCTTCGCAGGGTCCGTCTTGGCATCGGGTCGGGGCCGTGGTTAGGGTCGGTCGACAACTCAACACACGCGGGAGCTCGCGCCGGAGCGGGCTGAGAGGGCGGCTCGGGGTAGGACCCGGGTGCCGCCGACCGCCTGAACCTGACCGGGTAATGCCGGCGTAGGGAGGAATGTCGTGACGGCACTCGACGACCGTTCGGTGCGGCCCAGCGTGACCACCGGCCCGATCTCCGGATCGCGCAAGGTGTACCGGGAGGTGGGCGACGGTGTTCGCGTCCCCTTCCGCCGCGTTGACCTGACCAACGGCGAGCACGTCGACCTCTACGACACTTCCGGTCCGTACACGGATTCCGCCGTGACCATCGACGTCCACAGTGGACTGCCGAGGTCGCGCGCGGACTGGATCGCGGCACGGGAGCCCGTGAACGGCGCGAGTACGCAGCTCGCGTGGGCCAGGGCGGGGGTCGTCACGCCCGAGATGCGGTTCGTCGCCGCGCGTGAGGGCGTCGACCCGGAGTTCGTGCGCGCGGAGGTGGCGGTCGGCCGGGCGGTGATCCCGCTCAACCGCAACCATCCCGAGGCCGAACCGATGATCATCGGGAAGAAGTTCCTGGTGAAGATCAACGCGAACATCGGCAACTCGGCCGTGTCCTCCTCGATCGAGGAGGAGGTGGAGAAGATGGTGTGGGCGTCCCGCTGGGGCGCGGACACGATCATGGACCTCTCGACCGGCAAGCGGATCCACGAGACCCGCGAGTGGATCATGCGGAACTCGCCGGTGCCGATCGGCACGGTGCCGATCTACCAGGCGCTGGAGAAGGTGGACGGCGATCCGGCGAAGCTGTCGTGGGAGGTCTACCGCGACACCGTGGTCGAGCAGGCCGAGCAGGGCGTCGACTACATGACCGTGCACGCGGGCGTGCTGCTGCGGTACGTGCCGCTGACCGCGAAACGGGTCACGGGCATCGTATCGCGCGGCGGGTCGATCATGGCCGCGTGGTGCTTGGCGCACCACAAGGAGAGCTTCCTCTACACGCACTTCGAGGAGCTGTGCGACATCCTGCGCACGTACGACGTGACGTTCTCGCTGGGTGACGGGCTACGGCCGGGGTCGATCGCGGACGCCAACGACGAGGCCCAGTTCGCGGAGCTGCGCACGCTCGGCGAGTTGACGCACGTCGCGCGGGCGCGGGACGTGCAGGTCATGATCGAGGGCCCGGGTCACGTGCCGATGCACAAGATCGCGGAGAACGTGCGGCTGGAAGAGGAGTGGTGCGGCGAGGCGCCGTTCTACACGCTCGGACCGCTGGCCACCGACGTGGCGCCCGCGTACGACCACATCACGTCGGCGATCGGCGCGGCGCAGATCGGCTGGCTGGGCACGGCGATGCTGTGCTACGTCACGCCCAAGGAGCACCTGGGCCTGCCCAACCGGGACGACGTGAAGACCGGCGTGATCACGTACAAGATCGCGGCGCACTCGGCGGACCTGGCCAAGGGGCACCCCGGCGTGCAGGACTGGGACGACGCGCTGTCCAAGGCGCGGTTCGAGTTCCGGTGGGAGGACCAGTTCAACCTGTCGCTGGACCCCGACACCGCACGGTCGTACCACGACGAGACGCTGCCGGCGGCGCCCGCGAAGACCGCGCACTTCTGCTCGATGTGCGGGCCGAAGTTCTGCTCGATGAAGATCACGCAGGACGTGCGGCGATACGCCGAGGAGCGCGGTCTGTCCACTGTGGAGGCCATCGAGGCGGGCATGTCGGAGAAGTCCGGCGAGTTCGCCGACCAGGGCAACAAGGTCTACCTGCCGGTGGTGGACTCGCCGTGACCACGCCGCCGAAGGTCCTCACCATCGCGGGCTCGGACTCCGGCGGCGGCGCGGGGTTGCAGGCCGACCTGCGGGCGTTGTTCGCGTGCGGCGTGCACGGGATGACCGCCGTGACGGCGGTGACCGTGCAGAACTCGCTGGGCGTGACCGGGTACACCGAGATCCCGGCGGACGTGGTCGCCGCGCAGATCGTGGCGGTGGCCTCGGACATCGGGGTCGACGCGGCCAAGACCGGGATGCTCGCCTCGGCGGCGATCATCGAGGCGGTGGCGGACGCGTGCGACCGGGTGGGGATCGGTGCGGCCGTTCCGTTCGTGGTCGACCCGGTCGCGGCGTCGATGCACGGGGACCCGTTGTTGGCGGACGCGGCGTTGGACGCGTTGCGGGTGTTGCTGTTCCCGCGCGCGACGATCGTGACGCCGAACCTGGACGAGGTGCGCTTGCTCGTCGGCGTGGACGTGAAGTCGCGTGAAGACCAGTACGAGGCGGCACGGGCGTTGCACGCGCTCGGGCCGCGGTGGGTGCTGGTCAAGGGCGGCCACCTGTGGACGGATCCGCAGTGCGTCGACCTGTTGTACGACGGGTCGGAGTTCCTGGAACTGCCCGGTCCGCGGTACGACGTGAAGCACACGCACGGCAGCGGCGACACGTTGGCGTCGGCGATCTCGTCGCGGTTGGCGCGGGGCGAGGACGTGCCGACGGCGGTGCGGTACGGCAAGGAGTTCATCGTGCGGTCCGTGGCGGCGGCGTACCCGCTGGGCGCGGGCGTGGGACCGGTGTCGCCGTTGTGGCGGTTGGCGGACTAGGAGGTCGGCGCGTTCACCCGAGGCGGTCGAGGTAGTTCCGGTACAGGTCGACGAGGTCGACGGTGTCCGGGTCGAGCAGCCACTGGGTGAGCGCGCCCTCCAGGAAGGCCACCAGTTCCACGGCCGTCGCCTCGCCGACGATCGTGGCGAACGCGGCGCGCAGCAGGCGGTTGCGGGTGCGGAAGCGTTCCCGTACCGGGGAGTCCCGGGCGAGGTGTTCGGCCTGGAGCACGGCGTGGAGCGTGGCCAGACCACGGTGGCGCGCGGTGTGTTCGGCGTCGGAGAGCAGGGCTTTCTTCAGCCCTTCGAGGCCGTGGCCCGCGTGTTCGGCGACGCGGGCGGCCGAGCGGGCGTCGAACTCGTCGAGGACCGCTTCGAGCAGGTTCTCCTTGCTGCCGAAGTGGTGGATCACCGCCGACGGGGTGACCCCGGCGCGTTTGGCGATGGCGGCGACACCCGTGCCCGCGTAGCCCTGCGTGCCGAAGAGGTGGATCGCGGCGTCGACGAGATCGCGGCGTCGTTCGACCCCGCGTCGTTGCACCTGCCCTTTGATCCCGGCGATACCGGGGATCTTAACCGGGTGCGCCCGTGGCCTGGAGCTGATTATCCTGCACGACCATGCAGGAAAATGAGCTGAGGACCGAGATCACGATCTCGGCGCCGGTCGCCGTCGTATGGGCTGTCCTGGTGGACTTCCCCCGGTACGCGGAGTGGAACTCGCAGATCGCCTACGTGTCGGGCGCGGCCGTGGCGGGCACGCCCGTGCGTACGCGGGCGGCGTGGGGCTCGCCGGCCGAGCGCGAGTTCGAGGGGGTGATCACGGATGTCGAGGAGAACGCTTTGCTGGCGTCGGAAGGCGGCGACCCGGAGCTGTTCTTCGGCCGCCACCGCTGGGAGTTGGCGCCGGTCGACGGCGGAACCCTCCTGGTCAACCGCGAAACCTGGACCGGCCCCCTGGCAGCCTCGGTCTACGCGGAGAGCGCCGACCTGCTCCGGTCCGAGTTCACCACGTTCAACCAGGCCCTCGCGTCCGAGGCCGCGCGAGTTATGCACTGAGACACCGCGAGTTGTGCGTTCGGACACCATGAAATGTGCACTCGGGCACCCGAGGCCCCGTCCCGAACGCACATTTCGTAGTGCTTGAACGTATAACTCGCAGTGTCCGAACGTATAACTCGCGGGCTAGGGGGTTTCGCCGACCAGGTCTTCCAGGGCGGGGAGGGCGTCGACCAACGCGGACTGGTGCGCGGGACTGAGCTGCTCGATCCGGCGCTGGAGTTCGTGCACGCGCGCGGAACGCACGCCGGACACCATGGTCTCGCCCTCGGGGGTCGGGGTCGCCAGCCAAGCCCGGCCGTCCTGCGGATCGGGCTCCCGCGTCACGTAGCCGGCCTCCACCAGCGCCGCCACGATGCGGGACAGGGTCGGCGGCGCCACGCCCTCCTTCGTCGCCAGGTCGCCCAGTCGCATCGGACCGCAGCGGGCCAACGTCGCCAGCGCCGACACGGCGCCCGGACCGAGCCCCGGCGAACCGGTCCGGCGCAGCAGGCGGGAAAGCCTGCCGATAGCGAGGTACAGCCGCGCGGTGGCGTCCTCGACCTGGTCGGCCGTCACGGGCGTGGTCCTCCTCGGTGACCCGGCGATGAGAATGGTTCAGCATCCATCATCGCGTACCGATCGGCCACCGCCCGTCGGGGGAGTTCGCGTTGCTACGCGTCGACGTCCGGGCTCGACGCGTGCGCCCAGAACCGGCGCGGGATCCGGCCGGCGAGCCTGGCGGACCTGCCCGCTTCCACGGCCGAACGCATGGCGCGCGCCATCAGCTCCGGGTCCTGCGCCCTGGTCACCGCAGTGGCCAAGAGCACAGCGGAACAGCCGAGTTCCATGGCCAGCGCGGCATCCGAGGCCGTGCCGACGCCCGCGTCCAGGATCACCGGCACGCCCGCGCGCGCGACGATCAGCTCGATGTTGTGCGGGTTGCGGATGCCCAGCCCCGTCCCGATCGGCGAGCCCAACGGCATCACGGTCGCGCAGCCCACGTCCTCCAGCCGCCGCGCCAGCACCGGGTCGTCGTTGGTGTAGGGCAGGACCACGAACCCGTCGTCGACGAGCCGTTCGGCGGCGTCGAGCAGTTCGACCGGGTCGGGCAGCAGGGTCCGGTCGTCGTGCACGACCTCCAGCTTCACCCACGACGTGCCCAGGGCCTCACGGGCCAGGCGCGCGGTCAGCACGGCCTCGGCCGCGGTCCGGCAGCCGGCCGTGTTGGGCAGGGTCTCGATCCCCAAGCGCCGCAACAGTTCCAGCACGCCCGTGCCGCCGCCCGCGTCCATGCGCCGCATCGCCACGGTCGTCAGCTCGGTGCCGGCCGCCACGAGCGCGCGTTCCAGCACGGACAGGTTCGCCGCGCCGCCCGTGCCCATCACGAGCCGCGAGCCGAACTCGCGTCCGGCGATCACCAGCGGGTCGTCCACGTCAGCCTCCCTGCACGGCGGTGAGCACCTCGACCACGCCGCCTTCCGGCACGGTCGTCGTCGGCCACGCGGCACGCGGCACGACCTCGCCGTCTAGTGCGACCGCGACCCCGGCGGCCGGTGCGCCGAGCAGGGCGAGCACGGCGGCGACGGTGGCACCGTCGACGAGTTCGCGCTCGGTGCCGTTGATCTTCGCCTTCACCTTCGTCCTCCTTCGCCCACCAGCTCCAGGACCCGTCGTGCGGTCACGGGCGCGAGCAGCAGCCCGTTGCGGTGGTGGCCGGTCGCGGCGAGCACGCCCGGCTCCAGCCACCGGACGACCGGCGCGTTGTCGGGACTGCCCGCGCGGAACCCGACGGCGGTCTCGGCCAGCGCGTACCCGGCGATGCCCGGCCACACGACCTCGCCGTCCCGCAGCAGGTCGCGCACGCCGCCGACGGTCACGTCCGCGTCGAAACCGGCCTCGTACTGGGTGGCGCCGAGCACGATCCCGTCGGCGCGCGGCACGAGGTAGACCTGGCGTCCTTCGACGTGCGCGCGGATCGTGTGGCGTGGTGGCGGCAACGCGCCGGGTCGCGTGGAAAGCCGCAGGATCTCGCCTTTCACGGGCCGGATCACGGTGCGCAGGGCCGGGTGCAGGTCGCGGCTCCACGCGCCGGCGGCGATCACCGTGACCGGCGAGTCGGCGCCGTCGACGAACCGCACCCCGTGCCCGGCGCACGCGGCGCGCAACGCCGCCAGCAGGACCCGGTTGTCCACCGAGAGGTCGCCGGGCACCGACAGTCCACTTCGGACGGACGTGCCCAGGCCGGGTTCCAGCGCGCGCAGTCCGCGGCCCGTGAGCCGGTCCGCCGCACGCCCCCGCGCGGCGAGGTAGCCGCACAACTGGTCGAGCACGGCGGTGTCCGCGCCGTCGACGCCGACGGCCAGCGTGCCCACCGGGCTGAGCGGCACGCCCAGGTCCGCGGCGAACGCGGGCCACAGCCCCAGGGACTCCACGCCGAGGTCGAGCACGTCCTCGTCGCCGGGCCAGGCCTCGGTGATCGGCGCGAGCATCCCGCCCGCGACGTGCGAACCGCCGTGCCGGGAACCTCGGTCGACGACCGCGACCGCGTAGTCCGCGCGCGCGAGCGTCCACGCGACGGACAGACCGATCACGCCGCCGCCGAGCACGGTCACATCAGTAGTCAAGGCATTCACGCTCCCTGCGCCGGCATGACCCGGATCAGGTTCGACGGTCGGAGCGACGCCACGCTCCCTCTCAGCCCGGTCTCTCCGGACTCCCGTGCGGACCGCCTTCACCGTAGCGCACGGTCCACCGGTTACGGTGCGGCCCGTGCCCGGACTCGACGCCTCAGCGCTCCGCCGTCGCCTCGCCGACGCCACCCTCTACCTGTGCACGCCGAACCGGCCCGACCTCGGGGAGTTCGTCGACGCGGCGTTGACGGGTGGCGTGGACATCGTGCAGTTGCGGGACAAGACGTTGGAGGCGCGGCAGGAGTTGGCCGCGTTGGAGGTCATGGCCGAGGCGTGCGCGCGGCACGGCGCGTTGTTGGCCGTCAACGACCGGGCGGACGTGGCGCTCGCGGCGTCGGCCGACGTGTTGCACCTGGGGCAGGACGACTTGCCGGTGTCGGTGGCGCGGCGGATCGTGGGCGACGACGTGGTGATCGGGCGGTCGACGCACGACGTGGCGCAGGCCGGCGCGGCGGCCGTCGAACCGGGGGTCGACTACTTCTGCACGGGTCCGTGCTGGCCGACGCCGACCAAGCCGGGGCGGCCGGCGCCGGGGCTGGACCTCGTGCGCGCGACCGTCGGCGCCGCACGGCCGTGGTTCGCGATCGGCGGGATCGACGGGCGGCGGCTGCCCGAGGTCCTGGCGGCGGGCGCGACGCGGGTGGTGGTCGTGCGGGCGATCACGGAGGCCGAGGACCCGCGTGCGGCGGCCGTCTCGTTGAAACTTCAACTATGAGGCGTACTCTGGTTCCCGTGATGCCTGTGTTGTACCTGGGCCACGGCGCTCCCCCGCTGGCCGACGACGAACGGTGGGCCTCGGAGCTGAACGCCTGGTCCGCGACCCTCCCGCGCCCGGAGTCGATCCTCATCGTGTCCGCGCACTGGGAGAACGACCCGCTCACGCTCGGCGCCACGCGG
This sequence comes from Saccharothrix violaceirubra, assembly GCF_014203755.1. Taxonomy (NCBI): domain Bacteria; kingdom Bacillati; phylum Actinomycetota; class Actinomycetes; order Pseudonocardiales; family Pseudonocardiaceae; genus Saccharothrix; species Saccharothrix violaceirubra. The sequence continues at coordinate 6,603,439 of NZ_JACHJS010000001.1, forward strand.
ACCGTGCCGCTGACGTACGACTTCTGGGGCTTCCCGCGGCGGTATTACGAGGTGACCTACGAGGCACCCGGTGCGCCGGAGCTGGCGGCGGCCGTCGCCGGGCTGGTCGGCGAGCCCGTCGTCCAGGACGAGGAACGCGGGCTCGACCACGGCGCCTACGTGCCGTTGAAGGAGATGTACCCGGACGCGGACGTGCCGGTCCTCCAGATGTCGATGCCGACGCTGGACCCGCGCCGGCTGTTCGAGGTGGGCCGCAAGCTCGCGCCGTTGCGCGACCAGGGCGTGCTGATCGTGGGGTCGGGGTTCATGACGCACAACCTGAGCTGCGTGGACATGAGCCGGCCCGCCGACTACGCGCCGCCGTCCTGGTCGGCCGAGTTCGACGACTGGGCCGGGCGGGCGCTCGACGACGGCGACGTGGACACGTTGCTGGACTTCGCGCACAAGGCGCCGGCGGCCGGGATCGCCCACCCGCGCACCGAGCACCTGGCGCCGTTGTTCGTGTCGCTGGGTGCCAGTGCCGACCAGCGGTCCCGGACGACGGTCGACGGGTTCTGGTACGGGCTGTCCAAGCGGTCCGTGCAGTTCGACTGACCCGATCGAGGATGCCTGAGTGCATAACTCGCGGTGTCCGAGTGCACGACTCGCGGTGTCCGAACGTATAACTCGCGCGGACGCCCCGATGCGGGCAGGCATCGGGGCGTCCGGGTCGGAATGCAGGGGTCAGCCGGTGGTCAGGGTGAGGCGGTAGGCGCTCAGCGCCTCGCCGACCGGCTGGAAGTAGGTCGTGCCGCCGGACGAGCAGTTGCCCGAGCCGCCGGAGGTCATGCCCTGGGCCGAGCCGAAGCCGGTGCCCGCGACGGCCGAGCCGCCGGAGTCGCCGGGCTCCGCGCAGGCGCTGGTGCGGATCAGGCCCTGCACCGAACCCTGCGGGTAGTTGACCGTGGCGTTGCGGGCCTGGATCGAGCCGCAGCGCCACTGGGTCGTCGAGCCGGAGCGGCAGATCTGCGCGCCGGTCGCGGCCTCGGTGGCGTCCTTCACCGTGACGTTCGAGCCGTTGTAGCGGTTGACCCACGGCTTCGAGGTCCAGCTGGAGTTCGTCGCGACCCAGGCGTAGTCGTTGCCCGGGAACGACGAGCCGCGGAACGTGCCCTGCGACTGCCGGTTGACGCCGGTGGTCGTGTTGCCCGACTTTCCGCAGTGGCCGGCGGTCACGAAGCCGCCGGTGACCGCGAAGCCGACCGAGCAGCGGCTGCCGCTGCCGATGTAGTACGCGTCGCCGCCGCGGGTGTCGGCCAGCGTGGTGGGCGACTCGGTGACCTCGACCACGCGCACGGCGGGGCTGAGGGTCTTCGCGCCGGCGATGAACTTGTCGGCCGCGGCGTCGCGGGTGAGCTTGTTCACCTCGACGACGACCGTGTTGGACGCGTCGTCCACGTGCCAGCCGGTGATCGACACGGGTGCCGAGGTCCGGTCGAGGGAGGACTTGGTGCCGGCGAGCTGCCTGGCCGAGTAGGTCACGACCTTGACGTCCGCGCCGAACGCACGGGCGACGCCGGTGCGGCGGGCGTCGGTGACACCCACGGTCAGGCGGCCGGTCGACGCGTCGATCCAGGAGCCGGCGAAGCTGTCGCCGAGGCCGGCGCGCGCGGCCCGCTCGACCTGTCCGGCCTTCGTGTCGCTCGCCAGACGGGCGCTCAACTGTTCGGCGTTCAGGCCGAGGTCGCGCTGCGCCGCCTGGAGCAACCCGGCCGGGTAGCTCTCCGTGTCGGAAGAGGTCACCCCTTGGGGGGCGGCAGTGTCCGCGATCGCCGGTACGCTGAGACTTGTAGCCGCGCCGGTGGCCATTAAGGCCACGACGGCGAGGCGGGCCGCACTCGTGCGGTTCATTTAGGCGTCTCCCTCATCTTCGGGTGCAGGGAACCCGAGAGCCTGGTTGCAGGGACCGCTCTCGGGGGCTCTAGGGGGACGGGTGGTGGGGCGGCGGCAGGGGTCGCCCCACCCCTTTATCTCTCACCCTCGTGGCAGACCCGGACCGGGCGAGGAGCGCCTCGGACTTCTTCACGAGCGCCCTCCTCCACGGTTGTTACCGATCAGTACTCGCCCGATCGAGCTACGTTATAACCCTGTTACCTGTTACGGCTCGGGCCATCCGTGTTCGGAGTGTGTCACAGTTCACGACCATCCGACTGCGCTGTGTAGCAGTTGACTGTTAACTCTCACTCAAGGTAGTGATCCAGTCACCGAAATGGGGGTTTTGCCAGAAGTAAGAATCCCGCAGGTTGCGGTCCCCCAGCTGTGAAAAGTGCTGTGCCGAGAGAGTGAACGCCACCAACGTTAAGTGACTGCCACCACACCTGGACGCCGCCGATCGGGCGGGCACGATCGACCCATGGATCTCGTGACGCTCGACGACATCCGGGCCGCCGCGGCCCTCCTCGACGGCATCGCCGTGCGGACGCCGCTGCTGCGCTTCGACGACCACCTGCGCCTCAAGCCGGAGAACCTCCAGCCGATCGGGGCCTTCAAGATCCGCGGCGCGTACAACGCGATCGCCCGCCTGTCCGACGACGCGCGCGAACGCGGCGTCGTGGCCTACTCCAGCGGCAACCACGCCCAGGCCGTCGCGCACGCGGCCCGGGTCTTCGGCGTGCCGGCCGTCATCGTGCTGCCCGACTCCGCGCCCGCCGTGAAGATCGACGCCACCCGCGCGCTCGGCGCCGAGGTCGTGCTCGTGCCCGTCGAGGAACGTGAGAGCCGCGCGCACGCACTCGTCGAGGAACGCGGTGCCACGCTCGTGCCGCCCTACGACCACCCGAACGTCATCGCCGGCCAGGGCACGGTCGGCCTGGAGATCGTCGCGGACGCGCCGGACCTGGCGATCGTGCTCACGCCGGTCAGCGGCGGCGGCCTGCTCTCGGGCGTGGCCACGGCGGTCAAGGCGCTGCGCCCGGACGTGAAGGTGGTCGGGGTCGAGCCCGAGCTGGCCGCCGACACGGCCGCGTCCCTGCGCGCCGGCCGGCTCGTGCGGTGGCCGACCGCCGACCGCAGCCGCACGATCGCGGACGGCCTGCGCGCCGAACCGTCCGAGCTGACCTTCGCCCACCTGCGGGCGCACGTCGACGAGGTGGTCACGGTGACCGAGGCCGAGATCGAGGCGGCCGTCGCGCTGATCGCCCGGCGGGCCAGGATCGTCGCCGAGCCCAGCGGCGCGGTCGCGGTCGCGGCGCACCTGCGGTCGCCGACGCCGGGCTCGGTGGCCGTGGTGTCGGGCGGGAACATCGACCCGGCGCTGTTCACCAGGTTGACAGAGGTCCGATGACCAGGCGGGTTATCGGTCCGAAACAGCAGGTCGGGTTTACCGATGGCGCCCACCGCTCGGACCTGACCGCCCCTCGGGACGGCCCTGGGCACCCCGTCCGGCCGCAGGTGGCCGCGAGGTGCCGCGGCGAACGGGCACCGGCGTGGCGCCACCCCTATCACACGAACCGGCGACAATGCCGCCCACCTGCGCGAACAATCGTTCGTGCGCCCCGAACACGGGCGCCTGCGGGTCGTGACCCATTCGTTGCCGGACGACGAACGGACTGAGACCGACACCGCATAGGGGCGGTCCGGACGGACGTCGCGCACCGCGATTCCACGCCGGTGCGCGACGTCACCCTTCGAACGGAGTGGTCCGAGGACTGACCGGTTCCGGTCAGTCCGCGGGCCGGTTCAGGGTGGCCACGAACTTGTACCTGTCACCCCGGTAGACCGACCGCACCCACTCCACCGGGTTGCCCTCGGTGTCGAACGAGTGCCGGGACAGCAGCAGCATCGGCAGGCCGATGTCCGCACCCAGTAGTTCGGCCTCCTCGGGCGAAGCCAGCGCGGTCTCAATAGTCTCCTCCGCGTGGCCCATCTCGACGCCGAACCGCTCGCGCAGCACCTGGTACAGCGAGGCACCCGGTGCCAGGTACCGGCGCAGGCCGCGGAAGCGGCCCAGCGCCAGGTGCGTCGTCTCGATCGCCATCGGCTCGCCGTCGGCCAGCCGCAGGCGGTGCAACCGCAACACCTTGGCTCCCGCGCGCACGCCCAGCAGCCGGGCCAGTTCCGCCTCGGCGGCCTGCTCCGACGCCTCGATCAGGCGCGACGAGGGCTGCCTGCCCTGAGCCCTCATGTCCTCTGTGTACGAGGACAGCTGAAGCCTTTGGGCCACCTTGGGTTCCGCGGCGAACGTGCCCTTGCCCTGCACGCGCAGCAACCGGCCCTCGACGGTCAGCTCCGCCAGTGCCTGCCGGACCGTCGTGCGCGACACGTCGAACTCGGCGGCCAACGACCGTTCCGTCGGAATCGGCGACCCCGGCGGCAACGCGCGCAGGAGATCGAGCAGATGCCGCTTGAGTCCCCAGTACTTCGGCTCCCGCTGTGCGCGGGATCTGGCGTCCAAGCCGGTCCCAGGGCTCGTCTCCAGCATGCCTTCCTCCTCGACCTTGCCAGCGCTCCCGAACACAGGATGCCTTGTCCACGTCGGAACGTGGACCCGAACCCCCGCACAAGACCCGAAAATTGATCCGATGACTTTGCAACGGTCCAGCAACGTTCTTGACATGCCCTGTGGCGAGGCACACTCTAGGCCGCATTGGTCTACACCACTTGAGTCGTCCGGTCGCTGGGACCGGGCATCGGGAAAGGGCGCACAACGTGAAGGGCTGGAAGGGACTGGCCGTCGGCGCCACCGCTGTCGCGGTGGCCGTGGCCGGATGTGGATCGGGTAGCACGGACACGAGCAGCAGCAGCAAGGCCGGCGAGCCTCGCACGCTTACGGTCTGGTTGATGGACGGCTCGGCGCCGACCTCCCTGACCGACGCTCTGAACAAGGAATTCGAGGGTGCGCACGCAGGCGTCACCGTCAAGTACGAGATCCAGAAGTGGAACGGCATCCAGGACAAGCTGACCACGGCGCTGGCCAGCAACAACCCGCCTGACGTGATCGAGCTGGGCAACACCCAGACCGCGAAGTTCGCGTCCGAGGAGACCCTGCTCGACCTGAGCGGCGACGTGTCCTCGCTCAACGGCGACCAGTGGCTCAGCGGCCTCAAGGACTCGCTGACCTGGGACGGCAAGCAGTACGCCATGCCGTTCTACGCCGCGAACCGCACGGTCCTGTACCGCACGGACCTGTTCCAGGCCGCCGGCATCACCGCCGCGCCGACCTCGCGTGACGAGTGGCTCGCCGCGATCGAGAAGCTCAAGGCCGCGAACGCGTCCGACCCCGAGTTCCAGGCGCTCTACCTGCCCGGCCAGTCCTGGTACTCCCTGCTGTCCTTCATCTGGGACGAGGGCGGCGACGTCGCCAAGTCGCAGGGCTCCGCGTGGACCGGCTCGCTGAACACCGCCGAGGCCAAGGCCGGCCTGGAGTTCTACAAGAAGCTCGCCGAGGCCGGCTCGAAGGCGCCCAAGGACACCGACGAGGCCACCCCGCAGCAGGCCGAGGTGTACGGCAAGGGCAAGGTCGCGATGTTCATCGGCCTCCCGTGGGAGGTCGGCACGGCCGCCAAGGCCGACCCGACGCTGAAGGACAAGACGGGTGCGTTCGCGATCCCGTCGAAGACCGCCGGCAAGACCGCGCCCGTCTTCCTGGGCGGCTCGAACGTGGCCATCCCGCAGGGCAGCAAGAACCAGGACCTGGCCAAGGAGTACCTGAAGCTGCTGTCGTCCAAGAAGTACCAGGACCTGCTCGCCGAGGGCGGCTCGGTTCCGGGTACCTCGAAGGACACCGCGAAGCTGGCCACCACCCCGGTCGGCAAGGCGCTGGCGGCCTCGGCCCCCAACGGCAAGGTCACCCCGACCACGCCGGCGTGGGCTGCCGTCGAGTCCGGCCAGAACCCGCTGAAGGACATGCTGACCGCGTACCTGACCGGCGCGAAGTCGATCGACCAGGCGACCGGTGACGCGAACGCGGCCCTGTCGAAGACGCTCGGCGGCTGACGTTCCGAGATGACGGCCGTGAACACGACCGACAGCGCGGTGCCGGCGAGGGGTTCCTCGCCGGCACCGCGCCGTGCCGTTAAGGGCGGCGCACGACGCCGCCAGGGCAGCGCACTCGACCGGGCGCTGCCCTACCTGTTGCTGGCACCCGCCGTGATCGCCATCCTGTGGCTGATCGGCTGGCCGGTGCTGTCCGTGGTGATCACCAGCTTCCGCAAGCTCAACCTCAAGGAGCTGACGCGCGGCGAGGTCGTGTGGACCGGGCTGGACAACTACACGCTCATCCTCAGCGAGCCCACGTTCTGGACGATCGCGCTTCGCACGGTCCTCTTCACCGCGGCCGTGGTGTTCGTGTCCGTGGGCGCGGGTCTGGCCATCGCACTGCTGATGCGTCAGGTGAGCCCCGTGGTCCGGGTCGTGCTCCAGGTCGCGATGCTGCTGGCCTGGGCCATGCCGCTGCTCGCCGCGACCACCGTCTACCAGTGGATCTTCGACCAGCAGTACGGCATCCTCAACAAGACCCTGGTCAAGATCGGGCTGTCCGGGTTCGAGGGCTACTCCTGGTTCACCTCGGGCGTCTCGACCATGTCGGTCATCGGACTGCTCATCGTCTGGCAGGCGATCCCCTTCCTCGCCTTCTCGCTCTACGCCGGCGTGATCGGCATCCCGAGGGACCAGTACGAGGCGGCCGGCATCGACGGCGCGTCCGCGTGGCAGACGTTCCGCGCGGTCACGTGGCCCGAGTTGCGTCCGCTGCTGCTGATGGTGACGTTCCTGTCGCTGCTGTGGGACTTCAAGGTCTTCACGCAGATCTGGGCCTTCAAGAAGGGCGGGCCGGACGGGGGCAGCACGACGCTCCCGGTGCTCCAGTACCTCGAAGGTCTGGCGAAGAGCCACTTCGGCGTGGCCGCCGCGGTGAGCGTGCTCATGGTGGCCCTGCTGGCGTTGCTGACCTTCCAGTACCTGCGTCGGCTCATCCGGCAGGAGGGTGACCTGTGATCGCCAAGAAGGTGACGGCCAACGTCGTCGCCGTCGTGATCGCGATCTTCTTCGCGTTCCCGACGTACTGGATGCTCACGTCGGCGCTCAAGCCGCGCAGCGGCCTGATCTCGACCGACTACGACCTGATCCCGCTGTCGATCACCGGCACGAACTTCTCGACCGCGTGGACCAAGCCGGGCTTCCTCACCGCGCTGGGCAACAGCCTCCTCGTGTCGCTGACCGCGGTCCTCGCGGCGATCGTGGTCGGCCTGCTCGCCGCGCTGGCCCTGTCACGACTGCGGTTCCGCGGTCGCAAGGGCTTCGTGCTGATGATGCTGATCGCGCAGATGGCGCCGTTCGAGGCGCTGCTGATCCCGGTGTTCCTCATGATGCGGGACCTGGACCTGCTCGACCGGCTGCCGTCGCTGTCGCTGATCTATTTCGCGGTGACGCTGCCGTTCTGCGCGTGGACCCTGCGCGGCTTCGTCAACGGCATTCCGATGGAGCTGGAAGAGGCCGCGATGGTCGACGGGTGCAGCCGGTGGCAGGCGTTCCGCCGGGTGACACTGCCGCTGCTCGGACCGGGCCTGGTCGCCACGTCGGTGTTCGCGTTCGTGACCGCGTGGAACGAGTTCCTGTTCGCGCTGTCGCTGATGAAGGACCAGACCAAGGAGACCCTCCCGGTCTGGCTGAGCGGTTTCCAGACCAACTTCGGCACGGACTGGGGCGGCGCGATGGCCGCGTCGGCGCTGTTCACGTTGCCGGTGCTGGTGTTCTTCCTGATCGTCCAGCGGAAGATGGTGTCCGGCGTGACCGCCGGCGCCGTGAAGGGATAGTCGCCCCATGTCGCCGCACCGGCTCGCCGCCGGCGTCCTGCTCCCCGGGTTCCACGGCACGACCGCGCCCGACTGGCTGCTCGCCCGCTTGGCGGACGGCCTGGGCGGTGTCGTGTACTTCGGTCGCAACGTCGTCGACGACGCCCAGGTCACGGCGTTGTCGGCACAGCTGCGCGCGGTGCGCGCGGACGTGGTGATCGGCATCGACGAGGAGGGCGGCGACGTCACCCGCCTCGACTACGGGCGCGGTTCGGAGGTGCCCGGCAACCACGCCCTCGGCGCGGCGGGCGACCCGGACCTGACCCGTGCCGTCGCCGCGTCGGTCGGTGCCCGGTTGGCGGCGTGCGGCGTGAGCCTGAACCTCGCGCCGTCGGCGGACCTGGTGCTGACCCTGGACGACCCGGTGATCGGCGTGCGGTCGTTCGGCTCGGACCCGATGGCGGCGGGCGTGCACGTGGCCGCGTACGTCGAGGGCATGCAGGCCGTCGGTGTCGCGGCGTGCGCCAAGCACTTCCCGGGCCACGGCGCGTCCACTGTGGACTCGCACGCGGCGCTGCCCGTGCTGCCCCGGACCGTCGCGGAGTTGGCGGCGGTCGAGTTCGTGCCGTTCCGCTCGGCGGTGGCGGCGGGTGTGCGGTCGATCATGACCGGGCACCTGGTCGTGCCGGAGTGGGGCGCGGAACCGGCCACGCTCAACCCCGTGGCCGTGCGGGTGTTGCGCGAACAGCTCGGGTTCACCGGCGCGATCGTGACCGACGGGCTGGACATGAAGGCCGTCGGCGGCGACCTCGCGGCGGGCGCGGTGCGGTCGCTGGTCGCGGGCGCGGACGCGTTGTGCCTGGGCGGCGAGCCGCTGGACGACGCCGGACTCCAGTGGTTGATCGACAGCATCGTGGCCGCGGTCGAGTCGGGCACGTTGCCGCTCGAACGGTTGGCGGAGGCCGCGCGTCGCACCGCGGCGTTGGGCGTTCCGCCGGCCCGGGTCGAGGCGCACGACGCGTCGCTCGGGTCGGAGGCGGCCCGGCGGGCGGTCGAGGTGCGCGGGACGCTGGCGCTGTCGGGTCCGCCCGTGGTGCTCGACCTGGAGGTCGAGGCGTCCATCGCGGTGGGCGACGTGCCGTGGGGTCTGGGACCGTACCTGACGGAACTGATCCCCGGGACGACGGTCGTGTCCGCGCGGACCGCCGACGAGGTCGCGGCGGTGGCGGCGGGTCGGACCGTGGTCGTGGTCACGCGGGAGGCGCACCGCTTTCCGTTCACTCGCGATCTGGTGTCCTCGCTCGCTAAGATTGGTCTAGACCTAGTGCACGTCGAGACCGGCGTGCCAGGACCCGACCTGGGCACCGTCGCCCGCGTCGACACCCACGGCGGATCGCGGGTGTGCCTGCGCGCCGCCGCGGAGCGCATCGCCGCAAGCCAGCGTCTGGAACAGGGGAACCAATGACCGACCACCAGCCCGGCGGGCACATGGCGGCGGAGATCGCCCAGCAGCCGAAGATCTTCGCCGACCTGGTCGCCCGGCGCGACCAGATCGCCGCCGTCGCGGACGTGATCCGCGAGCGCAAGCCCCGGTTCGTGCTGTTCGGCGCGCGTGGCTCGTCCGACCACGCGGCGCTGTACGCCAAGTACCTGACCGAGGTCCTGCTCGAACTGCCGGCCGGGTTGGTGTCGCCGTCGACCACCACCCTGTACGGCGCGCAGCCCGACCTGCGCGACGTGCTGCTGGTCTCCGTGAGCCAGTCCGGCGGGTCCCCGGACCTGCTGGAGGTCACGCAGTCGGCGCGCGAGCGCGGCGCGCTGACCGTGGCGGTCACGAACACCGCGTCGTCGCCGCTCAACGCCGCCGCCGAGCTGTCGGTGGACATCGGCGCGGGCGTCGAGCAGGCGGTCGCCGCGACCAAGACCTACTCGGCCACGTTGCTGGCCCTGTACCTGCTGGTCGACGCCATCCGCGGTGGCGACGGCCGGGCGGCGGCGCCGCTGGGCGACCTCGCGCAGTCCACTCTCGACGGATCCGTGGACGCGGTGTCCGAGGCCGTCCAGCGGTACCGGTTCGTGGACCGGGTCCTGACGACCGGTCGCGGCTACTCGCTGCCCACGGCGTTGGAGTCGGCGTTGAAGCTGGCCGAGACGTCGTACCTGGCGGCGCGCGCGTACAGCGGCGCCGACCTGCTGCACGGCCCGGTCGCGGCGGTGGACGGCGAGACCGCCGTGCTGGCCGTGACCAGCAAGGGACGTGGTGGCGACGCGCTGCACGACGTGCTTGACGTGGTGCACGGGCGTGGGGCGGACGTCGTGGCCGTCGGCTCGGCGGCTTCCGCCGTGTCGGCCGCGTTGCGCATCCCGGTGCCGGAGACCCCGGAGGAGGTCGCGCCGATCCTGGAGATCCTGCCCGTGCAGCGGTTGGCCCACGGCCTGGCGTTGGCCCGCGGCGGCGACCCGGACAACCCCCGCGGCCTGAAGAAGGTCACCCAGACCCGCTGACCCTCTCGCACGGACGAGCCCCCGCCCTCCTTGTGGTCGGGGGCTCTCCTTTTCGCGCGAGTTATGCATTCGGACACCATGAGTTGTGCGTTCGCGCGTCGAACTCAAGGTGCTCCAACGCACAGTTCACGGTGTCTGAACGCACAACTCGCGGTGTCCGAACGCATAACTCGCGCGGCTTGGGCGGGGTCCTGCCTGAGCTTGTCTTTTGAGGTCCCGGGCGGTTGACGGACACCCCGGTTGATCACAGAAGCAGCCCTTGGTCGATCATCGCTCTTGCGACAGAAGGACGATCGACCAAAGGGCTGCGTGATCAGTGTGCACCATCTCGACCCCAGATCGGCGCTCGGGGCGTTGTCCGGGTTCCGGCGGGAGTTCCACCGGTGTCTGACCCGTCGGGCGGACGGGTTGTTCGAGCTGGCCGACGCCGTGCTGTGCGCCGACGGACCGGTGCGGACCCTGGTGGGGTTGTCGTTGGCGCCCGAACACCGGCGTGGGCACGGTGGCCTCTACGACGCGGTCAACAACGGCCGCATCGAGGTCGACCGGCTACGCGACGCGCCGGCCGGGACGCCGTTGCCGCGGGCCGCGGACGGCCGCCTGGTGCTCGCGGTCGACGTCTCGCCGTGGTTGCGGCCGGACGGCGCGACCTGCCCGGACCGCACGTTCTGCCACGTCTACGGACGCGGCAGAGGCGAGCACCGCATGATCCCGGGATGGCCGTACTCGTTCGTGGCCGCGCTGGAGACCGGCGGCACGTCGTGGACCGCGCTGCTGGACGCGGTCCGGCTGCCGCCCGGCGCGGACCTCGCCGCGGTGACCGCCGCCCAGGTCCGCGGAGTGGTCCAACGGCTCATCGCCGCCGACCAGTGGCGCCGGGGTGATCCGGAGATCCTGGTGGTGTTCGACGCCGGTTACGACGCGCCCCGCATCGCCCGTCTGCTCGAGGACCTGCCGGTGCGGGTGCTGGGACGGATGCGGTCGGACCGGGTGCTGCGCCGCCCGGGCCCGCCCCGGGTCCACAACCCTCTGGGCGGACGGTTTCGCAAGCACGGCGGCGAGTTCGTCTTCGGCGACCCCGCCACCTGGGGCGCCGAGGACGTGCTGACCCGCACCGACACCCGTCTCTACGGCACCGCCACCGCACAGGCCTGGAACCGGCTGCACCCGCGACTGACCCGCCGGGCCGCCTGGATCGACCACAGTGGACCGCTGCCGATCGTCGAGGGCACCGTGATCCGACTGACGGTGGAGCGCCTGCCCTCCGGCGGGGTGAACAAACCGGTCTGGCTGTGGTGTTCCGATCCCGACTCCGGCCCGGTCGAGGTCGACCGCTGGTGGCGGGCGTTCCTGCGGCGCTTCGACATCGAGCACACCTTCCGTCTGCTCAAGCAGACGCTCGGCTGGACCAGACCCAGGCTGCGCGATCCCGAGGCCGCCGACCGCTGGACCTGGCTGATCCTGGCCGTCCACGCACAACTGCGCCTGGCCCGCCCGCTGGTCGCCGACCTGCGCCACCCCTGGGAACGACCCGCCGAACCCGCCAGGCTCACCCCGACCCGCGTCCGGCGCGGGTTCCGCAACCTCCACATGAAGATCGCCCGCCCAGCGGCTGCACCGAAACCGGTCCGCCCCGGACCGGGACGACCTCCCGGCTCGAAGAACCGCGCCACCGCACCGCGCTTCGACGTCGGACTCGTCCTGGCCACTGGACGGGCACATACCCGACCGGCCCACCACAAGAAGGGCACCAAACCCCGCCGAACAGGTTAAAAGACAAGCTGAGTGCGTGTTTCGGAGTGTCTGAGTGGAGGACTCGCGAAGGCAAGGGAAAGTGGGCAGGGACCCGGTCCCTGCCCACTTTGGTGTCGGCGACTACTGGCCGGCGGTGGCCACGACCTCCAGGGCGGGCTCCCGGCCAGCCGGGACGACCGCCGCGTCGGCGTCGTACACGACCACGCCGTCGACCCAGACCTTGCGCGGGCGCAGGTCCTCGTCCCACCACACCAGGTCGGCGACGGCACCGGGCGTCAGGCGGCCCAGGGTGGGTTCGCCGATGGCGTCCGCCGGGACGATGGTGGCCGACGCCAGGGCGTCCGCCGCGTCCACGCCGACCGACACGATGTTGCGGATGGCCCGGTCCAGGGTGAGCGCGCTGCCCGCGATCGTGCCCTCGGGCGAACGCGGCACGCCGTCCTCGGTCAGGACCACGTCCGCACCGCCGAGCTGGTAACGGCCCGGCGGCATGCCGGCCGCCGCGACGGCGTCGGTGACCAGGGCGACCCGCGGACCGGCGGCGTTGAACACCAGGCGGCACACGTCCGGACCCACGTGGGCCAGGTCGGCGATGAGGCCGAGGGTGAACCGCTCGTCGACCAGGGCGACGCCGGGCACGCCCGGTTCGCGGTGGCCGAGCGGGCGTTGCGCGTTGAACAGGTGCGTGACCATGCGCGCGCCGGCCTCGGCCGCGGTCCTGGTCTGCTCGCCGGTGGCGTCCGAGTGGCCGACGGCCACCAGCACGCCCGCGTCCGCGAGCCTGCGGACGGCTTCGAACCCGCCGGGCTGCTCGGGGGCGAGCGTGACCATGCGCAACGCGCCGGCCAGCACCTCGTCGTCGAGCAACGCGTCGATCTCGGCCTCGCCCGGCTCGACCATCAGCGCCGGGTCGTGCACGCCGGGCCGCTTGGGCGACAGGAACGGTCCTTCGAGGTGCACGCCCAGCGGGCGGGCACCGGAGTTCTCGGGCAGGGCGGCCGACGCGGCGAGCACGTCGTGCGCCTGCCTCAGCACCACGCCGACCGGCGCGGTGATCAGCGTCGGGAGGAACCGGGTGACGCCCGTTTGTGGGAGCGCTCTCGTCACCACGGCCATCGACACCGGGTCCACCTCGGCGAAGTCCACGCCCACCGCGCCGTTGATCTGGATGTCGACCAGTCCGGGAGTGAGCAGACCGTCGGCCAGCACCTCCGCACCGACCGGTGGTTCACCCGTCACGACCTCGACGATCCGGCCCGCACGGACGCGGACCCACGCGGGACCCGTGATGGTGCGGCCGAGCAGTGCTCGTGGAGCTGCGACAACGGTGTCCAAGGTCCCTCCTCAAATGGTCTGGACCATTATGCGCGTAAACAGTGCACGCCGTCACGTTTAGTCGGAAGATAACCAATAGTCAGTGCAACTTGTTATCCATCGACCTGCGAGGGGCTCTCGGCGGCGACCCGCGGGAGGGGCCCATACTTGGGCTCAGACATCCGAGGTCTAACGACGAGCGAGGGCCGCCGTGGCAGTAACCGACGACGCGATCCTGCGCGTGCGGGAAATGATCGTGACCGGCGAACTCAAACCCGGTGACCGGCTGCCGCGCGAGGCCGACCTCGCCGAGCGGCTGGGGCTGTCCCGCAACTCGCTGCGCGAGGCCGTGAAGGCGTTGTCACTGGTCAGGGTGCTGGACGTCCGCCAGGGCGACGGCACGTACGTCTCCAGCCTGCGTGCCGACGACCTGCTGGGGGCACTGTCGTTCGTGCTCGAACTGCACCGGGGCCAGGAATCGACGCTGGAGGTCCTCCAGGTGCGCCGCATCCTGGAACCGGCCGCGACCGCGATGGCCGCGCAACGCGTCGGCCCCGAGGAGGTGGCCTCGCTGCGGGCGTTGTGCGACACCGCCGAGTCGGCGCACTCGCTGGAGGAACTCGTCGCGCACGACCTGGAGTTCCACCAGGCCATCGCCCGCTGCTCGGGCAACGCCTACCTCGCGCAACTGCTGGAGACGATGGCCGGGCCGCAGGCGCGGACGCGGATCTGGCACGGCATCGCGGAGGGCGGCGCGGTCGAGCGGACGGTCTCCGAGCACCGCGCGATCGTGGACGCGCTGGCCAACCGGCAGACCGAACTCGCGCGGTCGTGGTCGACGGTGCACGTGGCGGGGGTCGAGCAGTGGCTGGTCGGCCTGTCCTGACCCGGCGGTCACCTGGGTGGATGACAGAGGTGGCGGCGGACGGCGTCGGGTCGGGAGGATCTCCGCGCCCCGCTGCCTGACGAAGGACCCCCATGAGACTGGTCGCCGTGCTGACCGCTGCCCTCTTGTCCGCCACGGGACTCGCCGGTGCCCAACCGGCTGGTGCCGAACTGACCGGGAGCGGCCGGACCGCCACGGTGTTCGTGGAACTCGCCACCTCCTCGGCGGTCGACGCCTTCGAGCGCGAAGACGACCGCGGGCGGGCGATCGGCGCGGCGCGGGAGTCGCGGCGGCTCATCGGCGAGATCACCGACAAGGTCTTGAAGGCGTTGCGGGACAAGGACTCCCGTGCCCGCCAGGTCGCACGGACCGCCAACGCGGTACCCGGCTTCGTCGTCACCGGCGACGCCGCGCGGCTGCGGGAACTCTCCGCGCTGTCCGAGGTGCGTTCCGTCCGCGCCATCGTCCCGAAGACCGCGTCCAACTCCGGGGCGGCGCAGCTCACCCGCGCGGTGAAAGTCTGGCAGGACAACGGAAAACTCGGCGAGGGCCTGCGCATCGGCGTCATCGACACCGGCGTCGACTACACGCACGCGGACTTCGGCGGCGAAGGCACGGTCGAGGCCTACCGCGCCGTCGACCGCACGGCGCCCTGGACGCCCAACGCCAAAGTCGTGGGCGGCCACGACTTCGTCGGCGACGACTACGACGCCGACGACCCCGACCACGCCACCCCCGTGCCCGACCCGAACCCGATGGACTGCTTCGGGCACGGCACGCACGTCGCGGGCACGGCCGCCGGCTACGGCGTCGAGACCGACGGCAGCACGTTCCGCGGCGACCACCGGATGTTGACGCCCGAGCACCTCGACCGCATGCGGGTCGGCCCGGGCACCGCGCCGGCGGCGGAGATCTACGCGCTCAAGGTGTTCGGCTGCACGGGGTCGACCAATCTGACCGCCGAAGCCATGGATTGGTCGCTCGACCCGAACGGCGACGGCGACTTCTCCGACCACCTCGACGTCGTCAACCTGTCGCTGGGCACGGACTTCGGCGGCCAGGACGACCCGGACAGCCTCTTCGTGCGCAAGCTCGTGCGCAACGGCGTGCTGGTCGTCGCGGCGGCGGGCAACGGCGGCGACTTCTACGACGCCGGCGGCGCGCCCGGCAACACGCCCGAAGCCCTCACCGTGGCCAACACGCGCGACGCGCACGTCCTGCTCGACGGCCTCGGCGTCACCGACCTCGGCGACCAGCCGGGCCAGTACAGCCAGGACTACCGGGACTTCCCCGCGCTCGACCTGACGCGCCCCGTCGTCCGCATCCAGGAAGAGTCCAATGTGGATGGATGCGGACCGGTCTCCCAGGACCTGACCGGAAAAGTCGTGTGGCTGGAGTGGGACGAGGACGACGCCACCCGCGAGTGCGGCTCGAAAGCCCGCACCGACAACGCGGAGAAGGCCGGTGCCGACGGTGTCCTGCTCACGTCCACGCGCGCGATCTTCGCCGCCGCCATCGCCGGGAACGCGACCACCCCGGTGTTCCAGTTCACCGGCCCGGCGACGCAGCGCGTCCGCCCGCTGCTCGACGCGGGCACGCTCGAAGTCCGCTTCCAGGGCACGGGACGACGGGCGCTGCCCACCCTGGCCCCGTCGATCGCCGACACGATCACGCCCACGTCGGCCCGCGGCGCGCGCGGACCGGTCGGCGCGAAACCCGACGTGGCCGCGCCCGGCGACACCATCGTCTCGGCCGCGGTCGGCACCGGCGCGGACGGCGTGAGCAAGGGCGGCACGTCGATGTCCACGCCGCACGTGGCGGGCATCGCCGCGCTGGTCCGCGAGACGCACCCGGACTGGACCGTGGAGGAGGTCAAGGCCGCGGTCGTCAACACCGCGGACGCGACCGTGGTGTCCGGCGACGACCGCGCGACCGGCGTGCCCGAGGCGCCCATGCGGGTCGGGGCGGGACGCGTCGACGCGCGGCAGGCCGTGGACACCGACCTGCTCGCGATGGTGGCCGACGACCCGGGCTCGGTGGGCGTGACGTTCGGGACCGTGCCGGTGAACCGGTCGGCGCTGCTGATGAAGACCGTGCGCGTGGTCAACAAGTCGACCACGCGGCGTACCGCGAGCGTCGCGTACCGGCCCTCGACCGAGGTACCGGGTGCCCGGATCGAGGTCCGCCCATCGGAGGTTTCCGTGCCACCGGGTGGCGAGGCCCGGGTTCGGGTGACGCTACGGGTCACGGCTTCGGAACTCCGAAAGGTGGCGGACCCGACACTGCGGACGACGGAGGACGGCCGGGCGCGGCAGTTCCTGTCGGAGGCGTCGGGGCTCGTGGTCGTGTCGTCCGGGGAGGCCGCCGCCCGCGTGCCGGTGTACGCGGCGCCCAAGCCGGTGTCGGCGCTGACCGCCGCCATGGCCGACGGCACGGTGCGGGTCAACGGCCGGGGGTTCGACCGGGGCGGGTACGCGTCGATGGTGTCGGCGTTCGAACTCCAGGGCCGCAGTCCCGAGCTGCCGCCGTGCGACGACGAGCCTCAGGTCGCGTGCGCCGTCAACGGGTCGGCGCGCGGCGGCGACCTGCGGTACGTGGGCGTGACGTCGACGCCGGGTGCGGAGGACCCGGTCGTGGCGTTCGGTATCGCGATGTGGGGGCAGTGGTACACGCTCGGTTCGGTCGCCTCGCCGGGCGTGCGGATCGACACGACCGGGGACGGCGAACCGGACTTCGCGGTCACGGCGGTCAAACCCACCGACCCGGGTGGTTCGGTGAAGGCGGACGTGTGGCTGGCGCGGACCACAAGGCTCGCGGATCGGGCGACTGTGGACGAACGTCCGCTCAACGGCGCGTTCGGCGACGTGGACACGAACCTGATGGACAGCGACGTCGTGGTGCTGCCGGTGGGCGTGCGGGCGTTGGGCGTCGACCCGGCGGCCGGATCGGCGCGGATCTCCTACACCGCCAGGGTGACCGGCGCCTACGCACCGCCGGGCACGACCGACAACGTGATCGACACCTTGGACGTGCCGATGTCGTTCGACGTGCTGCGGCCGGGGTTCGCGGTGCTGTCGTACGGGTCGGCCGTGCTGTCGACGGTCGTGGCCGACGGTGCCGAGTTCGAGGTGCGGCGCGACGACGGGGCGTTGGCCGCGGACGGGTCGGACAGCCTGCTGGTCCTGTTCCACCACAACGGCGCCGGGCGGCGCGCGGAGGTCCTGACGCCGTGACCCGGTTGGCCGTGCCGGTGCGCGTTCGGGACGGCCATACTCGGGCGAATGGGCTTCGTGGTCGGGCTGGACGCGGGAGGAACGGCTACCCGGGCGTTGGTGTTCGACCTGGACGGCACCCGGCTCGGCGCGGGTGTCGCGGGCGGCGCCAACCCGCACTCGCACCCGCCGGAGCGGGCCGCGCGGCACGTGGGCGAGGCGTTGCGGATGGCGTTGGACGGGCTCGACGCGGGCAAGGTCGAGTCCGGGGTGCTGGGCATGGCCGGGTCGAGCCGGTTGGGCGACCCCGAGGTCGAGGCGTTGTTCACGGCGGCGTGGAACTCGGCCGGGCTGCGCTGCCCGATGCGGGTGATCACGGACTGCGAGGCGGCGTTCGCGTCCGGGTCGGCGGCGCCGGACGGGACCGTGCTGGTCGCGGGCACGGGGTCGATCTCGGCGCGGATCGTCGACCACCGGCTGGTGTCGGCCGGCGGCGGGTACGGGTGGCTGCTCGGTGACGAGGGGTCGGCGTTCTGGATCGGGCGCGAGGCCGTGCGGGCGACGTTGCGCGAAGTCGCGCGGCCGGGGCCGTTGGCACGGGCCGTGTTGGCGCACGCCGGGGTGACGTCGGGGGACCGGCGGCGGGCGTTGATCGTGGCGGCGAACGCGGGTGCGCCGGTGCGGTTGGCGGAGTTCGCGCCGTTGGTGACGGCGAACGCGCACGATCCCGTGGCCGACGACATCATCGCGTCGGCCGTCGAGCACCTGGTGGACCTGGCGTTGGCGGACCGGGGACGGGACGAGCTGACGCCGCTCGTGCTGATCGGCAGCCTGGTGCACGCGACGGCGATCGGTCCGCGGCTGCGGCGTGCGCTCGCGACGCGGACGTCGGCGCCGATCCACGTGGCGTCGGGCGCGGCGGCGGGTGCCGCGTGGCTGGCGGCGGTGTCCCTCCTGGGCGAGAGCGCTCCCCGTCTCCGGTAAGCCCGCGAGTTGTGCGTTCGGACACCGCGAGTCGTGCGTTCAGGACGGGTCCGGTGCCTGAACGCACATTTCACGGTGTCCGAACGCACATTTCGTGGTGTCTGAACGTATGACTCGCGCGGTCAGGAGCGGGGGTGGCGCAGACCGGGGTGGTCGGCGGGGAGGGTGCGGCGGATGAGCCACCAGCTCACCGCGATGCAGGCGAGTTGGAGCGGCCACGTCATGACGCCCCGGGCGAAGCCCAGCACCAGGACCTGACCGGACAGCCACAGGGTGCCGAAGACGACGACGCGCAGCACGTACTGGCCCACCCACGCCCAGCTCGCCACGCGGTAGGCGCGCATCAGGTCGGGATCGCGCCGCCAGCGGAACTTCTGGCCGGTCAGCAGGCCGACCACCACGCCCAGCAGCGGCCAGCGGATCACGATGCTCGCCGCCCAGGCCAGCGCGCTGCCCACGTTGAGGAAGATCTGGAGCAGGAAGAAGTCCTCGGGCCGGCCGGTCTGCAACGCGATGTACGCGGCCAGCACCACCAGCGCCACGGACACCAGCACGGCACGCGGCCGGTCGCCGCGCACCACCCGCACGACACCGATCGCGACACCGCAGGCCACGGCCGCGATCGCCCCGCCGATGATCGACTGCCCGCCCAGCAGCCAGCCGAACGCGAACAGCAGCGGCGGCAGCGACGCGTCCAGTGCGCCGCCACGACCGCCGAGCAGCTCGCCAAGTGTCTCGGGACGGGTGTCGGTCATGCCACCAGCGTGCCTTAGGCGAACCTAAGTCAGGTAACGGACCCGCATCACCCCATTGACCCCGGTGACCCCGGTCACTAGCGTGGCCGGAAATCGTCTGGAAAGTTAACAGACAGGAGAGACGATGCGAGCCGGCAGCCCCCGACTTCTGCGCGAGATCAACGACCGCGCGGCGATCGAGGCATTGCTGCGCAACGGCCCGCTGACCAGGTCGGACCTCGAAGGGATCATCGGTCTCTCGAAGCCCGCGACGGCCCAGCTGCTGACCCGGCTGGAGACCGACGGCATGGTCCTGCGCAACGGTCTGCGCGGCGGCGGACGCGGCCCGCGCGCGCAGCTCTGGACGGTCAACGGCGCCCTCGCCCACGTCGCCGCCGTCGACCTCACGCCCGACGCGATCGACGTCGCGGTGGCCGACATCTCCGGCACGCTGCTCACCGAGCACAGCGCGCCCATGCCGCGCACCGACGTGCTCGACGCCTTCCACGCCGCCGTCCGACAGGCCGCCGGCCAGGCCGGGCTGACCACCGAAGCCCTGCACCACGTCGTCGTCGGCAGCCCCGGCGCGGTCGACCCGGCGACCGGACGGCTCGTCTACGCGCCGCACATGCCCGGCTGGTCGGACGTGGACGACCTGCCGCGCACGCTGGAGGCCCTGCTCGACACCGGCGTCACGGTCGAGAACGACGTCAACCTCGTCGCGCTGGAGGAGATGATCGCGGGCCGGGCCACCGACGTGCGCGACTTCGTCCTGATCTGGCCCGCCGACGCGGTCGGCGCGGCGGTCGTCGTCAACGGCGTGCTGCTGCGCGGCGCGACCGGCGGCGCGGGCGAAATAGACGCCATGCGCGTGCCCGACCGCGCCGGCGCCGACACCGGCACGACCCGCGCGGGCAGCCGTTACGGCGAACTGCTCGACAACGCCGCCGTCGTCCGGCTCGCCCGCGCGCACGGCCTGACCGCGCGCACCGCGCAGTCCGCGGTGCGCAAGGCCGAACCGTCGAGCCCGTTCCTGCTCGACCTGGCCCGGCGGATCGCGACCGGTATCGCGAACGTCGTCGCCGTGCTCGACCCCGAACTCGTGCTGCTCTCGGGCGAGGTCGCCCACGCGGGCGGCACGGCGCTCGCCGACCTCGTCGCCGAGCAGCTGCACCGACTGGTGGTGCCCCGCACCCCGGTCCAACTGGCCATGGTCACCGGGAAACCCGTGCGCTCCGGCGCACTGCATTCCGCTCTCTCGGTCGCCAGGGAACAGGTGTTCGGTCTGCCCGCCGCCACGACCGAACCCTTCCGCGGCCCGCGTCTCGACCAGCGGTCCGCGGCAACGTCACCGTCCGCACGTTGATCCGAAGAGGAGAGCAAATGCGCAAGATCTCCCGCGCGGCGTTGCTGTGCGTCGCCGCCGCGGTCTCGTTGACCGCCTGTGCGGCGGGCGCGGGCAACAACAACACAGCCGCAACGACGGCTCCGGGCAAGGACGACAAGTTCTCCTTGACCGTGTGGAGCAACTTCTCCGGCCGTGAGCAGGACGAACTGACCAAGGCGTTGGACAGCTTCAAGAAGAAGTACCCCAACGCCGAGATCAAGCACGAGGGCAGCCAGGACGACGACAAGATCACCGCGGGCATCCGCGGCGGCAACCCGCCGGACGTCGCGCTGTCGTTCACCACCGACAACATCGGCCAGTTCTGCTCCAGCGGCACGTTCCAGGACCTCAAGCCGTTCATCGAGCGGGACAAGGTCGACCTCGGGCAGATCCCCGACGCGGTGCGCTCCTACACCGAGTACAAGGGCCAGCGGTGCGCGCTGCCGGTCCTGAGCGACGTGTACGGCCTGTACTACAACAAGGACATCCTCGCGGCGGCCGGCATCACCACGCCGCCGAAGACGATCGCCGAGCTGGTCGACTTCGCCAAGCGCACCACCAAGAAGGCGGCCGACGGCTCCATCGAGGTCGCGGGCTTCCTGCCCTCGCCCCAGTTCTACGAGAACCGGGCGCAGATGCTCGCACCGGCGTTCGGCGCGAAGTGGTTCGGCGCCGACGGCAAGTCCTCGCTCAGCACCCCCGAGTGGCAGGACATGTACAAGTTCCAGAAGGAACTCGTGGACTTCTACGGCTACGACAACCTGGAGCGGTTCCGCGCGGGCCTGGGCCAGGAGTACTCCGCCGACCACGCCTTCCACCAGCAGAAGATCGCCATGATGATCGACGGCGAGTACCGCACGGCGTTCCTCAAGGACCAGGCGCCGACCGTCAAGTACGGCACCGCGCCGGTCCCGACCGCGAAGCCCGACCTGTACGGCACCGGCCTGACCACCGGCACGATCGTCGGCATCCCCAAGGGCGCCAAGAACCCCGCCGCCTCGTGGGAGCTGATCAAGCACCTCGGGTTCGACACCGACGCGATCGTCGGCCTGTCCAACGGCCTGAAGAACATCCCGCACACCAAGGCGGCGCTGGCCGACCCGAAGCTCGAGGTCGACGAGAACTTCAAGACGTTCATCGACCTCGCGGCGGGCGGCAAGCTCCAGGGCAACGTGTCGACCCCGATCGGCGACGCGCACATCAAGGCCGTCGGCGACTTCTCCTCGAGCTGGCAGGCGGGCGCGGTCCCGGACCTGGTGGCCGGGCTCAAGGAGATCGACAAGCAGATCGACGACCAGATCGCCAAGAGCGGCAAGTAGCGATGACCGCCACGCTCGACCGCGTGGACGTGCCCGGGGCCGCCCCTTCACGGCGGCCCCGGGCCCGCGGGCGACTCGTCGCCCTGGCCTTCATGGCACCCGCGCTGATCGGTTTCCTCGCGTTCTTCGGCTACCCGCTGATCGCCACGATCGGGTTCTCGTTCACCAAGTACGACCTGATCAACCCGCCGAAGTGGATCGGCTTCGCCAACTACGAGTACATGTTCTCCGACAAGCTGTTCCGCACGTCGGTGTACAACACCCTGTGGTTCGTGGTCGTGCTGACGACCGCGCGCCTGGTGTTCACGCTCGGCGTGGCGTCGGTGATCGCCCGGCTCAAGTCGGGCGTCGGCCTGATCCGCACGCTGTGCTACCTGCCGTCGCTGGCACCGCCGGTCGCCGCGACCCTGGTGTTCTTCATGGTCATGCGGCCCAACGGCGGCCCGGTCGACGAGTTCCTCGACTGGTTCGGCATCCAGAGCCCGCTGTGGTTCGCCGACCCGGCGTGGGCCAAGGGCGGCATCACCGCGGTGATGCTGTGGGTGTCCGGCGACCTGATGATCATCATCCTGGCCGCGATCCTGGACGTGCCGCAGGAGCAGTACGAGGCGGCCGAACTCGACGGCGCCGGCCCGCTGCGCCGCTGGTGGCACATCACGCTGCCGTCGATCTCGCCGGTCCTGCTGTTCGGCGTGGTCAACTCGATCATCCTGGCGTTGCAGCTGTTCACCCAGGCCGTGGTGGCGGGGTCGGCGGCGAGCGGGTCGGCGGAGGCCACCGGGAACACGAAGTACCTCGGGTACCCGGAGAACTCGACCCTGACGTTCCCGGCCTGGCTGTACACGCAGGGCTTCCGCTACTTCGACATGGGCTACGCGGCGGCGATGGCGACCGTGCTGTTCATCGTGTCGTTCGCGGCCACGGCCGTGCTCGTGCACCGCATGCGCAAGAACTCTCATCAGGAAGAAGGAGGGCCGGGAGCGTGACGGGTGTTTGGCGTCGCCGGCTCGACTGGATCGCCGTGCACAGCCTGGGCCTCGCCCTCGGCCTGATGTTCGCCCTGCCGGTCCTGTTCGTGATCCTCACCGCCGTGATGTCGGATTCTCAGGCGTTCACGGCGCAACTGTGGCCACGCGAGTGGCACTGGGAGAACTTCGTCGAGGTCTTCGACAAGGCTCCGCTGCTGAAGTACCTGGTCAACAGCTTGACGTATGCGCTGCTGGCCACGGCGGGCATGCTGCTGTCGTCGATACCTGCGGCGTACGCGCTGGCGAAACTGCGCTGGCGCGGCCGGAACGCGGTCTTCCTGCTCGTGGTCGGTGCGATGATGCTGCCGCCGCAGGTGGTCGCCGTCCCGCTGTACGACACGTGGTCCAGCCTCGGGCTGACCGGCACGCTGGTGCCGCTGATCGTGCCGTACTTCCTGTTCGACGCGTTCAGCATCTTCCTGCTGCGCCAGTTCTTCCTGACCATCCCACAGTCCTATGTGGACGCGGCGCGGGTCGACGGCTGTACCGAGTTCCAGACGCTGACGCGGATCGTCGTGCCGATGGCGAAGCCGGGCATCGCGGCCACCGCGCTGTTCTGCTTCCTCTACACCTGGAACGACTACTTCGGCCCGCTGCTCTACACCGGCGAGAAGCCGGACCAGTGGACGTTGTCGCTGGCCCTGTCGTCGTTCAAGGGCATGCACCACGTCCAGTGGAACCTGACCATGGCCGTCACGCTGCTGATCATGGTCCCGGCGGTGGTCCTGTTCGTCCTCGCCCAGCGCTCGTTCGTCAAGGGAATCACGTTCACGGGGGTAAAAGGGTGAAGCTCACCGTTGTCGGCGGCGGGTCCACGTACACGCCGGAGCTGGTCGACGGCATCGCGGGCCGGCGCACCAGCCTCGCGGTCGACGAGATCGTGCTGGTCGACCCGGACGCCGACCGGCTCGCCGTCGTCGGCGCGTTCGCCCAGCGCCTGCTCGCGCACGCCGGGCACCAGGCCCGCGTCACCACGACGTCCTCCCTGGAGGAGGGCGTGGACGGCGCGTCCGCCGTACTGCTGCAACTGCGGGTCGGCGGGCAGGCGGCCCGCGCGTCCGACGAGACGTTCCCGCTGGCCTGCGGCTGCGTCGGCCAGGAGACGACCGGTGCCGGCGGCCTGGCCAAGGCGCTGCGCACGGTCCCGGTCGTGCTGGACATCGCCGAACGGGTGCGCCGACTGGCTGGTGACGACACGTGGATCGTGAACTTCACCAACCCCGTCGGCATCGTCACACGGGCACTGCTGCAGGCCGGGCACCGCGCGGTCGGGCTGTGCAACGTCGCGATCACGTTCCAGCGCTGGACGTCCGAGCTGCTCGGCGTGACGCCGGACGCGGTGCGGCTGGACCACGTCGGCCTCAACCACCTGTCGTGGGCGACCGGCGTGCACGTCGACGGCGTCGACCGGCTGCCCGAACTGATCACGACGCACGGCGAGGACCTCGGCACCCACATCGGGCTGCCGGCGTCGCTGATGCGCCGGCTTGGCATGGTGCCGTCGTACTACCTCAAGTACTTCTACGACCACGACGAGGTCGTGGCCAGGCAGAAGAAGGAGCCGCCGCGGGCCGAGGTCGTCTCGGCCGTGGAGAAGGAGCTGCTCGACCTCTACCGGGACACGTCGGTGGTGACCAAGCCCGACGCGTTGTCCCAGCGCGGCGGGGCGTACTACTCCGAGGCGGCCGTGCAGCTCGTGCACGCGTTGACCGGCGGAACGGGTGCCGAACAGCACGTGGTGAACGTGCGCAACGGCGGCACCCTGCCGTTCCTGCCCGACGACGCGGTGGTCGAGGTGCCGGCGGAGGTCACGCGCGACGGGGCACGACCGCTGCCGGTCGCCCCCGTGCCGCCGTCGATCTCGGGGCTGATCTCGCACGTGACCGCGTACGAGTACCTGGCGCTGGACGCGGCCGTGCGCGGCGGGCGCGACCGGGTGGCCGACGCGCTGCTGGCGCACCCGTTGATCGGTCAGCGGGCGACGGCGGAACGGCTGGCCGACGAGCTGGTGGCGCGCAACCGGGACCACCTCGCGTGGGCGTAGTTCGGGGGGAAGAAATGACGGAGCGGGTGCTGGCCATCGACGGCGGCAACAGCAAGACGGCCGTGGCGCTGGTCGACGTGGCGGGCCGCGTGCTCGCCCAGGTGCGCGGTCCGGGCGCGTCGCCGCAGAACGTCGGTCTCGCGCGCAGCCGGGAGGTCTTCGACTCCCTGGTGCGCGAGACCGCGCGTCGGGCGGGCCTTTCGCCGGACGAGCGGATCGCCACGCACACGGCGGCCTACCTCGCCGGCGCCGACCTGCCCAAGGAGGAGGAAGACCTGACGGCCGCGCTCGCCGGGCTGTGGTCGGAGACGATCGTGGTGGGCAACGACACGTTCGCGCTGCTGCGGGCGGGAACATCCGACGGCGTCGGTGTCGCCGTGGTGTGCGGCGCGGGGATCAACTGCGTGGGCGTGGCGGCGGACGGTCGGACGCACCGGTTCCCGGCGTTGGGGCGGATCTCCGGCGACTGGGGCGGTGGCAGCCACCTGGGTGCCGAGGCGTTGTGGCTGGCCGTGCGCGCGGAGGACGGGCGCGGTGAGCCCACCGCCCTCGTGGCCGCCCTGAAGGCCCACTACGGCGTGCGCTCGATCGCCGACGCGGTGGAGTCGTTGCACTTCGGGAAGGTCGAGTTCGACCCGCACCCCCTGTGCCCGCTGCTGTTCTCGGTGGCGCGGGACGGGGACGCCGTGGCCCGGCGGGTGGTCGACCGGCTGGTCGAGGAGATCACGCTGCTGGCCGGCGTGTCGTTGCGGCGGCTCGGGTTGCTGGGCGAGGCCGTGGACGTCGTGCTCGGCGGCGGCGTGGTGACCGGTACCGACGTGGCCCGGTTCGTGGCTTCGTCGTTGTCCGCCACGGCACCGCTGGCCCGGGTGCGGGTGGTGGACGTGCCGCCGGTCGTGGGCGCGGCGTTGTTGGGGTTGGACGCGCTGAACGCCGACCCGTCGGCCGAGGCGCGGCTGCGCGCGGCGTACGAACCCCTGAGCGTCGACTGAGGGTTCCCTTGATCGTGACCGGACGTGTGCGGCGGCGCCCCTCCGGTCACACGACTCGCGGGGGTCGGCGCCGACCCCCGCGAGTCCTCCACTCGGACATCCCGAAATACGCACTCGGACTCCCCCGATCGGGTCGGGTGGATCTTGGACCGCGCGGGCGGTCCGGTAGTGGCTGGCGTCCGGACGGGTGAAAGGAGCATGCTGGGTCGGCGCGGCGGCCGGGGGCGGGGCCGCGTGGGCTGCGAGAAAGGGACGACCGTGCACGGATTGGACAGTTTCGTCGCATTGGGGGACAGCTTCACCGAAGGACTCGACGACCCGGGCGCCGACGGGGCCTACGTGGGCTGGGCCGACCGGCTCGCGGAGGTGATGGCGGCCACCCGGCCCGGCTTCCGCTACGCCAACCTCGCCGTGCGCGGGAAGATGCTCCAGGAGATCGTGCGCGAGCAGGTGCCGCTGGCCACGTCGCTCAAGCCGGCACTGGCCACGTTCTGCGGCGGCGGCAACGACCTCCTGGTACCCGGCAGCGACCCGGACGCGCTCGCCGAGGTGTACGAGATCGCGGTCGCCGAACTCCGCGCCGCCGGTGCCGAGGTGGTCATCTTCACCGGGTTCGACCCCCGGCACACGCCGTTGCTGCGGTCGTTGCGGGGCAAGATCGCCATCTACAACAGCCACCTGTGGTCCGTCGCCGAGCGCTACCACTGCCGCGTGGTCGACCTGTGGTCCATGGCCGTGCTGCACGACCGTCGCGCGTGGAGCGAGGACCGCCTCCACCTCTCCACCGAGGGCCACCGCCGCGTCGCCGCGCGCACCGCCGAGGTGCTCGGCCTCCAGCCGGTCGAACCGTGGGACACGCCGTGGCCGCCGGCGGGCGTCGAGGACTGGATCTCCCAGCGCCGGCAGGACCTGAAGTGGGCCCGGGAGCACGTCATGCCGTGGATCGCGCGCCGACTGCGCGGCGAGTCGATGGGCGACGGCGTCGCGCCCAAGCGCCCCGAACTGCTCCCGCTGTGCGACTGACCGGCCGGACCGGCCGGCCGGCACTCTCCCCCGAATGCCGGCCGGTCGGTGGTTCGGAGTGGTATTCCCCCCTGGCTCTCCCCACCAAGTACCACTCCGAGGCGCCGGTCACCGCATCGATCGTCCGACCGGACACGACCAAACTCCCACGAAATGCGGCCACGCCACTAAACGTCGGCTAA
Source organism: Saccharothrix violaceirubra (assembly GCF_014203755.1). Lineage (NCBI taxonomy): Bacteria > Bacillati > Actinomycetota > Actinomycetes > Pseudonocardiales > Pseudonocardiaceae > Saccharothrix > Saccharothrix violaceirubra. The sequence goes on from NZ_JACHJS010000001.1 coordinate 6,630,573, forward strand.
ACCTCAGCGGTCCAGGGCTTCCAGCGCGGATCTGACCTGCCGCGCCCGCGCCGAGCCCAACCGCTCGAACAGGCGCAGCGACTCGGCCAACTCCGCTTGCGCCGCAACGACTTCGCCCCGGCGGGCCAGCACCCCGCCGAGCACCAGCCGGCCGAACGCCTCCTCGAACCGCATCGCGCCACCCCGGGCCAGTTCGACGCCCTGACGTGCGTTCTCCTCGGCCTCGGCCAGCAATCCCAGGTCGGCGTACAGGCCCGCCAAATTGTTCACGGCCACGACGAACGCCCGCTCGTCGCCGTTGCGGTGGTGCACCTCCATCGCCTCGAACTGGTGCCGCGCCGCCTTTTCCAACCGACCGAGCTTGCGCTCCGCCTGGGCGAGGTCGTCCAGCACCGTCGCCTCGCCGAGCGCGTCGCCGTCACCCCGGGCGACCTCGACCGCCTCCCGGTAGCACGCGAGCGCCTCCTTGTCGCGGTCCTCGGCGGTCAACGCGCACGCCAGCTGGTCCAACGCCATCACCAGGTACCGGGGTTCGCCCAGGTCCGCGGCGATCGCGTAGGCCCGTCGGGCGTCGGCGAGCCTGCCGCGCGACGACCCCGCGCGCTTGTCCACCTCGTGCATGGCGTGCAGCACCAGCATCTCGCCGCGCCGGTCGGCGGCGATCCGCGCGGACGCCAGACCGAACTCGGCGATCGCCTGCCACTCCCGCCCGGCCGGCCGCGTCACGCAGTAGGTGTGCACGAGCCGCACGAGCTGCCAGACCTGCCGGTGCAGCCCGGCCTCGGCACCCGCGTGCACCAACGCGATCAGGTTCGGCCACTCCTTGTCGAACCACGACAGCGCCTGGCCGGCGGTGGCGGGCCGGGCGGCGGGCGTGTCGCCGCCGGAGAAGTCGAGGCCGTCGGCGACGGGCCTGATCAGCCGCCGCGCGTGGTCGCACGCGGCCAGGTAGTGGTCCACCAGCCGGCGCAGGTCCGGCCCGGCCGGTCCGACCACTTCGCGCGCGTAGAGCCGGACCAGGTCGTGCAGGACGTAGCCGCCACGCCACTGCTCGACGACGAGGTGCGCGTCGGCCAGGTCCGCCAGCCGATTCTGGGCCGTGCCCAGGTCCGTGCCGCACACCGCCGCGATCGCGTGCGGGCTCACCCACCGCCCCGGCACGAGCCCGGCCGCGCGGAACGTCTCGGCCAACTCGGGCGGCAGGTTGCGGTACGACACGGCCAGCGCCCGCGCCACGCCGACACCGGTCTCGGGCAGATCGAGGGTGCGCAGCCGGTGGTCGTCGTGCGACAGCCGCACGACCAGGTCCTCGACCGTCCACTCGGGGCTGAGCACGAGCTTGGCCGCCGCGATCCGCAGCGCCAACGGCAGGTTCCCGCACAGCTCGACCAGCATGCGCACGGCCGTGGGTTCCTGTTCGGACACCGGCTTGCCCACCACGGAGTCCACCAGCCGGACGGACTCCTCCTCCCGCAACGTGTCCAGGGTCAGCATCCGCGCGCCGTTGGACACCACGAGCGACTCCAGCCGGCGCCGTGAGGTCACCAGCACCACGGAGCCGGCGCCGGGCGGCAGCAGCAGGCGCACGTGCTCGGGGTCCCACGCGTCGTCCAGCACGACGAGCACGCGCCGCTTGGCCAGCACCGACCGGTACAGGCCGACGCGGTCGTCGAGGTCGCGCGGCAGGCCGTCGGCGGGCACGCCCAACGCGTGCAGGAACCGGCCGAGCACCTCGCCCGGCTCGACCGGGTCGCGGTCTGGCACGAAGCCGTTCAGCGACGCGTACAGCAGGCCGTCGGGGAACCACTCGGCCCGGCGGTGCCCCCACGTGACGACCAGTTCGCTCTTGCCGATGCCGGGCGCACCCGCGACCACGGCGATCGTGGTGGCCTGGAGGTCGCGTTGGGCGCACAGCAGGTCGAGCCGGGCGAGTTCGTCGTCGCGGCCGATGAACCCGCTCGCCGCGGCGGGCAGCAACGCGGGCACGACCACGCCCGCCCGCGGCGGCACGAGCGCGACGGGCGCGATGTCGCCCTCGCCGCCGAGCGCCGGGTCGTCGCGCAGGACCTGCTCGTGCAGGACGCGCAGTTCCGGTCCGGGGTCGATGCCGAGTTCGTCGACGACCCGACGGTGGAAGCGCTGGTACGCGTCGAGCGCGTCGGCGCGCTGACCGGACCGGTAGAGCGCCCGCATGCTGTGCGCGACAAGCCTTTCCCGGAACGGGTACTCGTCGACGAGTCGGCGCAACTCGCCCACGAGTTCCAGGTGCCGGCCCAGTTCCAGCTCGGCCTCGACGCGTTCCTCGAGTGCGGCAAGCCGTAGTTCCTCCAGGTCGGTGGTGGCCGGTCGGCCGGGCACGTCGCCGAGCACCGGTCCGCGCCACAGGCCCAGGGACTCCCGCAGGAGCTGGGCCCGGATCGGCGCGGGCTTGCCGCGGGCCGACGACACGAGCTGCCGGGCGCGGTGGAAGTCCAGGCGCCACGGGTCGACGAGGAGCTGGTAGCCGGGCGGCGTGGTGAGGATGCGCGCCGAGCCGGCGGGGTCGGCCTCCTCCAGCATGCGGCGCAGGCGCGAGACGTAGCCGTGGACGATGGTCCGCGCGGTCGCCGGCGGGTCGTCGGCCCACAGGCAGTCGACGATCCCGTCGATCGGGACGACCCGGTTGGCGTCGAGCACCAGCATGGCGAGCAGTCCGCGCATGCCCTTGCGCCCGATGGGGAGGGGCTTGCCGTCGGCCAGCACCTGCAACGGGCCGAGCACGCCGAACTCCAACCCGCTCCTGCCCTCGGCCATGCCCCTCCCTCCGTCGTAGTGCGTCCCCCTGGTCACTGGATCAGGTACGGCCGGTGACGGTGTGGATACCTGCCAGTAGTTGTTGTTTCGACAAACACTCGTGCTCCCATGACCGGACGACCGCCGTCCGGCTAGGGTTCTGTCCCCGGAGATCCCCGCCAGGAGGGCAAGTGCCACGCGAGCCGATGAGCGTGGTCGACCGTGGCGCCGCCTGCCTGCTCGGCGGCGCGCTCGGCGACGCGTTGGGCGCACCCGTCCAGTACCTCGGCTGGACGGACATCCAGCGCGACCACGGACCCGACGGCGTGCTCGAACCGCCGCGACCCGCGCTCGTGACCGACGACACCCAGCTGACCCTGTTCACCGCCGACGGCTACCTGCGCGCCTGGGTGCGCGGCCGGACCACCGGCGAGTGGGAACCCGTCGACATGGTGTGGCAAAGCTACCGGCGGTGGCTGGTCACCCAGCAGGTGGCCGCGCCGGAACTCGGCGTGACCGGGCTGGCGGGCGACGAACGGCTGTACTCGTCGCGTTCGCCCGGCCTCACGTGCCTACGCGCGCTGGCCGCCGACGACCCGCCGACACCCGAGGCGCCGCACAACGAGTCGTCCGGCTGCAACGGCGTGACGCGCACCGCGCCCGCCGGGTTCGCGCCCAGCGCCGAGATCGCCTACGACCTGGGCTGCCGGTTCGCCGCGCTCACCCACGGCGGCACCGGCGGCTGGGTGGCCGGCGGCGCGTTCGCGTTGCTGATCCACCTGATCGCGGTGCGCGGGCGGCCGTTGCGCGAAGCCGTCGACCAGGTCGTGGGCCGCGTGCTGCGGGACGACCCGTACACGGCGAACACGCTCAACCGGGCCGTGGTGTTCGCCGAGGAGCACGTGGCGCAGAACTTCGAGTCGGTGCGCGTCGACCGGCTGGGCAGCGGGTGGACCGGGCCCGAGGCGTTGGCGATCGCCGTGCACACCGTGCTCGTGCACCCCCGGCGGGCAGAGGTGGCGACGGCGTTGCGCGCCGCCGCGAACCACTCCGGGGGCAGCGACGCGACGGCGGCGTTGACCGGCAACATCCTCGGTGCGCTGCACGGCACGGCGGGCCTGCCCCGCGAGTGGCTGGCGAACCTGGAGCTGGTGGACCTGCTGACCCGGCTGGGCAGCGACCTGGGGCGTTCGGTGGTCGGACTGGAGTTCGACGAGCACCGGTACCAGAAGTGAAGCCGGCCTCGGCCGCACGTTCCCGAATGCGTGCGACCGAGGCCGGCTCTCCGCGCGGTCGACACCGGAACACGCCCCGAGCGCGATGACCGGCGGACCCGCGTGGAGCGGGAATACCCGTGAACCGACCGTAGCAGAGCCGTCATCGACGGTGACAGGGGGCGTGGAAAGCCCAGCTCGGGGAATCGTGGTGCCTGAACGCACAACTCGCGGTGCCTGAACGCACGACTCGCGCGATGGGGTGAAGCTGTCGGAATCCTGTCGACGCGGGGTGTGCCGGCGGCACCCGGTCGGCGGTACCGCACCATGGACGGGTGGACACTCGCCCGGTCCGGCTACTCGTCGTGGACGACGAGCCGCACATCGCCGATCTGGTCGCCACCGTCGCCCGGTACGAGGGGTGGCAGGCGGTCACGGCGGGCAGCGGCGAAGGCGCGCTGCGCACGGCCACCGAGTTCAAACCGGACATCGTCGTACTCGACCTCATGCTGCCCGACATCGACGGGTTCGCCGTGCTCGACCGGCTGCGCGAGGTCGGCCAGGTGCCGGTCGTCTTCCTGACCGCACGCGACGGCACGGCCGACCGGGTCGCGGGACTGACCAGGGGCGGCGACGACTACCTGGTCAAGCCGTTCTCGGTCGAGGAGCTGATGGCCCGGCTGCGGGCGGTGCTGCGGCGCAGCACCGGGCCGACGTGGCAGCGGTCCGTGCTCCAGGTGTCCGACCTGGTCCTGGACGAGGACACCCGCGAGGTGCGCCGCGCGGGCCGGCTCGTGCCGCTCACGCCCACCGAGTACGAGCTGCTGCGGTACCTGATGCGCCGCTCCCCCGCCGTGCTGACCAAGCCGCAGATCCTCGACCACGTGTGGGAGTACGACTTCGGCGGCCGGTCCAACGTGGTCGAACTCGTGATCTCGCACCTGCGCCGCAAGCTCGACGACGGCGCCGAGCCGTTGATCCACACCGTGCGCGGGGTCGGCTACGCGCTGCGCCGGGCCGCCGGATGAGCCCTGGGACGGTGTCGGGCTGGACCCGGCTCGACCGGACCCGGCTGGGCACGCGGCTCGCGCTCGGCCTCGGCGTGCTCGCGCTCGCGGTGTTCGCCGTGCTGGGCGCGGTCATGGCCGGGTCCATGGAGGACTACCTCGCGGGCAAGCTCGACGAGCAGATGCGCGGCACGCAGATCGACCTGGAGAAGGACATCGCCAAGTACGGCGACCTGCACCGGTCCGCGTACGGCTGGTACTCGGCCGTGTACGACGTGCGCGACGGCGTCGCCGTGCCCCGCTCGACCGGTGACCTGCCCGCGGACCACGCGGAGCTGTCGTCGATCGCGCTGCTCACCGGCACCGAACCGGTGTTCCGCACGGCCGACCTCGCGGGCGACGGCACGTACCGGGTGCGCGGCTGCCCGGTGGGCGCGGGCGTGGTGCTGGTCAGTGCGGCGCCGATGGACGAGATCACGACGACCGTGCGGCGGCTCGTGCTCGTGGAGATCGGCGCGTTCGCGGTGGCCCTGGCGGCGTTCGTGGTGATCGGCCGGGCGGTGCTGAGGCGCGGGCTCAAGCCGTTGAGCGACATGGCCGCGATCGCCCGGGACATCACCTCGCACGACCTGACCGACTCGGCCCGGCTGCCGGTGCGCGTGGAGACCGGCGCGGGCGGCGTCGAGGTGGAGGAGCTGCGCACCGCGTTCAACACGATGTTGGAGCACATCGACTCGTCGCTGGCCGCGCGCACGGCCGCCGAGCAGCGCCTGCGCCGGTTCATCGCGGACGCCTCGCACGAGCTGCGCACGCCGTTGACGTCGATCCGCGGCTACGCCGACCTGTTCCGGTACGCGGCGGCCAACGCGCCGGGGGAACGCGAGGCGCACCTGGACAAGCTGCGCTCGGAGGCCCGGCGGATGGCCGTGCTGCTCGACGACCTCCTGCTGCTGGCCCGGCTGGACGCGGCCGAGGTCGAGACGCCGCTGCGCACGCACCGGGCCGACCTGGTGGAGGTCGTACGCGAGGCGGCCGACGCGTTCGTGGTGGCCCGGCCCTACCACCCGCTCGCGGTGACCGTCCCCCGCGAACCGGTCGTGCTGGAGTTCGATCCGGTCCGGGTGCGGCAGGTGGTCGACAACCTGCTGGCCAACGCCGCCTCGCACACCCCGGCGGGCACGGCCGTGTCGCTGGCGCTGGCGGTGTCCGGCCGGTACGCGGTGCTGCGCGTGGCCGATGCCGGTCCGGGCATTCCCGAGGGGGAGCAGGCCCGCGTGTTCGACCGGTTCCACCGGGTCGACGACTCGCGCACGCGTGGGCGTGGGGGCAGCGGCCTGGGGCTGGCCGTGGTCCATTCCCTGGTCGCCGCCCACGGCGGCACGATCACCCTGCGCAGCCGACCGGGCCGCACGACCTTCACGATCCGCCTGCCCGGCCTCGCCTGAGGTCGTCCAGGACCCGGTCACCTGGATCCGCGCCACCACTCGACGACGAAGCCGCGTCCGCACGATCGGCACACGCCGGGAACACCACCTCGGCAAGATCACTTCACCCGAGGTTGTCCACAGCCCCTCCGGTTGTCCACAGCCAGGATCGACATTCCGCTCCCAACCGGGTGAGGCCGGTAGACTGGCTCCGGGGCGCTCCCCCTGAGGACGGGTGGGGGCATGTACACCTGACGGCCGAAATCACCGAGAACGACGTCACCCGGCCTGGGACGACCGGGCCCAGAGGTCGATGCCGGACTCGACGGCGTGCTCGTCGATGGCGGCCAACTCGTCGTGGGTGAGCGGCGGCCCGTCCAAAGCGGCCACGTTCGCCTCCAGCTGTGCCACCGAACTCGCGCCGATCAGCGCCGACGTCACGCGTGGATCGCGCAGCACCCACGACAACGCCAACTGCGCCAACGACTGCCCGCGCGCCGCCGCGATCGCGTTCAACGCCCGCACCCGTCCGATGTTCTCCTCGCCCAACAACCCGGTCGACAACGACTTCCCCTGCGCCGCACGGGAATCCGCGGGTACGCCGTCGAGGTACTTGTCCGTCAACATGCCCTGCCCCAACGGCGAGAACGCGATGCAGCCGGTCCCCAGCTCACCCAACGCGTCCAGCAACTCCGCCTCGACCCACCGGTTGAGCAGCGAGTACGACGGCTGGTGGATGAGCAGCGGCACGCCCTCCGCGCGCAGCAGCACAGCCGCCTCGCGGGTCTTGGTCGCCGAGTACGACGAGATGCCCACGTACAGCGCCTTGCCCTGTCGCACCGCGCTGACCAGGGCACCGACCGTCTCCTCCAACGGCGTGTCCGGGTCGAACCGGTGCGAGTAGAAGATGTCCACGTAGTCCAGCCCCAACCGACCCAACGACTGGTCCAACGACGCGAGCAGGTACTTGCGCGAACCCCACTCCCCATAAGGTCCCGGCCACATGTCGTAGCCCGCCTTCGTGGACACGACCAGCTCGTCCCGGTACGGCGCCAGGTCGCCGGCGAGCAGGCGGCCGAAGTTGCGCTCGGCGCTGCCGTAGGGCGGCCCGTAGTTGTTGGCCAGGTCGAAGTGCGTGATCCCGAGGTCGAACGCCCGCCGCACGATCGCGCGGCCGGTCTCGAACGGCCGGTCGTCGCCGAAGTTGTGCCACAGGCCGAGCGAGATCGCGGGCAGCTTCAAGCCGCTGCGCCCCACCCGCCGATAGGACATCCGGTCGTAACGGGACTGGTCGGGTCGGTAGGCCATGTCACCACCCTGGCACGCGCGACCTCCGTTCGCCGTACCCCGACGGCCCGGAAAGTTAGTCCTAACGGCATGTACTAGCCGCAGGTCGAACCCATCCGCCCTGACGTACCCGGGACACCGGGCTACCCGGACTCCCTGATCCGGTGGTGCGAGCGAAACGAGATCCACACGATGCATCCCTTTCGCCGGCGCGGCGCGGTGGCGCTCGCCGTCGCGGCCCTGACCGCGTCCGCTGTCCAGTTCCTCGCCCCGGCCGGTGTCGCCGCACCGGCCCCGGCACCCTGCGGCCCGCTCGACGTGACCTTCGTGCTCGACGACACCGGCAGCATGGGTGGCGCGATCACGAACCTGAAGACCGGCATCAACTCGATCGTCAACGACGTGGTCACCGCGTCCGGCGGCGACTACCAGTTCGGCCTGGTCACGTTCAAGGACAACATCACCGTCGTCAACGACCTGGCGCCGGGCAACGCGGCGGCGGTCACCAACTACGTCACGAACACGCTCGCGGCCGGCGGCGGCTCGAACGAGCCCGAGGCGTCCGACGAGGCGTTGAACACCGCCGTCAACCGCAAGCCCGCGGCGGGGCGTCCGCAGAACGTCGACTTCAACGGGGTCTGGCGGACGAACGCGACGAAGTTCGTCGTGCTGGTGACCGACGCGCGGCCGGGCGGGTTCGACGACGCGTACGGCGCGGCGGACGTGGCCAACGCGTCGGCGGTGGCGAACTCGGCGCTGGCCAACGGGATCAAGGTGTCCGCGGTGTACGTGCCGACGTCGGCCACGTACCAGGCGCAGATCGTGCCCGTGATGCAGAACTACGCCAACACCACCGGCGGCCTGTACACGGCCGCGGCGGCGGACGGCTCGGGCACGGCGTCGGCGATCCGCAAGTTCCTCACCGACTGCCGGCAGACCGACGTGTGGCTGCACGACCAGACCACGGACACCGGCGTGGAGACCAACCCCAACGGGGTCGTGTGGAACAGCCCGGACATCAAGGTCTGCCCGACGGCCGCCGACTGCCCCGGCATCCAGCCGGTGGTCGGCGCGACGAACTACGTGCACGTGCGGCTGAACAACCCCGGCCCGTACGGCAGCGGCACGGGTCTGGGCACGTTGAAGGTCTACTACGTGGACGCGGGCGGCTCGACGTCGTGGAACAACGCGACGAACGGCGACTGGACGTTCATCGGCCAGCAGAGCGTGTCGGTGCCGGCGGGCGTGACCGTGGTGAAGATCCCGTGGGTGAACGTGCCGGGTCCGGGCCACTTCTGCCTGCTGGCGCGCTGGGTGTCGGCCACCGACCCGATGACGTTCGCCGAGGGCTCGAACACGGCGTTGAACACGAAGAACAACAACAACATCGCGTGGCGCAACTTCATCACCGTGCGGGTCAAGCCGACCAAGCCGGTGAAGTCGTGGTTCACCGTCGGCAACGCCACCGGTCGCACGATCAAGACCGACCTGGTCGTGGGCACGCCGGGCAAGCCACTGGTCGGCAACGGTCGCGTGGTGATCGACCTGGGTCCGCGCCTGTTCGAGCGCTGGAAGGCGGCGGGCGGCCAGGGCGAGGGCGTGAAGCAGGCGGGCGAGACGTCGATCGAGATCGCCGACCCGCGCCGGGCCGTGCTGCACGGCATCCTCGTGGAGCCGGGTGAGCGGTTCAAGACCGAGTTGACGTTCACGGGCGGGACGGTCGGCGAGTTCGAGCAGACCGTGACGCAGCTGTCCGAGGGCGAGGACATCGGCGGCGTCGGCTACCAGGTGATCGTGGAGTGACCGCGAGCCGGGTCGGGCCCCTCGGAGGGGCCCGACCCGGCCTGGTCAGTCGAGTGCGCGATGAAGGCGGACGAGCCACCGTTCGACACCGTGCACCGGCTCGCCACTCCATTCCGGCACCCGTGAGCGGCCGGACACGCGCACATCGACGACGTACCGCCCGGGGCCCGGCAGGACCAGTCCCTCATCGGAGACCCACGCCGTGACCGAGGCCAACCGGACTTCGACACGATCGAACTCGACGACGGCCGCGGCGGCTTCCTCCCACGTCCCGTCGTCACCGACGTACCGCCCCGACCAGGACTCGACCCGTACCCGGGCGAGGTGGTCGACGCCGCCGCTGCGGAACGTCGCCCCACCAGGCCCCGCGCGGACCACCTCGGTGACGTCGGGACGACCGGCCGCGAGCGCGACCCTCGGGCTGAAGTGCTCTTGGAGGACGAAGACCCCGAACTCGACGAAGACCTCGTCTTCGAGTACCGAAAGCGGTCGCGGCGCCATCAACGGATACTGACCCAGAAGGCGTCCTTCGCCAAGATGTGATCCTGGGTGTACCAGACGCCCAGGTCACTACCGGCCTTGCCGTTCTGGTCCCCGTCGACCATTCGTGCCGAGTACTTCCACCTGGATTGAGGATCGACCGCGGTCGAATATGCACCTTCCCAGGTGGACCGGAACGGGTACTCGTCGCACTGCAGTCCCGGCTTCCCGTAGTTCGGATCGAACTTCTCGCAGGTGTTGCGGGCGATCCGGTTGTTCGCGTCGTAGTAACGTCGCGACTCATCGTCCATTCCGCTGTAGAGCCGGGTCAACGGACGACCGCTCGTATACCCTCCGGGAATAGCTGTCCCTGCTCCGCCGGGATACATGCTTCCCGGATCTTCCTGAGCTTTCTTGATGTGTGCCGCGATTTCGTCGACGCCATCACCGGACAACCTGTACTGCATCACGGCCTCGACTTCGTGAAAGATGCACGCACCGCCGCCGGCATAGGTTGCGGAATCACATCGGAAAGACTGGTCGAATCGCCCGCTTCCGGTGGGCGCTACGATCTCCAATCGCATCTGATGGTAGTTGACCTTGTCCTGGTCGTAATTCGCACCGTCTCCACCTCCCGGTGAACGGGCGGTGACAAAGGTCGCATAATCGTAGCCCCGCACCTTCCAGTCGCGAATCGTCGACGCACGGCCGCCGCCCACCGTGTCGCACTCGGCCTGTGGAAGGTTCAAGCAGGTCGTCTTGATCTCCAGCGGCGCTTCATCACGCTGGAACCCCCAGCCATCCCAGTCGTCCACGTCCAACTCGAAGCGCATCCGCCGGACTCCACGCTCGCCGTAGCCGATCAGCATGATGCGAAAAGTGGCTTCACCGACCAGGACGGGAAACCTTCCGATGTACCGGTAGAACCGATAGCGGGGCCTCGAGACCAGACAGAATGCGAAGTGATTCTTCCGTCGAACCTCCTGCTCGTCCTGGCGCGGATCGAACGCCCCGCACTCGCTCGGCGCATAATAGTCGTATTCAGCGTTCGAAGCCGCAGGATGTACGCCGACGGAATCCTTGTGGGTCAGCACCGCCGCTCGTTGACCATCCGCGAGGTCACGCAGTGTCCGACTCGGCGTCACGGCCGTCGCAACCGCCTGCGAAGTCATCAGATTCCATGTAGGATCATCGGAATCTCCACGCGGCATCACCAGTCGACCGAATATTTCACCATCGCCCCCGACCTGCGCAGCAGCCGGGGGTGCCACCCGAGACGATAAGCACGGCCACGCCCAGGGCAACTGCCCTGAACCTTTTCAAAACTTCCCCCCTTGGACGACAGGGGCGGCCCATAGGACAACAGGACAACCGGAATTCGACTGCATCAATCCGACATGATCTTTGAATCAGCCCGCCCCCACGATCGAGTTTCGCGCACCGACGGCATGACACCTATCGCCGCGTGGACTATTCGACGGAGTACGGCCGGATGGCGCACCGGATACCGACAGTAAAGATCACACAGATCTGAACGGGAATGCCGGATCTTGCCGTTCCATTACCTCTGGACATCGACGTCCGACCACCTGAAGGAAGGGCCGCTTCATGCGAACCGACGGCCGCGACCACTCGGGGCGGGATCACCCGAGTCCGACCCCGCGTCGTCCAGGGATGCCCCCTGGTCGCCGGGAGACGATGACCGTGCGAAGATGTTCTTGATCAACTGCGAGACGGCGGGATGCGCCGACACTTCCGTCGACGCACCCCGCCCGCACCGAGCCGGTGAGGGGACTTGAACCCCTAACCTTTCGCTTACAAGGCGAGTGCTCTGCCAATTGAGCTACACCGGCGTGCGAACCGAACCTGGAACATCGTAAATGCCCGCGCCGGCCGTTACCTGCGACGAACGGTGCGCTCACCGTTGACCGAAGTTGGTCCGACCGGACGGATCTTGTCCGGCCAGGTGGACCCCGGATCGGGCGTATCCGCTGGTCACAGCCCTCAACAGAACTGGGCCGAGAATGATCGAATCACCCGGTCCAGTGACCCCTGAAGAGGGTGGCGGACGCCACACCGGCCACTGTGGATTCGGCGTGGCGCCCTGGCCGGCGTCCGTCCCTTCCGGACTGGAGCGTCCGTCCACCCCGTACCGGGTCCAAGCCGCCGCTTTCCATGTGACGTGGCCCACCTGACGCACTTTCGTCAAGTCAACACAAGTGTGACGGGATCGACGCGCGGGCATCCCGGCGTCGATCCCCCCACTAACCTCGGTGTCGGGCGGACTCAACATCGAGGAGGCGCGACCAGGTGAGCAGCGGCATCGGTGAGAACGGCGCGGACTTCCTGGTCGTGGCGAACCGGCTGCCGGTCGACCTGGAACGGCTCGAAGACGGCACCCAGCGCTGGAAGCACAGCCCCGGTGGCCTGGTCAGCGCCCTGGAACCCTTCCTGCGCTCGCACAGCGGCGCCTGGGTCGGCTGGCCGGGCGTCGCGGACGCCGACGTCGAGGCGTTCTCCGAGGACGGCCTCCAACTGCACCCCGTGGCGCTGAGCGCCGCCGACGTCGCCGACTACTACGAGGGCTTCTCCAACGGCACCCTCTGGCCGCTCTACCACGACGTCGTCGCGCCGCCCGCGTTCCACCGCCGCTGGTGGAACGCCTACGTGCGGGTCAACCAGCGGTTCGCGGACGTCACGGCCAAGGTCGCCGCCCAGGGCGCGACCGTGTGGGTCCAGGACTACCAGCTCCAACTCGTGCCCGCGATGCTCCGCGAGCTGCGTCCCGACCTGCGCATCGGGTTCTTCCTGCACATCCCGTTCCCGCCCGTCGAACTGTTCATGCAGCTGCCGTGGCGGACGGAGATCATCCGCGGCCTGCTCGGCGCCGATCTGGTCGGGTTCCACCGGCCCGGCGGTGCGCAGAACTTCCTGTGGCTGGCCCGCCGCCTGGTGGGCCTGGAGCCCAGCCGGGGCGCGGTCGGCGTGCGCACGCGGCCCGGCGTCGTCCAGGTCGGCGACCGCACGGTGCGCGTCGGCGCGTTCCCGATCTCCATCGACTCCACGAGGATCGACGCGCTGTCACGCGACAAGGAGGTCCAGAAGCGGGCCCGGAAGATCCGCGCCGATCTCGGGAACCCGAAGCGAATCCTGCTCGGCGTCGACCGCCTCGACTACACCAAGGGCATCGACCTCCGGCTGCGCGCGCTGCACGAGCTGTTCGCCGACGGCCGGATCGACCCGGGCGAGGTGACCATGATCCAGCTCGCCACGCCGAGCCGGGAGCGCATCGAGCATTACAAGCAGATGCGCGACGAGCTGGAGCGGATCGTCGGCCGGATCAACGGCGAGTTCTCGACCGTGGGTCACCCGGTCGTCCACTACCTGCACCAATCGGTCGACCGCCGTGAACTCACCGCGTTCATGTCCGCCGCCGACGTCATGGTGGTCACGCCGGTGCGTGACGGCATGAACCTCGTCTGCAAGGAATACGTGGCCACGCGACACGACCTGGGCGGCGCGCTCGTGCTGTCCGAATTCGCCGGTGCGGCGGCGGAACTGACCAGTGCGTTCCTCGTCAACCCCCACGACCTCGACGGCGTGAAGAACGCTCTTGAAGCCGCCCTCAAGCTCGATCCGGCCGAAGGTCGCCGTAGGATGCGCGCGCTGCGCCGCCAAGTCCTGACCCACGACGTCGACCGCTGGGCTCGTTCGTTCCTGGAAGCCTTGGGCACGCAGACCGCGATCTGAATCAGTTCAGAAGATCCCTACACACCTCCAGGAGGGGCGTTGACCGCCGAAGCCCTCCCCGCCGAGTTGCGTCGCGCGATCGTCCAGTTGGCGCGTACACCGCGCCTGCTCGTCGCGTGCGACTACGACGGGACATTGGCTCCGATCGTGGCTAACCCCGAGGACGCCCGCCCCTCGACAGAGTCGGTAGGCGCACTGCGCTCCCTCGCCGGGCTGCACGAGACGACGGCCGCGGTGATCTCCGGCCGGGCCCTGCGCGACCTCGCGACCCTGTCCCGCCTGCCGTCCGAGGTGCACCTCGTCGGCTCGCACGGGTCCGAGTTCGACGTCGGCTTCGTGCACGCGCTCGACGAGGACGCCCGCGCCCTGCACCGACGCCTGGAAGCCGAGCTGGAGCAGCTCGTCGACGGGCACGAGGGCGTGGCGCTGGAGGTCAAGCCCGCCAGCATCGCCGTGCACGTGCGCCGCGCCGAGCCCGACGTCGGCGAGCGTGTGCTCGCGGACGTCCGCTCCGGGCCGTGTACCTGGGACGGCGTCCAGGTCACCGAAGGCAAGGCCGTGGTGGAACTGGCCGTCATCCAGACCGACAAGGGCCACGCGCTCGACGTGCTGCGGCACCGCGCGTCCGCCACGGCGGCCGTGTTCGTCGGCGACGACGTGACCGACGAGAAGGCGTTCGCCCGGGTCACCGGGCCGGACCTGGGCATCAAGGTCGGCGACGGCGAGTCGCTCGCCGAGTTCCGGGTCGGCGACACGACCGACGTGGCGACCGTGCTCGCGTTCCTGCTCGAAGAGCGGCGGGCGTGGCTGCACGGCGACCAGGCCGTGCCGATCGAGCGGCTGACCATGCTGGCCAACGAGCGGTCCGTCGCGCTGCTCACGCCCGACGCCCGCCTGACGTGGCTGTGCCACCCCGAACCCGACTCGGCGGCGGTGTTCGCCGACCTGCTCGGCGGGCCGGCCGCCGGCCACTTCTCGATCAAGCCGGAGCACGGGTCGCTGCCGCTGGGCCAGCGCTACGTGCCGGGCACGATGACCGTGGAGACGCGCTGGTCGCGCCTGCTCGTGACGGACTACCTGGACCACGACCTGGCCTCGCACCGCACCGACCTGGTCCGGCGGATCTCCGGCTCGACCAACGCGGTGATCACGTTCGCGCCCCGGCCCGAGTTCGGCCAGGTGCCCGTGCGGCTGTTGCGCGAACGCGGCGGCCTGCGCGTGGTCGGCACGTCCGACCCGATGGTGCTGCGCTCGCCCGGCGTCGACTGGCAGATCTCGTCCGACGGCATCCAGGAGACCGCGACGGCGATCGTGCGCCCGCGTGAGGGCGCGTCGATCCTGCTGGAGCTGCGCTGCGGCACCGACGACCTGTCCGAGGCCACCCTCGGCGAGCCGGAACGGCGGGCCCGCGCCGGCGCGTACTGGTCGGACTGGGCGGCCACGCTCAAGCTGCCGACCGTCGAGCCGGACCTGGTGCTGCGCTCGGCGTTGACGCTCAAGGGCCTGGTGCACCACGACACGGGCGCGATCATGGCCGCCGCGACCACGTCACTGCCCGAGGAACTGGGCGGCATCCGCAACTGGGACTACCGGTACTGCTGGCTGCGTGACGCGGCGTTGACCGCCCAGGCGCTGGTGTCGGTCGGGTCGCTCGGCGAGGCCGAGGCGTTCCTGGGCTGGGTGCACGGCGTGCTGGGCACGTTGCCCGGACCGGAGCGCCTGCACCCGCTGTACACGTTGCAGGGCACCATGCTCGGTGCCGAGGCGGTGATCGATACGCTGCCCGGTTACGCGGGTTCACGCCCGGTGCGCGTGGGCAACCTGGCGAACCAGCAGGTGCAGCTCGACGTGTTCGGTCCCGTCGTGGACCTGGTCGTGGTGCTGGCGGCGGCCCGCGGCGACCTGACCGACCAGGACTGGCGAATGGTCCAGGCCATGGCCGAGGCGGTGGCACGACGGTGGCACGAGCCCGACCACGGCATCTGGGAGGAACGGCACGCACCACGTCACCACGTGTACTCGAAGGTCATGTGCTGGGTGACCCTCGACCGGGCGGTACGACTGGCGGAGTCGTACGGACGTGACATCGACCCGGCGTGGCCCGTGCTGCGTGACACGATCGCCAACGACGTGCTCAAGCACGGCTGGAGCGACGCCGCGCAGTCGTTCACGACGGCGTACGACGGCGACGACCTGGACGCGGCTTCGCTGCACGTCGGCCTGGCCGGCCTGATCGACCCGACCGACGAACGCTTCCAGGCGACGGTGACCGCGATCGAGGCCGAACTGCGGTCGGGCTCGACCGTGTACCGGTACCGCCGCGACGACGGCCTCCCCGGCGACGAGGGCGGCTTCCACCTGTGCGCGGCGTGGATGATCGAGTCCTACCTGCTCACCGGCCGCCGAACGGAAGCGGAAGAACTGTTCGCGCAGATGGTCGACGCAGCCGGCCCCACAGGCCTGCTCCCCGAGGAATACGACCCGATCGCGGAACGCTCGCTGGGCAACCACCCCCAGGCGTACTCGCACCTGGGCCTGATCCGCTGCGCCCAACTCCTGGCCGCACGCTAAGCAGCCACACCGGCCAACAGCCCTCCGGCCCACACGCAGTGGGCCGGAGGGCCACCGGCGGACCTCGACGCCACACCTCCGCACCCACCTCAGGGTGCCCAAGCACACACCCCTCACTGCCCGAGTGCGTATTTCAGGGTGTCCGAGCGGAGGACTCGCGCGTTCACACCGGCCCCGAGCAGCCCGGCTACTTCAGCTTGAGCAACCGCAAAGCCTCTCCCAGGTCGTGCGCCACCAACGCCCGCGTATCGGCCGGCAGCTTCCCCGCATCAGGCGGCACCAGCGCCCGCGTGTACCCCAACCGGGCGGCTTCGGCCAACCGCCGCCCCACCCCCGTGACCCGACGCAACTCCCCGGACAGACTGACCTCCCCCACCACCACCAGGTCGTGCGGCAGGGACTGATCGGCAGCAGCCGACGCGATCGCCAACGCCAACGCCAGATCCACCGCCGGTTCCGTCAAACGCATACCGCCCACCGTCGCGGTGAAGACGTCCTTGTTCCCCATCGGCACCCGACCGCGCTTCTCCAACACCGCCATGACCATCGCGACCCGCGACGCGTCCAAACCGCTGACCGCACGACGCGGCGACGGCAGGCTGGTCGGCGTCACCAGCGCCTGGACCTCCCCGAGCAACGGCCGCTTGCCCTCCACCACGACCGTCACCGCGGAACCGCTCACGTCCTGCTCCCGCCGGTTGAGGAACAGCCCCGACGGGTCGGGCACACCGACGATCCCGTCGTCGCGCAGCTCGAAGCAGCCCACTTCGTCCGCCGCGCCGTACCGGTTCTTGATGCCGCGCAACAACCTCAGGCTCGAATGCCGGTCGCCCTCGAACTGGAGCACGACGTCGACCAGGTGCTCCAGCACGCGCGGCCCGGCGACCGAGCCGTCCTTGGTCACGTGTCCCACGAGGACGATCGGCAGGTTGCGCTCCTTGGCCACGGCGATCAGCCCGGACGTCACGGCCCGCACCTGGCTCACCCCGCCCGGCACGCCGTCGACCGACAGGGACGACATGGTCTGCACCGAGTCGACGATCAGCATGCTCGGCTTCACCAGGTCGACCTGACCGAGCAGGGCCGCGATGTCGCTCTCGGCCGCCAGGTAGATCTCGTCGTGCAGGTTGCCGGTCCGGTCCGCCCGCAACCGCACCTGCCCGGCCGACTCCTCACCGGTGACGTACAGGCAGCGGCCGACGTTCAACGCCCACTGGTGGGCGACCTCCAGCAGGAGGGTGGACTTGCCGACGCCGGGTTCACCGGCCAGCAGGACGACCGCGCCGGGCACAAGGCCGCCGCCGAGCACCCGGTCCAGCTCACCGACGCCGGTCGGGTTCGCCCGCGAGGACTCGACGTCGACCTGCGCGATGGGCCGGGCGTCGGTGCCGGGGATGCCCGCGATCAGCCGCTGCGGCGCCAGTACACCGCGTTCCTCGACCGTTCCCCACGCCTGGCACTCGGGGCAGCGCCCCACCCACTTGGCGACCTCGAACCCGCACTCGGCACATCGGTAGACCGCAGCCCTGCCCGCCTTCTTCACGCGGCGAGGCTAGCGCCGGCCACCGACACCCACGATGCCCGAACGCACTTTTCACGGTGTCTCAACGCACAACTCGCGGTGTCCGAACGTATAACTCGCGCGAAAAGCGTGGAGCGGGGATCAGTGCTCGGACTTGCCCTCGACGCGCGCCTCGGGCGTGGCGCCGATCGGCACCTGGAGGACGACCTGGCCGCCCTTCTCGAACAGGAACGCCACCGCGACCGTCTCACCCGGACGCACGTCCTTGCGCAGACCCTTGAGCACGATCTTCACCGTGCCGGGCTCGGCCTTGGCCGCCGTGGTCGTCGTGGGACGCGCCGACGAAGCCGACGAGGACGGCTTGCCCGACGACGCGGTGGTCGGCGCGGCCGACCCGGTGGTGGTCGAGTGGGCCGACGATTCCGAGGTGGCGTGCGCCGAAGTGGTGGCGTGCGCCGAAGAAGAGGACGTCGCGTGACCCGAAGCCCCGTCGGCCTCGCTCTTGATCGCGGTACCCGGCTCGAGCTGGACGTCGCCCTCCAGCACGCCCTCGCCCGCCTCGGCACTGGTCACCGACACCAGCTTGTCGAGGTCCACGCCGTTGTTGACGATGGTGACCACGACGGTCGCGTCGGAGCCGGACGCGTAGTGGCCCTCGGCGACCGGGAAAGCGAGCTGCGCGTCGCGGACCGCCACGGTGCCCGCATCGCCGGACGCGCCGTCGACGGCGGCGACCTGGCGGTCGGTCTGCGTGATCTGGCCGGCGCCGCACGCTGCTGCGGTCAGACCGAAACCGGCGACGACGGCGGCCACGAGGGCCAGTCGACGCGTCGGGGACTTCTGCTGTGCGCGACCCACGGCTGCTCGGAATCCTTCCGGGTGTGCTGACCGGTCGGACCCGTCCGCGCCTGACGGCGTGCGGACGACCACGACCACTGGTCAGGGAGCCTAACGGGGCGCCCGGGATCCGGCGGCATGTGGTGCCCCACAGACGATCTCGCCGTCCACAGTGGATCAAGATCCACCCCGGGCGGAGCATGCGAACGGGTGGTTTGTCAACCCCCCGCACGGGCCTTGACCAGCGCGAACCGATCTCCGGACGCCGAAGAGGGGATTGCTCGGCGTGTTAGACTGGGGTTAGCGAAAGGGGCAGAGGACACATGGTTTTCAAGGTCGGAGAGACCGTCGTCTACCCGCACCACGGTGCCGCTCTCATCGAAGCGATCGAGACCCGTGTGATCAAGGGCGAGGAGAAGAAGTACCTCGTCCTGAAGGTCGCCCAGGGTGACCTCACGGTTCGCGTTCCCGCCGACAACGCCGAGATCGTCGGTGTGCGGGACGTCGTCGGTCAAGAGGGTCTCGACCGGGTCTTCGAGGTCTTGCGCGCTCCGCACACCGAGGAGCCGACCAACTGGTCCCGGCGGTACAAGGCCAACCTGGAGAAGCTCGCCTCGGGCGATGTGAACAAGGTGGCGGAAGTGGTGCGCGACCTCTGGCGGCGCGAGAAGGACCGCGGGCTGTCCGCCGGTGAGAAGCGGATGCTGGCGAAGGCTCGACAGATACTGGTCAGTGAACTGGCGCTCGCCGAGGGCACCGACGAGGACAAGGCCGAGGTCCTCCTCGACGAAGTCCTCGCCACCGCCTCCTGAGCGACAAAATTTCCCCGAATAAGAAGATCCCACTCGGACCATCGCGAGAACATGGGTGTAGTCGCGCTTGTGCCCGCGGCCGGCCGTGGTGAGCGGCTCGGCTATGGCATGCCCAAGGCGCTGGTCCCGGTGGGCGGCGTTCCGCTGCTCGTGCGTGCGGTGCGCGGCCTGTTCGAGTCGGGCCGCGTCGGGCACGTCGTGATCGCGGCACCGCCCGCCGACGTGGACGCAGTGCACACCGTGACCGCCCCGTTGGCTCCCGCCTTCGGGGCGGTGCGCGTGTTGGCGGGCGGTGCGGAGCGGTCCGACTCGGTGCGGATCGCGTTGGCCCACGCCCTGCGTGAGATTCCCGACACCACGGTCGTGCTGGTGCACGACGCCGCGCGCGCGTTCACGCCGCCGCACGTGGTGAAGGCCGTCGTCGACGCGGTCGAGGCCGGCCACGAGGCGGTCGTGCCGGTGCTGCCGGTGGCGGACACCGTCAAGGAGGTCGACGACGCGGGCGTCGTCACGTCCACCCCGGACCGTGCGCGACTGCGCGTCGTCCAGACACCACAGGGTTTCGCGGCCGGCACGCTGCGTCGCGCGCACGAGTCCGGTCTGCACGCGACGGACGACGCGGGCCTGGTCGAGCGGCTCGGCGTGCGGGTCGTGACCGTGCCCGGGCACCAGGACGCCATGAAGATCACCACGCCGTTCGACCTCGCGGTCGCCGAGGCGTTGTTCGTGGGAGAAGCACGGTGAGGGTCGGTATCGGCACGGACGTCCACCCGATCGAATCCGGCCGCGAGTGCCGGCTGGCGGGCCTGCTGTGGGAGGGCGTGGACGGGTGCGCCGGGCACTCGGACGGCGACGTGGCCGCGCACGCCTTGTGCGACGCGCTGCTGTCGGCGGCCGGTCTCGGCGATCTGGGCGCGGTCTTCGGCACGGGCGACCCGCGCTGGGCGGGCCGGCCCGGCGTGGACTTCCTGGCCGAGGTGCGGCGGTTGTTGGCCGGACGGGGTTTCCGGGTCGGCAACGCGGTGGTGCAGGTGATCTGCAACGCGCCGAAGATCGGCAAGCGCCGCGCGGAGGCCGAGGAGGTCCTGTCGGCGGCGGTCGGTGGTCCGGTCTCGGTGAGCGGGACGACGACGGACGGCCTCGGGCTGACCGGGCGCGGCGAGGGGATCGCGGCCGTGGCGACGGCGTTGCTCGTGCCGCTCGACGAGGCCCGTGTCCCACAGGGTTGAACGGCGGGGAATTCCCGGTCCCCCGGCCTAGCCTGAGGATCATGGCAGTCACCTTGAGCGAGACCACCCGCGCCCTCGTCGACGCTCCCAACTACGCCACGATCGTCACGCTGGGCCGCGACGGCCACCCGCAGACGTCGGTCATGTGGATCACCCGGGACGGCGACGACCTGCTGTTCTCGACCGTCGGCAGCCGGCAGAAGGCGGTCAACCTGCGGCGCGACCCGCGCGCGAGCGTCAACGTGTGGGACTCGGCCAACCCGGAGTCGTACGTCGAGATCCGCGGCACCGTGTCCGTCACGCCGGACGAGGGCCGCACGCTGCTGAACGCGTTGGCGCTCAAGTACACGGGCAAGGCGTACCCGACCGAGGCGCCGGAGGTCGAGCGGGTCGTCCTGCGGCTCACGCCGCAGCGGGTGGCCGGCAACGCCAAGTAGTCGCGGTGCCGGAGAGGTCGACTAATTGGTCCAGACCACGTAGCGTGCGGTCGTGACGATCCGCGCCGTCCTCTTCGACTTCTCCGGCACGCTCTTCCGCCTGGAGCACGACTCCCTCGCCGCGCACGCCGACCTGATGCGCGCGCTCACCGCACCCGTCGGCGTCGCCGAGGGCCTCGACTTCACGGTCGAGGAGTGGGAACGCCGGGACCTCGACTCCCAGGCCCACCGCGACCTGCACGTGGCCGTCCTGGAGAAGTCCGGCGCGACCGACTCCGAGGACTTCTACGACCGGTTGACCGGCCCCGACTTCTGGCAGCCCTACCCCGACACCGCGCAGGCGCTGGGCACCGCGCTGCCCACGGCCGTGGTGAGCAACATCGGCTGGGACATCCGCAAGGTCTTCGACCGGCACGGCGTGACCGACCGCGTCGACGAGTTCGTGCTCTCCTACGAGGAGGGTGTGATCAAGCCCGACGCCAGGATCTTCCGGATCGCGTGCGAACGCCTCGGCGTGCGGCCCGAGGAGACGCTGATGGTCGGCGACAGCGAGGAAGCCGACGGCGGCGCCCGCGCGATCGGCTGCGCGGTCGAGATCGTCGACCCGCTGGCGACCGCGCAGCGGCCGGACGCACTGCTCGCCGTACTCCGTAAGCACATATAAGCAGCCGATTCAACCCCGGGTAGCCAACGCCCGTACCATTCCCCTGTGAGCCTCCACCTCCACGACACCGCGACCCGGTCGCTGCGGGAGTTCGTCCCGCACGTCAGCGGAACGGCGTCGATCTACGTGTGTGGGGCCACCGTGCAGGGCGTTCCCCACATCGGCCACGTGCGCAGCGGGCTCAACTTCGACGTGCTGCGCCGCTGGTTGATGCGCACCTACGACGACGTCCGCCTGGTGCGCAACGTCACCGACATCGACGACAAGATCCTCGCCAAGGCCGCCGACGCCGGCCGGCCGTGGTGGGAGTGGGCCTCGACGCACGAGCGCGCGTTCGCCGACGCGTACACCGCGCTCGGCTGCCTGCCGCCGTCGTACGAGCCGCGCGCCACCGGCCACGTCACGCAGATGGTCGAGCTGATGCGGCGGCTGATCGACCTCGGCCACGCTTACGCGGCCGACGGCGACGTGTATTTCTCGGTGTCGTCGTTCCCCGCGTACGGCGCGCTGTCCGGGCAACGGGTCGACGAGGTGCACCAGGGCGAGTCGGCCGCGACCGGCAAGCGGGATCCGCGCGACTTCACGCTGTGGAAGGCCGCCAAGCCCGGCGAGCCCGCGTGGCCGACGCCGTGGGGTCCGGGTCGGCCGGGCTGGCACCTGGAGTGCTCGGCGATGGCGACCGAGTACCTCGGCGGGACGTTCGACATCCACGGCGGCGGCATCGACCTGATCTTCCCGCACCACGAGAACGAGCAGGCCCAGTCCCGCGCGGCCGGCGACGGCTTCGCGAACTACTGGATGCACAACGCCTGGGTCACCATGAGCGGCGAGAAGATGTCCAAGTCGCTGGGCAACGTGGTGTCGATCCCGGAGATGCTGACCAGGGTGCGCGCGCCCGAGCTGCGCTACTACCTGATCGGCCCGCACTACCGGTCGACGATCGAGTACTCCGAGGCGGCACTGGAGGACTCGGTCTCGGCGTACCGGCGGATCGAGTCGTTCCTGCGCCGCGTGGTCGAACGGACCGGCGCGGTCGGCGAGGGCGACCTGGCGGAGGCGTTCGTCGCCGCGCTGGACGACGACCTGGGCACGCCGGGCGCGTTGGCCGCGATCCACCGGAGGGTCCGCGAGGGCAACTCCGCGCTGGAATCGGGCGACGACCTCGGTGCGCGGACGGCCGCCGAGTCGGTGCGCGCCATGGCGGGCGTGCTCGGGCTCGACCCGCTGTGCTGGACCGACGGGACCGCGTCGGACGGCGGCGGGCGCAAGGCGTTGGCCGTCCTGGTCGAGCAACTGCTCGACCAGCGCCGTCAGGCCCGGCAGGAGAAGGACTTCGCGCGGGCTGACGCCCTGCGCGACCGGCTCCTGGCCGCGGGCATCGCCGTCGAGGACACCCCCGACGGTCCGCTGTGGACGTTGAAGGACGACTGAGCACGTGGCAGGAAACTCACGACGTCGGGGTGCGATGCGCAACCCCGGCTCGAAGAAGGGCGCGGTCGTCGGTTCCGGCGGCCAGAAGTCCAAGGGACTCCAGGGCAAGGGTCCGACTCCCAAGGCGTCGGACCGGCCCAACCACCCGGCGTACCGGCGCGCGCAGGCCGGTGCGAAGGCCGAGCAGGCCCGGACGCAACGGCGTAAGGCGGCCGAGAACGGTCCGGAGACCGTGGCCGGGCGCAACCCGGTCGTCGAATGCCTGCGTGCGGAGATCCCGGCGACGGCCCTGTACGTGGCGTTGGGCATCGACGCGGACGACCGGGTCGCCGAGGCCGTGCAGCTCGCGGCCGGGCGGGGCATCTCCGTGCTGGAGGTGCAGCGCGGCGAGCTGGACCGGATCACGGGTGGCGCGATGCACCAGGGCCTCGGGCTCCAGGTGCCGCCGTACGAGTACGCGGAGCCGCGCGACCTGCTGCGGATCGCCCAGCAGTCGGGGGCGCACCCGCTGCTGGTGGCGTTGGACGGCGTGACCGACCCGCGCAACCTCGGTGCCGTGGTGCGGTCGGCCGCGGCGTTCGGCGCGCACGGCGTCGTGCTGCCCCAGCGGCGGTCGGCGAGCGTGACCGCGGTGGCGTGGCGGACCAGTGCGGGCACGGCGGCACGGGTGCCGATCGCGATCGCCACCAACCTGACCCGGCAGCTGCGCGAGTGGGCCGAAGCCGGCCTGATGATCGTCGGTCTGGACGCGGACGGGTCCGTCGACATCGACGGTCTCGACCTGGCCACCGGGCCGCTGGTGGTCGTCGTGGGGTCCGAGGGCCGCGGGCTCTCGCGGCTGGTGCGGGAGACGTGCGACCAGACCGTGTCGATCCCGATGGCGTCGGGTGTCGAGTCGCTCAACGCGTCGGTCGCGGCGGGCGTGGTGCTGGCCGAGGTGGCGCGGCGCCGCCGGCTGGACGCGCGGGGCTGATCTTCACCGATTCCGGGCGGGTGCGAGAATCCGAGCAGGACTCGCACCGCCCGGAACCGGGGAACGCGGGCAACCGCCGGACACCCCGGTCTCCCAGCAGCTAAGGTCAGCCGCGATGTCGTTCGCCTCGCCCCTGTTCCTGTGGTTCTTCCTACCGGTCGTGCTGGCGGTCCTGCTGATCGTCCGGCCGTCGTGGCGCAACGGGGTCGTGGCGGTCGCCAGCCTCTTCTTCTACGCGACCGGTGCCGGCGGCACGACGTTCCTGCTGATCGCGTGCATGGTGGCGAACTACCTGGCCGGTGCGCGGCTGGAGCCGGGCGGGACGCGGACCGACCACGAGCGGCGGAACCTGCTCGTCGCGGTGATCGTCTTCGACCTGGCCGTGCTGGTCGTGTGGAAGTACCTCGGGTTCGCGACCGAGCAGCTGCACGCCATCGCGTCGGTCATCGGCGCCGATCTGCCCGTCGTGCACCTGGCGCTGCCGATCGGCATCTCGTTCTACACGTTCCACCACATCTCGTACGTGGTCGACGTGTACCGGGGCGAGCGGACCGCGCTCAAGGACCCGGTCTCGTTCGTCGCCTACATCGCGATGTTCCCGCAGTTGATCGCCGGGCCGATCGTGCGGTTCCGCGAGATCTCCGACCAGCTCCCGCAGGAGCGGACGCACCGGCTCGACGACATCGCGGCCGGGTTCCCCCGGTTCGCACTCGGGCTGTGCAAGAAGGTGATCGTCGCCGACTCGATCGCGCCGCTGGTCGACGCGTGCTTCGCCACCCCGGCGGACCGGATGACGTTCGCCGTGGCGTGGCTCGGCGCGATCGGCTACACGCTCCAGCTCTACTTCGACTTCTCCGGCTACTCGGACATGGCGATCGGGCTCGGGCGGATGCTGGGTTTCCGGTTGCCGGAGAACTTCGCGCGACCGTACTCGGCGGTGACGATCACCGAGTTCTGGCGGCGTTGGCACATGTCGCTGTCACGCTGGTTCCGCGACTACGTCTACATCCCGTTGGGCGGCAACCGGGGCGGCACGGCGTTGACGTACCGCAATCTCGCGATCGTTTTCGTGCTCACCGGATTCTGGCACGGCGCGAACTGGACCTTCCTCGCATGGGGTTTGTTCCACGGTGCACTGCTTGTTCTCGAACGCCGTTTCGGATGGCATTCCGCACCCGATTCCCGAAGTCGCGCGATCGTGCGCAGGATTGCGACCGTGGTACTTGTCGCATTCGGCTGGGTGTTCTTCCGCTCAGCCGACCTCGGCACCGCGTGGACGATCATCGGCACCATGCTGGTCCCCGATTTCGCCGGTCTGCCGGAGGCGGTGGCGTCGGCCGCGACGAATCAGCGGATCGCGCTCCTGCTGATCGCCGCGATCGTGTTGTTCCTGCCGGACCACCCGGTCACCGGCCCGTTCATCGAGTCGTCGCGCGGCCGGATCGCCACGACCGCACGGGTGTCGCTGATGACGGTCGGTGTCGTGTACTCGGCGATCCTGATCGCGAGCGGCACGTTCAGCCCGTTCCTCTACTACCAGTTCTGAAGATCGCTCACGCGAATTGCCGGCCGCCGCCGCGCTCGGCGACTCGCCGGAACCCGCTGCACCGGTCGGACCAGCCCGGAGGTGACCATTGGCGGGGCGTCTGACGTAGGGTAGGCGAGGATTGCGCACGTCGGGTCACCTACGGTCAACTGTGAAGAATGGACGGCAAACTTTTCCCCACTATAACTACTTTCGGTGACCAATGTGATCCGTTCAGGTACACACTGTGGTAGGACAGAGAGTGAACAACCGGCAGCTTCTACCGTGCTAACCGGAACAATTGTTGCTTCGGGTGGGGGTAACGTGGCTCACTCATCGGAACCCTTCCGCCAGGGGGAATCGTGACCTCCGGCGGAACCCTGCGCGCACTCGTCGGCAACCGCGAGTTCCGGGGACTGTGGATCGGCTCGACGGTGTCGACCGCCGGCGACCAGCTCGCGGCCGTCGCCCTGTCGCTGCTGGTGTTCGAACGCACCCAGTCGGCCGCGTGGACGGCGCTGACGTGGGCGCTGACCCTGTTCCCGCCGCTGGTCTCCGGGCCGCTGCTCGGCTGGGTCGCCGACCGCTACCCACGACGCACGGTCATGGTGTGCTGCGCGTGGCTGCAAGCCGTGCTCGTCGGCCTGATGGCGATACCCGGCGTGCCGTTGTGGATCATGATAGTCCTGCTCGTCACCGTATTGATGATCTCGTCGCCGTTCCTGGCCGCGCAGGAGGCGAGCCTGCCGTCCGTGCTGCCGGAGAAGCGGTACGACGACGGCGTCGCCCTGTTCGGCACCTCGGTGGACGTCGCCCAGATGGCGGGTCTGGCGGCGGCGGGCTTCATCGTCACGCAATCGAGCCCGCAACTGGCCCTCGCGCTCGACGCGGCCACGTTCGTGCTGGTCGCGGTGCTCGTCCAGCTCTCGGTGCGGTTCCGACCGGCCGCCGACCCGCACGGCGGGACCCATCGGAATCCCGAAGCTCCGCGAGGAGCTTTCGCCCTGCTCGTCACGGAACCGCGTCTGCGCTCTCTTATGGGTATGCGACTTCTCGCGGGACTGGCCATGGTGCCCGAGGGGCTCGCCGTGCCGCTGGCCGCGAGTCTGGACGCGGTGTGGGCCGTCGGCCTGATCCTGGCGATCGAACCGGCGGCGAACGTGCTCGGCGTCGCCGTGCTGTTCCGGTTCGTGCGGGACCCGGCGAAGCGGGAGCGGCTCATCGGCCCGCTGGCGATCCTGTCGCTGGCGCCGCTGGTGATGTTCGCGCTCGACCCGAACCTGACGTGGACGATCGCGTTGCTCGTGATCGCCGGCATGGCCGGGGCGTACCACACGCCCGCGCGCTCGGCGTGGATGCGACTGCTGCCCGACGCCTACCGGGGCCGGGCGTACGGCATCGGCCGCGCCGCGTTGCGCTCGTCACAGGGCGGCGGCATGGCGGTGGCCGGCGTCGTGGCGCACGCCGTGGGCTCGGTCACCGCGACGATCGCGGGCGCGGGGGGAATCGGGCTGCTGCTCGCCACCCAGGCGACTGTCTCCTGGCGGCGCGCACGCGCGCGCAACGACCCCGAAGCGGTGGCCATTTGAAACGGAGTCATCACATATCGCGATTGTCAAACATGAAGGACTCCTCGGCTGCGGGCCGCCAACCGACGGCCACGTACGGTGAACGTTCGGACCGATGTGGAGGGAAGGGGAGGTCACATGTCGCGGTTGCGCATGGCGAACGCCTCCTTCGCGCGGTCGGGGGGTACCGGTAGGGAGCCGCGACCGGTGTCGCGACCGAACGCGTCGCGCCGCCTGCCGGGGGGTATGAGGTCGTGGTGAAGAACAGTCTGACTGACCAGAAGGCATCTGGGGCAGTCGGCCGTCTCCGGTTCCGCGACTGGGACGTCTGGTCGCTGCGGCCTGCTGCGCTCGCCTACTTCCTGATCGTCGAAGCGGTGGTGGGCACCGCCGCCGTTTGGCTGCTGACCACGCTCGGCAGCGTCGACCGGGCCGATTGGATGCGGTTCGGCGCGGTGATGTTCGCGCTCACGGTCCACCTGACGATCGTGCGGCGTGCCGAAGAGGCGCGGCGCGACGAGTCGTCCGGGCCGCACATCGACCTCACGTCGGTGTGGACGTTCGCGGCGGCGATCGCCCTGCCCGGCGCCCTGGTCGTGCTGGTCACGGTGTGGATGCGCATCCTGGTCCAACCCATCGCCCGGCGGCAGCCGCACCGGTTCGTGTTCTCCTCCGCCAGCATCCTGGGCGGCACGATGCTCGCGTGGGCCGTGGTCCACCTGTCGGGATTGTCGTTGCTCGCCACCGGCGACGTGGTGACGGACCTGGGCCTGGTGCTCGTGCTGATCGTCGCGGCGGTCCTGAACTGGTCCGTACAGGGCATGAACATCGCGGCGGCGTTGAAGATCGTCACCCCGCACACCCGGATGGTCGAGTTCCTCGGCTCGCGGGCGGACAACATGCTGGAGCTGAGCACGCTCGGCGCCGGTGCCATGCTCGGCATGCTGATGACCACGCACTGGGTGGGTCCGCTGCTGCTGGTGTTCCCGGTGATCCTGGTCAACTCGCTGCTCAACAAGGCGTCCGAGCGGCGGGCCCACCTGGAGCGGCTGGTCCGCGAGCAGGAACGCCTCCAGGCGCGGCTCACCGAGGACGCGCACACGGACTTCCGCACGGGTCTGCTCAACACCGCCGGGCTGGTCGAGTACGCGGGCCGGCTGACCGACCGGTGCGCCCGCGACGGCCAGCCGGTGACCGTGCTGGCGGTCGACCTCGACCACTTCAAGCGGATCAACGACACGTGGGGCCACCCGGCGGGCAACGCCGTGCTGGCCGAGGTGGGGCGCATCCTGCGGGGGAAGCTCCGGCCGGGCGACGTGGCGGGCCGCGACGGCGGCGAGGAGTTCGTCGTGGTCCTGGCCAACACGGGCCTGAGCGAGGGCGTGCTGATCGCCGAGCGCATCCGCGGCGCGATCGGCGGGATGACGGTCGTGACGACGGACAAGCACCGAAACAACGTGGCCCTGCGCGGCCGGGACCTGCCGTACGCGGAGGGGCCGGAGCTGCGCGCCATCTCGGCGTCGATCGGCGTGGCCGTGCTGCCGGAGAACGGCGACTCGCTGGCGTCGGGCCAGCACAGCGCCGACACGGCCCTCTACGCGGCCAAGGAGAACGGCCGCAACCAGGTGCGCGTGGCCGGTCTGGACATCCGGCCCCGACGTCTTCCCGTGCCGCGCGTGGACGAACCGGAGATCACCCGGTCCGCCTGAGCGCCGAGTCGCCGCGACCACGCGAGTGGTCTACCCGCCGACGGGCACGGCCAAACACGAATTCTCAGACCCGGCGCACGGCCGGCCGCGACACCAGGCGGCAGACCAGGTAGATCAGGAACGACACGGCCGTCACGAACGCGCTGACCGGCACGCCGGGGGCCAGCGACAGCAGCATCCCGCCCAGCACCGAGACCTCGGCGAACACCACGGCCAGCGCGCTCGCCCGCAACGGCGACGCCGTGACCCGGGCGGCAGCGGCGGCGGGCGTGATCATCAGCGAGAGCACGAGCAGCGCGCCGACGATCTGCACGCTCAACGCCGTGGCGATGCCCACCAGGACCGCGAACACGACCGACAGCGTGCGCACGGGCACCCCGCGCGCGGTCGCCACCGCCACGTCGACGGACGCGAAGTGCAGCGGCCGGTAGATGAAGGCCAGCACGAGCAGGACGGCGACCGACGACCCGATGAGCAGCCACAGGTCGGTGGACCCGACGCTGACCACCTGACCGGTCAGCAGGCCGAACTTGTTGGCCGCACGGCCCTTGTAGAGGGCCAGGAACAGCACGCCGAGCCCGAGGCCGAAGGCCAGGATCGCGCCGATGACCGAGTCGCGGTCGGAGTCGCGCCGGGACAGCAGGCCCAGCAGCAGGGCCGCGATCACCGAACCGGCCAACGCCCCGTAGCCGACACCGACGCCGACGAGCAGCGCCGCGGCACCACCGGTGAAGGCGAGTTCGCTCGTGCCGTGCACCGCGAACGCCATGCGCCGGGTGACCACGAGCGGTCCCAACAACCCGGCCACGACGCCGAGCACGGCGCCGGCGACGAGCATCTGCTGGACGAACCCGTACCCGAGCAGTTCGCCGGTCAACTGGAGGTCGAACACCTCAGTCCCCCTCCGCGTGGTGCGGCTCGTCCTCGCACACGTGCTGCGCGCCGACCACGTGGATCTGGTCGCGCACCCGGACCACCTCCACGTTCGTCCGGTACAGCCGCGACAGCGTCGCCGAGGTCATGACCTCGGCGGGAGTGCCCACCTCGAACCGACCGTCGACCAGGTAGAGCACCCGGTCGACCAGCGGCAGGATCGGGTTGATCTCGTGGGTCACGAACAGCACCGCGGTGCCGGCCGCGCGCCGGCGGGCGTCGATCAGGTCGCTCACGACCCGCTGGTGGGCGAGGTCGAGCGACAGCAGCGGCTCGTCGCACAGCAGCACGGCCGGGTCGCCGACCAGCGCCTGGGCGACCCGCAGCCGTTGCTGCTCGCCGCCGGACAGCACGCCGACCGGCGCGTCCGCGTAGGCGGCGGCGCCCACGGCCGCGAGCGCCGCGTCCACCTTGATCCGGCGTTCGGCGCGGCGGCGGAACCCCAGGCCCCAGGCATGCCCGTCGAGGCCGAACCCGACCAGGTCGCGCCCGCGCAGGCCGAGCGAGGAGATCGCCCGCTGCTGCGGGATGTAGCCGATCCGGCGCGGCCCGCCGGCGACCTCGACCGTGCCCGTGCTCAACGGCTGGAGGCCGAGCAGCACGCGCATGAGGCTGGTCTTGCCCGACCCGTTGGGTCCGAGCACGGCGACGAACTCCCCCGGTGCCACGTCGAGGTCGAGGCCGTCCCACAGCACCCGGTCCCCGTAGGCGAGTCGGGCACCGCGCAACGCGACCGCGCTCGTCACCGACCGCTCCGCGATCCCGGCCGTCATCCGCGCAGCGCCGCGGCGAGCGCGTCGACCTGCTTCGTCATCCAGTCAAGGTAACCCGCCGCCGCGACCGGGAGCGTCTCGGTGACCTCCACGACCGGGACGCCCACCTCGGCCGCCTTGCCGACGAGCTGGGTGATGGCCGCGTTGCCGGTCTGCGTGTTGTGCACGACCGCCGCGACCTCCTTCTTCCCGACCAGGTCGAGCACCTGGGCGAGGGCCGCGGCCGGGATGTCGCTCTCGTTCTCGACCGCCTCGACGAACTCGGCGGGGGTCGCGCTCTCGGTGCCCGCGAGGTCGAGCAGGTAGTGCGAGACCGGCTCGGTCTCCAGCACGCGCTTGCCCCGGCCGATGCCCTCGACCTTGGTCTTCAGCTCCTCGATGCGCCGGGTGAAGTCCGCGGCGTTGGACTCGAAGGACGCCTTGTTCCCGGGCTTGATCGCGGACAGGTCCGCGGCGACCTGGTCGGCGACCTTGCGCACGGTCTCCAGGTCGTACCAGACGTGCTCGTTGACCTCGTGGTCGTGACCGGCTTCGGCGGGGGGCTCGTCGTGCCCGGACGCCTTGCCGGACAACGGGAAGGTCTCGATCTTGCGCGCCGACTCGGACCCGGGGCCGATCAGGGTGGCGAAGAAGTCGTCGTACCCGCCGCCGTTGAAGATCACCAGGTCGGCGTCGCGGACGGCCGCGACGTCGGCGGGCCTGGCCTCGTAGGAGTGCGGGTCGCCGGACGGGTCGGAGATGATCGACGTGACGTCGACGGCGTCGCCGCCGACCGCCGCGACGACCGAACCCCACACGTTCGTCGACGAGACGGCCTTGATCCGGCCGCCCTCGGCCGGACCGGTGGCGGCCGTGCCACAGGCGGTCAGGGTCAGCGCGGTCAGGGCTGTCACCACCCCCAGCAGGGCGTTACGCACGGTCATCGGGCACTCCTCGCGGCGGTAGGGCAAACGTGCAATGGAAACCGTTGTCGAGTTCAGTTTAGAACCCGCCGCCACCGTCTTGTCCACCGACCGGGTGTAAGAAGGGCCGCCCTCCCGGAGGAAGGCGGCCCTGGAAGGCAGCGGACTCAGTCGCTGAGCCGCGCGCCCGACTCCGGGTGGAACAGGTGCGTCTCGCGGGGGTCGCGCACGGCGACCCGGACCTGCTGGCCCAGCGCCGGCGGGGTGCGGCCGTCGACGCGGACCACGAACCGCTCGGTGCCCTGGCCGACCCGCACCGCACCGTGGACGAGCGCGTCGGCGCCGAGTTCCTCGACCAGCTCGACGGTCATGTCGAAGCCGTGCTGCGAGCCGCCGACCAGCGCCAACGTCTCGGGCCGGACGCCGAAGGTGATCTCCTTCAGGCCTTCGCGACCGGCCTGGTCGAGCACGCGGCGGTCGATCGGCACGACGAGGTTGTCCAGCAGCGCGCCCTCGGCGGACAGCGGCACGGTCTTGAGGTTCATGGCCGGCGAGCCGATGAAGCCCGCGACGAACGCGTTGCCCGGCCGGTCGTACAGGTTGCGCGGCGTGTCGCACTGCTGGAGCACGCCGTCCTTGAGCACGGCGACCCGGTGGCCCATGGTCATGGCCTCGATCTGGTCGTGCGTGACGTAGATCATGGTCGTGCCCAGGCGCTGCTGGAGGCCCGCGATGTTGGCCCGGGTCTCGACGCGCAGCTTCGCGTCCAGGTTGGACAGCGGCTCGTCCATCAGGAACACGGAGGGTTCGCGGACGATCGCGCGGCCCATGGCGACGCGCTGCCGCTGGCCGCCGGACAGGGCCTTGGGCTTGCGGTCGAGGTACTTGGTCAGGTCGAGCAGGCGGGCGGCCTCGGCCACCTTCTCCTTGATCTCGGCCTTGTTCACGCCGCGCAGCTTGAGCGCGAAGCCCATGTTCTCGGCCACGGTCATGTGCGGGTAAAGCGCGTAGGACTGGAACACCATGGCGATGTCGCGGCCCTTGGGCGGCACGTGGGTGACGTCCCGACCGCCGATGCGGATGGCGCCCTCGTCGACGTCCTCCAGGCCCGCGAGCATCCGCAGGGCGGTGGACTTGCCCGAGCCGGACGGACCCACGAGGACGAGGAACTCGCCGTCGGGAACCTCCAGCGACAGCGCGTCGACCGCGCGGACCGGCGGGTTGCCGGAGTAGATCCGCGACGCCTTGTCGTAGGACACCTCAGCCATGCGACACACCTCTCGACCACCAGTGCTTTGTCGCAACACTAGGGATCGCAAGCGCTTACGGGAACGACACAATTGGTCCAGTCCACCGAATTTTTCGTTGGATTGTTGAACAACTCACCCCTTCACCGCCCCGGACGACAACCCGGTGACCAGGTACCGCTGCACCGGGTAGAACAGCGCCACGGCGGGCAACGCCACCAGGACCGACGCCGCCGCCAGGTGCCCCCACTCGGTCCGGTTCTGCTGCACGAACACCTGCAACCCCACGGCCAGCGTCTTCGACTCGTCCGACGCCGACAGCAGCGCCGACGCGAACGCCACCTCGCCCCACGCGGTCAGGAACGCGTAGAACCCGGTCACCGCCAGCCCCGGCCGCGACAGCGGCACGATCAGCCGCCAGAACACGCCGAACGGCGACAGCCCGTCCACCCGCCCGGCCTCGTCGATCTCCGCGGGCACGGTGTCGAAGTAGCCCTTGAGCATGTACGTGCAGAACGGCACCGCGGTCGTGCAGTAGACCAGCACCAGCCCGAAGGACGAGCCCTGCAACCCCAGCGCCAGCAGCACGTTGTACAGCGGCACGATCAGCACCGCGAACGGGAACATCTGCACCAGCAGGAACGACCGCAGCAGCACCCGCCGCCCGGCGAACCGGAACCGCGACGCCGCGTACGCCGCCGTGGCCGACAGGAACACCGCGAGCACCGTCGTGGCCAGCGCGATCGACACCGAGTTGGCGGTCCAGGCCAGGAAGTCGCCCTTCTCCCCGGACAGCACCCGCACATAGTTGTCCACAGTGGACTCGTCGAGCAGGCGGGACGACACGGCCCGCGCGTCCGGCTTGAACGACGTCACCAGCACCCAGAACACCGGGAACACCGCCACCGCCGACGCGCACACCAACGCCGCGTGCAGCCCCACCGACGCCAACGGCGACCGCTTCACGCCGCCTCCTCCCGCAACGCCCGCCGGTAGGCCGCCGCGAACACCAGCAGCACCGACAGGATCAGCACGCCGTAGGTCGACGCCACCGCGTAGTCCCGCGACGCCGCCGAGAAGAACCGCTCGAACGCGTAGGTCACCAGCAGCCGCGTGTTCGGGTTGGCCCCGGTGATCAGGTACACGACGGCGAACATGTTGAACGTCCAGATCACGCCGAGCAGCACCACGGTCCCCGACACCGCGCGCAGGCCCGGCAGCGTCACGTGCCGGAACCGCTGCCACGGCGACGCGCCGTCCACCTCGGCCGCCTCGTACAGCGTCGTCGGGATCGACTGGAGCCCGCCCAGCAGCGCGACCATCATGAACGGCGTCCCCAGCCACACGTTCACGACCATGACCGCGACCAGCGCCCAGTCCGACTGCCCCAGCCACACCGGGTCGGGCAGGCCGAGCGCCCGCAGCACCTGGTTCACGATCCCGTACCGGGCGTTGAGCAGGTGGCGCCACGCGAACGCGGACACGAACGCCGGCACCGCCCACGGCAGGATCAGCAGCGCCCGGTACACGGCCCGCCCGCGCACCTGGCGGTTGAGCAGCAGGGCCAAGCCGAGGCCCAGGGCGTAGTGGCAGAGGACGCACCCGAACGTCCACACCATCGTGCGGCCCAGCGTCCCCCAGAACGCCCCGTAGCCCGGATCTCCGGACAGGATGCCCGCGTAGTTGCGCAGGCCCACCCACTCGTAGGTCGCGGGCCGGCCGAGCACCGGGTTGGCGATGGTGCCCTCGTCGACGTCGGTGAACGTGAAGAGGACGCCTTGCCCCAACGGGAACAGCACCAGCACGGCCACGACCAGCACGACCGGCAACACCATCGCGTACGCGTACCAGTGCCGGGACAGGAAGGCGCGCACGCCGGTCAGCCGATCGAGTAGGACGGCACGACCTGGTCCCGATACGCCCCGGCCACCTCGTCGAGCGCGGCCTTGGCGCCCTTGCGCCCGGCGAGGAAGTCCGCGTACGCGGTCTTCAACGGGTCGAAGAGCTGCCCGCCCTCGGGTATCCACGGCCGCGGGTGCGCGGCGTCGACCACCGGGCGGAACGCCGCCACGACCGGGTTGGACTTCACGTCGGGGTGCTCGTAGGCGGACTTGCGGGTGGGCAGCAGGCCGAGTTCGCGGGAGACGCGGACCTGGTTGTCCAGGCTGCTCATGCAGGTCACGAACCGACGCGCGGTGTCGACCGACTTCCCACCCTGCCGGACCACGTAGTCGTGCCCGCCGACCGGTGCCGAGCCGCGCCCCTCGCGTTCGCCTGGCACGGGTGCGATGCCGAGGTTCGCGGCATCGGCGAACGCGGGGCCGCGCAGGTAGTCGGCGACCGACCACGGCCCGTTGACGACCATGGCGACCTCGCCGGCGGAGAACGCGGCCTGCATGCCGGCGTAGGAGTTGCCGGGGTCGAGCGCGGTGGTGGCGGCCCGCCCGTCGAGCAGGCCCTTGGCGCTCTCCAGGGCGCGGACGTTCTCCGGCGAGTTCACGACGATCTTCTTCCTGGGCGCGTCCACGAGGTCGCCGCCCGCGCCGTAGATGAACGGGAGCGCGTAGTAGGCGTCGTTGTTGAGGAAGAACGCCTTGGTGCCGCCCAGTTTTCCGGCGACGGCCTTCAGCTCGTCCCACGTGCGCGGCGGCGTGACGCCCGCGTCGGCGAGCAGCTTGCGGTTGTAGAACAGCGCCAGCGAGTCGGTCACCTGGGGCACGCCGTAGGTCCGGCCGCCGTAGCGGGTCGAGCCGACCGGGGTGTCGAGGAAGTCGGCCGTGTCGGTGCCGCCGAGTTCGACCAGGTAGCCCAGTTCGGCGAGCTGGGCCACCCACGCCACCTCGGCGCGCAGCACGTCCGGTCCGCGCCCGCCCTGCGCGGCGGTCTTGAAGTTGTTCGACGCCGCGTCGAACGCGACCGTCTCGACCTTCACCCGGTAGCCGCCGGCGGTGGCGCACTCCTGCGCGATCCGGGCGAACACCGGGCTCTCGTGGGGACCGCTGGTGTCCCAGTAGACGATCTCCCCGGGATCGTCGGCCGGACCACCGCACCCGCCGAGTGCCAGAAGCACCATGAGCAGACCGATCGAACGTCGCATCGCCTTCGCCTTCCCGACCTGTCCGCCCGGCGGGCGGGTTCGCAAGAACTTGCGGGAACCGCCTGGCGAACCTAAACCTCAGAACGCGGTCGGGTCAAGGTCGCGGCACCGATCAGGCCCGTAACGGAGCAGTGCGTTCGAGCGAAACGGCGAGGAGGTGCCGCAACTTTTGCCGTTCGACGAGGGGGCGTGATGCCTGGTCTGTCCGAGATCGCCCGCGCGGCGGGCGTGAGCATCTCGACGGTCAGCCGGGTGCTGAACCGGCGCGCGGGCGTGAACGAGGAGACCCGGCAGCGGGTGCTCGCCGTGCTGTCCGAGATGCCTTACACGCCAAGGGGTATCGGCGCGCTGCAACGCACGGGCGTGATCGGCCTGCTGGTGCCGGAGCTGTCGAACCCGGTGTTCCCCGCGTTCGCCGAGGCGTTGGAAGTGCGCGCGGCCCGGCTGGGCTACTCGTCGCTGCTGTGCAACACGCGTCCGACGGGCAGTGCCGCGATGGGCGAGGAGGAGTACGTCCGGATGCTGCTCGCCCGCGGCGTCGAGGGCATGGTGTTCGTGTCGCCGGAGATCACCAACACCGAGGTGCCGCTGGGCCAGGCGCCGCGGCCGAGCTATTACGCCAAGCTGCTCGCGGACGGCGTGCACATGGTGTTCGTCAACGGCGCCACGCCGGCGTTGGACGTGCCGGACGTGACCGTGGACGAGCAGCACGCGGGCTACGCGGCGACCCGGCACCTGATCGACGCGGGACACCGGCGGATCGGGTTCGTGTCGGGTCCGGCGCGGTCGTTGCCGTCACGGCTCAAGCGCGCGGGCTGGTCGGCGGCGTTGGAGGAGGCCGGGCTCCCCGCCGATTCGGCGTTCGTGGCGCACGCGGCGTACGACCCGGAGGGCGGCGCGGTGGCAGTGGGGACGCTGCTGGACACGATCGCGCCCACGGCGGTGATCTGCTCGTCGGACTACATGGCGATCGGCGTGCTGCGCGAGGTGCACCGGCGCGGGCTGTCGGTGCCCGACGACCTTTCGGTGGTGGGGTTCGACGACATCCGGCTGGCCGCTTACTGCTCGCCGCCGCTCACGACGTTGGCCCAACCGATCGAGGAGATGGCGGCGGCGGCCGTCGACGAGTTGGTGCAGCGGCTGGACCCCGACCGTCGCCGTCGGCAGTCGGGCAATTACACCCGGGTGTTCCGACCGCGCCTCGTGGTCAGGCAATCGTCCGGACCACCACGCTGAGCCAAATTGGTCTGGACCAAAGGTCCAGACCTATACGGGTGCTGATCTGCGGATACGATGTTTCCGAGGGACGGAAATCACCTCTACTTCAGTAATTGGTTCTGAACCGTTACGGTCACTTCATGGCGCGGTCGATGCATGTGCGACGCCCGGCGACGCTTGCCTCGCTGGCAGCGGAGCTTGGTGTTTCCCGGACAACGGTGTCCAACGCCTATAACCGTCCAGACCAGCTCTCACCGGAGCTGCGACGCCGGGTGTTGGAGACAGCCAGACGACTCGGGTACCCGGGGCCTGACCCCGTGGCCCGTTCCTTGCGTACCCGAAAAGCCGGAGCGGTGGGCCTGCTGCTCACCGAGAACCTGTCCTACGCGTTCCGCGATCCGGCGGCGATCGGGTTCCTGGAGGGCCTCGCACTCGCGTGCGAGGACGCCGGCCAGGGCCTGCTGCTGGTGCCCGCGAGTCCCGAGCGCGAGGACGTCGCGTCGGTGCACCGCGCGGGCGTGGACGGGTTCGTCGTGTACTCGGTTCCCGACGACGACCCGCACCTCGCGGCCGTCCTCGAACGCCCGGTGCCGACTGTCGTGTGCGACCAGCCCGACCTGGGCAACGTCGACCGCGTCGGCATCGACGACCAGGCGGCGATGACCGAACTGGCCCGGCACCTGATCTCGTTGGGGCACCGGCGGATCGGCGTCGTGTGCATGCGCCTGGCCCGCGATCGCAACGACGGCCTGGTGACCCTCGACCGGCAGCGCTCGGCGCACTTCCACGTGCAGCGCAACCGGATCTCGGGGCTGGAGCAGGCTTTCGCCGAGGTCGGCGTCGACTGGTCCACGGTGCCGGTCGCCGAGCGGTTCGACCACACCACGGCCTCCGGCGCGTCGGCCGCGGCCCAGGTCCTGGAGCGCGACCCGCAGATCACGGCGTTGATCTGCACGTCGGACATCCTGGCACTGGGCGCGCTCGGCGAGGCGCAACGGCGTGGTCTGCGCGTACCGCAGGACCTGACGATCACCGGGTTCGACGGCATCCGCGAGGCCGAGCAGGCGGGCCTGACCACGGTGCGCCAGCCGGTGCTGGAAAAGGGGCGCGCGGCGGGCAAGCTGCTGCTGGACTCGGGCGAGCGGTCCCGGCCGCGCTCGGTCGTGCTGCCGACCGAACTGGTCGTCGGCGAGACGTCCGCCGCACCGCGAGGGGCCGCCGAGGAGCGCTGGTTCGGTCCGTGAGGCGCTGAACCCGACGCACGACGACCCGGTGGCCCCCGCCGCGCCACCGGGTCCAATCCCACCGGGTCCAATCCCACCGGGTCCCTACTCCAACCGGAAGACCACCGGGTCGCTCGACTTGCCCGACACCCGCGCCGTCAGCAGGTAGTCGCCCGGACCGAGCCTCGTGTGCTTGCCGCACCCCGGCTCCGACGTGCTGCCGGCCCAGCGCGCGCCGAACTCGAAGCGCTCGCCCGGCGCCAGCACGCGGGACTCCCGGCCCTCGGTGGCCAGGCAGTCGTTGCTCGACCACAGCCGCACCTTGCCGTCGGCCGTCGAGACGACCAGTTCGCGGACCTCCCGCCCGATCTCGCGCAGGCACGGCAGCGGTCCGGTGTTGGACACCACGATCGCGAACTCCGGCTGCTCGCCCGACCGGTACGCGGGCTTGCCCACCTTCGCCGTGACACCGAGCTGGGCGTCCTCGCACACGGGCGGCGGGCCGGGCGGCAACGTCGGCGTCGGCGCGGGCGGCGGCGGGCTCGTGGCCGAGGACGACGAGGACGACGCCGCGACCGGGGTGTCGGCCGGCGAGGGCGGGTTGCTCTGCTGCGCGCCCTGCGGCACGACCGCCGGGCCCTCGCTGCCGACCATCGCGCCGACCAGCCAAGTCACGCCGACGAGCATCAGCGCGAACGCCGTGCCCGCCAGCATGCGACGCCGCCGGTAGACACCGGGCGGCAGAGGCGGTGGGTAGCCGGTCACCCGACAGACCGTAACCGGGCGATACGCCATCGTGGCTCAGCCTTCGGTAACCCAATGTGGTGAACGTGATCCCTGTCCGATTCACTTGCCGATGTCCGGCTTCCGGGTTCCAATCGCGGGTACCCGCACGCGCGCAACCGAGGGCTGGAGTCATGACTGCGATCGACGAGCTGCTGCGTCGCAACGCCGAACTGGGCAACGCCGTACCCGGCGACCGATCGTCGCCCAAGCCCTCCATGCGGGTGGCGATCCTCACCTGCATGGACTCCCGCATCCGGGTCTTCGAGATCTTCGGCCTGAAGCAGGGCGAGGCGCACGTGCTGCGCAACGCGGGCGGCGTCGTCACCGACGACATGATCCGCTCGCTGGCGCTGAGCCAGCGCAAGCTCGGCACCCGCGAGGTGCTGCTGGTGCACCACACCAACTGCGGCCTCGAACTCGTCACCGAGGACGACTTCAAGAACGAGCTGGAGCGGGACTCCGGCCTGCGGCCCCCGTGGTCGGTCGAGGCGTTCCGCGAGGTGAAGGACTCCGTGCGCGGCTCGGTCAACCGCGTGAAGCACAGCGCGTTCCTGCCGCACCGCGACCTCGTGCGCGGCTTCGTCTACGACGTGCACACCGGAGCGCTCACCGAAGTCGATTGAACCGGGGTCGACCGACCTGGGACACTGGCACCCGCCATGAGCCTGGATGCCGACGTCCTCATCGACTGGTTCACCGACACCGCGCGGGATCTGCCGTGGCGTCGGTCCGAGTGCACCGCATGGGGAGTGCTG
The DNA here is from genome assembly GCF_014203755.1 of Saccharothrix violaceirubra. Classification (NCBI taxonomy): domain Bacteria; kingdom Bacillati; phylum Actinomycetota; class Actinomycetes; order Pseudonocardiales; family Pseudonocardiaceae; genus Saccharothrix; species Saccharothrix violaceirubra. The sequence goes on from NZ_JACHJS010000001.1 coordinate 6,670,522, forward strand.
GTCAGCGAGATCATGCTCCAGCAGACGCCCGTCGCCCGGGTCGAACCCGTGTGGCGGTCATGGCTCGAACGCTGGCCGCTGCCGTCGTCGATGGCCGCCGCGTCGCAGGGCGAAGTGCTGCGGGCGTGGGGCAAGCTCGGCTACCCGCGCCGCGCCCTGCGCCTGCACGAGGCCGCGAAGGCGATCGCCGACAAGCACGACGACGTGGTGCCCGAAGACGTGGACACGCTGCTGGCGTTGCCCGGCATCGGCGCGTACACGGCACGCGCGGTCGCGGCTTTCGCCTACGGGCAAAGCGTTCCCGTCGTGGACACCAACGTGCGCCGGGTCGTGGCGCGGGCCGTGCACGGCGCCGGCGACGCCGGTCCGCCGTCCACCACGAAAGACCTGCGCGACGTCGAGGCGCTGCTGCCCGACGAGAAGGCGGACGTGTACTCGGCCGCGTTGATGGAACTCGGCGCGCTGGTCTGCACGGCGCGCACGCCCAAGTGCGCGGACTGCCCGGTGATCGAGGACTGCGCGTGGCAGCGCGCCGGACGGCCCGCGTACGCCGGCCCGGCCAAGGCCGTGCAGAAGTTCGCGGGCACCGACCGGCAGGTGCGCGGCCTGCTGCTGGACGTGCTGCGCGGCACGGTCGAACCCGTGGCGAAGGCCCGGCTGGACGTCGTGTGGCACGACGCCGGCCAGCGGGACCGGTGCCTGGACTCGCTGCTCGTGGACGGGCTCGTCGAGCAGACGGCGGGCGGGCTGTTCGCCCTGCCCGGGGAGCACTGACGTGCACGCGCTCGTGGTGTTCTTCGACGAGGAGGCCGACGCCCGCGTGCGGGAGCTGTGGCGGCGGATCGGCGCGACGTTCCCGTACCCGCCGCACCTGACCTACGCCATCGCCGGGACCATCGGCCCCAAGGTCCGCGCCGAGCTGCGCGAGGACCTGTCCCGGCTGTGGTTGCCGGACCTGTGGCTGCACACGCTCGGCTCGTTCCCGAACACCCTGCACCTGGGCGCCGTGGTGGACACGGAACTGCTGGCCCTGCACTCGGCGGTCCACGACGTGCTGGCGGGTCGGGTGAAGCACCCCAGCGCCTACTACCTGCCGGGCAACTGGGTGCCGCACTGCACGCTGCTCGCCGAGGCGGACGAGGCCGCGGTGGCCGCCGCGTTCGCCGAGCTGCACCCCGTCGAACCGATCCGCGCCCGCGCCCGCGAAGTGTCCATTGTGGATACGCAGACGGCCACGATCGAGGTGCTCCGCCGGACGTAGCATCATGGCGGCATGGCAGTGAGTCGGAAGACCCGTCCGGCGCTGGCGGTCGTCGCCGTGCTGGCCCTGGTGACGGTGGGCGTGGTGGTGTGGCGGATCCCGTCGTCGGACGAGTCGCGCCCGGCCGCGGCGACCACCACCACGGCCGCACCGGCGACGGGACTGCCGGGCGCCGACGGCGCGGGCGACCCGTACTACCCGACCGACGGCAACGCCGGGTACGACGTCGAGCGCTACGACGTGACCGTCGAGTACGACCCGGAGACCAAGCGCCTCGACGGCCGGACCAGGGTCACCGCCACCGCGACGGCCGACCTGACCGGGTTCAACCTCGACCTCTACCGGCTGACGGTGTCCGAGGTGGAGGTCGCCGACACGGCGGCCCGGTTCCGCCAGGAGGGCGACCACGAACTGGTCGTGACACCCGCGGCACCGATCCCGACCGGCACGCGGTTCACCGTCGAGGTCGCCTACGGCGGCGAACCCGGGCTGTTCCCCGAGAAGGCGCTCGGCTCGAACGGCTGGCAGATCTCGGCGTCCGGCGGCGCGTTCGCGGCGGGCGAGCCGCACTCGGCGACGACGTGGTTCCCGGCCAACGACACGCCGCGCGACAAGGCGTCGTTCCACCTGGTGGCGACCGTGCCCGAGGGGTGGTCGGTGGTGTCGAACGGCCGGCTCGGCGAGACCACGACCGCGGCCGGCAGGACCACGGTCCGGTGGGACGCCGAGACGCCCATGGCCACCTACCTCACCACGATCGCGATCGACCGGTGGCGGATCGAGAAGTCGACCGCGAACGGCGTCGAGATCGTGCACGCGTACGCGCCGGGCGCCGAGAAGCGGACCGAACTGGGCGAACGGCTGCCCGAGGTGCTGGAGTTCCTGGCCGGGAAGTTCGGGCCGTACCCGTTCGACGCGGCGGGCGGGATCTTCCTGTCCGACCGGATCGGGTTCTCGCTGGAGACCCAGACCCGGCCGATCTACGCGGCGTGGGCCGACCTGGACACGGTCGTGCACGAGAACGCGCACCAGTGGTTCGGCGACTCGGTGACCGTGGACACCTGGGCGGACATCTGCCTGAACGAGTGCTTCGCCAGCTACGCGTCGTGGCTGTGGGACGAGGCGAAGAACGGCGCCGACCTCGACGCCGCGTACCGCGCGGACGTCGAGAAGCGCAGCGACAAGTCCTGGAAGCACAAGCTCTACGACATGGGCGCGGGCAACGAGTTCAAGGCCGTGTACGACAAGGGGCCGTTGGCCCTGCACGCCCTGCGCAGGTACGTGGGCGACGACGCGTTCGACCGCATCCTCAAGGGGTGGGTCGCCAAGCACACCGGCGGCAACGCGTCGTGGCCGGAGTTCGAGAAGTACGCCGCCGAGACCGCCGGACGTGACCTGGACGGGTTCTTCGCGGCCTGGTTCCGGGGTGACGGGGTTCCCGCGGACGAGTACCTGTGGCCCGGTCCGCTGCGTCGTTAGGCTGGGCGGCATGGCAGTCGTGAAGATCAACGCAATCCACGTGCCCGAGGGCTCCGGCGAGGAGCTCGAGAAGCGGTTCGCCGCCCGGCTCGGCGCGGTGGACTCCTCCCCCGGTTTCCTGGGCTTCCAGCTCCTGCGGCCGGTGGCCGGCGACACGCGGTACTTCGTCGTGACGCAGTGGGAGGACGACGCGTCGTTCCAGGCGTGGCGCGAGGGCAGCGGGCAGGCGGCGCACGCGGGCGAGCGGGCCAAGCCCGTGGCGACCGGCGCCGACCTGCTGGAGTTCGAGGTCGTGCTCAGCTCCACGCCGAAGCCCTGACGCCCGTGCTCGACCGCGCGGCCGGGCTGATCGCCGGCGCCGACGCGCTGCTCGTGTGCGCCGGCGCCGGGATGGGTGTCGACTCGGGGCTGCCGGACTTCCGCGGCGGCTCCGGGTTCTGGCGGGCGTACCCGCCCTACGAGCGCCTCGGGCTGCGGTTCGAGGAGCTGGCCGATCCGGTGCACTTCGTCGAGGACCCCACGTTGGCCTGGGGTTTCTACGGGCACCGGCTGGAGCTGTACCGCCGGACCGTGCCGCATGCCGGGTTCGCGGTGCTGCACGGCTGGGGCGCGCGGGTGTTCACGTCCAATGTGGACGGCCAGTTCCAGCGGGCCGGGTTCACCGACGTGGCCGAGGTGCACGGGTCGATCCACCACCTCCAGTGCGTCGAGCCGTGCACGGACGACGTGTGGCCGGCGGACGACGTCGACGTGGTGGTCGATTTGTCGACAATGCGGGCCGAGTCGCCGCTGCCGGCGTGCCGCAACTGCGGCGGACTGGCCCGGCCGAACATCCTGATGTTCGGCGACTGGGCGTGGGTCGGCGGACCTTCGCAGCGGGCCCTGGACGACTTCACCGCGTGGCGGCGTGGCGCGCGGAACCTGGTGGTGCTCGAACTCGGGGCGGGGCAGGCGGTGCCGACCGTGCGGCGTCAGGCCGAGCTGGCGTCGGCCGCCTCCGGGGCGTTGATCAGGATCAACCCGCGCGAGCCCGAGATCCGGCACGGACGCGGGGTGTCGCTGGCCATGGGTGCGCTGGAGGCGCTCACGGCGTTGGCCGACCTGGTGCCGACGGCACGACCAGTCGGCTGACGATCGCGCGGTGGTCGGTGTCCGCGATGTCGAACACCGCGTAGTCGAGCACCTGGCAGCGGTCGTCGGCCAGGACGTGGTCGATGGTGACCGGCGGCAGCCACGAGCCGTCGGCGGGCCAGGTGGGCGTCAGGCCGTGCCCGGTCCGGTCGGCGGCGTCGACGTAGCCGCTGTCCAGCAGCCTCCTCAGGCCCGCGTGGTCGAGGGTGGCGTTGAAGTCGCCCGCCAGGATCCGGATCGGACCGGCCGAATCCCTTCTGGCCGAATCCCTTCTGGCCGAATCTCTTCTGGGCAGGCCGTCCATGTCGCGCTGCCAGTGTTCGGCGCTGTCGCCCACCACCGGGGGCAGCGGGTGGACCGACAGGATTTCCACGTCCGTTCCCGGCAGGTCGACCACGGCACCGGCCTGGCGCATGGTGCTCGGACCGGTCAGGTCTTTCCGCGTGAGCGGGTGGCGTGAAGCGATACCCGACCCCGAACCTCCCGGTTCGTCCAGGAAGACCCGGTAGGGCAGGAAGCGGTCGAGTCCGGCGCGCTCGAAGTCCTTCACCATGGCGGGGGTCAATTCCTGCATCGTGAGGATGTCGACGTCCTGGCTCGCGACCACCCGGACCACGTCCTCGGCCACGGCTTTGCCGACCATCAGGTTGGCCGACATGATCCGCACTTCCCGGCCGTCCACCCGCTCGGCCCCGTCCGCGAACGCCCTGGGCACGACCGCGCCCACGAGAACCGCCGACAACAGGAGCGTCACCGCCGCGACGACCCATTTCCGGACCACCAGGGCGATCACGCCCAGGACAATGCCGACAATCAGCACATAAGGGGTCAACGAGGTCAGGGCCAACAGGTGCTGCCCGCCGTCGATCCCGAGCAATCGCACCCCGCCGAAGACGACGAACAATCCCGCCGCCGCACCCAATGCCCAGGACCCCACCCGACGCCGGTTCACGTTTCCAGTCTGCCCGGAAGATCGCCTTCCCCGCCGGGACCGACGAAAAAGTGCCCCCCGCCCGAAGGCGGGGGGCACTTCGTCCGATCAGGTGATCAGGCGGACTCGGTGTCCGAGTCGCCCTTGTCGGAACCCGACGAGGCCGCCAGGTCGACCGGCGGGCTGTCCGGCACGGTGAACGGCTTGGACTCGCCGCGGAAGACGAAGTGGGCCTTGTCGTCGGGCTCCTTCTCGCCGCCGTCCCAGCCCTCGACGTCGGTGATGATGATCTGGCCCGGCTGGATCTCGCCGAACAGGATCTTCTCCGACAGCTGGTCCTCGATCTCGCGCTGGATCGTCCGACGCAGCGGACGGGCGCCCAGCACCGGGTCGAAACCGCGCTTGGCCAGCAGCTTCTTGGCGCGATCGGTGAGTTCGATCGCCATATCCTTGTTCTTCAACTGCGCCTCGACGCGGGCGATCATCAGGTCCACCATCTTGATGATCTCGTCCTGCGTGAGCTGGTGGAAGACGATGATGTCGTCGATGCGGTTGAGGAACTCGGGCCGGAAGTGCTTCTTCAGCTCGTCGTTGACCTTGTTCTTCATGCGCTCGTAGTTGGACGCGGTGTCCTGCCCCGAGGCGAAGCCCAGGCCGACGGCCTTGCTGATGTCGGACGTGCCCAGGTTGGACGTGAAGATGATCACGGTGTTCTTGAAGTCGACCGTGCGGCCCTGACCGTCGGTCAGGCGGCCGTCCTCCAGGACCTGGAGCAGCGTGTTGTAGACCTCGTTGTGGGCCTTCTCGATCTCGTCGAACAGCACCACCGAGAACGGCTTGCGGCGCACCTTCTCGGTGAGCTGGCCGCCCTCCTCGTAGCCGACGTAGCCGGGAGGGGCGCCGAACAGGCGCGACGCCGTGTACCGGTCGTGGAACTCGCCCATGTCGATCTGGATCAGGGCGTCGTCCTCGCCGAACAGGAAGTTCGCCAGCGCCTTCGACAGCTCGGTCTTACCGACACCGGACGGGCCGGCGAAGATGAACGAGCCCGACGGGCGCTTGGGGTCCTTCAGGCCCGCGCGGGTGCGGCGGATCGCCTGCGACACGGCCTTGACCGCGTCGACCTGGCCGATGATCCGCTTGTGCAGCTCGTCCTCCATGCGGAGCAGACGCGAGGTCTCCTCCTCGGTGAGCTTGAAGACCGGGATGCCCGTCCAGTTCGCCAGCACCTCGGCGATCTGCTCGTCGTCCACCTCGGCGACGACGTCGAGGTCGCCGTCCTTCCACTGCTTCTCCCGCTCGGCCTTCTGGCCCAGGAGCTGCTTCTCCGCGTCGCGGAGCTTGGCGGCGCGCTCGAAGTCCTGCGCGTCGATCGCGGACTCCTTGTCGCGCCGCACGTCGGCGATCTTCTCGTCGAACTCGCGCAGGTCCGGCGGCGCGGTCATCCGGCGGATGCGCATCCGCGCGCCCGCCTCGTCGATCAGGTCGATCGCCTTGTCCGGCAGGAACCGGTCGTTGATGTAGCGGTCCGCGAGCGTCGCCGCCGCCACCAGTGCGGAGTCGGTGATCGAGACGCGGTGGTGCGCCTCGTAGCGGTCGCGCAGACCCTTGAGGATCTCGATCGTGTGCTCCAGCGACGGCTCGCCGACCTGGATCGGCTGGAAGCGGCGCTCCAGCGCGGGGTCCTTCTCGACGTACTTGCGGTACTCGTCGAGCGTGGTCGCGCCGATGGTCTGGAGCTCGCCGCGGGCGAGCATCGGCTTGAGGATCGACGCGGCGTCGATCGCACCCTCGGCGGCACCCGCGCCGACGAGCGTGTGGATCTCGTCGATGAACAGGATGATGTCCCCGCGCGTACGGATCTCCTTGAGCACCTTCTTCAGGCGCTCCTCGAAGTCGCCGCGGTAACGCGAGCCCGCGACCAGGGAGCCGAGGTCCAGCGTGTAGAGCTGCTTGTCCTTGAGCGTCTCGGGCACCTCGCCCTTGACGACCATCTGCGCCAGGCCCTCGACGACGGCGGTCTTGCCGACGCCGGGCTCGCCGATCAGCACCGGGTTGTTCTTGGTGCGGCGGGACAGCACCTGCATGACCCGCTCGATCTCCTTGGTGCGACCGATGACCGGGTCGAGCTTGCCCTCCCGCGCGGACGCGGTGAGGTTGCGGCCGAACTGGTCGAGCACCAGCGACGAGGACGGCGTGCCCTCGCTGCGACCGCCGGACTCGGCGGGCTCCTTGCCGGTCGAGTAGCCGGACAGGAGCTGGAGCACCTGCTGGCGGACCCGGTTGAGGTCGGCACCCAGCTTGACCAGGACCTGGGCCGCGACGCCCTCGCCCTCGCGGATCAGGCCGAGGAGGATGTGCTCCGTGCCGATGTAGTTGTGGCCGAGCTGCAACGCCTCGCGCAGCGACAGCTCCAGCACCTTCTTGGCGCGCGGGGTGAAGGGGATGTGTCCCGAAGGGGCCTGCTGACCCTGGCCGATGATCTCCTCGACCTGCTGGCGGACGCCCTCCAGCGCGATCCCCAACGACTCCAGCGCCTTGGCGGCGACACCTTCACCCTCGTGGATCAAGCCCAGGAGGATGTGCTCGGTGCCGATGTAGTTGTGGTTGAGCATCCGGGCCTCTTCCTGGGCCAGGACAACCACCCGCCTCGCGCGGTCGGTGAACCTCTCGAACATTCGCACTCCCTGACTGCTGCGCCGGCGGTCCTCGGGCTCACCACAGGCTGACCGTGGAGAGCGCGGCACCGTGGGACCACTGTAGTCGTCGGCTCCGACACTCTCAGTTCCCGATCGCAGCCTGTCGACGCCGGAGATCCCGGACACCGGCTCCAACGCGTGATCTGCCAGGCAGATTCCGCGAAGACGACCCTGTCCGCTGACCGCGAACAATCAGCCATTCGGCGACATCGGAGGTGAGCGCCGTCACACCACGCTGCGAGTAAGGCAAACCTCGGTAAGGTTAGGCAAGCCTCATACGACTCCAGTTCCAAGGACTCTCTGGTGATGACGGTACCGACGAAGGTGACGGCGCGCGACGCGCGCTCACCCGTCGCGGACACGCTGGCCGGCGTCGCGCACGCGGCCGGGACGTTCGAGGTGCGTCACGGCCTGCCGGAGCAACGCGACGGCTGGGTCACCTCGGCCGAGCTGTTCACCGAACCGGACCGCTTCACGGCCTGGCGCGACCTCCTCGCCGACTGGCTGCGCGCCGAGTACGGCTCCGCGCCCGAGCGGACCACGGCCGGGTACGTCATGGGCTGGTACCTCAACGTCGTCGGCCTCGCGGGCGGCCTGCTCTTCCACGCCGCGCGCCGCGTGCCGTCGCTGCGACCGGACGACGTCGCCGTGCGGATCGCCGGCACCGGCCGGCCGCACCTGGTCGGCGTCGCCCTGCTCGCCGAGGGGTTCGCCTGCCTGGCCGAGGACCCCGCCTCGGACCACGCGGACGCGACCGTCGTCGGCTGCGAGCGGGCACTGGCGGACCTCATGCGGGCCCGCTTCGCCGCGCACGCGGCGGCCTTCGTGTCGGCGTACGGCCCCACGGTCCGGCTCGGCCGCCGCACGCTGTGGGCGGGCGCCACGGACGCCCTCGACAGCGCGGCGTGGACGGCCGGTCGACTGCTCGGCGACGAGACGTCCGGCGTGGCGGACGCGGCGCTGCTGCTGCCCGCGAAGCTGGAGCCGTTCACCTCGGCCACGACGCTGCGCACGGTGGACGGCGAGTGGACCCGACGGCGCGAGAGCTGCTGCTTCCACTACGTGCTGCCGGGCGCCCAGGAGTGCGTCACCTGCCCGCGCGTCCGCTGAGACCGGGGTTTTGTGACGCCGTATCCGTTCCGCCCGCCCGTTCACCCGGATGTGCGGCCCGAGCGGGATTCGACCGCTCCTATAGGGGGTACGGCCGTCGGTTGCGCACGAAACCGGCCGGCCGACAAAACATCGGCGTTCCGCACGCGCGGTAAGTCGGCGACTCCATTCGGAGCAGGACGACCGCGATCAGCCGGAAAGGATCTTCCGCCGGGAGGTGCCCGGGAACGGCGAAGGGGTGCCGGAGAAATCCGACACCCCTTCGCCGTTCGACGTATTCGCCGTGGCGGCGGCCACGTCCCCGGTCAGCCCTGCTGGTGGTACGACTCCAGCACCTCGGCGGGGATGCGACCGCGATCGGAGACCTTCATCCCCTGCTTGCGCGCCCACTCCCGAATCGCCTGGTTCTGCTCGCGGTCCGCCGAAGCGGGACGCGCGGCCTTCACGCCCGCCGGTCGTCCCGGGCCGCGCTTGCGACCACCCGCCTTGCGGGCACCGGCGACGAAGTCGGCGAGCGCGTCGCGCAGCCTGCCCGCATTGCCGGCGGAAAGGTCGATCTCGTAGGACACGCCGTCCAATCCGAAGCCGACCGTCTCCTCGGCCTTACCGCCGTCCAGGTCGTCGACCAGGGTCACGGTGACCTTCTGCGCCATGCGTATCCTCCTGGACTCGAATGCGCGGTTGTTCCCCGACCGCGACAAGCATTGGCGAGTGCAGGTTAGCGCACAAGTACGCGAATGCGCCTACCGGAGCCCGAGACGTTACTTCATTCAGGTCCCACTACTCGGGTCGCACCAACGGGAACAGGATGGTCTCCCTGATCCCCAGGCCGGTGATGGCCATCAGCAGTCGGTCGATGCCCATTCCCACGCCACCGGTCGGTGGCATTCCGTACTCCAGCGATCGCAGAAAGTCTTCGTCGACCGGCATCGCCTCGACGTCGCCCTGGGCGCTCAACCTGGCCTGCGCTTCCAGCCGCTCCCGCTCGACCACGGGGTCCACGAGTTCGGAGTAGCCGGTGGCCAACTCGAATCCGCGCACGTAGAGGTCCCACTTTTCCGCCACACCCGGTTCGGTGCGGTGCTGACGGGTCAGCGGCGACGTCTCGACCGGGAAATCGCGGACAAACGTGGGAGCGTGCAGGTGGTCGCCCACCAGGTGCTCCCACAACACTTCGACGAGCTTCCCGTGGCCCAGCTTGGGATCGGTCTCCAGGCCCGCCTTGTCGGCCAGCACACGCAGGTGGTCCGCGGGCGTCTCCGGCGTGACCGGCTCGCCCACGGCGTCCGAGAGCGAGTCGTACATGCGCAACGTCGTCCACTCGCCGCCGAGGTCGTACTCGGTGCCGTCGGCCAACGTCACCACATGCGAACCGGCGATCGCGAAGGCGGCTTCCTGCACGAGTTCACGGGTGAGCACGGCGTTCGTGTCGTAGGTCGCGTACGCCTCGTAGTACTCCAGCATGGAGAACTCGGGCGAGTGCGACGAGTCCATACCCTCGTTGCGGAAGTTGCGGTTGATCTCGAAGACCTTCTCGATTCCGCCGACCACGCAGCGCTTCAAGTACAGCTCCGGCGCGATGCGCAGGAACAGCTCGATGTCGAGGGCGTTCGACCGGGTCGTGAACGGTCGCGCGGAGGCGCCGCCCTGCAGCGTCTGCAACATCGGGGTCTCGACCTCGACGAATCCGCGGCGGTGGAACGAGTCGCGCAGCGAACGGACCACGGCGGCCCGGTTGCGCACGGTGTTCCGGGCCTGTTCACGGACGATGAGGTCGACGTAGCGCTGCCGAATGCGGGTTTCCTCGGCCAACTCCTTGTGCACGACCGGAAGCGGTCGCAACGCCTTCGCGGCCAACTGCCACGAGTCCGCCATCACCGACAACTCGCCGCGCCGGGACGTGATGACCTCACCGTGCACGAACACGTGGTCGCCGAGGTCGACGTCGGACTTCCAGTCGGCCAGGGCCTGCTCGCCGACGCCGTTGAGGCTGAGCATCGCCTGGAGTTCGGTGCCGTCGCCCTCGCGCAGCGTGGCGAAGCACAGCTTGCCCGTGTTGCGGACGAACATGACGCGGCCGGTGACGCCGACGACCGTGCCGGTCGCGGTGTCCGGCTCCAGGTCGGGGTGGGCCTCGCGCACCTCGCGCAACGTGTGCGTGCGGGGCACCTCGACCGGGTACGGGTCGACGCCCCGGTCGAGCAGTCTGGCCCGCTTCTCCCGGCGGACCCGCAGCTGCTCGGGAAGATCGTCGTCGCTGGTCGCGGTACCGGCCGGGATCTGCTCGCTCACGAAGGGGAAGGGTACGGAAAGGAGGTCGCCGTGATCCAACCGGATACCGCGTCCGCCTCGCTAGGGTGTGGTTGGTGACGAGTGACGACCTGCGCGCACGACGGGCCGGCTCCTTCGGTGCGCACGCGCACGCCTACGCCGAACACCGACCGGACTACCCCGCCGCCGCCGTCCGCTGGGCGCTCGCCCCGCTGGGCGCCGGCCGGCACGAGGTGCTCGACCTCGGCGCGGGCACCGGCAAGCTCGCCGGCGGCATCCTCGCCGAAGGCCACCGGGTGACCGCCGTCGAACCCGACGAGGCCATGCTCTCCGAACTCGTGCGCCGGCACGGCGGCGTCCGCGCCCTGCCCGGCACCGCCGAGCGCATCCCGCTGCCCGCCGCGACCGTGGACGCCGTCCTGGTCGGCCAGGCGTTCCACTGGTTCGACCCGGACCGGGCGCTGGCCGAGATCGCCCGTGTGCTGCGCCCCGGCGGCGTGCTGGCGGCGCTGTGGAACGACTGGGACGAGGACGTCGACTGGGTGGCCCGGTTCCCCCGGCACACCGAGGGCCTGCCGGCGGGGACCACGCCGACCGAGGACGTCCCCGAGCACGAACTGTTCCACGACGGCGCGCAACGGCGGTTCCGGCACGTCCTGCGGCGCACGGCGGACACGCTCGTCGCGATGCTCGGCACGCACTCGAAGCTCCTCGTGAGCCCGCCCGAGGTCAGACAGGCCTACGAGGAGCGGGTCCGGGCGTTCCTGGCGGCCGAACCCGCGACCGCGTCCGGCGAGTTCGACGTGCCGCACGTCAGCGACGTGTGGCGACTCGTCCGCCGCTGAGGATCACCGCAGGTTGCGCTCGAACACCAGGCGCAGGCCCAGCAGGGTCAGGTCGGGCACGTGGGTCTGGATCGTCGCCGACTCGGACACCACCAGCGGCGCCAGGCCGCCGGTCGCGATGATCGTCACGTCGCCCGGCTCGGTGGCGTGCAACTCGTCGACGATCCGCCGGACCAGGCCGTCGACCTGGCCCACGAAGCCGTAGACGATGCCCGACTGGAGGCACTCGACGGTGTTCTTGCCGATCACCGACCGGGGCCGGACCAGCTCGACCTTGCGGAGCTGGGCGGCGCGCGCGGCCAGCGCGTCGACCGAGATCTCGATGCCCGGCGCCAACGCGCCGCCGAGGAACTCGCCCTTGGCCGAGATCACGTCCAGGTTCGTGGACGTGCCGAAGTCGACCACCACGCACGCGGTGCTGTACAGGTGGTGCGCGGCCAGGGTGTTGATCACCCGGTCCGAGCCCACCTCCTTGGGGTTGTCGACCAGCAGCGGCACACCGGTCTTCACACCCGGCTCGACCAGCACCTTCGGCACGGACGAGTAGTACCGGCCGAGCATCACGCGCAGTTCGCGGAGCACGGCGGGCACGGTCGACAGCGCCGAGATGCCGGTGATCTTGTCGGCGTACTCGCCGAGCAGGCCGCGCATGGTCAGCGCCAGCTCGTCGGCGGTCATCCGCGCGTCGGTGCGCATCCGCCAGTCGCGGAGCAGCTCGGCCTTGTCGCCGGAACCCTCGTACAGGCCCAGGACGATGTTGGTGTTGCCGACGTCGATGGCGAGCAGCACGACGCCCCTCCCCTAGTTCTCGGCCTGGATGAGCGCGTCGAGCGCGGCGGCGTCCTCGGTCTCCGACGACGCCGTGACCGCGCCGCTGAGCAGGCCGGAGCCGGCGGGCGCGTGCGCGGCGTCGACGCCGAGGTCCACGACCCGGTTGTCCGCGTCCACGAACACGACCTTGGGCTCGTACACGCGGGCCTCCAGGTCGTCCATCTGCCCGTAGGAGATGAGGATGACCAGGTCGCCGGGCTTGACCAGGTGCGCGGCGGCACCGTTGATGCCGATCACGCCCGACCCGCGCTCGCCGGGGATCACGTAGGTCTCCAGGCGGGCGCCGTTGGTCACGTCCACGATCGCGACCTGCTCGCCGGGCAGCAGGTCGGCCGCCGCCATCAGGTCCTCGTCGACGGTGACCGAACCGACGTAGTGCAGGTCCGCCTGGGTGACGGTGGCCCGGTGGATCTTCGACTTGAGCATGGTGCGGAACATCGGTGTCCCCCTCACTCGTCGCCGGTGCCGAGCAGCACGGCGATGTTGTCGATCAGGCGGGTCCCGCCGACCCGGGCGGCGACGAGCAGGCGCGCGTCGCCGTTCTCCGGGGCCGGTCCCAGGTCCGGGGCGCGCAGCTCCAGGTAGTCCACCTCGACGCCCGGGACGCTCGCCAGCGTCTCGCCGGCGACGCGCAGCACGGCGTCGCCGCCCTGCCCGCTGACGTGCGCGCCGGCGACGAGCGCGGCCGACAGCGCGGTCGCGGTCTCCCGCTCGGCCGCGGACAGGTAGCGGTTGCGCGACGACAACGCCAGGCCGTCGTGCTCGCGCACGGTCGGCACGCCCACCACCGCGGTCGGGAAGTCCAGGTCGCGTGCCATCCGGTGGATCAGCGTGAGCTGCTGGTAGTCCTTCTCGCCGAACACCGCGTAGTTCGGCCGCACGATGTTGAACAGCTTGGCCACGACGGTCAGCACGCCCGCGAAGTGGCCGGGCCGGGACGCGCCCTCCAGCTCGCCGCCGAGCGGTCCGGGGTCCAGCGTGACCGTGCTGCCGGGCAGGTACATGTCGGCCGGCTCGGGCGCGAACACCAGGCCGACGCGTTCCTCGCGGCAGATGTCCACGTCCGCGTCGAGCGTGCGCGGGTAGCGCTCGAAGTCCTCGCCGGCGCCGAACTGGGTCGGGTTCACGAAGATCGACACCACGACCACGGTGTTCTGCATGACGTGCGCCTCGCGGATCAGCTTGCGGTGGCCCGCGTGCAACGCGCCCATCGTGGGCACGAGCGCGATGTTGCGCCCGGCCGCGCGCAACGCGGCGACCACCCGGGCGAGCCGGGCGGGGTCGCGGTGCACCGTGACGTCGTTCGGCGCGTAGTCGTCCTTGGAGAGCGGCTTCGTCATGCCTGTTCCTCGTCGAGGGTGGAGCGGACATCGGCGGCCAGGTCGGCCTTGAGCAGCCCGGCGGCCGACGCGCGGTCGGCCGTGCGCCGGGCCAGCGCCCGGTAGGCGGGCAGGGTCGGCGAGTCGGCGAGCACGGCGAGGTGCTTGGCCACGGTGCCCGCGTCGCCCCGGGCGACCGGGCCGGTGAGCGCGCGGTCGCCGTGCCGCAGCACGTTGTCCAGCGCGGCCGAGAGCAGCGGGCCGAGCACGCGTTCGGCGTCCTGGACACCGGCCGCGCGCAGCGTGTCGGCGCAGTCGGCGACCAGCGTGATCAGGTGGTTGGCGCCGTGCGCCAGGGCCGCGTGGTAGAGCGGGCGGGCCGTCTCGGGCACGCGCACGGGCTCGGCGGACATCTCCACGACGAGCGCCTCGCCCACGTGCCAGGCCGCCTCGTCGCCGTCGGCCGCGGTGATGCCGACCGAGCAGGCGGTGAGGCGTTGGACGTCCTCGGAACGCCCGGTGAACGTCATCACCGGGTGCAGGGCCACGCACAGCGCGCCGGCCCGCGCGGCGGGCGCCAGGACCTCGACGCCGTGCGCGCCGCTCGTGTGCACGACGATCTGTCCGGGCCGGACCGAGTCGGTGGCGACCAGACCGCGCACGAGACCGGCGAGTTCGTCGTCGGGCACGGCCAGCAGCACCAGGTCGGCGGACGCGGCCACGTCGGGCGGCGGGAGGACGGGGACGTCGGGCAGCAGCTCCTCGGCCCGGCACAGCGAGTCGCGCGAGACAGCGGACACCGAGGCGACGAGGTGGCCCGAGCGGGCGAGCGCGGCGCCGAGCACCGAGCCGACCCGGCCCGCCGAGATCACCCCGACGGCCAACCGCGCGGGGCGGGGGGTCGCGTCCATGCGACGTAGCTCCTTCAGGCGTTCCAGTCCCTATGCCGGGTACCGGACGACGCTCCCGAGCGTAATCCGGCGTATCCGACGCGGCCGTCAACTGCGACGAACACCACCGGCGGCCTTGAGCGCACCCGGTGCCTCCACGGCGGCTTTCCGTGCGGCGACAAGGGCTGCGAGCAGCCGTTCGTGCCGCTGGTCGGCGTCGGCACCGGCCGTGCCGGCGGCGATGCGGTGGCGCAGGAAGGCCAGTTCGGTCGCGGCCACCTGGTAGCCGGCCACGGCCCGGGCCGCCTGGTCGCCGACCTTGCGCTTGACCCGCCGCCGCCACGCCCGCCGACCCTGGAGGCTGGCCAGCAGGGAGACCTCGCTCGCCGCGATCCAGCGCTCCTGCGCCATGCCGGGCAGTTGGCCGGCGACGATCCGCTGCTCGCGGCGGCGTTGCCACACGACCAGGGCCACCATGGCGGCGAACACCGGGACCATGATCAGGAAGTACAGGTTGATGAACGTCGAGCCGGTGCCGACCGTCGTGGAGAAGTTCCACAGCGAGTGCAGGCCGGCCGCGCCCAGGTAGCCCAGGATCGGCGCGGCGATCCGGATGCCGCGCCGGTCGAGCGTCGCCGCGATCCCGATCCCGATGCCGGTCAGGGACGTGAACAGCGGGTGCGCGAACGGGCTGAGCACGCCGCGCAGGATGAACAGCGCGACCACGCCGTTGGACAGGTCGCCGAAACCGCTGACCGAGAAGACCCGGGCGAAGTAGTAGATGTTCTCGGTGAACGCGAAGCCCGCGGCCGTGACGCCCGCGTAGACGATGCCGTCGACCACGCCGTCGAACTCGTCGCGCCGGCGCAGGTAGAGCACGAGCACGAAGGCGGCCTTGGTGGCCTCCTCGACGATCGGCGCGCCCAGCACGGCGGCGAACGTGGCGCCGTCGCCGTTGATCAGGTCGCCGAGCACGTGCGCGGTCTGGTTGAACACCAGCGAGGTGATCGTCGCGCCGCACGCACCCCAGGCGAACGCGAACAGCAGCATCTTCGCGGGCTCGGGCTCCCAGCGGTCCACCCACAGGCAGGTGCCGATCACGGCGGCGACCGGCAGCAGCGCGGCGACCGCGCCGACCAGGATCGGACCGAGGCCGATCTTGGACGTGCCCAGGCTGAAGAGGACGATCCCGCACACGCCGAGCACGATCAGGAACAGCACCGGCAGCAGCACGGTGATGCGGCGTCGGTCGAAGCGCGGGCGGGTGTCGGTCACAGTGGGCAACCTTAAAGGGACACTTCACGCATGCGGGACTCGGAAGCCGCTTGGCGTGCCGCGTTGTACGGCCCGTCGGGGTTCTTCACGCTCGGCGAGCGGCCCGTCGACCACTTCCGCACGGCGCCCCTGGTGGGTCCGGAACTGGCCGAGGCGCTGCTCGTACTGCTGGAACGGGTGGACGCCGCCCTCGGCCGGCCGGCGCGGTTGGACTTCGTGGACGTGGGTGCGGGCGGCGGTGAACTCTCGGGCGCGATCCGCCGACTGGCTCCGAGCCGACTGGCGGACCGGCTGGTCGTGACGGCCGTGGACGTCGGTCCCCCGCGTGCCGTGCCGGGCGTGGAGTGGACCGCCGACCTGCCGCGCTCGGTGACCGGGCTGCTCGTCGGGCACGAATGGCTGGACGCCATCCCGTGCCCGCTCGTGTCGTGGCCGTGCGCGGACCCGTGGGTGCGGCGGTGGTGGCCGTTGCGACCGGGGTGGTCGGCCGAGGTGGGCCGGCCGCGTGACGAGGCTTGGGCGGACGCGGTGGCACGGGTGCGCGGGGCGGCGTTGGCGGTGGACTACGGGCACCTGCTGGCGGACAGGGCGGCGGGGCGGTACGCGTCGGGGACGTTCGCGGCCTACCGGGCGGGGCGGCAGATCGAGCCGGTGTTCGACGGGTCGTGCGATCTGACGGCGCACGTGGCGTTGGACGCCTGCGCGGAGGCGGCCGGGGAGCCTTACATGCTCGTGTCGCAGCGTGACGCGTTGGAGGCGTTGGGCGTGGGGGCTTCCGCGCCGGCCGGCGCGGGCATGGCCTGGCTGGACTCCGCGGCCCGTGCGGGTCGGGTGGCGGAACTGCGCGCGATCCCGGGGCTGGGGGCGTTCGGGTGGTTGTTGCACGCCCGCGAGATCCCGATGCCGCTGCCGCCGTTGCCGGCGTGGGTGCCCTGATCACCCGATCGAGGGTGCCTGAATGCACATTTCGCGGTGTCCGAACGTATAACTCGCGGGTTTGAGGGCTGAAGACCGCCGGCGTTCCCTGGGGGTGGGGAAGAGGGTGGGGGTATGCGAATTCATGCGTTGCCCGAAGCCGTGGTCGAGCGGGCGCGGGCGTCGGCGGGGGTGGACGAGTTCCACGAGTTGCGTGACGAGGCCGTGGGGGCGCCGTTGCGTTGTTGTCTGCGGCGGGCCGGCGAAGGGGAGGCCGTCGTGTTGTTCCGGTACTCGCCCACGGCCGGGACCGGGCCCTATGCGGAGCTGGGACCGGTGTTCGTGCACGCGGAGCCGTGCGGTGGGCTCGACCGGGACGACGTGTTCCCCGAGGCGTTCCGGCATTCGCCCCGGGTTTTCCGGGCCTACGGGCCGGAGGGGCGGATCGAGGGCGGTCGGGTCGTGGAGGTCGGGTCGTTGGACGCGGAACTCGCCCGCATGCTCGACGACCCCGCGGTCGTCGAGGTCCAGGTGCGCAGCGCTTCGCACGGGTGCTTCCTGTTCGCGGTGACGCCCGGCTGACATGCGAGCATGGGCGCGTGCAGATCACCGTCGGCGTGGGGGCCGGTGCGCGACATCTCGGCGTCGACCGGGTCGTCGACCTCGGCCCCCTGCACCCCTCGGCGCACGGCGCCTACCGACTTCGGCTCACCGTGCGCGACGACTCCGTCATCACGGCCGCCGAGCCGCTCGTCGGCCACCTCCACCGCGGCGCCGAGAAGCTCTTCGAGGTGCGTGACTACCGACAGGTGCTGACCCTGGCCAACCGGCACGACTGGCTGGCCGCGTTCTGCAACGAGCTGGCCGTCGCGCTGGCCGTCGAACGCATGACGGGCATGGACGTGCCGCCGCGCGCCCAGGTGCTGCGCGCGATCCTGTGCGAGGTCAACCGGGTCGTGGCGCACGTCGTCTTCCTCGCCCCGATCACCGGGGCACGGGGTCGTGAGGCCGTGCAGACCGTGCTGGAGGAGGCGTCGGGCGGGCGCGTCCACTTCATGTTCAACCGGATCGGCGGACTGCGCGAGGACGTGCCCGCCGGCTGGGTGGACCGCACGCTCGACGCACTGTCCACAGTGGACGTCGGCACCGTGCCGGAAGGGCTGGCCGGACTCGGCGTGCTGAGCCGGGAAGCCGCCCTGGGCCACGGCGTCACCGGGCCGATCGGCCGGGCGTCCGGAGTGGACTTCGACCTGCGCCGCGACGACCCGTTGCCCGCCTACCGCGACCTCGGCTTCACACCGGTCGTGCGCTCCGACGGCGACGCGCACGCCCGCGTGCGCACCATGGTCGACGAGGTCGGGCAGTCCAGGACGCTGGTCCGCACGCTGGTCGGCCTGCTGCCCGGCGGGCCGGTGAACCTGCGTCTGCCCAAGGCGGTCAAGGCCCCCGAGGGTTCGGTCTACACGTGGGTCGAGGCACCGTTGGGCACGTCCGGCGTCCACCTCGCGTCACGGGGCGAGAAGACGCCGTGGCGGCTCAAGCTGCGTACGCCGTCGTTCAACAACGTGCAGGCGTTGTCGGCCCTGCTGCCCGGCACCCGGGTCGACGACCTGCCGGCCGTGCTGGGCTCGTTCGCCGTGGTCGTCGGCGACATCGACAAGTAGGACGGTCGGTTCAGGCGGCGGGCGACTCGCTGACCGACTTGCCGTCCGCGTGCACACCGTTCCGGCCCGCAGGCGACCGCCCGGTCCTCGGCGGTCCGCCGCGACGGAACCCGCCGGTCAGTCCTCGCGACGGCGACGGCGACGCGGCGAGTCGGCGCCACCGAACGCGGCGAGCAACTCACTCACCGACTTGCCGTCCGCATGCGCACCGCTCGGCTCGGGAGACTCGGCCCGCCGATGACCACCCTCGACCACCCGGTCCTCGGCGGTCCGCCGCGACGGGACCTGGTGGAAGCCGCTGTCGTCGGCCGGACGGCGTTGTTCGGCGGGCTTCGGTGCCACGGGCGCCCGGTAACCGCTCTCCTCGGCGGCGGTCCGACGCGGGGGCACCTGGTGGAAGCCGCTGTCCTCGGCCGGACGGCGTTGTTCCGCGGGCTTCGGTGCCACGGGCGCCCGGTAACCGCTCTCCTCAGCCGGACGGCGAGGAGCGCCGTAGGCGGGATCGTCGGCGAGCCGGCGGGGTGCGGGTGCGGTCGTCCGCGCGGTCGGGCGGACGGGTTCGCGGTAACCGCTCTCCTCCGCACGGCGCGCGGCCGGCTGCTCGGGCCGGCGGGCGACGTCCGCCTCGGACAGCGGGTTGATCATCGCGGTGCGTTCGGCGACCCGGCTTCGTCGCTCGGGCTTCGGGGCTTCCGCGCGTGCGGGTTCGGGGCGGACGGCCTCGGCGCGGACCGGTTCGGCGCGAGTCGGTTCGGCGCGGGCCGGTTCCGGGCGGCGGGATTCGGGGCGGGCGGGTTCACGGGCGGGCTCGGTGCGGCGGACCTGGCCGGGCACGGGGTCGGGTCGGCGGGCCTGCTCGGCCGGCCTGGCCGGTGTCTCGCGGCGGGGTTCCTCGGCGGCCGGGCGGACGTCCACCCTGGTCGCGCCGGCGGCCGGGTCGAGGCGGTCGGCGAGGTCCGCGCGGGTGACGCGTTCGGTCGACTCGGGTCGGGGCGCGGCGGGCCGTTGCGGGGCGGCAGGACGCTGCGGGGCGGCGGCACGGGCCGGTTCGCGGCGCACGGGCTCCGGGCGGGCGGGTTCGGGACGCCGCACCTGCTCCTTGCGCGCGGCCTCGGCCGCGACGCGTTCGATCAGCTCGGTGCGCTCGACCGGCGGGTCCGCCTTCTTGGCGACCGGTGCGGCGGTGATCACGCGCTGGTCGACGGCCGGCAGCAGCCGGGACTGGTCCGACAGCGACCGCATCCGGGTCGCCTCGGCGCGCAACGCCACGCGTTCGACGAGCACCTCGCCGCCGAGGAGGACCTCCAGGTTCTCCTTCAACGCGCGCAACTCCTCGCGCAACGCCGTCAGGTCGTCCTGGGACTCCTCGCGGACGCGCTTGCGGGTCTCGGTCTCCAGCTCCAGCTCGTACTCGCGCCGGGCGGCGACCTCGCGTTCCAGCTCCAGCTCGTAGACGGACTGGAGGTCGGCGACCTCGTGGTCGCGTTCGGCCGCCTGCCGCCGGTACCGGGCGGCGAGGAACGCGCCGACGAGCGCGGCCCACAGCGCGGACACCACGGCCAGCCGGAGCCACCGGGCGTTGTCGCTGAGCACCAGCACCGCCGCCGCGACGAGCGCCAAGCCGAGCGCCGCGACCAGCAGCAGCCGCGCGAACCCACGCCCGCGATCGTGACGGTCGCCCTGTGACGTACCTCGCCCGGTCATGGGACTACGGTACCCGGCGGTTATCCGATCGAGACCTCGGAGTCGGAGTTCCGCAGTCCATTCGGGAATAGTCCGTCACCGCGCGGCGACGTTCCGACAGCGGCGGGTGCGGACCGCGACGGCCAGGTCACGATACGTCGACGGCCGTTCGCCGCTCGACCGAGTGCCTCCCGGGCCGACCCCACTCCAGGTCGACGATGCCGACCCAGCAGCCGAGCCCGCCGAACAAGATCATGACGAAGGACAGGAGGATGCGGGAGAACTCCGGGGAGTACCGACCCGGCAGGTAGCCGGGCCACAGGTGGACCATCAGGAAAACGCCGAGCGCGAACAGTGCGCCGCTCAGCGCCATCACCCCGAGGGTGCGCCACGAGGTCTTCCAACGCCCGTACCTGAACACACGGCGATTTTACGTCAAAGATCACCGAAATCGGGCTTGCCGGGCAAATTCCTCCGAGGTCCACTCGAAGAAGTCCGTCGGAGATCAGCTCTCACCGCGTGAGTCATCGGGTGTCTTGCAGCAGTGCTCCAACCACAGCCCCGCACCCACGAGGGCCGCGGCGCAGCCCAGGCCGACCAGCGCGCTCACAACGTCGTGCCCGGCGGCGTCGAACTCCTCGCGCACGGGCAGCACGTAGAGCAACGCCCCGGCCCACGCGCCGCCCATCATCGCGCCCAGCACCGACGACGCCTTGGCCAGCACCACCGCGCGTGCGGCCGTCAACGGTGCCACGGGTCGGGTACCCGGCACCCGGCGGATCCGGGCCCGCAGCGGGAACGCCAGCGCCAGGTCCGTCGCGGCGATCACCAGCAGGGTGAACCCGGCGAACGTGGGCAGGGGCGGCAACGTGTCGTACACCCAGTTCAACAACGCGTGCGCGACAAGACCGGCGAGCAGGGCGACGGCGAGCAGGTCGCGGGGCCTGGTGAACCTCACTCCCCCATCATCCCCGCAGCGCCAGGTCGTCCCGCCGGTGCACACCGGACAGGTCGAGTCCGGCCACGAGATCCGCCACGCGCCCGTGTCCGGGCAGCACGGCATCGGGCTCCACGTCGAGCCATGGCACCAGCACCGTGGCCCGTTCGAACGCACCGGGGTGCGGCAGCAGGAGTTCCGGGTCGTCGGAACGCACACCGTCCACGGTGACCACGTCGACGTCCAGCGTGCGCGGTCCCCAACGCACTGTCCGAACGCGCCCGGACGCGTTCTCCAACGCCTGCCCACGCGCGAGCCAACCCCGCTCGTCGACGTCCGGCGCGGACACGACCAGCACCGCGTTGAGGAAGTCGTCCTGGTCGGTCACGCCCCACGCCGCCGTCTCGTACACCGGCGACACCGCCACGAGGACGTCGGCGAACCCGGCCACGGCCTGGCGCAGGAAACCCTGACGGTCGCCCATGTTGGAGCCGATGGACAGGACGGCCCGGGTCACCCGCGCTCCCGCCGCACGGTCACCGACACGTCCGCGAACGTCAGCGGGATCGGCGCCGAGGGCTTGTGGACGGTCACCTCGGTGCCCCGCACCCGCAGGTCGGTGAGCACCTCTTCGGCGATCTTCACGGCCACGGTCTCGATCAGGTCGTACGGTTCGCCGCCGATGATCGCCGCCGCGCGCTGGGCGAGTTCGCCGTAGTGGAGCGTGTCGCGCAGGTCGTCGGTGGCGGCGGCGCGCGACAGGTCGAGCCACGCGGTGATGTCGACCAGGAAGTCCTGACCGTCCCGCTTCTCGTGCTCGAACACGCCGTGCCGACCACGGACCCGCAGGCCGCGCAACGAGATCCGATCAGCCACGGCCGGTCCTCCAAGCCCGTGCGACGGCAACGGCGTCAAGGGTCCGCTCCACGTCGTGCACCCGCACGCCCCACACGCCGAGATAAGCCGCAAGAGTGGACACGGCGGCCGTGGCGTCTTCCCGGCCGTCCGGTTCGCGTCCGCCGAGCAGTGCACCGAGGAACCGCTTGCGGGACGCGCCGACGAGCACAGGGTGTCCCAACGACATCAGCTCGTCGAGCCGGTGCAGCAGTTGCCAGTTGTGCTCGGCGGTCTTGGCGAAACCGAGTCCCGGGTCGAGCACGATCAGTTCCGGCCGGACGCCGGCCGCCAGCGCGGCGTCGACGCGGGCGGCGAGTTCCTCGCGCACGTCCTTGACCACGTCGTCGTACGCGGCGAGCCGGTCCATCTCCCGGCTGTGCCCACGCCAGTGCATGAGCACGTAAGGCACACCGGCGTCGGCGACGACGGACGCCATCCGGGGATCGGCGAGCCCGCCGGACACGTCGTTGACGATCGTGGCACCGGCCTCCAGCGCGGCCAGGGCGACCTCGGACCGCGTGGTGTCCACGCTGACCGGCACACCCTCGGCGGCCAGGGACCTGATCACCGGTGCGACGCGCTCGGCCTCGACCGACGGCGACACGCGGCCGGCGCCGGGCCGGGTCGACTCGCCGCCGACGTCGATCACGTCGGCGCCGCGGCGGAACAACGCGACGCCGTGTGCGATCGCGTCGTCCACGTCGAGGTAGCGACCGCCGTCGGAGAACGAGTCCGGGGTGACGTTGACCACGCCCATGACCACGCAGTGGTCGGGTCGCGGCAACGTCACCTCAACCGTCCCTTGATCAACTCGATGGCCTCGGCACGGGACGACGCCGAACTGCGCAGCAGGCCGCGCACGGCCGACGTGGTGGTGCGCGAGCCGGGCTTGCGCACGCCGCGCATGCCCATGCACAGGTGCTCGGCCTCGACCACGACGATCACGCCGCGCGGTTCGAGCCGGCGCACCAGGGCGTCGGCGATCTGCGACGTGAGCCGCTCCTGGACCTGCGGGCGCTTGGCGTACAGGTCGACCAGGCGGGCCAGCTTGGACAGACCGGTGACCCGGCCGTGCTCGTTGGGGATGTACCCGACGTGCGCCACGCCGTGGAACGGCAGCAGGTGGTGCTCGCAGAACGAGAACATCGGGATGTCGGTGACCAGCACCAACTCCTCGTGACTCTCGTCGAACGTCTTCGACAGCACCTCGGACGGGTCGGTGTACAGGCCCGCGAACAGTTCGCGGTACGCCCGCGCCACACGGGCGGGCGTGTCGCGCAGGCCCTCGCGGTCGGGGTCCTCACCGCACGCGAGCAGCAGCTCGCGCACGGCGGCCTCGGCCCGCTTCTGGTCGAACACCCGGCGGGCGCCGACCTCGCCGTTGGTGGCGGGGTCGGCGTGCTCTGTTCCGGTCACCTGCGGTTGTCCGGGTCCGCGTCGAAGTTGCGCTTGTCCGCCTCGGCCGGGTCCGGCTGCCACCCGCCGGCGGGCTGGCCGCCGGGGACGGTGGCCGGGGTCCAGCCGGGGGGTGCGCCGTAGTGCGGCGGTCCGGCGGACGGGTGCGTCGGCTGCGGCTGGTAGGTGCCGTTGGCGGGCGGCACGACCTGCGGCGTGGCGGACGGGTCGGGCACCGTCGGCGCCTCGTCGACCCGGTCCTCGACGACCGGCGGCCACGGCTCGCCGCGTTCGCGGGCCAGCTCGCCGGGCGTCTTGACCGGCGGCTTGTCCGACGGGACGCGGTTGCCGAAGTCGTTGAACTTGGTGATCCGGGGCCGCTTCTCGACGGTGGAGAAGATCCGCTCCAGGTCCTTCTGGTGCAGGGTCTCCTTGTCGATCAGCTCCAGCGTCAACGCGTCGAGCACGTCGCGGTAGGTGTTGAGCACCTCGTACGCCTCGGTGTGCGCGGCCTCGATGAGTTCGCGCACTTCCTCGTCGATCTCGTGCGCGACCTCGAGCGAGTAGTCGGCCTGCCGGCCGGCCGTGCGGCCGAGGAACGGCTCGCCCTGCTCCTGGCCGTACTTGACGGCGCCCAGGCGCGCGGACATGCCGTACTCGGTGACCATCGCGCGGGCGATCTTGGTCGCCTGCTCGATGTCGTTGGACGCGCCCGTGGTGGGCTCGTGGAAGACCAGTTCCTCGGCGGACCGGCCGCCCAGTGCGAACACCAGCCGGGCGATCATCTCCGACCGGGTCATCAGGTCCTTGTCCTCCTCGGGCACGGAGAGCGTGTGACCGCCCGTCCGGCCGCGGGCCAGGATCGTGACCTTGTACACCGGGTCGATGTCCGGCATCGCCCACGCGGCCAGGGCGTGCCCGGCCTCGTGGTACGCGGTGATCTTCTTCTCCTTCTCGGAGATGATCCGGCTCTTGCGGGCCGGACCGCCGATCACGCGGTCGACGGACTCCTCCAGCGCGGCGCCGGTGATGACCGTGCCGTTCTGGCGGGCGGTGAGCAGCGCGGCCTCGTTGATCACGTTGGCCAGGTCGGCGCCGGAGAACCCGACGGTGCGCTTGGCCAGGCCGTCGAGGTCGGTGTCCGGGCCCAACGGCTTGCCCTTGGCGTGCACGCGCAGGATCTGCTTGCGGCCCTTGAGGTCGGGCGCGGACACCGGGATCTGCCGGTCGAACCGGCCGGGGCGCAGCAGCGCCGGGTCCAGGATGTCGGGGCGGTTCGTCGCGGCGATCAGGATGATCCCGCCGCGCGAGTCGAAGCCGTCCATCTCGACCAGGAGCTGGTTGAGGGTCTGCTCGCGCTCGTCGTGACCACCGCCGAGGCCCGCGCCGCGGTGGCGGCCGACCGCGTCGATCTCGTCGACGAAGATGATGCACGGCGCGTTCTGCTTGGCCTGTTCGAACAGGTCGCGGACGCGCGAGGCGCCGACGCCGACGAACATCTCGACGAAGTCCGAGCCGGAGATCGAGTAGAACGGCACGCCGGCCTCGCCCGCGACGGCACGCGCGAGCAGCGTCTTGCCGGTTCCGGGCGGGCCGTAGAGCAGCACACCCTTGGGGATCTTCGCGCCGAGTGCCTGGTAGCGGCCGGGGTTCTGGAGGAAGTCCTTGATCTCGTGGAGTTCCTCGACGGCCTCCTCGGCGCCGGCGACGTCGGCGAACGTCGTCTTGGGCATGTCCTTGGAGAGCTGCTTGGCCTTGGACTTGCCGAAGTTGAGGACCCGGTTCCCGCCGCCCTGTGCGTTGTTCATCATCCACATGAGCAGCAGCAGCAACAGGCCGAGCGGGACCAGGTACAGCAGCATCTGCATCAGGAACGAGTCCTGGCTGACCTTGGTCTCGACGGTCGGCTTGTTGCCGGCCTGGTCGAGGATGGTGAAGATCTCGTCCGTCGAACTGGCCGGGAACTGCGTGATCAGCCGGTTGTGGCCCTCGAAGTCCTTGCCGTCGACGAGGGTCAGCTTGAGCCGCTGTTCCTTGTCCTCGACGGTGGCTTCCTTGACGTTGCCTTCCCGGACTTGCTCCAGTGCCTGGGACGTCTTCACCGGGGTGTAGCCCCGGGCGTCGTCGAAGAGCACGGAGAAGGCGTAGTAGAGCAACAACACCGCGACGATCCACAGCAGCGGGTTGCGAAGCAGGCGCTTGCGGTCCATGCACTTACGGCCGGCGGGCGGCCTCGACCCTCCCTGACTTGATGACGGGCGCAGACGGGCACGCCCGTCCGACCAGCCTACCGCCCGGGGCGTCTGAGCAGTGCCCCACGTGCGCGGCCATCGGACCCGGCTATCACGTCTCGTGTGCCCAACGGGTGAACGAGCCGTGGTGTTCCCGGAACGGACATCGTCGACCGCGATCACGGTCGGACCGGCGATATTCTCACCCGAGGTGACTTCGCTCTAGCAGCTAGTAGCCTGGCTAGTGGTAAACATGTGACGGAAACCACTCGATTCCCAAGCTATCGACCACACCGTGTCATTCTCGGACGCACGTTGAGCGCTTTTTGCACCCGGATGGGTTAATCCAACTCGAAGGTAATAACGACCATGACCGCACGCACCCCGAGTCGCGTCCGTCGCGTCGTCCTCCCCCTCGTGGCCCTCGTCGGCATCGTCGCGGCGGCCGGTGTCACGGTCGTCGCGCTGCGCCTCACCGACGGCGAGGACTGCACCGGCACCCTCTCGCTGAAGGTCGCCGTCGCGCCCGGCGCCGAGGGGGTCGTGCGCGGCGCGGCCGAGGACTACCAGGCCGACCAGCCCGTGGTCGAGCACCGGTGCGTGCAGGTCCAGGTCGAGGCGCGCAGCGCGCCGGACGTGGCGAACGAGCTGCCGACCGCCCAGATCAACCCGCCCGCGCTGTGGATACCCGATTCGACCATGTGGGCCGAGCAGACCAAGCGGCAGGCCGGCGAGCACGGCGCGGACGCGCCCACCCTGGAACTCGGGCCGTCGCTGGCGACCTCGCCGTTGGTCGTCGCCGGGTCGGCGAAGGCCGTCGGCGCGCTGGGCGACTCGGTGAGCTGGGCCGGCCTGATCGACCCGAAGGCCCGTGCCACGCTCACCGACCCCACGACGTCCACCGAGGGACTGGCCGCGCTCGCGATCGTGCGCGGGTTGCTGGGCAACCCGGACGGCACGCCCAAGCCGGAGCTGATCGGCGCCCTGATGCGGGTCGGCCGCAACGCGCTGCCGTCCGTGCGCGACGCGTTCACCAAGATCACCCAGGGCAGCGGCGACGACGCGCCGGTGTTCGCCACGACCGAGCAGTCCGTGCTCGACGCCAACCGCGTCGCGGGCAGCCGCAAGGTCGTCGCCGCCTACCCGAAGGAGGGCACGCTCGCGTTCGACTACCCGGTGGTCCGGGTCGGTCGCGCGGGCGAACCCGCCGGGACGGCGCAGGCGGCCGAGGACTTCGAGCGGCACCTGCGCACCGGCCGGACCCTCCAGCGGTTCGCCGAGGCGGGGTTCCGCACCACCGACGGCAAGGCGCCGCAGGGGTGGAAGACCGATCGCGAGGGCGTGCGCGGCGAGGACGTGTCGCTGCTGACCAGGCCGGACGCCGACCAGGTCGCCGAACTGCTGCGCACGTGGGGCGCGGTGTCGCTGGACACCAGGATGCTCACGCTGCTGGACGTGTCCGGCTCGATGGCCGAACCGATGGAGGGCAGCCGCGAGACCCGGATCGGCGCGGCGCGCGACGCCGCGCTCACCGCGTTGGCGATGCTGCCCGACACGTCCGAGGTCGGGCTTTGGGCGTTCGGGCGCAACAAGCGCCCGCCGGACGACTGGATCGAGCTGATCTCCACCGGTCCGCTGGGCGAGACCGTGGCGGGCACGACCCGGCGGGCCCGGTTGCAGACCAGCGCGGGCGGGCTGGCCACGCTGGTCGGCGGCGGCACCGCGTTGAACGACACGGTGCTCGCCGCCTACCGCGAGGCCCGGCGGACGTTCGACCCGATGAAGATCAACTCGGTGGCGCTGATCACCGACGGCAGCGACGACGACATCTCGTCGATCGACCTGCCCACGCTGCTCTCGACGCTGCGCGAGGAGGCGGACCCGGCACGGCCGGTGCCCATGTTCCTGGTGGGCCTGGGCGCGGACGCCGACCTGGACGCGTTGCGGCAGATCGCCGAGGCGACCGGCGGCAAGGCGTACCAGGCCCTCAAGGGCGAGGACATCCGGACCGTGCTGCTCGACGCGATCTCGCAGCGCCGCTGCCGGCCGAACTGCTAGGAGTAGACCTTCGGGTCCAGCTTGCCGATGTAGGGCAGGTCCCGGTAGCGCTCGGCGTAGTCGAGGCCGTAGCCGACGACGAACTCGTTGGGGATCTCGAAGCCCACGTACTTGACCGGCACGTCGACCTTGACCGCGTCCGGCTTGCGCAGCAGCGTGCAGACCTCCAGCGAGCGCGGCCGGCGCGACGCCAGGTTCTTGAGCAGCCACGACAGGGTCAGACCCGAGTCGATGATGTCCTCGACGATGATCACGTCGCGGTCGGCGATGTCGCGGTCGAGGTCCTTGAGGATCCGCACCACGCCCGAGGACGAGGTCGCGGAGCCGTAGGAGCTGACGGCCATGAACTCGAGCTGCACCGGGACGGGCAGCGCGCGGGCGAGGTCGGTCGTGAACATGACCGCGCCCTTGAGGACGGTGATCAGGACGAGGTCGTTCCCGTCCTCGGCCGGGTAGTCGGCCGCGACCTTGCGGGCCAGTTCCGCGACCTTGTCGCCGATCTCCTGTTCGGTGATGAGCACGGAGCTGATGTCGCCGTCGTACACGGACGGTTCCCCTTTGGTCATGCCTGCTGTTCCACCTGAAGCCTGCCATGCGCACGCCGGGCCACAAAGCCGCCCGGCAGCCACACACCCCCCTGACCGCGCCATTCCGCGACCAGCGCGTCGACCCTCCTGAGGTGCGAATCAGACAACTCGGGCACGCCTTCGCCGACCAGCCAACGCCGCAGCACCCGCCGCCGCAACGCGGTCGGCAGGCCGTCCACGTCGTCCACCGCGCGGCAATCCCCCTCGAACGCCGCCGCGAGGTCGTCCAACGCGTCACAGTCTTCCCGCAATTGCGCCGCCGTGCGGGCCAACGCTTCGGCCACGCCGCCCTGCAACACGTCTTCGAGCAGTGGCAACACCTCGGTGCGCAATCTCACCCGGGTGAAGGACGGATCGGCGTTGTGCGGATCGGTCCACGGGTCGAGCCCGAGTTCCGCGCACGCCGCGACCGTGGCCGACCGGGGAACGCCGAGCAGCGGCCGGCCCCACGGCGGGTCGAACGCCCGCATGCCCGCGATGCTGCGCGGCCCCGAACCCCGGCCCAGCCCCAGCAGCACGGTCTCGGCCTGGTCGTCGCGGGTGTGCCCCAGCAGCACGACACCCCGGTCCGGGCGCAACGCGGCGTAGCGGGCGGCCCGTGCGGCAGCCTCGGGTCCACCCGGTCCGTCGACCGTCACGCGGGTGACGGTCGTGGGCAGACCCAGCCCTTCGAGGGTTTGGGCGGCCCGGGCGGCGACGGCGGCCGAGTCGGGCTGGAGGCCGTGGTCGACGACGTGCGCACGGGCGTCGGGCGCCAGGCGTGCGGTGACGGCGGCCAGCGCGAGCGAGTCCGGGCCGCCGCTGACCGCGACCGTGACGCGCTCCGGCTCGTGCCCGGCCAGGAAGCGGCGGACGGCGGTGCGGATGTCGGCCAGCGGGCCGTTCACGGTGCGACGCGACGCAGCCAGGCCGCCGGTTCCGCGATCTCGGCCCTGGTCGGCAGGGTCTCCGGGCTCGTCCAGACCGCGTTGAACCGGTCCATGCCGACCGCGCCCACGACGTGGTCGGTGAACGCCGCGCCCTCCGCGTACTGGCGGACCTTGGCCTCCACGCCCAACGCCGTGCGCAGCGCGCGGTCGAGCACGCCACCGGCCTTGCGCCGGGCGGTGAAGCGCTCGCGGATCGTGCCGACCGACGGGACGACGTCGGGGCCGACCGCGTCCATCACGTGGTCGGCGTGCCCCTCCAGCAACGTCGACAAGGCGATGAGCCGGTCGAGGATGCGGCGTTGGGCCGGGGTCTGGAGCAGGTCGACGACACCGCCCGCCTCGCGCAACCGCTTGGGCAGGTCGCGCAGCTTGGGCGCGGAGTCCTCGTCCATCGAGCCGAGCAGCTCGGCGACCAGACCGGCGAAGTGGTCGACCAGCCACGGCACGGCCGTGAACTGGAGCCGGTGCGTGCACTCGTGCAGGCACACCCACATGCTGAAGTCGTCGCCGGGCACGTCCAACGCCCGCTGCGCGCCCACGATGTTGGGCGCCACGAGCAGCAACCGGCCGCCGTTGGTGTACGGGTCGTACTGGCCCAGCACCCGGCCGCTCAGGAACGCGATCACCACGCCCGCCTGTACGCCGGCCGTGCCGGCCAGGACGCCGCCCAGCGGACCACCGCGTTCGGGCAGCGCACCCGAGGTCAGCGCGGCCAGCCCGCGCACCGCGGCCCGCACCCAGCCCGGCCGGTCGACGACCTCGCCCGGTCGCAGCGGCAGCCCGTGGCCCAGTCCCGTCAGGTCGCGGACGTGCACCTCGGCGTCGACGGCCAGCTCGCGCAGCCGGCCGACGGCGTTGTCCGCCTCGGCGCGCGGCACGACCGGCCCCGGTCGGACCAGCCTCGTCGCGGTCGCCGTCGCCAGGTCCCAGTCGACCGGTGTGCTCTGCGTCGCCGAGTTCACGCGGCTGACGCTACCTGCGGGTGAGGCACCCGTCACGAACAGCCGCACGACCGCAGCGACGCGGCGAGCACGTCCAGCGCCTGGCGCACGTCGGCGTTGGGCAGCGTGCTCAACGACATGAACGCGAACACCAGCAGCCGGCCGTCCTTGTCCACGACCACGCCGGCCAGCGAGTTCACGCCGGTGAGCGTGCCGGTCTTGGCGCGCAGCCAGCCCTTGCCGATCGACTCGCCGTACCGGCCGGCGAGCGTGCCGCTGCCGCCCGCGACCGGCAGGGCGGTGAGCAGCGGGCGCAGCTTCGCGGTCTTCGGTGCGGTCGGGTTCGGGCTCGCCGCCGCGACCAGGACGTCGGCCAGCAGCCGGGCCGGGATCTTGTCGTTCGGGGAGAGGCCGCTGCCGTCCACGACGGTGCCGCCGGTCAGGTCGAACCCGTTGTCGGTCAACACCTTCACGACAGCCTGTGCCGCGCCCGCGAACGACGGCTCGGCGCCGGTCGCGATGGCGACCTCGCGGGCCATGGTCTCGGCGAGCACGTTGTCGGAGACCTGCATGAGGTTCTCGACCAGCCGGTCGACCGGTTGGCTCTTCACCTCGCCGAGCACCTCGGCGTTCGCCGGTGCCGGGCCGGTCGCGACGGCCGTGACGCCGAGGCGTTGGGCGAACGTCTGCGCCACGGTCTCGGCGGGTGCCGCGTGCCGGGGCGGGTCGACGGCCTTCGGGTCGGTGCGACCGCCGTCCATGATCAGCGGGCTGATCGGCGTGACGTAGCCGGCGGCCACGTCGGCCGGGTCCCAGCCGGGCGCGAACCCGTCGCCGGTGTAGCGCGACGTGTCGTAGAGGACCTTGGTCACCGGACCGGTCTTCCGCACCTGGGCGACCAGGTCGTCGATCGTGGGCGCGCCGGGGTACATCGAGCGCTGACCGGCGGGCAGGGCGGTGAGCGTGGGGTCGCCGCCGCCGACCAGCACGACCGTGCCGGGTTCGGCACCGCGCACGACCTTGGTCGAGAACTGGGCGGTGTGGTCGAGGCTGAGCAGGGCGGCGGCCGAGGTGAGGATCTTGATCGTGGACGCGGGCGTGTAGGCCGAGCCCTGGCCCTGCTCCCACAGCGTGGTGCCCGAGGCCGGGTCGACGACCCGGCCGCTCAGCGGTGCGAGCGCGGCGGAGGCGGCCGGTCCGGAGACGACGGCCGCGACACCGGCGGCGCTGGGTGCGGGCGCGTCCGTGCCGACGCCGCGCAGGGCGAAGGCGATGTCGGCGGGCGGCGCGGGTGCCGCGGTGGTCGGCGTCGGCGGACCGGCGAACCAGTCGAGCCCGACGCCGGCGAACGCCGTGCCCGCGCCGAGCACGACGACGGCAGCGACCACGCCGAGGACCTTGCGTTTGCGGCCCTTCTTCTTCGGCGTGACCGCGACGGCGTGGTCTTCGGCACGCGGCTCGATCCGCCGCGGCATGGCACGTTCGGCGGGTGCCTCCGCGGGCGATTCCGCCTGCGCACCGGTGGGCACGGTGATCCGCTCGGTGTCCTTCGCGTCGGCCGGTGACTGCGCCCGTGCGACCTCGAACCGGGACCGGTCGGGCCCTGCCGGGCCGGGTTGGTTCCGATCAGCACGAGCCTGGTCAGCGCGGTTCTGGTCGGGACGTGCCTGGTCGGAACCCGACACGGACCCGTCCGGCCGCGCCCGGTTCTGCCGAGTCGCGTCCGAACCGGACTGGTCCACGCCCGGTGGCACCGGACTCGGCGACCCCGGGCGTCCCCGCCCCTGCTGTTCGGACCGCGACCGATCCGATCCCGGCCGACCCGGGCCGTCCGGCCGCTGCTGCCCCTGCCGGACTGCGTCCGAATGCGCCTGATCCGGACGCTGCTGCTCGTCGCGCGACCCGTCGGCGCCCGATCGTGCCCCGCCTCGGGGTGGCTGCGGCCGTTCCATCCGCCGGGTCACGTCGCCCCGGTCGGGTGCCGGCGGCACGACGGGCTGCGTACCGGTCTGCGGGCCCCGATCAAGTCCCGAAGGCACGGCGGGCTGCGGACCGGTCCCCGGACCCCGGTCGGCTGCCGGCGGCACCGCACGCTGTGTCCCGGTCTGCGGACCACGGTCGGACACCGCGGGCTGCGTGCCGGTCTGCGGACCCCGATCAGGTCCCGAAGGCACGGCGGGCCGGGTACCGGTCCTCGGACCTGGATCACCCGGACGAGGACCGCTCGCAGACTGGACCATTCGGTCCCCGCCAGCCGCTCCCGGGCGTGCGTTCGGTATCGAAGTGGTCACCGTCCGCGCTTCGCCGGCAGGGTCCGCACCCGTCGGCGCGGGCGGCGGGACCTTCAGGTAGCGGGTCGGCGGATCGACCGGTGCGGGTGGTCCGACCTGCGCCTTCGGCGACTCGTCCGAGGGGTCGTCGCCGTCGACGGTCGGCCACGTCGGGTCGTCGGGCACACAGTCCTCCGCGCTCGATTACGGGGAACGTCACATACATCAATGAGGGTTGACGTGACGTCGTGGTCCACACTAGTGGCGTAACGCAGGACAAAGACGAGCGAGGACCGCGCAGTGGAGTTCGACGTCACCATCGAGATCCCCAAGGGGGTCCGCAACAAGTACGAGATGGACCACAAGACCGGGCGCATCCGACTGGACCGCACCCTGTTCACGGCCACCCAGTACCCGGCGGACTACGGATTCGTCGACGACACGCTCGGCGAGGACGGCGACCCGCTCGACGCCCTGGTCCTGGTCCAGGAGCCGACCTTCCCGGGCTGCCTGATCCGTGCGCGCGCCATCGGCATGTTCCGCATGACCGACGAGAAGGGCGGCGACGACAAGCTGCTCTGCGTCCCGGCGGAGGACCCGCGCAGCGAGCACCTGCGCGACATCCACCACCTGAGCGAGTTCTACCGCTTGGAGATCCAGCACTTCTTCGAGGTCTACAAGGACCTGGAGCCCGGCAAGAGCGTCGAGGGCGCGACGTGGGTCGGCCGCACCGAGGCCGAGGCCGAGATCGTCCGGTCCTACCAGCGGCTCAAGGACGCCATCGCCAACGGCGAAGAGCACTGAGAAACCGCGGCACAACGCGATCGAGGCCCTCCCGGAGATCCGGGAGGGCCTCGATTTTTCACACGATCTAGTGCATCGCGACCGGAGCCGGCTCGGCGGCGTCCTTCGCGCGCTCGAGACCGGAGCGGTTCGACAGCGGGATCTCCTTGAGGAACCACACCACCAGGAA
Source organism: Saccharothrix violaceirubra (assembly GCF_014203755.1). Classification (NCBI taxonomy): domain Bacteria; kingdom Bacillati; phylum Actinomycetota; class Actinomycetes; order Pseudonocardiales; family Pseudonocardiaceae; genus Saccharothrix; species Saccharothrix violaceirubra. The sequence goes on from NZ_JACHJS010000001.1 coordinate 6,704,044, forward strand.
CCCGATCGTGGTCACCATGCCGCCGACCAGGAACACCAGGCCGATCGAGTCGGAGAAGCCGTCGAGGAACGGCCGGGCGAGCACCGGGTCGATCTTCGACAGGAACTCGGTGTTGTTCAGGTCGAGCTGCTGGTTCTTGAGCATGGCCGCGAACTCCGGGTTCCCGGCCAGCGCCTGCTGGTAGGCGGGGGTGGCCAGGGCGTTGCGCAGGCCGTCGCCGATCTTGTCCACGACCGTGCTGAACAGGATCGACAGGAACACCGCGGTGCCCACCGTGCCGCCGATCTGGCGGAAGAACGTGGCCGAGGCGGTCGCCACTCCCATGTCCCGGGGCTCGGAGTCGTTCTGGATCGCGACGAGCAGCGTCTGCATGCACAGGCCAAGGCCTGCTCCGACGAAGAACATCAGCGTGAGCGGCTGCCACGACGGCGAGTCCGTGCCGATGGTCGAGAGCACGAACATGGCCACCGAGAGCAGACCGAAGCCGATGATCGGGAAGACGCGGTAGCGGCCGGTCTTGGACGTGATGTTTCCGCTGGTACCGGCGGCGGTCATGATGCCGAGCGTCAGCGGCAGCATCATCAGACCGGCCTCGGTCGCCGAGAAGCCCTTCACGATCTGCAGGTACAGCGGCAGCGACGCCATGCCGCCGAACATGCCGACGCCGAGCAGGAAGTTGAGCGTGTTGCCCAGCGAGAACGTGCTCTTGCGGAACAGTCGCAGCGGCAGCAGCGCCTCGTCGCCCATGCGGCGCTCGGTGAACACGAAGCCGACCAGGCCGAGCACGCCGACGACGTACATGGCGATCGAACGGCCGGAGTCCCAGCCCCACTCGCGGCCCTGTTCGGCCACGATGAGCAGCGGCACGAGGCCGACGGTGAGCAGCAGCGCGCCGACGTAGTCGATGCGGTGGTTCACCCGCTTGTGCGGGATGTTGAGCACGCGGGCGACGACGAACAACGCCACCGCGGCGATCGGCACGTTGATCAGGAACACCCAGCGCCAGCCGTCGGTGCCCAGGAACGTGTCCATGCCCGCGAACAGACCGCCGACGACGGGGCCCGCGACGCTGGAGATGCCGAACACGGCCATGAAGTAGCCGGTGTACTTGCTGCGCTCACGCGGCGAGGTGATGTCCGCGAGGATCGCCATGGCCAGCGACATCAGACCGCCGGCGCCCAGGCCCTGGACCGCGCGGAACGCGGCCAGCTCGTACATCGAGCCCGCGATGCCGGACAGCAGCGAGCCGGCCAGGAAGAGCGTGATCGCGGTGAGGTACATCGGCTTGCGGCCGTAGATGTCCGACAGCTTGCCGTAGAGCGGGGTGGAGATGGTGCCCGTGATCAGGTAGGCCGTCGTCGCCCACGCCTGGAGCGTCTGACCGTTGAGCTGGTCCGCGATCGTCTTCATCGCGGTGGCCACGATCATCTGGTCGAGCGCGGCGAGGAACAGGCCGAGCAGCAGACCCGACAGGATCGTCAGGATCTGCCGGTGTGTGAGCAGTGCGGCGCCTGTGGGTGCCGCTGTCGTCTCCGACATCAGTTCTTCCCTTCTGAGCGCGGCCCCAGTCCGCTCTCAGCGATGAAAACCGGAAGCGCTTTCTCGTAGGACTCCACGAAGCGCTCGAAGTACTTGATGAACTCGGCCAGGTCTTCGTCGGGCCAATCGGCCACCATCTGGCCGATTGCCCGGTTCCGCTGCCGTCTACGCTCATCGAGCAGCCGTTCCCCCGACTCGGTGACCGCGAGTACGCTCGCGCGTCCGTCGTCCGGGTCGGCACGTCGTTCGACGAGCCCGTCCTTGACCAGGGTCGCGACCTGGCGGCTGACCGTGGAGGGGTCGGAGAAGACCGCCTCCGCCAGCGCACTGGACCGCGACGGCCCCAACTGGCGCAAGGTGGCCAGCAGCACGAACGAGGCTTTGTCCATACCCGCCTTGGTCATCTGCGCGACGACGCAGGCGTGCATCTTGTTGAGTCTGATCAGCGCCATGCCGACCCGCTCGGCCTCGCCGTGGCGGTCACCCGCTGAGGTCGTCATGGCACACTCCGTTTGCTTGCATCAACCAACTAGTTGCTGGGTACAAGCTTGACTGTCGGGAAGAGTCTTGGCAAATGAAATACCGGTGACCCATCTCTCACGGACAACCGGTCACGAACAGCCGGCCCCGGACGTCCGCCGGTAGCGTGACCAGCCGTGAAGATCGACCAGGTCGCGATCGAGTACGACCCCCGCACGCTGCGAGCGTCGGTCATGGCGGGCGTCGACGGCTTCTGGGTGGCAGAGACCGCCCACGACCCGTTCGTTGCGTTGTCCCGAGTGGCCGGCGAGGTGGACGTGGAGCTGGGGACGGCCATCGCGGTGGCGTTCGCCCGGAACCCGATGAGTACCGCGGTCCAGGCCAACGACCTGCAACTGCTGTGCGAGGGCCGCTTCCACCTGGGCCTGGGTTCGCAGGTCGAGGCGCACATCACCAAGCGCTTCGGCATGCCCTGGTCGAAGCCGGCAGCACGCATGCGCGAGTTCGTCCAGGCACTACAGGCGATCTGGACCTGTTGGGAGACGGGCGAAAGGCTGACCTTCAGAGGCGAGTTCTACCGCCATACCCTGATGACCCCGTTCTTCAATCCTGGCCCGAACCCTTATGGCAGGCCGAAAATCTGGCTGGCCGGTGTGGGTGAGCTGATGACGGAGGTCGCGGGCGAGGTGGCGGACGGCTTCCTGTGCCACGCGTTGACGACTGAGCGGTACCTGCGAGAGGTCACCCTGCCGGCGTTGGCCCGGGGCCGTGAGCGGGCCGGGCGCCCCATGGACATCGAGATCAGCGGGCCTTCGCTCGTGGTGCACGACGAAGCTTCCGCTCGCGAGGCCCGCGAACGCATCGCGTTCTACGGCTCGACCCCGGCTTACCGAAAAGTCTTGGACTTGCACGGCTGGGGCACCCTGCATGAGGACCTGCACCGCTTGTCTCGACGGCAACAGTGGGCCGACATGGCGGCATTGATCGACGACGAGATCCTGTCCGCTTTCGCCGTGATCGGCACCCCGTCCGAAGTGCGGACCGAACTGGAGGACCGCTACGGCGACATCGTGTCGCGCGTAGCGGCCCCCAGCCTGGCCGACATCTGAAAAATTTATGAGTATAGATTACCCGAAGATACCCGGAACCTCACTCGGAAAAAACTTTCTGACAGTCGGCCGAACGTACATCTTCCACGGAATATGCGAAAGTCCGGAAATAAAATTGAGAACGCCGGAATGACTCCTTGAAGAGGCCACTAGATCGCAGATCGGCGCAGTCGAACCGACATCACCATCGACCACCCTGATCAACGTTTCCGTTCCCATGAATATTTTCCCCGCAGCGGCTGGACACCGACTTTCCGATGAAACAACCAAACTACATCCACGCACCAATTCCGGTATCAACCCAACTTCCACATCACGTGCGTAATACTGATCAGTGGCTTCGACAACTGCACCCAAGAGTGCCGCATGCAAAAGAAACCGATGCATGGTCTCCCCCGTCGAACGCCATGCCGAACCGGAAGACCCCGTCTCACGTTCGAAGACCTGCGCATCCTCCTCTATTTTTGGTACCGACCACTCCCAATCGCCCTCATCGTCTACCCAGAAAGTAGTTCCACCAAAATCACCTGAATTCTCCCGGATATACACCTGACCGAATACCGGAATCGTACTGAATCGACCGTCGATCAGACTCGACCAGAACGCAGGCCATCCCAGAAGATCCGAAACCGTACCTACCTGCCCGATATCCAAATCGCCGTACCAGCGCCGCAAGAACCGTACGACTTCGTCACTGTCAGCAGCGCTTAGTTCATCCATAGCGACAATATGCCACAAATCCCACCAATTGAAAACATGAGCGGACCCAACCCACCCACCATGGTCGGCCCTACCGGCCCAGGCAGGGCCGACCACGAGGCCCGCCTAGCTTGCGTTACCAATAAACTTTCCGAACGGAAGTCCGTTCATGTAGACCCACATCTCAACACCCTCTGGCAACATATCTTCGATATTCGCGGCACACCCGTTCGGCCCCGGACACATCTGCCCCTTGGAGTTGCTTACGTACAAAACAGCCTTCCTGATGACCGGATTGCTCCTCAGAATTGCCGCAGCATGCGTTTCGACATGGTCCGAGTTCTGCTTCGTACGACCCGGCAGGCTGGCCAGTTCCTCAGACGGCCCACCCGGTCCGCTCGACAGCGGAATTTGCTCATTTCCTACGTCGAGAATTCCGGTAGTCCTACGTGGGTAATCAGTCGGAAGTTCAGCGGCAGCCTTGGATATATCACAGCTCGTATTGTGAACGAGGACAGGCGTAACCCCAGTGAGGGCATAGTAGGTGTGGATTCCCTCGACGGTGAGGTTGAACACCTGACGGACGGCCGACCAGGGGCGGACCTCGACGATGTCGACCTGACGACCCTCCGCTGTTTCCAGCAGAGCACCGGGCTTCAGTTCGTCGGCTCGGACCCAACGATCTTCGTCCGTACGCCAGAACGGGTGGTTGCCGGTGGCTGAGATCGTGGAGCGGACGCCGTCGACCTCCACCGTCACGTCGACCATGTACTTCTTGCCATTGCCGACGATGACGTTCGCGACGGTCTTGGCCTCGGTCTTCCCGGTTTCAGGATCGGTGGCCTTGACCTTGTCGCCTACATCGACGTCCTTCAGCGCCTTGCGCGTCCCATCGGCGAGCAGAATCTCGGTATCGGGTGTAAAGCTGTTCTTACAGCCACCGCCAGTGATCTTGGCCAATGCGGCGCGACCCCTGCCAAGGACGTTCTTGGCCCAGTCCTGGCGTTTCATGAAGGACTTGACCGCGCCGATGGCGTTGTCGATGGCCTTGACGATCTTCGGAGCCTTGAGGATCTTGCCCCAGGGGATCGCACCGAGAATCATCGATGCACAAGCACCGAGATCGCCTTCGCCGAAACAGCTCTGGATGTCGTTGATCCCCAGGACTTCCTTGAGAATCTCGCCACCCGCTTCGAGCGCGATGTCGAGCCAGTTCTGCTTCTCGACCTGCTCGGCATCGATGATGTCCTGCTCGGAGACACCGGCCGCCGCGTAGGCGTTCTTCTTCTCGTTCTCGGTCCGCTGGTGGTACTCGTACGCCGTCTCGCCGGTCGAACCCCTGTCGCCGTAGCTGTCGCGATTGGGCACCGAACCGCAGCCGTCGCCATCCACACCGCATCGCTTCAGACCGGTCGGGTCCGAGAACGTGATGGGACTGCTGTTGCCGTACGCGTAGCCGTTGATCTGCTGCGGATCGGTCAAGTCCATGATCGGGTCGGCTGAGATGAATCTGCCGATGCCCGCGTCGTACTCACGGGCCCCGAGGTGGACCAGGCCGGTTGTCGTGTCGTTCGTGCCGCCGACGAATCCCTTGTCGTCCGGCCACGACGCCGGTGCCGTGCCGCGCGACTCGCCGAACGGGGTCTGGCGGCGTTGCGTCACGGCCAGGTTCGCCGAGTTCAACGACACCTGGTTGGTGCCCTGGTGGTCACCCGCCAGCCACGTCAGGCTCGACGACGTACGGGCCGCCACCGTCGTACCCGCGATCGAGTACCAACGCGTCCCGCTCTTCTGGTTCGTCGACGTGGTGAGTTTGATCTCCTGGCCGGCCAGGTAGAGGGTCACCTCGCCGGGCACCTTGCGCAGCAGCCGCGAACCCTCGGCGTCGTAGACGAACGACGTCGTCTGCCCGGACGCCGTGTCCGAGGTCAGCTTGCCCTCGGCGTCCCACACCAGGTCGTGGGTGACGCCGTTGGCCATGCGCTTCTTGGTGTTGCCGGTCTGGTCGTACTCGAACGTCTGCAACTGCTGCCCGGACGGCCCGTTGCTGGTCACCGACTGGAGCAGGTGGCCACCGGACTGGGGCAGCGCGTACGTGCTGACCGTGTCACCCGCGGCGGTGTGCTCGGTGTCCGTCGCACGGTTGCCCGCGGCGTCGTAGGTAAACGACTGCCAGTACCCGGCCGGACCGCCGACGACCTGCAACGACGGGTTCGCCGCGCACTTCGACGTGCCCGCCCACGCTTCCTTCAACTGCTGCACGTGGTCGTACTTGAAGCACTGGTAGTCGACCGACGACGGCAGGCCGTTGGGCAGGCTGGTGATCGTGCCCGACGCATCCGTGGTGAAGTTGGTCGGCGCCTCGACGACCGACGTGATGTTGCCCGCCGGGTCGTAGAAGTACTTCGACCGGCTTGCCACGCCGTTGCCCGTCACGTGCCGGACGACGGTCGAGTCGGACAACCGTCGCGTGTCCGCCTCGTAGCCCCGGTTGAGCTGCACCCACTTGCTGCCCTGCGAGACCCCCGCGTTGAGCATGATCTGGGAGACCTGCGAGTACTCGTTGTACGTCACCTCGGGCACGTAGTCCGTGGTGCCGCCGAGCGACTCCTGCTCGCCCGTGGTCAAGTACGTGTACTGCAGGGTCTCCGCGGCGAGGTTGCCCGCCGCGGGCAACGCCACCGACACGACGCTGCCGTCGTGGCCGTAGCCCGTCGTGGTCTCGTACGACCCGGCCAGCGAACCTTCCGCCGTCGGGATCGTCACCTTCTGCCCGGTCGGTCGACCGGACCCGTCGTACGCCGTCACCTCGGAGCTGTAGGCGTTGCCGCCGACGTACCGGGTCGACTTGCGCAGGTCGCCCTTGCGCAACGTGTCGTAGGTCCAGTCGGAGAGCTTCGTGGTGCCCTCGTACGACGCGGTCTTGCGGCCCAGTTCGTCGTACTCGAACCGCACGGTGCGGTTGCGCGAGTCCTTGGTCGTGAGCAGTTGCCCGGCGTCGTCGTAGGTGTTGGTGGTGAGACCCCGGTCCGGGTCCTCCACGGTCACCACGCGGTCGCGCAGGTCGTAGGTGTTCCGCCAGAAGTTGCCCGCCGGGTCGATCAGCTTCAGCAGCTTCCCGTCACGGGAGTACTCGTACCGGGTGACGTCCTTGTCGCCGGTCGGCGTCGCCGCCTTGTGCTGCCACAGCTCGGTCGTCCGGCCCTGCGCGTCGGTCAGCACGGTGGTGGCCGTGCCGCCGGCGGGCGGCGTGGTCATGACCCGGTCGCCGCCGTAGACCTTGGTCGTCGTCCACTTGTCCTGGCCCAGGCCGCGGAAGGTCTGGGTCAGCGGACGCGCGAGGGCGTCGTAGGTGGTGAGCGTCTGCGACGGCAGGTCGGGCTGGTTGCCCGCCGGCACGGTGACCAGCTCCGGTCCCGGTCCCGCGTCGTCGTCGTAGTACAGGGTCGCCGTGCGGCCGACCAGACCACGCGAGTCGTAGAACGTGTCCGAGATCTGCCTGCCCACGTAAGGCGCCGGCGACTGGGTCTGACGTGGCCGCAGCAGACCGTCGTAGATCGCGTACGACGTCGACTGCGCGTCGTGCGCGTTGAGCGTCGTCGTCGACACGGACGACACGGCGTCCTTGCGGATCGTGTACCCGTACTCGATGTTGGGCGTCTCGTTGTCGCCACGACCGGGCATGCGCACGGTCTTCAACCGGCCGAGCGCGTCGTACCCGAGCCGCGTCGTCCCGTTGTTGGCGTCGGTCTTCACGGTCGGGCTGCCCCACGCCGCGTTGAAGGTGGTCGACGCCGTGAAGTTCTTCGGGTTCGTGACGGACTGGGTGGTCAGCAGGCCGTTGGTGTGCGTGTAGGTCGTCTCGGACTTGCGGTCCAGGGCGTCCCACGACTTCGTCACGCGGCCGTAGTTGTCGTACTCGGCGCGCGAGACCTGCTTGAACTGCGGCACGCCCAGGCTGTACTCGGCGACCTCTTCGGACTTGGTCACGGCACCGGCACCCGGCACGGTGCCGAGGGTCGTGCTGCCGTCGTAGTAGTTGCGGCTGTAGCCGATGATCCCGGCGGGGATGACGTAGACGCCGCCGCAGGCCGCGCCGTACTTCTTCACCTCGACGACCAGGTCCAGGATCCACGCCGTGGTGTTGCTCGCGTGCGTGGTCTCCGTGCACATGTCGTCGTTGGGGGTGGACTCGTCGCCGAACTCGTCGAACTTGATCGCGACGCCGTCGTCGTTGTAGACGTTGACGGCCTTGGTCGACCGCGTGCCGCCCGCCGCGAGCGTGGTGATCGTCCGCGTCGACGCGGGCCGGGTCATGTACGCCTCGATCGGGCCGCGCTTGGCGGTCGGACCGCGGGTCCACGGCGTGGTGATCGTGGTCAGCAGCGTCGCGCCGCCCGGACCGCTCTTGAGGATCTCCTCCCGCTGGAAGCCCTGTGCGGCCGGGATGTCGTCGGCCTCACCCAGTTGGGAGTCGATCACCTTGTCGGTCCGCGTGCCGCCGGCGGCCTTCTTGTCGCCGAACATGCCGCGGTAGTAGAGGCGTTCGGTCTGCGTGTTGCCCTTGGTGGTGCGGACCTTCTGGTAGCCGCGCCACTCCGACCAGGACCGCCGCTCCTCGGGGATGATCGGGTCGTCGGTGTAGTGCCACGCCGGCGTGCCGACGTACTCGTAGCTGGTGACCTGGTCGGGCGCACCGCCGACGCGGTCGGTCTCCACGACCTCGCGCACCGGGTACTTGTGGAACCAGTCGTCGATCTCCGAGTGGTCCGGCGGCGCCCACTTCACCGGGAAGCAGCGGGTGCCGTTGGTGTCGTCCGCCGCGGGCAGCGCGGCACGGTCGCAGTCGCCGTCGAAGTAGTCCAGCGCCACCAGGCCGCCGGCCTCGGAGTAGATCTTGGTGAGCCGGTACTTGTAGAGCGGCAGGTAGCCGCCCCACCCGGCGGTCGGCGAGCCGACGCGGTTGGCCAGGCGTTTGCCGTCGAAGGTGACCTCGGGCAACGTGATCTCGCCGCCCACGTGTCCCTTGTGGACGATGCCGGTCAGCCACAGCGCGGCCGACGACGAGTCGCCGGTCTCCGGGAAGCTGTGGTTGAACGACCAGCTGTCGACGTCCTGCCAGCCGGAGCCGACCCGGGCCTTCGTGACGATCTTGGTGAGCTTCTTCGTGGTCCAGAACGTCGGCGAGAGCTTGTCCGGGCACGTGGTGGCGTCGCACTTCTGGTCGAGCGGCACGTCCGGGAAGTCCGTCGCCGTCGCCTGCGAGCAGCCCGTGTTCGGGGCACACCGCTCGGCCGTGTCGAAGGTGACCTTCGCGGGCGGCTCGCCGGCGTACTCCTGCCCGGCGCGCGTGCCGTACTCGATCCGGTTGAGCGTGCCGCCGCGCACGTACTGCGACGCGGTCTCGTTGCGGTTGCGGCCGTAGTTGTTGGTCTCGGTGTCGTAGTAGTAGGTCATCGAGTTGCCGCGAGCGTCCACGACGTAGTCGAGGTTCCAGCGCCACGCCCGCGTGCACCACGCGTCCTTGAAGGTCGCGTTGTAGCAGGGCTGCCCTGACAGGCGGCCGAACACCGGCACGGTCCAGGTCGACTTGGTCTCCGGCTTGCCGGCACTCCACCCGTCGAGCCGGTTGAGGCCGAAGTAGTACTTGGTGCCGTCGGACTTGGTGATCCGCCAGTACTCGCCGTCGACGTCGCCGTTGGTCGCGCCGGTCAGCCGCTCGATCTTGGACCGGTCGTCGTTCTTCAGCCGCCAGTAGTCGTTCGCCGGGTCCTCGTTGTGCACGAGCTTGCCGCCGGACCCGTTGAGCATCAACGTCGCGTTGTCGTCGAACCAGCACTTGTCCAGCGTCTTCTTCGCCGGTTCGTCCGTGTTGTCCGCGCACGACATGAAGCTGCGCTCGATGTAGCCCGACCACGACTCCCAACCCTCGCCCAGCCACGACGGCTGGTTGTTGGTCGAGGCCATGTGCCCGTCCACCGTCGACGACGAGTAGCCCAGCGCCACGGACGGCGCAAGGCCACCGGGCACCGGTGGCACCTTGATCGGGTACGACCAGCTGAAATCACCGGTCTGCTGCGATACCTGCCACGTCGCCGAGGGCTTGAGCGGCGTCGCCGCGTAGTCGCCCTGGCCGTCCGCGGAGGTCCCCGAAGAGGTGACCGCCAGCAGGATCTCGCCGCCGGGCGCGGCACTGCCCGCGAACGTGCGCCCGCTCTCGCCGGGCAGGGAGAACGACGCCGTCAACCGCCCCAGCGTGCTGTCGTTGTGCGATTCCACCGGCGTGTGGTCGGGGAGCTGGACGACCGTGAGCCGGGAGGCCCAGTCACCGCCGAAAGCGTGCCGGAAACCGCTGTAGTCGATGGCGACGGTCACCGGGCCTTCGGCACCGGACACGCGCAGGAGCGGACCGGACACCCCGGCCTTGTCCGCTTCGGCGCGGTCGAGCAACCGCACCCGGACGTCGCCGGTCCGGCCTTCCACCCGCACCGGCAGGTCGCCCGCGCGAAACTCGGCGGACCCGCCCTCGGACAGCTCGGCCGCGCCCTCGCCCGCGCTGGGCCAGGTCGCCGCCGGTGCGCCGGTCAGCGCCCGTTTCGCCGCCTCGTCGGGCGCGATCGGGGTGGTCTCCTGACCGGTCACGGGCACGGTGTGCCGTGCAGTCCTGCCGAACGGCGCCGCCTCACTTCCGGCGTACACGCTCGCCGGTACGGTGAGCACCCCCGCGGCCAGCACGGCGCCGACGAACAGCGCTGTCGCTCTTCGGGATTTCGATATGCCGGGTATTCCGGACATGCTTCGCACGAGCACCTCTTCCGGTCGGTGTCGGAACATGACGAGATCCCCGTGCCGGCCGAATCGGTTGTGTCCGACCGGGGGTCCACGGGTTGCCGAAGGCACGCCAAGGGGCAGCCGCGCGGGATCGTGCGCGGCCACATGCGTGACGGGAACGGACAGGACGGGTGCCCGCGCCGGTAGCACCGACACGGGCACCCGTCGCCGGCTCAGCCGGAGGTCGAGATCAGCTTGATCTCCCGGGGCGTCAGCACGCCCTGGTAGACGCGGACGCTGTCCACGCCGCCGAGGAACGGGGTCATCGCGGAGCCGTTGAACAGCGCCCGCCCGATCCCCACCGACCCGGCCGCGTTCCACGTGGACACGTGCTTGGTCGGATCGCCCTGCGGCACGCCGTTGACGTACAGGCGCAGCTCACCCGCTGCCGCGTCGTACACGGCGGCCAGGTTCACCTGCTGCCCGTTCGTCGGCGCGTTGGACGACTTGACCACGTCCTCCACCGGGTTGTCCTGGTCGGCGTTGCCCATGGCGAAGGTCCAGCGGCTGTCCGAGTACTGGAGGTAGTAGCCCCCGACCCTGGTGCCCGACTGGCTGACGATCGGCCGCCGCCCGTCGAGCTGTGAGGGCGTCACCCGGGCCGTCACGCTGAAGCTCTGGTCGGTCCGCAGCGCGGAGCCGACCGTGGCGGCGAAGTCGTCGCCGTCGGCGAGCTGGAGCTTCCCGCCGGTGATCGCCGCGCCGCCGAACACCGTGGCCGTGCGGTCGCGGGTGGACGAGTCGACCGCGGACGTGCCGGCCGGGTCGAGCTGCCACGCCCAGCCGGCGGGCGGCGTGGACTGGTGCAGCGCGGTGATCTGCGCGGCGGTCAGCGCCGAGCCGTACACGAAGACGTCGTCGACCGTGCCCGGGAAGTACCCGAGCGACGCGCCGTTCTGCTTGCCCCGGCCGACCACGAGCGACCCGGCCGCGTTCCACGACGAGGACTTCGTGGTCTCGCCCTGCAACACGCCGTTGACGTAGAGCCGCATCTTGCCCGCGGTCGCGTCGTACACGCCGGTCAGGTGCGTCCACGTCTCGGTCGCCGCGGTCGCGGTCGAGTTCACCCACGTCTCGGCTGACCCGTCCGCGTCGGCGTCGGGCATGTCGAACGCCCACTTGTCGCTCGAGGACGAGTACTGGAGCACGAACCCGCTGTTGCGGTTGCCGTCCTGGCTGACCGCGTCGAACCAGTTGCCCTTGTTCCGCAGGAAGACCCGGGCGGACACGGTGAAGCTCTGGTCCGTGCGCATGGGTGCCGGGGTGGACAGGGTGCCGCCGGCCAGGCGCAGGCTCTGCCCCGTGCCGCCGTAGCCGACGTCCCACTTGGCGCCCAGGGTGATCGTCGACGCCGGACCGGTGGGAGCCGGGTCGTTGAACGCCCAGTGGCCTTCCATGACCGCGGGCCGGTTGGACAGCTCGGAGATGTCCTCGGCGACCAGGACCCGGTCGTACACCACGACGTCGTCCACGGCACCGGCGAAGGCACCCGTCGACGCGCCGGTCTGCTTGCCCCGGCCGACGACCAGCGAGCCGCCCGCGTTCCACGGCGTGTTCCGCTTGGCCGAACCCTGGTAGACGCCGTTGACGTACAGCTTGATCTCACCGGACGCGGCGTCGTACACGCCGATCAGGCGCGTCCAGACGTTCTTCTCGGCCGGCTGGTTCGACGTCACCCACGCCTCGCCGGACCCGTCCGCGTCGGCGTTCGGGGTGTCGAACACCCAGCCCTTTGTCGACCCGGAGTACTGGAGCACGAAGGCGCTGTTGCGGTTGCCGTCCTGGCTGAGCGCGTTGTACCAGCCGTTCGGGTCGGCGTTCGCGCCCAGCTTGACCCACGCCGCCACGCTGAAGCTCTGGTTCGTCGCCACGACGGGACCGGCCGTGGTCAGCACGCCGCCGTTGAGTTGCGCGGCCTGACCATCACGTCCGGCCACCCACGACACGCCGGTGGGCGACGCGGTGAGCGGGTGCGGCACGTCCGCGACGTCGGAGCCGTCGCCGTCGAGCTGCCACCGCCCGGTGGACACCGTCTGCTGGTCGGTGTGGAAGGCGTACGCGGCGGGCTGCCCGGCGCTCACGTTGCCGGCGCGGTCCACGCTCTGCACGTAGACCACGTTGCGGCCCAGGTGTTTCGCGGTGAGGTTGACCGACGCGGTGCCGCCCAGGGACGACGCGGCGACGTAGTTCACCGGCGGGTTCTCGTAGCCGTAGCGGTAGCCGGCGACGTCCGAGACCCCGCCGGCGGCGAACGTGAACTGCCCGGCCGTGCCCGCGATGCCGTGGAACTCGTCGTCCGCGGGGAAGTCGGTGGAACTCACGCCGGGTGCCGCCGCGGGCTGCGACAGGTCGAGCACGAACTCGCAGAACGTGGACCGGGCGGACGGGTCGATGTAGTCGCCGACGCCCACGGTCCACGCGTACTGGCCGCCGTCGGTGAACGTGCCCGTCGGGAAGTTGTACCGCGCGATCTCGCCGTTGGGGATGCCGTCGATGCCGCCGGACCCGAGGTCGCCGCCGTTGACGTGGCCCCAGTAGAAGCGGGCGTTGAGCAGCGGGTTCTCGGCGCCGTCCGAGTCGGAGACGCGGGCGGTGAACTGCGGGTTCGGGTTGCGCAGGTACGGCCGGTTCGCGCCGGTCGCGCACCCGGTGCCGTCGGTGGACAGCTCGGTCGGCGTGTTCGGCCGCGAGTTGTAGGTGATGTTCAGGGCCGGGTTGGGGTCGAACTTGCGCCACCCGTTGACGGTGTTCTCGTCACCGGCCGAGATGCCGAGCGAGACGTACTGCTTGCCCTCGTTGAGGGCGCCGACGACGCCGTTGACCGCGTTGAGGTCGACACCGACCGTGGGGCAGCCGGCCCCGCCCTTGTCGAGTCTGGAGTCGAGCCACTGCAACCAGCCGATGTTGTTCCAGTTCGTACCCGGTCCGGCTTCGGTGGTGCGCCAGAGGTTCACGTAGCTGTCGTTGCAGTTCCAGGCGTGTGTCTGGGTGGCCTGGAACCAGGCCGTCTTGACGATCTTGCCCTGGAGCGCGCCGATGTCGAACGTCCAGACGGAGCGGACGGTCTGGCCGGTCTGCGCCTCGTAGCCGACCCGCGCGACGCCGGTGTACCAGTTGTTCCAGTTGGGGTCGTTGGAGAAGTTCTTCCACAGCTCGGTGCCGCCGAGCCGGGAGGCGTTGAACGGCGGGTCGATGTAGACCGGGTAGACGGTGTCCTCGCCGGTCAGCAGCTTCTCGTCGGTCGTCACCTCCAGGGAGTCGCCGGTGACGTCGAGGCCGAGCGCGGCCCGCTTGGCACCGATGGACGGACCGTCGGCGGACGACGCCTCGCCCCGCTGCGGGTCGGCGCCCGACGAGTCCCACATCATCGGCTTGGCGCCGCTGAGCACCTCGACCCCGGCCTTGTCGACGACCTTGGGCGTCTCGAAGTCGCCTTCCTTCAGGGAAACCCCGGTGGTGCTCGTCTTCAGCGCGACTTCGCGCAGGTCCGGGTTGTCCGCCGCCTCGGCGTTCTTGACGACCAGGACCTGCGTGAACCCCTCGGCGCGCGCGTTGAGCACCAGGTCGACGCCCGGGAACACCTCGGCGTAGGTCGCGCTGTCGCCGTCCACCGTCGGCTTCGGCAGCGCTGAGGGCCAGGACAGGGAGACTTTCCGCTCCCCGGCGCCGAACTCGACCAACGGCGCGGTCCCGCCGCCGGAGAACACGATGGGCGCGGTGACCGCCTTGGGCGTCAACGCGCCGTCGGGCCGCGTTTTCAAGGACGTGTCGACGGGTTCCCACCCGTCGTCCCTGCGCACCCGGACGGCGCCCGGTCTGGCTTCCAGTGTTCGTGTGCCGTCGGGGTTGACGAACACCTTGGTCCGCTCGGTGCCCTGGTCCGCCAGCTCGACCGGCTTGCCGGTGGCCTTGGCCTGCTGCTCGGGCGTCGTCGGAGCGGTCGGGGTCGGAGCGGGCTGGGCGTGGGCGGGTAGCGCGGTCATACCCGCGAGCAGCGCCGCAGAGGAGACGGTGGCACACAGCAGACGTGACAGGCGCGCAGGCTCGCGCCACGTCGCGGAACGACGTGTCATCAGGTGAAACCCCCCGGGCTCGAATGATCGGCAACAGCATGACCGGGAGTCAAACCTCAATCAATAGAATGATCGAGCGGGGATCGGTTTCCCGCACTTCGGTACCAGATCACACCCAGCAGACGAAACCTGTTGAGAACAAACGACTTGCGGTGATACCACCGCACGGGAACGACACAGGTAGTACCGTCCCGGTCTGGTCCGTGCAGGTCAGACCGGGACGACTGCCGTTCGGGACCGGACTCTGCCGCTCGCTGATCAAGCGTTCGGGCACACACCGGGCACACGTCACACGCTCATTCCGTGCTCGTGACCAGCACCGATGCCGCACCGCAGACCGCGAACCAAATCGGGACGCCTCAGCAGTCAATCGGCTCGGCGTCCCTGCGACCGCGTGCGCCAACGAGCGGAAGACGCCGAGCGCCGGTCTGGCTACGGCGTCCACAGCGCAGGAGCGGACGCGACCACCAGGCGGGGCGCGAACCGCTGAGTCGGTGCGGGAAGGCTCATCAGACCCTCGACCACATCGGACAGCGAACCGGTGCGCTCCCACACGATGCCGGGCGGCTCGTCGCCGTCCGCGCGCAGCGCCATCGCGTCGGAGTCGCCGTGCACGCGAAGTGCGTCATGCCAGCCATCCGGCCAGAGCCGGTAGCCGTCCACCCTGGCGGGGATGCCGTCAACGACGTCGTGGTGCACGAACCGCCATCCCGCGTCCCGGATGGCGACCAGTCCCGTCAACGCGGGGAACGCACGCACGGCTGCCTCGTCGCTCATACCGCACCGCTCCGCGCACGGGTCGGGATGCCGGTCCGGATGCCGAGGTGCGGCAGCGGGTTGCCGTTGATCCGGTGCACCACCCGGTGCCCGATGAACGCTCGTCGGCCGTGCAACCAGCGGTGGTTGTCGAGGACGTAGCCCTGCCCGGCGCTCAGGTCCAGTTCGCGCACGTGCTGCTCGATCGCCGCGCGCAGCGTCGGCAACGACCGTTCCACGTCCGGCGAGAACTGCACGAGATCGTCTTGCCTCAGCCTGACGGTGACCCGCCCGTCGTCGTACTCGGTGAAGATCGCCCCGAGGTGCCCGGACGCACCGCCGAACAGCACGGACCTCGGCGCACGCAGCGCCGCGAGCGCATCGGGTTCGGTCTCGGCAAGCGTTTCGTAGACCGCGAGTCCGTCGAACAGCACGCATTGACCGCCGCTCGTCGCGCGCCGCGAACAGCCCAACATCAGCAGCGCGGGCGGGTTGGCGACACCGGAGCGATCCGTGTGCGGCGCAAGCGCGCACGAGCTGAACCCCGCGAACCCGCTCGCGTCCGAACCGAGGTCCACCAGGGTGGTCACGCCGTCCGACGCGCTGTCCCGGTGCGGAACCACCGTGGCGACGGACTGAGCGAGCCGCAGCACGTCCGCCGAGTCCGACAGCCCGTCCACGAGCACCAGGCCGTGACGAGCCAGCGCATCCGCCACGGCCGCCTTGTCATCGGCCGCGATCCAAGCCCTGCCCAACGGGTCATTCATCGTCCCTACCTCCCGAAACACCGGCTTCGTGGAGGCCATGGGAACGCGCTCGACTCGCAAGCGTCCAGTGACAACCTGTCAACCCAGCGTCGCATGTCATCACGTGACGTAGTGCTAGCTTGCCGATGAGCGGTTCGCGCACGCCTTGTGGAGGTCAGCACCGATGAGCCAGTTCAGCTACCCCGTCTCGATCAAGGGCGTGGTGGTGCGCGACGACCGGGTGTTGCTGCTGAAGAACGTGCGCGACGAGTGGGAACTACCCGGTGGCCGGATCGAGCCGGGCGAGACGCCCGAGGAGTGCGTGGCACGGGAGATCACCGAGGAAACGCGGTGGAACGTCACCACCGGGCCGATCCTCGACACGTGGATGTACTACATCAACGTGGCTGAGAAGAACGTGTTCATCGTGACCTACGGCTGCCACCCCGAAGACGATGCCGAACCCGTGCTTTCCCATGAGCACAAGGAAGTCGGCTTGTTCACCGAGTCCGAGGTGCACGGACTGAACATGCCGGACGGCTACAAGCGCTCGATCACGACTTGGTTCGCGCGTCTGCGTGAAACCGATCGGGAACTGATCCGGTAGGCGGTCATGACAGGCGGACGATGCGAAGCGTGCGGGGCTGAGCTGAGCAGGCTCGCCGTCGAGCCTGTCTGTCCAACGTGCCACGCGAGCACTCGCCACGCACCGCCGATCATGCCCGTTCGCCCGCTGACACCAGCCGTCTGGTTTGTGGTCGGCACCAGAGGCAGCAGCGGCGCTGAGACCGCGATCTGGCGGTGATTCTGCGGCTCTACCGTCGCGTGAACAGCCTCAATCAGGAACGACTCGCCGCGCTGCTCGGCTATGACAAGACCTACGTGTCCATGATCGAGACCGGTCGGCGCACGATCAGCGACGTCACCACCCGACGCCACATCGCCCGCGTGCTCGGCTTGCCGATGCACGTCCTCGGTGTGACCGACAACGACGACGCCGACTTCGCCGCGATGATCCAGTTCGGTGACTCGACCATCCGACTCGCCGAGATCGCCCGCCAGTCCGGCCGCGCCGTGGACGCGGTCAACGAGCTTTGGCCACTCGTCGCCAGGTTGGAGGCTCGCGCCGCCGAAGGCCGCGCCGAACGCGACACGATGATCCTGCTCGGGCAGGGCAGGGCGGCACTCGGCGTCTCGTTGGGCACCGTTCTGCCCGAGGAACGCTTGGCCGCTGCGGCGCGCTGGACCGGTAAGGCCCTCGTCGTCGCCGAGCGACTGGGTGACCCCGCGTTCCTCGCGCACGCGCTCCGGATGCACGGCGACGAGCTGCGCAAGGCCGATCACGTCGGGGCGGCAGTCGCACACCTGAGCCGATCGGTAGCTGTGTCCAGCGATCGGGAAGGCCAAGGCACTGCGTTCGCGCTGCTCGCACGGGCGGCAGGCGAACAGGGGAACCCGGACCTCTTCGACCACGCGATCACCGGCTACCGCGCCCTACTCGACACGGGAGCGGGACGCGGGATGCTGTTCAATCCGTTCACCTTCCGCGAGATCGGACTACGCGGCCTGATCTCGACCGGCCGCGCCGCCGAGGCCGTACACGCAATGCAGTCCGACCAGAGGGCCGGAACACCTGCCGCGCCACAGTGGCACATCATCGAACGTGTGACAGCCGGGCAAGTGCTGCTCGCAGCCCAGCACCAGGACGGCGCGGCAGAGGCGTTCCGAACGGCCCTGACCGCTGCCGAGGTCCACAGGCTGCCGCACCAGGTGCAACGCACGATCCGGGCAGCCGACGACGCGGGCCTCACCGAGATCACTACCGAGGGCCGTGCCGCTCTCCAACGATTCAACGGTATTGCCGCAACGCTTTCCGGCCTAAATGTTGCCCTCACCTTCTTCATTCTGCGAGCCGCGCTCGGACAATTGGATGTCCTCCATCAGGACATGAACAACCAGGAGGCCCGGCATCGGGAGGCACTGCAAGCTCAAGAGCAACGAAGAGTAGAAGAGGAAGAGCAGGCCCAAACCGAGCTAACTCGGCAGGAAAAACGACACGCGGACGAGTCCGGGCGCGCGCAGGCACAGCTTGCCAACGCACAAGCGCAGCTTGCACTGCAAGCGAACTCCGTACAGATCGCACAGGCCAGCGCGATGCAGGCACAGCGAGAAGCAGCAAGAACTCGCCTAGACTTCACCGCCCCCGCTGTTCGATCGAACTCGACAGCGCGCTAGTGAACCTGTACCGACAGGGGAGCCAAGAGCCGCAAGAAATCCAAGACGACCTCAAGCTCGACGAGGAAGTCAACAAGCAGTACCTGGAGGTGATCATCACCTTCACCATCAAGAACTGGGGTCGCGAGCCGGTTACCTACTCACTGGGGAGCCCCTGGGAAAACACTGGCTCCTACATCCTGTACCCAGACGCTCCGCAGAGGCTCTGGTGGAAGTACCGCACCTCCGTTGACCACTGGATGCGGATATCCACAGGAGAAGCCAGCATATACAGGAGCGAGGAAAGGCCGGACGGTCCCACGAATTTGATCACACTCTGGGTTCCGGTCGACAATCTCGACAGCACGGTCAACGACATGCACAAATGGGACTCGTACATCATGCCAATAACCGTCAACCGCCTAAGCGTGGTGGCACACCCGGGAACGCGCATATCGACAACCGCCCGGAAAATCACCCACTTTAAGCGTGAATGGATACCCCTCCGAGAAGAGAACGCATAGCCGTCAACTCACGTTCGTCTGGGACACCTGCGCGGAGAAGGTGGCCTTGGGGTCACGCCTCGTACGCGCGAGACGGTAGACGACCGGTCGGCGAGGGGGCGTTCGGATCACCATTCGGCTCATTCGGATCAGCTCCCGGGACGCGATCCGAACGGTCTGAATGGTGATCCGGATGACGGGTCACAAGTCGAGCGACCAGACCGAGCCCTGCCCGAAGCCCTGTCGGGTGGTGTCGATCCCGGCGCGCTTGCGGGCACGCTTCAACGTCGCCTCGGCGATGCCGTCCGCTCGTGCGGCCTTGATGATCTCGGCTGCCTTGCCACTGCCGCCGTGCTGGATCAGGTAGTCGCGCAACCACCCGGCAGCCTCGTCCCGCTCGGAACGCGCCTCGGGATCGACATCGGTCTAGGCGAGGATGTCGCGCACGTTGCGCGCAGTCTCGCCCACCATCACCAGCCGACCGACCTCGGCGGGACCAGCCGCAGGCACTACGAATCGGCGATCAGGGTCCACCTCAAGCCGCACATCGGGCACGTTCCGCCGAACCGGCTCCGCGTGAGCCACCTCAACGAGATGTTCGCCAAGATCGCGGAGAACAACGACGAGATCATCTCGGCGTACGCTGCGCGTCGGGCAGTGGATGACGCGCGCAAGCAGGCCACCAGGCGAACGGATCAACGCGCATTCCGGGCGCAGCTCCGCGAGATGCCGCCGTTCCGCCGAACGACCGGACCGGCCCCACAGCACCGGCTGAGGGCAACGCTGCGAGCGTCCCTGAACGACGCCATCGCGCAGCAGATCATCACGTTCAACCGGGCTGCTCATGTCGAGTTGGACCCCGCCAAGCGACCCAAGGCGCTGGTGTGGACGACTGAGCGTGTCGAGCAGTGGCAGCGGACCGGCGAGAAGCCGTCACCGGTCATGGTCTGGACCCCGGATCAGACCGGCGACTTCCTCGACCTGGTCCACGAGGACCGGCTGTACGCGCGCTACCACCTGATCGCCTTCCGGGGGCTGCGCCGAGGCGAAGCGTGCGGGCTCCGGTGGGCCGACGTCGATCTGAACGCGAAGACGGCGACGGTCGCGACTCAGCTCGTGCTCGAGGGCTGGGAGGTCGAGGAGGGCGACCCGAAGACGTCCAGCGGCGCTCGCGTGATCGCCTTGGACGGCGAGACGGTCAAGGTGCTGCGCGCACACAAGGCGCAGCAAGCAGCCGAGAAGCTGAAGTGGGGTGAAGCGTGGATCGACACCGGCCGCGTGTTCACCGAGGCGGACGGCACGCTGCTGCACTCCGGCAAGGTGTCCGAGGCGTTCGAGAAGATCGTGCGCACCTCGGACCTTCCGCCGGTCCGACTGCACGACCTCCGGCACGGCGCGGCCACGCTCGCGCTCGCCGGTGGTGCTGACCTGAAGACCGTGCAGGAGATGCTTGATCACTCGTCCATCACGATCACGTCGGACATCTACACGAGCGTGTTGCCCGAGGTCGCGCACCGGGCGGCAGAGGCAGCGGCCCAGCTCGTCCCGCGCAGGTCCACCGGGACCGATGGGCACACTTCGGGCACACACGACGCCCGAGACGGTTCAGCTCTACTGCTCGTCGCCAACCCGGGAAATGAGAAAAGACCAGGTCAGACGCGCTGACCTGGTCTTCCATCCCACCGAGCCGCCTATCGGAATCGAACCGATGACCTGCTCATTACGAGTGAGCCGCTCTGGCCGACTGAGCTAAGGCGGCGAGACGTGACAACTATAGCCCATGATCCGACCGTCACCGATCGGGGGGTGGGTCGTTAGCCCTCCTGGTGACCCGGCTCACGTCGGGTGGCTGCGGTGACCTCGTCCGAAGGGTCTTGTTCACCCGTTCGGTTGGAGTCTTTCCGGCGGGGTGGCCGCGTGGTTGTCTGTCGTCCACACCGGGCCGAACCCTGCACCGGCTGCGTGGTGGTGATGTCCTTCCGCGCGGTCGCCCCGGTTCCTAGCCCCGGTGCAGGGTGGTGAGCATTGCTTCGACGGCGATGCGTGGTTTCACGTTCAGCTCCAACGCCTCTCGACAGGCGAGTACGGCCTCCAAACGCCGCAACGTCGACTCGGGTGACCACTCGGCCGCCGCCGCGGCCGACTCGGCGGCGCGGTCCGGGTGGTTGAGGACCACACCGGCCGCGGACACGAGCACGTCCCGGTAGAACGCGGCCAGGTCGACGAGCGCCTGGTCCAACGAGTCGCGCTGGGTGCGGGTCGCCCGGGACTTCTGGCGCTTCTCCAAGTCCTTCAGCGCGCCCTTCGCGCCACGCGTGGCCGCCGCCGTCCCCTTGCCCGTGCCGCCCGCGCCCATCGCGGTCTCAAGGGCCGTGCGTTCGGCTTCGTCCTGACCTTCGTGCGCGCCCGCCGCGTCCTCCTCGGCCGCGCGCACGAGGGAGTCCGCGCAGGTGAAGATGTCGACCGGCCTGCGCAGGGCGAGCGGGATCCGCAGCACGGCCTCACGTCGCGCGCGCGCCTTGTCGTCGGTGGCCAGCCGCCGGGCCCGGCCGACGTGCCCGCCGCACACCGACGCCGCCCAGTCCGCCAAGTCGGCGGCCACGCCCTCGGTCACCAAAGCGGACGCGATGGACGCCGCGCGCGGCGTGCCCAGCGGCACGATCCGGCACCGCGAACGGATCGTCACGGACACGTCCTCGGGGTGGTCGGACGGCGCGCAGAGCAGGAACACGGTCCGCTCCGGCGGCTCCTCCACGGCCTTGAGCAGCGCGTTCGCCGCGCCTTCGGTCAACCGGTCGGCTTCGGCGACGATGACGACCTGCCAACGGCCGGACGTCGGCCGCCGCGCCGAAACCTGGACCAAGGACCGCATCTCGGCCACCGAGATCGACAGTCCCTCGGGGGCGACCACGCGGACGTCGGCGTGCGTGCCGGCCGTCGTCGTGTGGCACCCGGCGCACACCCCGCAGCCGGGCCGGTCGTCGGTGGCCACGCACTGGAGGGCCGCCGCGAACGCCCGTGCCGTGGCCGCCTGCCCGGAACCGGGCGGTCCGGTGAACAGCCACGCGTGTGTCATCGCGCCGGGCGCGGGCGTCCCGCCGGCCACGATCGACGCCGCCGCCTCGGCGGCGGCCCCCAGCACCGCGACCGCCTCGGGCTGGCCGACGACCCCACTCCACACACCGCTCACCGGGCCGAAGGTACCCAAGCCGTCAGGTGCTCTCGACGACCGGTTCGGACGTCCTGGGCACCAGCGGCACGACGGCGGCGAGCACGCGTTCGGCGATCTCGTCCTCGGTGCCGTCCGCGTCGACCACCACGTAGCGGTCCGGGTCCGCGGCGGCCATGTCGGTCAGGAGTTTCTGCACACGCCAGTGGTGCTCGACCGTGTCCATGGCGAGGCCCGGTTCGAGGTCGGCGGCGGGGGTGCGGTCCAACAACACCGTCACGTCGGGGCGCAGCCGGCCGGTCGCCCATTCGACCAGGCCTTCCAGTTCCCGGGTCTCGATGCTGCCCGCCGCGCTGAAGTGCGCCAACGGACTGTCGACGTACCGCTCCATCACCACGATCGCGCCCTTGGCCAGGGCCGGTCGCACCTCGCGTTCGACCACGTCGGCACGCACGGCCGCCGCGACCAGCGCATGTGCGCGCACGCCCGCGAGGTCGGCCGTGGACAACACGTTGCGCAGGCGCCGCTCGTCCAGGTCCGGGTCGGAGGCCAGCAACACGTCCAGGCCGTTCGCGCGCAACGCCTCGGCCAGGCGACGGGCCTGGGCTGCGGTGTCCAGCCGGGTGTCGCCCTCGACCGCGATCAGCAGGCCGCCCGCCCGCCGACGACCGCGCAACGCCGCCATCAGGTCGGACAGGATCGGCTCGGACCTGCGGTCGTCCATCAGCCGGTACGAGATCAGGCCCACCGCCGTGGCCAGCAGGCTCGCGCCGAACAGCACCGGGCGGGTGCCGTCGACCTTGAAGTCGTGGTCGAAGAACGTGACGACCCGGGGCTGCACCAGCGTGACCAGCAGCGGGCTGATGATCACCGACAACCCGAGGATGATCTTGAGCAGCGACTGGACCAGGGCGACCATCCGGCCGCGCATGGCGTCCTCGACCTGCGAGCCGATGATCGTCAACCCGGTCAGGAACGCGATGCCGGCCGCCGCGCCGACGAACGCGACCGCGAGCAGCGCCACGCCCAGGTGCGGTGCCAGCGACACCACGACCAGGCTCAGGCCCGCGACCACGATCGTCACGCCGAACAGCCGGTTGTACGACAGCCGCCGCGCCAGCCGGGGCGCGGTCGCCATGCCGATCGCCAGGCCCGCGAACACCGCGATGAACAACGTGCCGTAAGCGCTCTCACCGCCGAGCAGGCTCAACGCGTACAGCTTGGCGCTGCCGATCACGCCGCCCGCCGCCGCGAACGCCCCGCTCATGCCGATCACCAGACCGCGCAGCAACGGCGTGCGCCACGCGTAGGCCAAGCCGTCGCGCATCATCACGAGGAAGCCGGGCCCACCCTCCTCGGAGCGCTTGCGGCGGGTCACGGCGATGCGCCCGGACAGCTCCGGGATGCGCACGGCGACCAGCACGGCCGAGGTGAGGTAGAGCAGGCCGTTGACCACCACGGCGATGATCGCGATGCGGAACCCGAGGTCGCCGTCGCGCACGTTGAGGTAGCCGGGGATGCCCGCGATCAGCGAGTACAGGCCGAAGCCGCTGATCGTGGAGATGCCGTAGGTCATCACCAGGCCGAGCTGGTTGGCGGTCTCGACCTGGTCGGGCCGGCGCAGCAGGTTCGGCACGGCCGAGTCCTTGGCCGGGATCCAGAGCATCGCGCAGCAGCCGACCAGGAAGTTCGCGATGAACAGCCACCAGGCCGTGCCGACGAACGCGATCGAGAGGAACAGGCAGCCGCGCGCGACGTCGCAGGCGACCATGACCTTGCGCCGGTCGAACCGGTCGGCGAGCACGCCGCCCAACGGCGCGAACAGCATGCCGGGCAGGAGCTGGGTGAGCACGACCGCGCTGAGCGCGAACCCCTCCCAGCCGTAGCCCTCGGCGAGCTTGGTGACCAGGCCCGTCAGCGCCAGCAGCGACAACCAGTCACCGACGCTGCACAGATAGGTGACACCCCACAGCCTGCGAAACGGGCGGATCGCCAGAACGCTGCGAATCCGCTTGCTCGTCGAGGCACCTGTGCCACTGTCCGAGATGACCGTCACCTCCTGCTTCCGTGCAGGCCAAGGGTAACCGGGAGGGTCGAGGACCCTGACCGCATCCACCGTTCGGGTGGTCGTGGCGGGTTCAGCGGAACAGGTCGACGACCGCCTCGATGATCGCACGGAGCACCGGGGAGATCGCGGCGATCAGGCCCAACAGCACCAGACATCCCAGCCAACCCCGGGATTTGCGCTGTTCAGGAGCTGTTCCGGGCGGCGTGGGCCGAGCGGGTGCGGGCGGTCGCACGACGGGCGCAGACCGGGCGGCCGGCAGTCTGACCTGCGGCGGCACGCCCTGACCGACGACCGCGGGCCGCGCACCGACACCCGGCGGCGGGACCCGACGTGCGGTGGCCCGGACCGGACCCCCGCTCGGCTTCGGCACCGACCGGTCGCCGGGCCGAGGCGGAACGGGACGACCGGCAGGCGACCGGACCGGTTGCCTGCTCGGCCCCGCCTGCGCCGGAACCGACCGCCCGACGACCGGCAGCGGGGCCGGTTGCCCGGTCGGTTCGACCGCAGCCGGACCGGATCGGTCGGCACGCGGACCCGACGACGTGAACCCCTCGCCCGTGACCAGGCCCGCGAGCGGGTCCGGGAACAGCGCGGGCGGTGGCGGCGGCTGCGTGCCGTCGGGTCCGAAGTCGCCCACCGCCACCCCGACCCTCAGCCCTTGGACTTCGCGGGAGCCTTCTTGCGGGCCGGCGCCTTCTTCTTCGGCGCCGGACCCTTGGCACGCTTCTCGGCGAGCAGCTCGGCCGCACGCTCGTCGGTCAGCCCTTCCACGCTGTCGGTCTTGCGCAGGGACGCGTTGACCTCGCCGTCGGTGACGTAAGGCCCGAAACGGCCCTCCTTCACCACCATCGGTTTGCCGGACACCGGGTCCGCACCCATCTCCTTCAACGGCGGCGCGGCGGCGGCGCGTCCCCGCTTCTTGGGCTCCGCGTAGATCTTCAGAGCCTCTTCCAGCGTGACCGTGAAGAGCTGGTCCTCGCCGGTCAGCGACCGCGAGTCCGTGCCGCGCTTGAGGTACGGCCCGTACCGGCCGTTCTGCGCGGTGATCTCCGCACCGGACTCCGGGTCCGTGCCCACCACGCGCGGCAGCGACAGCAGCTTCAACGCGTCGTCCAACGTCACCGTGTCCAGCGACATCGATTTGAACAGCGACCCGGTGCGCGGCTTGGGCGACTTCTTGCCCTCGGGCGGATCGGGCAGCACCTCGGTCACGTACGGCCCGAACCGGCCTTCCTTGGCCACGATCTCGTGCCCGGTGACCGGGTCGTTGCCCAGCGACCGGCCCTCCTGCGGGGTCGCGAACAGCTTCTCCGCGATCTCCCGGTCCAGCTCGTCGGGCGGCAGGTCGTCGGGCAGGTTCGCGCGCTGCGACGCGCCGTCGACCTCGCGCTCCAGGTACGGCCCGTACCGGCCGACGCGGACCACGACCGTGCGACCGTCGGCGTCGGCGAACAGCGGGATCGAGTTGACCTCGCGGGCGTCGATCGCCTCGACGCTGGACCCGACGAGCTTCTTGAGCCCACCCGACCGGCCGACCGACGACTCCGGCCCGACGTTGCCGCCGAAGTAGAACCCGGACAGCCACGTGGTGCGCTCCTGGCGACCGGCGGCGATGCCGTCCAGCTCGTCCTCCAGCGCGGCGGTGAAGTCGTAGTCGACGAGCCGGCCGAAGTGGTTCTCCAGCAGCCCGACCACGGCGAACGCCACCCACGAGGGGACCAGCGCGGACCCCTTCTTCCACACGTAGCCGCGGTCCTGGACCGTGCTGATGATCGACGCGTACGTGGAGGGCCGGCCGATGCCCAGCTCCTCCATGGTCTTGATCAGGCTGGCCTCGGTGAAGCGCGGCGGCGGGGACGTCGAGTGGCCGTCGGCGGACAGCTCGGCGGCGAGCACGGACTGGTCCTTGACCAGCTGCGGGAGCCGGGACTCGGCGTCGTCGGACTCGCCGCCGGCCTCCGAGTCGACCGTCTCCACGTACGCCTTGAGGAAGCCCGCGAACGTGATCGTGCGGCCGGACGCGGCGAACGTGGCCTCCTCGCCCGCCGTCGTGGTGCCGACGATCCGGACGCTGGTGGTGTTGCCGCGCGCGTCGGCCATCTGCGAGGCGATCGTGCGCTGCCAGATCAGCTCGTAGAGCTTGAACTCGTCGGACTCCAGCTCGCGCGCCACGGCGCCGGGCGTGCGGAACACCTCGCCGGCGGGCCGGATGGCCTCGTGCGCCTCCTGGGCGTTCTTGACCTTCCGGGTGTACTGGCGCGGCTCCTTGGCGACGTACTGGGCGCCGTACAGCTCGGTGGCCTGCGCGCGGGCGGCGGTGATCGCGGTCTCCGACAGCGTGGTGCTGTCGGTGCGCATGTAGGTGATGTAGCCGTTCTCGTACAGCTTCTGCGCGGTGCGCATGGTGCGGTCCGCGGAGAAGCGCAGCTTGCGGCCGGCCTCCTGCTGGAGGGTCGAGGTCATGAACGGCGCGTACGGCTTGCGCGTGTACGGCTTCTCCTCGACGGAGACGACCGTGAGCGTGGCGTCGACCAGACCGGTCGCGATGGCGCGGGCATGGTCCTCGTCGAGCACGCGGACTTCGGCGCCGGCCTTGAGGCGGCCGTCGGAGCCGAAGTCGCGGCCGGTGGCCAGGCGGGTGCCGTCCACGGCCACGAGCCGGGCGCCGAACGTGCGCGGCGTGGCCTGCTCGCCCGCGTCGAGGGTCGCCGAGACGTCCCAGTAGTTCGCGGACACGAAACGCATGCGCTCGCGTTCGCGCTCGACCACGATCCGGGTGGCCACGGACTGCACGCGGCCCGCCGACAGCTTCGGCATGACCTTCTTCCACAGCACGGGGCTGACCTCGTAGCCGTAGAGGCGGTCCAGGATGCGCCGCGTCTCCTGCGCGTCGACCAGGCTCTGGTCCAGGTCGCGCGGGTTGGCGGCGGCGGCCAGGATGGCGGGCTCGGTGATCTCGTGGAAGACCATCCGGCGCACGGGCACCTTGGGCTTGAGCGTGTCGAGCAGGTGCCAGGCGATGGCCTCGCCCTCGCGGTCGCCGTCTGTCGCCAGGTACAGCTCGTCGACGTCCTTGAGCAGTTCCTTCAGCTCGGCGACCGTCGACTTCTTGTCCGGCGTCACGACGTAGAGCGGCTCGAAGTCGTGGTCGACGTCGACGCCGAGGCGTGCCCAGGACTGGCCCTTGTACTTGGCGGGCACGTCGGCCGCGCCGCGCGGCAGGTCCCGGATGTGCCCCTTGGAGGACTCCACGACGAAGCCGGTGCCGAGGTAGGACGCGATCTTGCGCGCCTTGGCGGGCGACTCGACGATCACCAGTCGCCGGCTGCCCGTTCCCCCGCTGCTCTTCTTCGTCCGTGTCGTTCCAGCCACGCCGTCCCGCTCTCTTCGAATCCCGTCGTCCCGATCCGCCAGTGTGCACTGTCCTTTGTCGCCGACGGGCAGCCCTGGTCGGGACAGGGTGACACAACTGTGCCCGATCGCCTCCCAGGAGTGTCCGCTACGCGGCGGGCCAGGTACGCCCGGTGACCCCCGTCGGCGCACGTCCGACCAGCTCCGCGAGCCGTTCCAGCCGCCGCCTCCCGTTCACCCGCAAGGCCGGTCCACCGGCTTTCGGTGCCGATAGTGTCGCGGGCAGGCCCGCTGTCGCGAGCGCTTTCCGCAGCGGTTCGTGCGTGTCCGGCGCGTCCGGGTCGAGGCCGAGGACGTACCCGGACTCGACCCACCGGCCGGCGGCGAGCGCCCACAGGCGCAACACGCCGCCGTCCGGCGCGAAGTCGTCCGGCACGACCTTGGTCCCGGACCGGAGCCACTGGCCGGCAAGGCCCGTCAGATCGGTCCGGAACGCGGTCGTGACCTCCGGGTTCCCCTTCTCGGCGCACGTGCCGACGCGGGCCTCGACGCCGCGTTCGGCCATGGCCGACACGAGCGCGGGCCCGCGTCCCGGTTCGTCGAGCGCGACCGACACCCTGGCCGCCCGTCCCCTCGCGAAGCCCAGCGCCCGGCCGGGCCCGCACAACAGGCCCGCCAGGTCACCGACGCGCGGAGCGCGCGCTTCGGCCGAGAAGAAGGACAGTTGCCCCACGGCCTCGCAGCGTAGAACACACGTTCGAGGTCGACCAGTCTCCGACCGGTGGAGATCCGATCACTCGCCCGCAATGGACGCCTTGGCCTCCACACACGCGGGCGTCTGCTCGAACGCCTCCTTGAGACCGGGCAGCTTGTCGACGGTGTCGAGCTGGGTACCCAGCTTGTCCATGTCGCCGTACTGGGTCAGCGTGTCGGCGAGCTTGTCGTTCATCGCCGGGTCGGCGGGGTCCAGCGCCACGATGGCGGGCCGGGCCTTGGCGGCGCCTTCCGCCATGCCGGTCATCGCGTCGATGACGGCCTGGTGCTCGGTGGCCGTCTCGGGGGTGGGCGGGCCGATCGTCTTGAGCTTCGCGGCGGTGTCGTTCAGCAGCGGCGACACGGTGTCGATGTACTTCAGGTGCGCGTCGCGCTTGGCCGCGCCTTCCAGCGTGAACGTGTCCTTGAGGAGCTGGAGCGTGCTCACCATGACCGGCCCGATGCCGGTGCAGAACGCGCCCGCCCACTCGGTGGTCTTCGCGCCGGACGCGGCCGAGGACGCCGAAGACGTGGCAGCGGCCGTCGCGGACGACGTGCCGGCCGCGCTCGACGAGCCCGAACCGGTCGACGCGTTCTGCGAGCAGCCGACCAGGGACAGGGCCGCGACGGCACAGGCCGCGGCGATGCGGAGCTTCATGCGGTATCCCCCCGAATAGATGAAGTCGGGAGCAAGGTACTACGTGGTCGGAGCGGCGGCAGACGGAGACGGTTGCTCCGAACGGCCGACCCGGCGCAGTTTCTGGCACGACTCGGCCTTCTCCGCGGCACCCTTCAACTCCGGCGTCGCGTCGAGTTCGCGCAACGGCACGACGAACTCGTCCATCTTCGCGATCGCGTCGCCCGCGGCCTGCAGACCCCCGGTCGGGTCGCCCGCGTCGGCGGCCTCGATCTTGGTCTTGGCGTCGGCGAACGCGGCGGCGATGTCGGTGAACGTGGTGGCCATCGCCGCGACCTCGCTGTCACCGGCACCCACCGGCGACGGGCCGACCTCGCGCAGCGCGGTCGCGGACTTGGTGAACGCGTCCGCCATCTGGCCCATGTACCGGGCCATGTCCGCCTTGAGCTTCGCGGGGTCGTCGCCGGCCAGCCCCGGCGGCGTCTTGGGCGCGTCCACGAACGCCGACGCGGCCGAGCACACCTTGCCCATGTAGGCCACGGCGGCCGAGTCGTCGGGCTTGGCGGACGTGGACTGCGCGGTGCCCCCGCCACCCCCGGTGCAGGCGGTGAGCACCGCCGCGACGGCGAGCGTGGCGACCAGGCGCGATCTCATGACATCCCTTCCGTTCGACCGACCGGTTCACCCACCAGTGTGCGTCGAACGCACGGCGCGGGTGCCCCGAGGGTGGGCACCCGCGCCGTGACAAGGGGTTTTCTCAGGCCGCGCTGTTGCTCGGCTGCTCGGCGGGCGCGTCGGCGATCGCGGTGCCGCGCCGCTTGGACACGACGACCGCCGCCACGATCACCAGGGTCGCGACGATCGCGATCGAGTAGCGGATCGCGTCGGACGCGTCCACGCCGATCGTGTACGTCACGATGGCCGGCGCGATCAGCACGGAGACCAGGTTCATCACCTTGATCAGCGGGTTGATCGCGGGGCCGGCGGTGTCCTTGAACGGGTCGCCGACCGTGTCGCCGATGACCGTGGCCGCGTGGGCGTCGGAGCCCTTGCCGCCGTGGTTGCCGTCCTCGACGAGCTTCTTGGCGTTGTCCCAGGCACCACCGGAGTTGGCCAGGAACACCGCCATCAGCGTGCCGGTCGCGATGGCGCCCGCGAGGTAGCCCGCGAGCGGGCCGACGCCGAGACCGAAGCCGACCGCGATCGGCGCCAGCACCGCGAGCAGGCCGGGCGTGGCCAGTTCGCGCAACGAGTCCTTGGTGCAGATGTCCACGACGCGGCCGTACTCGGGCTTGACCGACCCGTCCATGATCCCCGGGTTCTCGCGGAACTGGCGGCGCACCTCGAACACGATGGCGCCCGCCGCCCGCGTCACGGCGTTGACCGCCAGACCGGAGAACATGAACACCACGGCCGCGCCGATCACCAGGCCCACCAGCACGTTCGGGCTGGACACGACGTTGCTGAACGAGACCGTGACGGAGTCGAGCGTCTGCCCGGCCTCCTTGACGGCCTTCTCGATCGCGTCGCGGTACGAGCCGAACAACGCGGTCGCCGCGAGCACCGCGGTGGCGATCGCGATGCCCTTGGTGATGGCCTTGGTGGTGTTGCCCACCGCGTCCAGCTCCGTGAGGATCTGCGCGCCCGCGCCGTCCACGTCGCCGGACATCTCGGCGATGCCCTGGGCGTTGTCCGACACCGGGCCGAACGTGTCCATGGCGACGATCACGCCGACCGTGGTCAGCAGGCCGCAGCCGGCCAGCGCCACGGCGAACAGCGCCACGACGACCGAGCCGGACAGCAGGAACGCGCCGTAGACCGCGCCGCCGATGACCAGCGCGGTGTACACCGCCGACTCGAAGCCGACCGAGATGCCCGACAGGATCACCGTGGCCGCACCGGTCAGCGAGGTCTTGCCGACCTCCTTGACCGGCTTGTGCTCGGTGCCGGTGAAGTAGCCGGTCAGCCACAGGATCACACCCGCCAGCACGATGCCGATGATCACCGCGACGGCCGCGACCACCGCCGGGTTGCCCGCCACGCCCTTGATCGAGTCCGGCCCGGTCAGGTTGGCGAACGAGCTGGGCAGGAACACGAGCGCGGCGACCGTGCACAGCACCGCCGAGATCACGGCCGAGATGTAGAACGACCGGTTGATCGCGGTCAGCCCGCCTTCGCCGGGACGGGCCCGGGTCGTGTACACGCCGATCACCGCGGTGATCACGCCGATCGCCGGGACGATCAGGGGGAACAGCAGGCCCTGCGTGCCGAACGCGGCCGTGCCCAGGATCAGCGACGCGACCAGCGTCACGGCGTAGGACTCGAACAGGTCGGCGGCCATGCCCGCGCAGTCGCCGACGTTGTCGCCCACGTTGTCCGCGATGGTCGCGGCGTTGCGCGGGTCGTCCTCGGGAATGTTCTGCTCGACCTTGCCGACCAGGTCGGCGCCGACGTCCGCGGCCTTGGTGAAGATGCCGCCGCCGACACGCATGAACATGGCGAGCAGGGCCGCGCCGAAACCGAAGCCCTCCAACACCTTGGGTGCCTGACCCGCGTACACCAGGACGACCAGCGCGGCACCGAACAGGCCCAGGCCGACCGTCACCATGCCCACCACGCCGCCGGTGCGGAAGGCGACGCGCATGGCCTTCTCCCGACCGCCGGCCTCCTTGGCCGCGGCGGCGACGCGGACGTTCGCCCGCGTGGACAGCCACATGCCGAGGTAGCCGATCGTCGCGGAGAACACCGCGCCGACGACGAAGAACAGCGACCGGCCGATCCGCTCGCCCGCGTCCTCGGCGGGCAGCGCGAACAGCAGCGCGAACACGACCACCACGAAGATGCCGAGCGTGCGGAACTGCCGGTTGAGGTAGGCCGCTGCGCCCTCCTGTACCGCCTTGGCGATGTCCTGCATCTTCGGGGTGCCCTGGCCCGCGGCCAGCACCTCCCGCAGCAGTACATACCCGACGGCGAGGGCAGCCAGGGCGACCACGGCGACCACGGCGACCACGCCGCGATCACCTCCGGAGAGCTGTAGGCCCTCCGCGAGGAAATGCCGGGACATCCGTCCTCCTGGTGAGTATCCAAGCCCAAGGCGAGGAGCACCGCGCACTACAGCATCATGGCCGGCAAACTCACGCGAATGTCGGCCGCGACACAACGTGATGCACCCCTCATTGGATGCGATAGCGGCGGAGTCTATTCATAGCGCGCAAGTGATCAACAGTCTGTCCCGAACCAGGCACCGTCTGTTATCGGCGCTGGAAGAAACCAGCGTGCCGGCATGGTGTGCGAAGCTGCGGGCGTGGGGAACGAGGGACGCCGGCTCCTGCGCCGGGTGCTCGCCGGTGTCCCGGTGGGCGAATCGCCGCTGACGCACACCGCCGACCTGCCCCGCCGGGACGCCCGGACGGCCCACTGGCCGACGTGGGCGCCGGCGGATCTGGTAAAGGAGCTGACTTCGCGCGGCGTGGAGCGGCCGTGGCGGCACCAGGTCGAGGCCGCCGAATTCGCCCGCTCGGGACGACATGTGGTGATCGCCACAGGAACGGCTTCGGGCAAGTCCCTTGCCTACCAACTGCCGGTGCTCGGCGCGCTGGTCGACGACCCGAAGTCCACGGCGTTGTACCTGTCCCCCACGAAGGCGTTGGGCGCCGACCAACGGCGTTCCGTCGAGTCGTTGTCGTTACCGGATGTAAGGGCCGCGACGTACGACGGCGACACGCCGATCGCGGAACGGGATTGGGTGCGGGCGCACGCCAACTGGGTGTTCACCAATCCCGACATGCTGCACCGGGGCATGCTGCCCCACCACACGCGGTGGATCAGGTTCTTCCGGCGGCTGCGGTACGTGGTGGTCGACGAGTGCCACGCGTACCGGGGCGTGTTCGGGTCGCACGTGGCGTTGCTGCTGCGGCGACTGCGGCGCGTGGCCCGCAGGTACGGGGCCGACCCGGTGTTCGTGCTGGCTTCGGCGACCGTGGCCGATCCGGGGACGTCCGCGCGGCGACTGGTCGGCGTGCCGTGCGAGGCCGTGACGGAGGACGGGTCGCCGCGTGCGGCGCGGACGGTGGCGCTGTGGGAACCGCCGCTGCTGGAGGACCTGGAGGGCGAGAACGGCGTGCCCGTGCGGCGTTCGGCCGGTGCGGAGACGGCGCGCATCCTGGCGGACCTCGTCGTGGAGGGCGCGCGGTCGTTGGCGTTCGTGCGGTCGCGGGTCGGTGCGGAACTGGCGGCCCTGGGTGCGCGGCGGGTGCTGGCCGACGTCGACCCGGGCCTGGCCGAACGGGTCGCGGCCTACCGGGGCGGGTACCTGCCGGAGGAGCGGCGGGCGTTGGAGCGCGGGCTGTCCTCCGGCGCGTTGTTGGGCGTGGCGACGACCAACGCGTTGGAGCTGGGCGTGGACATCGCGGGCCTGGACGCCGTGGTGGTGGCGGGTTTTCCCGGGACGCTGGCGTCGTTCTGGCAGCAGGCCGGGCGGGCGGGGCGGGGCGGCGAGGACGAGGCGCTGGTCGTGTTCGTGGCCCGGGACGACCCGTTGGACACCTACCTCGTGCACAACCCGGCGGCGATGCTGGAGAAGCCGGTCGAGGCGACGGTGCTCGACCCGGCGAACCCGTACGTGCTCGAGCCGCACCTGGCGTGCGCGGCGGCCGAACTGCCGCTGGGGGAAGAGGACCTGGCCGACTTCGGCCCGGCGGCCCGGGGCGTGCTGGACGACCTCGTGGCCCGGAAGGTGCTGCGTCGCCGACCGCAGGGCTGGTACTGGACGGCGCGCGAACGCCCGCACGGCGAGGTCGACATCCGCGGGACGGGCGGCGAGCCGGTGATCGTCGTGGAGGGCGACTCGGGTCGGATGCTCGGCACGGTCGACCGGGGGTCGGCGTTCCGCACGGTGCACGAAGGCGCGGTGTACCTGCACCAGGGCGAGTCGTACGTGGTCGACCGGTTGGACGTGGCGGACGGGATCGCGTTCGTGCACGCCGCCCGGCCGGACTGGACGACGACGGCGCGCGACGTCAAGGACATCACGGTCGTGCGGACGCTGGAACAGCGCGTGCACGGCGGCGTGACGGTGTCGTCGGGCGAGGTCGAGGTGACCTCGCAGGTGGTCGGCTACCTGCGCAAGCTGCCGTCCGGCCAGGTGGTCGACTCGGTGGCGCTGGACCTGCCGGCGGACACGCTGGTGACGCGCGCGGTCTGGTACACGATCACGCCGGACCTGCTCGCGTCGCTGGGGCCGATCCGGATACCCGGTGCGTTGCACGCGGCCGAGCACGCGGCGATCGGCCTGCTGCCGCTGTTCGCCACGTGCGACCGGTGGGACATCGGTGGCGTGTCGACGGCCCTGCACCCCGACACGGGCGAGCCGACGGTGTTCGTGCACGACGGCCACCCCGGCGGCGCGGGCTTCGCGGATCGTGGGTACGACGCCTTGGTGCCGTGGTTGCGGGCGACGCGGGAGGCGATCGCGTCGTGCGCCTGCCCGGCGGGCTGCCCGTCGTGCGTGCAGTCGCCGAAGTGCGGCAACGGCAACGACCCCTTGGACAAGGCCGGTGCCCTGACGGTCCTGGACGCCGTCCTCGCCGCCGTCCGCTGACCACGGCAGCCGATCGCAACACCCCTGATCACGACGACGGATTCGCGCCCCAGCGGATCAGGACACCACCGCGGGATCCGGCCGACGACGACCGCCGTCGACGGCCACTCCCGATGACCGCTGCCGACGACCGCTGCCGACGACCGCGGAACCCGCCGGCGGCACGGCGATCCCGCTGCCACCCAGGTCGTTCCGACGCTGCCCGGCGAGCGGCCTGCCCACCGGGCGCGATCCCGGACCGGCCCGTCGGGCGGCATTTCGTTCCCGCCCTTCGACATCTCCACCCGGCCTGCCGGCGGCACGCCCTCAGCTTGCGTGCCGCCGGCTCGTGGCCTCGTCTTCCCTCGCCCGAAACGGCCTGGCACAGCCAAGATCCGGGCGGGGTCCATGCGGTACCTCCCGTCGCCGGGTCGTGCCGCGTGGTTCGGTGTCGGGGTCGGCGACCCCGGTGGTCGGGCGGTGCGGGTCAGGCGGTCTCGGGGTCAGGCGGTCTCGGCGGTGAGCAGCGACTCGTAGGAGTCGGTCGCGTGGGCGGCCTCGTGGAGGGCGTCGCGGACGATCGTCGCGTCGGGTAGCTGCCACCCGCAGATCTGGGGCTTGACCCGCCAGTGGACGACACCGTGCCGGACCGGGGTCGGCGGGAGGACGATGAACTCGCCCTTGCCGTGGTAGGTCACCCGGTCGTCGGACGGCCACGGCGAGCCCGTGGCGACCAGGAACGTCCAGCGGCCTTCCGGGGTCGCGAGGATCGGTACCGGGAAGCCCGCCGCGCGCAGCGCCACCGCGGCCTTGCGGCCGAGGTCGGTGTCGACCTCGACGGCGTCCACGCCGTGACCGGTGGCCAGCAGGATGCTGTAGGAGTGGCCCGCCCACCAGGCGGCCACCTGGTCGGCCTGGGTGCCGACGCGTTCCTGCCAGTCGTCGTGCACCGGGGTCGGACCGGTCGACTCGACGCCGTCGCGCCCGGCCCAACCGTCGCCCGCCGGATAGGTGCCCGGCAGCACAGGCCATCCGTGCCACGCGAGGCTGACCGCCTCCGCGCGCAGCTCGATGCGGAAGGCCCCGCGCCAGCTATCCGACCACTCCATTGTGTGTCGCCTCCTCGTACGGGCGGCACCGCCTCGGTGCCGCCATTCGAATCAACCCCATGACCGGGAGTTCCGGTAACCCGGCAGTCGACAACTGGTAGGAACGGCACGGCGAATGCCGCCCGATCGGGCGGGGGGCAGAACGCCGCCGTTCCCCTACTCCGGCCGCTCGACCCCCAAGAGCCCCACTGTGAGTCCGCTCACCGTCGGCAAACGACCGTTCGTCGCGGAACGCAGAGGTCACGGCCCCTGGACCGGTCCCGCCGCGGCCCGCGCTCGCGGCGTGCCGAACACCGTGGACCGACCGGCGATCTCGACGACCACCTCCTCCCCGTCCACCGAACAGTCCTCGACACGCCCACCCATCCGGTGGGCCACGCGTTCCGCTCTCGCACAGGGCGACGCCCCGAGGATCACCCCGTTGGCCGCCGCGAGCGCGCCGAGATCCGCGACTCCCTCCAAGCGGTGACGCTCGACGAGCGCCGCGCCGTACTGGCAGGCGAGCGCGGTCACGGTGACGAGCACCCCCGCCACCCCGACCGCGACCAGCGACACCGATCCCCGGTCGTCACGCAACGTCGGGCTCCATCAGCGCGAAGGCCGTGCCGGCCACCTGGACGAGGGAAGCCTCGACAGTCACCCGGACGGTGATCTCGTCACCCGAGGTTCGTACCTCGAACCGGGCGCCGGGCGGCGCCGCGCGGGCCACCACCTCGCCGGCCCGCGCCGCCTCGCCCCGCGACACCAGCCGGGCGACCTCGACCGCGGCGTCGGTGCACCGGATCTGCGCGACCGTCGCCATGACCGCCTGCACGCACAGCGCCAGCACGACGACCAACCCGGAGACACCGAGCGCGGCCTCGACCGTGACCATGCCCCGGTCGTCGCCCCGTCGCAGCCCTCTGGAAGGCAGTCCTCCGGAAGGCAGTCCTCCGGAAGGCGGTGGACCGGACTGGCAGTCCCGGTCGTCGCCCCGCCGCGGTCGTCCGGAAGGCGGTCGACCCGGCCAACCGGCCAGGCCGTCCCGGTCGCCTCTCATGTGACCGTGCTGAAGGCTTCTTGCAGCAACGCCCGCAGCAGGCCGCCGATCCAGTCGCCACCGAGCAGCGCGAACAGCACGCCCCCAAGGGCCGCCGCGGCGAGCGTGCCCACCGCGTACTCGGCGGTCGTCATTCCCCTGTCGTCCATCTCTTCACCCTTTCGTCCACAGTGGACATTCGGTCACCAATGGGTCGCGACGTCCCGCGCGAGGCCGATCACGACGGGCGCGACGCCCAGGCACAGGAACGCGGGCAGGAAGCACAGCGCCAGCGGCCCGGCCACCAGCACCGCGGCCCGTTGCGCACGGGCCTCGGACCGGTTGTCGGCCTCGACCCGGGCGGTGCCGGCCAGGTCTTTCACCGCCGAGGCGAGCGCGGCACCTGACCGCGCCGACCGCCGCGCCGCCCTGGCCAACGACGCCGTCGCCGGGTCGGCCAGGGCCGGCGCCCAGGCTTCGACCGGGTCCGCGCCGAACCCGAGCAGGTCGGCCACCCGCCGCAGCGGCTCGGCCGGCGCCGGCGGGACACCGGGCAGGACGGCGCGGACCGCCGTCGCGACCGGCAGGCCCGCCGTCAGCACGGCGGCCAGCAGGTCCCAGGTGGCGGGCAACGCGAGCGGGTCCGGTGGCCCGGCGCCGCCCCGGACCCGACGCGCACGTGGCGCTCGAAGCCGGTCGATCACCGGTCGACGCGGGTAGCACGCGAGCGCCAGCGCGAACAGCAGGAAGATCACGCGACCACCTGCCGGGTGAGCCGCGCACTCCACCGCAACCCGGCACACACCAGCACCGCGCCGAGGACGAGCAGCACCTGGCCCACGACCGTGGTGCGCAGTACCTCGGTCGGTCCGGCGCCTACCGCCTCGCCGAGGAGGACGCCGAACACGGGCATCCCGGCCAGCACCGCCGCGCTCGCCCTCGGTCCGGCGAGGCGTGCGGCCACCTGCCCGGCGAACGCCACTCGGCGGTCGAGGTCCCGACGCACCTCCGCCAGGACGTCCGCGAGCGGGACGCCGTGTTCGGCCGACAACCGCCATGCCCGCGCGAGCTGGTGCGCCTCGGGGAAGTCCCGCAACGCGGTCGCCACGTCGCCGCCGCGTGCGGCCGTGGTGGCGATCGTGCGTAAGACCTCGGAAGCGGGCGGCTCCGCGTCCTCGGCCGCGCCCGACGCGGCGGGTGCCGGATGGGCACCGGCTTTCAGTTCGGCGACGAACCCGGCCAACCCGGCGGCCAGCGCTGTGGTGGCTTTCAAGCGCTCGCGGTGGGTTGCGCGCTCGTGGTGGTCGTGCCAGAGGGTGCGGGCGACCACGGCGGCGGCGATGGCACCGCCTGCTCCGGCGAGGAGGCCGAACAGGGCGCTGCCCAGTACGACGGTTCCCTGATTCGGTTTGGGCAGGGTGGGTTTTCGTCGTGGAGTCCACCTCAGGCGGTGGGCTGCCGACGGAGGGAAGAGCAGGAACGCCAGCGACAGCAACAAGAAGCTCATGGTTCACGTCCGGGGGGTGAGTGGCCGAGCGGCAGGGGTGAGGAGGCGATCAATGTGTGCGGGAAGAGGTGATCAATGTCTGTAGGTGGTGGGAGGCGGCTTGGTGCCAGCCGTCGGTGTGGGTCCAGGCGGGGGTGATGCGGGTGCTGTTGTTTTCGAGCACGCCTATGGCTGCCAGGTGGCGCCTGCCGTCGGCGGAGCGGTGCATGTGCAGGACGACCTTCACCGCTGCGGCGAGTTGGGCGTGCAGGGCTGTGCGGTCCAAGCCGCCCAAGGCGGCCAAGGCTTCCAGCCTCGCGGGGACCTCGGTCGGGGAATTGGCGTGCAGAGTGCCAGCGCCGCCGTCGTGGCCTGTGTTGAGGCAGGCGAGCAGGTCCACGACCTCGGGGCCTCTCACCTCGCCGACCACTATTCGGTCGGGGCGCATGCGCAGGGCTTGGCGGACCAGGTCGCGGGTGGTCACCTCGCCCGCGCCTTCCACGTTGGGTGTGCGGGAGAGGAGGTGGACCACCTGGGGGTGGGTGGGTTGGAGTTCGCCTGCGTCTTCCACGCAGACGATTCGTTGGTCGTGGGGTACGCGGCCGAGCAAGGCCGCGAGCAACGTTGTCTTGCCTGAGCCGGTGCCGCCGGTCACCAGGAAAGCGGCTCGGGCCAGGACGATCCTGTGTAGTACCTCAGCGATTTCGTCGTCGAAGGTGCCTCGGTCGCACAGGGTGTCGAGGGTGTGGGCGGCGGGACGTAGTACGCGCAGTGACAGGCAGGTCGAAGGCGCGATGGGCGGTAGGACGGCGTGCAGGCGGACCGAGCCCGACAGGCGGCCGTCCACGTAAGGGACTGCTTCGTCGAGTCGGCGGCCGGCTGCGATCGCGAGGCGTTGTGCCAGGCGGCGGACGGCTGCCTCGTCGGGGAAGCGGATCGGGGTTCGGCGTAGGCCGTTGCCGTCGTCCACCCAGACCTGGTCCGGGGCTGTCACCAGGACGTCGGTCGTGTCGGGGGCGTGGAGCAGTGGTTCGAGAGGGCCTGCGCCTGTGAACTCCTGACGTAGCACGGTGAGGGCGTTGAGCATGTCCTCGTCGCCCAGGACGCCGCCGGACTCGCCGCGCACGGCGGCTGCCACCGATGCGGAGGTCAGGTCGGACCGGGTGTCGGCCAGGCGGCGGCGGACGCGTTCGACCAGGTCTGTCATCGGATGTCCACAGAGGACTTTTTGGTGATCATTGTTGCTCCGGGGGGTCGGATTCCGCGGACGGTTGTGCGGTTGGTTTCCGTAGGTGGTTTTCGCGGACGGTTTCCGCGGTTGGGGACCAGGTCGGGGGGTTCCAGGTCGGGATGGGCCTTGGGGGTACGGCAGCGCGGCAGGCAGGGCAGAAGGACAGGTCGGGCGGGGTCGGGCATTGGCAGACGGCGGGTGGCCAGGTCATGTCGGTGTGCGGGGTGTTGCCGGTGGGGCGGGCGGGGGCGGGCGGGAGGCCGTCCGGGGTGTGGCGTTCGGCTTTCAAGGGGGTGACGGGAGGGACGGGAGTGCTTTCGGACATGGTTCGACCCTTTCTGGAATTCCTTGCCGGGCAAGAGTTTCTGGTTTGAGCTTTTGCGGCTTGGAAAGTGCCGCTTGTTGTCGGGGTCGGGTTTTCGAGCCTTCAAGCGTCGCTCGCCGCCGGGCAGGCCGCAAAGAGGTTCCGTCCCTCTCCGTATGGCCTGGTTCGTGTGGGGAGGTAAGGAATTGCGGGTTGAGGTGGGTGGGTGTCGAGTTCGGGTGTTCGGGTCAGAGGGGTGTCAGCAGGGCGGTCAGGGTCAGGCGGGCGGCTTTTGACAGGGGGCCTCGGGGGCGATGGGGGAAGTGGCCCTGGTCCAGGGATTCGGGTAGGTGGCGTTCCGGGCGCATGGTGGTCAGCAAGGGAACGCCTACGGCTTCTGCTACGTGGTGAGGGGTCAGGCCGGAGGGTGCCGGGCCTCGTACGACTGTGCGGATCCGGGCCTGGGGGTGGCGGGTTCGGATGTGGGTTGCCAGTTGGCGCGCGGCTGCGCAGGCGCGGATTTCGGCCGGTACCAACAGGATCACCAGGTCGGCGCGGTCCAGGACGGCGGTCGACGGGGGTGTGGGGTGGCGGGGGACGTCGCAGACCACGGTGTCGCCGGCGCGGGTGCCGGCGTCGACCACGGCGCCTACGGCGGTGGCGGTGAGGGTCGGGGTGCCCTCGCGGGCGCAGGACAGCACCGTCAGGCTGCCGGTGCCGGCCGTGCGGCGTGGTAGTGCTGCGCGTAGTGCGGTTGCGCGCACCCGTCCACCGGTCACCCGGACTTCCGGCCAGCGCAGGCCGCTCTCCCCCTCGGCGCCCAGCGTCAGGTCCAGGCCGCCGCCGAACGGGTCGCAGTCGACCAGCAGACCGGTGCCCCCGGACGACAGGACCTCCTGGGCGACGGCTGCCGCGAACACCGAAGCGCCCGCGCCGCCACGGCCGCCCAGCACCGCCAATACCCGGCCGCGCACCGGAGAGGGGTTGTCGGCGGCGTCTGCGAGCAGGGCGTGCAGTTCGTCGGTGTCGGACGGGAGGTCGACGAGTTGTACGCCCAGGCGCAAGGCGGCGGTCGGGGTGGGCGGCGGGCCGTTCGCCACCAGGAGGACGTCGGACCGGTGTGCGAAGCCTTCCCCCGCGCACGCTTCCACGGCGTCGGTGTCGAGCAGGACCAGGGGGGCGGTGCGCCAGCGGGCGCGCAGTTCGGTCACGTCGGCGACGCGGTCGAGGTCGCACCCCACCGCCGCCGCGAGCCGCAGGACCTCGTCCGTCGTCGCGGACTCCGCCATCAGGACCACCGGTCGTTCCACTGCCGCCTCCTCTTCGGGTTCGCTCTGGAACCACGGTGGAGGGGGGTGGAGGAGGAGTCCAGTGGGGGTCCGGAAACTGTGGACAAGTCGGACCCCGGTCGTCCGCCTGTGGACAACTCCCGGCGACAAGCGGTCTACCAGGGAGAACAGTGTCCGGACATGGGACGACCCCCGCCAGGGGGGAGGGACGGGGGTCGTCAACGGTTCAGTCCCGGGGGGTCGGACTGAACCCGTCCGGTCGAGCCGGACCTGTCTACTGTATCCCCACGGGGAAGGGTCATGCGTGTCTTCCGTTAGAGGGACACGAAAAATTCGGTAGACCGCATCACCCTTGGTTCGTAAATCTGCGAACCAGATGAGCCGATCGGCCGTCTCCTAAGCTGGTGCACGTGACCGAGCACGCCACCCACGGCAGCCGTGTCGCCGCGTTCTTCGACCTGGACAAGACAGTCATCGCCAAGTCGAGCACGCTGGCGTTCAGCCGGCCGTTCTTCCAAGAGGGCCTGATCAACCGGCGTGCGGTGCTCAAAAGCGCCTACGCGCAGTTCGTGTTCATGCTCGCCGGCGCCGACGCCGACCAGATGGACCGGATGCGTTCGCACATCACCGCGCTGTGCGCGGGCTGGGACGTCGAACAAGTTCGCTCGATCGTGGACGAGACACTCCACGACATCGTCGATCCGCTGGTCTACAAGGAGGCCACCCAACTCATCACCGACCACCGGACCGAGGGCCACGACGTGGTCGTCGTGTCCGCGTCCGGCGAGGAGCTGGTGGCCCCGATCTCGACCATGGTCGGCGCGACCCGCAGCGTCGGCACGCGCATGGTCGTCACCGACGGCCGCTACTCGGGCGACGTCGACTTCTACTGCGCCGGCGAGAACAAGGCCGTCGCGGTCAAGCGGCTCGCCGAGGAGTACGGCTACGACCTGACCCGCTGCTTCGCCTACTCCGACTCGATCACGGACCTGCCGCTGCTGGAGGCCGTCGGCCACCCGACCGCCGTCAACCCGGACCGGGCGTTGCGCCGGGTCGCCCTGCAACGCGGCTGGCCGACGCTCACGTTCTCCGACCCGGTGTCGTTGCGCGCACGCATCCCACGCCCGTCCGGCACGGCCGTCGCCGTCACCGCGATCGGGCTCGGCGCGGCCACGGCCGCAGGCGTGGCGTGGTACGGGTTGCGCCGGAAGAGGCGCGGCTGATTCACCCCAGGGAGGGCTCGGACAGCGGTACGGCGCGAAGAAAACGCTGTCACAGCAGGAGAATCACTACACAGGGTCGCTTGACCGGTGCACACCATCGAGCCCTTGATGTGACGGCCACCACGCACTACAAATGGAGATGCGGACCTTCGGTCGGCCAGGGACAGAGCGGAAGAGAAGCGCTGTCCACCCCGGCAAAGCTCCGTGCGCGGACTTCGAGTACCCACGCGCAGCACGCCG
The DNA here is from genome assembly GCF_014203755.1 of Saccharothrix violaceirubra. NCBI lineage: Bacteria > Bacillati > Actinomycetota > Actinomycetes > Pseudonocardiales > Pseudonocardiaceae > Saccharothrix > Saccharothrix violaceirubra. The sequence goes on from NZ_JACHJS010000001.1 coordinate 6,746,450, forward strand.
CGGGAGGCTTGTCGTCCAGGGCCTGCGTACCGGGACGCCGGACGCCGAGGCCAGATCAATACGACACGAGTTGCACGCTTGGTAACTCGACAGCCCGCGCCGCCGGCGGGGCCCCACCCACGTGGGGCCCCGCCTGTTTTTTCGCCCGTTCGAGGGACGGCCGGAGCAACCGGAATTGTCGGTGCGCGTCAGCAGAATGCAGGCGTTGACCCACTTCGGAACCGTGGGTAACTTCCCGATGACGTCCGGCTACCGCCTCTGGAGGGAGGCCCCAGTGCTCCGCGTCCTGACCGTCGCGCTCGTCGTGACGGCGCTGGTCAGCCCGCCCGCGGCGGGCCAGCCGCCACGCCCGCAGGCGGTGACCTCGCTGCTCGCGGGCATGACTCTCGAACAGAAGGTGGGCCAACTCTTCGTCACCTATGTCAACGGACAACGTGCGGACGAGGAACATCCGGACAACGTGCGCGATTTCGGCGTGGCCACGCCCGCGGAGATCGTCGCGAAGTACCGGCCGGGCGGCGTGATCTACTTCGACAACGATCTCCACGACAACATCGACTCGCCCCGGCAGATCGCCGGTCTGTCCCGGGGGTTGCAACGCGCGTCGAAGATTCCACTGGCGATCTCCACCGATCAGGAGATGGGCCTCGTCACCCGGATCGGACCGCCGGTGACGCAATTCCCGGGCAACATGGCATTGGGTGCGGGCCGCAGCACGACCGACGCCGAACAGGCCGCGACGATCACCGCGCGCGAACTGCGGGCGCTGGGCGTGAACCAGGACTTCGCACCGGACGCCGACGTGAACTCCAACCCGGCCAACCCGGTGATCGGGGTCCGCTCGTACTCGGGCGACCCGAAGCTCGCGGCCGAGTTCACCGCCGCCCAGGTACGCGGGTACCAGCAGCGGTTCCTGACGTGGTCGGGCGTGGCGGCGACGGCCAAGCACTTCCCCGGCCACGGGGACACGGCGACGGACAGCCACACGAGCCTGCCCGTCGTCGACCGCACCGTGGAGCAGTGGCGTGAGATGGACGCGCCGCCGTTCCGCGCCGCGATCGCGGCCGGGGTCGACTCGATCATGACCGCGCACATCCTGATGCCGCGGATCGACCCGTCCGGCGAACCGGCGACGCTGTCCAAGCCCGTGATCGACCTGCTGCGCGGCGAACTCGGCTACGACGGCGTGGTGATCACCGACGCGCTCGACATGGCCGGGGTGCGGCAGAAGCACCCGGACGCGCGGATCCCCGTGCTGGCCCTGAAGGCCGGCGTCGACCAACTGCTGATGCCGCCGAAGCTGGGCGAAGCGATCACGGCCGTGGTCGACGCGGTGAAGTCGGGCGAGCTGACCGAGCGGCGCATCGACCAGAGCGTGCTGCGGGTGCTGCGGATGAAGTTCCTGCGCGGCATCCTGACCTCGCCGCCGGTGGACCCGGACAAGGCGGACGCGGCGGTCGGCACGCCGGAGAACCTGGCCGCCGCGCGGACGATCACCGACCGGACGACGACGGCCGTGCGCAACGACGGCGGCGTGCTGCCGAGGCGACCGAAGGCGGCGCTGGTCACCGGGTGGGGCGAGAACTCGACCCGCACGCTGGCGAAACTGTTGGGCGGCAAGGCGTTGCCGACCGGTGCGACGCCGACGCCCGAGCAGATCACGGGCGCGGTCGAGGCCGCGGGCGCGGCGGATCTCGTGGTGGTGCTGACGTCCGGGTTGTCGGGCAGTCCGGAACAGCAGGCGCTGGTGGACCGGTTGGTGGCGACGGGCAGACCCGTGGTGGGCGTGGCGGTGCGCAATCCGTACGACGTGGCCTACACGTCGGTGCCGGTCTGGTTGGCGACCTACTCGTACGGTGCGGGCGCGCTGGAGTCGGTGGCGAAGGTGATCACCGGGGAGATCGGTCCGAAGGGGTTGTTGCCGGTGGCGGTGCCGGGGCCGACGCCCTACCCGCTCGGACATGGGCTGACCTGGTGATCGGGCGGCGGGAGGTCCTGTTCGCCGCGGTGACCGTGCCCGCCGCGGGGTTGGCGCCCGCCTCGACAGCGGGGGCGGAGGCCGCCGCGGTCGTCGCCACGGGACGCCGGGTGGTGACCGGTGCCGACGTCCTGGCGGCCGACCACTGGCGGGGGTTGGAGGGTCGGGTCGCCGTGCTCGGCAACCCGACCGCGGTCCTGCGGGACGGCGTCCACGTCGTCGACTCGATGGTGGCGGCCGGGGTCCCGCCGGTCGTCGTCCTCGGTCCGGAGCACGGGTTCCGGGGCACGGCGCAGGCCGGCGGTTCCGAAGGCGATCACGCCGACCCGCGCACGGGAATCAAGGTCCGCGACGTCTACCGGGCCGACGCGGCGAAGTTCGCGGGCGTGCTGCGCGAAGAACGGGTCGACGTCCTGGTCTTCGACATCGCCGACGTCGGCGCCCGCTTCTACACCTACATCTGGACCATGCTCACGGCCATGACCGCCGCGGCCTCCGTCGGCGCGCGGTTCGTGGTCCTCGACCGGCCCAACCCCTTGGGCGGCAAGGCGAAGGGCCCGCAACTCCTGCCCGGTTTCGCGTCCGGCGTCGGCGTCAAACCAGTCGTCCAGCAGCACGGGCTGACGGTGGGCGAACTCGCCGGGCTGTTCGCCGGGGAGTTCCTCGACACCCCGCTCGACCTCGACGTGGTCGAGGTCCGGCACTGGCGGCGCGACGACCTCGACACGGGCCTGGCCTGGGTGCCGCCGAGCCCGAACATGCCGACGCGGGACACCGCGCTGGTCTACCCCGGCACGTGCCTGTTCGAAGGCACCTCCTTCACCGAGGGCCGGGGCACGACGAAGCCCTTCGAGACCGTCGGCTCCCCCGACGTCGACTGGCGCTGGGCCGAGGACCTCAACGGCGAGCGGCTGCCCGGCGTGCGGTTCCGGGAGACGTACTTCGCGCCCGCCTTCGGCCGGTACGCCGGGCGGACCTGTGGCGGCGTGCAGCTCCAGGTCACGAACGCCAGGGAGTTCGACGCCGTGCGGACGGGCGTGGCCATGATCGTCACGGCGGCCCGGCGGTACCCGTTCGCCTGGCGCGAGGACAACTGGGTCGACCTGCTCTTCGGGTCGGACCGATTACGGCGCATGGTCGACGCGCGGGCCGGGATCGACGACATCGTGGGTTCGTGGCGGCAGGAACTGGACGAGTTCGACCGGACAAGGAAGCCGTACTCGAGGTACCGGTGAAGAGACTTCTCGCGCTGCTGCTCGCCATGGCCACGATCACCGCCGGGTCCGCCGCCGCCACCAGCGGCGACGGCCGCTACGACCACCCGCGGACGGGGTGGATGAACGCCGTGCTGCACGACGGCTTCTCGCCGGTCGACCGAACGCCGATCGAAAAGGCACTGCGACATGTCCGCGCCCTGCCCAACTTCCCCGGCGCGGTCACCCTGCTCGCGCACGACGGCGTGATCGTCGCCGAAGAAGCCGCCGGCTGGGCCGTGCGCTACGCCGACGCCAAGACCGAACTGCCACCCGACCGGCGCGTGCCGATGACCGTCGACACGGTCTTCGACCTGGCCTCGATCTCCAAGCTGTTCACCTCGATCGTGGTCATGCGCCAGTACGAACTCGGCCGCATCGACCTCGACGCGGCGGTGAGCCGGTACCTGCCGGAGTTCGGTGTGAACGGCAAGGCCGACATCACCGTGAAACAACTGCTCACGCACACGTCCGGCCTGGTCGACTGGCTGCCACTCTGGTCGGATTACCCGGACGTCCCGGCACGCATCAAGGCCGTGATGGACACCAGGCCGACCGATGCGCCCGGCACCGGCTACCGCTATTCCGACCTGAACCTGATCACGCTCGGCCTGCTCGCCGAACGCGTCTCCGGCACGACACTCGACGTCCTGGTCGACCGGACGATCGCCACTCCGCTCGGGCTGAAGGACACCGGCTACCGGCCGAAGGACAAAAGCCGGACCGCGGCGACCGAATTCCAAGCCGGTCGCGGCATGGTCCGGGGCGAGGTGCACGACGAGAACGCGTGGTCGCTCGGCGGGGTCGCCGGTCACTCGGGCGTGTTCTCCACGGCCCGGGAATTGGCCACCGTCGGCCAGATGATCCTCAACGGTGGCCGCTACCGGGGTGTCGAGATCCTCGAACGGGACACCGTCACGTTGATGCTCACCGACTTCAACTCGCGTTTCCCGGGCGACGCCCACGGCCTGGGCTTCGAACTCGACCAGAACTGGTACATGGGCGCCCTCTCCTCCCCCGGGACGGCCGGGCACACCGGTTTCAGCGGCACGTCGCTCGTGCTCGACCCCCTGTCCGGTTCGATCGCGGTCCTGCTCACCAACCGCGTCCACCCGGACCGGAACCGGGGTTCGATCAACCCGTCGCGGCGGGCCGTGGCCGACGGCCTGGCGCAAGCGCTTGCCGTCCGGCCCGTCGCAGGTAAGACGTCCTGGGCTGCCGAACGCGACGGTGGCACACTGACCACGCGGGTCCTGCCGGCGCAGCGGCACCGGCTGGAGTTCGCCGCCTTCGTCGACCTCGCTGCGGGCGAAGAGGTCGCCGTGCAGGCGTTCACCGACGACCAGTGGCGTGACCTGCGAAAACTCACGGGTTACGGCACGAGGCGTTGGCAGCGGATCGTCGTGGAGGCCGAGGCGACCCGGTTCCGGTGGCGGTACACCGCCGGTACCGGACCGTACGGGCGCGGGGTCCACGTCGACGCCGTCCGCGTGACCGATCGACGTGGTCAAGTCCTCGACAGCGAGTTGTCCCCCGACGGATGGCGAATCGCCGACAGATAGTGGGCAATGGGCCTAAAGGTTCCGACCGGTGGGCGGCAATTTGCCACGAATGGGGTGACTTTCCCGCACGTTGCGTTGATATCCGTTTGACCGGTTAGTAAGTTTCCCACGTGTCCACGGAAAACACCGACGCCAGCCCACTCGTCCGCATCCGCTCGCTGCTCCCGGGATTGGCCCGCGCCGAGCAGCGCGTGGCCAAGGTCGTGCTGGAGAACCCGGCGACCGTCGCGCACCGCAGCATCACCGAGGTCGCCGAGGCGGCGGGCACGAGCGAGACCACCGTGACCCGCTTCTGCAAGGCGATCGGCGTCGGCGGCTACCCCGAGCTGCGCATCGCGCTCGCGGCCGAGACCGCCCGCACCGCCGCCCGCACCGACCGCGACCTCGGCGGCGACATCGGCCCGGCCGACGACCTGCGCCAGGTGGTCGGCAAGGTCGCGTTCGCCGACGCCCGCGCGGTCGAGGAGACCGCCGAGCAGCTCAACGTCGACACGCTCCAGGCCGTCGTCGAACTGGTCGCCGGCGCCCGCCGCGTCGACGTCTACGGCTTCGGCGCGAGCGCGTTCGTCGCCTTCGACCTCCAGCAAAAACTCCACCGGATCGGGCGAACGTGCTTCGCCTGGAACGACACCCACATCGCCCTGACCTCGGCGGCCGTGCTGACCGAGGCGGACGTCGCGGTCGGCATCTCGCACACCGGCTCGACCGCCGAGACGGTCGAGGCCCTGCGGGTGGCCCGCGAACGCGGCGCCGCGACCGTCGTGCTCACGAACTTCCCCCGCTCGCCGATCACCGAGGTCGCCGACCACGTCCTGACCACGGCCGCCCGCGAGACCACGTTCCGCTCGGGCGCGATGGCCAGCCGGATCGCCCAGCTCACGGTGATCGACTGCCTGTTCATCGGTGTCGCGCAGAAGCACGCCGACAGCGCCAAGGCCGCGCTCGAATCCACGTACGAAGCGGTGTCCGGCCATCGGCTCGGTGCCCGTCCGGACGGCAGGCGGCGCCGGGAGTCCGGCAAATGACACCGGGCCGGGACGATGTCGCCATACGCGTCGAATCGCCGACGGAAGCACGCAACCCCCGGACCGGGGACATCGACCGGCTGTCCACGCTCGACCTGCTGCACCTGATCAACGACGAGGACCGGCACGTGCCCGACGCCGTGTCCGCCGCCCTGCCCGACCTGGCGCGCGCCGCCGATCTCGCCGTGCGCGCGCTGCTGGCCGGCGGGCGCGTGCACTACGTCGGCGCCGGCACCTCGGGCCGGTTGGCCACGCTCGACGCCGCCGAACTCGTGCCCACGTACAACATCCCGGCCGACTGGTTCCTCGCCCACCAGGCCGGCGGCCCGGACGCCATGGTCAGGGCGGTCGAGGGCGCCGAGGACCGGGGTGACGAGGGTGCCGCGCGGATGCGCGACCACGCGGCACCCGGCGACCTGGTCGTCGGCGTCACGGCGTCGGGCCGCACGCCGTTCGTACTCGAAGCCCTGGCGCAGGCCCGGCGGCTCGGCGCGGGCACGGTCCTGGTCTCCAACAACCCGTCGGCGCCGGCGCCCGAGGTCGACGTGCTGATCACGGTCGACACCGGTCCCGAGGCGATCGCCGGGTCGACCCGGATGAAGGCCGGCAGTTCGCAGAAGCTGGTGCTCACGTCGTTCTCGACCGCGATCATGGTCCGGCTCGGGCGGACGTACTCGAACCTGATGGTGTCGATGCGGGCCACGAACGCGAAACTTCGCGGACGCACCGTGCGCATACTGCGCGAGGCCACCGGTTCGAGTGAGAACGAATGCGTGAACGCCCTGTCCGACGCGAACGGTGACCTCAAGATCGCACTCGTGCACCTGCTCGCGGACGTGCCGATCAGCCGGGCCACCGAGGCGTTGATCCACGCGCATGGGCACGTTCGGCAGGCGCTCACCCTGCTGTCAGCGGACGCCACGGGATAGGCGTCGACAACACCATCGCGCTGGACGTCTCGCCGTAGCCTCCCAGCCGGACGAGCAGCCGTTCGAGTTCGCCGATCGACGTGGTCACGACCTTGACCACCGAGCAGATGTCCCCGGTCAGCCGCACCACCTCGACCACCTCCGGGCAGTCGTCGAGCAGCTCGGGGTGCACGGTGATGCACCGCGGCCCGTAGCACTTCATCCGGACCAGGGCGACGACCGAGCGACCCACGGCCGTGGGGTCGACGACCGCGCGGTAACCGGTGATCACCCCGACCTCCTCGAGCCGGCGCACGCGCTGGGCCGCGGTCGGCGGCGACACGTGCACCCGGCGGGCCAGCTCGTTGTACGACAGCCGCGCGTCTTCCTGGAGGGCGTCCAGCAGTGCCCAGTCGGTGCTGTCCAGGTCGGTGTTCATAAAAGCCAAGCCAATCGCCGTTTTGGTTGCCGGACGTGAACAGATTGACCCGAAGTGGCACTTGACGGCCATTCAGTTCACCCGGATGCCGGGGAATCATGGAAGTCATGAGTTGCCCGGTCGCTCCCAAGCTCGACTTCGGCGGCACGACGCCGTACGAGGACTACGTGCACGCGTCGGTCCTGCACTCGTTGCAGAAGCAGGCGTCCGACGACCCGCGCGAGATGTCCTTCCTGGTGATCACGCAGGTCATGGAGCTGTACTTCGGCCTGCTGTGCTTCGAGTGGCGGCAGGCGCAGATCGAGCTGCGCGACGACGACCTGCGCGCGGCCGTGCGGACGTTGCGCCGCAGCGAGCTGCACATGCAGGCGTTGAACGCGGCGTGGCGGCCGATCGCGCGGATGACGCCGGCCGAGTTCAACTCGTTCCGGGACGCCCTGGGCGAGGGTTCGGGGTTCCAGTCCGGGCGGTACCGGGAGCTGGAGTTCCTGCTCGGCGAGAAGTCGCGGTCGATGCTGGTGCCGCACCGGGCCGTGCCCCGGCAGCACGACGCGCTCGAAGCGCTGCTGCACGAGCCCGGCCTGTACGACGACGTGCTCGCGGCGTTGGCCCGGCACGGGCTGGCCGTCCCGAAGGAAGTCTTGGACCGGGACGTGAGCGCGCCCTACGAGCCGCACCCCGAGGTCGAGGCGATGTGGGCGGGGATCTACCGGTCAGACGACCGTGACCTGCTCGAACTCGGCGAGGCGCTGACCGACGTCGCCGAGGAGTTCACCCGGTGGCGCCATGATCACCTGCTGGCGACGCGGCGGGCGATGGGCGCGAAGACCGGCACGGGCGGGTCGGCCGGCGTGGCGTGGTTGGAGAAGCGGGCCGTGCGGTCGATCTTCCCCGAGCTGTGGACCGCGAGGAGCTACGTGTGATCCGCGAACTGTTCGACCTGGACGACGACGTCGTCTATCTGGACGGGAACTCGTTGGGCGTGCCGCCGCGGCACGTGGCCGCGCGGGTGAACGAGGTGATCACCCAGCAGTGGGGACGGCGGCTGATCCGGAGCTGGTCCGAGGGCTGGTGGGAGACGCCGGAGCGGGTCGGCGACCGGGTCGGCCGGTTGGTCGGGGCCGCGCCGGGGCAGGTCGTGGTCGCGGACTCCACGAGCGTGAACCTGTTCAAGGCCCTGATGGGAGCGGTGCGGGGTACGGAGCGTGGCGAAATCCTGGTCGACGCCGGGACTTTTCCCACGGACGGGTACATCGCGCAGTCGGTCGCGGAGTTGACCGGGCTGACGCTGCGGGCGGTCGATCCGGAGTCGTTCGAAGTCGGGGACGCGGCCGTGGTGCTGCTGAACCACGTGGACTACCGGAGCGGGCGACTGCTGGACATGGCGTCGTTGACGGAGCACGTCCACGCCGGCGGGGCGAAGATCGTCTGGGACCTGTGCCACAGCGTCGGTGTGCTGCCGATCGAGCTGGATCGACTGGGAGTCGATCTTGCGGTGGGGTGCACCTACAAGTTCTTGAACGGCGGGCCGGGCGCACCGGCGTTCCTGTACGTGCCGAAGGCCGCGCAGGAGGATTTCCACCAGCCGCTGACCGGGTGGACCGGGCACGCGGTGCCATTCGCGATGAGCCAGGACTACACCCCTGACCAGGGAATTTCCCGAGCACGAGTCGGGACGCCGGACATCTTGTCGATGTTGGCACTGGATGCGGCGCTGGACGTGTGGGACCAGGTGTCGTTGGCGGACGTGCGGGCGCGCGGGCTGGAGCTGACGGCGTACTTCCGGCGGTTGGTGGAGGGCTTGCCGGGCATCGAGGTGATCACACCGGACAGCGAGTGGCGCGGCCACCAGGTGTCACTGCGCCACCCGGACGCTGCACGGATCATGGGTGAACTGATCGCACGGAACGTGATCGGTGATCATCGTCCACCGGATGTACTGCGGTTCGGGTTCGCGCCGCTGTACAACACGGACGAGGACGCGGAGCGGGCCGCGCGGGCGTTGCAGGAACTCCTTTGAGCTTGGGGCACCCGGGCGCGGGTGCCCCAACCCGCCTCAGCCCTGCTTGAGCCCGGCGACGAAGGAATGGAACGTGGTGGCCCGGAACTCCAGGGTGGCCCCCATCGGGTCCTTGGAGTCGAGCACACCGGTCCGCTCGACACCCACCGCCACGGCGACGCAGGTGCTTTCGGGCAGGCTCGCGCTCGACGTCAGGTAGACAAGTCCGTCGCGTTCGAACCGCTTCCTCATGATCCTCGGGTCTCCCTTGCCGCTCGGATGACCTCGATCGAGGACTCGACCGAGAGCGCGCGGCCGACCACGTCGTCCCACACAGCGTGGAACCGCGCGACACCCTCCTCATTCTCCACGGTGTCGAGGCTGATCAGACTCTCCGCGTAGACCGCTCCGGGGTCGTCCACTTCGGGGAAATCGAGGAACGTGAGGGTGCCCGACAGCGCACCGTGGGCTCCGGCCGTGCTCGGCAGGATCTGGATGGTCACGTTCGGCAGAGTCGACAGCTCCACCAACCAGTCCAACTGGGCCGCCATGGTCGCCTGCCCACCGATCTCACGGCAGAGCGCAGACTCGTCGATCAGCGCATGGACCACAAGCGGATTCGGCTTGCGGTGGAGCAACGCTTGGCGGTCGAGGCGCTCGGGCGCAACACGCTCGGTTCGCCCCTCGCCGACCAGCAGGAGTCCGCTGCCGCCCGCGAGTGCCGAGGCGTAGTCGGCTGTCTGGAAGATGCCCGGGATCAGCAGCAGGTCGATCGAGCGCTCGGAGACAGCCTCGGTCTCATCGCGGCGGAAGCGCACGTAGGGACGGGGGAGCACGTCCACGTGCTCGATGGGCATGGCCTCGTAGTCGGCGACCTCCCAGAGATCGATCGCACGTCGGCGCTCCTCCTCCGTCAGGTTCAGGACCGACAGGATCGCGATGAACCCCGACCACCGTGGCCTGGCCTCGCCGTTCAGCATCCGGTTCCAGGTGGTACGACCGATTCGGATCTCCTTGATCACGTGCTCGGCCTTGGCCCCCGACTGGTGCAGGTACTTCGCCATCAGTGCGCCGAGCTTGCGTTTTCCGCGCGTGGTTCCCACAGCCATTCGCACACCTGTCCTTAGAAATCTGTTGCGTATTCGCACTCACCCGAATGGGCATTGCACATCGGTACCGTTCGAACGATACAGTGTCGTCAACCCCCGGCACGAAAACGAGAAAGCGGGAATGCCGATGATCTACGTTAGCGGTGTCGCGTCGTCCAACTACATCCGGGTCGGCGGCGATGTGGCGATGAAGTGCTCGGTCAACGCGGACGAACTCGAAGTGTCCCTGGGCGCGGGTCAGGTCGACTTCGTGCTGTCCAGGGGCGCGACCGAGCGCCTGCACGTCGAGATGGGCCGGGCCTTGGAATTGATGCGCGCAGACAACTGAAGAATCACGCGGAGGCGGCGTCGGCGATGCTGCGAGCCTCGCGGGCGCCCGACTCCAGCGCCGCACACTGGAACAGAATCCACCCTGTCAGACCTTCGGGCGTGCCGGTCGAAAAACCGATCAGCGCGGCGTCGTAATCGGCACGATTCCGGAGCAGGTGGACTTCGGGGACGCCCAACGACTTCGGGTCCACCCCGGTCGACATCGCGGTCAACCGTGCGGCGGCACGGGCGACCACACCATTCGCGACGGTAAAAGGCGACAAAGAAAGCAACTCACCGTGCACCACGGCGATCAGCAACGGTCCCGGCACCGACGTGCCGCCCGTGACCAATCCGGCCAACAGGTCCAGCCGCTCGGACAGGCCCGGTACCGCACGCGGGCGTCCGGGAGTGTCGTCCAGGTCCGCCGAGGCCAGGACGTGCAACCGCGCCAACGCCTGGAGCGGGGCACGTCGCCAGGTCGGGAACACCGTCCCCAACGCCTCGGCCACGCGCAACGCACCCGCCAACACCGGGTCGGCGACCTCGCCGGACTCGGGGATGTCGGTCGACCCGCCGTCGAGCGCCGCCGACGACCGGGCAGCCCGCACGGACGCCTCCGCGGCGGTCGTGGCCCAACCCCGCAGGTTGACCCGGTGCCGGTGGACGGCGAAGACCGCGTCCCGGGCGGCGGTGACCGCGTCGGCCACTCCGGGCAGTTCGAGCAGGGGCGCGAGCGGGTCCACGGCCGGAAAGCCTACGCAGGGGAAAGTGGCATCCCTGTCGATGAGCAGGAAGCCAGAGAAGAGAGAGCCACTTGCCGCACGTGCGCTCCACGCCAATGCGGAGTTCCCCCTGCTCCAAGGGGCGTTGGCTACCCTCGAAACGTCCTCGAAACACCTTCGACACCCCACGACGTGACTGGTGTCACGGGATGTGCCGTTGGTCGCAGCGGAGGTGTCACTCGGCGGAATCACCGTGGTCAGCGCGGGGCCGCCGCGTTACACAGTTACCCGCACGTGTCGAACCGCGCCGAAATTGGTCTGAACCTTTTGGGTGCGCAAGGGGCGGATCGGCACTAGCGTCAATGCGCACCCCACCGGATTCAGGAGGTCCGCCCCCATGACCCAGCCGCCAGCCGCACTGGACAACCTGCTGACGGAGAACCGGACGTTCCCGCCGAGCGACGAGTTCGCCGCGCAGGCCAACGCCACCGCCGCGCTCTACGAGGAGGCGAACGCCGACCGCGAGGCGTTCTGGGCGAAGCAGGCCGAGCGGCTGTCGTGGGACACGAAGTGGACCCAGGTCCTCGACTGGTCGGACGCCCCCTTCGCGAAGTGGTTCGTCGGCGGCAAGCTCAACGTCGCCTACAACTGCGTCGACCGGCACGTGGAATCCGGCCACGGCGACCAGGTCGCGATCCACTGGGAGGGCGAGCCCGGCGACAGCCGCGCGATCACCTACGCCGAACTCCAGCGCGAGGTGTCCCGCACGGCCAACGCCCTGGCCGGTCTCGGCGTGGGCGCCGAGGACCGCGTCGCCATCTACATGCCGATGATCCCCGAGGCGATCTTCTCCATGCTCGCGTGCGCCCGACTCGGCGCGCTGCACAGCGTGGTCTTCGGCGGCTTCTCGGCCGAGGCGTTGCGCACCCGCATCGAGGACTCGCAGGCCAAGCTCGTCATCACGACCGACGGTCAGTACCGGCGTGGCAAGCCCGCCGCCCTCAAGCCCGCCGTCGACGAGGCCGTGGCCGCCGCGAAGAGCGTCGAGCACGTGCTCGTGGTCAAGCGCACCGACACCGAGGTCGAGTGGACCGAGGGCCGCGACATCTGGTGGAACGACCTGGTGCCGCAGCAGTCCGACCAGCACACGCCGGAGGCGTTCGACTCCGAGCACCCGCTGTTCATCCTCTACACCTCGGGCACCACCGGTAACCCCAAGGGCATCCTGCACACGTCCGGCGGCTACCTCACGCAGGCGTCGTACACGCACTACAACGTGTTCGACCTCAAGCCGGACACCGACGTCTACTGGTGCACCGCCGACATCGGCTGGGTCACCGGCCACAGCTACATCGTGTACGGCCCGCTGTCCAACCGCGTGACCCAGGTCGTCTACGAAGGCACGCCGAACACCCCGCACGAGGGCCGGCACTGGGAGATCGTGCAGAAGTACGGCGTCTCGATCTACTACACCGCGCCGACGCTGATCCGCACGTTCATGAAGTGGGGCGCGGACATCCCGGCCAAGTACGACCTGTCCACGCTGCGCGTGCTCGGCAGCGTCGGCGAGCCGATCAACCCCGAGGCGTGGATCTGGTACCGGGAGAACGTGGGCGGCGGCAAGGCGCCCATCGTGGACACCTGGTGGCAGACCGAGACCGGCTCGATCATGATCTCGCCGCTGCCCGGCGCCACCTCCACCAAGCCCGGTTCGGCGCAGCGCCCGCTGCCCGGCATCGGCGCCAAGGTCGTGGACGACCAGGGCAACGAGGTCCCGCACGGTGGCGGCGGCTACCTGGTCCTCGACCAGCCGTGGCCGGGCATGCTGCGCGGCATCTGGGGCGACGAGCAGCGCTACCGCGACACGTACTGGTCGCGCTTCGGCGACCTGGGCTACTACTTCGCCGGCGACGGCGCCAAGTACGACGCCGACGGCGACATCTGGCTGCTGGGCCGGGTCGACGACGTGATGAACGTGTCGGGTCACCGCATCTCCACGACCGAGGTCGAGTCCGCGCTGGTCTCGCACCCGACCGTGGCCGAGGCCGCCGTGGTCGGCGCGTCCGACCCGACGACCGGCCAGGGCATCGTCGCGTTCGTGATCCTGCGTGGCGGCGTGGCCGAGGGTTCGGACGGCGCCGACGCGATCAAGGCGCTGCGCGACCACGTGGCCAAGGAGATCGGCCCGATCGCCAAGCCGCGCCAGATCCTGGTCGTGCCGGAGCTGCCCAAGACGCGCTCGGGCAAGATCATGCGCCGGCTGCTCCGCGACGTGGCCGAGAACCGGCAGGTGGGCGACGTGACCACGTTGGCCGACTCGTCGGTGATGACGCTCATCTCCCAGGGCCTGAACTCGGGGTCCTCGGAGGACTGACCGGCTGCGAGAAGCGCCCCACCCGTAATGGGTGGGGCGCTTCTTCGCGTTAGGATTCCGTCAAGGTGAGCCGGGAAGTCTGGTCGGCACGAGGATCTGTCGTGTCCGCCGGAACCTGGAGCCGCCCGTGAGCAAGCCGTCCGAGTTCGCCCGCTACCTGCGCACGGAGACCGTCGGCGGGTCGCTGCTGCTGGCCGCCACGGCCGTGGCGCTGCTGCTGGCCAACTCTCCGCTGTCCCCCTGGTACCTGGGGGTGCGCGACTTCCACCTCGGACCGTTGACGGTCGGGGCGTGGGCGTCGGACGGGCTGCTGGCGGTGTTCTTCTTCGTCGCCGGGCTGGAGCTGAAGCGCGAACTCGTCGTCGGCGAGCTGAACTCGGTGAAGGCGGCCGTGCTGCCGGTGATCGGGGCGGTCGGCGGGATGGTCGTGCCGGCCCTGATCGCCCTGGGCGTCGGGTGGGGCACACCGGGGGTCGAGCGGGCGTGGGCGGTGCCCGTGGCCACGGACATCGCGTTCGCGCTCGGGGTGCTGGCGTTGACGGCGTCCGGGCTGCCGAGCAGCCTGCGGGTGTTCCTGCTGAGCCTGGCCGTGGTGGACGACCTGGGCGCGATCGTGGTGATCGCGGTCCTGTTCACCACGGGGTTCGACCCGCTGTTCCTGGCGGTCGCGATCGTGCTGCTGGGGCTTTATGCGTTCCTGCAACACCGACGCGTCACGACACCTTGGGTGTACGTGCCCTTGGCTCTCGGCACGTGGTTCGCCGTCCACGAAGCCGGGGTGCACGCGACCATCGCGGGCGTGGCGTTGGCGTTGCTCACGCGTGTGCGACGTGACCACTACGAACGCGAAGCACCGGCCGTGCGGTTGGAGCACCGGTTGCAGCCGTGGTCGGCCGGACTCGCCGTGCCGGTGTTCGCGCTGTTCGCGGCCGGGGTGCCGGTGGGCGCGAAGGCGTTGTCCTCGTTGCCGCACGACCGGATCGCGGTCGGGATCGTGCTCGGGCTCGTGGTGGGCAAGGTCATCGGGATCGTCGGGGCCTGTGCGGTGGCCGTCTTCTCGAAAGTCGCGGTGTGGCCGGCCGGTGCGGGGTTCCGCGACCTGGTGGCCGTGGGCATGCTCGGCGGCGTCGGGTTCACGGTCAGCCTGCTGATCTCCGACCTGGCGCTGGACGACGACGCCGCCGAACGGGCCAAGGCCGCCGTGCTGCTCGCCTCGCTCGTGGCATCGCTCCTGGCGGCCGTCCTGCTGCTGCGACGCCGTCGCGCGCACCGGGCCGACACGTGATCAAGCCGCCTGTCCGGCTCCGGAGGGTCGGCCATGGCACGATGAAGCGGTGACCAGCGCTCGTGACGGCGGCGACGTGCCCCCGATCCCGTCCATCCCGCTCAGCGCGGAGACCCCGGAGCGGATCGCCGGGGAGACCTCGATCGGCGGCCTGGTCCGCGACGCGACGGCGCACCTGTCCACGTTGGTCAGGGCCGAGGTCGAACTCGCCAAGTCCGAGATCGCGGGCGAGATCAAGAAGGCCGTCAAGGGCAGCGTCTACTTCATCGTCGCGTTGACGGTGCTGCTGTTCAGCCTGTTCTTCTTCTTCATCTTCGTGGGCGAGCTGCTGGCCGTGTGGCTGCCGAGCTGGGCCGCCTACCTGATCGACTTCGGCGGGATGCTGGCGTTCGCGGGCTTCTTCGCGTTCCTCGGCTTCCGCAAGCTCAAGAAGCTGCGGGCGCCGCAACGCACCATCGAGTCCGCCCGGGACACCGTCGCGGCGTTGCGCCACCGCGGCGAAGCCCGCTGACCGTGCGGCTGCCGCCGGACCCGTCGAGCGTGCGCGTGGCAGGACCGTGGACGCACCGGGACGTGTCCGCGAACGGCATCCGGCTGCACGTTGCCGAACTCGGCGACGGACCGCTCGTGCTGCTGCTGCACGGGTTCCCCGAGTTCTGGTGGACGTGGCGGCACCAGCTCGTCTCCCTGGCCGAAGCCGGGTACCGGGCCGTGGCCGTGGACCTGCGCGGGTACGGGGACTCGGACAAGCCGCCACGCGGCTACGACGGGTTCACGCTGGCCGGCGACGTGGCCGGGCTGGTCAAGGCGTTGGGCGCGCGTCGGGCGCATCTCGTGGGGCACGCGTGGGGCGGGCTGCTGGCGTGGACGGTCGGCGCCATGCACCCCCGGCTCGTCGACTCGGTCACGGCCATCGCCGCGCCGCACCCGTTGACGTTGCGGCGGGCGATCCGGCGCAACCCCCGGCGGCACGCGCACGTGTTCCGCTTCCAGCTCCCGTTCCACCCCGAACGGTGGCTGCTCGCCGAATCCGGTGCCGCCGTCGGACGGCTGATCACCTCGTGGGCCGGTCCGAAGTGGACGGTGTCGTCGGAGTTCGACGAGGTCCTGCGGCGCAACCGGTCGGCGATGACGATCCCCGGCGTGGCGCACTGCTCGGCCGAGTACTACCGGTGGGCGGTGCGGTCGCAGTTGCGTTCGGACGGACGGCGGTTCGCGGAGGCCGTGGACAAACGGCTCGGCGTGCCGGTGCTGGGGCTGCACGGAACCCTGGACCCGGTGATGCCGGAGACGGACAGCTCGGCGTGGGCGGTCGAGTCCGTGCACCACGAGGTGCCCGAGGTGGGGCACTTCCCGCACGAGGAGTCACCGCACACCGTGGGGCGGCTGTTGTCCGACTTCCTCGGACAGTTTGGCTCTTAAGGCGTCGATCAGGGCGACGAGTTGGCCTGGTGACGAGCCCCGGTAGACCATGCCCGCCGGGCGGTCCTCGGGCAGGGTGCCGAAGTCGACCAGGAGGACGCGGCCGGGTGTATTCGCCGTGACGGAGTCGTATTCGAGCCTCGTCCAGTGCTTGGTCACGTAGCTGTTCGTACTGAGCACGAGGACGTAGCGGCTTCGGGCGCCGTAGACGTTGGGCAGCACGCGGTGGAGGTCGTTGCCCCACAAGGCGCCTTGCTCGTCCGGGGCGTAGAAGACCTTGAAGTGCGGCTTGAGGGCCTTCTGGATCTCGTGGGCGATCGCGGTGTCTTCGGAGGCGTAGGAGATCGCGAGGTCGTAGGCGAGTTCGTCCTCGGGGCGGCCGAGCAGCCATTCGGTGAAGATCCTGGGGCCGGGCTGGAGGACGTCGTCGACGTAGCGGACCGCGCCGACGCAACGGCCGACGACCGCCGCTTCGCGCCAGCGTGAGGCACGCAGGGCCTGGCGGGTCATGGGGAGTTCGCGGAGCAGGTCACGGCCGTCCTCGCCGAGTTGGCGGTGCCAGGCGTGGAAGGTGGTGACGGCGTGGTCGAAGACAGTGTCCAGGGCTTCTTCCTGGTCTTGGCCGTCCCATAACGCCGCCAGGAGACGGACCGTGAGCCACGCGTGACCACCGGCCTGGTCGAAGACCATGTCCACGTCCGCGTTCTCGGCCAGTTCGGCCACCGCCGCGCGGTCGAGCGGCTGGACGTGGCTGGTCTCGGCGGTGTTGAGCGGGGGCGAGCCCCGGTCGTCCGGGTCCTTGAACGAGGCCAGGACCGGGCCGCCGGCGAGCAGGACGGCGATGTCGTCGCGCAGGTACGTGTCGTCCAGGTAGCGCAGGTAGGCGAAGAAACCCGGACCCCAGCGGGTTTGCAGCAGGCGGTCGGCCTCGTCGATCACGAGGGCGAGTGGGCGGACGTCGTCGAGGGCGTCGCGGATGTCGGGGCGGGTGGCCGCGGGGTGGTCGCCGCCTTTGAGCGCGCCCAGAAGGGCACCCAAGGCCGTGGACTCGTCGTGCAGGTCCCAGCCGGTGGTGTCGGTGCGGATCAGGGTCCGGCCGACTTCGACCCGGCGGAGGAGGGTGGTCTTGCCGACCCGTCGGCCGCCGATCAGCAGGACCGAGCGACCCCGGTCGAGCATGGCGTTGAGGCGGGCCAGGTGATTGTGGCGGCCTACGAACAGGTCCGACGAGTGGTACGGGTTCACTCGTCCTCCACCCAGCGGCGGAAGAGGCCGATCTTCTCCAGGCCCTGTGTTTTCAGGGCGGCCGAGGCTTCTTTCTCCTGGCGGCGGGACAGGAAGTCGGGCGTGGGCCGGTCGTGGATGCGGGCGGCGGCGACCTCGCGTTCGGCCGGGGTCATGAGCTGCCAGATGTTGTTGCGCAGGAACGAGTCCACGGCGTCGAGGTCGTCCAGGTGTTCCAGGCCCTTGGCCAGGTCCGGGCCGCGTAAGGCGTTGGGTTCGGCGCGTTGGCGGTACGCCTCGGCGGCGAGCATGCGGACCAGGGACGGGTGGCCACCGGTGTGGCCGAAGAGGTTCTCGATGAAGTCGACGGTGACCAGTTCGATGCCCATCGCGCGGGAAACGTCGTGGACCAGGTCTTTCACGGCGTCGTGGTCGAGCGGGGAGACGGGCATCTCCTGGAAGAAGGCGAAGAACGGGTTGGTGCCGGCGTCGAGGCCGTTGACGCGGTTGACCTCCGGGCGCAGGTCGGCGCCCACCACCACGACGTGCCGACGATCGCCTTGGGCGAGGGCTCTCAGGCCACCGGTCGCGGTTATCCATCGTCGGGCGGCTTCTTGCTCGCCTGGTGCGGGGAAGACCCGCTCCAGTTCGTCGAGGATGACGACGAGTTGGGTGTGCTTGCCGAGATGATCCTGACGGGCGTCGAGTTCGCGTTCGAGTCCGGTGACGGTGGCCGGGCGGGACGGCTTGAAGGGCCAGTCGTGGTCGTTGAGGCGGGCCCAGTTGTCGAACGCCTCGACCATGAGCGCGAACAGTTCGCGTGGCCAGTCCTCGGTGTGGGGGTCGAAGCGCTGGAGGTCGACCCGGCAGACCGGCCGGTCGGCGAGGTGTTGGCGCAGGATGTTGAGCAGGCTGGTCTTGCCGATCTTGCGCAGGCCCGTGATCAGCACGTTCTCGTGGCGCTTCAACGCGCTGCCGATGGTGTTGAGCAGGACGTCGCGGCCGAACAGGGCACGTTCGTCGACCAGGGCGTTGCGGGTGTCGAACAGGTTGTCACTGTTGCCGTAGTCGCGTTCGAGTTCGTGCAGGAACGCGGCCGTCCGCTGATCCGCCAAGGCCGCCCGCAGCGACCGCTCCCGGACCGTGATGACCGGCGTGCCTTGCACCCGTAATCGGTCGAGGCCGAGCCGCACGTCGTCCGGCAACTCCCCGACGTGCACGAAGTACGCCATCCGCTGGTAGTTCGCGAGGTGCTTCGAGAACTCCTCGACCTCGGAGTACTCGGCTTCCGACACGACCGACACCCACACCGGACCGGGACGGAGGAGCTGACGACCCACCTCGCGCAACGGCCGCCCGGCGGCGGCGAACACCTCGGCGACCCGCTCCACCTCTACCGGACTTCCGACACGGTGGGAGCCCGGGGACACGGCCTCCCGATCGACGAACGCGTACCGGACCTGGCTGACGAACCGGAGAATCGAGAGCGCACTGTCGGGATCGACCCTGACGGTCGGCCAGGTGCGAAGCTCGCGCGGGGCCGACCGGCTTTCGGGTCCCCGACCCGTTTCCACCGCGATCACCTCGCCGCCCGCACGCTGCACCCGTTGCGCCTGCACCAGCAGGCGCGAGTCGATGCCTCGTCCCAAGACCATCAGCAACTGCGTCATGGCGAAGACCGGTTCGCCTTCGGTCGACAGGCGGGCGCTCACCTCGCTCCCGACCAGCGCGTCCACCAGTTTCTCCGCGATCTCGCGGTCCTGCGGCGAGTGGCTGACCAGGATCATGGCTACGAAGCACATCCCTCCGTGGAGACCTGACGGGTCAGCTCGGGAGCCTTGGCGACCTCGTCGGCCACCTCCTGGGCCGTGAGCACGAAACCCGTCTCCTGGTCGTCCACCGCCGCGCCGAACACGACGCCCATCACCCTGCCCTGGGGATCGACCAGCGGGCCGCCGGAGTTACCGCTGCGGACCTTGGCGCGGATCGTGTAGACGTCACGCTCGACCGTCTGCCCGTCGTAGATGTCCGGTCCACGCAACACAGGGATGCGTTCACGCACACGCGCCACCGACGGCGTGTACGGCCCGTCCAGCGGATACCCGAGCACGATGCCGTCCTCGCCCTGGTTGATCTCGTCCGTGCGGAACGCCAACGGGGTCGCGTCGAAGTCGTTCACGGCCAGGATCGCGACGTCCGTACGCGGGTCGTAGTGCACCACCACGGCGTCGAACTGACCGACTCCGACCTCGATGCTGACCTCGTTCGTCCCGGCCACGACGTGCGCGTTCGTCATCACGCGGTGCGGCGCGATCACGAAACCCGTCCCCTCCAACGCCCGCGAGCACGACGGCGCACGGCCACGCACCTTCACCACGCTGGGCCTGAGCTTCTGCACGATCGGGTTGGCGGCGAGGGCCGCGTCGGGCGGGTCGACGTTGCGCAACGGGGTGTCGTCGAACGGGTTCGTGGGCGACGGGAAACCCGACACGTCGAACAGGGCTTCGAGGTCCTGCGACAACGTCCGCGCCGCCTGCGGCATGGCGTCGTCGACCGTGGACAGGATCACCGACTGGTTCAACGACTTCGACAACGACGGCAGGCCCGCCACGGCGGTCAGCGGCAGCGCGATCATCCACGCCACCACGAACACCACGGCACCCTGCACAACCGCGCCCAACGCGTTGTCCGCGCCGCGCAACGGACTCGCGTTCACCCTGGCCTTGATGATCCGCCCGACGTACACGCCCAGCGTCTCGCCCAACGCCACCAGCAGCACCACGATGCCGACCGCGAACACGACCTTGGTCACCACGTTGTCGAACCTCGACACGACCAGCGGCGCGAGCTGCGTGCCCAGGACCAGTCCGACGAGCACGCCGACGAACGCGGGCAGGGCGACGACCATCCCCTGCCGGGCACCGGACACCGCGGCGAAGGCGGCCAGCGCGAGGACGAGCACGTCGACCCAGTTCAAGGACACCTCCGGCTACAGCGCACGCGACGCGGGCTCCAGGTCGCGCACGTCGTCGGGGTCCCACGGGCGTTCCCAGCCGCCCAGGGAGAGCAGTCGGCCGAGCAGCCCGGCGGTGAACCCCCACACCAGCATGCCCGGCGCGGAAAAGGCAGGCCCGACGTAGCCCGACGGGTGGCGCACGCGGAACCGGTTGGCCGGGTCCGCCAGGTGCGCCAGCGGCACGCGGGCCACAGCCGCGGTCTCGTTCGCGTCGACCGCCACGACCGGCGCGGGCCGGTGCCAGTACGCGAGCACGGGCGTGACCACGAACATCGACACGGGCACGAACAGCTCGGGCAGCGTGGCCACGACCGTCACGCCGGCGCGCAGCACACCGGTCTCCTCGAACGCCTCGCGCAACGCCGTGTCGGCCGGACCGTCGTCGGTCGGGTCGACCTTGCCGCCGGGGAAGGCGACCTGGCCGGGGTGCGAACCGAGGGTGTCGGCGCGGCGCAGCAGCAACACGTCGGGTCCGTCCGCGCCTTCACCGAGCAGCATCAGCACGGCGGCCGGGCGCGTGATCACGCCGGCGGGCGGCGGCGAGATGCGGGTGAACGCCCGGTGGTCGAGTCCGTCGACGGCCAGTGCCAGGCCGCGCATCCAGTCGGGGACGTCGGTCACCCCACCACCTCGCGGACCTGCTCGACGGTGTCGAACACCGCGGGCGAGGCGATCTCGGTGATCGAACCGTCGGTGCCGACCAGGTAGCTGACCGGCAGCCGGGCGGGCGTGCCGACCGCGCGGCGCACGCCGTCGGCCTCGTCGAACACCGAGGGCAGGTGCACGCCGAGCTTGGCGAGCAGTTCGAGGCCGTCGGCCTCCTTGCTCTGCACCTGCACGGCCACGACGGACACGGCGCCGGGCTGCTGGGCGTAGGCGTCGAGCACCTTCAGCTCGTCCTGGCACGGGCCGCACCACGTGGCCCAGAAGTTGACCAGCGTGCGGCCGGCGGTGGCGGCGCCGACGTCGACCTGCTCGCCGTCGCCCAGGCAGATCGCGGTGACGCCGCGCAGCACCTCGGGGCCGCCCTCGCCCTTCGGGCACGGGCGCAGCGCGGCCTGGTTGCGCGCCATGATCAGGTCCGGCGGCGGCTTGGCCTGGAAGTCGGACCCGCGGTCGCCGGGCGCGGGCTCCTCGGAGGCGCGCGGCCACAGCGCGATCACGCCGGCGACGACCAGCACGAGCGCGGTCAGCGCCCACCTCGTGCCTTTGCTCACGCGAGCTTCTCCCCCGCGCGGACGCGTTCGGCGAGCGCGATCAGGTGGGGTGCCTCGTCGCCCTTGACCAGCTTCTGGGCCTTGACCGGGTCCTGCTGGCCGACGTCACTGGACGGGCATTGGGGCGCGAGGAAGCAGGCACCGCACGCGGGCGTGCGGGCGTGGCAGACGCGGCGGCCGTGGAAGATCGTCCGGTGCGAGAGCAGGGTCCAGTCCTTGCGCTCGATCAGCTTGCCGATGGCGTGCTCGACCTTGACCGGGTCCTCCTCCTCGGTCCAGCCCCAGCGCCGCACGAGCCGGCCGAAGTGCGTGTCGACCGTGATCCCGGGCACGCCGAACGCGTCGCCGAGCACGACGTTCGCGGTCTTGCGGCCCACGCCCGGCAGCGTGACCAGGTCGTCGAGCTTGCCCGGCACCTCGCCGCCGAACTTCTCGACCAGGGCCGAGCCCAGGCCGATCAGCGAGTTCGCCTTGGCCCGGAAGAAGCCCAGCGTGCGGACGAACTCCTCCAGCTCGGCGCGGTCGGCCGAGGCGTAGTCGGCGGCCTTGCGGTAGCGGCGGAACAGCGCCGGGGTGACCTGGTTGACGCGCACGTCGGTGGTCTGCGCGGACAGCACGACGGCGACGAGGAGTTCCAGCGGTGTGGTGAAGTCGAGTTCGCAGTGCGCGTCGGGATAGCCCTCGGCCAGGACCCGGACCGTGCGGCGTGCCCGGCGGGTCAGTCCGAGCTGCGTCTCGGGGCGTTTCGCCATGCGACCAACCGTACTGCGTGGCAAGGTGCCGCCGGTTGAACGATCGACGGCCGGGTAACCGGCGGCAGGCAACCGGATGCGGTGCGTACGCGTCCACCCTGCGAGTGACACGTTCAGCCACCCCGCAAGCGTGCGGGTTACCCCGATGCGCAAGGATCGGAGCCATCATGACTGCCTGGTTCGTCATCGCCGTTCCGATCGTGATCATGTTCTTCGCGCTCTTCATGGAGCGCGTCGAAGCACGACTGCGCCACGTCGCCGTCCAGGAGGACGAGGTCGAGGAGTTCCTGGAGTCGGCCCGACCCGACGAGGTCAGGGCGCTCTACGGGCACGGCATCGGCCGCGCGCTGGAGCTGTTCCGCCTGCGCCGGCTGGGTGGTCGTGCCCGGAGCCTGCGGCAGCGGCGCCCGCGCCGTTAGCGGGCAAGGACCGTTTTACGAGGCCCGCGGGGTCACACCCCACGGGCCTCTTCGGGCTGTCGGGAGGTCGGTCGACGGCGTGCCGAAAGGCGAACCGCCGATCAGCCCTTAGACTGCACTCAGTGATCGACGGCAGGCGCTGGATCCGCCAGAAGGCGGAACGCGCTCGACCATGCCGTCGCGTCTCGACAGGAGGGACGAGGTGGACGAGACCCTGGCACGGGCTGGCATCTTCCAGGGCGTGGAAGCGGGCGCGGCAGAGGCTCTGGCGCAGACGCTGGAGTCGGTGGAGTTCCCGCGTGGACACGTGATCTTCGCGGAAGGCGAGCCCGGTGACCGGCTCTACATCATCCAGTCCGGCAAGGTGAAGATCGGCCGCAAGTCGCCGGACGGTCGCGAGAACCTGTTGGGGATCTTCGGGCCGTCGGACATGTTCGGCGAGTTGTCGATCTTCGACCCGGGTCCGCGCACGTCCACCGCGACGACGGTCACCGAGGTGCGCGCGGTCAGCATGGACCGCCCCGCGCTGCGGCAGTGGATCACCAACCGGCCGGAGATCGCCGAGCAGCTGCTGCGGGCGCTGGCCCGCAGGCTGCGCCGGACGAACTCCATGCTGGCCGACCTGATCTTCACCGACGTCCCCGGCCGGGTCGCGAAGGCGTTGCTGCAGCTCGCGCAGCGCTTCGGCAGCCAGGAGGCGGGTCTGCTGCGGGTCACCCACGACCTGACGCAGGAGGAGATCGCCCAGTTCGTGGGCGCGTCGCGCGAGACCGTGAACAAGGCGTTGGCCGACTTCGCGCACCGCGGCTGGCTGCGGCTGGAAGGCAAGAGCGTGCTGATCCTGGACCCGGAGCGTCTCGCCCGTCGCGCACGCTAGAAAAACGGAGCAGAGACCGGGCGCCGCCCCCGACGCGGCGCACCGGCCTTGCCCTGCGCGTGTCCATCCCCCGACGGAACCGCGCTTCCACACCTCCGGTGTCCGCAGGCCCCGACCCTGGGTAACACCGGAAGGAGGTTCGGATACCCGCCCCCGATCCCGGTGAAACCGGGTAGAGGTGGTGGTTCAACGATCGCACGTCCCCCGCGGTGCGTCTCAAGTGTTTTCACCCTCACAGACGTGCTGTTCAGGGCTTTCCGTCGAGGTGTTCACCCGGTCATCCGATTGTTGTGACCCGATTGTGATCTTGCGATCCGCGTGACGGACCACACCGGCCAAACAGTGGTACGCCCGTACCACTGTGCTGCACACTGGTACGCATGTCCCACTCTGCCCGGCTTACGGACTACCGCACCGCCCTGACCACGCCGGGCATGCGCGGACCCGTCGTCGCATCCGTCCTCGCCCGCCTGCCCATCGCCATGGTCGGGCTGTCGATGCTGTTCTACGTCCGCAGCGTGAGCGGCTCGTTCGCCACCGCCGGACTCGTGTCGGCCGCCTCCCTGATCGGCGTCGCCGTCGGCTCGATCGTGCAGGGCCGGCTGATGGACCGGTACGGACCCACCCGGCCGCTGTTGCGCGTGACCGGGCTGTTCGCGGTCTTCGTGACGCTCGCGGTCCTGGCCGTCGAGTCCGGTGCGCACCTGGCCGTGCTGATGCCGTTGACGTTCGGCGTCGGACTGACCGAACCCATGGTCGGATCCGCCTCGCGGGCCCTGTGGCAGCAGGTGCTGCCGCCCGGCAACGCGCGGCACGCCGGGTTCGCGTACGAGGCCATCAGCATGGAGGTGTTCTTCATCCTCGGACCGGGTCTGGCCGGACTGCTGGTGACCGCGCCGTGGGCCGGGACGGGTGTCGTGCTGGGCGCGACGTCCATGGTGATCGGCGCCCTGTGGTTCGCGCTGAACCCGACCGTGCGCGGCGTGCGGCCGGAGCACGAATCCCGTGACCTGCTCGGGGCGTTGGCCTCGCCGGGCATGCGGACGGTCGCCCTCGCCGCACTGGGCTTCGGCGTGACCATCGGGTTCATCGAGGTCGCCGTGCCGGCCGCCGCCGCGGAAGCCGGGCACGTCGGCATGGGCGGGCTGCTGCTGAGCCTGTGGTCGGTGTCCTCGGTGCTGTTCGGCGTGCTCTACGCGATGAAGCCGTTCCCCCGGGCCATGCACCTGCGGCTGCCGGTGCTGCTGGGCGGGTTCGCGCTGCTGTCGTTCCTGCTGGCGGTGCCGACCACGCTGATCGGGTTGGGTGTGGCGCTGTTCGTGGTGGGCACGTTGATCACGCCGCAGGCCACCACGCACTCGGCCGCGCTGGAGCAGGTCGCGCCCGCGGGGACCGCCACCGAGGCGTTCGGCTGGGTGATCACGGCGGTGACCGTCGGACTGGCGTTGGGGCAGTCGGTCAGCGGACAGCTCGTGGAGTCGTACGGGACGCAGGCCGCCTTCGTGGCGGCGGGGGTCGCCGGGCTGGTCGTGGCCGCGGCCGTGTGGGCGTTCCGGGGGACGGTGGCCGCGTCGGCCGACGTCCCGCGGCTGATCGTCCACTGAAGATCCGGCGGAATTGTCGGTGGGCGTCGTTACTGTTCCCACCTATGGACTTCACCGCCTCGACCGCCGGGCTGGCGTCGGCCGCCGCCGACGTCGCCCGGCTGCTGCCCACGCGCGTCGTCGACCCCGTGATCGCGGGGTTGGTGCTGCGGGCGACCGGCTCCGGGGTGGAGTTGGCGGGCAACGACCGGGAGCGGGCGGTGTCGTTGTCGCGGGCGGCGACCGTGCACGACGAGGGGGCGGTGCTGGTGCCCGCGCGACCGTTCGCCGAGACGTTGCGAGGGTTGGACGAGCCGCAGGTCCGGGTCGTGGTGGAGGGGTCGCGGCTGGCCGTGCGGACCGGGCGGGGGCGGTTCGCGTTGCCGTTGCTGGACCTGCACTCCCATCCTGGCGTGCCCGCGCTGCCACCGTTGGCCGGGCGCATCACGGCGCGGGTGCTGGCGTCCGCCGTCGTGCCGGTGGCCGGTGCGGCGTCGAAGGAGGACGCGTTGCCGGTGTTCACGGGCGTGCACGTGCAGGGTGCGGGCTCGCGGCTGGAACTGATCGCCACCGACCGGTACCGGATGGCGTACTCGTCCCTGCCGTGGAGCGGCGGGGAGTTGGACGTACTCGTGCCGGCGTCGTTGCTGGCCGAGGTCGTACGGCAGCCCGGCGCCGGTGACGAGGTGTCGTTGCACGCCGACGACGACCGGCTGGCCTTGGCGTGGCGCGGGGGAAGCGTGAGCACGGCGCTGCTGGCGGCGCCGTTCCCGGATGATCGAGCGCGGAAACTGTTGGAGGCCACCATCGACAGCACGGTCCTGGTCGAAGCCGACGCCCTCGCGGGCGCGGTGCGCCGGGCGGTTCCCTACGCCGGACCGCACGGCGCGGTCACGCTCCAGGTCGACGACGGCGAGGTGCGGGTGCGCGGCAGCGACCCGCAGGCCGGCGAGTCGGAGGAGTCGATCAAGGCCACGGTCGACGGCAACCGCCTGACGAAGTCCTTCCAGGCCCGCTACCTGTCGGACGCGTTGAAGGCGTTCAGCGGTCGACGGGTGGAGTTGCGCATCCAGGACGGCCTGCGGTCCACGGTGCTCACCGCGCAGGCGGGGGACGACGGCGTCGAGTTGACCTACCTGGTGGTGCCCCTGCGCACGGTGTCCTGACCAAGGCGGAAGGCGTCCTGCCGGGTGGTGCTCCGGCCCACCCGGCAGCGCTTCCACGCACGACGCGCATTCCATGGCCGCCCGATCCAGAGCACCCGGTCCGAGACACCGGCCTCACCCACCCGGCCGGCGGTTCGCCGTCAGGCACCGGCCTCGCGCAGGTACTCCAACTGCGCTCGGACCGACCACTCGGCGGCGGGCCACAGCGACTGGTCCACGTCGCGGTACACGAGTTCGACCACCTGGCGTGGCGTCGGCGTGCCGCCCAGTTCCGCCACCGCCGCCCGCACCTGGTCCAGGCGCTGCCCGCGGTGGGCCAGGTAGCCCGCGGCCGCGGCCACGACGTCCGGCAGCACCGGGCCGTGGCCGGGCAGCACGAGCCGACCCGGGGGCAGGCCGGCGAGCAGGCGCAACGAAGCCAGGTAGTCGCCCAGCCTCCCGTCCGGGTGGGCGACGATCGTCGTGCCCCGACCCAGCACGGTGTCACCGGTCAGGACCGCGTCGGCCAGCACGAAGCACACCGAGTCCGACGTGTGCCCCGGCGTCCGCAGCACGGTCAGGTCCAGCCCGCCGGCCTTGATCACCTCGTCGTGGTCCAACCCGGTGCCCGTGCGGAACGTCGGGTCGACCGCGCGTACTGGTGCGTCGACCCGGCGTCCGAACTCCACCGCACCTTCCGAGTGGTCGGGGTGGCCGTGGGTCAGCAGCACGAGTTCGACCGGTCCGAGTGCTTCCAGGCGGTCCAGGTGCGTACCGGGCGGGCCGGGGTCGACGACCACGGCCGACTCCGCACCCGGCGCACGCAGCACCCACGTGTTCGTGCCGTCCAACGTCATCACGCCCGGGTTCTCCGCGAGCAGCACCCCCGCCGAGTCCGTGACCTGGCGCAACACCCCGTAACTCACGACACCACCACCCGGATCACCGCGCCGTCGCGCACCAGCTTGGGAATGATCTTCTCGACCTCGCGGTCCGCGGCGAGCACGTCGGCCGCCGTCCCCAGCTCGGCCAGGTCCGCCAACGCCGCCCAGGTCGGCGGCAGCAGCAGGCGCCGCCCGGCCCGCCAGTCGGCCACCGCGTCGGCCGGGCGCTGCCACACCGCGTCCGACGCCTCCGCGGTCTCGCCGTCCGCACGCTGGCCCGAAGGCAGCACGGCCGCGAAGAACCGCGTGTCGTAGCGGCGTGGCTCGTCGACGGGCGTCACCCAGTTCGCCCACGGCCGCAGCAGATCGGCGCGCAGCACGAGCCCCTCCGCGTTGAGGAACTCCGCGAACGACAGCTCGCGGGCGACCAGCGCCGCCCGCGCCGACGCGTAGGCGGCCGTGTCCGCGACCACCGTGTCCGGCGACGGCCCGGCCAGCAGCACGCCCGATTCCTCGAACATCTCCCGCACGGCCGCGCACACCAACGCCGCGGCCGACTCCGGTGTGCAGCCGAACCTCCCGGCCCACCACTCGCGGGGCGGACCGGTCCACGCGACCGGGGCGTCCGCGTCCCGCCGGTCGACACCGCCGCCCGGGAACACGGTCATGCCGCCCGCGAACGCCATGCCGACCACGCGTCGCAACAGGAAGACTTCCAGCCCCGCCGAGCCGTCGCGCACCAGCACCACGGTCGCCGCGTCGCGCGGCACGACCGGCGGGTCCGGTGCCTCGTCGGGCACCATCGACGGCGGCACGACCAGTTCCGGCGGAAGTTCACGCACGTCCGCGAGCCTAACCACGAAGATGATCCCGTGAAGAAGGGTTGTCTGGTCAACGTCGTGCTGTTCGCCGTCGGTGCCGCGTTCGGCACCGTGCTGACCGCGATCGTGGCCGTGCTGCTGTTCCTGCCCTCGACCTCCTTGATCAGCGCCCACGACCCGGCCGGCGACCTGCCCGGCATGTACGTCAAGCGGGAGGGCGACGACCTGGAGGTGTGGCTCGGGCAGACCGCCGACCACGGCTACGTGGTCCCGATTCCCGAAGGGTGGGACGACCACCCGGTGCTGACCCGCGTCGAAGGCGGCGTCGAACTGCGGTTCGAGAAGGGCGGGCGGATCTTCGTCCCCGAGTCGTACTACCTCCACGGCCGGTGAGCGGCAGGATGATCGCGTGGACGAACAACTGCGCGTCGGACTTATCGGTGCCGGACCGTGGGCGGAACGGGTGCACGCACCGGCCATCGCCGGACACCCCGGGAGCAGGCTCGTGTCGGTGTGGGCCAGGCGGCCCGAAGCCGCCGCCGGGCTCGCCGGGGCACATGGCGCGGCGACGGCTTCCAGCCCCGAGGAGTTGATCTCGCAGGTCGACGCCGTGGCGTTCGCCGTGCCGCCGGAGGTGCAGGCGCCGCTGGCGATCCAGGCCGCCGAGGCCGGTCGGCACGTCGTGCTGGAGAAGCCGATCGCCGGGTCGCTCGACGAGGCGCGGCGGCTCGCGGACGCCGTCGACCGCGCCGGGGTGGCGTCGCTGGTCGTGCTGACCAAGCGGTACACGCCCGACACCCGTGAACAGCTCGAACGGGTCCACGCCGAAGGCGGCTGGGTCGGCGGCAGTGTCCGGTGGCTGACCGGTGCGCTGCTGTCCGGTCCCTACTCGCACTCGCCGTGGCGGCACGAGCGCGGTGCGCTGGACGACCTCGGACCGCACGTGTTCGACCTGCTCGACGCCGCGCTCGGGCCGGTCGTCGAGGTCGTGGCCGCCGACCGGTCGGCGCACGACGTGTGGCAGGTGGTCCTGCGGCACGAGGGCGGCGCGACGAGTACGGCCATGCTGACCATGTCGTTGGCCGTGTCGCCGCCGGTCCTGGAGGTCGAGGTCTACGGGACGGCCGGGCAGCGGACGTTGACGACGCCCGCGACGACCCCGATCGAGGCGTACACGAACCTGCTCGACGAGTTCGCGGCCCTGATCGACTCCGGCAAGACCTCGCACCCGCTGGACGTGCGACGCGGCCTGCACCTCCAGTCGATCATCGCCAAGATCCGCGAGTCCTCCACTCGGACACCCTGAGATACGCGTTCAGGCACCCCCGATCGGGGGTGCCTGAGTGCGTGTTTCGCAGTGCCTGAGTGGAGGACTCGCGCGTCAGCCCGGGTATTTGCCGTTGTTGGGCTTGGGCACGCCGTTCACGAACTCGCCCGACGGCCACGCCTGCTGCTCGCGTTGGGCCAACTCCTCGTGCAACTGCTGGAGCAGGGCACGTTCACGGTCGCTGAGCTTGGCGTCCACGGTCGGCGGCAGGTGCACCGACGACGGCGGCTTGCCCTCGTCCAGTGCGGCCTGGAGCACGGCCAGGTCGTCGGCGTTCAGCTCGGTCGTCACCTCGGCCCTCGACAGCGGGTGCTCGACGGCGAGCGACTCGACCGTGAGCGGCTCGACTACAGCCGGTTCGACGACGGGCGGCTCGACCTCGACGGGCTCGACGACCGGCTCTTCGACGACGGTCTCGACGACCGGTTCGGAGACGACCTCCTCCTGCTCCCGGACGGGCAGGCGCTTGACCGGCTTCGGCGGGAACGGCTGGCTGCCCTCGTACGAGTCGACACGCGCACGACGTGACTTCGAGCCGGATTCGGGTTCGGTGACCGGCACCGGTTCCGGCTCGACCACCGGTGCCTCGACCCGCACTTCGCCGTCGAACCAGGTCGCGCCCGACTCTTCGGCTACGCGTACCGGTGTCGCCGAGGGAAAGTAGACCTCACGGGCCGCCGAGACGGCCGCCGCGTGGTACTCACCCAACGGCGTACCGACCGTCAGCACCTCCGTGGAAGCCCGGATGCCCGCGTTGCGCAGCACCGTGTCCAGCCGGTACGAGGTCGCCGGCGGGAATCCCGACGGGCCGACCTCCACCAGCACGACACGGTGGGGCATCGGGCCGGGGACGCCACCGGCCGGGGAAAGCCGCCACGTCGCGCGCACGCCGCGCACGTCGGGCAGTACCGACACGGTCTTGCCGAGGACCTCGGCCAGGCCCGCGTCGGGTTCGGAGTCGGCGGTGAAGCGGTGCCGCTGCGTCGGGACGTCCTCGACGGCGAACAGCTTGTCGGCCAGCACCGGGTCCGAGCGGACCTCCACGAGCTGGTCCGCGATCTCCCGACGTTCCTGCGACGACACCGGGATGCGCCCGGCGATCAGGCAGCCGACCAGCAGCTCGACCGCGCGGTCGAGCTCGGCGACCGCCAGCAGTTCCCGGGCCTGCGTCAACGCGTCGTCGTCAACGCGTCCGGCCAACGCCAACAGGAGGTCGTGTAAACGGACGGGCAGAGCCACACCGTCGTTCGTCACGCCTGTTCTCCTTCCGGCCCGCGCGGCAGCGACGAGCTGTTAGACCGGCACCAGGTGCCCGTCGGCCTCGGCGCCGGTGCACACCAGCTCCGATGCCTCCAACGCCGCCCGTTGGTAGGGCGGCACGTCCGCTTCGACGGGCAGGACCTCGACGCACGGGTCCTGCTCGCCCAGTGCCCGCAGCACCCGCTGGAGTTCACCCGTCAGCCGGGTGTACCCGCCGGTGGCGGTGACCAGCAGGACGCGCCTGGTCTCCGTGCCCCGCAGCCGCCAGGTGGACCGGACCTCGCCGATCCCCGGACGCCCGCGCAGCGTCGCGCCGAGCACCACGGACGTGGAATCTCCCATCGGCACCCGATCGGGTGATTCCGGGGAGAAGGTGTAGTCGGCTTCGGGCAGTTCGTCCAGTCCCTTGACGGAACTGATCGTGCCCCGGTCGGCCCCGTGCGGAATGAGGGCGTCGCCGAGCAGTTGCTGTTCGTAGTCGGTCAGCCCGATCCGGTCGTGCAGCAGCGTGCGCGGCAGCACCCGGGCCAGCACGACGACCGCGTCGCCCGCCGCCCAGTCACGGAACCGCCACAGCACGTCGTCGGGCAGCCTGCCCGCCAGTCTCAGCAACAGTTCGTGGACCGTGTCGGACATCTCACTCCCCGATCTCGACGACGAGTTCGACCTCGACCGGCGAGCCGAGGGGCAGTTCCGAGACCCCGACGGCCGAACGGGCGTGCCGGCCGGCGTCGCCGAAGACCTCGCCGAGGAACTCCGACGCGCCGTTGAGCACGGCGGGCACCGCGGTGAAACCCTCGGCGACGGCCACGTAGCCGACGACCTTGACCACGCGCACGACCCGGTCGATCCCGACCAGCTCGTGGATCGCGGCCAGCGCGTTGATCGCGCTGGTGCGGGCGTAACCCTTCGCCTCCTCCGGGCTGACGTCCGCACCGACCTTGCCGGTCGCGGGCAGCGCGCCGGACACGAACGGGAGCTGTCCGGCCGTGAACACCAGCGACCCGGACTGTGCCGCGGGGACGTAGGCGGCGAGCGGCGCGGGCGCGGAGGGCAGTTCGACGTCCAGTTCGCGCAGCCGGTCGGACCAGGTCACGACTTCGCCCGCTTCAGGTACGCCACGTGCTGCTCACCCGTCGGGTTGGTCAGCACGGTCACCAGCTCCCAGCCGTCCTCGCCCCACTGGTCCAGGATCGCCTTCGTGGCGTGGATCAACAGCGGGACGGTCGCGTACTCCCACTTCTGCATGGCGCGGAGCCTAGCCTGAACCCCCGACGCCCCACCGCCCCCTTCGCCCCCGGCATCCCCCTTGTCAGCGGTCCGACTTCACCGCCGCGACGAACGCGCCGAACGCGCGCGACGAGAACCTGAGTGCGTCACCCCCACGATTCTTGGTGTCCCGGACACCGGTCGACCGCAGCCCGATCGCGACCTCCACGCACTTCGCGTCGGACGCGCTCCGGCTGCTCTTGCGCCAGCTCATCGCTCCCCTTTCACCACCTGGACGAGGACAGCGTCGACTCGACCAGCTCCCGCGAGTCGTCCGCCGTGAGTGCCAGGCGTGCCGCGTCACCCCACACCGCGGACAGCACACCCACCACTGCATCCTCTACCGGAACCAGGCCGGTGAAACCCTCCACATAGCCCGCTTGCGGTTCGTCCTCTTCGGCGAAATCCAAGAGGTGAACACCGCCGCTTTGCGCTCCATAAGCGCCTACGGCAAGCGGCAGAACCCTGATGGTCACGTTCGGCCGCGCGGTGACGGCCGCCAGGTGTCGCAACTGCTCCCGCATCACCTCCCGCCCCCCGACCATCCGCAACAGTGCGGCCTGGTCCACGAGTGCCTCGTACTCCAATGGCCGGTCCCCGGTCAGCACCTTCTGCCGTTCCAGCCGTTCGGCCGCCGCCCGTGCGCTCCACGCGCCGTCGCCGACCCGCCGACCCGCCGCCCGCGCCAGCGCCTCCGCGTACCCGGCGGTCTGGAGCAGGCCCGGCACGAAGACCGGGTCCAGTGACCGCTCGCGCACGGCCTCCAGCTCGTCGAGGCGGAACCGCAGGTAGCCGGCCGGCAGGTCACGGGCGTGCTCGACGCCGGACGGGTCGACGTCCGCGACCTCCCACAGTTGGAGCGCCTTCGTCCGTTCCTCCGGCGAAGCCCCGACGACGTCGAGCACGACCGACACCGACGGCCACCGCGCGAGGCCGTCCCCCGAGAGCATCCGGAAGATCGTCTGTCGTGACACCTTGGTTTCCCGGATGACGTCCTCGACCTTCATCCCGGACCTGTCGACCAACGGGCGGATGAACCGACCAAGTCTCCGCTTGCCACGCGTTGACCCGATTGCCATACGACAACATTAGCCACCGCGCGTAGTCGGCCGTCCACTCCTTTCGTGGAAAACCAAGCGTTTCGACAGACAACCGGAATGCGCACGGAATTGGTCCTGATCAATTCGGCACTCCCGAGCCGGCCGGAACACGCCCGATCGCGCTACCTTGATCGGGTGGAGACCTGGCGGATCGTCGCCACCGGCTCGTTCCTGCTCGGCGGGCTGGTGCTGGTGCTGGTGGGCATGGCGCAGGCCCGTGACCGCAAGGGTTCGCGTCCGGCGGACGTGAAACGCGCTGCGTTCGTCGGTCTCGCGCTCGTCGGGATCGTGGCCGTGCTCGTGGCCTACGTGCTGCCATCCGTGGCTGCGTGGGGCGTGGTGGCCGCGACGGCGATCGCGGTGGTGTTCATCACCATGGTCGACTGACGGTGTCGGGCGGGTCTCAGGTTCGCGCGCCTAGGCTGACCCGGTGACCGGCTGGACCGACGAACTCACCCGCGCGCGACTGCACGTCGTCACCGGCAAGGGCGGGACGGGCAAGACGACGGTCGCCGCCGCGCTCGCCCTCGCGCTGGCCACCGGCGGCCGGCGGGTGCTGCTCGTCGAGGTCGAGAACCGGCAGGGCATCGCCCAGCTCTTCGACCGGCCGCCGCTGCCCTACGCCGAGGAGCGCATCGCGACCGCGCCCGGCAACGGCGAGGTCAAGGCGTTGGCCGTCGATCCCGAGGCCGCGCTCCTGGAATACCTCGACATGTTCTACAACCTCGGTTTCGCGGGCCGCACGCTCAAGCGCATGGGCGCGGTCGAGTTCGCCACGACGCTCGCACCCGGCCTGCGCGACGTGCTGCTCACCGGCAAGGTCAAGGAGTGCGTGCGGCGCACCGGCGCCAACGGCCGGCACGAGTACGACGCGGTCGTGCTCGACGCGCCGCCGACCGGCCGGGTCGTGCGGTTCCTCGACGTGACCCGCGCGATGGCCGACCTGGCGAAGGTCGGTCCGATCAAGGGGCAGAGCGAGGGCGTGGTCACGTTGATGCACTCCGGCGACACGGCCGTGCACCTCGTCGCGCTGCTGGAGGAGATGCCGGTCCGCGAGACGCTGGACGCGGTGGCCGAACTCGACGGCGCCGACCTGCGTCCGGGCGCGGTGTTCACCAACCGCGTGCGCCCGTCGCGGCTGCCCGCCCGGTCGATCGCCGCCGCGGCGGCCGGCCGCGTGGACGCGAACCGGGTCCGCTCCGGACTCGAGGCCGCCGGCCTGACCGCGTCGCCGGACGTGCTCGACGGTCTCGTGGACCAGGTGGTCGAGCACGCGATCCGCGTCGACATGGAGGCGCGGGCCAAGGACAAGCTCGCCGAGTCCGACCTGCCCACGCTGGAATTGCCGGAGCTGGCCGACGGCGTCGACCTCGCCGGCCTGTACGAGCTGGCCGAGATCATGGTCGCCGGCGGTGTGCGGTGAACAGGCTCGACGTCGACGCGCTGATCGACGACCCGCGCACCCGCGTCCTCGTGTGCTGCGGGTCCGGCGGCGTCGGCAAGACCACGACGGCCGCCGCCCTCGCGGTGCGCGCGGCCGGGCGCGGCCGGCGCACGGTCGTGCTGACCATCGACCCGGCCCGGCGCCTGGCGCAGTCGCTGGGGCTGGGCGAACTCGACAACAACCCGCGGCGCGTGGCCGGTGTCGACGGCGAGCTGCACGCGATGATGCTCGACATGCGTCGCACGTTCGACGACATGGTGCTCCAGCACGCGGGCCGCGAACGGGCCGAGCAGATCCTGGCGAACCCCTTCTACCAGACCATCTCCACGTCGTTCTCCGGAACGCAGGAGTACATGGCCATGGAGAAGCTGGGCCAGCTCGTGGCGCGCGACGAGTGGGACCTGATCATCGTGGACACGCCGCCGTCGCGGTCGGCGCTGGACTTCCTGGACGCGCCGCAGCGGCTGTCGACCGTGTTGGACGGCAAGCTGATCCGGATGCTGTCCGCGCCTGCCCGTGCGGGCGGGCGCGGCATCCGCAAGATCGTCGGCGCGGGCTTCGGCCTGTTCACCAAGGCCGTGTCGACGATCGTCGGCGGCCAGCTCCTGAACGACGCGTCCACGTTCGTCCAGGCTTTCGACAGCATGTTCGGCGGCTTCCGGCAACGCGCACAGGCGACCTACGAGCTGCTGCGCTCACCGGGTACGGGGTTCCTGGTGGTCGCGGCGGCCGAACCGGACGCGTTGCGCGAGGCGGGCTACTTCGTGGAACGACTGGTCACCGAGGGCATGCCGGTGACCGGTCTGGTCGCGAACCGGACCCATCCGGTGCTGGCACCCCTGCCCGCGGCGGGCGCCCTCGCCGCGGCGGAGAGACTGGAGCGCACTGGGGACGCTCCCCTCGCCGCCGCGGTCCTGCGGGTGCACGCGGACCGCGTGGCCGTCGCCGATCGGGAACGGCGGCTGCTGGCGCGGTTCACCCGGGCGCATCCCGGCGTGCCGCTGGTGGGCGTGCCCGCGTTGCCGGCGGACGTGCACGACCTCGACGGTCTGCACGAGATCGGGCACCGGCTCACGGGCGGGTGATCACCCGACCCGGGACTCCTCGAAGTGCTCCTGGCGCGCGGTGTCCAGGAGTTCGTGCCACGACGTGACGTCCGGGCGGCGCCGCAGCAACGCCCTGCGCTCACGTTCGGTCATACCGCCCCAGACACCGAACTCGATCCGGTTGTCCAGCGCCTCGGCAAGGCACTCGGTGCGCACGGGGCAACCCAGGCACACGACTTTGGCCTTGCGCTGTTCCGCCCCCCGGACGAAGAGCTGATCCGGCTCCTCGTCCCGGCAAGCGGCCTTGATCCGCCAATCCCCCTGCTGCTGCATGACCCCCACCTCTGTTTCTCCCCTGTTTGCCCAGATGTGCAAATCCGCCACACCCCTGCCGCGGATGCCGTAGGCTTCACCAACGAGTGGCTTCGCCGATGGCTGCTGTCCTGGACGTTGACGGACTGTAGAGCCTTCCGGTTCCACCTCCAACCCTGGGTTGCTTACCTGTTACCTGTCTTGAGTACTCGTACTCATCCTGAGTAATGGGTCTTGCTCGCCTGCCTTCCGGCCGGTCATCGGGCCAGTACCCTGTGCCAGGTGCGAGTGCGGAACAGCGTGCTGAAACTGCTCGGCCTGTGTCTGCTTGCCGGAGTCCTGCTGGCAGGCATGTTGTTCCCTGTCATGGCATCGCTCGGGTTCGCGTCCAACCGGGCCGGCGACACCGTGGACGCCATCTCGGCCGATCTGGTGGCCACCGACCCGCCGTTGGTCACGACGATCACCGACCGGGACGGCACGCCGATCGCGTACCTGTATGACCAGTACCGGGTACTGGTACCACCGGAGAAGATTTCACCCACCATGAAGGCCGCGTTGGTGTCGGTGGAGGACCGGAGGTTCTACGAGCACCAAGGCGTCGATTGGAAGGGCACGTTCCGCGCCGCGCTGACCAATCAGTTCAGCGGTTCGGTCACCCAGGGCGCATCGACGCTCACCCAGCAATACGTGAAGAACTACCTCGTACACGTGGTGGCACGGAATAACCAGGTCGAACAGCAGAAGGCCCAAGAGCAGACAATCGCGCGAAAAGCACGTGAAGCGCGCATCTCCTTGCAGCTCGAACGCAAACTGGGCAAGGAGGAAATCCTCGCCCGCTACCTCAACGTGGTCCCGTTCGGGTCCACGATCTACGGCATCGCGGCGGCGTCGCAGGCGTACTTCAACACCACGGCCGACAAGCTGACCGTGCCGCAGGCGGCGATGCTCGCCGGCATGGTCAACAGCCCGTCCGCGCTCAACCCCGAGGTCTTCCCGGAGAAGGCGCTCGAACGGCGCAACCAGGTCATCGACAAGATGGTCGAGAACGACAAGCTGTCCCGCGAGGCGGGCGCGGTGGCCAAGCAGGAGCCGCTCGGCCTGGCCGACCCCGTGCGCACGCCGCCCAACGGGTGCGTCGGCGCGGGCCCGGAGAACGGCTTCTTCTGCTCGTACGTCGTGAACTACCTGGAGCGCAACGGGTTCAGCGTCGAGCAGCTCAAGACCGGCGGGTACACCGTCGTCACGACGCTCGACCGCGCGATCACCACGACCGCGAAGGCCGCTGCCGAGGCCCAGGTGTCCAAGTCGACCGACGGCATCGCCAACGCGATGGCGATCGTCAAGCCCGGCCGGGAGCGACACGAGGTTGTCGCACTCGTGGCCAACCGCGACTACGGCCTCAAGGCGGACCAGTTCCAGACCCAGTACGACCTGCCCAGCGGCGTCGAGAACAAGTTCGGCGCGGGCTCGGTGTACAAGGTGTTCACGGCCGCCGCCGCCATGGAGAGCGGCATGGGCTACGAGAACATGATGGCCACGCCCAACTTCTACGAGTCGAAGGTGTTCAAGGGCGGCGGCGAGCGCTGCCGGTCGACCGGCGAGCCCAACACCCGCTGGTACTGCCTGGGCAACGCGTCCAGCGGCTACCCGGCGCAGATGACGTTGCAGACCGCGTTGCAGACCTCGCCCAACACCGGGTTCGTGATCCTGGAGGAACACCTCGGCATGAACCCGGTCGTGGACATGGCGTCCCGGCTGGGCATGCGCGAGACCATGGCCACCAACCTGCGGGGCGAGCGACCCGACCCCAAGGCCAAGGACAAGCAGCTGCGCGTGTCGCAGTCGGAGTTCTACAAGGCCGACGGCGGCAACGCGTCGTTCACACTGAGCCCGGCGCCCGTCAGCACGCTGGAGCTGGCGAACGTGGCCGCGACGCTGATGAGCGGCGGCACGTGGTGCCCGCCGACGCCGATCGTCGAGGTGACCGACCGCAACGGCAAGCAGGTGCCGGTCAACGAGGCGCCGTGCGAGCAGGTCGTCGCCGAAGGGCTGGCCAACGGGCTGGTGGTCGGGATGAGCAAGGACAGCGTCGGCTCGGGCACCGCCTCGGACGCCGCCCGCAAGTTCAAGTGGGACCGGCCGATGATGGGCAAGACCGGGACCACCGAGGAGTACAAGTCGGCGGCGTTCATCGGCGCGACGCCCGACTTCGCCGGTGCGGTGCAGACGTTCAACGACGGCACCCGGCC
This sequence comes from Saccharothrix violaceirubra, assembly GCF_014203755.1. Classification (NCBI taxonomy): domain Bacteria; kingdom Bacillati; phylum Actinomycetota; class Actinomycetes; order Pseudonocardiales; family Pseudonocardiaceae; genus Saccharothrix; species Saccharothrix violaceirubra. The sequence goes on from NZ_JACHJS010000001.1 coordinate 6,784,786, forward strand.
GCGGGGGATCTGCGTCGGCGGGGTGCCCAGGCTGTGCAACGAGGGCGACATCTACGGCGGGACGGTGCCGGCGCGCACGTGGTTCGACTCGATGTCGCGGATCCACAGTGGACTCCCGCCCAAGCCGCTGCCCGAGGTGGAGGAGAGGTATCGCAAGGGCGGCAAGGAGATCCAGATTCCGAACGTGGTGGGGGACGACGTCAACTCGGCCACGCAGACGTTGCAGGATGCCGGGTACAAGGTGACCACGGTGAACCGGAACTCTTCGGAGCGGAAGGGGACTGTGGTCAGTCAGACGCCGCAGGGCAGTGCTTTGCGGGGGACCGTGGTGACGTTGTTCGTCAGTACGGGGTATGTGCCGCCGCCTGCGCCGCCTACTTCCACCGAGCCTTCGCCGGATCCGGATCCGGATCCTGGGCCGCCTACCGGGGGTCCGCCTGGGCCTGGGCAGCCTCCCGGGTTCCCGTTCCCGCCTTGGCCTACTCGCTGATCGCGAGTCCTCCGCTCGGGCACCTTCTTTCGGGTGACTGTGCTCTCGTGAACACGCGAGTTATGCGTTCAGACACCGCGAGTTGTGCACTCGGACACCGCGAGTTGTGCGTTGGGGGATCGTGAGTTGTGCGGTCGGGTGCAGCGTGGCGCGGTGGGATCGTGGGGCGTGCGTTGGGGCGCCGAAAGGTGGGCTGTTGCCGTAGGGAGGCAGGCCTGTCGGTTCTGGCCTGCCTGACCTGCCGACGTTGGCCGCTGGTCTGAGCGACCTTGCCTGATCCGGTTCGTCCGCTCCCCGCCGCTCTTGTGTGCCTTGTTCGTCTTGCGGGTTTTGGCGTCAGGCCAGTTTGGCCTTGACCGTGGTGGCGATTCGGCCGCCTTCGGCGCGGCCGGCGGCCTTGGCGTTGGCCTCCTTGATGACCTGGCCCATCTGCCTGAGGGTGGGCTTTTCGCCGAGTTGGGTGGTCAGGTCGGCGATCACCGCGTCGACGAGCGTGGCGAGTTCGTCGTCGGACAGTGGCGTGGGCAGGTAGTCCTCGAGCACTGCGCTCTCGGCGCGTTCCAGCTCGGCCTGCTCCGTGCGGCCGGCGCCGGCGAACGCCTCGGCGGCCTCGCGGCGCTTCTTGACCTCGCGGGCCAGCACCTTGAGAACCTCGTCGTCGGACAGTTCACGCGCGGTCTTGCCGGCGACCTGCTCGGTCTGGATCGCGGCCAGCGTCATGCGCAGCGCGCCGGCGCGCACCGTCTCCCGTGCCTTGATCGCCGTCGTGAGGTCGGCCTGAAGTCGCGCCTTGAGCTCCGCCATGAGCCGGAACGGTACCGGGCACCGGGCGGAACCCCGAACAGGTAAACCCCTTACCCTCGGTAGGTGTGAAGACGTTCGGCCGCACCCTGCTCGCCACGACCGCCCTCGGAACCGCGACGCTCGCCTACGCGGCGGGCATCGAACGGCGGAACTGGACACTGCGCCAGGCGACCGTGCCGGTGCTCGCGCCCGGGTCGACGCCGTTGCGCGTACTGCACCTGTCGGACCTGCACATGCTGCCCGGTCAGAAGTCGAAGCAGCGGTGGGTGGCGGCGTTGGCCGAACTCGAACCCGACCTGGTCGTGAACACCGGCGACAACCTCTCGCACCAGCAGGCCGTGCCCGCCGTGCTGCGCGCGCTGGGTCCGCTGCTGGACCGGCCGGGGCTGTTCGTGTTCGGCAGCAACGACTATTACGCGCCGCGCCCGAAGAACCCGGCGCGGTACCTGCTGCCGTCGGCGAAGACCAAGCGCATCCACGGAGTGCCGCTGCCTTGGCGCGACCTGCGGGCGGCCATGATCGAACGCGGGTGGCTGGACCTGACCCACGTGCGCCGCGAACTGGAAGTCGCCGGTCAGAAGATCTTCACGGCGGGCCTCGACGACCCGCACCTGAAGCGCGACCGCTACGCCGACATCGCAGGCCCCGTACCCGAGGCCGCCCTGCGCCTGGGCGTCACGCACTCCCCCGAACCCCGCGTCCTGGACCCGTTCGCGGCGGACGGCTACGACCTCGTGCTGGCCGGGCACACGCACGGTGGACAACTGCGCGTACCCGGCTACGGCGCGTTGGTGACGAACTGCGACCTCGACCGCTCCCGCGCGCGCGGCGTGTCCCGCTGGGGCGCGCACATGTGGCTGAACGTCTCGGCGGGCCTGGGCACGTCCCCGTACGCCCCGGTGCGCTTCGCCTGTCCCCCGGAAGCGAGCCTGCTCACCCTCGTGCCGCGCGCCGAAGCCGCAGGTCAGACCCCGCCCACCACCGAGAGGGATACCCGATTCGGTGTAGGCGGGACGATCGGGTAGAGTTCACCTCGTCCGCAAGACCGGGGTGTGGCGCAGTTTGGTAGCGCGCTTCGTTCGGGACGAAGAGGTCGCAGGTTCAAATCCTGTCACCCCGACACCTGCTCAGGGGCTGTCCGAGATTTCTCGGACAGCCCCTGAGTCGTTCGTACAGCAGCGTTGTACAGCAACTCAGGTTTCCAGGCTGTCGTTGAGTTTGCGGAGTGCTTGTCGGGCAACTTCGGTCGACACCTCCGAGTAGATCTCCATCGTGACCTCCATCTGGGCATGTCGGAGAATCCTCATGATCACGCGCGGGTGGACGTCCAGCTCCACGAGCAGCGAGCCACAGCTACGACGGCCGTCATGGACTGTGATCCTCGGCACTCCCGCTTTCACGCACCGGGCATTCCAGGACCGGTTGAGGTTGCGCGGCTCGATCGGACCGCCGAAGCGGGTGGTGAACAGCAGGCCCGTTTCCTGCCACTCGTCCCCAGCCCGTACCCGGTCCTGCTTTCGGCGTTCGGCGCGCTGTTTGAGAGCCACAGCGGCCATCGGGGGCAACGGGAGCGTGTCCTCGGACGCCTCGGTCTTGGTCTCGCGGTGCAGGAGTTGTCGGCCGACGCGTTGAAGCTGGTGGTCGACCTCCAGTTCTTCGGTCCGGAAGTTCGGGGCATCGACCGGGACGCCCAGCGCCTCTCCTTTCCGCATGGCCAGGAGGACCACCAGGACGTAAACGGCGTACAGCGGGTCGCCGTCCTCCCGTGCCGAGGCCAGGAAGGCTTTGGCCTCGGCGTTCGTCCACCGCTTCCGCTTGCGGGCACGGCGCTGGCCCACCACCTTGGGGATCTTGATGAGCGCGGCCACGTTGCGGGTGACCAGCTCCTCCCTGATTGCCTGGGACAGGGCGTTGCGCAGGCACGCCCTGATGTCCGAGAGCGATCGTCGGCTCAGCAACGCCTTGCAGCAGGCACCTCGGGCACAGCACCGTTGCCGCTTGGCGTCCCTCCGTGCGTCCTTGCCCTGGAAGCAGCACTGGCAGGTCCGGGCCAGCTCGTTCATCCACCGCTGGGTGCGGCTCACCGTCAGCTTCGGGAGGCGGAGGTCCCCGAGGGCAGGGACGAGGTGGAGTCGGACGAACGTCTCGTTGGTCGCGTGGGTCAGCGGGGCAGCGTTCGGCTTGATCACCTCCTCCAGCCAGTACCGGAGGAAGGTGCCCAGCTTGGGCGTCGACGTCGGGATCGGATGCTCCTTGGCCTGGGCCAGGAGCTTGATCCACTTGTCGTGGACTTCGTCTCGGGTCTTGCCGTAGACGTACTTGCGGGTCCGCTTCCCGACCGGCGTGGTGACCCAGGCGTACGCCGCGAACCCGTTCCGGTGCGGGTAGATCGACCCTTCGCCGTTGTCGCGCTTCTTGGCGGCCATGTCAGGCTGCCTCCGTCGCACGTCGGCTGACGTACTCGTCGACCCAGCCAGGGAGTATTCGGCGATTGCCGCCGTCCTTGAGAGAACGGATCTGGCCGGTGGCGACGAGCATCTTCGTTTTGGACAGGCCGTAGCCGAGCAGGTCGGCGACCTGGGCGACGGTGTACCAGCGGGGTTGGACGTCGGGTGTCATGGCGTCACCTCCTCGACCGACTACGGGCCATGGCCAGGGCCAGTTCGCGTTCGGCGTCATTGCGGTGGCCGGAGCCGGTGTAGGTCCAGTGGTTGATCACGACCACCTGGTCCGGTTCGAGGCCGAGGCTGTGCACGGCCTCGGCGAGGCGATAGGCGCGGCGGTCGTCGCGGATGCGGGTGAACGTGGTGCTGTAGTACTTCGACTTGGTCAGGAAGTGGCCCCGGAAGCCGAGCATGTGCGCCCATTTGCGCAGGTTGAGGTCCATGTAGCGGTGCAGGGCGCCGAGGTTCCACGCGGTTTGGATCATGCGGCGGTGGTGGTCGCCGACGTCCAGGTGGTCGACGTCGCGTTGAGAGCGGATCGGGCGGTCCGGGGTGTCGCGGGCTCCGGTGCCCTTCGTGGCGTACTTGGCGATGTACGACGCCAACGTGACGTCGGTGTCGCCGATCGGGCGGACGTCGAGTTGGGTGCCCCAGACCAGGGCGAACGGGGTGCCATCCGGGCGACGGGTACGGAGTCGGACGGCACGGGCCGCAGCGTGAATGGCCTGGTCGATGAATTCCGCAGTGGCCCCGTCGAGGCGGATGACAGCGTGGAAGTGGACCAGGCCGCGCCGTTGGTACTCGGCGACCTTGGCGTAGGAGATGCGGGCGTGGAAGTCGCGTACCCGTAGGCCCGCCGCGTTGGCCAGGTGACGGCGCAGGGCGATCGTGAAGCGGTGCCAGAGCTTTCCGGCGTGCGCCTGCCAGAGGATCGCCCCGACGTAGTCGTAGCGGTCCGGGTCGAGCGGGGTGCCGATCACCGGGTCGTCGGGTCGGTGGCGACGGCGGCAACACCGGCGGGTCACGCTGTGGACGGGGCCGAAGGACGGCGCGGTGAGCGTGACGAACCAGCGTGGGTTCTTGATCACCGCCTCGGGTACGCCCTTGCCGCCGCTGAGTCCGGCTCGCACGAGGTGAAACGCGTCTGCGGCGTAGCGGTCGGAGCACGTGGGGCAGACCGAGGCACGCCGGTTGCCGCACGGCACCATGACGTTCCCGCCACGGTGGGCCAGGACCGTTCCGGCCCGGTCGGTGAGCTGCCAGGTTCCGGTCAGGTGGATGGGACGGGCGCAGCCGCCGATGGCCGTCACGGCGTCGCGCCACTGGTGGTAGTCGCGTCGGCGGACGCGGTCGGTGATGCGGTCGTTCAGGGTGAGCATGGGTGTTCCCCCTCGGGTCAGGCGGCACGGTGCCGCCGTTTCGGTTTGTGCAGGGCGCGGCGGCCGGGTCCGTCGACGCCGCCGAACACACCCACGACGGTGTACCGGTTGACGGCGCGATCGGCGGATTCCCACCGCAGTTGGTCTTTCAGGCACAGGTCGGCGACGGGACAGCCCGCGCACACCGATGTGGCGGCTGTCGTGTTCGGGGTGAAGAACGCCTCGGGATCGGTGTCCCGGCAGGCGGCTTGGGCGTGCCAGTCGGGCGCACGGCCGTTCCCGCCGAACAGGGCCAGAAGCAACGCGGCGTAGGCCGGTTCGAGCGGATTCGCGTTGTTGAACCCCAACGAGTGGGGATGGAGGTTGTGGCGTCCGACCGACGGAGGACGGTGTCTCTCGATCACGCCGCCGCTCCCGTCTTCACGAAGGCCACGAGTTCGGCCACGTCGTGGTCGGTGGTGTAGGCGGCACGGACGCGGCGTGGCGTGCGGGACCGGGCATCGACGCGGTAGCCGATGCCTGCCGAGGACTCGTCCGCCGGAATCTGGTCGGCGATCGCGCCACGCTTGCGGGCACCGTCGCCGAGGACCATGTCCGGGTGCCGGTCCGAGGTGACCCGCAGGCACAGGCGATGCGGGATCAGGTCGCGGATCGGGACGACGTCCTTGGCCGGTTCCTGCACGTAGACGTCCAGCACGTCGTTCGTGGCGCGGCCAAGGCTGGAGACGATCGCGCACGCGTTGGTGATCTCGTGGGCGTAGTCGGTGCGGTAGGCCATCAGGAAGCCGACTTCGTCGAGGATCAGCCAGTCCACCGGGTGTTCGGCCGAGACCTTTGCCGCGCGCTTCTTTTTGCGCTGCAAGCGTTTCTGCTTGCGTTCCATGTTGTCGACGAACCGGGCGATCAGGTCCGCGCAGTCCTCGGGCGAGTCCGCGTACCGACCGTCCAACATCGGCTTGAGCGCCACGAACTCGAACCGCTTCGGGTCGCACACCCAGGGCCGCACGAGCCCGTCACGGATCATCGGCGCGACGGCCCGGAGCTTGGCCATGACCACCGAGTTCTTCCCCGACCCGGTCGCGCCCGCCGTGAGGTGGTGCGTGCCGATCAACGGCTCACGCCACTCCCCGCCCAGTTCGGTCTCCCCCAGGCACAGCGACCGCAGGTCGACGGCGTCCGAGGTCTCGGGCATCGCGGGTGCCGGGATGACGCGGTCGAACGGTTCGCCGCGCTGGACGATCAACACGACCTCACCGGGCCGGGCCTGCTCGACCGCGACCCGTTCCACGCGCAGGGTCGCCGCAAGTTCGGGAAGCGCAGCGGTGAACGCCCGAAGCGCTTGGCCCTGCACGAGCCGGACCCGCACGGTGTCCAGCGACAGCGACGAACGGACTCGCACCACGCGTGGCACGAGCAGCGCGCCGGACCTGTGGTGGCGTCGGGTCAGTTCGCACGAGCCCATCAGGGCCTGCCAGCGACGGCCCGCGTAGGCGCCCAGCCAGCGGCGACGCCACGACCGCAGGACCGGCGCGGCCCAGGCGTCGAACGTGTCCGGGTGCGCGCGGTACCAGGCAGCCGTGCCCAAGACCGCACCACCGACGATGCCACCGGTCCATTCGGCGCCCAAGCCGACGAGCGAGCCGGTCAATGCACCCGGTACGCAGAGGGAGCCGGGATGACGTCCCAGCCAGCGAACCATTCTGAACTCGAATCCCGGCGATCGCCGGGACGTTCCGGTAAAGGTCATCGCATACTCCGATCTTCAGAACAGGCGAGCGGCCGACCACCGATGATCGACCGCTCGTCCACGTTCAGTTCTGGGATTTCAATTCGTTCTCACACCGCTCAGCCCGCTTTCGTAGCGCGGCAAGGCTCCGCTTCACCTCCTCGATCAGCTCTTTCAGGCCGTCGGGCGGTGGCACCGATTTGTTCTTCAGGCACGCGATCAGCCGGTCCAGCGGGCCGACCAGATCGGCCACCCGGTCGATCGAGTCGACCAGGTCCGAGTACTCGCCCATGGCATCTCCGAGGTCACGCGGCCGGTCCCATCAGGTCTTCCCACTGCCTCAGCAGTTCCCAGCCGTGTTCGCTGATCACGACCGGTGCCGCAGAGGTCACCACCGGCCCGGACCGCATCACCCGGAATGCCGGGACGACGATCACCAGTCCGGCGCCGATCAGCTTCCGGAGGATCGCGGCGTCCTGCTCCGGAATCCCGACCATGCGGTCGTCGCCGCTCTCACGGTTGAGTTCGCCCGTGGTCAGCACGACCACGTAACCTCGATTCGAACATGCGACCGCGAGCACTTTCATCACCTCCCGAACCTCGACCATGCTTCCGGGCTTTTCCATCGGATACTTCGGAATCGTCATCTTGTCCTCCTCATAGGTTTTCAGGCATGGCTCTACCCACTGTGGAATTGTCAAAGAACAGCGACCTCGATCGGTCGGAAATCAGGCGGCTTCCCGCACCGCGCGAACGGGCTTCAAACCGGACGCCTTGAACCAGAGCCCAGCCGAAGCGATCTTGCGCGGGTCGACGCGGTCCGGAATCTCGTACGTGTTCACCACGGCGTTGACCAGTTCGACGTACATGCCTTCGCCGAACTTGTCGCCGGGGTCGCCGGGCAGGTTCACCCGGATCTCCTCACCCTTGCCCGGCCGACGCCCTTCGACCGGGACGGGCTTGGCGAACACCGTCACCACGTACTGGGTCTCACCGGACAGTCGGTCCACGACGGGTGAGACCGTGCCATCCTCCGCTTCCCGCGTCTTCACGGCCGGAGCCTCGGTGATCATCAACCGGTAGCCGTTCAACATCACCGGCAGGTCCTGCAACATGCGCACCTCCGAGTCGAAGCAGTACCAACACAATCAGCATAGCTAGTAGAGCTAGTACTGACAGTCGCTCGTTCGGGTGTCTTTCAGCTCAGCTAGCTCTGTCGGTACAGTCCGCGCATGGACACCCGGCCCGCCTACCAGCAGATCGCCGACGACCTACGCCGCCACATCGCTTCCGACGAGGCGAACATCGGGGACAAGCTCCCGTCGCTGTCGGAGCTGACCGCCAAGTACGGCCGCGCCGTGATGACCGTTCAGAAGGCGCTGGACCAGCTCCGCGCCGAAGGACTTGTCGTCTCACGCCAGGGCGAGGGAACGATCATCACCGGAAAGCCCGAAGCCCATGCGGCGGACCACGTGCCCTCACCGCATGAGCTTCGGACGATGTTCGAGCGCATCAACAACGCGTTGGACGACCTCAGTCGACGGGTCGCCGTGGTGGAGTCCGAGCTGTTCGGGCCACCTTCAAGTGATCCTCGACCCGGGCCAGGCGACCGTTGATCTCCTCACAGCGGTCCAGCAGATCGGCCAGACACGAGCGCAGTTCCCGCCACCCGTCCGCCGTCCACTCGGCGTTCCCCGACATGCCCGCCTCCCCTCACTCGTCCAGCGGGTCTTCGTCGTAGCTCTCCACCGGCTCCTCCAAGCGCGGGTTGAAGGCGGGCAGCCACACGAGCCGCGCGGTCACGTCCGCCGCCTCGGACGTGAAGACCCTGACCGCCCCGTCGGGTTCGGCCAGCCGCAGCCGCAACCCGCCGTCCACCGAGATCACGTCCGCGTGCTGCGGAAACGCCATGCCCCACGCGGCGATCCACCCGTCCGCCCGGTCGCGGTACTCGTGCACCACGGCGAACAGACGCGGCGCGAAGTCCACCGCCAAGCCGTTCAGCAGTTCCGCGAACTCCGTCTCTCCGCACAGCGGTGACCAGGTGATGGTTTCGCTCATCGGTCGTGCCCCTTCGTTCCGATCGACAGTCCGGGGTTTGTTGATCACGTTCCGCAACTCCCCGGAATCAGAATCGACCGGTGCTTGGACGCATCACAGTGTCAGCATTGGGGACGCCGGGGTGACGAGGTGACATGTCCGTGTCACCTCCACCTCACCTGCGTTGCGCAGGCACAACTGCCACACTGGACAGGGGAACGCAAGGCCGGGGAGGTATCGCGTGAGCAGCGATGTTCCGGACTGGGCACGCCGGATCAAGGCCCTGAGGGAAGCCCGCGGCTGGTCGCAGTCCGAAGCCGCGGAACGCATGCGCCAACACACCGAAGACGTCCTGCCGGAGCCCGACCACCTGCTTCGGCGGTGGAAGGCATGGGAACGCGGCCAGAACAAGCCGAGCCCCCACTACGCCCCGATCATCGCCGCGACCCTGCACTCCGTCACCACGGCACTGTTCCCACCGGAAACCCGAATCGAGTCCGGCCTGGAGATCGTGAACGCCACGGGCATGGACACGATGGAAATCGTCGCCCGGTTGCAGTCGTCTTCGGTCAACGACGCCACATTGCAGGCACTGCGCATCACCGTCGACCAACTGTGCTCCGAGTACGCCCACAGCAGGCCCGACGAACTGCTCATGGAAGGCCGCCGCTGGCTACGGCGGATCGTGGAGATGCAGGAACAGCGACTCAGCTTCTCCCAACGCCGCGACACCCTGGAACTAGCGGGTTGGCTGGCCCTTCTGGTCGGCTGCCTGGAATACGACCTAGGCGACCGCCGAGCCGCCGAAGCCACCCGCCAAGCGGCCCTGAACCTGGGCCAGGAGGTAGGAAACCCCGGAATCCTGGGCTGGGCACACGAGATGAGGGCATGGTTCGCGCTGACCTCGGGCGACTACCGGGGCGTCGTCGCAGCAGCCCAGACCGGACAGGCCAACTCCGGAAACCACTCCGTCGGCGTCCAACTCATCGCCCAGGAAGCCAAAGCGTGGGCACGCATGGGCCGCCAACCGGAGATGGAAAACGCCCTGGAACGCGGCCGAGCCCTACTCGACTCACTCCCGTACCCCGACAACATCTCCAACCACTTCGTCGTAGACCCGCTCAAGTACGACTTCTACGCGATGGACTGCCACCGCCACATCGGCAACGACCGCCTGGCCTCCACCCTGGCCGAGGAAGTCATCCGCAACGGCACCGACTTCAACGGCTTCGAACGCGCCCCCATGCGCATCGCCGAAGCCCGCATAACCCTCGGCGTAGCCGCCGCCCGCTCCGGCGACCTGGACACCGCGATCTCCTACGGCCGCCAAGCCCTCACCGGCCAACGCCGCTCCCTACCCTCACTCGCCATGGTCTCCCAAGACCTCGCCATGGCCCTCACCAACCACTTCCCCGACGAACCCGACGCCCTCGACTACCTCAACCAACTCCACGAAATCCACCGCAACCGCTGATCTCCCTCAGAGCCAACGCGGCCCGTGTGTTCAGAGTTTCTTTACTTGTTCAAGGCGGCCCCTGGCGGGGCCGCACGCGCCGCTGTGCCCAGGCCGCACGGCAAGGGCGCGGGGCCCGCCTCCGGCACCTACGCAACTGGCGGCCAGCGGCACGCGCGACCCCGACAGCCGCCGCAAGCTCAAAGATGCGCTCGCCGCGCGGCAGGCCAACAGGATGACCAAGAGCCGCAGCCAGTTCCCGACCCAGCGGGGACCGGGGTTCGTGTCATCCCGACGACCTCCCTTAGGGCTATCACGCGAGCTGGGGACCTGCGAGCCTGACACCGCACCCGCCGGTCAACGGGCATGCCGCAGGCCCCCAGCTCGCGTGATAGGGCTGCGCCAGGTCGACGGGATGACACGAAGCCCCTCTGACAGGTGAGCGGGGACAGTGATTGCATGTGGGCTCAGGCAGGCTGGCAACACTCTCTAACGATCCGCTTCCCAGGAGTCTCGAACCAACACTCCAACCAACGTCGCACCCAACCCGCGACGCTCCAACACCAACAGCCGTTCCGTTGGAACCTGCGACCAACGATCCAACGATCGTTGCCAACCAACAGTCACAGATCAACGACACAGCCACAGACGTTGGAACCTCGAAGCAACACTCCAACCAACGTCGCACCCAACCCGCGACGCTCCAACACCAACAGCCGTTCCGTTGGAACCTGCGACCAACGATCCAACGATCGTTGCCAACCAACAGTCACAGATCAACGACACAGCCACAGACGTTGGAACCTCGAAGCAACACTCCAACCAACGTCGCACCCAACCCGCGACGCTCCAACACCAACAGCCGTTCCGTTGGAACCTGCGACCAACGATCCAACGATCGTTGCCAACCAACAGTCACAGATCAACGACACAGCCACAGACGTTGGAACCTCGAACCGGCGAGCAGTCGTCACTGCCAGTTAAACCTTAGCCCGATCGAGTGAAGCAAGGACCGTTACGAGATCGCATCATGCACCTGCTCCGCCACCCAATAGATCCGCCCCCCCCGCCCTACTGTCCCCACCTTCCGGAGAATGCCTTTCTCCTCAAGTGAGTCGATCAGGTTTCGAGCACCTTGATTAGTGACACTCAACGCGCCTTGAACGCGTTTCACAGTAATGAACGGGTTCGAGAAAAACAAATCGACAACTTCGGCGGCCCTGCTCTTAGTGCCGCGAAGCTGCTCACGATACTTCTCTCGAAGCTCAACCAGCCTGCCAGCACGCTCCTCGGCATCAACCGCCTGCCTATAGACAGCAGTGAAGAAGAACTGCATCCACTCCTGGATCTCCCCACGCTCGCGAACTGCCTGAAGGCGATCGTAGTACTCACGCCGGTTATCCTCCATGTAAGCACTTACATAGAGCAAGGGCAGTTCGAGGACTTTTTGCTCCATCAGCAGAAGGATTATCAGCAATCGGCCAATACGACCGTTGCCGTCCAGAAATGGGTGGATAGTCTCGAACTGATAGTGCATCAAAGCGCAGACTGCAAGGATCGGAAGCGAGGCCTCTTCGTTTATAAACTTCTCCCAGTCGGAGAGCACGTCATCAAGCAAATCCGGGAGAGGTGGGACAAAGGTTGCGGTATCGGGCGAGTCTGTAGGCGACCCGATCCAAACCGGCGTCTTACGATACTCGCCAGGAAGCTTCTCCTGCCCCCGAACACCCGACAGTAGAACTTTATGAACTTCCCGCACAAAGCGTCGACTAATCGGCAGCTTCTCCAGAAGCTTCATACCTTCGCGAAGCGCCCGCTGATAGTTAATCACCTCCTCGATATCGTCATTCTCCGGAATGTCATCCGCAGCTTCCGCTTTAAGAACGTCCGACAACGAGGCCTCAGTGCCCTCGATCCGAGAACTCGCAACTGCCTCCCTGGTCAGGTACGGGTGCACCAAGATCGATGGGTCACGCAGAAGACGGCCTACGCCCGACAGTCGTCCCAGAGCTGCATCCGCCTTGGAGAGCGCCAAGATCGTCTTCGGCTCCATGACAAGCTCACGCGGCACAGGGGCAGGCTCGAAGTACCAGAAGGCCCACTTGTCTCCTGGCTTCTTGGTTACACGGCCGAACTGAGGTGCCTGGAAGGCTTCGGGCTTCACAAACCAGAGGGTACAACGCAAACGCCTGATCCGTTGGAACTAACTCCTGACCAGGGAAGATGTGAAGCTGTACCGGCCAGTACTGACATCTCAACCTCGCGGAAGGGGACTCCGCACCACGTGGATGTGTCACCGTCAGCAAGAGCTAGGCCTGCGCTGCGGACGCCTACGGTGCCGACGACCACGGTGCCATCCGATGACTGGACATCAAGATCAACCCCATGCCTTACCCCGCTCAAACGACGGCGAACGACCGTGCATGATGGTCGTTCGAGGTCCGGGAAGCGCCTGGTCATGAGGGGTGTTACCAGTTGCCGGCAGGTGGCGGGAGAAGTGGATACCTAATCCCGAGATAGCACGGGTCGACCAGCTTCAACCTCAACCGCTGTGGTGTCATGGTGTCTGTCCTGGCGGGGGTAGTGGTCGTCAGTCGTTCCTGTCCACCGCCGTCGCGAAATCCGACCCCGGCGATGTTCTTGGTCGCACCCAAGTGGGCCTGACGGCCCACTGGCGCGACCGCGAGGCACCGGGGCCGTCCGCAACGGCAGAGGCCACGACTGACGACCACTGTGCCCAGGGCATGAGCGCGTCAAGTCAGGCTGACTTCAGCACCCACTTGAAGAGCTTTCAAGCAGTCGCGACCCACGGGACGCTGAGGCAGACGTAGGCCCGGCTCAGCAAGCTGATGTACAGCAACGAAGTACAGCAACCATCCCGACCTAGACCGGTCGTGCATGACCGTGCCTGACCTGCCCGTCTCCACCATGGCCGAAGATGACCTTGTCGCGGGCAGTTCGGGACGAAGAGGTCGCAGGTTCAAATCCTGTCACCCCGACACAGATCAGGCGCTGTCCGAGTTTCTTCGGACAGCGCCTGACTTGTCTGTACAGCAGCGCCAACGGCTGTCGTGAATGTGATCCTCGGCACTTCCGCTTTCGCCATCGGGTATTCGGGATCCGTCGCGCGGGTTGACCTGGCGGGTCCTGTTTTCGGTGCGCCGCTGGGGAGACGTAGGGGATATCGGGGTGAATGCCCGCCCGGGCGGAAGATCTCGGACCTTCCGCCCGGGCTTCGGGTCACTTGCCGCCGACGATGATCGGTGAGCCCTGCGGGACCGGCAGGACCTGGACCTTGCCGTCCTTGATCGCCTGGTTGATCGCCTGTTGCTGCTGGTACGCCTGGTACCCCGCCAAGCCGCCCGGGAAGTTCTCGGCCGCCTTCTTGTCCACCTCCGCCGCCTGGTTTCTGAGTTCGGCGGCCTGCTTGTCGGTCAGGCCGGACATCAGGGCGGGCTGGATGTCGGGCTTCTGGAGCAGCACCGCGTTGATGCTGATCAGTTCCACGCCTTGCGTCAGGGTCTTCAGGATCTCCGGCAACTGCCCCAGGACGTCCTGCTCCCACTGGGCCTTCTTCGCCGGGTCCGTGTAGAGCTGGAGCCACCCGTACTTCAACGCCTCGTTGTCGGCGGCCCGGTCGAGGGCGGCGCCGACGTAGTTCCGCAGCAGCTTCCGCCACCCCTCGCGCATCGACTCGCCGCCCTCGAGCGGGGCGGCTTCGTACTTCGCGGCGATCAGCTCGTGGAACATCTGCAACCGACCACCCGGCCAGGTCTTCCCGCTCGGGTCGGTGAACTCGGCGCAGTCGGTGTTGAGCGTGAACTTGACCGTGCCGGACACGCTGATCTCCTGCGCGTCGCTGGTGGTCGAGGTCAACTGGGCGGAGTCCAGGCCCTCGTCGGGGCCGAAGGTGAAGTCGCGTTGGCCGGCCGGGTAGTAGTAGTGGTCGTCCGCGATGTCGTTGAGCTCGCGGGTGCCGGTGGGGACGCACTGCACGAAGACCCGGGAGTCGAACATTCCGGCCCCGTACTGGAGTGCGACCTCGGAGGCGGTGGTGTTCGCGATCGAACACCCGGACACGGCCAATGTGGCGGTGGCGAGCAGGGCGACGGTAAAGCGGCGGTTCACAACGTCTCCTGACGTGATGACGCGCGGTGCGCGTGGAGCGGCTGGCTCGGACGGCGGATGACGAGACGGCATCGAGATCGCGGTATGGGCACCCCGACCTCGTACGCGCGAGTATGGCGAGACCGGCCTCCACGCCGAAGGCGAATGCGTCGGCATCGCTCGAACGCCCACGGACGCAGCACCCCGCCTCGGATCTGGGGGGATTGCCGAGCACTGATCGTCATTCCGAAACCGACACGAACCGAATGAAGGCCGGCCTGAGGAGCGCTAGCGTTCCAGGTGGGCAAACGTCGTCCCCGCGCGAGCGGGGGTGGTCCGGCTCCGCTGGTCGTCAACGCCCTGGTCGAGGCGTCGTCCCCGCGCGAGCGGGGGTGGTCCCGGCTCACCGCGGCTCGTGCGCTCGATGGTCATGGTTTCCCCGCGCGAGCGGGGTGGTTCCGGGACGCCCAGGCGCGTGGCGATGAAGTCGGCGTCGTCCCCGCGCGAGTAGGGACGACGCCGGTGGTGCGCGGTGCCGGCCGTCGGGGCGTCGTCGTTCCGTGCCTGTGGAGATGATCTGGCCGGGACTGTTGTCCGACGTCGAGGACGGTCGTTGTGTCTGGTCAGTGGGGGTGGCTGCCGCCTGGCGGAGGTGGCGGCAGCCCTGCCCGTGGCCGGGTGCGGACCCGGTCGGAGGGAGTTTTCGAGAACTCCGCAAGTCCTCGGGGGTGGGGTCGTTGTGGGGGTTAGCGGGTCATCACCAGTCGGGCTACGCGGGCCGCTGTCACCCACAGCCATCGGGGGACCGGGGTCCTGTGGGCGTGGTTGGGCTTGGTGGTGGGCCGTTGTTGGGGCATTTGTTCTTCTTGTCCTGACTTGGTCTGGCTGTGGGCGGTTGGGTATGCCCGTTCGATGGTTCGGGTATGCCTCAGGGTCGCACTTTCGGGTGAAGTGTTCGCTCCTGTCCATTGACATGACGTAACGTAACTGGTGCGTGAGCCGCAGTCACGCACTGTTAGGCCGATCGGGTGTTGTTCCGCTACTCGATCTCACTGTGCGTAACGAGAAGTGTGGTGGGGGCCGCTGTCCTAGTGGCTGCGTTTCCTGCCTTTCCGCCGCTTCTCACCAGGGAGAGCCAAACTTATGAGCACCGTCTCCACGTTCAAGAGTCCTGCCAGAGCCGCCTGGTTGCCGGTGGTGGCGTGGGCGCAGGTCGCCGTTGCCGTCGCCGCCACGATCGCCGTCCTCGCCTCCCCGCTGCTCGGGGTCACGGCCGGCGTGTTGTTGCTGTTCGTGGCCTTGGGTGCGCGTTCCATGAAGCGTGCGTCCCAGACCATGGACAAAATCTTCGCGGAGGAACTCGACCGGCGGTGACGCCCGCCCCGCGGGCACCATCGAACCGTGACCGAGAACCTCTCACCGTCATCGGTGCACGCCGCGTACGGCGCCGGTGACCTGGCCGAACTGTCCGTCTTCGCGGGCGGCTTCATCAACTTCGGGTACTGGGCCGGCCTCCCCGCGGACGGCCCGCCGACCCTCGACCACCGGATCGCGTCCGGGATCGCGTTGTACGACCTGGTCCTCGACGAGATCTCGCCCGGCGACCGGGTGGTCGAGGTCGGGTGCGGTCGTGGACTGGGTGCCCGACGGGCGTTGACGCGTGCCCCCTCGAGTGTCGTCGGGGTCGACGTCACGCCCGAGCAGGTCGAACGCGCGCGTTCGGCCGGCACCGACCCGCGCCTGGAGTTCGTCGTCGGGTCCGCCGACGACCTGCCGCTGTCCGATGACTCCTCCGACCTGCTGATCTCCGTCGAGGCCGCCCAGCACTTCGCCGACCTGTCCGCCTTCTTCCGCGAAGCGGCACGGGTATTGGTACCCGGTGGGCGTCTCGTGCTCACCACGTTTTTCGCCGCCGACGACGACGCGGGGCCAAAGCTGTCCGCCCTGCTCGAGACCTTCGCGTCCGGCCTCGATCGGGCTCACCCCATCAGCCGGGTTCCGGATCAGCTCGCCGCTGCCGGGTTCGTCGACGTGCGCATTCGCTCGATCGGGGAACACGTGTGGCGTGGCCTGGACCGGTGGATCGCACAGGGTGAACGGCGGGACTCCTGGGACCGCGACTGGCTGCGGGCCGCCGACCGGGGCCTGTTGGACTACCACCTGCTCACCGCCCGGCTGCCGGCAGGATCGGGCTCGTGACCACGCACCCGACGGCCGACGTGCCCGCCCAGCTCTTCGCCGACCCCGCGGCCGAGGAGCGCTGGCGCTCCCGCTTCACCGCACCCCGCGTGACGCTGCCCGACTGGGCCGACGACGCACCGGACCGCAGCCTCTACCTGTCGAACTCCAGCGGCGTCTGGGAGATCTACGCCTGGGACCGCGCGTCCGATTCCCATCGCAAGGTCACCGATCGGCCCAACGGCACGTCACACGCCACGCTCAGTCCCGACGGCGAAACCATCTGGTGGTTCTCCGACACGGATGGTGACGAGTTCGGCATCTGGGTGACCGAGCCATTCGCTGAATCCGGTGGTAGCGCCGAGCCCGGTGTCGACGGCGTCCACGCCGGCTACTCCGCGGGCCTCGCCGTCGGGCACGACCTCGTCGCGGTCGCCACGTCCACCGACGACGGCACGGTCGTGCACGTCTCGCGCTCCGGCGGACCCGCCGAGGTCGTCTACGAGCACCGCAACGACGCCGGCCTCGCCGCGCTGTCCAAGGACGAGACCCTCCTGGCCGTCGCCCACTCCGAGCACGGCGACAACCGGCACCTCGCGTTGCGCGTGATCACGCCGACCGGCGACAAGGTCGCCGAGAAGTGGGACGGTCCCGACAAGGGCCTCGACGCGATCGCGTTCAGCCCGGTGCGCGGGGACAACAGGTTGCTGGTCGGCCACGAACGGCGTGGCCGTGAGGAACTCCTGATCTGGGACGTGGCCGCGGACACCGAGACCGAGCTGCACATCGACCTGCCCGGCGAGATCAGCGCCGACTGGTACCCGGAGGCCGACGCGCTGCTCATCGTGCACACGTTCCGCGTGCGCAACACGTTGCACCGCTACGACCTCAAGACCGGCACCCTCACGACGCTCGGCACCCCGCGCGGCACGGTCGGTTCCGCCTCCGTCCGCCCCGACGGCGCCGTGGAGTACTCGTGGTCCTCGGCCGCACGCCCCGGCGTCGTGCGCGTGCTCGACACCGACGGCGACGAGCGCGTCCTGCTCGCGCCCGCCGGGCACACCCCGCCGCCGTCGGTCGGTCTGGAGGACGTCTTCGTCGGCGACGTGCACGCCCTGGTCGCCCGGCCGGAGAACGCGCCGGCCGGCCCGCTGCCGACCGTCTTCCTGCTGCACGGCGGCCCGCACGCGGCGGACGAGGACCGGTTCTCGGCGTACCGCGCGGTCTGGCTGGACGCGGGCTACGCGGTGGTGCACGTCAACTACCGCGGCTCGACCGGGTACGGCTCGGCCTGGCGGGACGCGACGACCGGGCGGCCCGGCACGACCGAACTCGAGGACGTGGCCGCCGTGCACGACTGGGCCGTTGCCGAGGGTTTCGCCGACCCGGCCAAGTGCGTGGTGGACGGTGCGTCGTGGGGCGGCTACCTGACCCTGCTCGCGCTGGGCACCCAGCCCGAGCGGTGGGCGGCCGGTGTCGCGGGCGTGCCGGTGGCCGACTACGTCGCCGCGTACGAGGACGAGATGGAGCCGTTGCGGGCGTTCGACCGGGCCCTGTTCGGAGGATCGCCCGAGGAGGTCCCCGACCTCTACCGCGAGGCTTCGCCGTTGACCTACGTGGACGACGTGCGCGTGCCCGTGCTCGTGCTGGCCGGCGAGAACGACCCGCGCTGCCCGATCCGGCAGATCGACAACTACCTGGACCGGCTGGCGGCGCGCGGCGCGCGGTACGAGGTGTACCGGTACGACGCGGGCCACGGCTCGCTGGTCGTCGCCGAGACGATCCGCCAGACCGCGGCCGAGGTCGCGTTCGTGGGCCGGGTGCTGTGAGACGTCGTGCGGGGTGGCCGCCTGCCACCCCGCACGACCGGTGTCACTTGCCCTGGTCCAGTGGTGCGACCAGGTCCTTGACCGCGACCCAGCGTGGCCGCCAGTCGCGGATGATCACATCCCGGGGGATGTCCAGTCCGTTGCTCAAGAGCGCTTCCACGATCCGCCACGACGGGAGCACGGCGCCTTTGAACGCCCGTTGGAGGGTGCTCGGCGAGCCCTTGTGCTCCATGCGCCGGGCCAGGTCGCGCAGCGACAGCTCGCCGGCGTCACGACGGGCGCGGCGCAGTTCGTAGGCGAAGTCCGCGATCGCGCTCGCGACTTCGGGGCTGGGCGAGGGCATGTTCCATGTACCCCTTCCCGCGCGGCGGAAGGTCCCCGCGCGGACACGTGTCGGCTTGCGGGTTCCGGGCGGCGACTCGGGCCGCCCGGGAACGGGTTCCGGTGAACCGGAACTCCGCAACGCCCTCCTCTCCGTTGCTATTGACCTGGACGTGGGCTTTTCGCGCCGGACTGGCAGGTCCTGCGTGGCGCAGGTGGCTGATGGTAGCGCGCCGACCACCTGTTGGCGTGACCGCGTACCCGCCTCGGGGATAAGAGCCGTCAGATGATCAGTCCCCGCATGTTATCCCCACGGAGGCGGTTTTGGCATCGCCGGAGTTTCGCCGGACGCGCGTACGGAACGGGCGGCGGCAGTATTGCGGCGGCCTATGTCAAGCGAAAGGCCCCCCACTGCCATGGGGGGCCTTTCTTTGTCCCGATGCCCACGTCCAGGTCGAATGCAACGGAGGGAGCGCCGGGAGATCCGAGGGGTTCGGCACGGCCGGTGGTCGACGTCGCACGCGGGGCCGTTCGGCGGTATTCAGTTTGGTCCGCACGGATGCGGACTGCCGTCCGGTGCCGCCGTACGCGCAGCCGAAAGCACCCGACCAGTGTAACCACCACCAGGTCAGGTCAGTGCGCCGAGGGTCTGGACGCAGGCCGGACGACCGGCCGTGACCAGGGCGGCCCGAGCGGCCGGTGAACCGGCGGGACGGAATGCCCGAACCGGGCACGGGGAGAATCCGGGGCGTTCCACCGTCCGTGCCGATCCGCCGCCCATTGCCTCCCCAATCCGCACGCCGCCGAACCACCGGCGGCGACACCCATGCCACCAAGAGTGGCCCACGGGCACCGCGCGGCGCAAGGATGACGGACCCCTGGCACATGATGGGACGAACGAAATCGCGGTCGACACAAATCGAATCGACCCGAAGTGGGCACAATGCGGTACCTTCACGCGCCCGCGCGAGGCTTGTTTCGTAGCGGTCGGAAATCATCGAACCGGTCCGCAGATTTGCGGACCGCCGAGCGGAAGCTCACTCATGATCCACGATACGAACCGACACCGGATCACTCTTTCGGGTGAAAATGGTGACAGAACGAGAATAGCTCGGAAACCGGCGGGATCAGGTCAGGCCGACCGTGCCGCGGCGAACTCGGCCACCTGCCGGCCGACCGTGCGCAGGCGGTCCGCGACGACCGGGTCCGAGCAGCCGCCCTCCAGGTCGAACTCGACGTCGTGCGAGTTCACGGCCACGCCCAGCGGCGTCGGCCAGCCCCGCAGCGAGTGCACGATCGAGCGCAACGCGGTCAGTGTGGTGACCGACGCCTGCCAGCCCATGGCCGTCGCCACGCAGCCGACCGCCCGCCCGTCGAGGTACGGGCGGTCGTCGCCACGCAGGTCCTCGATGTAGTCCAGGGCGTTCTTGACCAGACCGGACACCGTGCCGTGGTAGCCGGGCGACACCAGGACGACGCCGTCGGCCGCGCGCAACGCCTCGACGAGCACGCGGGCGTTGTCCGGACGATCGGCGACGGCCGGGTCGTAGAAGGGCAGCACCAGGTCGGGACCGACCACCTCGACGGTCTTGGCGCCCGCATCGGCCGCGCCCGCCAAGGCGATGCGCAGGGCGCGTTCCGACTGCGAGTTGGGGCGTAGGGAACCGCCGATGCCCACCACCGTGACCGTCATGGTGGTCGATCCTGCCACCTCTACCTAGCTGGAGATCCAGCCTCGCGTACGCGAGGTGAGGAGCCGCACAGCGGCTTTCACCGGCCGAAAGCGGCGGCGATCCGGTCGCCGGTCTCCTTGTCGATGTTGCGCCAGTACTCGAAGACGCGGTCGCGGACCGGTTCGGAGACGCCCTTGGAGACGTGCGCCACGACGGTCTCCACCAGGCGTTCCCGTGCGGCGTCGTCGAACACCTCGCGGACGAGGGTGCCGGCCTGGCCGAAGTCGTCGTCCTCGGCGTGGAGCGTGTACGCCTCGCGCACCACGCGCTGTTCCACCCCGTAAGTGGACGCGTGGTCGTCCGCCTTCGGGGACGCGTGCGGACCGCCGTAGGAGTTCGGTGCGTACACGGGGTCCGCGGCGTTGGTGTAGCGCATCGGCCCGTCCTTGGCGTACGAGTGCACCGGCGACTTGGGCCGGTTCACGGGCAACTGCGCGTAGTTCGGACCGATCCGGTAGCGGTGCGCGTCCGGGTACGCGAACAGGCGGCCGATCAACATCTTGTCCGGGGACGTGCCGATGCCGGGCACCAGGTTCGACGGTTCGAAGGCGGCCTGCTCGATCTCGGCGAAGTGGTCCGCCGGGTTCCGGTCGAGGACCAGCTTCCCCACCTTGATCAGCGGGTAGTCGCCGTGCGGCCAGACCTTGGTCAGGTCGAACGGGTTGAAGCGGTACGTCGCGGCGTCGGCGTACGGCATGACCTGCACGTGCAGCGTCCACGACGGGAACTCGCCGCGCTCGATCGCGTGCCACAGGTCGGCACGGTGGGCGTCGGCGTCCTCGCCGGCGATCACGGCCGCCTCGTCCGACGTCAAGGTCTCGATGCCCTGGTCGGTCTTGAAGTGGTACTTCACCCAGAACCGCTCGCCGGCCGCGTTCTCCCACAGGTACGTGTGCGAGCCGTAGCCGTTCTGGTGGCGCCACGTCTTCGGGATGCCCCGGTCGCCCATCAGCCACGCGACCTGGTGCGCGGTCTGCGGCTGGAGGGTCCAGAAGTCCCACTGCATGTCGTGGTCGCGGCGGCCGGTGTCGACGCGGCGCTTCTGGGACCGGATGAAGTCCGGGAACTTGATCGGGTCGCGCAGGAAGAACACCGGGGTGTTGTTGCCGACCAGGTCGTAGTTACCCTCGGTCGTGTAGAACTTCAGCGCGAACCCGCGCGGGTCGCGCCACGTGTCGGGCGAGCCCAGTTCGCCGGCCACGGTGGAGAACCGCAGCAGCGTCTCGGTCTTCACACCCGGCTGGAACAGCGCGGCCTTGGTGTAGCGGGAGACGTCCTCGGTGGTCTCGAAGCGGCCGAACGCGCCGCCGCCCTTGGCGTGCACGACGCGTTCCGGGACGCGTTCGCGGTTGAACTGGGCGTTCTTCTCGATCAGGTAGTGGTCCTGGAGCAGGATCGGACCGTTCGGCCCCAGGGTCAACGAGTGGTCGTCGCTGCCCACCGGGATGCCGGCGTTGTCGGTGGTGTTCCGTTCGGTCACGCTGGTCGCTCCTCCGCTGTACGGCAGTCCGGGCACTGACCCCAGAACAGGATTTCCGCCTCGTCCAAGGCGAAACCAGCAACATCGGATGGTTCCAGGCAGGGCGCGGCGCCGTGGACGCAGTCGACGTCCTCGGTGCGTCCGCACGTCCGGCACACGAGGTGGTGGTGGTTGTCGCCGGTCCGCGTCTCGTACCGGGCCGGGTGGCCGGCCGGTTCGATGCGGCGCAGCAGTCCGGTCCGCTCGCACGCGTTGAGCACGTCGTAAACCGCCTGCGTGGACACGGACCCCAACCGTTCCCGAATGCCGCCGGCCACCTGGTCGGCCGTGGCGTGCGGGTGGCCTGCCAGCCAGTCGAGGACGGCCAGGCGGGGTGCGGTCACCCGCAGTCCGACGCCCTTGAGCAGCTCACGGGATCCAGGGGTCATCGCCACCACTCCATCTGGAATCAGTCAGGAAAACGAACGATTAAACCGTTGTACCGCCCAGTGAAGATGGGCCTGTGAACGCCTCCCCCTACCTCGCCGTCCTGCGCACGCCGCGCCTGCCCTCGATGCTGGCGCTGATGCTCGTCGCGCGGGTGCCGGCGACGGCCGCGGGCATGACGATCACGATGCACGTCCTCCTCGGTCTGAATCGAGGCTACGGCGAAGCGGGCCTGGTGGGAGCCCTCTCCACGGCGGGAATCGGGCTGGGCGCGCCGTTGTTGGGCCGTCTGGTCGACCGCCGCGGCCTGCGGACGATGCTGCTGGTCACGACCCTGGGCGAGACCGCGTTCTGGTTCATCTCCCCGGAACTGCCCTACCCGGCGCTCGTCGTGGCCGCGTTCGTCGGCGGCCTGCTGGTGATCCCGATGATGTCGCTGGGCCGCCAGGTGCTCACCGCGCTCGCCGGTCCCGACCTGAGGCGCCCGGCCCTGGCGCTGGACTCGATGGCCGTGGAGCTGGCGTTCATGGCCGGCCCCGCGTGCGGGGTGTTCCTGACCACGCACTGGTCGAGCCGGACCGCGATGTGGGCGATCGGCGGGTCCCTCGCGGTGCTCGCGGTGCTGCTCTACGCCGTCAACCCGCCCGTGCGCGGCGAGGACGAACCGGCCGCCGGCACGCCGTCGGGCAGGCGCTGGGCGTGGATCGACGGCCGCGTGCTCGGCACGCTGCTGACCGCGAGCGCCGCCACGTTCACGATGTCCGGCTTCGAGGTGTCGTTGGTGGCGTCCATGCGCGGCCTCGGGCTGACCGACTGGACGGGTGCGCTGATCATCGTCTCGTGCCTGGCGTCGCTGGTCGGCGGCTTCGTCTACGGCGGGCTGAGATCGGCGCCACCGGCGTGGGTGCTGATGGCGGGCCTCGGCGCGCTGACCGTGCCGTTGGGGCTGGTCGGCGACATGCCCTGGGTCCTGGCGCTCGCACTCGTGCCGGCCAGCGCGTTGTGCGCGCCCGCGATCGCCGCGACCGGCGAGGCGATCACGACGCTCGCGCCGGTCGAGGTACGCGGCGAGGCGATGGGCCTGCAAGGCTCCGCGTTCACGCTCGGCGCCGCGCTCGGCCAGCCCGCCGCCGGGTTCGCGATCGACCACACCGGGCCGGCCTGGGGCTACGCCGTCGCCGGCAGCGGCGGCGTGGTCATCGCACTCCTGGGCGCACTGCTGTCCCGCCGTCAGCCCACCAGCGTCCGGTAGGGACGGATCACGTCGTCGACGAAGCCGTCGAGTCTTCGGTCGAGGCCCACCGGGTCGTCCAGCTCGTTGTCGACGTGGTGCAACCGTCCGTCGAAGACCCGGTGCGGCGCCAGGGCGGCGGCATCGTCGCCCACGTAACGCGAGGACGCGGCCGTCGCCGGCACGAGGTGGTTGTCGGACAGTTCGACGGTCACCCCGCGCAGACCGTCGACCTGCACACGGGCCGGTTGCGCCCGTGCCTCCAACCGCATCGCCCGCCGTGCCGCCGACGCCCGCACGTGGATCACCTGGGCCCGGGACAGGATCTCCTCGCCGAACACGAGCAGGGCCGCGACGACGTCCGCACGGGCGAACTCCACGAGCGTCACCATCGGCTTGTCCACGGTGGTCAGCACCTGGCGGGACAACCGGCGCAGCGCGGGTTCCAGCCGGCGCTCGTCGTCCACGTCGAACGCACCGCCGGACACCGCCACGAAACCGGTCGAGTCCTCCTCCAACCGGATCATCCGCTTCACGAACTCGGAGAAGATGTAGGCGTAGTCGCCCTGCTGGTCCACCTGGAGCCGCAACGCGCCGAGCTTCTCGGCCAACCTGTTGCGCACCAACGACTTCCCGGCGCCGGGCAGTCCCGTGACGAACACGACCCGCGCCGAGTGCAGGAACGCCAGGTGCCGCACGACCGCCGCCTCGGCCTGGCCGGACAGCGCGTACCG
Organism: Saccharothrix violaceirubra; assembly: GCF_014203755.1. Classification (NCBI taxonomy): domain Bacteria; kingdom Bacillati; phylum Actinomycetota; class Actinomycetes; order Pseudonocardiales; family Pseudonocardiaceae; genus Saccharothrix; species Saccharothrix violaceirubra. Next base: position 6,809,161 of record NZ_JACHJS010000001.1, read on the forward strand.
ACGTCGCAGTTCGCGCAGCCGTTCGGCCACGACCGCCCGGTCCGGCCCGTCGCCCAGCGCCTCGTCCGCGAGCACCGACTCGATCGGCACGGCGCAGCGCCACGCGTCGGCGAAGTGCGCCTGGAAGATCCGCGTCGGCGACGGCCCGACCAACCGGCTCGGCCGGTCGCGGCGGCCGTCGCGGTGGTTGACCACGACCTGCGGCCGTTCGCCGCCGAACACGTGGTACGACAGGTCGTCGGCCAGCAGCGACCGCTTGACCCGCACCTCGACGCCCTTGCCCGCCAGTTCCGCGCCGGCCGCCAGGGACTCGGGCGCCTCGCTGACCACGAACCGCGCGTCGACGCGTGCCCACGCGGCCTGGATGTCGGGCAGCAGCGGACCCGCGGTCGACGGGCGCAGGCTGGGGATCACGCCCTCGATGCGTTCGAGGCCGGGATCGCGGGACAGCGTGAGGATCGTGGCGAGGTAGCTGCGCCGGGTGACCGCACGGGACAGTCCGAGCGGAACCCGACGATGGGTCCACCCGACCCGCAGGGACGCCAAGACCAGGCTGACGGCCACGCCGCTGAGCACCGACACGAAGAACTGGCTCCAGACCATGGCGCCCAGGTTCTGCCCGAAACCCGGACGGGACCACGAAGTGGCAGTTACTGTAGTGGCGCTTACGGACACGGAAAGTAGCTGGAACTCTTTCGGTCCGAAGGAGGCGCACCGTGCCGGACCGGGGCACAACCGCGGGCAGAGCAGGTCCGAACGACCGATTGGCCCAGCTCATGCGCACGTGGCGTGATCGTCTGGAACCCAACACCATTCCCGGACTCGTCACCGGAATGGCGCGGCGCAGGCGCAAGCACGTCAGCCAGGAGGACGTAGCGCGCCTCATAGGGGTGAGCACGGTCTGGTACGGGAAACTCGAACGCGGTGAACCCGGCAACTACTCCGCCGACCTGCTCGACCGGACCGCGATCACATTGCGGCTCAACGAGGACGAGCGGGCCATGCTCCACCTGTGCTGCACCGGGCGTGAACCGGCGCAGCAGACCCGACCGGCGGGCGCGCTGTCGGCGGGGTTGCGCGCGGTGATCGACCGGCAGACGTGGCCCGCGTACGTGTCGGACTGCGCGTGGGACATCCTGGCCTGGAACGCGCCCGCGCAGGAGTGGTTCCCGTGGATCGTGTACGAGCAGAACCTGATGCGCTGGGTGTTCACCTATCCCGAGGCACGCCACCAGTTGCACCGCTGGGACACCGACTGGGCGCCGTTGATGATCGCGCAGATGCAGTTCGCCCACGCCCGACTGCCGGACAACTTCCGTCTCGCGGCGTTGATCCGGGAAATCCTGGCGTGCAGCGCCGAGGCGCGCGAGATGTGGAGCGCGACGTCGGCCGTGGCGGTCCACCCGGACGGCGACGTGCGCGGCCTGTGCCTGCCCGACCGGGACGAGGTCATCCGCGCGGAGATCGTGGCGCTGTCGCCGTTGCGGTCGTCGGACTGCCGCCTGGTGATGCTGGTGCCGGTCACCTGAGGGCGAGGTACAGACGTTCGACGTCCTGCCGTCCGCGCCGGTAAAGCTCGGCGATGTCCTTGTCAGGGCGGAATATCCGACCCGGTCGGTGCGCGGGGGTGGGCGGGCGGTCCTCCAGCGCGCGCCACGCGAGCAGGGCCGCGCCGACGGCCGAGTCGCCGGTGGCCACCTCCAGGTCCAGGTCGAGGGCGGACGCCAGCACTTCAGTCCACAGTGGACTTCGGAACGCGCCGCCGGTGACGCGGGCCGTGCGCACGTCCGCCGTGGACCTGACCGCGTCGAGGACCAGGGCCAACTGCTGGGCGACGCCTTCCACCAGCGCCCTGGTGATCTCGGCGCGACCGTGGTCGTGCCTGATGCCGACCAGGGCCGAGCGGGCGTCGGAGGTCCACCACGGCGCGCGTTCGCCGAGCAGGTACGGCAGGGCGGTGATGCCGCGTGCGCCGGGTGGGACCAGTGCGGCCTCGGCGAGCAGGTCCGCCGCCGGGAGACCGAACGTGTCGGCCGCCCACTGGGTGACTATTCCGCCGTTGCTCACGGCACCGCCGACCACCCACAGGCCCTCGGCGACGTAGTAGCAGAACGTCCGGCCCCGCTCGTCCACGATCGGCGCGTCACGGGCGACGCGCAGGGCGCCGCTCGTGCCGAGGGAGACGGCCGCGACGCCGGGTGTCGTGGCGCCCACGCCGAGGTTGGCCAGCGGACCGTCGCCGCCGCCCAGGACCACGGGGACGTCGCGGGGCACGCCGGGCACGTGCCGGGTGAGCGGTGCCGAGTCCAGCGGGGAGCGCAGGTCGGGCAGTTTTTCGGGGTCGATGCCGGCGAAGTCGAGGGCGTCGGGGTGCCAGTCGAGCGTGGCCGACTCCAGCAACCCGGTGCCGGAGGCGGACGAGTGCTCGGTGGCGACCTCTCCCGTGAGGGCGCGGAACAGGTGGTCCTTGAGGCCGTACCAGCGGTCGGCGGTGATCTTGTTCGCGCCGGCCCAGGCCAGCTTGGCCAGCGGGGCGAAGGGGTGGACCGGCGTGCCGGTCTCCCGGTGGAGCCGCCGGCCGAGGTCGGTGTCGCGCAGAGCCTGCGCCTGGTCCTTCGCGCGGTTGTCCGCCCAGCTCAGGGACGGGGTGACCGGCCGACCGGCCCCGTCGACCCCGAGCAGGGTGTGCATCGCGCCGGTCAGGGCGAGGGCGTGGACGTGGTGCCCGGCCGCCGCCACCTCGCGCAACGCGTCCAGGGCGGCGTCCACGACTTCCCCGGGGTCGTGCGTCGCCTCGCCGGCCGGGGTGGTGCGCACCGGGTGGGACCGCTCGGCCGAGACGAGCACGTGGGCGTGCCGGTCGACGGCACTCACCTTGGTCGCCGTGGTGCCCTGGTCGATCGCGAGGACGACGTCCGCCATGGGCCGAAAGTACCCGGACATGGGAAAACCCGGCCCACGAGGGACCGGGCGGGTATGGAACCGAAGGGTAGCCGGGTCGAGCCACCACCCCACCGGCGGGGTGTGGTGCGCACCGGACTGCCCGATGCGCACCACACCCGGAAGAACCTCAGAGCCGGTTCGCCAGCTCCTCGGCGATCTCGTACGTGTTCAGCGCCGCACCCTTGCGCAGGTTGTCACCGCACACGAAGAAGTCCAGCGTGTTCGGGAAGTCCAACGCCTGGCGCACGCGGCCCACGTAGGTCGGGTCCTGCCCGACCACGTCGACCGGCGTGGGGAAGGTCTTCGTCGTCGGGTCGTCGACCAGCACGATCGACGGCTGGGCGGCGAAGATCTTGTGGGCCGCCTCGACCGTCACCTCGCGCTCGAACGTCGCGTGCACGGCCAGCGAGTGGGTGGTCACGACCGGCACGCGGACGCACGTCGCCGAGACCTTCAGGTCGTCGATGCCCAGGATCTTGCGGGACTCGTTGCGGACCTTCAGCTCCTCGCTGGTCCAGCCCTCCTCCTTGAGCGAACCCGCCCACGGCACCACGTTCAGCGCCAGCGGTGCCGGGAACGGGGAGTCGGACACGGGCAGACCCGCCGCCTCGAGCACCTCGCGGACGTCGCCCGCGCGGACGCCGACCTGCTTGCCCGCCAACGCCTCGATCTCGCCGTACAGCCGGTCGATCGCCGACTGGCCGCCGCCGGACGCCGCCTGGTAGGACGCGACGACCAGCTCGCGCAGGCCGAACTCGCGGTGCAGCGCACCGAGGGCGGCCATCATCGACAGCGTGGTGCAGTTGGGGTTCGCGATGATCCCCTTCGGCCGCTCGCCGATCTTGTCCGCGTTGACCTCGGGCACCACCAGCGGCACATCGGGGTCCATGCGGAATGCGCCCGAGTTGTCCACGGCCACGGCACCGCGCGACGCCGCGATCGGCGCCCACTCGGCCGAGACCTCGTCCGGGACGTCGAACATCGCGACGTCCACGCCGTCGAACGCCTCGGGCGACAGCGCGATCACCGTCAGCTCCTGGCCACGCACGGAGATCTTCTTGCCGGCCGAGCGCGCGGACGCGATCAGCCTGATCTCGCCCCACGGCACGGACGACCGGCCGTTGATGATGTCGATCATGACGGTGCCCACGGCACCGGTGGCGCCGACCAGGGCCAGAACCGGGCTCATCGTCCACTCCCCGCGTACACGACCGCCTCTTCGTCCCCGCCCAGCTCGAACGCGTCGTGCAGCGCGCGCACGGCGTCGTCGAGCTGCGTGTCCCGGCAGATGACCGAGATGCGGATCTCCGAGGTCGAGATGATCTCGATGTTCACGCCCGCCGACGCGAGCGCCTCGCAGAACTGGGCGGTCACGCCGGGGTGCGAGCGCATCCCCGCGCCGACCAGCGACACCTTGCCCACGTGCTCGTCGTAGAGCACCTGGTCGAACCCGATCTCCTCGCGCGCCTTCTCCAGCACGGCGACCGCACGCGGGCCGTCGTCCTTGGGCAGCGTGAACGTCACGTCGGTGCGGCCGGACACGGCCTGGGAGACGTTCTGCACGACCATGTCGATGTCGAGTTCGGCCTGCGCGACGACGCGGAAGATCCGGGCCGCCACGCCCGGGTGGTCCGGCACCGCCGTCACGGTGATCTTGGCCTCGGACCGGTCGTGCGCGACGCCGGTGATCATCGCCTGTTCCACGGGAAGGTCCTCCACTGACCCGGACACGATGGTCCCGGGCTTGTTGCTGAACGAAGAGCGGACGTGCACGGGGACGTTGTAACGACGCGCGTACTCGACGCAGCGCAGCATGAGCACCTTGGCGCCGGACGCGGCCATCTCGAGCATCTCCTCGTAGGTGATGGTCTCGAGCCGCTTGGCGTTGGGCACGATGCGCGGGTCGGCGGTGAACACGCCGTCGACGTCGGTGTAGATCTCGCAGACGTCGGCCTTGAGCGCGGCGGCCAGCGCCACCGCGGTCGTGTCCGTGCCGCCGCGACCGAGCGTGGTGATCTCCTTGCTGTCCTGGGACACGCCCTGGAAGCCCGCGACGATCGCGATGGCCCCCTCCGACAGCGCGTCCTGGATGCGGCTGGGCGTCACGTCGATGATGCGCGCCTTGCCGTGCACGGACGTGGTGATCACACCCGCCTGGGAGCCGGTGTAGGAGCGGGCCTCCGCGCCGAGCGACGTGATCGCCATCGCGAGCAGCGACATGGAGATGCGCTCACCGGAGGTCAGCAGCATGTCCATCTCGCGCGCGGGCGGCACGGGTGACACCTGGCGGGCGAGGTCGAGCAGCTCGTCCGTCGTGTCGCCCATGGCGGACACCGCGACGACGACGTCGTTGCCCGCTTTGCGGGTGGCGACGATCCGTTCCGCCACGCGTTTGATCCGCTCGGCGTCCCCGACCGAGGAACCGCCGTACTTCTGGACGACGAGAGCCACTGATCCTCTCCTTCCAAGGCCGAAAAAGCCCAGTTCCCGGGCAGACTACCCGGCCGGAGGAGCGGACCACCCCCACCGTGACGCCCACTACCCTCGGGGAGGTGTCGACGCTCAAGGCCGTCCCGTCGGACGTGCGCGCCGGGTTCACCTGGTTGACGGGCCACCGGGCGGCCGTGCTGCTCGCGCCGGCCCTGCTCTACCTGCTGGTCCGCGAACTGGGGCTGCTCGTCGTGCAGGCCATGGCCGCACGCTGGGACAAGGACGTGACCAAGGCCCTGACCTCGTGGGACGGGCAGTGGTTCCTGGGCATCGCCGAGCGCGGCTACGGCAACGTGCCGCCATGGCTGGTCGACGCCTTCGGGCGGCGTGACCCGTCCACTGCGCTGGCGTTCTTCCCCGGTTACCCGACGCTGGTGGGCTGGGTGGACGCGTTGCCGGGCGTGGGTTCGGTCGGCGCGGGGTTCACGGTGAGCTTCGTGGCGGGTGTGTGCTGCGCGTACGGGTTGGAACGGCTGGGTCGGGCGGTGTCCGGCGGGTCGCGCCGGGTCGGGCTGGTGCTGGTCGTCCTGTTCGCCGCGTCGCCGATGGCGATCGTGCTGTCGATGACGTACTCCGAGGCGTTGTTCTGCGCGTACGCCGCGTGGGCGTTGGTGGGCGTGGTCGAACGGCGTTGGCTGCTCGCGGGCGTGTGCTGCGCGTCGGCGGGTCTGGTCCGGCCGACGGCGGCGGCGCTGGTGCTCGCGGTGTGCCTGGCCGCGCTGCTCGCGATCAGGCGGCGGGAGGGGTGGCGGCCGTGGGTGGGCGCCGCGATCGCGCCGCTCGGGCTCGTGGGCTACCTGGGGTACGTGGCCGTGCGCACCGGCCGCTGGGACGGGTGGTTCGCCCTCCAGCAGCGCGGGTGGGACTCGCGCTTCGACGGCGGCGCGGCGACTTGGCGGTTCGCGAAACTGATCCTGGGCGAGCCGCGGTCGGTGCTGGAGCTGGCGACCGTGTGGTTCCTGGTCGGCGCGCTGGTCCTGGTCGTGGTGTGCCTGCGCCGGCGGGTGGAGTGGCCGCTGGTCGTCTACGGCGTCGGCGTGCTGGCGATGGACCTCGGGTCGAACGGGCTGATGAACTCCAAGGCGCGGTTGTTGCTGCCGGCGTTCACGCTGCTGGTACCGGTGGCGGTGTGGCTGGCCGGCCGGCGGACGGGGACGGTGGTGGCGGTGTTGTCGGGAGTCGCGGTGTTCGGTACGTGGTTCGGCGCGTACGCGATCACGGCGTGGCAGTACGCGATCTGATGCACCCGTTGATCTCGGGGCGGACGAGCCCGCGCACGTTCGCGGACGCGCCGGTCGACGTCGAGTCGATGCGGGTGCTGTTCGAGGCGGCGCGTTGGGCGCCCTCGCACGGGAACAGCCAGCCGGCGCGGTTCCTGCTCGGGTACTCGGGCGACGCCGTGCACGAGCGGCTGCTCGCCGTGTTGCGGCCGAAGAACCGGGCGTGGGCGTCCGCCGCGCCCGTGCTGTTCGCCGGGCTGGTGATGACGGTGAACGAGAAGGGGCCGCTGCCCAACGCCGAGTACGGGTTGGGGCTGGCCGTGGAGAACCTGGCGCTGCAGGCCGTGGACCTGGGGTTGGTCACGCACCAGATGGGTGGGTTCGACGCGGACGCGCTGGTCGCGGCGTTCGGGTTGCCGCCGGAGGTGCGGCCCGTGGTCGTGGTGGCGGTGGGCCGGCCGGGTGCGCCGGAGGGACGTGAGCGGGTGCGCCTGCCGTTGAGCGGGACCGTGTTCGGCGAGTGGGGCACGCCGGCGTTCTGAGGGTGTGGGGCCGGCCCGCACTCCGCCGCGGGGGAGGTCGTGCGTCGCGGTACCCGGCGCCGGAGGGGGGAACCGACGCCCGGGTGCCACCGGGGAGTCCGCGTGGAGGTGCGGGCCGGCCTCGGGCGCCGCCGCGGTGGACTCCGTCGTCCGCCGCGGGCGCCCGGCCTCGAGGGGTTACCTGGTCACGAGCCGGGCGATGAACCCGGTCAGGACCAGCCAGAACACGGCCGCCAGGCCGTAGTTGAGCAGTACGCCGAGGTTGTAGTTGCCGAGGTCGAACAGGCCCGGGAAGAACAGGGCAAGGGGTTCGGCCAGGCTCTGGACGAACCTGAAGAACGCGTTGCCCTGGTTCGCCCCGAACAGGATCATCAAGATGTAGAGCACCTCGATGAGCGCGAAGACCGCGCCGATGCCGCTGATGATCCGGGCGGCGGTGAAGGTGCCGCTCCCGGTGCGGGTGGAACGCCATCTGGACATGGGGTAAGGGTGCCCACCACTCGATCGAGTGAAACTCGATCCGGTCGAGTTCCACCATCTGGACGCTCGATTCCAGCTTTGCCGCCGCGTCTGGTTACCCTGTCGAACGTGGCACGCGCCCTCCTGCTTCGCCGCCGTGACGGGGTCTGACCAGACCGGCCCCCCGTCGCGGGTTTCGGCGTTGCGCGCCGGTCGTCCTTCACCGACACGGCCGCAGGAGCACTCACCATGACCACCAGCCCCGACGCGTACAGCACCGGGATCAGCCGCATCCGCAAGCCCGCCCGTCCCGCGCCCGGCGACCAGCCCGCGTGGAACCGGCAGCTCGGCACGTCCATGCCGGTGCACCGGTACCGCCCGTTCCACGAGCTGGTCGAGACCGTCGACGTACCCGACCGCACGTGGCCGACCAAGCGGATCACGCAGGCACCGCTGTGGTGCGCGGTCGACCTGCGCGACGGCAACCAGGCGCTGATCGACCCCATGTCGCCCGCCCGCAAGCGCAAGATGTTCGACCTGCTGGTGCGCATGGGCTACAAGGAGATCGAGGTCGGCTTCCCGGCCGCGTCGCAGACGGACTTCGACTTCGTCCGCGAGATCATCGAGGACGGCGCGATCCCCGACGACGTGACGATCCAGGTGCTGACCCAGTGCCGCGCCGAGCTGATCTCCCGCACGTTCGAGTCGTTGCGCGGCGCGTCCAAGGCGATCGTCCACTTCTACAACTCGACGTCGATCCTCCAGCGCCGCGTCGTGTTCCGGTCCGACCGCGACGGCATCAAGAAGATCGCCACGGACGCGGCGCGGTTCGCGCTGGAAGAGGCGAAGAAGTACCCGGAGACCGAGTTCCGGTACGAGTACTCCCCCGAGTCCTACACCGGCACCGAGCTGTCGTACGCGCTGGAGGTGTGCGACGCGGTGTCCGAGATCATCGCGCCGACGCCCGACCTGCCGCTGATCATCAACCTGCCGGCGACCGTCGAGATGGCCACGCCCAACGTGTACGCCGACTCGATCGAGTGGATGTCGCGCAACCTGAAGCGGCGTGAGTCGATCATCCTGTCGCTGCACCCGCACAACGACCGGGGCACCGGCGTCGCGGCGGCCGAGCTGGGCTACCTGGCCGGCGCCGACCGGATCGAGGGCTGCCTGTTCGGCAACGGCGAGCGCACCGGCAACGTCTGCCTGGTCACGCTGGGCATGAACATGTTCGGCCAGGGCATCGACCCGCAGATCGACTTCTCCGACATCGACGAGATCCGGCGCACGGTCGAGTACTGCAACCAGCTGCCCGTGCACGAACGCCACCCGTACGGCGGCGACCTGGTCTTCACCGCGTTCTCCGGCTCGCACCAGGACGCGATCAAGAAGGGCCTGGAGGCGTTGGAGCACGACGCCAAGGAGGCCGGGCGGCACGTGGACGCGCACCCGTGGGAGGTGCCGTACCTGCCGATCGACCCCAAGGACGTCGGCCGCAACTACGAGGCCGTCATCCGGGTCAACTCGCAGTCCGGCAAGGGCGGCGTGGCGTACCTGATGAAGACCGAGCACCATCTGGACCTGCCGCGCCGGTTGCAGGTGGAGTTCTCGCGGGTGATCCAGGAGGTCACCGACACGCAGGGCGGCGAGATCGGCCCGAAGGACATGTGGGACTCGTTCGCCGGCGAGTACCTGGACGGGGTCGTGCCGCTGAAGCTGGTGCGGCAGAAGGTCACTTCCGACGGCACCGGGCACGAGCGGATCAAGGCGCTGGTGATCGTGGACGGCGACGAGCAGGAGATCGTCGGCACGGGCAACGGTCCGATCGCGGCGTTCGTCGACGCGTTGGCCACGGTCGGGTACGACGTGCGGGTGCTGGACTACTCCGAGCACGCGCTGTCGGCCGGTGACGACGCGAGCGCCGCCGCGTACCTGGAATGCGCCGTGGGCGACCGCGTGCTGTGGGGCGTGGGAATCGACCAGTCGACGACGTCGGCGGCGTTGCGCGCCGTGGTCTCGGCGTTGAACCGGGCGCACCGGTAGGAACCCGCCCGGGGGTCGGCGGTGTCCGCCGACCCTCGGCGTTCGCCCGGTGTTCGCCGGCAGTTCCCTGAAGGACGCCCAGGTCGGGGGACGTTCGGCGGTCGCGTAGCGTTCCCGGATCATGACCACCCTCGTGGTGCTGTTCGTGGTCTCCGTGGTGCCGTTGGCGCCGACCGAGGCCGTGCTGATCGCTTGTGGCGTGCTGGCGGCGTCCGGTGAGGTGCCGTTGGCCGCGGTGATCGCGGTGGCATCGGTCGGGTGCTTCCTGTCGGACCTCGTGAACTTCGCGGTGGGGCGCGGCGCGGGCATGCGGGCGTTGCGCCGGTTCAGCCGGCGGACGGGGCCGCGTGCGGTGGTGGAGTGGACGGCCGGGCGGCTGGCCACGCGGGGGGAGCCGATCCTGGTCGCGGCCCGGTTCGTGCCGGGCGGCGGGTTGATCGGGGCGTTGCTGGCCGGGTCGTTGCGGCTGCCGCGGCGGCGGTTCGCGCCCGTGGCGCTGGTGGGTGCGACGTTGTGGAGCGCGTACACGGCGTTGCTGGGTTACTTCGGCGGGCACCTCGTGCCGGACACGCTGACCGCGATCGTGGTGTCGTTCGCCGTCGCCACCCTGCTCGGCATCCCCGTGAGCCTTCTCATCCGCAAACGCGCGAGCCCTCCGCTCAAGCACCCCGAACTACGCGCTCAGGCACCTTCGAACGGGTGAGACCCGAACGCACAATTCGCGGTGTCCGAACGCACAACTCGCGGTGCCTGAACGCATGACTCGCGGGGTTTGGTGCCTTCAGGGTGTCCGAGTGGAGGACTCGCGGAGGGTGCGGGTGATGGCGATGCGGGCGCGGGTGTAGGCGGTGGGGTCGTCGTGCAGGACTGAGCGGAGGTTGGCCAGTTCGAGGTAGGCGACGAGTTCGAAGGCGAGTTGGGCCGGGTCGTCGGTGACGGCGGCGGCGGTCCTGGTCACGAGGTCGTGCCAGCGGCGGTCGTAGTCGGCGATCGCGTCGCGCACGCGGCCGGGGCGGGCGTCGAACTCGGCCTGCACGGCGTAGAAGAAGCAGCCGCCGGGGAACGTGCGGCCCTCGGAGTAGGCGATCCAGCCGTCCAGCAGCGCGGTCAGGCGGACCAGGCCCTCGGGCAACGCCAGGGCTGGCTCGACCACCTGCCCGACGAAGATCGCGGCGGCGGCCTTCACGGTCGCGAGCTGGAGTTCCTCCTTCGAGCCGAAGTGGGCGAACACGCCGCTCTTGCTGATCTCCAGCTCGGTGGAGAGCCGCCCGATCGACAGGCCCTCCAGGCCCTCGACGGACGCGATGTCCACCGCGCGCCGCAGGATCTGCCGACGGGTCTGCCCGCCGCGCTCCAACCGTCCGTCCACCTTCACGTCCTCACGCTAACCGGTTGACCACCCCCAAACTAACTGTACGATCGTTCGTATAGTTAGGAGGACGCACATGGTGGACCTGCTCGCACTCGACCGCGCCGCGGTGGAGATCAACCTGGCGCTCTACGACAACCTCGCACCCGATGACTTCGACCGCACCACGCCCTGTGCCGGGTGGACGGTCCGCGACCTGCTCCGCCACCAGGTCGAGTCCTCTTTGGACTTCGTCGCGGGCGCGCACCGCACGACACCGCGCCCGTTCGACGAGGACGACCTGGTCGCCGAGTTCCACCGGGCCGCGGCCGAGGTCGCCGACGCGTTCGGCGCGGCCGGCATGCTCGACCGGGAGGCCGACTTCCCCGGCCTGACCGCCATGCCCGGCAACCGCCTGGTCGCCGCGCACTTCGTCGACAACCTGGTGCACTCGTGGGACCTGCGCCGTGCGCTCGGCGTCGACGCCACCCTGGACGAGGACCTCGCCGGACCGGCCTACCGGATGGCGTTGAAGTACCCGTACACGCCGGAGGTGCGCGGGCCGGGCGCGTTCTTCGCGCACCCCGTGCCGGTCCTGGACACGGCACCGCTGACGGACCGGCTGGTCGGACTGCTCGGGCGCGACCCGTCCTGAACGGAACCGACGGTGCCCGTCACGACGACCGTCCGGTACGAGCGGCGGGCGCCCTCCTGGGGGTGGGCGCCCGCCGCGTCGTCACGGGTTGAGCGCCTCGGTCACCGAAGCCGGACCAACGAGGGGCAGGTCGGGCGAGAGCCCGTCCTCCTCCACGAGCACCGGCTCGACCTCGTGCGGCCGGATCTCGCCCGACCGGATGCCCTCGGCCCAGTGGCACGCCACCCGGTGGCCGGGCAGCACCTCGCGCAGCACCGGGCGTTCGGTGTCGCACTTCGTCGCCTGCCGCCACGGGCACCGGGTGTGGAACCGGCAGCCGGACGGCGGGTTGGCGGGCGAGGGCAGGTCGCCGGTGAGCAGGATCCGCTCCCGCCGGTCCTCGACCTCGGGGTCGGGCACCGGGATCGCGGACAGCAGCGCCCGCGTGTACGGGTGCAACGGCTCGGCGTAGAGGCCGTCGGACGTGGCCTCCTCGACCAGCCCGCCCAGGTACATCACGCCGACCCGGTCGGAGATGTGCCGCACCACGGCCAGGTCGTGCGCGATCACCAGGTAGGTCAGGCCGAACTGCTCCTGGAGGTCCTCCAGCAGGTTCACGACCTGGGCCTGCACGGACACGTCCAACGCCGAGACCGGCTCGTCCGCGATGATCAGGTCGGGCTCCACGGCCAACGCGCGGGCGATGCCGATGCGCTGCCGCTGACCGCCGGAGAACTCGTGCGGGTACTTCCGCAGCGAGGTCGTCGGCAGGCCGACGGCCGCGAGCAGCTCGCGCAGCCGCTTGGCCGTGGACTCGCGGCCCTTGTCGAGACCGTGCGCACGCAGGCCCTCGACCAGGATCGACTCCACGGACTGGCGCGGGTCCAGCGACGACATCGGGTCCTGGAACACCATCTGGAGCCGTCGTCGCATCGTGCGCAGCGGCTCGCCGCGCAACGACGACAGGTCCGTGCCGTCGAACACGACCTCGCCGCCGGTCGGCTCGGTGAGCCGCAGGATCGCGCGGCCGAGCGTGGACTTGCCGCACCCGGACTCGCCGACCAGGCCGTACGTCTCGCCGCGCCGGATGCTCAGGTCGACGCCGTCGACCGCGTACACGTACCCGACCGTGCGATCCAGGAACACGCCCCGCTTGATCGGGAAGTGCACCTTGAGGCCCCGCACCGTCATCAGATCGTCCACAGTGGACTGTTCTGCCGCGGTCACACCGACACCTCCTCGGTCGACGCGGGCTGGACGGGGTTGTGGCAGCGCAGCAGCCGACCGCCGCCCAGGTCCTCCTGGACCGGGGTCGTCTCACGGCACACGTCCAGCGCGTTGGGGCACCGGGGAGCGAACGCGCACCCGTCGGTCCACGGGATGTTGTCCGCCACGGACCCCTTGATCGGCACGAGCTTCTCGCCGCGCGGCGCGTCCAGGCGCGGGATCGAGGCGAGCAGGCCGTGCGTGTAGGGGTGCCTCGGCTGCGCGAACAGCTCGTGCCGCTGCGCCTTCTCGACGACACGACCGCCGTAGAGCACGTTGACCTCGTCGCACAGGCCCGCGACCACGCCCAGGTCGTGCGTGATCATCACGAGCGCCGTGCCCAGGTCGCGCACGAGTTCCTTGAGCAGCGCCAGGATCTGCGCCTGGATGGTGACGTCGAGCGCGGTGGTCGGCTCGTCCGCGATCAGCAGCCGGGGCCGGCAGGCGAGCGCGATCGCGATGAGCGCGCGTTGCCGCATGCCGCCGGAGAGCTGGTGCGGGTACTCGGTGAGCCGCCGCTCCGGGTCCGGGATGCCGACCTTGTCCAGCAGGTCGGCGGCCTCGACCATGGCCTTCTTGCGCGCCATGTCCCGGTGCCGCTCCAGCACCTCGGTCACCTGGAGCCCGATCGGGATGACCGGGTTCAGCGACGACAGCGGGTCCTGGAACACCATGCCCAGGTCGCGGCCGCGCCGGTCGCGCATCTCCTTGTCGGACAGCGACAGCAGGTTCGTGCCCTCATACGACACGGACCCGGAGACCTTCGCGCCCCGCTTGGGCAGCAGCCCCATGATCGCCAACGACGTCACGGACTTGCCGCACCCGGACTCGCCGACCAGGCCGACGGTCTGCCCGGGTTCGACGTCGAAGCTCACGCGGTCGACCGCGGTGAAGGGCTGTTCGCCCTTGCGCTCGAACACGACGGTGAGGTCACGGACTTCCAGCAGTGCCACGGCTGATCACCGCCTGTTCTTCGGGTCGAGGGCGTCCCGCAGCGACTCGCCGACCAGCGTGAACCCGAGGGCGATCACGATGATGCAGCCGGCCGGCCAGAACGCCAGGTGGGGATGGCTGTCGATCACGGTCTGGGCGTTGCCGAGCATCTGGCCCCACTCGGGGACCGTGTCGTCGGGGTTGCCCAGGCCCAGGAACGACAGCGCCGCCGCGTCGATGATCGACGTGGCCAGCACGAGCGTCGACTGCACGATCACCGGGCCCAGCGAGTTCGGCAGCATGTGCCGGAACACGATCGGGCCGGGCTTCACGCCCAACGCGGTGGCCGCGAGCACGTGGTCGCTGCCGCGCTGGGCGAGCATCGACCCGCGCAGCAGCCGGGCGAACACCGGGATCTGCACGATCGACACCGCGAGGATCACGGTGAACAGGTTCGGCTTGGCGAACAGCGCGCCGATGCCGAACGCGAGCAGCAGCTGCGGGATCGACAGCATGACGTCGACGACGCGCATGACGATCGAGTCGACGATGCCGCCGAACGCGCCCGCGAGCGTGCCCAGGATCAGCCCGCCCGCCAGGCCGATCAGCGTGGCGAACACGCCGACCAGCAGCGTCTGCTGCGAGCCGACCAGCAGGCGGGACAGGAAGTCCCGGCCGACCAGGTCGCCGCCCAGCGGGTGGCCGGGCTGGGCGGGCGGGATCTCGTTGCGCGCCTTGACGACCTGGTCGATCAGGTCGCGCGCGGCCGGGTCGTGGGGTGCGATGAAGGGCGCGATCGCGGCCGTGACCAGGAACAGCCCGATGATGACCAGGCCGACCAGGAAGACCGGGCTGCGCCGCAGCCGCTTCCAGGCGCTGGCGGCGAGGCTGACGCCGGAGTCGCCCTTGGCGGTCGACTCGGCGAGAGCGTCGATCCGCTCCTTCTTGCCGGTGGGAGTGACCATGTCCGGCTACCTCGCCCTGATCCGCGGGTCGATGAGCGCGTACGAGAGGTCGACCAGCAGGTTGACCAACACGTAGATGACCGCCGCGACCATGATGAACATCTGGAGCACCGGGTAGTCGCGCCGTTCGAAGCCGAGGGCGAGCGCCTCGCCGACGCCTTGGAACGCGAACACCTTCTCGGTCAGCACGGCGCCCGCGAGCAGCGCGCCGACCTGGAGGCCGATGGTCGTGACGACGGGCAGCATGGCGTTGCGCAGGACGTGCCGGCGCCGGATCACCGAGCCGAGCAGGCCCTTGGACTCGGCCGTGCGCACGTAGTCCTCGTTGACCACGTCGAGCACCGCGGCCCGGGTGATCCGGAAGATCACCGCGAACGGGATGGTGGCGAGCGCGACCGCCGGCAGCAGCAGGTGCAGGAAGGCGTCCCAGGCGGCGTCCCACTCCTGCGTGAGCAGGCCGTCGAGGACGAAGAAGCCGGTGACCCGGGTCGCTTCGATGTCGCCCTGCCGGCCCAGCGACGGCAACCACTGGAGTTCCGTCGCGAAGATGTACTTGAGCAGGTAGGCGAGGAAGAAGACCGGGACGGCGACGCCGACGAGGGAGCCGCCGACGCTGAGGTTGTCGAACCAACCGCCGCGACGACGTGCGGCGAGGTAGCCCAGCGGGATGCCCGCGAGCACCGCGAGCACGATCGCGAACAGGCTCAGTTCGATGGTGGCGGGGAATCTCTGGAGGAAGATCTCGACCACCGTGTCGCCCGGCTGGACGGTGGTCGAGTTGCCGAAGTCCCCGGTGAGGGCGCGGCCGAGGAATTTGAAGTACTGGAGGAAGATCGGCTGGTCCAAGCCGAGCTGCGCGCTCAACGCGGCCCGCGACTCCGGTGTGCCGCGGTCTCCCAGGAGGGCCGATACCGGCCCTCCCGGGAGCGCGCGCAGCCACGCGAAGACGAGCAGCGAGAGCACCAGTACCACGACGACGAGCTGGATCAGCCGTCGAACCGTATAGCGGAGCACTGGTAACCCCGTGGTGTGTCAGTCAGTCGGGTGGTTCCAGTGACCGTCAGCTGACGCTGACGGAGTAGAACCGCTCGTCGGTCAGCGGGCTGGGCACGATCCCCTTGACGGAGGACTTCGTGACCAGGGCGGGCGGCGAGTGGGACACCGGGATGGCCGGCAGGTACTCGGTCATGATCTTCTTGTTCAGGTCCTCGTAGAGCTTGAACCGCTTGTCGCGGTCGGGCTCGGCGTCGGCCTTCTTCAGTGCGGTCGCGAGGTCGGTGCCCCACGTGTTCGCGCCGGTGTTGAAGCGGTTGGCCGGGTTGCCGAAGAACGTGCCGATCCAGTTGTCGGCGCTACCGGTGTCACCCGTCCAGCCGAGCAGGAACAGGTCCGGGACGCCCTGGTCGACGTCGGTCAGGTAGCCGCCGTTCCACGGCTTCGTGGTGACCTCGATCTTGATGCCGAGCTTCTGCAGGTCCGCCGAGATCGCGCCGAAGATGTCCTTCGGGTTCGGCATGTACGGCCGGGTGACCTCGGACGGCCAGTAGAACTTCAGCGTCAGGTCGCTCGCGCCCGCCTCGGCGAGCAGCGCCTTGGCCTTGGCCTCGTCGTACTTGTACTCGGTGACGTCCTTGGCGTAGCCGCCGACGGTCTCCGGGATGAACTGCGTGGCGACCTTGGCGCCCTCGGGCAGCTGCGACTTGACCAGCTGCTCGCGGTTGATGCCGTAGATCAGCGCCTGGCGGACCTTGAGGTCGCGCAGCTTCGGGTTGTTCTTCTGGTTGATGCCCAGGTAGAGCACGTTGAACGCGGGCCGGATCTGGACGTTGAAGCCGTCCTTCTTCAGGCTGTCCCAGTCCGCCGCGTTCGGGAAGTCGAAGCCGTCGATGTCGCCGGACTGCAGCGCCTGCTTGCGCGCCGTCTCGTCCGGAATGATCTTGAAGACCAGCTTGTCGACCTTGGCCTTCTCGCCCCAGTAGTCGTCGTTGCGGACCAGCTCGACGGTGCCGTTGGCCTTGTCGTACTTCGAGAACTTGAACGGACCGCTACCGGTCGGGTGCTCGGTGGCGTAGGCCGGGAACACGAAGCTCTCGCCCTGGGCCTGCACGTTGTCCGCGTCGTACTTCTTCAGCGCGTCGGGGCTCTGCATCGAGAACGCCGGCAACCCCAGGATGTCGGGGAACTTCGAGGTCGAGCTGGTGAGCACGATCTCGGCCGTGGCCGCGTCCTTCGCGGAGCAGGACTTGTACAGCGACGGCTTGGCACCGTCGGAGAAGCCGCCGAAGTTGTCGCCGTAGTACTGCGACACGGCGTCGGACTGGCCGGCGCCCTTCTGGTTGTACCAGCGCTCGAAGTTGGCGCACACGGCCGCGGCGTTGAACTCCGTGCCGTCGTGGAACTTCACGCCCTTGCGCAGGTTGAACGTCCAGGTGAGGCCGTCCGAGCTGCTGGACCACTTCTCGGCGAGCTGCCCGACGGGCTCCGCTGTGCCCGGTTTGAAGGTGGTCAACCCGTCGAACATCTGCCGCGCGACGCGGAACGTCTCGCCGTCGGTGGCGTAGAACGGGTCGAACAGCTTGGGTGCGCCGGCGGCGCCGAAGGTGAACGTACCGCCGGTCTTGCCGGACCCGGAGGAGGAGTCGGTTCCCCGCTCGGATTGAGCGCAGGCGGACAGTGCGAGCGCGGCAACGCCGGTGAGGCCGATCGCGGCCGTCCAACGGCGGCGTGCCGTTCGGGAATGAACCATCAAACACCCCTTGGGAAATCCGGGCTCTCTCGGTGTGGTCACGGACCCTAACCGGTCGTCACATCCCATCAGACGTAACACAGGTCACGATCCGGCCACGTGAATCATCATTCTGGTACGTCCGGCGCAGGTTCGCTCACCCGACGTGAGCACGCTGGATCATGCGAACGCGCTCCTACGCTGTACAACGGACAACGGAAATACCTGCACTCGGGGCGGAAGGGGTCGCCGATGGGGCCACGGGCCGAGTTCCGCTTCCTGGGCCCGCTCCAGGTATTGGTCAACGGTCAACAAGTCGTCGTCCGCGCAGGCCGCCAGCGTTCGCTTCTGGTATCGCTGTTGATCCGCGCCGGGTCGAGCGTGTCGGTCGACGAACTCGCCGAGCACATCTGGGGCGCCGAACCACCCGCACGGGCGCGCGGCACTCTCCAGACCTACGTGATGAGACTTCGGCAGGTGCTCGGTCCCGAGATCCCGATCCGCACCGTCCCCGACGGCTACCTCATCGACGTGGACGAGCGCACGATCGACGTGATGCGCTTCGAACAGCTCGTCGAGGAGGGCGAACGCGAACGCGCGGCGGGCCGGCTCGACGCGGCGTCCTCGATCTTCAGCGCGGCGCTGGACCTGTGGCGCGGACCGGCGATGGTCGACGTGCCGTCCGAGGTCCTGCACCGCGACGAAGTCCCTCGTCTGGGTGAGCGACGGCTGCACGTCGAGGAACGGCTCGTCGAAGTCGAACTGGAACTGGGCCGGCACGCCGGACTCGTGCCCAGACTCTCGCGGCTGACCAGCGATCACCCGCTGCGCGAACGGCTCTGGTCGCAGCTCATGATCGCGCTCTACCGGTCCGGGCGGCAGGCCGACGCGCTGGGCGCGTACCGGCGGGTCAGCGGACTGCTCGCCGACCAGCTCGGCATCGACCCCGGCGACGAACTGCGCCGCGTGCACCAGCAGGTGCTCGACGGCGCGTCGGCGCTCGACCTCGGCGGCAGCGGCACCGCCGAACGCCGGGACCGGGTCGTGCCGTCGCAACTGCCCGCCGACATCGGCGACTTCGTCGGCCGCGAGCAGGCCGTGGCGTTGATCGAAGCTTTGTTGCGCACCGCGCAGGGCGTGCCGGTGGTGACGCTCGCCGGGCCGCCCGGCGTCGGGAAGACCGCGCTGGCCGTGCACGCCGCGCACAAGATGCGGCAGTACTTCCCCGACGGCCAGCTCTACGTCAACCTGCGCGGCTACGCCCAGGTGCAGCCGTTGAGCGCGGTCGACGTGCTGCCCCGGTTCCTGCGCGCGCAGGGCGTGGCGCCCGAACTCGTGCCGCTGGACCAGGACGAGCAGGAGGCGATGTTCCGGTCGCGGCTGACCGGGCAGCGGGTGCTGCTCGTCCTGGACAACGCGGCCGACGCCGAGCAGATCCGGCCGTTGCTGCCCGGCTCGCCCGGGTGCGCGGTGCTGGTGACGAGCCGGGACACGCTGCGCGGTCTGGCGGTGAGCCACGCGGCGTCGAACGTCCGGCTGGACGTGCTCGACCTGGACGAGACCCGCGCGTTGCTGGCCGGGATGCTCGGCGAGGACGTCGTGGCCGCGCAGGCCGACGCCGCCGACGAGCTGGCCCGGCTGTGCGCGCACCTGCCGCTGGCGTTGCGGATCGCCGCGGCCAACCTGCTGAGCCGACCGGAGATCACCATCGCGTCCTATGTGGATGAACTGCGGGCGGGCAACCGGCTGGCGGCGCTGGCCGTCGAAGGCGACGAGCGCGCGGCCGTGCACGCGGCGTTCGACCTGTCCTACACGGCACTGAAACCCGAACTGGCGCAACTGTTCCGGCTCCTGAGCCTGGCGCCCGGCGACATCACGCCGGACGTGGCCGCCGCACTGGGCGGACTGACCACACAGGACGCCCGCCGCCGGCTCGACCGGCTCGCCACGGCCAACCTCGTGGACAACCACTCCCCCGGCCGCTACCAGTTCCACGACCTGCTGCGCGATTACGCGGCCGAACGGCTCGCCGTCGAGGGCGGTCCGGGCGAGGGCACGTCCGCGTTCCACCGGCTGCTCGACTGGTCGATCCGGTCGGTCGACAACGCGACCGACGCGATGAAGGCGACCCTGATGCGCCTGCCGCGCAACGACGTCGTCGCGGGCGTGACACCACGCGTGTTCTCGACCCCGGCGGAAGCGTTGGCCTGGTTGGACGCCGAACGCGCCACGCTCGTCGCGACGGTCGAACACGGCGCGGAAACCCGACCGCACGGCGACATCTGGCAACTGGCGGACGCGTTGCGGCGGTACTTCTACGCGCAGGGCCTGCCCGCCGAGTGGCTGGCCACCGCGAAGTCGGGACTGGCCGTGGCGCAGGCGATCGGCGACCCGGTCGGCGAGGTGGCCATGCTGTCGTCGTTGGGCACGCTGCACTGGGGCATCGGGCAGACCCGGGTCGCGGTCGACCACTTCCGGCGGGCCATCCCGATCCAGCGGCGGACCGGAGCGGCACCGGCGGCCGAGGCGGCGGTCCTGGCCAACCTCGGCGGCGTGTACATCGACCTGGGCGAACTGGAACAGGCGGCCGACTACCTCGAACGCGCGCTGGTGATCGTGCGGGGCATCGGCGCGTTGCAGCAGGAAGGGATCGCGCTGGTCAACCTCGGCGGCGTGTACCTGCAACTGGGACAGCTCGACCGGGCCGTGTCGTCGTTCGAGGGTGCCCTGGACGTGGGCAACCGGCTCGGGGTGTGGATCACCCAGGCGGACAGCCTGCGGTCGTTGGCCGAGGTCCACCTGTTCCAGGGGCGGCCGTCCAAAGCGGCCGAGCTGTACGAACGGGCGGGCCGGCTGTACGAACGGGCCGGGGCGCGGGGGTTCGCGCACATCCCGCACGAGGGGTTGGCGCACACGTACGTGATGCGCGGGCACTACGAGGCGGCGATCGAGTCCGCGGCGCGGGCGTTGGGGATGGCCGAGGAGTTCGAGAACCTGAAGGGGGTTTGCGACTCGCAGAACGCTTTGGGGGAGGCGTTGTTGGGGGCCGGGCGGCACGAGGAGTCGGTGGCGCGGCACACCGAGGCGTTGCGGATCGCCGAGGAGACCGGGTACTCGTGGGGGATCTGCACGGCGCGCAAGGGACTGGCCCGGACGCACCGGGCGGCGGGGCGGTTGGACGAGGCCAGGTACTCGGCGCACCAGGCGTTGGACAGCGCGGTGAAATACCGGCTGCGGTTGGCCGAAGCGGACGTGTTGGCGTTGTTGGGGCGGATCCTGCTCGATCGGGGGGAGGTGGCTCAGGCGTTGGAGTACGGAAAGCGGGCGTGGAAGTTGAGCCGTGCGACGGGGCAGCGGTACGTGGAGGCCAAGGCGGCGCACCTGTCGGGGGATGCGCAGGTCCGGTTGTCGGACCACGCTTCGGCGGCGGCTTCCTGGCGTACGGCCAAGGACTACTTCACGTCGATCGGCGCTCCCGAGGCCGCCACCCTCCCCTGAACGCGCGAGTTATGCGTTCAGACACCGCGAGTTGTGCGTTCGGGGCTTGGATCCCCGGGTGGTGGGTGCTCGTGCGTGGGGGTGTTTTGTTCAGACAGCGTGGATGATTTTTGTCGCGCGGGAGCGGGTGGCGTCCTCGGTGAACCACTTGCGTTCGAAGGTCTGCCAGCGTTTCAGGTCCGGGCGGCAGTATTCGCCGTCTCTGGCTACTGCGCGTTCCAGCCTGGTTTGCTCGTCGGGGCCTTCTATCCAGATCAGTTCGGACAACCAGGGGGTGGCTGCTCTTCTGCCTGAGGAGACGCCTTCGATCACCAGCAGGTCGCACGGTGGGAGTGTCAGCCACGGGCCCGGACTCGGGGTGCCATCCGTCCACACGACCCGGCGGTAGTGGGCCGCGTGGCCGGCGGTCAGGGGTTCCAGGACGCCCTCGACCAGTTCCGGCCACCAGTCGACGGGGTTGTCCCAGGTCGCGAAGTGGTCCGTGGGGACGACTGTGCCGCCCAGGGTCGCGGCGAACGTCGTTTTGCCCGCGCCCGACGGGCCGTCCACGGCGACGACCCTCACATGCTTCGCCGGCCGGACAAGGCCCGGCCCAGGGTCAGTTCGTCCGCGAACTCCAGGTCG
Organism: Saccharothrix violaceirubra; assembly: GCF_014203755.1. Lineage (NCBI taxonomy): Bacteria > Bacillati > Actinomycetota > Actinomycetes > Pseudonocardiales > Pseudonocardiaceae > Saccharothrix > Saccharothrix violaceirubra. The sequence continues at coordinate 6,830,851 of NZ_JACHJS010000001.1, forward strand.
CCGCCCATCGGGAGACCGGACGCCAGACGCGTGACCGTCAGGCCCGGGAAGTCGCGCAGCATCCGGACCAGGTAGGTCGCGGTCGCTTCGCCCTCCGTGTTCGGGTCGGTGGCGATGATGATCTCGGAGACGTCCGTGCCGATCCTGGTCAGCAGTTGTCTGATGCGCAGTTGGTCCGGGCCTACGCCCGACAACGGGTCGAGGGCGCCGCCCAGGACGTGGTAGCGGCCCTTGAACTCGCGGGTGCGTTCCACCGCGAGCACATCTTTCGGCTCCTCCACCACGCAGATCAGCGTCAGGTCACGGCGCGGGTCGCGGCAGATGCGGCAGGTCGCCTCGGCCGAGACGTTGCCGCACACGTCGCAGAACACCACGCCGTCCTTGACCTTCTGCAACGCGTCCTGGAGCCGGCCGATGTCGGCGGACTCGGCGGCGAGCAGGTGGAACGCGATCCGCTGCGCGCTCTTCGGACCGACGCCCGGCAGGCGGCCGAGTTCGTCGATCAAGTCCTGGACGGGGCCCTCGTACATCAGCCGAAGAGCTTGCCGAGGTCGCCGAGGTCGTTCATGCCACCCATGCCGCCGGCCAGCGGGCCCATCTTCTGGGCGGCCAGTTCCTGGGCGGCCCGGTTGGCGTCGCGCACGGCGGCGACGACCAGGTCGGACAGCGTCTCCACGTCGTCGGGGTCGACCGCCTTCGGGTCGATGTTCAGGCTCTTCAGCTCGCCGCCGCCGGACACGACCGCAGTGACAAGCCCGCCGCCCGCCGTACCGGTGACCTCGGCGTCCTGGAGCTCCTGCTGGGCGAGCATGAGCTGCTGCTGCATCTGCTGCGCCTGCTGGAGGATCTGCTGCATGTTCGGCCCACCGGGTTGCACGCGGGTTCCTCTCTTCGGGGTCTTGTCACCAGCGTAGTCGTGCGTCAGCCCTTCAACGGCCGCGCGCCCAGGTGTTCGGCGAGCAGTTGGAGCACGACGCTCTCGGGGTCGAGTTGCTGCCGGTCCGGATCGGCCGGGCGGGCCGCCTCGGCGAGCATCTCCTCCTCGTCGACCGGCTCCGGCTCGGGTTCTTCGGGGTCGGACGGCTCGGGGGGCAGTGGGACGTCGTCGGCTGCCGACGGGCGGGTCGGCGGGGTGCGCGGCGTCTGCTGGGCCTGGCTCGCGCGCGTGGGCACCGGGCGTTGTGGGCGTTGCGGTGCGGCTGGGCGCGTCGGTGCGGCGGACGCGTCGCCGTGGACGCAGCGGACCTGCCACGTGCCGCCGAAGACGGCCGTGAACGCCGCCGCGATCGCCTCGCAGTTGCGGGGTTCGGCCAGTCGTCGGGCCAGCGGTGCCGACGGGTGGGACAGGGTGACGGCCGTGCCCTCGACGTCGAGCACGGTCGCGTTGGTGAGCATGGCCTCGGTGCTGCGGCTTGTCGTGCGTACCGAGGCACGCAGGTCGGGCCAGCGGCGGCGGACCTCGTTCACGTCGATGCCGGTGTCGGAGTCGGTGCCGATCCCCGTGTCGGTGGCGATGTCGGTGCCGGTCGTGTTGGCGCCGGTCGCCGTGGGGGTGGGCTGGGTGCCGGTGTTCTGCGGGCGGGAGTCGTGGGCGGCGGGTTCCTGCCCGGGAACGGGCCTGGTCGCGGGCCAACCGTCGGCCGCTCCCCCGGTGACGCCTTGGCCGTTGACGCCCTGACTGGTGCCGGCCTGCCCCGTGCCGGCCGGTGTCGGACGGGCTTGGGTCTGGCCGGGCTGGGGCTGGACGGATCGCGCCTGGACGGGTCGGGCCTGGGCGGTCTCGGGCTGGGTGGCCTGGGTGTGTCCGGACTGGGTGGCTGCTTCCTGGCTTTGGGAAGTGCTGTTCCGGGTGGCAGCGGCCGGAGTGCGGCTCTCGGGCGTCGCGGTCTGGGAGGGGTGGCTCCCGGTGGATTCCCTTGGGACGCCCGCGTCCCGCGTACCCGGGTCCGGCTCGGCGGCGTCCGGCTCGGCGGGGGCCTGGTCGGGTGCGGCCTGGGCCTGGGCCTGGGCCTGTGCGGAGGCGGTGCGTTGGGACGGGCGTTGGAAGCGGGTATCGGCGGGAGGTGGCGTGGCCGAGGCCAAGGCGGGTACGGCGCCGGCGGGCGGGCCGTAGCGCTCCAGGCGCTCGACGCGTTGCAGCACGGCCGATTCCGCGTCGCTGGCCGACGGCAGCAGCATGCGTGCGGAGACCAGTTCCAGCAGCAGGCGGGGTGCGGTCGAGCCGCGCATCTCCGTCAGGCCCTGGTGCAGGACCTCGGCCCAGCGCGTCACGGTCGCCGGTCGGGTCGCCTCGCGTTGGGCGGCCATCTTCACGAGCTGGTCGGCGGGCGCGGACACCAGGCCGCGGTCGGCCGCGTCCGGCACGGCGTGCATGAGCACCAGGTCGCGCAGGCGGTCCAGCAGGTCGGACGCGAACCGGCGGGGGTCGTGGCCGGCGTCGACCAGGCGGTCGATCGTGCCGAACACCGCCGACCCGTCGCCCGTCGCGAGGCCGTCGACGACCTCGTCGATCAACGCCACGTCGGTCACGCCGAGCAGCGAGATGGCACCTTCGTAGGTCACACCGCCGGGTCCCGCGCCGGACAGGAGCTGGTCCATCACCGACTGCGTGTCACGGGCGGACCCGCCGCCCGCGCGGATCACCAGCGGCAGCACGGCCGGGTCGACCGCGACGCCCTCGGCCGCGCAGTTGCGCTCCAGCAACGCCCGCATCGCGACCGGCGGGATCAGCCGGAACGGGTAGTGGTGCGTACGCGAGCGGATCGTCGGCAGGACCTTGTCCGGCTCGGTGGTCGCGAAGATGAAGATCAGGTGCTCGGGCGGCTCCTCCACGATCTTGAGCAGGGCGTTGAAGCCCTGCGTCGTGACCATGTGTGCCTCGTCGATGATGAACACCCGGTACCGCGCCTCGGCGGGCGCGTAGAACGCCTTGTCCCGCAGCTCGCGGGCGTCGTCGACACCGCCGTGACTGGCGGCGTCGAGTTCGACCACGTCGACGCTGCCCGGCCCGTTGGGCGCGAGCCCGACGCAGGAGTTGCACTCGCCGCAGGGATCGGCCGTCGGCCCGTTCGCGCAGTTCAACGACCTGGCCAGGATGCGCGCGGACGACGTCTTCCCGCACCCGCGCGGCCCGGAGAAGAGGTAGGCGTGGTTGACCCGACCGGCTCCGAGCGCCGTGCGCAGCGGATCGGTGACGTGCTCCTGCCCGACCACCTCGGCGAAGGTGGCCGGTCGGTACTTGCGGTAGAGGGCGAGCGCCACGCCGGGGACCTTACCGGGAGGGTCCGACAAAAGAAGGGGACCCCGCACACCCACCAGAGCCCGCTTATCCTTGCTGCCTTCCGGCCCTGGGGAGGTTCGCGAGATGTGTGCCGCACGAGGTCCGAGTCCAGTGTAACCGGTGTCCGCCACGGCATGGGTACCCGACCCCGCTCACTCGATCTACCAGCCGTTTTGGCCGGTGAAACACGTGTTCACCGGACCGGAACCACCGATTTCCAGCCGGAAAGGACCGAACCCGCTGTCGCGCATACGTTCGATTCACCCTGCGGGGAAGTTCGACGGGTCGTGCTCCACGTCGCAGCTCGCGTCCGGCCCGTCACCAGTCGACGAGCAGACTCGACGTAAGTCGGTCGAGCGGCCCGGCGAGGTCCGGGTATTCACCGCCGTCGACCCGCCGCCTGAGCCGCGCGACGACGTAGAGCTGAGCCACACGCCCAGCGGAGGTGTCGAGCACGTCGGCGAACACCGCGCGCACCCGCTCGGCGACATCGGGCACCAACAGGCTGTAGCACAACAAGGTCGCCGCGTCCGAGCCCTTCAGACCCCGGCCCCACATCTCCCAGTCGAGCAATCCGAACCGCGGGCCGAACAGGTTCGCCCAGTGCAGATCACCGTGCACGGTCTCCCATTCGGCGGCGGTCACGTCGACGACGTCGCCGAACCGCTGCACGAGCCGTTCGGCGAGCTTGTCCGGACCGCTGTTCACGCGCGTGGTCGACGTCGCGGCGACCGTGTCGACCGTCCGACGCAACTCGGCCCACCACTGGTCGGACAGGTCGACCGCGACGCGCAGCGCGTCGGTGAGCGAGCAGGGGGTGCCCGGCATCCTGGTCATGACCTCGGCGCGCTGCTGCCGCCACTCTTCCCACTCGAACACGTCGAGCACACGGGGCTTGGCGAGTCCGTCGAACACGTTGGCGTCGAGGTTCCCGGTCCAGAAGTTGCCGCCGATCCACTGCTTGTCCTCGGAGACCACGCGCAACCAGTAGTCGGAGCCGTCCTTGCGGACGGGAGCGCTGATCGACCGGTCGACCCAGCCGAGCACGGGCTCGCCGGACACGACCAGGCCGAAGTGCTCGGCGGCGCGGGTCAGGTTCTCGCGCATCCACTTCTTGAACCGCGCGTCGGCTTCGCTGGTGTCGACCGTCAACGGGTGTCCCCTACTCGTTGGTGATGTACCGCAGATAGGCGTCGGGGTTGTTCAGGTAACGACGCCAGTGGTCGACGAGTTCGAGGTCTTTCCATTCGGTTCGGCGGAACCCGTGATCGCCCACCTCGATGATGTCGGCACCGGGGGTCGCGGCGAGAATCGGCGAGTGGGTCGAACAGATGATCTGCGCGCCGGACTCGCCGAGGTCGTGCATGAGGTTGACCAAACGCAGGCAGGACTTGAACGACAGCGCGGCCTCGGGTTCGTCCATGAGGTAGAAGCCGGGTTCGCGGAACATCGTCGAGAGCACGGTGAGGAACCCCTCGCCGTGGCTCATCTCGCTGGTGTCCTCTTCCCAGTAGCCGTTCATCCCACTGACCGCGTCCATGAAGCCGAACGCGGTTTCGGCGCGCAGGAAGTAGCCGCGGCGCTTGGTCCGCGTCCCGCTCTTGTGCCGAGCGCCGGCACCGGTGGTTTCCCAGCGCAGCAGCTCACCAAGGACGGTTTTCGGACGGTCGTTGACATACTTGCGCCCCGCCCGCCCGCCGCGCGCGTCCAGTCCCCACGCCTCGGCGAACGCCTCGACGAGGGTGGACTTCCCCGACCCGTTCTCGCCCACCAGGAAGGTGATCGGCCGCTCGAACCCGATCCCGGACTCGGCCAACTGCGCCACGCACGGCACGGTGAGAGGCCAGGAGTCGAGCACGTCAGCGGTCAGGAGTTCATCGGGGATGTACGCGCGGCGGGCGAGTATGGGTAATGACCTCGTGTTTGAAATGTCGATCCACGAAAGGAGGTAGTCAAGCCGCTTCCACCCACCCGTGACGCCTCCACCCTTCTTCCACATACACCAGCCCGTTCGCTCTACCACTGCCGCGAGGAGCCGGAGCGACTTGAGCGGTTGAGCATCGCCTGAATGCCTTGGATCGTGAGCGGCGTGCCGTTCCTGCGCGACAGTAGTGGTGGGCGGCGTTCGCGGGTGAGGTCGCGACGATGATGTTCGTGATGAAGTCCTCGATGTGGTGAACCTTGACCTCGTTCGGCTCGATGTCGAACCCCTGATCGTCAAGCCACCGACCCACCGGTGGGCGGTGGCGAGGTACCGCTCCTCGGTCTTGCCGGACAGCGCCTTGGACTTGATCGTCCCGCGCCAACGCTCGGCCGACATGCCCCAGACGGCCGCGCTCATGCCCGTGGTGCCCATGTAACAGACGCTCCAATAGTGTCGTCACCGAGCGCTGTGCCGGCACCACGCCAGACCTACGCACCCGCCCTACCAGCCCTTTTGGCTGGTCAGACCCCCATCCGGTAGTGTCTCCGGCGGAGGATTCGCATAGTGGCCTAGTGCGCACGACTGGAAATCGTGTTGGGTTAACCCCCTCACGGGTTCAAATCCCGTATCCTCCGCAGCGAAGAGCCCCCTGGGAATCCCAGGGGGCTCTTCGGCATTTCACGAGGTCACGCGCCGAGGCACTCCGCGAGGTCCTCCAACGCGAACAGCAGCCGGTCGACGCGGGGGTCACCGGTGCTCGGACGCAGCTTCACGACCTGCGGGTCGTGGTCGCTGGCCTGGTCGGCGAACTCCGCGTTCACGTGCACCACGTCGTACCGGTAGCGGGTGATGTTCGAGCTGATCAGGATGTGGTCCAGGGTCTGCGAGTTGCCCTCGAACACGTAGCTGTACCGCTCGGCCGGCGGCAGCGTCGCGATCAGGTCGACCACCGCGCCGCCCGCGGTGAGCGTGCCGACCGCCGGCGAGAACTGGTAGTCGTTGATGTCGCCCGCGAGCACCACGTTCGCGCCCTTGTCGATCGCCTTCACCTGGTCGACGAACGCGCGCAACGCCGTCGCCTGCTTGGCGCGCTGCACCTCCGACGACCGGTTCGGCTGCTGGTAGCGGCCGTGCACGGCCTGGTCGCCGCCCTTGGAGTTGAAGTGGTTGGCCACCACGAACACCGTGCGCCCGCGGAACTTGAACTCGCCCGCCAACGGCTTGCGGCTGCTCTCCCACGCCGGGTTCGCCGGGTCGATGCGGCCCGGCGAGACCGACAGCGCGGCCCGGCCGTACTGCTTCACCACGGACACCGGGGTCGTGGCGTCGCCGCCCGCGCGGTCGACGAACTGGACGCGTGCGGGGTCGAACAGGAACGCCACGCGGATGTTGCCGCCGGGGGCGCCGCCGTCGGTCTTGTTCTGCGGGTCGATCTGGCGCCACTGGTAGCGCGGGCCGCCCGCCGCGGCGATCGCGTCGGTGAACCTCGTCAGGGTCGCGTTCGCGGTGACCGTGCCGTCGTCGACCGTGCCGTTGTCGTCCTGGATCTCCTCCAGCACCACGACGTCCGGCGACGCGAGGTTCGTCACGACCGCGCCCGCGAGCCGGTCGAACTTGGCCTGGTCGTTGGTGGCGGCCAGGTTCTCCACGTTGTACGTGGCCACGCTCAGCTCGGACTTGCGGCCCGCGTCGGTCTTCTCCGGTTGGATGCCGCCCGACACGTACTCGCCGACGGACTTGGTCGCCAGCGTGTAGCCGCCGAAGTCGGTGTACTCGATCGTGCCGACGGTCGCGCCGCGCCAGACGTCACCGACATTGCTCTTGGCGGGCGTTGCCGCGCCCGGCTTCACCTTGATCCGGCCGCTGTTCGGCTGGTCGTAGCCCAGGTAGATCGAGCCGCCGCGCACGGTCGGGTTCTGGTCGGGACGCGCGGTGATCCACGTTTCGTTGTAGCCGTTCGTGGGCCCCACGACGCGGGCGTCGTTCACCTGGACGAGAGTGCCTTCCAACGACTCGAAGTAGTCCTGCCCGTAGCGGGCCGGGTCCAGCGGCAGCGACTCGATGCTCGCGCCGCCGTTGGCCGGGAGGTACGCGTCCGGCACGGCGAGCACGACGGGGGCGGGCACCGGGTTGTTCCTGGACACCACGGACACCGTCGCGCCGGTGATCTCGGTGAGCGTCTGGTTGGAGTTGGACGCGGTGTCGCCCGCCGGGCGGTACTCGGCGACCGTGCCGCTCACCAGCACGGCGTCGCCGGTCTCGACGGTCGGCGCGGTGCCGGCCGTGTAGACGAACAGGCCCTCGCTGGTGCGCGGGTCGTTGTCGGCGGCGGTGTCCTGGATCCAGAAGCCGCGGTCGCCGACGGCGCGCACGGCCGTGACGACGCCGGGCACGCCCGCGACCTTCTGGCCGAGCAGCGGCGAGATCCGGGTCGTGCCCTGGATGTCGTGGACGCGCTTGTCGCCGGGCTGCGGCTCTTCGGGTTCCCCACCGCCGGGAGTCTCGCCGCGCGAGTTGGTGGGCGTCGGCACGCCGATGGCGAAGTCCGCCGAGTTGTCGTCGGTGTCGACGAGGGCCGGCCGTGCGGCGGCCGTGGCGTTGGCGGTGTTGGCCGTCGGCGTGGTCTCGCGGACGACGGTCGCCGTGCCGTAGCCGACCAGGTCGCGGATGCGGGTGTCGGCACCGCAGTCGGCGACGGTCTTGCAGGTCAGCGGGGTCGTGCCGGACACGAGCGCGACCGTGCCGCCGGTGGCGGACAGGGCGGTCGAGCCGGTCGCGTCGGGCGTGGGCAGGGCGACCGTGCCGCCCGTGCCCTTCGCCTGGGCGACGAGGTAGCGGCCGGCGGGTGCGATCGCGCCGGTCAACGGCGTGACCTGCCACTGGCTCGCGGCACTGGCGCTCGCGGGCAGGTACTGCACGCTCCAGCCGTCGAGGCCGACGGACGCCGTGCCGCGGTTGGCCAGCTCGACGAAGTCCTGCGTGAGGGTCGCGCCCGAGTTGCCGCCGCCGCCGTAGACCTCGGCGATCAGCGCGTCCGGGCTCGGGGTGGCCGAGGCCGGTGCGGCGAGGGCGAGCGTGACGGCCGCGGCGGCCGTCAGCACCAGCCCGGTGCGGAGCGGGTCCGTTCTCAAAGGAGTTCCTCCGGAAGATCGGCGGGTGCGGCGATCCTCCCCGGACGGGGTGAACGGGGGAAGACACCGTGACCAACAGTTGACCGTGAGTACACTCGAACGTGTGTTCGATCATGGGGTACGCTCGGCGCAGTCCTCCGGTGGCCCTCCCAGCGCCGGAAGACGCCCACACCGAGGGGGCGCCGCCCGGCTGACGAGTCGGACCGGCGCCCCCGGTGTCCACTATCGTGCGCGGGATGGCGGTCGGCTTCTGGAGTTACGCCCATCGTGACGACGAGTCCGCGCGCGGCGGCGTCCTGCGCCTGGCCGCGGCGATCGCGGAGGAGTACGACCTGCTGACCGGGCGCACGCTGGAGATGTTCGTCGACCGCGACGGGCTGGCGTGGGGCGACAACTGGAAGGAACGCATCGACGCCGGACTGGCGGGTGCGACGTTCTTCATCCCGGTCGTCACGCCCCGGTACTTCAACCGCCCGGAGTGCCGGCGCGAGTTCGTGGACTTCTCGGCCCAGGCGCGCAGCCTCGGACTGGAGGAGTTCATCCTGCCGATCCGCTACGTGCCCGTGCCCGACCTGGACGTGGACAGCCCGGACGAACTCAAGGCCACGGTCGCGCGCACGCAGTACGTGGACTGGTCGGAACTGCGCCTGCTCGACGAGTCGTCGGGCGAGTACCGGCGGGCGCTGCACGAGTTGGCCGCGCGACTGGTCGACATCGAGAGCCGCATGGTCGAGGTGCAGCGCGAGGCCGAGACGTCGCCCGAAGGCGACGACGACCTGTCCACCCTCATCGACCGGATCACCCGCCTGCTGCCCGACTGGCACGAGGCGACCGTGGACAACCGGACCACGTCGGCGCAGTTCTGGGCGACGTTCGAGGCGTACCGGCACAACCGCAGGCGCACCTCGGACCTGTCCGCCCTGATCCGGTTCGGGCGGGAGATCCAGCCGTTGAACGAGCGCTGGCTGCGCGAGGCCAGGACGTACTCCGCGCGCAGCATCGAACTCGACCCGTTGATGACGAGCCTGCTGCGGGAGCTGGCGGACTACCCGGAGGGGCTGTCGCTCACGGGTCCGATCCTCGACGCGGTCGAGGACGCGCACGACAACATCGTCACCTCGGTGAAGCGGACGGACAAAGGCGCCCTCGGGATGATCGAGTTCTTCGGCCGGCACGCCCGGCTGAGCCCCACGTTCAAGACCTTGCACAGCCAGAGCACGGAAATCGACAAACTCGCCAACGAGGGCAACGCGATCGTCGAGCGGTGGGCGACGGGTCAGAGCGGTTTGCGGAAGACGAAGAGGTAATAGCCGCAGTGGTCGCGCATGAACGTGCGCATCAGGTGGATCAGCGGTTCCATCCCGACGACGAGTTCCTCGCCGTAGCGGGCGACGATGTCCGGCCGGCGTTCGGTGAACAGCAACGCCATCAACTCGCCGGAGAACGCGCAGTTCGGCGTCATGTCCTCGGCCTTTTCGAGTTCGAGCCCGGCATCGGCGGCCCATGCCACGGTCTGCGCGGGCGTGGGCGGCGTCGTGCAGCACCAGGTTTTGGTGAACGCGCCGACCACGTCCTCGGCGGGCGTGCCGCGGGTCGTAAACTGGCTCATCATGAACCGGCCGCCGGGCCGCAACACCCTTTCCGTTTCCCGGAAACCCTTCGCCTGGTCGGACAGGTGCACGAAGACGTCGATCGCCATGGCCGCGTCGAACGAGGCGTCGGCGAAGTCGAGGTCCATGACGTTGCCGTAGTGGAAGGAGACGCGGTCGGACAGCCCGGCGTCCGCCGCGGTCGCGGTGGCCTTGCCGACCTGTTCGCGACTGACCGTGATGCCGGTGACCGGGCCGCCGCTGTGCTGGGCCATGCGGACGGCGGGCAGGCCGGTGCCGCAGCCGATGTCGAGCAGGTGCTCGCCGGGCCGCAGACCGAGGGTCGTGACGTGGTGGGCGGTCTGCCGCTCCTGGGCGCGGTTGGCCAGATCGCCCAGGGTGGCGACGGGTTGCCGTTCACCGGGTTCGACCCACCGGCCGACGTGGAGACCGACGTCCCCGATGGTCATCGCGTAGAGATCGCCGAACTCGTCGTACGCAGCCCCGACCTGCTCAGGCGTCGGCACTCGAACCACCACCCTTCGATACGGACAGTGACGTGATCTGAGTCACCTTACCGACGAAGGGCGCCCGTGACGCCTGCCGAGCAGGTGCATCATCGAGAACGAGGAGACGATGGCGAACCGCCGTGAGTGGGACCAGGTGCCCGAGCCTGTCAGGGCCGCTGTCGAAAGCCGGATCGGCGCGGTGCTGACGGCGGAATCGCCCAGCGCGGGGCGGAGTTCCGAGTTGTCGGTGACCCTGACGACCGACTCGGGACGGGTGTTCTGCAAGGGCGTCACGGACGGTTCGTCATTGGCGTGGATGCACCGCAACGAGCGCGCGGTGAGCCCGTTCCTGCCCGAACGTCTCGCCGCACGCCTGCTCTGGGACATCGAGGTGGACGGGTGGCTGGTGCTCGGCTTCGAACACGTCGCCGGGCGGCACGCCGACCTGTCCCCCGACTCACCCGACCTGCCGCTCATCGCCGACGCCGTGGAGGAGATCGGCCGCACCGCACCGCCGCCGGAATCCGTGGCGCGGCGACCGATGGCGGCCCAGTGGGCGCAGGCCATGAAAACCGAGACCGCACTCCCACCACCCGCCGACGCCGATCCGTGGTCGATCGCGAACGCCGGCCGGCTCGTGTCCTGGGCCGCTCACGCACCCGACCACATGACCGGTGACGGCTTGGTCCACTCGGACCTCCACCCGCTGAACTTCCTGGTGTCGGACCGCACGAGGGTGATCGACTGGGCGTGGTGGCGGACCGGGGCCGCGTGGATCGACCCCGCCTTCCTCGTGATCAGGCTCATCGCCGCCGGACACGAGCCAGAGGCCGCCGAGAAGTGGGCCGGGCGGTTCGACGGGTTCGCGGCGGCACCACCCGACGCGCTCACCGCCTTCGCCGCGTCCGTACTCCGACTCTGGGAACGCCGATTCCCGACCACGGACACCACCGACGCGGCCCGCCGGTGGGCACGCCATCGGGTGCCCGCACCGGGGCGGTAGGTCCGTGGCGGACCGTCCACATCAGACTTCGGACGGACCGGGCCTCCTCGCGATCGCCGCGCACCCGACGCCGCAACACCCGGAAACGGAAACGGGGCCCCGCTGCGGATATGCAGTGGGACCCCGTCTTCAGCGGTGGCGGTGGGATTTGAACCCACGGAGGCTTTCACCTCACACGCTTTCGAGGTCTGCGACCGTCTGTTCGCTGACATTCCCGCAGGTTCATGCTCCCAGGTCAGAGCATGGCTGTGCACCGCTCGTGAAGGTCAGCGAACGGCCCTGAACAGGGCTGAACGCCGGACGACTGAGACGACAACTGAGACGGTCAAGCCACGAGCCGTGTCCACTATGTACTATCCCAGGCTCTGTGGAAGCACCGAGCGGGCAGCTTCCGGGACAGATTTACAGGCTCCTACCGGAACATGCCCTGGCCAGCTTCGATCGCGCTCGGGCGCTCTTCTTGGACGTGTCCTGGACGTGGCTCCCCGCATCCGGTGACGCGACAAGCGGTGTACCTCGCGTCGGACTCCCCGCTTCCCGAACCAGGCCCGTGACACTTTCGCCCTGGTCCCTTGCGTCACGTGCACACGCCGAGGCAGGCCAACCCGACAGCTCGCACCCGTTCCCGGGATCGGTAACTGCGGTAACTGCGGTAACCGTGCAGGTCAGAGGGTTACCTTTGATCATGGGTTACCGATGCGCATCGGTAACCCGGCACGCGCACACCCCAACCCCCGCCGCAGGCCCGGGGACGCCGTGTGACGGATGGCGACGTCGAGCGGGTTTCGTCTCCGCTCGCCGGCGTGGTTTCGTCCCGAGCGGGGCGTGACGGTTCCCCTCCGCGGTGGTTTCGTCCCGCCGCTGCGGTGCGTGGGCCGCCACGTAGCGGCTGCCCATCGGCAACCCGGCACGCCCCGACACCCGCCCCAAGGGGGGCTGTAGCCGCAGGGGGCACCTCGGTTCAGCGGCCAGCCCCCCGGCTACAGCCATCCCCATCCGGTTACCGATGCCGATCGGTAACCCGACCCCCATCGGTAACCGCCTGACCTGCACGGTTACCGCAGTTACCGCAGTTACCGATCCCAGCAGGGGCCTGGCCCGAAGCTGCCTGCCGTCACCTCATGCATGGGCGCAGTTCCGCATACACGACCGAGGCATCGTCTGAAACCTTGTTTCTTGGCCAGCGAAGAACGGCCGGATCAGAGGACTCTACGTGACGCACCGCGCCGATCAGGCCGTGCGCTCCCCGATCGGCCAGCAGCTTGAAGGCATGACTCCAATCGAACATGCCAAATAGGTCGACGGCCCGTGCGGCGCCATCAGTCAGCAGCGCAAAACGACCCACAGAAGAGGCGCCGAAACGGCCCACCAGTGCATGCTCTGCGGCGGACGGATCACTGCCCGCGATCCAATAGCCACCCTCCCGGTTTCTGCACTCAAGCTCGGCACGCTTCATCGCGACCAACGCGTTTGCCTTTTCGCTCGACCCGTACGGCAAGGCGTCGGCAAAATCGCGCTCACGCCTCGCCGAGCGGCCAATCCTGCTGTCGGTGACGACAGAAAATTCGTTTCCGGGCGTCTCGATCACCAGCGTGACATCACCCAGAACGAGATACTCGAACACACCGTCTCGGCAAAGTACGATTCCGACCGCAGCGCACGGAGTAGCAACATTCCGAAGGTCACACGTAGAGCTGTGCAGTGCCGCCGTTCGCCCTATGGCACGACTTAGGGCCTGGACAAGCGGACCGCTTGCGATGGACGTGATCGAGTCGCACAGTTTCTCCGCGAACCACGCGACACCGTGGACACATCCGCTGTCGGTCCTGGCGGTCAGGCCGTCCAAGACCACGAATATCTCACCGTTCGCGAAAGCTCTGTCCTCGTTCGGGACCTCTGACGATCCCGGTTGACTCGCCACCGAGAACCACATGGAGGTCAGCCTTCGTGGCGATAGATTGGAGTGACGCGCTCAACGCTCCGCATGCGCAACCGATTACCCTCTTCGTAAGAGTACCGAACGACGAAAGAGAACCTACGCGCCTTCAGTTCCTTGTAGAGTGTCGCCAAATTGTCGACAAGGTATCGAGCCGCACCATAAGTACCGGGCGCGTGGGTACCCGCCAGGTACAGGAAGGTTCCTTTTCCATCGGGTCGCGGGAGACGTCCCACATAGCCGTAGTCCGCACTGTCCCCCCGATCGCGAGGTGAGCGATACTCGGTAGAAGTGGAATTGTCGAACAGGAACCAGCCGTCGCCGTCTTCCACATATCGAATATGCGGGTCCGCTTCCATCACTTGCGCCAGGAACGGCAGCAAGCGCGGGTTGGTCAACACCACGAGGTTCGGCCGGTTGAGGTGAACGTTTCCCGGACGCGGAACGACTTCGTGAGTCGCACTCAATCCAACCTTCCGTGCGGATTCGCTCAGCAACTCGAAAGCTCCGAACGACTCGACAGATAGAATGTCACTCGGGTCAGCACGGTTCTCTTCACGCTTCGCACCGATAGCCACAGTAACCGGCCCGGTGCCGTAGAAGGCGCGCTCAGGCTTGAGCCCGGCCGTCAAGAGTTGTGAAACACGACCTTTGGACATGCCAAGCAAGTCGGCTATCTGCTTCTGCGAAATTCCTGTGGCCAGAAGTTCATCCAAGGTGTCACGACGTACGCGCGACAACTCGTTGATCAGATTCTGGTACTCGTCGATCAGCTTCCCGACGGTCAGCGCGCGCTCCCGTGGATCTCGGATCGCGGTAACCCGCTCCAGGTCATCGGTCATGGGACCTCCGTCCACACCTAGGGGGGCTGGTCAAGCGTAGACCCGACAGGAACACCCGGGTTGACCAGCCCCTCTAGACATCGTGGTTTAGGGGGGCTTGACAGCCCCGGTTTACCCATGGTGTCCTTGTGCCACACTGAGCCCTGAGGACCAGCACCTCGCAGCTCACCCGCGATACGAACACCCACGTAAAGCACGTGGACACGGAGGGCGAACGGCATGTACACCCCACTAAACCGAAGCAGGGCCCTCGACATCGAGGGCACCCAGCTCAGCCCGGATGGGCTGACCCCCGACCTGGTCGAGAAGCTGATCGACGAGGTCGCCGCAGAGTTGGGCGTCGACCCCGCAGTGCTCGGAGGTGACAGGGCGGTTGAGCGCCGGACCGCACGTCGTGTCCTCGACGGAACGGTTCGCGTTCTGCGAGCGCAGCGGGACGCGGGACTGGTCGGTACCGAAGGCGAAACCGGAGAGGGGATGACGACGTACACCGCCGACCTGGTGGTGCTGGCCCCTCGCGGCGGCGTGCCCAACCTGCTGCTGATCGAGCGTGGCAAGAACCCGTTTGCGAACCGGTGGGCACTGCCCGGCGGCAAGGTCGACTCAGGCGAGACCTTCACCCAGGCCGCGCTTCGGGAGCTGGTCGAGGAGACCGGCGTGCGGGTCGGTTACTCGGCGCTGCGTCGGGTCGGGATGTACGACGAGTACGGCAGGGACCCGCGCGGGCGCTACGTCAGCACCGCCTTTCTGGTCGTGCTGGGCGAGATGCCGACTGCGGTCGCCGGGGATGACGCGGCCGATGTCCGGTGGGTGCCCGTCACCGAGCTGGACCCGGTGGAGCTGGACCGGTTGGCGTTCGACCACGGTCGGATCGTGAGCGACGCGCTCGCCGCATGGCAGGTCGAGCGGGCGTACCTCCCGCATCTCGGCGCGCTGATCACGGCGGTGGCGTGATGGACCGGACGTTGCAGAACTTCGACGCCCGGTTCAGGGCCGCCGAGGACCGGTTGCGCGGGGCGCGGGATCGCTTCGCCGCTGCGGGGTTCGAGTTGTACGCCGAGGGTTTCGACCGGATGGCGTACTACCGGGACGTGGTCGGGGCGGAGACCGCCTTGGCGGAGGTGTTCGCGGAGGCCCGGATGTCGGTGCGGGTGGGCGGCGTCGTCTGGTCGGCACTGTACGACGCGGAGCGCTTGCACCGGAACTACGCCGACGAGTGCCGCCGCCTACTGGCCGAGTGACCCGA
Organism: Saccharothrix violaceirubra; assembly: GCF_014203755.1. Taxonomy (NCBI): domain Bacteria; kingdom Bacillati; phylum Actinomycetota; class Actinomycetes; order Pseudonocardiales; family Pseudonocardiaceae; genus Saccharothrix; species Saccharothrix violaceirubra. The sequence goes on from NZ_JACHJS010000001.1 coordinate 6,846,311, forward strand.
GATTCAGCCTTCCCCGAACGTCCTTTGAGGAGTACGCCGTGTCCGTCCCCGTAACCCCGTCCGCGACCACGGAGGATTCCGCCGAGTCCCGCAAGTTGCGCGTGGACGTGGCGTTGGCCGAGTACAACGCCCTCAAGGCAGAGCAGTCCAAGCGGATCGGTCACCGGGACCGCACCGTGTACAGCACGCTCGCGGCCGGTGCCGGGGTCGTGGCCGCCGCAGCGTCCAGCGGACACGCCGTGCTGTTGCTGGCGCTGCCGGTGGTCTCGTTGCTGCTGGGCTGGGTCTACCACGTCAACGATGAGCTGATCGGTGCGGCGGGCCGCTACCTGCGTGAGCACACGGGGCCGCGCTTGGCGGCTCTGCTCGGCGACGTTCCGGCGTTGGGCTGGGAGACCGCCCACCGCAGCGACGCCCGCCGTCGCCTGCGCAAGATCGGGCAGATGGTCATGGACCTGACCGCGTTCGTGGTCATGCCGACCGCAGCCCTGATCACCTGGTGGACCACCGGGCCGTGCCCCGCCGGGCTGGTCGTGGTCTCGATCGTCGAAACCCTGCTGCTGGGCTGGCTGGCCGTGATGACCGTGCTCGCCGCAGACCTCACCACCAGCGCCCAGCGCTCCGTCTGACTACCCGGACCGGCGGCCCAATCCCTGGCAGGACGCCGCCGGTCCGGTCTCTCCACCCACCTCAGAGCAAGGAAGAGAGAGGCATCATGTTGTCGGACTCGCCCCGCGAGTACCAACCACCGACCGAGGCAACGCGCCCGTCCGTGCGGGTGGTGTCGTTCGGCTACCTCCACGTCCACCTGCCGCGTGTGCTCACCGAGGGCGGTGAGCGGGGATGAGCGTGATCACCGCCTGCCCTCTGCCGTTCCTGCTGATCGCGATCGTCGCGGCTGTGCTGTGCGTGCTGCTGTGGCGCCTGGTCCTGTCCACCGGGACCGCCGGGTTCGGGCTGTGGCTGCTGGCCGCGCACGGCGACCACACCGCCGTGGCATCGCTGGCGGTGCTCTTGCTGGCCGCAGCACTGACCGTGTTCGCCAAGCCCACCGGCCGTCGGGGGGTGGCGTGATGAGCATCGTGACCCCGGCCGTTCCCGGGCCGGAGGAGCCCCGTGACGACTTGGACCACGCGGTCGCGGAGGTGGTTCGCTACGTGGCGGCCCACGCACCGCAGAGGCGGGACGAAACCCCCGCGGTGGGGAACCGTCACGCCTTGCCGGACGAAAGCACGCCGGCAAGCGGCGACGAAACCACGCCGGCGGGCATTCGTCACGCGGTGTCCCCGGACCGGACTCGGCGGGTGCGGCGGCTGCGTGCCGAAGTCGAGGAAGCGCACTCCCTGCTGAGGTTGCAGGAGGACGCGGCACCGTTGGAGGTCGACTCACGACGGGTGCGGCGTCACCGTCGCCGTGCGGTGCAGGCGGGCCGGTTGCACGCGTTGGCGCAGGACGCGGCGGCTCGGGCCTGGCAGGCGTCGCGTGTGCGGTCGGTGCTGACGTTGGTCGCGCTCACGGCGTTGGTCGGGGCGTTGGCGTGGTCGACCACTGGGGTGCACCTCACCCTGACCCTGTCCACCGCGCCAGGCAGCGCGGCGTGGTGGGGCGCGTGGGCGGTGGAACCGGTGATTTCGGCGGTGCTGCTGGTCGTGGTGGCCGCACGTGCCTATCTCTCCACCCGTGGACGGGTGCTGGACCACCCGCAGCTCGACCGCGTGGAACGCGGCGCGCTGGCCGTCACGCTGACGTTGAACGTCTGGCCCTACCTGCCGTTCGTCGCCACCCGGTTCGATCCCATGACCCTGTTGGCACACGCGATCGGGCCGCTGGTGGCAGTCGCGGCGGTGACCGTGATGCCCGTGATCTGGGCCGAGTTCGCCGCGCTCGACCACGGTGACACATCGCCTGGTAGCCACGTCCCGACGCCCTCGTCCGAGGCCGTGACGGAAGAGACCAGGGCACTTGCGTCACCTGCGGCCGAACCCGTCCAAGAGGACGTGGTGACCGTCCCGACTGGAGTCGGCACCCCGATCGTTCAGGCACAACAGCTCCCGACGCTGTCCAAGCGGGCGGCCGAACTGCTGCCCGAAGTGGACGCGGCGATCGCCGCCGGGCAACTGCCCGCCATGCCGTCCGGCAGTGCCATCCGCGCCCGGTTCCGGTGCGGCAGCGAGTACGCCCGTGAGGTCCGCACCTACCTGTCCGAGCGGCACGAAGGTGAGGCGACCCGATGAGCGCGCCCGAGTTCGACGCCTCCGGCGACCTTCCCGACAACGTGCGACCGCTGCGGGCAACCGACGACACACCCCACGCGCAGGTCGAACCCGTGGCCGACGTGTTGGACGCCGAACTGGTCGAGGACGACCAGAACCGGCCGGTGGTGTTGGTCGACTCCGACGACGTGGCCGACGACTCCACGTGGTTGACCCGGCTGCGACACCAGACCCGCCAAGCGATCATCCCCGCCTACCTGTCCGACCTGGACCAGATCAGGCAGACCGCCACGTGGGTCACGCGGCACTACGCCCACGCCACCGCCTACCACGCCGTTCGTGCCCCCATGTACGCCGTGCGGTTGGCAGTGCGGTCCCCACGCGGTGCCCTGTTGCTGCTGGCCGCAACCGGCCGGTGGGCCACCGACGCGGAGGGACGGCCCCTGCGGCGGCAGATGGTCGTGCAGAACGACGCGGACAAGTACCTGCGCCTGGTGGCCGAACGCAACGCCAGGGTCAGGGCGCGCGGCCTGCTGCTGGCCGTCGGTGTGGCGGTCGGTGTGCCGCTGGTGGTGCTGCTGCCGTCACTGGCCCCGGCTTGGGTGATGGGGTTGTGCTGGGCGTTGACCGTGGGCGTACTGGGCGCGGTCGGCTCACCTGCGGACAAGCCGGTCGCCACCCGCGCGGTTGTGGGCGCCCAAGTGGCCAAGCTGACCTCGGACCTGGTGGTGCGGGCTTTGACGTCGCTGGGCATCTCCGGAATCTCGAAGAACCCGGACGCGATCGGGTTCACGTCGCCCATCCACCGCGACGGCCCCGGTTGGCGTGCGGACGTGGAGCTGCCCGGCGGTGTGGTCGCGGCGGACGTGGTCGAGCGGCGGGACCGGCTCGCGTCCGGCCTCGGGCGCGCGCTCGGATGCGTGTGGCCCGAGCAGACCCCCGGCGGTCACCCCGGTCAGCTCACCCTGTGGGTGGGGGACCGTGACATGGCCAAGGCCAAGCAGCCCGCTTGGCCGCTGCGGACGGGACGGAAGGTCGACCTGTTCGAGCCGCAGCCCTTCGGCACCGACGTGCGCGGACGGTGGGTCGAGGTCACGTTGATGTACGTCGCGGCCCTTATCGGCGCCATCCCCCGCATGGGCAAGACGTTCACGCTGCGGCAGTTGCTGCTGACCGCCGCGCTGGACCCCCGCGTCGAACTGCACGTCTACGACCTGAAGGGCACCGGTGACCTGTCCCCGCTCGGGCCGGTGGCACACCGCTACCGCGCCGGGGACGATCCCGAGGACATCGGCTACGCCGTTGCGGCCCTGCGCGCCCTGCGTGAGGAGATGCGGCGTCGAACCAAGGTGATCCGGGAGTTGCCCAAGGACCTGTGCCCCGAGAACAAGGTCACGTCCCCCCTGGCGTCCAAGCGGTCGTTGCGGCTGCACCCGATCGTGATCGGGGTGGACGAGTGCCAGGTGTGGTTCGAGCACCCCGAGCACGGCGCGGAGATCGAAGAGATCTGCACCGACCTGGTCAAACGCGGCCCGGCCACGGGAATCGTGTTGATCCTGGCCACGCAGCGGCCGGACTCGAAGTCGATCCCCACCCAGATCAGCGACAACGCCGTCCTGAGGTTCTGCCTCAAGGTCACCGGGCAGATGGCCAACGACATGGTGTTGGGCACCTCGTCCTACCGCAACGGCGAACGGGCAACCCAGTTCTCGTTCTCCGACAAGGGAATCGGGCTGCTCAAGGGCGTCACCGACGAGACGACCACGGTCAAGGGCGTCTACATCGACGGCCCCGGCGCAGAGGCTCTTGCCGCCCGTGCCCGAGTCACGCGCACCGACGCCGGGTTGCTCACCGGCTACGCGGCAGAAGCGGACGTGCAGGTCGAAGAGGGGGACGTGACCTCGACCCTGCTTCCGGACGTGCTCACCGCCTTGGGCGGGGCCGACAAGGCGTGGTCCGAGTCCATCGTGGACAAGTTGGTCGAGCTGCGGCCGTCCGTCTACAGCGCGTGGGCCAGCCAGGACGGCGCGGACAAGGCCAAACAACTCACGGCCGCACTCAAGCCCTACGGGGTCGGCACCGTGCAGGTGTGGGGCACCGACCCCGTCACCGGCAAAGGCGCAAACCGACGCGGCGTCCACCGCGACGACGTCACCGCGATCATCACCGAAAGTGACCGGAAGTAGGTCGAGTCACCGGCCCGGAACGGCGCTGGGTCTAGCACCGGACCTCGCTAGACCTAGCGCCCCCGCTAGCACCACATCTCGCACCTGATCAGCGCCCTAGTTCCTAGCGGCGTTGGTGCTCCACACCCTCGGACAGCCCGAAAGGCCACATCGTGACCCCCTCGCGCGTCGCGTTCGCAGCCCTCGTCCTACTCACCATCAGTAACCAGCCATCCGCAGTCACGATCGGCGCCGCAGGGCTGTCTGTGCTGGTCGCGGTGCACGCGGTCCTCTACGTCACCCACCCGTTCACCCGCTGTCGGACCTGCACGGGCAGCGGAAAACGCCGCTCCGGACTCGTCCGCGCCTACCGGTACTGCCCGCGCTGCGGCGGAACCGGCCTTCGCCTGCGTGCCGGACGCCGGGTCTGGATCGCCATCACACGCAACCGCCGCAACCGCTGACCTGAAGGGGACGTGACATGTGCCGCGCAGGAGGACGCCGTTGCAAGGGAAGCAGCCGTAGCGGCAAGGCCACTCAGACCCACCGCAAACGCCTTTCCCGTGCCCGCAAGGCGCTGCGCAACGCGCAGGCCAGCGGCGACCAGGCGGCCATCGCCGCCGCACAACACCGCCTCGACCAACTCAAGCAGGCCACCCAGGACGGGGACGTGACCCCTGGAACGACCGGCCACGACGCCGTGCCCACCGACACACCCGCAGGTCAGAACGAGGACGTGACCGACCAGCACCAAGACCAGGACAGGAAGGACGAGGACGTGACCGACCGCCACCGCACCCGGCGCCCGTTCCTGCACAACACCAACACCGTCGAAGGCAACGCCCGCGTCGGTTCGCAGCACGACATCCACGTCTCGGACCACACCTCCGACCGTGACCGGGAACGGCCTGGCAGGTCCGGGGATCGGGAGCGTCGACGCGGCGGACGCACCCGCGTGACCGGGCAGTACGTCAACGTCAACATCGCCGACGGCAACGACCACGTGACGACCCAAGTCGGGTTCGTGTTCGGCAACTTCCACAACAACGGCTGACCGGCCAGGCCACGCCGGGGACGTGACCACACCACCGTCCCCGGCGCGGTCCACCACACCCGCACTCCACTGTCCACAGGAGATAGACATGGACCGCGCCACCACCACCCTGATGCGCCACGCCTTGGACGCCGCAGCCCAGGGCTTCCACCTCTTCCCGCTCCGGCCCGGCGAGAAGACCACGGCACTGCACGGCGAACGCCGCTGCCCTCGGACCGGGCCGTGCCGCTCCGGGCACCTCAAGCCCGAGCAACGCGCCACCACCGACCCGGCCGTGATCGAACGCTGCTGGTCGGCCGGACCGTTCAACATCGGCATCGCCACCGGCCCGTCCGGGCTGGTCGTGGTCGACCTGGACACCCGCAAGTCGCCCGACGACCTTCCCCCGGATGGCTGGAACCGGCGGGGCATCGTGGACGGCCACGACGTGTTCACCGCCGTCTGCGAAGACGCGGGACACCCCGTGCCCTGGGAGACCCGCACAGTCCGCACCGCACGTGGAGGAACACACCTCTACTTCCGCGCACCGGCCGGTGTGGCACTGCGCAACACCGAGGGCAACACCGGGGCCGGACTCGGATGGAAGGTCGACACCCGCGCGTGGGGAGGCCACGTCGTCGGACCGGGCTCGACCACCCCGCACGGCGACTACCGGGTCATCGAGGACGCCCCGGTCGTCGACCTGCCGGACTGGTTGGTCGGACGCCTCACTCCCAAACTCCCACCGGTTCGCACATCGCCGATCGTAAGCCGTTCGGAGCGGCTACCGGCCTACGTGACCGCAGCGGTGGAGGGTGAGCGGAACCGGGTCGCAGCGGCTCAACCAGGGGTGCACACGCGCACGTTGTTCGTCGCCTCTGTCGCGCTTGGGCAACTCGTCGGTGCGGGATTGCTCCCCCCGGCTACAGCAGAGGCAGAGTTGTTCAACGCCGCTATGAGCGTCATCGGCACACCGGGATGCCGCTGCACAGATCGCGAAGTCCTGCGCACCATCGGCAATGGGCTCCGCGCCGGAGCCTCCCGCCCCCGACAGACGCCACAGGACCGGCCCACCACCACGGCCATGTTCGACCACCGGGGCGCGGCATGAGGCCACGCCTGCTGGACCTGTTCTGCTGCGCGGGTGGCGCGTCCGCCGGATACCACGCCGCCGGGTTCGACGTGACCGGCGTCGACATCGTCGACCAGCCCCACTACCCGTTCCCGTTCATCCGGGCCGACGCGCTCACCGTCGACCTGTCCGGCTACGACGTCATCGCCGCGTCCCCACCCTGCCAGCTCTATTCCGCAGCCACCCCGGAGAGCAGACGGCACAACCACCCCGACCTGGTCGACCCGATTCGGCAACGGCTGCGCGACGCTGTCGAGCACGGTGACGCCTGGGCCTACGTCATCGAGAACGTGCCCGGTGCACCGCTGATCGAGCCGGTCACCATCTGCGGCGACACCCTGAGACTCGGCGTACGGCGACACCGCCTGTTCGAGTCCAACGTCCCTCTGTACGGCACGCCCTGTCATCACGACCGGGACGCACCCGCCGTGCCCGTCTACGGCTCCTACGGCCAACGCGGACGAAACCCCGTCGACGGGGAAACGTCACCCGGCACCGCAACCGAGACCGCCCGCGCCGCCATGGGCATCGACTGGATGCCCTGGCCCAACCTCACGCAGGCCATCCCACCCGCCTACACGTTCTGGCTCGGAACCCAGCTCATCGGCCATGCCCGCCGCCTGGCAATACCCGTGACGCAAGCGACCAGGACCGAAACGTCACGAGCGCCGCTGACGGATGCCACCGGTGGAAAACATCACTGTCGCTGTGGCGCACCACTTACGCGCCCCGCTACCGGCCGGTGGCCCCGCCACTGCTCCCCCGCCTGCCGACAAGCCGCCTACCGCGCACGCACGAAAGGACACGCCGCATGAGCACCCACAACGGCGCCGAAGTGCTCGACCAGGTCCGGACGTTCGTGGCACGGTTCAACGCCTTTCCGGACGAGCACTGCGCGCCCATGCTCGCGCTCTGGTACGCCCACACCTGGGGAGCCGAGCACTTCTACATCACCCCGCGCGTCGTGCTGTCCAGCGCGGAACCCGGCTCGGGCAAGACCCGCGTTCTGGAAGTCGCCCGTCACCTGGTCCGCACGCCGGAGATGACGTTCTCGGCTACGCCCGCCGCGCTGTTCCGCATGGTCGGTGCCGGGCCACTCACCATTCTGTTTGACGAGGTCGACGCCATTTTCGACAACAAGGGTGGCGGAAATGAGGACCTGCGCGCCCTGGTGAACGCGGGCTACAAACGCTCCGCGACCGTGGCGCGCTGCAAGGGCGACGCGGGGAACATGGTGATCGAGCGGTTCCCAGTCTACGCCCCCGCCGCGTTGGCAGGCATCGCAGGGAACATGCCCGACACCATCACCACTCGCGCCATCACCATCCACATGCGTCGCCGCCGTCCCGACGAACGAGTCGAGGCGTTCCGCGAACGGAAGGTCGAGGAACAGTCAGCACCGGTCCGTGAGGCTCTGGCCACGTGGATGGAAGTGGTGGGCGAACGCGTCGGCGCGGCCTACCCCGACATGCCCGAGGGTGTCACCGACCGTGCCGCCGAGATCTGGGAACCGCTGCTCGCAATCGCGGACATGGCGGGAGGGCATTGGCCGGAGACCGCGCGTGCCGCGTGCCTGCACTTCGTGAAGGCGGCACAGACCAACCCGACCTCCGACCGAATCCGGCTGCTCTCCGATCTGCGCACCGTATTCGCCGATCGTGGTGTGACCCGCATGAGCACCGTAGAAATCCTCGCCGTCCTGCACAGCATGGAAGAAGCACCGTGGGGCGACTTCTACGGCAGGCCCATCAACGCCCGCCAACTGGCGATGGAACTCAGCGCCTACGGCGTGAAGGTCACCGCGTTCAAGAACGGCGCGAAAACGTTCAAGGGCTACGTCATCGACGGCGCTCACGGGCTTGGCGACGCATGGGCGCGCTACCTGCCGGAGCCGAAGACAGACGAGAACTCGGAAGGTGAACTGTGATGAGCGAGAACATCGGAACTCCTGTCGAGCACATCGTGTTGACGGTCGAGCAGGCGGCAAAGCGACTCAACATCGGCCGGACGCTCATGTACGAACTCGTCACGACGGGTGCAGTGGAGTCCGTTCACATCGGTCGTCTGCGCCGTATTCCCTTGCAGGCGCTTACGAACTACGTCACGAAGCTCATGACCAGCACGCCTAATCCAGAAGCCGCGTAGGGGACGACATGGGGCGCAAGTCGAATGGTGAATCGAGCATCTACGAGGGTTCTGACGGCTACTGGCACGGCCGCGTGACGGTCGGCACGAAGGACGACGGCAGCCCGGATAGGCGGCACGTCCAGGCAAAGACAAGGCCCGAGGTCGCGAGGAAGGTTGCGAAGCTCGAACAGGAGCGCGACGCGGGCAAGGTGCGCAAGACCGGTAAGGCATGGACGGTCGAGAAGTGGCTGAACCACTGGCTGGAGAACATCGTTGCTCCACCCGCGATCACGGAGAACGCGTTCAGCGCGTACGAGGTTGCGGCACGTGTGCACCTCGTTCCCGGCGTCGGAAAGCACCGACTCGACAAGCTCGAACCGGAACACCTGGAGAAGCTATACCGCAAAATGATCCGGGAAGGCGCGAAGTCATCGCGTGCGCACCAGGTTCACCGCACGATTCGAGCCGCGTTGAACATCGCAGTACGGCGCAAGTACATCACCGAGAATCCGGCCCTGATTGCTCGCGCACCGAAGATCGAGGATTTCGAGGTCGAGCCGTACTCAGTGGATGAGGTCAAAAGGCTCATGGAGACCGCGCAGAAGCGCCGGAACAGCGCGCGGGTAGCGATCGCTCTCGCGCTCGGCCTGCGGCAGGGTGAGGCGTTGGGCCTGAAGTGGGCTGACGTGGATCTCACGCTTGGCACGCTGACCGTGCGCCGTAGCCGCCTGCGTCCTCGGTGGAAGCACGGATGCGACGACCAGCCATGCGGGCACAAGCTCGGTGGCCACTGCCCGCAGCGAGTCGCGTTGCGGCAGGAGACGGCCGGTACGAAGTCCAAGGCAGGTACCCGAGGCATCGGCCTTCCCGACGAGTTGGTGTCGCTGCTCAAGAAGCACAAGGCCACTCAGGACAAGGAGCGGCGGCAGGCAGCACAGATCTGGACGGAAACCGGTTACGTGTTCACCACGGCGACCGGTGGTCCACTGAATCCGCGCACGGACTACACCGAGTGGAAGAACCTGTTGAAGGCTGCCAAGGTGCCGGACGGTCGGTTGCACGACGCCCGCCACACGGCGGCAACGGTGCTGCTGCTGCTCGGTGTGGCCGAACGAACCGTGATGGGGATCATGGGCTGGTCGAACACGGCGATGGCCGCCAAGTACCAGCACATCACCGCCTCGATCCGGCGGGACGTCGCTCAGAGGGTCGGTGGGCTGCTCTGGGAGCCTTCCGAGACGACCGACGAGAGCGACGACGAGGACGGCGCGGCAGGGGAGCCGATCCGGCCTAGCGGCCACAACTGAGACTGAAACTGAGACTAAATGTCAGAGCCCCGATCACCGGATGTGGCGATCGGGGCTCTGACCTGCGGTGGCGGTGGGATTTGAACCCACGGAGGCTTTCACCTCACACGCTTTCGAGGCGTGCTCCTTCGGCCGCTCGGACACGCCACCGCCGAGAACAATACAGGCTTCGATCGTGGTCACGAAATCAGGTGGTCAGCGCCAGTTGCGCATCGCGTCGGAGAGGCGGGAGCGGGCCCGGCACAGGCGTCCGCGCACCGACTCCTCCGTGGCGCCGACCGCGATCGCGATCTGGGCGTACGTCAAGCCGTGCACCTCGGCCAGCAGCCAGGTCACGCGCTGGAACTCCGTCAACGCCGACAACGCGTGGGTCAGTGCCGCGAACGTCTCCGTCACGCGGGCGGGATCCCGGTAGGCCGGTGTGCACAACGGGGTGGACGAGTCGGGCAGTTCGCCCACCGCGGCGCAACGGCGGGCGCGCAGGATGCCCAGGCACCGCCGTTCCGCCACCCGGAAGAGCCAGGTGCGGACGGCCGCGGGCTCTTCGAGTTCGCCGAGACGATTCCATGCCGTGGCGAATACTTCCTGGGTCACGTCCTCCGCGTCGCACCTGTCGCCGAGCATCCGCAGGGCCACGCCGAACACGCGGCCCGAGTAGCGCAGTACGAGTTGTTCGAACGCGAGCGCGTCGCCCCGGGCCACCCGGTCCGCCAGCGCCGCGTCTGGGCTGTCCACCCGTCGGATCGTGGCAGGCCCCCCGCGTCACGGCGACCTCAGCGCGCGAAGAACCGCTCCATCAGTTCCGCGCACCTGTCCGCCAGCACGCCGCCGAGCACCTCGGGACGGTGGTTCAAGCGCCGATCGCGCACCACGTCCCACAGCGAACCGACCGCACCGGTCCTGGGCTCCCACGCGCCGAACACCACGCGCGCGACCCTGGCGAGCACCAACGCCCCCGCGCACATCGTGCACGGCTCCACGGTCACGACCAGCGTGCAGCCTTCCAGGCGCCAGCCGTCGCCGAACCTCGACGCGGCCTCGCGCAACGCCAACACCTCGGCGTGCGCGGTGGGATCGCCCAACGCCTCACGGGCGTTGCAGGCACGCGCCAACTCCACCCCGTCGGGGTCGTAGACGACCGCGCCGATGGGCACGTCCCCGGTCTCGCCGGCGCGCTCGGCGATCGCCAGCGCGGCCTCGACCATCTCCTCCGGCTTCACGCCTGGATGGTGTCCAACAACGCCGTGAACTCCTCGCCGAACCCGCACCGCTGGGCGATCATCTGCAACTGCTCGTCCGGGTACAGGTCGACCTCGTCCACGATCACCTGGAGTTCGTGCTTGGGCATGCCGACGTCCGCCAGCACCGCGAGGTCGCCCTCGGGCCACAGCTCCTCGTCGTCCTCGTCCGGCGGGTCGACGCGCAGCAGGTCCAGGACATCGGCCGCGATGTCGTAGTCCAGTGCCGCCGCCGCGTCGGACAGCAGCAGGGAGACCCCGCCGGGCACCGGGCGCAGGATCACGAAGAACTCGTCGTCGACGGCCAGCAGTCCGAAGACCGCGCCCGTCGAGCGCAGCCGGCGCAGCTCGGTGATCGCCGCGTCCAGTTCCGCGAGGGCCGAACCTTCCATCCTGGTGCACCGCCAGCGGCCGTCCTCCCGGACCACCGCGACAGCGAAGCCGTTGACCGGCTCCTGGTCTGCCATGGTGCACACCGTAGGGCCATCCGAGGCCACCCGGTAGCACGGGGGGCTCGGGGCGAGGCGGTCGACACGTTCCGATGCCACTATCGAGGGATGAGCACAACTCTGCCGAACACCCGCACGACCACTCCCGAGCCGAGGTTCACGGGGCTGGCGGAAGCTGCGCGCGCACTCCAGCCCCGGACGGTCGCCCTGCGTCGTCAGGTGCACCGCCACCCGGAGCAGGGTCTGACCCTCCCGACGACGCAGGCCGCGATCCGGCACGCGTTGAACGGGCTCCCGTTGGAGATCACCGAGGGCACGTCCACGACCTCGCTCACCGCCGTGCTGCGCGGTGCCAAGCCCGGTCCGACCGTGCTGCTGCGCGGCGACATGGACGCGTTGCCGTTGCAGGAGGAGACCGGCCTGGACTTCGCCTCCGAGGTCGACGGCACGATGCACGCGTGCGGCCACGACACGCACGTGGCCATGCTCGCGTCGGCCGCGCGGCTGCTGAGCGACCGGCGGGACGAACTCGCGGGCCAGGTCGTGTTCATGTTCCAGCCCGGCGAGGAAGGCCACCACGGCGCCAAGTTCATGCTCGACGAGGGCGTGCTGGACGCGGCGGGCACGCCGGTCGAGCGGGCGTTGGCGCTGCACATCTCGTCGAAGCTCCAGTCGGGCGTGGTCACGTCGCGGCCCGGCCCGATGATGGCGTCGGCGGACGAGTTCTTCGTGACGGTCACCGGTCAGGGCGGGCACGGCGGCATGCCGCACAACGCGCTGGACCCGGTGCCCGCGGCGGCGGCGTTGATCGGCGCGTTCCAGACCCTGGTGGCACGGCGGGTCAACGCGCACCACCCGGCGATCGTGTCCGTGACGCGGCTGGCGGCGGGCACCACGACCAACATCATCCCGGAGAAGGCGTACCTGGACGGCACCGTGCGGACGCTGTCCGAGGACACGCGGAAGTTCGTGCTCGCCGAGCTGGAGACGATCGCCACGCACATCGCCGCCGCGCACGGGTGCAGGGCCGAGGTGCGGATCAAGCCCGGCTACCCCGTGACGATCAACGACGACACGGTCGGCACGCACGTGCTCGACGTGACCGCGACCGCGCTCGGCGCCCGCTGGGCGGTGCCCATGGCCGACCCGCTGATGGGTGCCGAGGACTGGTCGTACGTGCTCCAGCGGGTGCCGGGCGCGTTGGCGTTCCTGGGCGCGTGCCCGCCGGGCGTGGACATCGAGAAGGCCGAGGCCAACCACTCCAGCAAGGTGTTGTTCGACGAGTCCGCGATGGAGCACGGCGTCGCCGTGTACGCCGCGTTCGCGCTCGACGCCCTGCGCTGACCCGAGCCGGCAGGATGGCCGGGTGCGTGACGTCTGCGTGGTCGGGTTGGGGTTGATCGGTGGTTCCGTCGCTCGGGCCGCCCGCGCGGCCGGGCGGGAGGTGTGGGGTGCCACGGCCTCGCCCGCCGACGCCGAGGCGGCCCGGGGCGACGGGGTCGAGGTGTCGGACCTGGCCGCGGCGCTCGACCGGGCCGCGAGGTCAGATGCCCTGGTCGTGGTCGCCGTTCCGCTGCCCGCCGTCGAGGAGGTCCTGCGCGCGGTCCCGGCCGGCACGCGGGTGACCGACGTGGTCAGCGTCAAGGGTCCGGTCGCCGACCTGGTACGCCGGGTCGCGCCGGGCGTCCGCTACGTCGGCGGGCACCCGATGGCCGGCACGTCCGCGTCCGGGTGGGCGGCGGGCCGGGCCGACCTGTTCCGCGACGCCGCGTGGGTCGTCGCGCTCGACGACGACGCCTCGCCCGACCTGCTGCTCGACGTGATCGCGTTGGCGCTGGACACGGGCGCGCACGTCGTGCCGACCACGTCGGCGGAGCACGATGCCGCCGTGGCCCGCATCTCCCACCTGCCGCACCTGCTGGCGGCCGTGCTGGCGAGCGTCGGCGCGGACGGCGGCGCGCTGGCGTTGTCGTTGGCGGCCGGGTCGTTCGGCGACGGCACGCGGGTCGCCGGCACCCGGCCCGAGCTGGTCCGGGCGATGTGCGAGGGGAATCGCACGGCGTTGCTCGACGCGGTCGACGACGCCCTCGGCCGCCTGGGCGCGGCACGGGGATCGCTGGCGTCCACGGGTGGTCTGGCGAAGACGATCGACGCCGGGCACGCGGCACGCGGGTCCCTGGACGCGATCCGGTCGTCGACCGGCACGCCGTTCGACCTGGACCTGACCGCGCCGGACGCCCTTGAGCGCCTGCGGGCACTGGGCCGCGAGGGCGGCCGGGTCACCTCACTCGAAGGTGCAACGTTGCGAGCGCGCACCTCGTAGAGTCCCGGGGCATGAGACGTCGTGCCCTGGCGATCGCATCGGTCGTGGCGGTGCTGGTGGGCGCCGTCGTCGTGCTGCGGGAACCGGCGCCCGCGCCGCCGCCGGAGGTCGAGTACCTCCCCGACGCCAGGTCGCTGAGCGAACCCACGCTGCTCTCGCTCACCGCGCACGACGCCACGACCGCGCGTGCCGCGTGGACCGCGACCGGCGGGGTGACCGACAGCGGGTTCGAGGTCCGCTGGGGCGACCGCACCGTGCTGGTGCACGGCACCGAGTACGACCTCACCGACCTCACGCCGGACCGCCCGGTCACGGTCGAGGTGCGGGCGCTGGACGCGCACGGCCGCCGGTCCGCGCCGGCCACCGCCACCACGACGCCGCGCTACGTCCCGGTGACGGACTCGTTCAGCCGCGAGTCCCTCGGCACGCCCCGGTGGCGGGTGATCGACAAGGGCGAGGGGTGCCTGGGCGTGCGCGACGGCCTGGTCGAGATCGCCTGCCCCGCCGTCGACCTCGTCTCGACGGTCCCGATCGGACCGGGCTCCCGGTTCTCGATCACCACCGACGGCCCGACCGAGGGCGAGTTGGTCGTCGCCCTGACGCCCGACGACCACCAGGACCTCCTGCCGGCCGAACGGCTCCCGGACTCGGTGTACGTCAGGCTGACGCCCACCGGCGCGGGCGTGGAAAGCGACCTGCCCACCGGCACCGGGACCATGCCGGCGGGCGGCGCCTTCACCCCGGCGACCAGGGGTGTCCGGCACCGCTGGGACCTGGACGTCCGCGCCGGCTCGGTGATCGTGTCCCGCGACGGCGTCGAGGTCGCCGGCGGTGCGTTCGCGCTCCCGTGGCGGTCGGGCCGGATGCGGATCGCGGCCCGCGGCGCGGCGGGCACGACGCTGTTCACGGCGGACATCCCCGGCACCCCGGTCGCGGCGGACTCCCGGCCGGTGTGGGTCGAACTGCCACCGATCACGGCGCTGCTGCCCGTGCCCAAGGTCAACGCGGTCCCGGCGGGCGATCGCGTCCGGGTGGTCGTCGAGGTCGGCGGACGCGGCCGGGTCGAGGCCGTGCGCGGCGTCGAACTCGACCTCGACGGGACCAAGATCGCCGATCTGTACGCCGAACGCGCGGCGGGCGGCAGGTACGAATGGACGTTCGCCGTCGCGCCGGGGGAACACCGGCTCACCGCGCGGGTCCTGCCCGCCGACGGCGGACAGCCGACGACGACCGACTTCACGTTCACCCGATAGGTATCGGCTGCGCAACGACTGGTGACCCCGGTCACGCGGCGACCTAGCTTGGCGCCATGACTCGACGCCGGATCGCCGTGCTCGTCGCGGGTGTCGTGCTGTTCGGCGGTGTCGTCGCGGTGCTGCGGACAGCGGGCGTCGACACGCCCGCCACGCCGACCTCCACGTCCGTACCACCGCCGACGTCGCTCGCCCCCTTCGCCGCCGAGGGCGTGCTCGTGCCCCGGCCCGGCGAGGCGCCGCACACGCTCGACGTGTTGACGCTGCGCCCCGGGCCGCGCCGCATCCAGGCGAGCTGGACCGGCACGGCGCCCGGCTACGAGGTGAGCTGGGGTCGGGACGGTCGGCTCGACCACACCGCCCTGGTCGCGCGCACCACGGCCCAGATCGACGGGCTGGACGACGGCGTCGAGTACACCGTACGGGTGCGCGAGGTCGACGCGTTCGGCCAGCGCTCGGAACCCATGCAGGACAAGGCGACACCGCACACCCAGGACGTGGGTTCGCTGGTGTTCGTCGACCGCTTCGACCAGCCGGACGCGCCCGACCCGCGCCGGTGGCGATTCACCTCGCGGCCCAACTGCGCGCGGGCCACACCCGGCCGGGGTGACGACGGCGCCCGGCTGGTGATCAGCGGGTCGTGCGCCGCCGCGCCGGCCGCATTGCGCTCGCGCACGCCGTTCGTCCTGCGCGACGCCGACGACCTCGGCCGGTTCGTGGTCGAGACCGACGGGCCGGGCCCGGACGGCGAGCTGTTCGTCGATCTGGTGCCCGGACCGTTCAGCGTGCTCGTTGGCGAGTCGCTGCCGCCGAACGCGTTGCGCCTGCGCGTCGCATCCGGCGGAGGCACGTCGTCGGTGTCCGTGCTGACTCCGGCCGGCACGCCGACCACGCGGGTCCGGCCGGTGCCCACGCTCGAACCGGGCCTCACCCACCGCTGGGAACTGGTGCTGCGACGCGACGGCACGACCGTGCTGCTGGACGGCACGCCGGTCGCGACGAGCCCGGCCGTGCCCGCGTGGCGCGAGGCCACCGCCCTGCTATCCGTCGCCGGGCCGACCGGCCAACGGGTGAACGTGAGCCTGATCGGCTTCGACGGCGTGACCGCGCAGGCACCGGAACTCGTGCCACCGCCACCGATTCGGGTGAAGGTCGCGGCGGAAGCACCGCCGCCCGGCGACCTCAAGCCCATTCCCGGTCTGACCGGCGGACAACTGCGCCTGTCGATCCTGCACAGCGATCCCGCGCCGACACCGCCGCCGTTCGAGGCCGTGATCGGCGGGGTGAGGGTGCCGCTTCGACCGGCCGTGGCCGACACGCCGTGGGCGGCGGACACCGCGTACGCGGTGATCGCGGACGTGCCCGCCGAGGCGTTGCGCTGGGACGGCGCCGCCCTCCACGTCACGGTCCTGAGCGCGCAACGCCTCCAGGCCACCAACGTCGACCTCGAACCGACCGGCACCCCCGGCACCCCGCCCGACCGCGGGGACGTCACCCCATTGGGCGGCGATAAGACGCTCGCCCGCGCCACCGGGACCGTGCTCGACGCGAGCGGCAACCCGCTGCCCGAGAACACGCCCGTGCACCGCGGCCGACTGGTGTTCGACCTGGTCCTCGACGGGGTCGCCAGTCAGCGCGGCGCGGGGATCGCGGGCCTGGCCGGGTTCACGGTCCGGCTCGACGGCGACCGCGTCGCCTCGGTGCCGACCGCACTGGGCGGACCGGCCGTGGCCGGGCGGTACCGGCTCGCCGTGGACACGCAGGGGCTGGCCGAGGGGCCGCACATGATCGAGGTGAAACTGTTCGGCACGTCTTCGGACACCGTCCCCACCTCGGCGTTCGTGCCGTTCTTCGTGGGACGGTGAGACAATGCCGCCCATGGAGCGCCCATTGATCCTGGACGCCGCCCGCACCCCGTTCGGCCGCTACCGCGGCGGTCTGGCCGGGGTGCGCGTCGACGACCTGGCCGCGCTGCCGATCACCGAACTGCTGCGCCGGCACCCGCTCGACCCGGCGCGGGTCGACGACGTGCTGCTCGGCAACGCCAACGGCGCCGGCGAGGAGAACCGGGACGTCGGCCGGATGGCGGCGCTGCTGGCCGGGCTGCCGCCGACCGTGCCGGGTGCCGCGGTGAACCGGCTGTGCGGCTCCGGCGGCGAGGCGATCGTGCAGGCCGCCCGCGCGGTGGCGCTGGGCGACGCCAGCCTGGTCGTGGCGGGTGGCGTGGAGGGCATGACGCGGGCGCCGTTCGTCGTGCCGCGACCCGACCGCCCGTTCGCCGACCGGCTCGAACCCGTGTCCACGACGGTGGGCTGGCGGCTGGTGAACCGGCGGATGCGTCCTGAGTGGACGGTCTCGATGGGACGCGCGGCCGAGGAGTTCGCCGTGGACCTCGGGTTGACGCGCGAGGACATGGACCTGTTCGCGTTGCGCTCGCACCGCCGGGCGTCGGCGGCGTGGGACGCGGGCGTGCACGAGGGGTTCGCGTTCACCGTCCACCTCGGCGACGGGACGGCCGTGCGTCGGGACGAGTGCGTGCGGCCGGGCACGACGCTGGAGCGGTTGGCCCGCCTGGAGTCGGCGTACTCGGAGAAGGGTCCGGTGACGGCGGGCAACTCGTCGCCGTTGGGCGACGGCGCGACCGCGCTGCTCGTGGGGTCCGAGGCGGCGGCGGCGGAGCTGGGGCTGGAGCCGTTGGCCGAGGTGCTCGGGTCCGCGGTGACGGCGGTGGAGCCGCACCGGTTCCCGCTCGCGCCGGTCACCGCGATCCGCAAGCTCATGACCCGGCTCAAGGTGTCCGGCGACGACGTCGACCTGTGGGAGATCAACGAGGCGTTCGCGGCGACGACGCTGTCCGTGCTGCACCACCTGCCCGAGGCGGACCGGGAGAAGGTCAACGTGCACGGCGGGGCGATCGCCTACGGGCACCCGTTGAGCGCGTCGCTGGCCCGGGTGATCGCGGACCTGGCCCGGCACCTGCGCGCGCGGGGCGGCGGGTTGGGCATCGCGGTGGCGGCCATCGCGGTGGGCCAGGCGCTCGCGGTCGCGGTCCGGTCCTGACCGGAGTCCGGGGTGGACGCCGCGTCGCGATCGGACTCCGGAGTCAGATGCGGTGGGCGACGCCGGGCCGGTCGAGCACGAGGCCCGCGTCGTCGACGGTCACGAGCTGTTCCACGCCGTCGTCGGTGAACGCGACCACGGACCGGTCGTCGCCGACGGACACCGTCCGGTAGCGCTGGCGGACGAGTTCGACCGACAGGTCGGGCAGCGTCACGCGCACGACCGGCAGTTCGTGCCCGCCCTCCTCGCGGTGGAGGTTGAGCCGGCGGACCGGGATCGCGGTGAACAGCACGGCCGACCGCACGTCCACGTCGAGCGCACCGTCGAAGTCCGCGCGTTCCGCGCCGCCGCCGTGGTCGATCAGCCACTGGCCCTCGGAGGACCGGGACACGGACAGCTGCCGTTCCTCGGTCGCGGTCGCGGTGCGCAGCAGCAGGCGGGTCACGGCGCCGGTGTCGCCGACCGAGACCTCGAAGGACGCGCTGAAATGCCGGTCGCCGGCCGTGACGAGCCGGCCGGACGCGCGCAGCTTGCGCTCGGACAGCAGGAACCGGACCTGTTCGAGCCGGGGTACGTCGTAGCCCTGCCAGGTCAGGATGCGCGCACCCGGCGGGCGCGCACCGGCATCGCTGGACGTGTCCACTGCCCACCCTCGGTCGACGTCGTGCGTTCCGCAGGCAGGCTACCCGACCCGGACGCGGAGCGGCCCCCTCGACCGGGGAGGTCGAGGGGGCCGCTCGTCACTGGCTGCGACTACTACGCGGCGGACTTCCGTCGGCGCACGATGATCAGCGCGGCGGCACCGGCACCCAGCAGACCGAGACCGATCAGCAGCGGGACGAAGATCGACGCACCGGTGGAGGCCAGGTCGTCGTCCTGGCCGCCGGTGGTCGGCGCCTGCGTGGTGGTGGTCGTCGGCGCCGGCGTGGTGGACGGGGCCTGGGTGGTGGTCGGCGCCGGCGTGGTCGACGGGGCCGTGGTGGTCGTGGTGACGACCTCGGTCCAGTCGGCCTTGGCGGTGTCGCGGACGTCGACGTCGACCGGGGTCACGACGATCAACGACTGCGTCTTCTTGTTGCGGTCCTCGCTGACGAACAACCGGCCCTGGCTCAGGGTCGCGGTGGCCTCGACGGTGAACTCCGCCTCGCCGGCCTTGGTGCCGGCCTCGACCTGGATGTAGACGTCGGTGACGGTGACGTCGGCGGGCGCGGCCTTGGCGGCGGCGTCGCCGGCCTTGACGTACGGCAGTTCCTTGCCGTCCTTGTCGACCAGCTTGACGCCGGCGGGCAGGTCGGCCTTGAGCACGATCTGCTTGGCGGTGGTCGTCACGGTGAACGGACCGATCCGCTCGCCCGCCTTGCCGTGCACCGTCTCGTCGGGCTTGATGTCGAGCGTGGGCTTCGGCTCGGCCTCACCGGTGTTGTCGTCGCCGGTCAGGTAGTCGTAGACCTTGACCACGTGGGCGTCGACGTCGGCGGGCTCGGCGGTCGCGTCCGGCTTGGTCAGCTCGGCACCGTCGCTGTAGTGCCACACGGCGGCCTGGGTGGCGGCGATCAGCGAGCTGGACTTGAGGTCGGGCAGGCCGAACTTGGTGCGGGCTTCGTCGACGGTCAGTCGCGGGTAGCCGTGCGTCAGCACCCAGTTGACCTTGGCCGCGTTCTGCTTGAACTTGGTGTCCGGGTTCGGGTGCTGGTCCCACGGCACCTCGTGCAGCGGCGTGGTGTCCTCGAGCGGGGTGGGCAGCTCGACGCAGTAGGTCTTGAGCGTCTGGCTCTTGCCGTCGCTGGTCACCTTCACACCGATCAGCTCGGTGTTGACCGCGTCCTTCTTGCCCACCAGGTGGACGCCCATGCCCTGCTCGTTGGCCGGCGGGTGGGGAACGATCTTCACCGGGTCGGCCAGGGCGGGCAGCGCGCCGGACATCAGGACGAGGGAGGCACCGAGGACGGCGGCCCCCACGCGCTTCAAGGTCAACCGGTGTGCCATGTGTCTCCTCAAGGCCGGCTCGGTAGCCCGATGGGGTGATTTCAAGACTCCGGACCAGTCGAAATCGGTCGTCTGCCAGCGAGGGCGCCGACACCGAATCGACAGGAATCGGCGGAAGACTATCCGATTGAGTTACCCCTGAACGGATGAGGGCTCTACCTGTGGTAGAGCGGTCAGGAGCAGCGAAAACGCTGGTATTCACTCCACAGTGGATGATCGAACCGGGTTTTCCCGGCTTCGACGACGGCGGTGGTCCGCAGCTTCGGCCCGTGCCGAACAAGCTTGCCACACCGGTTGACGACCGCATTTTTGCAGGTCAGAAGCTTTTCATTGCAAATACACGTAATAATGGGAGTCACGATTCGACGCGACTCCGTTGCCAAACGGTGACTCAGGCGACGAGGTCGGCCGGGACCACCGGTCGAATGTCACCCGGTCGAAGCGACGTCCCGGGCAGGCAAAGGTCCTTCACCGACGGGTGACGGCCGGTCAACATCCACGACACCAGCGTGGCGAGCTGGAACGAGATCAACGGCGGCACGGCGTCCCCGAGGTGCCGGTACGCGTTGCCGATCACCGACACGTCGAACCGGAAGCGTTGCGGAAAACCCTGCAACAGCGCCATCTCCCGGACCGTGCACAGCCGGTGCTGGTCCGGGTGCGCGTAGCGGCCGTTGCCGACGTGACCGCACTCGCGCTTGATCGTCCGCGCGGGCTCGTCCCACCACATCCGGCCGTACACGTCGGGGTGCGAACCCCACTTGCCCGCCTCGATGATCTTGCGCTGCGCCGGGTTGAGCAGACCCTCGTTGCCGTTCACCAGGTCCGCCCACGACCCGCCGTCCACCGGGATCGCCTTCATCCGGTCCAACGACCGGTCCCGCCGGAACGACGGCGACACGTGCATCGGGTCGTCCGGGTGCGCCAGGCCCGCCTCGACCTCCGGCAGCCGGCCGATCGCACGCCGCACGGTCAACGCCTGCTCCCGGACCTCCCAGTTCCGCCACAGGTCGTCCAGGGTGCGCAACGGCACGCCCGCGTCCACGGCCACGACCATCGCCCGCTCGCGCAGTTGCGGCAGCCCGAACCGGGACAGCATGTGCTTGCGCGCGTCGACCTCGTAACCGATCTCGATCAGCCGCTCCGCGAGGTTCTCCAGGTGGTGCCGCTGCTTCCCGCCGACCAGTTCGCGCGCGTTCTCCAGCAGCACGACGCGGGGCCGGAACTCGGCCGCGTACGCCGCCACCCGGCCGACGAGCGAGTTGCGCGGGTCGTCGCGCAGGTGGTTCGCCGGGCTGATCCGCGTGAAACCCGAACACGGCGGGCACGCCACGAGCACGTCCAGTTCGCCGCGCTCCAGGTTCCACACCTGGCGCAGCACGGCCGGATCGAGGCGGCCGAGGTCCACCTGGAGCGGATCGACGCCGATGTTGTCGCGGTAGGTCCCGTTGCAGCGCAACGAACCCAGCCGCGACGAGGGCTTGCCGATCTGCGCGTCCGCCGCGCCGACCACGGTGAAGTCGCGGTGCGCCTGGAAGCCCAGGCTCATCCCACCCGCACCGGAGAACAGGTCGACGACCTTGAGAGTGGGAGCGCGCACGGCGGAATCGTACGGCCATCCGTTAGCTTGCCCGCCATGGAGTTGCCACCGGCCTGGCTGCGCCCGGACCCGCTGCGCGGGCTGGCGAAGGTGCCGTGGTCCGGACTGGACCGGGGCGTGGGCGTCGACGGCTGGTTGCGCACGGCGGCCGAAGGCGACGACGCGGCGTGCACGGCCCTGGCCGACCGGCTGCTCGACGACGACACGGTGTCCGAGGCGAGCGCCGCGGCCGTGCCGTTCCTGGCCGGACTCGGCGCGGGCTACCAGGTGCCCGGAGCCGTACGCGATCGGGTGATCTTCCTGCTGGCGGCGCTGGCGTCGGCGGGCGCGGGGTTCACCGACGCGGGCCGGCGGACGCGTCGGCGCTGGAACCCGCTCGGCCGCGAGCTGCCCCGCCGGCCGCCGGACTGGATCACGCAGACCCGGTACGCGGTCGCCAAGGCCGCGCCGCGGGTGTTCGAGTCGTTGGCACGGGCCGAGGTCGCGTGCGCGCTGGCGTTGGCGATCGCCGTGCCCGAGGTCGCGCCCGCGCACGTGGCGGACACGGCCGAGGGGCTGGCCGCAGGGCGCGGGTTCTTGGCGGACGCCGCGGCCGTCGTGCTGCACCTGACCCAGGACGTGACGACCGACGCGCGGTTCGTGCGCGCGCTCGCGGCCCGGCACCCGACGATCACCGTGCCCGACGCCCCGCACCGGCCGGATCGCGTGACGCTGCAACTGGTGGGCCACCGGGTGGCCCACCTCGCGGCGTACGGCTAGGCCGTGACGGCGGTGGGCTCCAGCGCGGGCGCCACGTCGTCGTCCACCGCGACGGCCGGTTCCAGCGGACCCAGGGACGTGCCCCACTCCTGGTCGGCCAACGCGAACGCGGCCACGGTCAACGCGGCGACCGGCCGGCCGGGCACGAGCTGGTCGGCCACGAAGTCCAGCTCCAGCTTGGCGCCCAGCGGGGACGGCTTGAGGCGCAGCGTGCCGTGCGGCGCCTCGTCGGGGTGCGCGAAGCGGCACGACCACTCGGTGAACACGACCGGCCGTTCGACCACCTCGGTCGGGTTGACCGCGCGGACGTTGGCGTTGACCGAACTCTGGCGGTAGGCGTCGGCCGACGACACCAGCAGTTCCTCGAACTCGATCGAGGACACGCCGAGGTCGTGCCCGGCCACCAGCGCCACCTGCACCAGGGCCAGCGGGAGCTGCGGCACGGCGTCCTCGAAGCACACCATCGCGCCGCCGTACCGGGTGTTGATCTCGGTCGGCAGGAAGCCGTCGGCCGTGGCGATGCCGTCGAGCGTGAACGTGCCGCGGTAGTCGACCGTCTCGCGCAGCCGCTCGCCGACGCGGCGGGCCAGGTTGCGCATCTCCTCGCGGATGCGGGTCGGCGGGTCGTAGTGCGACGCGCAACCCGCGTAGAGGAACCGGGCCTGGCCTTGGCGGCGCGGCACGACCATCTCGATCGGACGCAGTACGGCCGTGCCGTCCGGGAAGACGATCCCGTGCACGCTGACCGGAATCCCTTCCAGGAACGGCATCACGCGCACAAACTCGCACTTCGGTTCGAGCACGCCGAACGCCTCGCGCGCCTCTTGCGACGTGCGCACGCGGCGGACGAAGTTCGCCCCGCCGTTGATCGCCGGGCCGTCGCCGGACCAGACCACGCCCGCGCCCCGGTCCAACCGGGCGGTCGCGGCGAGCAGGGCCCCGAAGTCAAGGCCCATGACCTCGGCCGGCGCGCGCGGCGCGGACAGCTCGTCCCACAGCGCGTCGATCGTGGTCTTGTTCTCCAGCTCCACCCACTCGGGCCGGCGGTGGTTGAGCACCGGGCGGCCCGCGAACTCGGCGGTGTGCACGTACGGCGTGCTGATCACCAGCGCCTCGCCGTCCGGGTCGAAGTCGCCCAGCACGGCGCGCACCCGCTTGTTGGGCGAGGTGAGCAGCCGGGTCAGGCGGTTCTGCTCGACCGCGACGAAGCCGCCCGCGATGCCCAGCGGCACCCAGCGGGCCACCTCCGAGTCGTACAGCGGCGCATGATCGTCCGTCGACAGCACGAGGGTATGGCGAGCACCGAGCTGATGGAGCTCGGCGGCGCGATTACTCAGTCGAGTACCGCCCGCGAGCACGACCAGCCGGTCGCCGAACAACGTGCCGAGGCGCTGCTGGAGCGCGTGGAGGACATGATCCATCGCCGAGAACTCGCTTAGAGGAGAAGCAGACGAGACAACCGGCGAGTGCCGGTGTGTCGCACTGTAGAGCCACGCGAGCGGACTGGCCCAGCACGGTCCGGCAACGACCGCATGAAACTTGCCGATGGACGTCGATCTACCTCCGCGAGATCATCGAGCGGCGTCCCGGAGCACCTGGTCGACGCGGGCGAGGAAGGCGCGGGCACCCTTGGCGCGGGTGAGCGTGACGGTCAGTCCGAAGACGGTCTCCTCGACGGTCGTCGGCGCGGCGGCGGCCACGATGGCGGCGGCGTCGGCCAGGAAGCGCAGGCGCTTCGCCTCGTGCACGGCGTGGTCGGCAAGTGCACCGTCGATCGTGCGGTGCACGGCGGGATGCGGGTAACTCACACGAGGTATATCGACTCGGCATAGCCACACCTTTAGGGTCAATTTTTGCCGGCCGGCTTCACCCGTGCCGGTGGGTCCGTGCTCTGATGACACCCATGCGCGTGATGATCACCGGAGCCGCTGGTTACGTGGGCCGCGCGGTCGTCGCGGAACTGGACCGCGCCGGGCACGCACCGGTCCCCTTCGCGGGCGACGTACGGGATTCGGCGGCCGTGGAGGCGGCCGTGCGGGGGGTGGACGCGGTCGTCCACCTGGCCGCGCGCAGCCGGGTGCGCGAGTCGTTCGACCGGGCGGCCGAGTACTTCGACGTGAACGTGGGCGGGACGCTCAACGTGGTGCGCGCGCGTCCGGCCGTGCTGCTGCTGGCCTCGACGGCGGGGGTGTACGCGCCCGCTCCGTCGTTGTCCGAGGATTCGCCCCTGAAGCCAACAAACCCTTATGCCGCTTCGAAAGCCGTCGCCGAGGAGGTCGTGCGGTGGACGCCCGGGGCGAGTGCCGTGCTGCGGCTGTTCAACGTCGCGGGCGGCGGTGACGCGGACCCGACGCGGGTGATCACCAAGGCCTGTCTGGTGGCGGCCGGGCGGGAGCCGTCGATGCGGGTGTTCGGGAACGGGTCGGCCGTGCGGGACTTCGTGCACGTGCGGGACGTGGCGCGGGCGTTCGTCGCGGTCCTGGAGAACACGTCGTCGGGGCACGAGGTCTACAACGTGGGCGCCACCCCGGCGAGCGTCGCCGAGGTGATCGCCACGACGGAACGGGTCGCGTCCCGGCCGGTGGCCGTCGAGTGGGCGCCGGCCAACCCCGGCGAGGTGCGCGAACTCCGGGCCGACACCGCGAAGCTGCGGGACCTGGGGTGGTCGCCCGAGGAGTCCGGGCTGTCCGACCTGATCGCCGACCAGTGGCGGTCCACGGGTGCCTGAACGCACAACTCGCGGTGTCTGAACGTACGACTCGCGGTGTCTGAACGTATAACTCGCGCGGTTCTAGGGGCGGCGGCGGTAGGCGAAGAAGGCGCCGGTCGTGACGGCGAGCGCGGACAGCGCGGCCACCAGGGGCAGCGGGTGGACGCCCGTCCCGGTCGCCGGCGGCGGGGGTTCGGTGGCCGCCGCGACAGTGGTGGGCTCGGGGCGGGTCTGGTCGTGCGCCGGCGATTCGGGCAGGAAGCGCTCGGTCGCCGGCGGCGGGTCGCACGCGGTGAAGCCGGACAGGGTGATCGACTGGGCGGCCGACAGGGCGGTCGGCGGCGCGGGGAACGCGATCGTGGGCCGGGCCGCCGAGTCCGGTTCACCGTTGGAGTAGGTCACGCGCAACGCCGTCACCGGGCCGGTGGTCGTGTAGCCGGTCGGGGTCTCCCCCACGTCGACCATCTCGCCGGCGCCCCAGGCGCTCACCACGGCCTTGTCCGCGTAGGACAGCCACGGCACGTCCGACTCGACCTCGTCGATCCCGCCCACCACGAACGACGACACCACCACGGGTCGCGAGAAGAAGAACGTCAGGCGGACCGAGTCGCCCTTCGACAGGCTGTTCATCGCGAGCGTCATCGTCCCGTTCCCGGTCGTGCCGGTGAGCGGACGCGCGGGCCAGCCGGGGACGCCGGTCTCGCCGAAGTCGGCCAGCGGGTTGGAGTCGTCGCCGTTGCGCGAGGCCGGGTCGACCAGTTCGGCGGACACGCCGAGACCGTCGAACGTCCCCTCGGCGCCCACCACGCCCTGCGGCCACTCCAGACCGGGCGAGTCCCAGGTCACGGTCGCGCACGCCGGTGTCGCGGCGGCCACCACGGGCACGCCGGCCAGGAGCAGTGCCGCCACCGCCGCCACGCGCACGAGCAACGCGAACCCCTTTCATCAAAGGCTGCGCGCATGACATCGCCCGATCAGCCCACGTGTTACGTCCGGCCGGCTGTACGCCGCCGAGGGACACCCACTCTCTGTAGGTCCGCTGCCACGACAATCTCGCCGTCGAACACCTCGGCAGCCTCTGTGAAGAACGCCGCCGGATCGGAGTAGCGCTGGGAGAAGTGCGTCAACACGAGCGTCCGCACACCGCACTCCTGGGCCGCCGACGCCGCCTGCCGGGCCGTCAGATGCCCGTGGGCCTGGGCCAACGCCTCGTCCACATGCAGGTAGGTCGACTCGATCACGAGCATGTCCGCGCCGTCGGCCAGCTCGTACACGCCATCGCACAGCCGCGTGTCCATCACGAACGCGAACCGCTGGCCGGGCCGCACGACACTCACCCGATCGAGGAGTGGCGGCGTGAGCGAACGCACGGCCGGTCCGCGCACGCCGTGGCGTTCGAGCAGCTCGGGGATCATGGTCCGGCCGTCCGGCTCGACCAGCCGGTACCCGAACGACGGCAGGGAGTGGTCCAGCGCCCGGGCCTCCAAAGTGCCGAACTTCCCGGTCGCGATCACACCCGCCGACCGCACGGGCACCTCGCGCAGGTCCACGACGTCGTGGAACGCGGTCGCGTGCCGCAGCCGGGAGAAGAACTCGGCGCCGGACTCGGGGTAGTGCGCGAACACCGGGTGCGGCGCGTTGTCCAGCGACAACCGCTGCACGACGCCGGGCACGCCCAGGCAGTGGTCCCCGTGGAAGTGGGTCACGAACAGCCGGGTGACGTCGGACGCCGCCACGCCCGCGCGCAGCATCTGGCGCTGGGTGCCCTCGCCGGGGTCGAACAGGAACCCCTCGTCGTCCCAGCGCAGGAAGTAGCCGTTGTGGTTGCGGGTCCGGGTGGGCACCTGGCTCGCGGTGCCCAGTACGACCAGTTCACGCGGTGACACGTGGCAGAGTCTGCGGCATGGAGAGTCTGCGGGTGGTGTCCTCCTGGCCGGTCGACCACGTGGCGGGTGCCGTGGTGGACGCGGACGGCCGGGTCCTCGGCACGGTCGGCGACGTCGACCGCCGGTTCGCGCTGGCGTCGGTGACGAAGCTGCTCACGTCGTACGCCGTGCTCGTCGCGGTCGAGGAGGGCGCGGTCGAGTGGGACCGGCCCGCGGGTCCCGAGGGCTCGACCGTGCGGCACCTGATCGCGCACACGTCCGGGTACGGGTTCGACTCCCTCCAGGTCCAGGCCGCGCCGGGCACCAAGCGGATCTACTCCAACTCCGGGTTCGCCGTGCTGGCCGAGACCGTCGCGACCGCCGCCGACATCCCGTTCGCCGACTACCTGCGCGAAGCCGTGTTCGCGCCGCTGGGCATGACGTCGTCGAGCCTGGACGGCCCGGCCGGGTCGGGTGCCACGGCCGCGGTCGCCGACCTGGTCCGGTTCGCCGCCGAGGTGCAGAACCCCAAGCTCGTGTCGCCCGAGCTGGTCGCCGAGGCGACGAGCGTGGTGTTCCCCGGTCTGCGCGGCGTGCTGCCCGGCTACGGCTCGCAGCGCGAGAACGACTGGGGTCTGGGGTTCGAGATCCGGGCCGCCAAGTCGCCGCACTGGACCGGCACGACCAGTTCGCCGCGCACCGCCGGGCACTTCGGGCAGAGCGGCACGTTCCTGTGGATCGACCCGGACGTGCGTGCGGCGTGCGTGGTGCTCACCGACCGACCGTTCGGCCAGTGGGCCGTCGAGGCGTGGACGCCGTTCACCGACGGCGTGCTCGCGGAGCTGCGCGGCTGATCACGGCTCGCGCGCGACGCCGACCGTGCGCAGCGAGGTGGTGAACCCGACCCGGAGGTTCACGCCGATCATGGCCGCGTTGGCCGCCGACGTCATGGTCAGCACGCTCCGGGTGGCGGGGTGGTCGTCGACCAGCCACCGGTAGTGGTGCGCCTTGATCCAGCCGCCGACGCCCCGGCGCCGGTGGTCGGTCCGGACCACGGTGTCGGACTGGATCGCCACGTCGCGCCGGTAGGACCGCACGCGCAGTTCGCTGAACGCGACGATCTCGCCGGTTTCTTCGTGGACGGCGGCGACCACGCGGATCTCGTCGCCCAGCCCGCGCTGGGCCTGCTCGTGTCGACGGACCTTCGCCACGGTCCATTGCGGCTGCGTGTAGCCGGAATCGCCCGAAGGCGCGTCCCCCATCAGGCCGCGGACGTCGGCGTAGGACTCGACGACGTCGTCCGGTGCCGCGTCGACCCAGCGGACGATGCGGTAGCCGGCGGGCGCGGGCACTTCCCAGAGCGTGCGGTCGACGTGCCCGAGGTCCAGCGTCTGGATCACCGCGCGGTGCACGGTCCGGAAGCCCCTGGCCAGCGCCGCGGCCTCGCCCGGACCGCCTTCGACGACCTGCGGGTTCTCGGCGGACGTGCGGCCGAGCCCACGCAGGACGGCGGCCATCGCGTCGAACAGCGCCGTACCGATGCCTCGACCGCGGAAGTCCGGGTGCACGCGCACGTTGAACAGCGCGAGGTGCCGGTTCGCCTCCTCCTCGGGCAACTGGATCTGCGCGACGCCGACCACGGTCCCGTCCACCCGGGCGACCCAGTACCGCACCGGCCCCACCCGGCCGGGCGGTCCGGTGAGCCTGGCGGCGGTCTCCTCGTAGGTGGGCGGCGGCATCCCGGGCTCGTCCGCGACCCGGACCGCGTGGGCGACCTCGTAGTAGCCGGCCAGATCGGATGGCGTGGCGGCAGACGGCTCGAACTCCTCGACGTTCATGATTCCCCCCGGTCTTTCCCGATCCTGCCGGCTCACCCTCGGATCCGGACGACGATCTGCCCGTGCGGCAGGCCCAGGCGCACCGACTCGATCGCCTCGGGCACGAGGTCGAACGACATGACCTCGCCAACCACGGGCCGCACCGCGCCGGACTCGATCAACGCCTTGATCGCCCCCAGGTCGTCCAGACTGTCCTTGTGCACCAGGGGTTTCATCGTCACGCCGAGGAAGGGGGCAGCGATCGCCGCCCGCAACCACCGGTCCGTGCCCATGAACCAACGCCCACCGACGCCGCCGACGAGCACGGCCGTACCGCGCGGCTTGAGCACGTCGCGGCACTGTCGAACGGAGGGCACGCCGAACACGTCGAGCAGGACGTCGAAACCCCGTCCCGCGTAAGCGAATTCCCGGTAGTCGAGGACGTGGTCGGCGCCGAGCCCACGCACCAGGTCTGCCTTGCGCGGACTGCACAGGGCGGTCACCTCGGCCCCGGCGGCTTTGGCGAACTGCACGGCATAGGTGCCGACGCCACCGGACGCCCCGGAAACGAGCACGTGCTTGCCGTCCACGTTGCCGACTTTTACGGCCTGGAACGCGGTGAAGGCCGCGATGGGCCCGCCGGCCGCGTCGTCGAGCGACAGGTTCACGGGTTTGGTGACGAGCTGGGTCTCCGGCACCGCCACGTACTCGGCGAAGGTGCCCGCCGCCCACCCGAACACCTGGTCCCCGACGGCCAACGTCCGCACCCCGTGGCCGATGCCCTCGACCGTGCCGGACAGTTCGAGACCGAAGACCCGGTTGCGGGGCCGTCGTAGCCCGATGCCGGGGCGGGCCGCGTAGGGCAGACCTCTGGCGAGATGCCAGTCCGTGCCGGTGATCGGCACGGCGTGGACGCGCACCAACACCTCGCCGGGCCCAGCGGCGGGTTTGTCGACTTCGAGGTAGCGGAACACCTCGACCGGGTCGCCGTACCGCTCGTGGACGATCGCCCTCATGCACCCTCCCGACTTCGGATGTCAAGAATTCTTGACATCTCCAGTGTCAGCCGAACACGACACCAAGTCAAGAAAACTTGACACCGACAACGTATGCGGGCCCACCTGGAACAGCGACCACCAAGATCAACGACCCGACGACGCCCAGGGTGACGACCGACCACGGCGGCCGAAGCGACCCGACGGATCCGGCCTACACAAAGAGACCGCACGACAAAACAGGCCCCGTTCCGAAAATCGAAACGGGGCCTGACTGCTGCGCGCTCGGCAGGATTCGAACCTGCAACCTTCTGATCCGTAGTCAGATGCTCTATCCGTTGAGCTACGAGCGCATCGTTCTTCAGTTGTCACCCTACCGGAGTGGGTGTTGCGGAGGCTCCGGGATTTGAACCCGGGATGGGCGGTAAACCCAAACCGCATTAGCAGTGCGGCGCCATAGACCAGACTAGGCGAAGCCTCCCGGAGCCCCTCGGCTACGACGCATAGGTTACACAGGTACCCCACCTCCAAGCAAAACGCCCCCCTCCCACCCACGTTTGCCCTGCTCAAGGGGCGAATTCGGGGATCAAGAGGGGCGTTCACCGGGGGTTCACGCGACCACAAGTGATCGACGTCTCAACGCCCGAGCGCGAGGAACGGGTCCAATGCGGCCGGGTTGCGCAGGGCGTCCCTGCTCACCGCCCGCTCGGGCGGGGTGCCGGCCAGGATCTTCTTCACCGGGACCTCGCACTTCTTTCCGTTGAGGGTTCTCGGGATCTCCTCGACGACCACGAAGCGGTTCGGCACGTGCCTCGGCGACAGCTGGGTGCGCAGTTCCCGCTTCAGGTCCGGTTCGACGTCCGCCAGCGTCACTCCGTCGAGCACGACGAAGCACAGCAGTTCGCCGTCCGGGTTCGCGGCGCCCGACGTGTCGATCACCAGGGAGTCCGCCACCCCCTCGATCCCCTCCACCACCCGATAGAACTCGCTCGTCCCCATGCGCACGCCGCCGCGGTTCAACGTCGAGTCGCTGCGGCCGTAGATCACCGCGGACCCGCGCGGCGTGATGCGGATCCAGTCGCCGTGCCGCCACACGCCCGGGAAGTCGTCGAAGTACGCCTCACGCAGCCGTGTGCCGTCGTCGTCACCCCAGAAGAACACCGGCATGGACGGCATGGGCTTGGTGATCACCAGTTCGCCCACCTCGTCGACGACCGGCCGGCCGTCCTCCGAGTACGCGTGCACGGACGCGCCCAGCGCCCGGCACGACAGCTCGCCCTCCCACACCGGCAGGTCCGGCGCCGCGGCCACGAATGCCGTGCACAGGTCCGTCCCACCGGACACCGAGGCGATCTGCACGTCCCCGCCGATCGCCGACGCGATCCAGCGGAACCCCTCGGGCGAGAGCGGCGCGCCGGTCGACCCCACCACGCGCAACGCAGTCAGGTCGTACCGCTTGGCCGGTTCCAGCCCCTCCTTCAGGCACGACTGGATGTACGGCGCGGACGTGCCGAAGTAGGTCGCCCGGTGCTGCTCGGCCAGGTGCCACAGGACGTTCAGGTCCGGGTAGGCCGGGCTGCCGTCGAACAACACGACCGTGGTGCCCACGAGCAGCCCGGAGACGAGGTAGTTCCACATCATCCAGCCGGTGGTGGTGAACCAGAAGAACCGGTCCCCCGGCCCCAGGTCGCTGTGCAGGGCCAGCATCTTCAGGTGTTCCAGCACGATGCCGCCGTGGCCCTGGACGATGCCCTTCGGCAGGCCCGTCGTGCCCGACGAGTACAGGACCCACAGCGGGTGGTCGAACGGCACCGGCTCGAACGACAGCGGCACGTCCGGCACGGGCAGCTCGTCCCACGCCACGACGCCGGGCAGCGTGCCGCCCGTGTAGTCGATCAGCACGGTGGCGCGCAGCGACGGGATCTCCGCGCGCAACGCCTCCACGACCGGTCGCACGTCGAAGCCGCGCCCGTTGTACCGGTAGCCGTCCACGGCGATCAGCGCGACCGGCTCGATCTGGGCGAACCGGTCGGTGATGGCGCGTGCGCCGAAGTCCGGCGAGCACGACGACCACACCGCGCCCAGCGACGCCACGGCCAGGAACGCGATCAGCGCCTCCGGCGAGTTCGGCACCAGCGCCACCACGCGGTCGCCGCGACCGACGCCCAGCCCGGCCAGCCCGGCACGCACGCCGGCGACGCGTTCCCGCAGTTGCGCGTACGTGAGCTGCGACGACACCCCGTCCTCACGGTGGAACACGACGGCCAGCTCGTCCGTGTCGTGGCGCAACGCGTGCTCGGCGTAGTTCAGCGTCGCGCCCGGGAACCAGGACGCGCCGGGCATCGCGTCGGACGCCAGCACCGCCTCGGGCGGGGTGTGGAACGAGACCTCGAAGTACTCGGCGATCGCGCCCCAGAACCCGGCCAGATCGGTCGTCGACCACTCCCACAGCGCCGGGTAGTCGGGGAACTCCAGCCCCTTCGTCGTGCCAAGCCAGGAGCGGAACGAGACCATGCGGCTGTCGGAGACCCGATCGGGGTCCGGACGCCACAGCGGCTCTGCCTCGCCGGCGGCGGCGCCGGCTCGTGTGTCGGTCATACCTGGAGTTCCTAGCCGATCCGACGGCCGCGAACCACAGTCGTCCGGCTAGCCGCGGCTCACGGAACCGATCAGGGACTCCACGGCGGACACCAGCCGCGGTGGGTCGACCGGCGCGACGACCAGCCACTGCCGGTCGCGGCGCAGCAGGTAGCGGCCGTCGGCCGTGTCCAGCCAGGACAGCGCCGCGCCACGCACGTTGTGCAGGTAGCCGTTGCGGTTGCGGGCGATGAGACCCACCTGGCCGCCGCCCTGCCGGGTCGTCACGATGCGCATCAGCGTCTTCATCTCGGGTTCCCGCATGCCCAGCCGGCGCAACGTGTCGAGGAACCCCTCGGGACCGTCGGTCTCGCCCGCGCGCACCGCCGCCAGGTAGTCGTCCCAGCGCACGTTGAGCGAACGCCCGGCGCCCGGCGACACGCGTGGCAGCGTGTTCACCGTCGTGTACGCCAGCGAGGAGGGCGGGAAGCCGCTGAGCTGCACGACGTCGCCCAGTCGACCGGCGAACGCGCCGTGCCACGCGGCCGTGGCGAGGCCGCGCGCGAGACCGCCGGCCTGGTTGTTGAACACCACTTCGAGGCCGACCTGGAACTCGGCCAGTCCGCGCAGCAGCCCGTACAGATCCTCGTCCGGACGCTGCACGGTGCCGTAGCCGCGCTGGTAGAGGTCGCGCGAGGCGACCTCCTCCAGGCTGCGGCGGTCGGCTTCGGTGAACCCGTAGTGCCTGGTGCCGAGGGGTACCGGCGGGCCGCCGCGGTGCGCTGCCTGCCACAGCAGGAAGAACTCCGCGGCGCTCAACCGGAACACCCGCTCGGTCACAGTCCGATCACCGGGGGCGCGGCCTTGCGGTCGACGCCGAACACGTTGTCCTCCTCCTCCAGGTAGTCCGGCCGGTTGCGGTCGCGGTCCTCGGAGTTGCCGCCGGCCACGGGCGGCGGTGCGGCCATCGGCGTCGCGCCGATCATGCCCGCGTGCGGTGTCACGGTCTTGGGCGACTGGAAGTGGCTGGTCGTGCTGCCCGGGTGGGCCGGGGGCCGGTCGGCGAGCGCACCCGTCGACCCGCCGACGCCGGGCGTGAAGCCCACGTCACCGGCGGCGCCACCACCGCCGCCGAACGCGGCGAGCGGCGAGGGCAGGTGCCCGCCGTACCCGCCGCCACCGCCGGCTCCGCCGCCGAACCCGCCCGAGCCACGGCCGGTCTGGGCCGTGGTCGTGCCGGACGGGACGTCGGGGTGGCCCGGCTTCGGCGGGACGACGTCGCCGCCGCCACCGCTGCCGGGCTGCTGGATCGGACCGACGCCCACCGGGGGTGTCGGTCGCGGGCCGGATGTCGGCGGCTCCGGCGGCGCCGCGAACGACGGCACCGTGCGGTCCACCTCGTACGAGTTCTGCTGGAACATCGCCATGACGTCGGCTGCCTGGCGGTGTGCGCTGTCGGCCTCCACCACGGAGTCGACGACCGGGCCCGCGATCGTGTCCGCGCCGGTGAACGGGCTGCGCGCGTCCGTGGCCGGGTTGAGCGCGCGCGCCTGGTCCACCTGCTTCACCTGGGAGATGCCGTCGACGGGCGTCACGACCGGCGGGGTGGGCACCGGCGCGGGCATGAGCCGCCGGGCGGTCTGCACGTGCTCGATCTCGGAGCCGATGCACTTGGCGACGTTGTCCGCGTGGTCGCCGGTGGTCATGGCCCACTTCTCGACCGAGGCCAGCGCGATGCGCGCGTCCTCGGCGGCCTTGCCCTGCCACGCCCTGGTGGACTTGACGACCGCTTCCTTGAGCAGGTCCTGCACCTCGACGAGCGCCTTGCGGATGCCGTCCCAGTTGACCTGGGCGGTGCTCGCGCTCTGGAGGTCGACGCCGGTGTGGATCATGTCGTAGAGCTGCTGGTGCGAGTACACCATCCAGTTGCAGTTCTCGCCGAGGTTCGGCGCGTTCGTCGTCTTGGGGTCCGATCCGGCCATCAGAACTGTCCTCCCCCGGCGCGACGGATCTCGTCGGCGGTGTCGTCGTCGGCTTGGCCGAGAGTGGCCGCGGCGCGCTCGATGGACTGCTGGACCTCGCTCAGCACGTTGCTGAACCGCGCGATCACCGACAGGGCCGACTGGTCGTCGCCCACCGCGACCGCGTGCAGCCGCTTGCTGATCGTGTGGCCGACCCAGTTGTTGCCGAACTGGAGCTGCACGTCGAGCTGCGGGATCGCGTCCTTGCGGACCGACTCGACCTTCCCGACCGCCTCCGCGATGACCTTCAGCATGGTGTCGAACTCGGCGCGGTCGACGACGACGTGGTCCGGCTTGGGGCTTTCGACGTTGCCCGGCTGGGCTTCGCCGCCGGAGTTCGGCGGCACCTTCGGGCCGGTGT
The DNA here is from genome assembly GCF_014203755.1 of Saccharothrix violaceirubra. Taxonomy (NCBI): domain Bacteria; kingdom Bacillati; phylum Actinomycetota; class Actinomycetes; order Pseudonocardiales; family Pseudonocardiaceae; genus Saccharothrix; species Saccharothrix violaceirubra. The sequence continues at coordinate 6,881,302 of NZ_JACHJS010000001.1, forward strand.
CGCCGGGCTTCTCCTGGCCGGTGTCGTCCCGACCGGACTTGTCGTCGGGCTTGGACCCGTCGGGGTCCGGCTTGGACCGGTCCGGCGTGGAGTCGCCGGGTGCGGGGTCGCCCGGCTTCGGGTCACCCGGCTTCGGGTCACCGAGGACCGGGCCGCCGGGCGTGGTGTCGGGGTTCGTACCGCCGGCGTCCGGCTTGGACGCGCCCGGATCGGTCGGTTGGCCGGGCTTGGTCGAGTCCGGGTCGGATGGTGCGGGTGCCTGGCCGTCGGGCGTGGACGGCTGGGTGGGCTGCGACCCCGGCGTCGGCGGCTGCGGTGCCTGGTCCTGCGGCGTCCCGTTCTGCGGCGTCCCGGTCTGGGGAGGCACGTCGTTCTGCGGCACGTCGTTCTGCGGCGTCCCGTTCTGCGGACTCCCGTTCTGGGGAGCTTGCGGCGTGCCCGGCAACGGCGCACCCGACGTCGGGGCACCGGCATCGGGCGTCGCGGGCAGCGTCGGGTCGACGGCCGGGGTGCCCGGGTCGGCGGGCGTGCCCGGTTGGCCCGCCTGGGGCAGGTCGGACGGCGTGATCGTCACGGTCGCGTCGGACGGCGGCGTGAAGGTCACCGTCGCGTCCGGCGTCTGCGGCGGCGTCACCACCACCGTGGCGTCCGGCGGCGGCTGGATCTGCACGGTCTGCGTCGGCGCCGACTCCACGTGCGACACCGGAACCGGCACGAAACCCGGACCGCCGGAGAAACCCGACCCCAGGGTGACGGTCGGTGAGGGGTCGGCCGAGTACGGGAGAGAGCCGACCGAGTGCACCGCGGTGGCGCCGTCGATCGGTGCCGCCCCGGCAGGTGGCACCCGTCCCGCATGGGGAAAGGGTGTCGGCTGTGCCAGTGGAACCTTGTACCCGTCGCTCATCACTACCCCCTGCACTGCGGTGTTTCGCCGCAGCCACGCCGTGCGTTACCCGGCCGCGTCGTCGCGGACGCTCTCCTTAGATGTACCGGGTGGGTCCGACGGTTCCAACCCTCCGCGAAGGGGATCGGCACCTCCGCACAGGGGATGCGGCGCCGGGATCAGCGCAGATGCGCGTCGAACCAGTTCAACGCCCGTTGCCACGCCTCGGCACCCGCCGCGGGCGACGCGTCGAACCGGTGGCCGGTGTCGGGGAACCGGACCACGTCGGTCACCACCGACGCGGTCTCCGCCGCGTCACGCAGCTTCTCGACCTCGACGACGGGCACCTCGTCGCCGTACAGGCCCAGCCACGGGCACGCCAGCTCGGGCGCGATCTCCAGTAGCGCGGGCAGCCCGGCGGACAGCGGCTGCACGATGCCACCGCCACCCACGGTGACCGCCGCGCCGATGCTTCGGCTTGCCGCAACCACCATCGCGACCGATCCGCCCAGGTCGAAACCCATCACGCCGAGCTGGTCGCGGCTCACGCCCCGTTGTTCCAGCCACAGGAACGCGACGTCGGTGTCGTTGAGGACGGCCTCGCCGGACAGCGCGCCGACGCGGGCGCCCACCTCCTCGCCCGCCACCTCGTCGCCGTCGCCCGGGTAGAGGTGCGGCGCGACCGCCAACCACCCCTCGCCAGCCAGGCCGGACACGAGGCGGCGCACCTCGTCGGTGACACCGCGGGCCTCGTGGAGCACCACGAGACCACCGCGCACGGCGTTCTCCGGCTCGGCGACCGTCAGCCGCAGCTCCCTGCCGTCGGTGAGCGAAAGCGTCTCCGTGCGGGTCGGTGTCATGGCGACACCCTTCCATGAGGGGGTTAACACCAGTCAACGTGAGCTATCGGACCTCCGGTATGACCCGTTCGGCCCTGGAACGGCTAACGTCCAGGTCAGAACCGGAAGGAGTCCTCGCATGACCGTGCGAACCCGTGCCGACCTCTCGTCGTTGCCCGGCTACGTGCCCGGCCGTTCCATCCCGGGCGCGATCAAGCTGGCCAGCAACGAGGTGTCCGCCGGACCGCTGCCGAGCGTGGTGCGGGCGATCGCGGACGCGGCCACCGCCGTGAACCGCTACCCCGACACCGCGGCCACCGACCTCGTGGCGCGGCTCGGCGACAAACTCGGTGTGCCGAACGAGCAGATCGCGGTCGGCTGCGGGTCCGTGACCCTCTGCCAGCAGTTGATCCAGTCGACGTGCACCGAGGCCGACGAGGTCGTGTTCCCCTGGCGCTCGTTCGAGGCGTACCCGATCCTCACGTCCGTCGTGGGCGCCGCGGGCAGCCGCGTGCCGCTCACCGCCGGGCACGGGCTCGACCTGGACGCGATGGCGGACGCGCTGACCGAGCGGACCCGGCTGGTGTTCGTGTGCAACCCCAACAACCCCACGGGGACGGCGTTGCGCACCGAGGAGATCGAGCGGTTCATCGACCGCGTGCCCGAAGACGTGCTGGTCGTGATCGACGAGGCGTACAAGGAGTTCGTCGACGACCCGCACGTGCCCGACGGCGTCGAGCTGGCCAAGACGCAGTGGGCGCGCGGGCGGGACAACGTGGCCGTGCTGCGGACGTTCTCCAAGGCGTACGGGCTGGCGGGGCTGCGCGTGGGGTACGCGGTGGCGTCGCCCGCGGTGGCCGAGACGCTGCGCAAGGTCTACGTGCCGTTCAGCGTGAACGCGTTGGCGCAGGCGGCGGCGATCGCGTCGTTGGACGCCGAGGACGAGCTGCTGGTGCGCTGCCGGGCGATCGTGGCCGAGCGCGGGCGGGTGCGGTCGGAGCTGATCGCGGCGGGCTACGAGGTGCCGGTGTCGCAGGCGAACTTCGTGTGGCTGCCGTTGGGTGCGCGGACCGACGCGTTCAACGAGCACTGCCTGGCGCACAAGGTGGTCGTGCGGGCGTTCAGCGGGGACGGCGCGCGCGTCACGATCGGCGAGGTGGACGAGAACGACGCGTTCCTGGCCGCGGCGAAGGCGTTCAGCGGCTGAGCATCTGGACGATGGCCACGACTCCCACCACGACGATGACCGCGCGCAGCGCGGCGGGTGGGAGTCGGCGGCCGACCCTCGCGCCGAGCTGACCGCCGACCACGGAACCGGCCGCGAGCAACGCGACGGCGAGCCAGTCCACGTCGGCGATGAACACGAAGACCAGTCCGGCGACGAGGTTGACGAACGCGGTGAGCAGGTTCTTGAGGGCGTTCATGCGTTGCAGGTGCTCGTTCATGAGCACGCCCATGAGCCCCATGACCAGGACGCCTTGCGCGGCACCGAAGTAGCCGCCGTAGATGCCGGCGAAGAAGATCCCGGCCCAGAGCACGAGGCCGCCGTTCGCCGGCCGGTGGACCTCGGCGAGCCGGCGGTTGAGCCAGGGCTGGACCACGACCAGGACCAGGGCGATCGCGATCAGGACGGGGACGATCGCGGCGAACGCGTCGTCGGGCAGGTTCACGAGCAGGACGGCGCCCACGACGCCGCCGAGGAGCGAGGCGGGCAGCAGGCGGGCGATCCGGGGTTTCTGCCCGGCCAGTTCGCGCCGGTAGCCCCAGGCGCCGCTGAGCGAGCCGGGCACGAGCCCGAGGCTGTTGGACACGTTGGCCGTGATGGGCGGCAACCCGACCGCGAGCAGGACCGGGAACGTCACCAGCGTGCCGGACCCGACGATGGTGTTGATGCCGCCCGCGAACACGCCCGCGAGGACGACGAACACCGCCTCGACCGTGGACACTCCCGCCACCCCCTTTGGTTAGCGACGCTAACACTTCTCAGGGGCGGGGCGGACGGCGTCCGGTTTCGGACCGACTCGCTCTCGGAGTCCCGTTGCGCGTGGGAGCCACCCGGTCCGGACGTCGACCGGCCCGTCGACCGTGATCGTGCCGCCGGCGAGGAGGACCGGGCTTCGGGCAGCCCGGTACCGGACGCGTCCGCGACCCGACCGGACATGAATTTGATTACGATGAAATCGACGTGGAACGGCGCGATCCGCGACCTCACTCATTCGGCAGCCGCTGAACGGGTGGAATGGGCAGAATCCCCGATTTCCTCGACCGCCATCGTTACCCTGGAGCCGAGGATTCAATCGAGGTGGCAAAACAGAGGAGAGAACCGTTGAATATCCGAAGGGTTCTGGTAAAAGCTGCCGGAATTTCTGCGGCGGGAATGCTCGTCTTCGTCCCGGTCGCTTCCGCCGATGTCCACGCGCTGGGCGCGGTCTACCAGGGTGACGACTACGCCTGGTCGAACGGGTCCGACGTCGAAGTCTGCGACAGGGAGGCGGACGGTCACGGCGTCTACGGGGAATTCAACCTCAGCGGAGGCTCCAAGGCGACTGTTCGCGATACGAACGGCTCGGCGAGCGGCTGCGGGACGAACAGGTTCAACGGGGTCCGGACCTTCCGCGTCTGCGAAGTCCTGAACAACCTGCCGGATCCGTGCTCCAGTTGGGGATCGCCCTGACCCCGGGCAGTCGGCCGGCAGCGTCGCGTGGCCGAGTCCGCACATGACCGCCATTGCCGCCGAAGGCGCCCTCCTTCGGCCGGACAAAGCCGACAGGCACAAAACGACGCAGCGGAGCCCCGGTCACCGTGCACGGCGACCGGGGCTCCGGCCCGCGGAAGTGGAGGGATTTGAACCCCCGGACGGTTTCCCGTCTCCCGCTTTCAAGCTGAGCGCTAGCGAGCACTGTGCCCACCTGGCGATACGCAGGTTAGCAGCGAGCGCAAGTCGCCCAAGCGCGTGCACTGGGTTCGATCTTGGTGGAGATGCCCCGAGGCCGTCAGGTGGTCACCCCGGGGGACGGCGCCCGACCCAACGGAGAGACCCGGACATACCTTCCGGACCGTGAATGACCGAGGGGGCGCCCACGCCGGGCGCCCCCTCGGTCATTCACGGTTCAGTCCTGATCGTGTTGGACGGCGATGAAGCGCTCGACCGCGGCCGAGTTGAACCGGAGCACAGGACCGTCGGGGTTCTTGCTGTCGCGGATCGCGGTCGCGTTGATCAGCTTCGCCAGCTCAACGCAGTTGGCGGACCCGTTCTGACTGCGGCTGCTCTTGCGCCAGGTGGCGGAGAGCAACTCGGGGTCACGCTTCACGGTGCCTGCTCCGAACTGTGGATCTTGGTGAGTTGGTCGAGCCGTTCGAGGGACACGTCAGGGGACAACGCCGCACGCTGGGCTCGGTCGAAGGCAAGTGTATAGACCTCGGTGTGCGGCGGGCGATCGTAAAACTCGGACGACGTGAGCGCCTCGACGTAGACGAACGTCACCGCAGGGTCGCCGAGGTGGATCAAGTTGAACCAGGTACCGAGCGCGAGGTGCGCGCCAGCATCGAACGGCAGTAGGTGGAACTCGACGTTGGGACGCTGCGCAAGGTCTCGAATGTGGTTGATCTGCCCCCGCATCACAGCGGCGCCGCCCACCTGTCGACGCAACGCCGACTCGCTGAGCACGATGGTTAGGCGTGGCGCGCCTGGCTCGACAAGTCTGCGCTGCCGCTCCACCCGGCCAGTGACGGCGAGGTCGATCTCGTTGGGCGCGAGCAGGCCGCCCTCGGTGAGGATAGCGCGGGCGTAGTCCTCAGTTTGAAGGTTGCCCGGTAGCAGCTCCTCGACGTAGACCTTCAGGTGCGAGGCTGCTGCCTCCAGCGCCACGTACGTCAGAGCGAAGTCGGCCACGAACTCGGGACCGGGGTCGCGCTTCCGCGCCTGCACGCCGAGGGCGACCACCTTGTCGCGCTCGTGCTCATCAAGTCGGTAGAGGTCGGCGAGGGTGGTCACCTCGGTTGGCGCGAGCTTGCGTTTACCGCTCTCGACCAATCCGACCTTCTGCACGTACGACCAGCCGAGCGTCTCGGCTACGTCGCTGACGTCCAAGCCCGCGCGCTCGCGGTAGGTACGGAGCAGCGCGCCCAACTCGATCCGTCGTGCCAGCGGTGGCGGGTTGGCCATCGGTTCGTCCTCTCCGTGCTCGTCGTGAGCGTCGGTAGCTGTACCGGCACCACGTTCGCACGCGCAACTACACCCGAAGGAGAGGGTTCCAACTGTCACGTGACAGTTGTAGCGTGACAGTAGGGACGGTGATGACTGTTTCAGTGCAGTAGATCACTAGGCGTTGGTCAGGCCCAAATGGCCTAACGCAGCGCTCGTCCGTTCGACCCGGGATCGGCGACCCTGCGCTAGCTGGTCGCCGGTCTCGGCCCACGCCAGGTGGGGCGATGGCGAGAGAAGGAGGTCGCAAGGCATGGCAGGCCAGTACCTAGCCGCTGGGCTTACGGCGTTGGTGTTTCTCGGCAGGCTCGCGGCTCACCTCTACGACTGGTGGCTGTACTCCAAGTGCACCGGGCGGCGCGGATGAGCGAGCACCCTCTCGTCGCGCGTCTACTGGCGGCCGGTTTCAGCGTTCACCCTCAACTCGACAGGCACGGATACGACACGGGACTTCTGTTCGTGCGCCGCTCGCCGCGAGGGTTCGAAGTGCTTAGCGCATGGGACGACGACTACGCGCTCGCGACTTCCCTCCCGGAATCGCGCGACTGGTCGAACCCGTTTGCTTCCTCGGGAACGGAGACTACCGGCGAAACGACGTTCGCCGCTGCGGTCGAGTTCCTACTGTCCGCCAAGCACGCCGCGGTCGAAGGTGACTGGTTTGACGGGGGCAGCGATGTCCAGCAGTAACGATGCGCTGCGTGCTCTCAATGATCACGGGTTTCAATATGTCATAGGGCCGGGTTATACCTCAAACGGCAAAGAGATTCCATTTACCTTGCTTTACGTTCGCGCCTGGGGAGAGGCCCCGTTTATCGACCTTGTACACCTGCGAGCGGAAGATGACGCAACGGCGTTGCGGGTCGCATCGAACGGGCCAAACCCGAATCTCTTCGCGCGCGACAACATTGTGTGGAGCAGCCGGGACGGCGGCGATTTGGTCGAGGTGGTCACCGATCTTCTCGCCGTACCTAAGCCCGGCGAGCCTCACGCCCCAACTCTTCAAGTGAGAGAACCTAGCCGTATGTGGCTCCCCGAACAATCGAAGTCAAACGGCGAGATCATCTCTTACCCTAATACGATCAACAGTTAGCAACCGGGGGGATCACGTGCTCTACTACTGGCCGATTGCCGCCACGATAGCAATCGTCTTGGTGACACTTGGCGCTTTGATCTACTACCTGCGCCGCTCAACCGGACAACACGGGAACCCCAACGGTGCCGCATTCACGGTTGAAGACGCTCAGCAACAGGCCGCTCCCAAGGGACGCGGTCAGCCGAACGACGTTCAGCACCGACCAAGCACCTTATGGTCAAGTGGTGAAACCTCGCAGCGCGTCGAGCAGGTCATCGCGGACGACGACCTTTCGATGCTGGTGCGTCGATACGTTCTACACGCCGAGGCGCGGCGCGACGCGCTCGCCGGCGCGTGGCACTCGGCGGGTACGGGCGCGAGTCGCTCGATCGTCGAACCAGTTGCAGCCTGACACGCAAAAATCGACATTCAGGTGTTTTCACCCGAGTGTCCCCCTGATCAGCCCTGGGGCGACCCGGGGTGAAGAGAGAAAATGATGCGTCCTGACAGGGCGCAGAAGGGAGTACGCGACGTGATGATCGACGTTGTGGAGAGCTTCAACGACGTGTTCGAGGGATCGCCGTTGATCTCGGTGCAGGCGACGGAGTACCACAAGATCCCCGGTTCGTCCGACACCCGCAGCAAGTACGACGAGATCTGATCGGCTCATTCCGGGGGGCGGGCGATTTGTCCGCCCCCCGGCGCCTGTCTGGGAGTGAAAATGCTCAAACTCTGTTTACGGATGCCGCCCGGTGCCGAATGGCGCTGGAATGGTGAACACTGGTCGGACGGGGTGAGCACGATCCGTCCCTATGCGCACCCCATGCTCGAACACGCGGCCGTCACCGACGGTGTGTCGACGTTCGTCGTTGTCCGAGAGCGCGCTCGCCAGGTGGCCGGATTCGGCGCGGCCGACGTGTTCACCACCGCCGACACCCCGACCTACTTGCGCTTGCTCGACGAGATCAAGGCATGGCCGCTCGACTTCGTGCTGATCGAGTGCACCCCGCCGGATGGCTATCGCATCACGTCCGGCACGTGGGGCACAGCGCCGCTATACCTGACCGATGCCGGGGAACGGCTTCGGGGATCGTGGTCCCTGCCTGATCTCCGACAACAGTTCAGCCTCGACGCGCTCGACGAGCGCTCAGTCGCCCGATTGCTGACCGAGCGCACCCGCTACGCACGCGAGACCCTGTTTCGGGGGGTCTACATGCTGACCGAGCGGGCGCACGCCACTTACGGCGACGACGGGCTCGTAATGCACTACCCCGCACCCGCCGAACACGCCTCACCCCGCGAGATACGCCACGACGTCGACGTTGTCGAGGTCTACCGGCGAGTGCTGTCCGATGCGGTATACGCGCGTCCGTTCGAGCCGCAGACGGCCGCGGTCGAGCTGTCCGGCGGGATGGACTCGGCATCGGTGGCTGTCGCACTCGCCGAGCAGCACCGCGGCGAGGTGCTCTCCTACGCGCTCGCCATCGGGGGCGAGGCAGGCGAGCAGCAGCTCCGGCGCCGGGCCGAGATGCTGCTCTATCTCGGGTTCCCCGACCTGACCGTCGACGCGCTGCCGCTGGCACCACTCAACCCCGACGGCGCACGAGCCCGCGGGCTGTTCGTCGAGCCCGGCGCCGAGCCCTATCACGAGGCGGTCGGCACCATCCTCGCCGCAGCACGTGGGCAGGGCGTTCGGACGGTCTTCACCGGCGACGGGGGCGACGAGCTGCTCAGCCTGCGCGGTGACGAATGGGCATCGGTCGGCAAGGTGCGCGGCCGGTTCTCCGACCACGAGCGGTTGCCCCCGTGGCTGGGCCGCCGCACGGCCGACCAGCTCGACGCCGTCGATGACGATCTCGCACCGCCGACGGTGATCAACGAGGCGACCCTGCTCGGGTTCGCTTTGCGTTCTCCGCAGTTCCTCGACGCGGGAATCTGGCCGGTGTCGCCGTTGTGTTCACCGCGGTTGATCCGGTTCGCCGAACAGCTTCCGGTGTCGTGGCGGGTCGACAAGCACATCTGCCGCGAGCGGTTCCACCGGATTGGGTTCTCCCATGACGCGAGGTACCCCCACCTTCGGGAGAACTTCCGGCATGTCATGGGCGCTGGACTGCGCGAGTACGGTATGCCGTTGCTCGCGGAGCTGTTGGCCGAGGCGGTTACTGTCGACCTCGGGTTCGTCGACGGCGACGCGCTGCGCGCGGCGTTGGAACGGTGGAAGCACGGCGAACAGGTCGACATGAAGGTCTTTCCCGTTCTCTCGCTCGAACTGGCGCTACGGGCGATGACGGCTCACAGGGGCGAACGGGAGGGCGCATTGTGTACGTGATCCGGCCAGCCGAACCGAGGGACCGCGACGGCGTCGCCGAACTTGTGCGCACCCGTGCGGAGTGGATGCGTGATCAGGGGCTCGGCCGGTGGCGAGGGTGGGTGAGTTCGGCCGAGCACCTTGCCGACCAGGTGACCGAACCCGACTGGCCGGTATGGGTACTCGTCGACGATGGGCTACTGCTCGGCATCACCACGACCGACGACACGCCTGCGCTCGGGTGGACCGACCAAGAACGCGCCGAGTCGGCGATCTTCCTGCAATCCACGGTGACCCACCCGACGCGCGCGGGCGCAGGGCTCGGGATGGTCGTTGCCTTCTGGGCGCTCGATCGGGCTGCGCGCCGCGGGCAACAGTGGGTGCGCCGGGGCGTGCTCAGCGACAGTGAGGGTGGAAACCTCGGCCTGGTGCGTTACTACCGACGCCAAGGCTGGCGTGTGGTTCGGGCGGTGCCCCACCCGCGCAAGCCGGGCGAAATCACCGTGTGGTCGCTTGCTCGCCCGGCCGGGAGGCAGCCCGACCTCGTGGACATCGTGACCGAGGTCGAGCACGACGACGAGCTGCGGACGCGTCTTGCCTCTGCCTAACCGGGCTACAACGCGAACAGCGCCCCCGCACCCGATGAAGGGTGCGGGGGCGCTGTTGGCAGACGAGCATCAGCCGGTCTGGGCTGCGGTAGCGGTGGGATTTGAACCCACGGAGGTTTCACCCTCGCACGTTTTCAAGACGTGTCCCTTAGGCCGCTCGGGCACGCTACCTCGCCCAAGAGCCTAGCCGACTACGGTCGTCGGCGAGCGTGAGATCAGCCGTCCGACGGCGGTCGGGTGCCGGGGTAGATGGGCGGCTTGGCTGAGCCGAGCAGGACCCGGGTCAGCCAGTCGGGCAGCCTGGCCTCGATCTTGCGGGCGATGGGGTAGACCACACCGACCAGGACCGGGACGACGAGCAGCTCGGCGGCGCCGCCGAGCGCGTTGGTGAGGTAGTCGGGGGCGCCGAGGCTGATCAGCCAGGCGACCAGCGCGGACCACGCGACCGGAACCACAGTGCGTAGCCATGCGATGAAACGATCGGACATGCTTCCTCCACAGGTGGGGACAAGGGTGGGGATAACTCGAACGCACGTTCGAGTAGGCGCGGTTTGCGCTGTTCAGGTGTGGTCGCGCTCATCGGGCGATCGGTCGCAGGCGAGTCGTACGAACCACCTCGGACGCCGTTCGGCCACGTAGTCCGGTGAGGTGACGCGTGCAATCCACTGGTCGAAGGCCGCGCGCGTTCCGGACGACCACCGACGGAGTGCGGATACGGGATGGGGCATCGGCTGTCCTAGTCGCGTTGGGCGAGTTCGATGTCAGCGGCGCGCATCTCGGCCTCGGTTCGGCCGAGCCAACGCCACGTGTGAGCGGCAAGCGCAACGAGCGCCAGGGCGAGCGCGACGGTGAGTAGGCGCACGGACTCAGCCGCCGAGCAGTCGACGCCAGGTGGCCGGACCGGCGATGCCGTCGGCGACGAGCCCGGCGGCGCGCTGCATGTGCTTGACGCGCGTCTCGGTCGCTGGCCCGAAATCGCCGTCGACGACCAGCCGCGGCAACGCCGGATACCAGGCGTTGAGGATGCGCTGTAGCTCCGACACGGCTGGTCCCTTGGAACCACGCCGGACGGTGGATCGCTGTCCCGGCGTCGGTGGCTTGGGACCTGTGCCGTTCGCGATGCTCCACCCTTGGGACGAGTCGTAGCCGCCCGCAGCCAACGACACCGAGACATGGGTGTGGGAGGTGTGCGGGTTGCTTCCCGTGTAGGTACGCCATGCCCACCCGGACACGGGCGAGGCGATGCGGCGCGCGGAGATCACGTAGGAACCGGCGCCCAACGCAGGGTGTCCGGTCAGGCCGAGGTTGCGCACGTGCTCGGCGATCCACAGCCCGATCTCTGTGTTGACGCCCGTCCCTGCGTCGACGTCATAGGCGCGGACCACACCTACGCCTGCGGCGTCTTTCACCCACGGGTTGTGGTCCGAGTTCGACGCTGCGTGCGCGGCGTCGCCGATCCAGCCGTCGGAAGCGTGGTCCCGGTTGGGCCATCGGGCGTTGACCTCGTCGCGAAACACCATGAGTGAGCGTGCCAGTCGGTAGGCCATCAATTCACCTCCTGGTTGCTCATGTGGTTCTGAGGGGATTTGTCCTCAGTTGAAGCGAACGCGCTTATTTCCACGGGAATGGGCGCTGCGTCGTCCTCGAATATCTCGACGGGAAGCTGGTCGTCAATCACGGATTCCTCTTTGCTGGAAATGGAAATACGATTCGATTCGGAAAATGGACGCGTGAGTTCGACCCCCGCTATGGGGTTTGGTAGAAGTCGAGCTAGTTGGTTATGGCCGAGGCGAGTTGTTCGCGGTAGCGCGCCCGTTCGATCGCGATGTCGTCGACGTCGGCCAGGACCAGGGCGCGCAGGGCGGCGAACCCGGCATCGTCAACGATGGTCACTTCGCCTTTGACCTCGGCGACCTCAGCGTCGCGGATCTTGCGAGCCTTGGCCTTCAAACGGTCTGCCTCTGCGTCGACTTGATCGACGTCGTCGGCGAGAGTCCTCGCGTGGCTGGCATCGAGCCCGTCGACAAGTCGCGACCGCTTGTACTCCGCAACTGCTTGCGCCTGCTGTGCCTGCACGGCAAACGTCAGCGATGGTTCGGGCACAAACGTCGGGGCGGAGGGTCCGCGGTAGCCATGTAGGCGCCAGTCGAGCACGCGCAACGGGTCGTCAACTCCGTACATCTCCATGTCGGCGGCGACCGCCGAGCGTGGCAACACGTATAGCTCGACGCCCTGCGGCGACTGTTGCAAAACCCGGTAACACGGGCCGAGGCCCTGCTCGTCAGAGACGGCAACGCCGATTATCGAGATTTGCACGTCAGGCACTCCTGATGATCAGCCAGTGGATGTCGATCTCAGCGCCCTTGGACCAGTTGAATTGAAACCCGCGATTATCCCAACGGGACACCCCCCATGTGACGCCATCTTGCGGTGCGCCGGTGACGATTGTGCAATGAGGAACCGGGGCACCCTCGGTGATCGTCGATCCAAAGTCGATACGAATCGAGTAGGCTCCAGGGTTGACGTGGGTCACCCCAAACCCGAGCATTCGCGTACTCGACATTCCTCGCGGGAGAATCCCGTCGATAAAGAGCTTTCCGTCGCCGGGCGCGTTCAACGATGCCGAGGTGTTGACGTCGCCGTATTGCTTACCAAGGAACCAGGAACCGCCCTTCCGCATGATCAGGTCGGTCCGCCCGGACGAGTTGCCGACCGCCTCGGCCGAGAACGACCACAGCGTCCCGTCTTCGCGGCCGTGCACGGTCGGCTCGAACCCGGGTGATCCGGCCATGCCTTGGAACACGACGCCCGGGTACGCGCCGAAGACGTTCGAGGACACCACGGCACGCACACCGCTCGTGCCCGTGCGCAACGTTCCGGCGACGTCGGCGGCTCCGGTACTGGCCGAAATGGACACGGTGCGGGTGCCCGCGCTGTTCCACGCCTGCAAGCCGCTCGCGTCGAGCTGCACGCGCGGGTTGGTCGCCGCGGTGCGCAGCGTGGCGCCGGTGATGGTCTTGCCGTCGATCGCGGTCGCGGCGATCTTGTCGGCCGTGATCGCGTTCGCCCGGATCGCCGAGGCCGTGATCGCGCCGGCGGCGAGCTGGTCGGCGGTGACGCTGTTGGCGAGAATGGCGTCGCCACGGATGACGGTCCCGATGACGTCGCCCTCGACAAGAGGGCGAGTAGAGATCGTGGCCGAGGCGGACACGGCCGAGGCGTTCCCGGAGCGGTCGACCGCGACGAACCGAAAGGTGCGCGGGCTGTTGTAGGGCTGGTTCGTGACGACGATCGACCCGGCGCCTTCCATCTGGTTGATTCGGGTCGGTCCGGTGCCGGGGTCCATGCTCACGTCGAGGTGGGAGAAGTCCGGCGGCATCGACTCGCCTGCGGCACCACGGCCGTTCCACTCGACGTGGATCACGCCGAGCCGGGTCGACAGGATCGGCGTCGAGGGGGTCGGGGGTGCCTCGGCGTCGGCGGCGATCCTGACCGCGTAGGCGTTCGACCAGGGGCCGATCACCCCGGCGCGGCTGATCGCGCGGACCTTGAACGCCCATTCGGTGCCCACGTCGTAGGGGCTCGCGGTGACGGTGTTGTCCGGGTGTTGGGTGTCGGTGAGCTTCGCCCACGCCAACGCGACGATGTTCGGCCGCTGGTACAGCTCGTATCCGGCGACCTCGATCGCGGTCCCGTCGGTGGCGGTGCCGACCGTGCCCCACGTGGCGGTGACCTGCCCGCGGGCGGCGCCGTCTGAGTCGAGGTAGGCGTCGGTGTCGACGATCAGCCCGGCGGGTGCGGCGGGCGAGCGCGGGTCGGGGCCTTCCGGGGCGGGGCGGGCGCCCGATCCGCCGTCGGCGGTCGAGCCTCCGACGATGCCCGCGGTGCGTTTGGCGAGGCGTAGGTCGCGCTCGATCAGTCGGTCGTTGAGCACGAGGTTTCCGCCGAGCGTGCCCGCCTGGTCGCGGGTGAGGGTGACCTGCCGGACGCGCAGCACTGAGCGGGCGCCGGTGTCGCCGGGGGCGAGCACGTAGTCACCGGGTCGGTAGTCGCGCCAGGGCAGCCGGGCGGCGAGGGTGAAGTCGACGCCGCGGGTGACCTGCACCCGCTCGCGCCCGGTACGGCCGAGTTCGGCCTCGGCGAGCAGGCGCATGGTCCCCTCGTCGCGCACCCCGCCTTGGGTGATGAACCCCTCGAACCTGCCCCAAGGCGTCGGGGCGTCCGGGTTGACCAGTTCGAGCCGGGCGGCGCCCTCGCCCTTGACGTAGACAGCCGAGGCGAGGTCTTCGAGCGTGCCGGTGTCGGGAGCGTCGACGACGTCGCGGCCGAGACGCAGCTCGACCGGGTACGGGCCGGTGGCGAGGTTGCGGGCGAGCGCGGTGTCGGCGTTGAACACCCGCAGGGTCCGGCCGCTGGTGGTCCAGTCGACGACGCCCTGCTCGGCGAGGTTGTCGAGCACGGCGAGCACGTCGATACCGGGCTCGTAGGCGATCGTGAGCACCTTCGCCCAGCGTTGACCGGCGCTGTCGACGCTCGGTGTGAAGTCGATCGCGAGCCCCGGCAGGGCACCACGGGCGCGTGCCTCGGCGATCAGGGTCGCGAGGATCGTTCCGGCGGTCGCGGACAGAAACGGGCGCTTGCCCTCGGCGTTGTCGCGCACGGAGGGGAACAGCCGGGCTTTGCGCAGCAACCAGGCGTAGGCGGGCAGCTCGAACGAGCGGGTGCCGGTCGGGTCGGTGATGTTGCCGCTGCGCTTGATCCGCAGGAACCGGGCGCCGTCGACCTCGGTCCACCGGTCGTCGGTGGGGTCGTAGGTCTCGACCGCGACCTCGACCGGCGCGGCGAGCAGCTCGGCGCCCGGTGCCTGCGCGGCGTAGGCCAGGCGCAGCGAGCCGACGTCGTCGAGCGGTATGCCGACCTCGACCGACGTCGCGCCGGGCAGCAAACCCAGTCGCGGCCCGTTGGGCGCATACGCCATGAGCCGCACGTCGAACCCGCTCACCGTTCACCCCCAGGTGGTCAGAGGAAGGCTCGGCGGGCGCGCATCTCGATCAGCGTCGCCGAGCTGGTTCCGGTGCCCCCGATGAGCACCTGCACACCACGGTCGTGCGCGGATGTCACCGGAACCGGGGTGAAGGTCAACCAGCCGCGCGCCGACCCGGGTCCGCCGTTGGTGATGCGGCCGGTGGCGCCCGCGCTGGTGCCGTCCCACGCGATCGACGCGGCCTCGTGCGCGTCCAACCGTCCGCAGTGGATACGCAGTTGCCGCCCGGCGTCGAGGGTGCCCGGGTAGGACACCCACGAGTCGGTGAGCGAGTCGGCGATGCGTAGATCGCTGATGGGGCCGGTGATCCGCCACACCGTGTCCGACACCGGGGCGGTCGATCCGTCCAGGGTGGTCACCCGTTCCGGGAAACCGGGTTCCGGGGTCGACCACACCCGCGCCGCGACGTCGCGCCAGAACGCACCGGGGATACGGGCGATAACGGCCAGGCGGGCGCGGGCGGCGCCGACCCACATCTGCGGTTCCGATGCCGCGGTGACTGTGGCCTCGGCGGCGACCTCGGCGACAGTGGGCGCCGGGCGGTAGCGCAGTTCGAGCATTCTGTGCCGCACCCCGAACAGCCCGTAGAGCGCGGCGAGGTTGGCGTCGAGCCCGGCGGCGCCCTGGTCGATGCCGGTCGGGCTCGCGCCGGTGATGCCGAGCGTGAGCCCGATCGTGGTCGCCTCGACGTCGGCGCCGACGAGCGGCAGCTCGCCCGGGCGACCGGGGATGACCACCGACGCAGCCCGCGCCCCGGGTAGCGGCCGGACCTGGGTCGCGGCGAGCAGCTTCCAGCACCCCGCGGGGTGGTCGAGCGGCACACCGTCGACGGTGTAGGTCGCCACTAGATCACCCCCAACGCGCCCGCGTACTGCAACGACCGGTTGACCGTGGTCGAGGTCGGTTCGGCCTGCGGGTAGTGGTTGGTCACGTGCACCACCGGTCCGCCGCTACCGAGGTGCGGGTCGAACGTCGAGAGTCCGCTCGCCCAGTCCGAACCGGCGGGCGCGGCCAGGCGCGGCGCCGGAATGACGGTCTTGGGGATGGGCGGCAGCGCGGCCATGTCGAGGAACGCCCGGTCGACCTTGCCGGACATGCGGCCGAGCCCGACGACCAGGCCCTCACCGACGTAGCGACCTGCCTCGGCGGCAAGCCGGGACGGCGAGTTGATCCCGAAGAACGACAGCACCGAATCCCAAGCCGCCTTGACCAGGCCGAGCAGCTTGTCGCGGATCGCACCCGCGAGCGAGCCAAAGCCGTTGATCAAGCCGCGCACGATGTTCGCGCCGGTGTCGTAGAGCAGGCGGCCCAGGTCGCCGAGCGCGTCGAGGATGCGCTGCGGCACACCACGCACCCACGCGACCGCGTCCGACCAACGGTCCACAATGGAGTCTTTGACTCGCACGAACCACGCGCCAACCCGGCCCGGCAGCTCACCGAGCCAGCCCACAGCGTCGAGCACCCACCGAACCGCCGTGCGGACGCCCGAGACGATCGAGTCCCAATGCTTGATGATCAAGCCCGGCAGCGACCAATTGAGGAACAGGTCGACGAGGAACTCGGCGGCGCCGCGGACGATCCCGACAATCCAGTCCCATGTGGACTTTCCGACGTCGACGAGCCAACGCCAGGCGGCGCCAACGGCCGCAGTGATCGTGTCCCAGTTGGTGACGATCAGCGTCGCCAGAACGACCGTCGCCGCGATGAGCAGTGCCCAAGGGTTCGCCGAGCTGATTACGTTCAGCACGCGCACGGCCGTCGAGACGACCCCGAACGCCTGAGCGGCGGCGTAGAGCCCGATGCCCAGCGGGCCTAGCCAGCCGATATTTTCCGACAGAAAACCGGCCAGTCCCAACAGAAGTGGCCCGGCCAGGGTCAGTGCCGTGACCAAAGTGGACCCGACCTGCGTTGCCAGTTGCGCAAAAGCCGGTGCCAGAGTGACGACCAGCGGCGCGAGTTGGCGCAGCGCGACCAGCAGAACCGAGGTCACGGTCGAGGACACGGTGCCGAGCAGTTCGCCGAGCGCGGCAAGGGCCTGTTGTCCCTCGAACGATTCGAGGAACTCTCGTACCCCGCCGGTGACCCGTAGCAGCGTGTCGAGCAGGGAGGCGCCGCCGGTGTCGAACGCGCCGAACACGCTGCGCGCGATAGCCAACAGGTTGCCGAACACCTTGCCCAAGTCGCCCAGCGTCGACAGTCCAGACGAGATCCACTCGCGTAGTCGTCCGCTCTCACGCGCCGCGCGTACGAACTCCGCGGCGCGCTGCGCGGCGTCACCAAACCCGCCCGACAGGTTCGGGAGAAACTCCGAGCCGACGGCGACCAGATCGAGCAGGATCGACACCAACGCCGGAAGGGCCGAGGTCGTGTTGCCGATCGCCTGCCGGACCTGGCCGAAAATGCCGCTGACGGTCTGGACCTGCTGCGATTGGCCTAGGAACGCACCTGTGCCGCGCGCGGCGGTGTTGAACTCCGCTGTGATGCCGGACAGCCCTGTTTTCAGCACGGGCAGGTAGGCGCCGCCCAGTTCGCGCACCTCGTCGGCGACCCCGGCGAACAGCGCGTCTTGCGTCGCCCGCTGGACGTCCTTCCACGCGGGTGCCAGGTCGCGGACGGCGAGCGCGGTCTGTCGCGCCGCGGGGGAGAGCTTGTCGAGGCTCTCGGCGAATGCCGCAGGGTCGTCGACCGCGGCGAGCGCGTCGCCGAACCCGGTCATGCCGACCTGTGCGGCGAACATGCCGACCTTAACCGCTACGCCGAGCGCGGGCAGAAGGGCGAGCGCGCCGCCCATCGCGACCACGGTCGGGACCGCGCCCTGCACGGTGGAGATCGCGCCCGCAACCTTGGTGATCGACAGCGCGAGCCCGACGAACGCCTGCCCCGCCCGGTCACCTGCCGACCGGGCGCGCTCACCGAGCTTGTCGAGGTCTCCCGCCGAGTCGCGGGCGACGCGCGCGAGCGTCGCCCGCGCTTCGCCGAGCCCGCGTCGCCACGCCGAGGCGTCGACACGTAGATAGCCGACAAGCTCGCCGATAGTGAGCGCCATCGGGAATCACCCCCGGTCGCGCTGCTCAGACGCCGGTTAGCGGCGTGACCGGGGGTGATCGGGTGGCATGAGCGAGCGAGCGAGCCTCGATTCGCAGGACAGCAGTCCGACGATGCGGGTGCGCAGCCAGCGCCACGTGCGGTCGCGCAAGATGCCGGACTCGACGTCGGCGCCGTAGACCTCGTGCAAGTCGGCCTCGACCAGGGACCAGCGTTCTAGGACTTGCGTCCACGTGTGCCCGTCGCCGTCTTCGCCGTGCTGGCCTTGCGGGTGCGGGTCGTACCACTCGCGGATGCCGGTTGCCGGGTCGATCGGGCCGCCGTTCGTCGGCTCGCCCGATTCCCGGCCGTCGAGTTTGGGGAGCCTGCCGCGTTCCAATACGCCTCGGCCGCTTCCCTGCCGACAGCCGCGTCGAGCCACGCCGTGACCCCGGCCAGCTTGAGTGCGGGCCACGGCACCCGATCGGCGAGCATCTCGTCGTAGACCGGACCGAGCGCGTCGCGGTACAGGTCGACCTCGGCCGCGTCGTCGAGCGCGACCCCGTCAAGCGACCCGCCGTTCTCCGCGGCGTCGGCGACCTGCGCGGCGACCTCGGCGAGCCGTTGCAGCCGCAGCCCGGTCTCGGCGTTGACGGGCGGGACGGTGTAGACCTTGCCCCGGATCGGGAGGGCGAGCCCGGCGTCGAGCAGCTCGCCCAAGTCGCGGAACGCCATCACGCACCCGCCTTCACGGACTCGGCCGCGGCGAGCCCGGCGCCGCCGGTCCCGTTCGCGGGGTTGGTGATCTCGACCGGGGCGCCCTGCCCGTTCAACGTGAAGTTGAACGGTTCGAGATCGGTCACTGCGCCGCCCTTGGTGAACCCCGACACGGTCGCAGTGCCTTCATAGGCGTCCGGGCTACCGTCGCGCCGGTACCAGCGCACGCGGATGTTGGCGGCGAACCCGACCACCCGTCCGGCCTTGCGGATGGCTTCCTGTCCGGGGTCGGGGGTGAAGGTCTGCGCGTCGGCGCGCTTGCGCTTGCCCTCGGCCTCGATCGACCACGTGCGCTGAGTGACCACTGTGGAGCCCCAGCCGTCGGAGTCGAAATCGCCGTCGTCCTCGGTGTTGTCGTCGGTGGTCTCGGTGAAGCTGGTCAGGCCGTTGACGCGCGTCCACTGTGGTTGTGCCGCGCCGGATGCGCGGGTGTCCACTTCGAGTGCCCAATCCTTTGCCAGCAACGAACGTAGAGCCATTGAGCAGCCTCCTAGCTGCGGTATCGGGTCGGCCGGTGGGCCGTGAGTTGGTAGGTGTCGGCGTGCTCATAGCGGCCGGACTGGTCGCGGCTCAGGGGCACGGATGCGGTGCGCTGCGCGAGGTGGACCAGGGCGCCGCCGAGGTCGAGGTGCGTCGCGCCGTGCAGCTCGTCGAACACGGCGTCGAGCAGGTCAAGCGCTGGACGGGGGTCGGGTCCGGCAGCTCGGGCGCGGACCTGGAGACCGAGCACACTGTCGGCTTGGTCCACGTCGTCGACGAGCGCATAGGGGGTGAGCACCAGGACGCTCGGCGGCGCCGCGGGCACGATCCCGACGACGATGCCGACCTCGGCGTCGCGGTAGATGCCGGTCGGCCGGTACACCGCGACCCCGGTGTCGGTGAGCAGCTCGGCGAGCCCGTGCGCGAGCCTGGTTGTCCAGCTCACAAGCCGAGCGCCTTCCTGATCTGCGCTTGTACCAGGCGGGCGACGACGTCGCGTTCGCTGGCTAGGGCGCTTTCGAGGTACTTCGGGCCGCCGGTTCGGTGGTGGTAGTCGAGTTCCTCGTGCTGCCTGGCGGCATACGGGGTGTCGTAGGAGACGGCAGCAGTGAGCGACTCGGCGTCGACGCTCGCGGTCGCGGAGTTGCGCAGGGCCGCGGTGTCCAGCGGCGCCCGGTCTACCGACACCCCGCGCACGTGCTCGGCGCCCAGACCGAGCCCGCGCGCGGCGCCCTGGTGGGCGGCGGTGTCGATCGCGACACCGTTCCACTCGACGCGCACGCGCCCGGTGCCGATGTTCTCGGCCATGTCCTCACCCCCGGTTCCGGTGGTTAGGTGAGGGCGACCTCGACGTGTGACCAGCTCGACGGGTGGTCGAACAGGTTCGCGGTGATCACGCGGGCGTTGCGTTCGTGTGGGGTGCCTGCCCAGACGGTGACCAGCGAGCCGACCGGTACGTGCACGTCGGGGCGGGCGCGCACAGTGGTTTCGCTGACGACTTCCTCACCGGTCGACGAACGCACGAGTCGGCGCCGGTCCTCGACGAACGTGCGTCGGATGACGACCGGGTCGGCGTGCACGTCGCCGTAGGGACCTGTGCCGAGGTAGCGGCGCAGGGTGATCGTGTGCGGCAGCAGGACCGCGGGAATCTGCAAGGGGGATCACCCCCCTCACGGCTTGCCGGGCAGTCCCCAGCGGTCGGGGGCCAGTGGGGTATGCGCGAGCAGTCCGGCGGTCGCGAGGATGCGCGCGGCTCTGGGACCTATGTCCGGGGGTGCGCCGGTGTCGGCGCGCTTGAACCGCAGGGTGCCGAGCGCGGCCTCGCTGAACTGCGCCCCGGCGCCGACCGGGTCGCCGGTCTCGCCCCACCACTCGACCACCGCGCACGTCGCCCGCCGCACCGCATCGCGGGTGCCTTGTTCGACGGGGTAGCCCTGGGCGTCAACGGGGTAGACGGCGGCGACGAGCAGCGCGTCGACTTCCTCGGACGCGCGGGCGAGCAGCCGCGGCGAGTCGTCGTCGACCGCTGCCTCGCCCGCGTACTCGACCAGGTCGGCCGTGGTGGCGTAGACGCGCACGGTCCTAGTCCTGGTCCTCGTCGAACAATCGGGCCAGATCGTCACGGGAGAGCGATTCGGCGTCGGCACGGGAGTAGCCGCGAGACATCGCGTAGTCGACCCACTCGGCTTTCCGCGCGCCCTTGACCGGCCGCGCCGGGGTGACCGTCTCGGCGGTCTCGAACGGTGTCCACACGTCCGGCAGGGACGCGAGCCGCTCAGCCATCCACGAACCCGGTTCGGGCTCGTGCACCTCGCCGGTGCGCTCGTTGCGGTAGGCGACCATCAGGCGCCCGCCTTACGCTTGATCAACACGGCGCGCTTGGGATCGAGGGTCTTCACGCCCATGAGGCAGTCGATCGACACGACGTCCTCTTTCCGGGTCATGTCGTAGCCGTAGATCACCCGCAGGCCGAGACCCTTGTACGTCACGACCGCCCCCTGCCCGGCGCCGATGCCCCGCGGAAGCGGCAGCGTGCGCGTCACCAGGGCGAACGCCTCGCGCCGGAACGCGACCGACACGTCATCCTTGACGTTCTGGGTCAGCACGTTGTCGAAACCGCGCTTGCGGCCGAGGCTCGCCTCACGCAGCGCCGTTCCGTCGTCGCCGACCTTGTCGGCCTCGACGAACAGGGGGTCTTTTTGCAACAGGGCGGCAAGGGTGGTGCTGTGCACCGCGCGCCGCTGGGAGGTCGGCACGTTGGCGTCGTTGAGCACCTTCCCGGCGTCGATCAGCACATCGGACACGTGCGCGGCGGCCGGGTCGTAGGTGACCGACTGCGTGATGTCGGCGCGCAGGCCGAGCACGAGCCGGTCGGTGTACTGGTTGATCGCCTCCATTGCCGGGGTGAGGAACTGCTCGGAAAAGTCGGTGATCCGCATCGACCAGTCCTCGGAGGTCACCGCGAACGACACGTCGGGAATCTTGTTGAGCACCAACGACGTCGAGCCCTCGGTCGCGTTCTGCAACTGGATTCCGTTGGTGCGGTTGAACTCGTTCACCACGAACGTCGCGGGCTTGCGGATGGTGATGGTGTCACCTGAGTTGCCGGTGAAGTCACCTTCGTAGTCGCGGTGCACGAGCCCGGACATGACGGTCTGCTCGTACAAGGTCGCGATGGCCTCGCGGGCGATCACGTCGACGGTAAGAAGCTGGTTGGGCATGGTCAGCTACGCCCCTTCCTGGTGCGCTTGATGTAGTCCTCGATCGAGAGCGAGCCGAGGTCGTCGGAACCGGTGGGTGACCCGCCGGTGATCTCCGCGCCGCTGCGCGGTGCCGCGGCCGGTGCACTGGCGAGCCGAGGGTGTGCCTTGACGGTCTCGGCGATGGCGGCGGCGACCTGGTCGCCGAACTTCTCGGCCGAGGGGTCGAGGTCGGCGACCTTGCGGCGGAAGCTGGCCGAGTCGAGCAGCGCGTCGGGATCGGCGCCCGCGGTCGGCGCGGCGCGGTACACGGCCAGGTCGACCGCGCGCTCGCGCGCCTCGCGCTGCGCGGCGGTGAGCTGCTCGGTGACCTGCTCGACGGTCGGCGCCTCGCCCGACTTGTCGATGCCGAGCGCTGCGGCGATCTTGTCGACGATGCCCTGCTGCGCCCCCTCGGCCTTGCCTCGCCACTCGGCAATCTCGGCGCGCAACGACTCGACGTCCGCGGCGCCCGTCGGCGGGGCGGGCTCGCCCTGCGGCTCGCCGATGCCCGGTGTTGTGGGTGGTGTCGGGTTGTCCTGCGGGTTAGACGGCGCCGTTGGGGCGTCGGTCGGACCGCTCGCGGGCGGCGAGGCGGGCACGGGTACGGACATCGGCGGACCTCCTAGGCCGGCGATCAGGGGAAGCGCCCGACGGATGTCGAGGGCGCACGAAAAAGTCGTCTTCGTTCTAGACAACTTCTGACGACGTGCCGTAAAGTCGTCGCCAACAGAGACGACATAAGGAGTGGTTCAGGTGGGGGAACTGTTCAGCCTGGTTGACCTGCTCGGCGAGCCTGCGATACAGCTCTCGATCGACGACGCGCTCGCCGAGGTCGCCGAGCAGAACACCGCGGCGGCTACGGTCGAGAACGACGTCATGCCGTCCACGTGGGAGCTGATCCCGCGCGAGACGATCACCGGACAGGGGGTGCTCGGCGCTTGAAGACGCGTTACCTCGACATGGCGGGGGTGGGTCGAGCGCTGGCGAGCCCGGTCTCTCGTCATGCGGTCGTGAAGTGGCGAGAGCGGTACCCGCAGGGGTCCGAGCACCCGTTCCCTGAACCCGATGTGATTACCGGCGCGTGGGACGTCGACCCGGACACCGGCGAGCTTGTCGACGATCAGGACGAGCGGGGCGTGCCCGGCTGGAATGCCGAACGTCTTCCCGAGATCGAGGCATGGCGCGCGAGACTGCCGGGCAGGACCGGGCGCCCGCGCAAGTCGGACTAAGTTGACCGCGTGGCCACCTCGGATGCTTTGGCGATCGTCGGTGCGATTACTGGCAGTGTGTCGCTCATCTGGAACGTCTCGTCGTACCTGCTGGCGGGCGGTCGAGCGTCGGTCGAAATAGGAATCGGCCTATACAACGGTACCGACCTTTTCATCATGCCGACCCCCAAAGAGGGGATCAATGTCTACGACAATCCACTGAGTGCGCCGATAGATAACGTGTTGGTCATCCAAATATTCGGCAAGGGTCGACAGGGGTTGACGGTCGACGGGGTTAAGCTCGTCGACCGGTCGGGTATCTCTTATCTGCCAACGCGGTTCCTACGCGGTGGGCTACCCGCGCGCATGGAAGTACACGCCTCGCACACGGTTGTTTTGCCCATGAACGAAGTCAACGTGAACGTGCATCACGCGCTGCGGAAAACTCAGATGACCGAGCTACGGTTGCGGGCCGTTGTTCGTTTCGGCAACGGCAAAGCGGTTCGCAGCAAGCCCATTCGGTTCTATGCGGGTGAAGACCCGTACATCCGCGGGCCGGTCGCCTCCGACGAGCGCGACGATGACTAGCCCACCGACGGCAGGGTGAGCTCGCGCTCGCGGGCGTGGGCTGCGAGCCCTTCGGAGTGGGCTCGCAGCCACACCCCTGCAAGGATGCGCGCCGGTTGCTCGGCCTTCTCGGCGTTTGCCTTCTCGGTCGCGGTGCGCCGGTCGTGCCAGATGGGTAGGTGCCGGGGCGCGTAGGGATTGGGGCGTGACGGGGTGAGTGCGTATCCGGCTGCGTAGCCCTCGGCCCGTGCTGCGCGCACCTGCTCGGCGGTCACTGCTGCCACGTCTCACCCCCGGTTCGGTGTCGTTCCCCGTTGCCGCCGTTGAGCAGTTCCTCGCGGAACTGGTCGAAGGTGAGCCTACCGTTTGCGTCCCACCACTCTTTGAGTTCGTCGGATGCCCACTTGCGTGCGTAGGTCTCGTTCTGCCGCCACAGGTTGCGCGGGTCGATCTGTGCCCGGCGCCCCTCGTTGGTGACCATGTAGCCGTTGGTCGCGGCCTCGGCGGCGAGGTACTGCTCGTCGAGCGCCTTCGCGTAGGCGGCGCGGGCCAACTCGTCGAACCCGCGGCCGGTGAACCCGTCGGCGCGCAGGCGGGCGATTGCGTCGTCGCGGCGTAGCCGTTCGAGGTCGACCTCGAACGCCTCGGCGTAAGCCTGCTGGTAGTCGTAGCCCTCGGCGACGAGCCGGTCGACTTGCGCCCACTGCTCGGCGTGCGGGTCGTCGTCCTCGGCGTCCTGGTGCTCGTCGAGCTGCTCGCCCTGGTCCTGCTCGGCTTCGGCGTCGCGGCGATCCATCTCGGCGAGCACGGCCTCGACCGCGGCGTCGTCGTCGGCGACCTCGGCCAGGTGCGCGGCGAGTTCATCGTCGGTCATGACGGCGAGCCGCTGCCGCTCGGCCTGCTCGGCGGCCAGGCGCTCACGCTCGCGCCGGGCGGCCTGCTCGGCGGCGACGGCGTCGAGTCGGGCCTGCTCTGCGGTGCCCTCGGCGACCTGGTCGGCGACCGCGGCGCGGCGGGCTCGCGCGGCGGTGGCGGTGCCGTGGCCGAGGTTGAGCTGCTCGCGGTGGCGCTTGCGGTTGAGGCCGGTCGCGTCGACGTGCTCGCGAATCTCGGCCTGTAGCGCCCGGATGCGCTGCTGTGCCGCGCGCCGGGCGGTGACGTCGAGTGCCCCGGCTTCCTTGCGCTTCTCCCGCCGCACTTTGCGCTCAAGCTCGCGCAGGTCTTCGCGCTCGTTCTCGGCGGCCTGGTCGTGCTCGACCGGTTCGTCGAGCCGGGTCACTCCGGGGATGAACGGTAGGAAGGTGTGCCGACAGTTCGGGTGCATGAGCCCGGCGGCACGGGCCTCGTCGACGGTCGCGGCGACGTCGACGCGCATCGGGTCGCCGGTGAGTTCGTTCTCGACGGTGCGTTCGCCCGCGGCGCCGGTGCGGGCGAGGATGCGCCCTTGCCACACCGAGCACAGCGCGCACCCGTCGGTGGTGTTGGAGACGGTCACCAGGTCCACGCCGAGCGAGTCGAGGCGGGCGAGGTGTCCCTCGTTCCACGCTCGCGCGGTCGCCGTGCGGGTGGCCATCTCCACGTACGACGCGAGGTTCCACCCGCGCCCGGCCCGGTCGACGAACCCGGTCACCCCGTCGGCGACGAGCCGATCCCACGCGGCGCGCTGCGCCGAGCGGGTCGTGCCCGTGCCGAGCAGTTGCGCCGGTGCCGCGGCGGCGACTGCGACCTGATAGGCGTCCTGTCCCCAGCGCAGGACTCGCAGATACAGCGCGTCGAGCCGCGAGGTGAGGTCGGCCGCGAGCAGCGCCGCGGCGTCCATGCCGGGGATCACCTCGCGCAGCGCGCCGAGCTGCGACTCGTCGAGCGCGCCGAGGTCGGCGAGCTGCGCGAGCGCGGCGGCGCTGCCCGCCTGCCAGGCGGCGAGCACGGCCTCGGCCGCGCCGGTGCCGACCTCGGTGCGTAGCTGCGTGAGCATCCGCTCGACCGCGAGCCGTACCTCGCGCGCGGCGGCGGCCTTCTGCGCTGCCCACTCTGGGATCTCGACCCCGGCGCGGGCGCGGCGGGCGATATCGGCGAGCAGCCGCGCCTCGGCCTCGGTGAACACGGCGAGCAGGTCGCGGGCGAGCTGCTCGACGACCTCGGCCGGATCGCTATCCGGTGGGGGCTCCCACGCCATCGTTCGTGCCCCCGTCCTGGGTGCCTCGCCAGGTGGCGGGGTCGGGAACGGCGCGGCCGGTCTCGGCGAAGATCCGGCCGACCTCGGCGTCGACCTGGTCGCCGGTCCACTCCGGGTGGACCAGGCGCACGCGGACCTCGGTGGAGGCGGCCTCGGCGGTCAGCAGCGCGTGCGCGGTGCGGGCAAGCTCGCCCGTGTCGGGTTGGGCCTGGTCGCCGAACTCGACGACCGGCTCGGCGCCGGTCACACCGCGGGTGCCGAACACGTGCGCGTCGACGTCGAGCAGCGAACCGACCAGGGGGCCGAGTGCGGCCGACCAGTAACGCGACTTCTTGTCGCGGGTGGTCTCGGACAACTCGCGCCGGTCGGTGACCTCGGTCGCGGTGATGCCGGTCGCCCGCCCGTTGATCTCACCGAACGTCGACGTCGAGTAGCCCGCGGACCTGAGTACGTCGTGCGTGATCTGCTGCGCGGTCGCTTGGTGCTCGGCGACCCTGATCGCGAACTGCGATGGCGTGATGGGCGGCGAGCCGTCTCCGCGGCCGGTAAGCATGTTCAGCTCGTGGAAGACCTCTTGATCGTCGTCGAACGTGGCGCCTTGGCCAGGGCCGTTCGGGGTGAGGTAGCCAGTCGGCACGATGAGGCGGGCTTTTGCGAGCCGGATGTCGCGGACCCAGGACGAATAGACCTCGTCGAGCACGTCGAGCAGTGGCTCGACCCCGTCGAGGTCCGAGCGGCCGAGCGGGCGCAGCGCCGGAATCGAGCGCCACTCGCGAGACGGTCGGATGTTTGGGGCGTAGGCGGCGGTGAGCCGCTGGGTGCCGGTGCCGATCGCGCCCTCGGCGTCGACCAGCTCGGCCGCCCACGCGGTCGACGGGTGCTCGGCGAGCGGGATCGCGCGGCCGAGTTCGTCGTCGCTGCCCTGGTGCAAGGTGTGCACGATCCGGCCGGGCTCGTGCCGTTCGAGGTGGCGCAGCACGGTCGGGCCGTCAGTGCCCACCGTCTGCCAGAACGTCACCCCAACGAGCCGCTTCCAACGCCAGTCGGGCACGGCCGCGTCAGCGTCGACGGCGTCGAGCATGGCGTGCGGGCGAACGTCGCCGTCCCACACGACCCGCAGATACGCCCCGCCCAGCGCGGCGGCGACCTCGGCCGCTTCCAACAGGGCCGAGTGAGTCTCGGCGGTGTTGACCACCTGGTCGAGGCGAGCCTGCGCCGCGGTGTCCTCGGTGAGCACCCGGGGAGGTTCAGCAAACAGCAGGTCAGCGCTCGCGGTCGCGATGTCGGCGGCGAGGGGCACGTGCACGCGGGTCCGCTGCTGTCCACGGGGGGAGACCGGGCGGCCCCAGAAGAACCGCGAGACGGCGCCGACGAGCCCGCCCCGGTACTGACCGGGTCGGGTATGCACGACCGGGCCGGACCCGTACAGCGCGGCGAGCTGCTCGGCGCGCCCGACGTACCAGGCGTTCCACTCGCGCATCTTGGCCGCGGCCTGGTCGAACGGCGCAGGTGGCCACTGGTTGCCCATGCTCACCCCCGTTCATCGGCTCAGGCGGCAAGCGCGAGGGTGGGACGCCACAGGTTTTCCGTGGTGGTGATGGCGTAGCGACCGGCGTCGAGGCTGTGGTCGGCGACCTTGATCGGCGCGTCGGTGCCCTTGGCGGTCGCGGAGTCGTCCCACGAGTAGCCGGGTGCTTCGCCGATGAACCCGGTGCACCGGTCGGCGACCCGCAGGTGCTTCTCGGCGAGCAGCGACGACACGGTGCGGATTCCATAGGCGACGTCGTTGTCGGCTGCGGCCGTGGTCACCCCGTCGTTGTGGAGCTGCACCCGGAACGACGCGGCCGACGGATCGGCGACGACCCACTGTGGACGCAGCGCCGATGGGCGCGGCAGGTGCGGCCGGTCGAGCCAGTCGCGCAGTCCCGCCGAGAGCTGCGAGTCGGCGAGTCGCACCTGTGCGTGCGCGGGGTCATGGCGCCACTCGTCGACCAGGTAAAGCCGGTGGTCGACACCTTCGCCGAGCAGCAGGGCCGCGGTCGCGTTGGTCGTGCCGTAGTCGATCCCGACCGCGAGTAGCCGCGCCATGTCCGGGAGTTGCTCCCAGGGCACGACGTGGTCGGCCGGGTTCCACATGTCGAACACGGCGCCCTCGGCGGCCACCCACTCGCCGAGCACGAACCGGCGGAACCACAACCCGGTGTACTCGCGCCGGATGCTGTCCTTATAGGACTCGGTGAGCGCCGGGTTGTCGTCGAGCCGGAAGGCGAACGAGCGCCAGTCGGACAGCTCGGCGAGCCGGTCGAGGTAGCGCCGTTTCACCCAGTGCGCCGGACTGTCCGGGTTCGTGGTCGCGAACAGTTGCGCGCCTGGGACCGACATGCGGCCGAGCAACTGCACGAAGAAGTCGTGCGCGATGACGGTCAGCTCGTCGACGTAGGCGCCGCAACAGGTCAACCCGCGCAGCACCTTCTCGGCCTTTGCGTCCGACGCGCCGAGCACGTAGACGGTGCGGTCGAGAATCCGGGCGGTCGGCGCTCCAGGGGTGTAGTGCACCTGGTCGGCGATCGGTCCGAACAGTGACGGGTCTTGCAACGGCGCGAACACGTTGCGAGCGACCGAATCACGGGTGCGGCCGACAACGACGAGCTGACCGCCGCGGGGCGCCGAGGCGACGTAGATCAACCACCGGAGCAAGCTCGCGATGGTCTTCCCGGACCGGATCGCGCCCGACCAGATCGACACGCGCGTCGTCGACTCCCGCAACGACTCGACCTGTCTCGGCGACAGCGGAAGATCAACCATCGCCGAATCTCGTCTGAATCCCGAGCGCAACGGCGAGACCGCCGAGCATGGACTTAGCGCCCTCGCTGCCCTTGTCGGCGTCGACCTGCTCAAGCCGTGAGGCGGCCGACAAGTGCGTCGACAACGCGGTCGCGAGCGCCTTCTCGTCCGGCGCCGGGACGTGATCCAGCGGCTTGGACTCAATGCCGTGGATCGTCGTCGCGGTGAACACGTACCGCTCGGCTTCCAACCGGGCGAGTAGGTGCTCGGCTCGCCCGTAGAGTCGGCCGACGATCTGGGTACGCCGTGACCGGTTGTCGATCTGTCGCGCCTGAGTGGCCGCGGCCGTCTTGCTGCGGTCGAACGAGAGCCCCAAGGTGCGGGCGATGCCCGTCACCGTGGACGGCGAGCGGTTGATCGCGCGGGCGATGTCGTTGCGGGTTTTGCCCTCGGCGTGCAGCTCGCGCACACGGGTGCGGTCGGCATCAGTGATCAGGTTGCGCGGCACGGCCGATCACCTCGCCCCGGTCCAGACAGGCGACAGCCCCGCGACCCGGGGGGAGGGGTCGCGGGGCTGTCCGGTTCGGGGTGCGGGTACAGCTCACCCGCTGCTGATCGCCAGTTTAAGCAAGCTCGGCGACATCGCGGGTGACGCGCTGCCGGGTGGGGGTGGCGAGCGCGACGTCGATCACCTCGCCGACCAGGAACCGCGGGCGTCCGCGGGCGTCGGGCTCGCGTCGGGTGAGCTTGCCCGCCCGCGCCCAAGTGCGAACCGTGTTCGCCGACAGGGTGCGGCCGAGCAGTCGCGGTAGAGCGAGGGACACCTCGGCCGCGGTGGCGAGATGCTCGCGGGCGGCGTCGAGCAGCGCGGCGCGCAGGGCCTCGACGTCGTGCCGCGACTCGCACTCGCGGCACCCGACCGTCGCCCGGTCCGGGTGGGCGTAGAGGTCGGCGCCGCAGTCCGGGCACGGTCCGCAGAACACCAGCGCCGGGGGGAGGTCGACGGCTTGGCGGGCGCGCTCGACGGCGTCGGTGATCTCGTCGACCAGCTCGCCCCCGGCGGGGTGGTACTCGATCCATGTCGGGTGTCGGCGCAGCCACGCGGCCATCTCGTGCAGGGTGTCGTCGAGGTACAGCGCGTCGAGTGCGACGACCACGACCGGCGAGCCGTCCGGGCCGGTCTCCCCGGTGGTCACCTCGCGGCGCGGCCCGTGCGTTTCCCACAGTTCGCGGACCCACGTCGACAAGGTGTTGCGCAGGTCGTCGCGCACCTCGGCCGCGCCCAGGTTGAACGGCAGCCCGATCTCGGCCGAGCGCGAACCGACCCGCTGCCCAGTGCTCGTCTGCCGCGAGATCGTCGCGCCTAGGTCGTCGACCAGCTCGGCGACGGCAAGCAGGTCGCCGAGCAAGCGGCCGAGACACAACCCGCATACCTCGGAGTCGGTCCGGGTGGCACACGAGGGAACGGTGCACAGGTTCACACACCCGAGCGTCGAGCGGCCATGTCACCGACCGTCGACGAAGGCGCACGGGTGACCTCAGTCACCATGAATAGTCGATTTGGCGCCCTGGGTAGGCTCGGCTGCGCAGCAGCGCCTAGCGGCACCGAGCTACCCCCGGTCCGTTCCGTTTCGGGAACACCTGTCTATGCCGCTTTGCTTTCCCCCTCGCCATTGCGATTCAATTGTGCTCGTCGATCACATCGCAGCTTCCCGCATTGGGAGGTGCGCGACGTTCTCGCGCGGGGTGACTTCCTCCGGCGTTCGGAGGACTGCGCGGGAATGGGGAAGGATGCGATGCCCGATCGACGGGGGGTACCTCCCGGCAACCCGCGCCGCGACCTACCCGAACTGCTAGAACAGTGGGCGCTGGGGGTGGATGCGGTCGGCGTGACCGCTGACATGCTCGGCGCGAGCGGCCTTGGCACATGGACAAGGCCGCTCGCCGGGGCGCTCCGGTTGGCTGCTCGGATGCTGCGCGGTAGGAGGTAACCCACACGGGCGGCGGTCCGGTCGCAGGTGTTCACAGCACCTTGTGATCGGACCGTCGCCCCCGCCGTGGACACAACTAACGTTAATTGCGTCCGCCGGAAGCCAGGAACGGTCATCCATCTTTCCGACATCGGCAACTATACCGTAATCAGGGTGGCGCGATTCCAGTCATATCGGCATTTCGCCTGGTAGATCATGCCGCTTTGATCGTCTCGACGCCGGGCTGCTGGTCGTCCTGGTGCTCGACGTCGACAGGCAGGGGCACACCTGGCAGGGGCAACAGGAGTTGACCGGGACCGGCCCACGTGTGCCCGGTGCGCACCCGCTCGGCGAGCACGATCGGCCGCACCCACGGGTCGCCCACCCGTGCCCGGTTGCGCGCTCGGCGCTGTCGGTCGTAGGCGGTGTGCGCCTCGCGGCACAGGTCGCAGCGGCATCCGTGTTTGGCGTAGCGGCTGTTCGTGCCGTGCGCGGGCCGGACTGCGGGGGCAGGGTGGCCGGTCTGCTCGGCGAGCTGTTCGCGTCGCTCGGCGTCGAGCCCGCCCCAGATGCCCCACGCCTCGCCCGCGTCGAGGGCCTCGGCGAGGCACTGCTCGGCGACCGGGCACGCGGCGCACAGGGCGAGGCACTCGGCGAGCTGCTCGCCGGGCTCGACGAAATCGAGGTCGAACCGGCCGCGGCAGGCTGCCCGTGTTCGCCACTCAGGCAGGCGCAGCGTCATCGAGCACCCCCCGCAAGGCGTCGAGCGCCTCGGCGAGCGCGAGGGTGAGCGGCGAGTACGTCACGCGCGGGGTGTGGCCGAGGTCGATATCGTGCTCGTCGCGGCGCCGGTGGTGGGTGTGCGCCCGCTCGACGACCTCGGCGACCTCGACCAGGGCGCGGCGGGTCTCAGCGTTCATCGCCGACCCCGTGCTCGGCTGCGGAAGTAGGTTCTGGTAGCCGAGTTGGGGCCGGGGCTCGCGGTCTGGTCGACGTCGGGTGACGGCGTCACCGGGCACCATCCCCAACGGCGTCGATGTCACCGACATAAGCCGAGTTATGTAGGCATCCTGCCCGCTCGGCGTCCTCGTCGACGTGATCGTCGACGGGCTCGCCGTACCCGGCGGCGCGCAGCAGCAGCACCAGGTCGACGAGTTCGAGCCGCACGGGCCTGGACAGCGGCGGGGCCGGGGCGTCGGCGACCAGGGCGACGAGCTGCGCGGCGGGCAGCCACACCCACCAGCGGCCGGGGTCGGCCGCACCGCGGCGGCGCACGACGAGCAGGCCGAGGTCGGCCGGGACGCTGCCGGGCTCGCCGAGGCGTTGCTGCTCGGTTTCGTCGAGCCATGCCTCGGCGAACTCGCGCGCCTGGTCTTTCACCTGCCACACGAGTAGCGGCGTGCCGACGATGTCGCCGGGGTCGACGACCAGGCGCCCGGCGCTGCGGTAGCCGGTGCGCACGGCTCGCTCGGCGTGTGGCCAGCCGTGCGCGCGCAGCCACGCGGCGAGTCGGCGCTCGGCCTCGGCACCCCGGCGCCGGTTGGCCGCGCCGAGGCGGGAGCGCTCGATGGAGCCCGACGCTAATCCCCGATAACCCTCGCTTATCGGAAGCGAGCCGGGGCGCCGAGTAGTACCGCGCGCGTGCGCGCGGGGGCGCTCGCGACCGGTCGCGACCTGCTGCTCGACGGTCGTGTCGTCGGCGGCCTGGCCCTCGTTGTGGTCTGCCGGGTCGGTGCTGGTCATGCTGTTTCCCCCTGGTTGGTCATGGCGGCGAATGCGGCGTCGAGCCGGGCGGGATGTGCCGTGGTCTTGGTGAGCGGTCGCCCGCCTGGTCCGGCGCATCGGGTGCCGGGTTGGGCACGGCAATAGGGGCAGGTGACGGCGAGCCAGGCTCGGCGCACGTCGGCCTCTGCCTCGGCGTGTTCGGGGTCGACTCCACGGGTGACGGCGAGCGC
Source organism: Saccharothrix violaceirubra (assembly GCF_014203755.1). Classification (NCBI taxonomy): domain Bacteria; kingdom Bacillati; phylum Actinomycetota; class Actinomycetes; order Pseudonocardiales; family Pseudonocardiaceae; genus Saccharothrix; species Saccharothrix violaceirubra. Next base: position 6,913,942 of record NZ_JACHJS010000001.1, read on the forward strand.
AGCGGTGACCCGGGTGACCCCGTCGCGGATGGCGCGCAGCCCCCGGTCGTCGAGCCGTCGGGCGTGGGCAGTCAGTTCGCCTCGGTGGCGGCGTTCGGCCGTGTCGCGGCGGACGATGCGCCAGTGCTCGACGACGTCGGCGGGCATGACCGTCTCGACCCGGCGCCGGTAGTGCTCGCGCACGGCCTCGGCGGCGATGTCGGCGGGGACGTCGTCGAGGATCGCGGCCCACATGTCGAGCACGTCGGGGTCGGGTTGGGGCACTTTCGGGTCGACCGCGGCGGCGGCACCGAGCAGGGTCGCGACTTCGCTCCGGTTCACCGTGCCCCCTCGATGGCGGGCCGGTGGGGCTGGTCCTGGCCCTCGTCGGCGAGCGCGAGCCAGCCGCGGACCTTCTCGCCGCGGGCACTGCGGGCGACCGGTGTTTGCGCTGCTCGGCGGGGTCGTGCGGTGATCTTGACCGCGTCGTCGTAGAGGTGCGGGAGCAGGCCGGGGCGGGCACCGGGGCGGCGGTGCCACTCGTCGAGGGCGGCGCGTAGGGCGACCAGGTCGCCCCCGTCGCGCAGCAGGTCGTCGACGTGGCGGGCGAGCGCGCGCACCGTCGCCGGGCGGTAGGCGGCGCCGGTCTGCTCGCGCCAGGCGGACACGAGCCGGTAGGCGTCGGGCCGGACGGCGGTGGCCGAGAGTTCGGCGAGCGTGCTCGTGCCTGGCGTGCGCGCGGGGCGGCTTGGTTCCTTCCTCCGGTTCCGTAGTTCCGGTTCACCTTGGGGTGTCGCTGTGTCCCCCGCGTGGGCTGTCGCTGTGACAGGGCCGGGGTGTCGCTGTGTCCCCGGGGGACTGTCACTGTGTCGCGTGGACGGTTCGGGGGCGGGTGTCGCTGTGTCCGGTGTGGTCGGTCCGTCGAGGGCGAGGCGGTACTCGTTCGAGGTGTCGGCGCCGGTGCCGCGTTGGCGGCGGGCGCGGCCGAGCAGACGGCGGTCGGCGAGGGTGTCGAGTGCGCGGCGCACGGTGCGCTCGGACGCCTCGGTCTCTCGGGCGAGGGTCCGCACCGAGGTCGTCGCGCGGCCGTCTCGGTTGGCGTGTTCGGCGAGCACGAACAAGATCAGTTTTGGCATGGGTCCGCCTGCGGTCTGCTCAGCGGCCCAGCGGACGGCGACCACGCTCACCACGACCCCGATGCGGCGGCGTACTGCTCGGCGATGAGGTGCAGCTCGACGTCGAGCAACGCGGCGACTCGGCCCAGGCGATCACCGCGGCGGGCGAGGATGCGCAGCACCTCGGCGGCCTCGGGCGCGGGCAGCTCACGGAACGGGCGGCGCCCCCGCAGCGCGGCCTCGACGACGAGCGCGTCGAGGCGGTGCACGGCGTCGGGTGGGTTGGTGGCGGATGTGGTGTTGTCGGTCATGGCTCCCCCAGATGGAGCGCGGCGGACGCGGGCGTGCTTCACCGCGCCCGCCGCACGTGTGCGACGGACTTCGTGACGTGAAACGGCGTTAGGCGGCGGCCTCGGCGGTGCGGGCGATCCAGACCCGGTTACGGCTCGCTCGGCGGGAGCGGCGCCGCGACCGGTACTCACCGCAGGAGACGATCACCCGGCGCGCGGCCCAGGTGCCCAGCACCGAGGGCAGCACGTTCGGCGAATGCGCCTCGGCGGCAACGTCGTCGGGGATGGCCTTGCGCACGTCGTCGGCGGTGAACGGCGCCCCGGCTGCGACCAGGTCGGCGAGCACGGTCTCGACGGTCTCGCGGTAGCGGCGATGTGCCGCGGTCGCGGCGGCGAGGTTGGCCTCGTGCCCGGCGTGGCGGTCGGCGAACGCTAGGGCGAGCTGGTCGGCCACGGTGGCGCCCCCTTCTCGATGTCCTCGGCCCACGCGGCGAGCGCGAGCAACAGGTCGCGGTGCGCCGCCGCGTCGCGGGCGCGCTGCTCCGGTGTCCGGGCCTGCACCACCACGCAAGTCGGGCACTCCGGGCAGCAGGGCGCGCAGTCCTCGGCGTCACAGCACCCGGTCGGTAGGTGGTCGCCGCAGCAGACGAGCACGCGGCCAGGGGGAACGATCGCGGTTGTCACGCGACACCCCGCAGAGCGGTACGCAGGGTTGACAGGGACCACTCGGCGCGCTGGGCGCGGATCTTCCACTCGTCGCGTTCGGCGGCGAGCTGGTCGTGCTCGGCCAAGCGGGCGACGACGTCGTCGAGCGTGAGCGCGCCAAGAGCACCGACATTCGGAACGGCGGGTACGCGGTCGCCGCGGTGCTTGTTCAGGTGCGGTCGGACGCTGTGCACGTTCGGCGAGGTGTAGTCGCAATGCGCGCACCCGTAGACGGTCCGGCCGTCGGCGAGCGTGAGCGTGCGCGTCTGCTTCCACAGCACTGGGGTACCTGCGTTGTCGCGCATCGGGGCGGGGGTCGGCTCATCGGTGACCACGGCCACCCCGTCGACAGTGGTCGCGGTCATCGGGTGCCCCTGGTGGTTGACGTGGTGGCCGGTTCGCGTTGGGGGGTGGTGTCGTCGACGACCTCGGCGTCGACGACGTCGTCGGCGGAGCGCGCGGGCGGGACGTTGGTCGTCTCCTGCTCTGCGGCGCGGTCAGGGCGCAGGGTCTCGCGGTACTCAGCGGACGTGGGCACCCACTTCTCAAGCTCGTGAACGGCCGTCTTGCGCCACATGGACTCTTCCCAGACCTGCCACGGCGAGTCGTCGCCGGTGGCGCCGCGGGCGACCGACTTGTGCCGCATGACCTCGGCCCGGTTCATCACCACCACCCGGGAGGTCGCTCCGTCGAGCATCACGGCGTAGGCGTAGACCCCGATCAGCTCGCCACGGTCATCGGCGAACCAGTCGGGTCGGTGGCGCGGCCGGTCCATGACGTCGGGCTCGTAGGCGAAGCTGTCGCGGGCGCGGACCACTTCCGCCTTGACCGAGCGGACAGCGCCGGCTCGGTACATGCGTTCGATGACGCCTTGATACTGCTCGATCCCGACGACCTCGACCGTGTTGTTCCTGCGGTCGTTGAACGGCACCAGGGCGAACGCGTCGGTGCCCGGGTCGTGGCCGAGCCGGGCGCATTCGAGCAGCGCGGCGAGGAACGAGGCGGGATTGCGCTCGGCGGCCTGGGCGAGCTTGACGTTTCGCCGCAACAGCCCTTGCGACAAGCGCACGAACGTCGCCGCCTTGACGTGGCTGGGGAGCACCTGCGCGAAGTCGGCCCGGTACTGCCCGATGAGGGCCTGCGCGGCGGTCTGCGTGGCGACGGCGTTGGTGACGGTCTGGGCGGTCATGCGGCGGCGCTCACCTTCTGTGGCGTCGAACGGATAGGGGACGGGCGGAGAGATGGCGGCGCGGCACCGCGACCGGGCACCCGGATAGCGATCGACTCGCCGTCGACCACGGCACGGCGGGCGCGGCCGAGCACGTCGAGCAGCTCGACCGTCGCGCGCTGCTTGGTGGACTCGGCGGCCTTGTGCTCGGCGACCGCGGCTCGGTACCGCTCGGCGAGCGCGGGGTCGATCTCGACCTCGACGTCGTCGATCTGCGGGTGCAACTCGCGTACGGCGCGGTAGGTGACGGCGTGCTCGTCGAGGTTCGGCCGCTCGCCGCGGTCGAGCGAGTCGAGGAACTCGCGCGCCGCGGCGCGCAGCAGCTCGACTTCGTCGGCCGCGTAGGACACGAGGTACTCGCGGTACTCGCTGCCCCCGATCAGCACGGCGACGAACGCACGGGATAGGCCGAGGGTGTCGAGCTGCCAGAGGACTTGAGCCCGGTAGTACACCGGAATGTCGTCAGTGCCGGGCTCTCCCCACCCGGTCGTATCGTGGGCTGTCTTGATCTCCAACAGCACGCGCTCGTCGGGCAGGCTCACGAGCCGGTCGGGGGTGGCGAGCTGCCACGGCCGAGCGCGGTTCACCCATGACCCGGTTCGGCGCACGCGGGCGTCGGGGTGCTGCTCGGCGAACACGGTGGCGATTGGTGATTCGAGGATGCGCCCCCAACGCATCGGTTCGTTGTCGGAGGTGGGCGGAATGAGTCCCTTTTTCTTGTGCCACAGGGAAAAGCGGCTCTCGTAGGGCGACAGGCCGATCACAGCAGCCACCTCGGACCCGCCGAGACGAGAACCACGAGCAGCGATCCACTCGGGCGAGCCGGGGGTGAAGGACCCAATTCGGACGGCGGACCTCATGACGCCGCCGTCTGGGGCTCATCTAGCAGCAGGTCACCCGGCTGGCAGTCGAGCACCTCGGCGAGCCGCACGAGCAGGTTAGGACTGGGCCGCCGGTAGCCGTTTTCGATAGCGGACACAGCGCCCTTGGTGCACCCGGCTTCCCTGGCGAGGGCTGTCACTGTCCGGCCCGATGTGATGCGGAGCCGCCGCAGCTTGTGCCGGTTGATCGGTGGAGCAACCATGCCCCAAACCCTAGACAAACAATCGCAAACCCGCCACGGTGTTTGCTAGCGTTTGCGCAGGTAGCGAGCCGTGTCGCGGCAAGCACTGACAGTTAGATGGTTAGCTGTGCTCAACGCTGCACGTCCCCGTCAGGGGTTGCGGGGTTTGCTTTCGTTTGCGGAAAATGTTGATCTATGAGCGAGGGTGTCGACGTGGTCGAAGCGGTGCGGCACGAGTGGCCGCTCGGGCCGTACCTCAAATCGGCTCGTGAGTCCGCAGGGCTGTCGATGCAGGAAACCGCTCGTCGCGCGGGTGTCAGCCACGCCAAGGTGCGAGACCTCGAACGCGGATACAAGATCAAAGACGGCAAGCAGTACCCCGTCGGCACGACGAAGTCGACCGTCGAGTGCGTTGCCGACGCCGTAGGTGCTGACGTAGCCGAAGCGCTTCGATTGGTCGGCATCACCAAGGACGACCCAAGCCGCCCGGGGCGGAGGCCGAAGGGGCTAGACCTGAGTGCGGTCCCATACGAGGAACTGCTCGCCGAGCTGGGGCGACGCCTCTCCAAGCTGCCCCGTCAGCCGTAGCCTGTACAGGCTAAATCCAGTGACTCTCCGTGGAGTAGACGACTACCCATTTGCGGCGTATACACCTCTAGGGGGCAAGGACTGTAGGCGCTGGGGGTAGAGCCGTGTCGGTCGTTGGCGAAGCTGAGTGCTTCGTATGCACGTCTGCAACAGGGCAGACGATGCACTTGTGGTTGAAGGCGCTTGACGACGGGCGTATGTGGGCGTGGCTCGAAGAGAGTCTCCTCGAACCCGTGATCGTGGCTCCTGCCGAAGCAGCGCAGGCGTTGAACTCCTGGCGCGCGATCCGCGATCGCATCAGGCGAGGCGCAGCCAGCGATCAACAATTTGCGATCATCTTCACCGGTGAGCACAGCCGTCGTAGAACGGTGCTCGTGTTCGGCCAGACCAGGCAAGGTCACATGACCTACTGGCGTGACGGCGAGTTGCTCGAACCGGTGCCGCTCGACCTCAACGCCGTAGATGAGCTGATCGACACTTGGGAGGCTGTCGCTTGCGTCGCGGCAGGCAATCCGCGCCAGACTGCTTGCTAAACCGCACGTCCCTTGATGTGATCCCGGTCACGGCTACCTCTTTCGGCTACCGCGTCTGGCGCGAGCACTGAGCATCGCAAGCCGGGAGAAGTACGCCTTTCGCGCACTCTCGGCTCGCTGTGCGCGTTCATCGGGCGGTAGGACGCCGTCGGGATCGACCTGCCGCAGGAAACGGTCGGAAGCGGCTCGGCGAGCCGCTTCCGTCCGGGCTGCCCTGTTCGCCGTATTCGCCCACGAGACATGGGCCGCCATTTTCGCATGTAGGGAGCGCTGCGCCGGTGTGAGCCGTTCATCCATGAAACCAGCACAGCGCATCCCCGTCACCGACCGGCTTGCTAGACGCGGTCCCCGAGTTTCAACGAGCGTGCCGTTGCGTGCGCTCGTTCAATGGCGGCACTCGCACCGTAGCGCTCTAGCATCTCTCGCGACTTCCACCCCATGATCCGCATGAGGTCAGTCTCGTTGCCGCCCGCAAGCTGCCAGTGGTGCGCGAGCTGGTGTCGGAACATGTGCGGGTGGATGTGACCGACGCCCGCCTGCGCACTGCGGCGAATGAGCATCGCCTTAATGCCTGCCCCTGTCAGAATCCCTTGTCCGGTAAGGCCCAGCCAGAGGCCCGGCAACGCCGCTTGTCGTTGTTTCGCTCGCGAACGAATGTACCGACTTAGCGACTGGATTGTTTTGGGCGACAGGGGAATCACTCGGTCTCGCCGACCCTTGCCTCGGACGTAGATCACACCGAGTTCGAGGTCGATATCGTCAAGGGTGAGTGCGGTCACCTCCCCTTTGCGGGCGCCGCAATCGAACAGGACGCGCAGGATCGCGGTGTCGCGCCTGTTCTCAAAGTCGTTCCCTTTACAGGCGTCGAGCAAAGCGGACATCATGTCAAGAGTGACGATCGGAATAGGCTTCTCTTCGAGCTGCGGGGCTTTCATTCGATCCATCGGCGACCGCTCGATTTCTTCCTCATTGACCAGCCAGCCGAAGAAGGTTCGCAAGCAACGAAAGTTGTTGTGCGCGTTTCCTGGGCTGGTGCGGCCGAGCAAGTCGACCATGTAGTCACGGAGGGCCGAGGTAGTGATCGTGGTCGGCTCGAACTCGTCGTCAGCCTGGTCGTATGCCCACTCGCCGAGCAGACGAAGGGCGTGCAGGTAGATACGCACGGTATTCGGTGACTTGTTGTCAGCTTCGAGGGACCTGCACCATTCCAACCCGAGCGTCTTCCACTCGCCGGGCGCGTAGGCGTATGCGGCTGCGGACTTCTTCATGGTCTCCAACCTGGTGTCGTGATGTCACCAGGCGCGTGCACTGCGAGCGCTGTACGCGCTCAACTGTGCACTGCCGAGACCGCATGAAACCTACGTTTCCGCAGGTCAGAGGCCAGCAGAGCAAGCGGGGAAGACTGCTCGGAAGGTCCGTCGCAAGTCATCCGCTTTCAAGGCGGGTGCATTCGGCCGCTCTGCCACACTTCCCTGTGTCGGGCAGATTACCCGTCCCGGCCGCGGAGGTGGGTGATGACCCGGTCGAACACCCGGGCGAGCACCTCCTGCTCCGATCGCGTCAACAAGTCGACCATGTGCTCGCGCACGCCCTCCACGTGCGTGGGTGCGCTGGTCCGGAGGGTCTCCATCCCCTTGTCGGTCAGCTCGGCGAACACACCGCGCCCGTCCTCCGGGCACTCACGCCGCCGCACCAGCCCCACCCGTTCCATCCGGGCCACCTGGTGGGACACCCGGCTCTTGGACGACGCGACCTCCTCGGCCAACTGCGACATGCGCATCCGCAGTCCCCGGTGTTCCGACAGGCGCACGAGTACCTGGTAATCGGCCAGCGAGATGTCGTGGTTGTCCTGGAGTTCGCGGTGCAGGCGGTCGGCGAGCATGGCCGCGCCGATCGCGTAGTTGCGCCACGCCTTCATCTCCGCCGCGTCGAGCCACCGCGGCTCCTGTTCCGTCACGTCGACAGGCTATGTCGACGTCCTACCGTTAACGGACCATCCACCCCGATGTCTGGTGTCCTTCAGCCGCGAGAGGCACACTCCCACGCCGTGGCGCGTAAAGCGCCCGCGAGGGAGGGGACCCATGAACGACTTCAGACGAACCGCGCGGCGTGCCGGCACGCTCGCGGTCACGGCGGCGACGGGCTTGGCGTTGCTGTTGGCGCAGGCACCGGCGCAGGCCGACAACAAGGCACCGCGCACAGTCGACGTGCGCCTCATCGGCATCAACGACCTGCACGGCAACATCGAGCCGCCGACCGGGTCCTCGGGCCGCGTGACGCTGGCCGACGGCACGACGGTCGACGCGGGCGGCGCCGCGTACAACGCGACGCACATCAAGAAACTCCGTTCGGAGGTGCGCAACTCCGTCGTCGTGGGCCAGGGCGACCTCATCGGCGCGTCGCCGATCGTGTCCGCGCTCTTCCACGACGAGCCCACGATCGAGATCCTGAACGACTTCGGACTCGAAGCCGCGGCCGCGGGCAACCACGAGTTCGACGAGGGCTACAAGGAACTGCTGCGCATCCAGCGCGGCGGCTGCCACCCGACCGACGGCTGCCAGTTCCGCCCCGGTTTCGAGGGCGCCGACTTCCCGATCCTGGGCGCGAACGTGACGCTGGCCAAGAACGGCCTGCCCGCGCTGCCGCCGTTCTGGGTCGAGTTCCGCGACGGCATCCCGATCGGCTTCATCGGCCTGCCGCTCAAGGACGTGCCGATCCTGGTCGACCCGAACGGGATCAAGGAGTTGAAGTTCGGCGACGAGATCGCCGCCGTCGACAAGTACGCGGACCTGCTCAACCGGCTCGGCGTGAAGTCGATCGTCCTGCTGATCCACCAGGGCGACAACACCACGGGCGGCGGGCCGGACGAGTGCCGCACGGTCGCCGGCGGTCCGGGCCGGGTCATCGCGGAGAAGGTCAGCCCGAAGGTCGACGCGGTGTTCTCCGGCCACAGCCACCAGCACTACAACTGCACGGTCACCGACCCGGCCGGCGACCCGCGCCCGTTCATCGAGGGCCTGGCGTTCGGCCGTGAGCTGTCCGTCGTGGACCTGAAGATCGACCGCAAGACGCGTGACGTGATCCGGCCGGCGACCAAGTCGCGCAACCACGTGGTGACGCGCGACGTCGTCGCGGACCCGCGGATCCAGTCCGTGATCGACCTGGCCAAGTCCAAGTCGGGGCCGATCGCGAACAAGCAGGTCGGCACGATCGCGTCCGACATCGTCCGGGCCCAGAACCCGGCCGGCGAGTCGCCGCTGGGCGACCTGATCGCGGACTCCCAGCTCGCCGCGACGCAGGGCAACGGCGCCGTGCTGGCGCTCATGAACCCCGGCGGCGTGCGGGCCGACCTGTCCTACGCGTCCTCGCCCGCCGGCGAGGGCAACGGCGTGGTGACCTACGGCGAGGCGTTCACCGTGCAGCCGTTCGGCAACATCCTCCAGACCGTCACGCTGACCGGAACGCAGATCAAGGCCGCGTTGGAGCAGCAGTGGTCGCTGGTGAACGGCGCGGTGAAGCAGACGGTGCTGCAACCGTCGGCCGGGTTGACGTACACGTGGTCGGCGTCCGCGCCGATCGGCTCGAAGGTGTCGGCGATCGTCCTGAACGGCACGCCGCTGGACCCGAACGCGAGCTACCGCGTGACCATCAACAGCTTCCTCCAGGGCGGCGGTGACGGCTTCAGCGCCTTCACCGGCGGCACGAACATCACCGGCGGCGGCATCGACCTCGACGCGTTCGCCGGTTACCTGGCGTCGCACCCGAACGCCACGCCGCCCGCTCTGGGCCGCATCACCACCACCGCGTGACGTCCGCGTGCGGTGGGCGGGGCCGCCCGCTCACCGCACGCGACCACCGTCCCACCAGGACCGCGCAAGTCCGTTTCACCACTTCAGGGCACCGCCGAAGGGTTGCGATGCAGCTCACACCGGCGCATCCTCGATGACAGGACCGGTCGCCGGCGGCAACCCCGAGCCAAGCCCCGGCGGCACGCCCGGAAGGGAAAGGTGATGCGGTGCTGACAGTCCTCCCAGTGACGACCAGTGTTCGGCCGCGTCCCCGCGTACGGGATGGCCAATCCATCCCGGACGTGGTCGTGAGCGGCTCCGCAGAGGTTTCGAGCGCGCGACGCATCCGGCGTGTTCGGCGCGCTTGACGCTGTTGACCCGGTGTTTCTGCGGCACCCCGTACGGGTGCCGGCCGAGGTCCACGCCGACCTCGACCCGCGAACTCCGTCGTCACCCGTTTCGAAGCAGGAAACCCGGGTGCGGTGCCCGATGTCGGGGCACCGCACCCGGGCTTTATCGTTGAGCCGCCCCTTCCCGGTTGGAGGAACGCGGTGCAGTTCAACGAGGACGCCGAACTCGACACGTCCCAGATCTCCGATCTGCGCGGTGTCGGCGGGCGCGTGGCGCTGGGCGGCGGTGGTCTCGGCATCGTCGGATTGATCATCTACTTCGTCCTGTCGCAACTGGGCGGCACGGTGCAGCTGCCCAGCGGCTCCGGTTTCGAAGACGTGGGTTCCGGCGAGCAGGTGGGCTCCGAGGCGTTGAAGTCCCGGTGCCGGACGGGCGCGGACGCGAACCGCGACGCGGACTGCCGCGCGGTGGCGTTCATCAACTCCGTGCAGGCCTACTGGGGCGACCAGTTCGCGCGGTCCTCCCGGACCTACCGGCCGGCGCAGACCAACTTCTTCTCGGGCGGCGTGCGGACCGGGTGCGGCAACGCGTCGTCCGCCTCAGGCCCGTTCTACTGCCCGGCGGACGGGCAGGTGTACATCGACCTGTCGTTCTTCCGGGAGTTGCAGACCAGGTTCGGTGCCTCGGGCGGGCCGTTCGTCGAGGCGTACGTGCTCGCGCACGAGTACGGGCACCACGTGCAGAACCTGCTGGGGACGTCGGATCGGGTGTCGTCGCGCAGCGGGCCGGACTCGGACTCGGTGCGGCTGGAACTCCAGGCCGACTGCTACGCGGGCGCCTGGGCGAACCACGCCACGCAGGTGCCGACGGCATCCGGGAAGCCGTTGATCACCGGGGTGAGCGCGGAGGACGTCGCCAACGCGCTGGACGCGGCCGGGCGGATCGGCGACGACTTCATCCAGCGTGAGCTGGGCGGCGGGCGGGTCGACACGACGCAGTTCACGCACGGGACGTCGGCGCAGCGGCAGAAGTGGTACTCGATCGGCTACGAGTCCGGCGATCCGGCGCGGTGCGACACGTTCGGAGCCCGCAACCTGGGCTGATCGCGCGTTCGAGAGTGTCCGAGTGCGTATTTCGGGGTGCCTGAGCGTATTTCGGGGTGTCCGAGTGGAGGACTCGCGGGGTGGGGCAGGCCCACCCCGCGAGGGTGATCACGACGTGGCGTCGTGGGTGTGGTGCTCCTCCACGTGGAAGGACTTCGACGCGGCACGGGCCTTCGCGCGGATCGCGCGGGCCGGGACGCCGTTCACGGACTCGGTGCTGATCGCGTACGACGCGGTCACCCAGGCCAGGGCGTCCGCGTTGCGGTCGAGCGCCACCCGGTCGATGTTGCCCAGGTTGTCGCCCTTGCCGTGGTAGTTCGGGTCGTAGGCGACGCCCGCGGTGCCGCCCCACTTGGCGACCTGCTCGGGCGTCTTGATGCCCTCCGCGCCGGTGAACAGGCCGCCGGCGGGGATGCCGTGCTTGATGAACTCGCCGTAGTCCGAACGACCCGAGAAGTCGGTGCCCTCGACCTGGACCTTCTTCTCGACGGTCAGGTAGTCGACGAACGCCTTCTCGATCTGCGCCGAGCCGTACGGGCCGGCGGGCTCGCCCACCGCGTCGGAGTTGTCGCCGTCGTAGACGAAGTACGCCGCGTTCGGCGAGCCGATCATGTCGAAGTTCAGGTACAGCGCGATGTCGAGCTGCTGCTCGAACGTCAGCGACTGCACGTACTTCGTCGAGCCGATCAGGCCCAGCTCCTCGGCGCCCCACCAGCCGAAGCGCACCGCGTTGTTCAGCTTCGGCGAGCTGCCCAGCTGCAACGCGGTCTCCAGCAGACCGGCCGAGCCGGAGCCGTTGTCGTTGATGCCCGCGCCGTTCGCGACGCTGTCCAGGTGCGCGCCCGCGAACACGAGGTTGTCCCGCCGACCGGTCTTGGTCGTGGCGATGACGTTGCGCGAGACCTTCTGCTCCTCGTGGTAGCGCAGGTCGAGCGTGACGGACTGGCCGGCGGCGGCGAACAGCTTGTCGCCGTCCGCCTTCGAGACGCCGCCGGTCGGGACGACGCCGGGCGTGCCCAGCGTGACGCCCGACAGCTTGCCGTCGATGTTGTTGGCCACGATGACGCCGATGGCACCGGCCGCGGCGGCGTTGCGGTGCTTGATGTCGAACGTGCACGCGCCACGCCGGATCACGGCGACGGCACCCTTGAAGTCCTGGCCCGCGAAGTCGTCGGCCTCGCAGCCCGGAGTGGCGTCCTGGGGCACGGCGCGCAGCGGGCCGGTGATGCCGCCGACCGGGGTCTGCGGCGACAGCGTGAGCGCGATGGCCTCGTACGACGCGGCACCGACCTTGGCCGTCGCCGCGTCCGTGACCTGCACGGGGTAGGTGAACGTCGGCGTGTCGACGTCGAAGCCGGCCGCGCGCAGCTTGCCAGCGACGTAGTCGACGCTCGCGTCGTAGCCGGAGGTGCCCGCGGATCGGTTGCCGGCGTTGCGGTCGGCGATCCGCTGGAAGGCGATCAGGTGGCGGTTGACCCCTTCCGCGGACACGGCCTTGGTGAGCTTCTTCGCCAGCGCCGGACCGTCGAGCGCGGGTGCCGCGTCGGCGATCGGTGCGGTGGCCAGGGCGAGGGAAGCCGACGCCGCGAGGATGGCCGCGCGTCGGATCCCGGTTCTAGCTGACATGGTCGAGTACCCCTTCACTCGGATGCCGAACACTCACAATTCGCGGCGGTGAAAGCAATCCGACAGAAGGCGGGTTCTCATTCCGTGAGCGGACTTACGCCCGGTGTGCATCGGCGCATGTCAGGTGGGCGTCCGGGTGGTGGTGCGCTCACGTTCGTGTGTCGCGTCGGCCGGCGTTCGCCTGCCGTACACGAGCGACCTGCGGCTGCGCGGTGACCGCGGCGCCGGTTTACCGTCGGGGCCATGCACGCGATCACCGTGAAGGCACCCGGCGGACCGGACGTGATGGAGTGGACGGAGCTTCGGGACCCCGAACCGGGTCCGGGCGAGGTGCTGCTGGACGTCGCCGCGACCGCCGTGAACCGCGCCGACCTGCTGCAACGCCAGGGCCACTACCCGCCGCCGCCCGGTGCGTCGGAGATCATCGGACTGGAGGCGTCGGGCGTGGTCGCGGCGCTCGGCGAGGGCGTCACGGGGTGGCGGGTCGGGGACGAGGTGTGCGCACTGCTCGCGGGCGGCGGCTACGCGACGAAGGTGGCCGTGCCCGCCGGCCAACTGCTGCCGGTGCCGGCGGGCGTCGACCTGGTGACGGCCGCGTCCCTGCCCGAGGTGGCGTGCACGGTGTGGTCGAACCTCGTGCTGCACGCCCGACTCCGGGCCGGTGAGACGCTGCTCGTGCACGGTGGCGCGGGCGGGATCGGCACGCACGCGATCCAGGTCGGCAAGGCGCTCGGCGCCCGGGTCGCGGTGACGGCCGGTTCGGCGGACCGCCTGGCCCGGTGCGCGGAGTTGGGCGCGGACGTGCTCGTGAACCACCGCGAGCAGGACTTCGTCGCCGAGGTCGGCGGCGCGGACGTCGTGCTGGACAACATGGGCGCGGCCTACCTGTCACGCAACGTCGCCGTGCTCAACCCGGACGGTCGCCTGGTCGTGATCGGCATGCAGGGTGGCCGCAAGGCCGAATTGGACCTGGGAAAGCTGTTGGCCAAACGCGCGACGGTCACCGGGACGGGATTGCGCGCCCGCCCGCTCGACGGCCCGAGCGGCAAGGCGCGCATCATCGCGGAAGTGCGCGAGAACCTGTGGCCACTCGTCGCGGCCGGCCGCGTGAAACCGGTCGTGCACGCCGTGTACCCGTTGGCCGAGGCCGCCGCCGCCCACCGGGCGATGGACGACGGCAGCGTGGTGGGCAAACTCGTCCTCACCGCCTGACCGGCGGCGATTCCGGACCGAGCCGTTTCCTGATGTACACCGACCGGTAGCCGACGGTCAGCACACCCGCGTTCCGGAGCTTGGCGAGTGCTTTCGCGACGGCAGGCTGGGAGGCGCCGATGGCCGCCGCGAAATCGGCCTGGCTCAGCCCGAGCGAGATCTTGATTCCCGCAGGAGTGGAAACGCCGCCGAGTAACTGCTGACGGCCGAGAAAAGCGATCAGCCGCGCCTCCACGCCCATGGTCGCGTAGGCGAGCGAGGCGTCACGCAGGCACGCCTCGCTCGCGAGAACGGCGCACAACGCGTTCATCACCGGTTCGTGGTCGCGAACGAATTTGGTGAACGCTTCACGCGGAATGGCCACGACATTGGAGGCTTTGGCCGCCGTGTACGTGACGTGGCTCTGCTTGCCGAGCCACGCGGTCGCGACACCCAGGGCTTCGCCGGGCATGCGCAGGGAGATGAGCATCGGCGGGCTGTCCTGCCGCGCGGTCCGCGTCATCTTCACGACGCCGCCGACGAGGACGAGCACCGGTGATTCCCGGGCACCCTGTTCGACCAACGTGGCGCCGACGTCGAACTGGGTCGACCGGCCGAGTCTGAGCAGTTCCGAGTCGAACGGTGGGGGCAGCAGGTCGAGCATGCTGCCCCGCAGCCAGCGCGGCGCGGGAGTCGCCACGACTCAGCCCCCCATCACCGCGCCGAGCGCGAACAGGATGGGCGGCAGTCCCGCCATGACCGCGCCTACGGCGACAAGCAGCCGGCCCATCGTGCCCGGGACCTTGTCGGACAGCCGCCAGACGACGAACGCCACGAACGCGAGATAGGCGATCACCACCACGGCATAAATGATCTTCGGTAACACGTCGCTGGGGATAGTCATACCCTTTCGCTCTTCGCCGAGTCCGGGTGTCTTATCGACGGACGGGATGTCGTGCCTGGTAGTGGCACACCATCCGTCGAGGTGGCGTCGAGCCTAGACGTATGTCGATGACGTGAACAGAGAGCGGAACGGAGCTGTCTAAACGAGCGGGTTAGCGAATCGGCCGGAACGGGAAACTCGTTACCCACAGTCACCCATGAGAGTGGATTCGAAGGTCGGGCAGATCCTCATGCCCGACCTTCCGATAGCTGGAACCTGAACCGCAAATGTGCCGAATACGGAAAATTACATGGTGTGTCACACGCATTTGGATGAGGCTTACGCCCAGCGACTTCCTGTCCTCTTCGCCGAGTTCGGGGTTGTCGCAGGTAGAAGGCGGAGGCGGGCGCGGGGGTGGTAGCCCGGGCCCTCCTCCGTCGGTTCCGCGCCGCCTTCCGGACCGCCGGCAGTACCCGATCACCCGTCGTAATCACCACGGACCACGGCGTGCCCTGGATCACATCCACCTTTTGTACAGGGTCGCCGTGAACTAGGCCAATGCGGTCGCCGTCGACAGCGAAGTGCGCTCGTGCGGGGTGAAGCGCAGGTCGAACTCCTCCGCCCAGCGGACCAATACCTCAGGGCCGCCGGGCTCGTCCATGTCGTCAGCCAGCACGGCCGCGCCCGGGGCCAGCACGCCGCGGAACACGGGCAGTGCGGGATAACGGGCCGTGCCCGGTCGGGGGCCGTCGACGAGCAGCAGGTCGACCAGGCCGAAGCGCTCCACGTATGTCGACACCTCCTCGTGCACCAGGCCCGGGTGGTACCAGGGGGTGTCGGCGATCGCGGCCGGGTGGCGGGCCAGCGGTGCGTGCACGACGCGGGCGACGTGGCCGAGTCCCTCACGGCGCAGTTGGCTCGCCACGAACGCGGCCGTGCGCTCGTCGTGCTCGATCGACAGCAGGTGCCCGTACCCCCTCCGGGCCAGCAGGCGGGCCAGGAGCACCGACGACGCGCCGCACCCGCACTCCACCGCGACCGTGCGCGAACCGAGCAGCACCTCGTCGACCAGCGCGACCAGGGCGGCCGGGCCGAGTTCGTCGGCCGTCGTGGGCAGGTACTCCGTCATCAGGGGTGCCAGCCGGACCAGTGCCGCCAGATCGGCCAACTCCCGCTCCAACCCACAACCCCTTCGCTCAGCCCAGTTCGGCCACCGCTCTGACCAGTTCGTCCACCTCGACCGCGTTCGTGTAGTGCGCCAGCCCGACGCGGACGGCGCCGCCGACCTCGCCGACGCCGAGCACGGAGAACACGCCGTGCTGACCGGAGTCGGCGAACGCGCACACCCCGCGCTCGGACAGGTGCTCGACACAGTCGCCCGCCTTGACGCCGGCCACCGTGAACGCCAGCGCCGGCACCCGTCGCATGGCGTCGCCGATGACCATCACGTGGCGTAGCGACCGCAGTTCGTTGATGAGATTAGCCAGAAGTCCCGCCTGGTACGCCTTCACCGAACCCAGCGAGGTCAGCACGCGCTCGCGCCGCGGACCCACCGACGCGTCGTCCAACCCCGCCAGGTACTCGACGGAGGCAACGAGTCCGGCCAGCAGCGGATACGCGTGCGGGCCGAGTTCCAGACGTTCGGGACCCCGCGCTCCCGGCTCCACGGCCACCGACGGCAGCAGGTCCAGCCGGGACGGGTCGCGGAAGACCAGGGCGCCCACGGGCGGGCCGCCCCACGTGTTGGCCGACACGGCGACGACGTCGGCGTTCATCGACGTGATGTCCAGCGGCACGAACGGCGCGGCGGCCGAGGCGTCCACGACGACCAGGGCGTCGGTGCGGCGCGCGGCTTCGGCGATCTTGCGCAGGTCGGGACGGGTGCCCACCGAGCCCGACGCGGCGGTCACGGCGACCAGCTTGCACTTGTCCGTGATCAGCTCGTCGTACTGCCACGCGGGCAGTTCGCACGTCTCGATGTCGACCTCGGCCCAGCGCACGACGCTGCCGGTGCGCTGCGCGGCGCGTTGCCACGGCGCGATGTTGGCCGGGTGGTCCAGCCGGGACACCACGACCTCGTCGCCGAGGAACCACGTGTCGGACACGGCGTCCGCCAGGCGGGACAGCAGCACGGCCGAACTCGGGCCGAGCACGACGCCGGCCGGGTCGGCGCCGACGAGGTCGGCGACCGCGCGGCGGGCGGCGTCGACGATGGCCTCGGCGCGTTGCGACGCGGGGAAGATGCCGCCAGGCCCGGAGACCGGTGCGCGAAGCGCCGTGGAGACGGCAGTGGCCACCTGCTCGGGTACCTGCATGCCCGCAGGAGCGTCCAGGTGCACCCAGCCGTCGCCGAGCGCGGGGAACAGACCGCGGACCCGTGCGACGTCGAACGCCATGCCGCACACCGTACGGGGGTCGGCACCGGGGTCGCGTACCCGGTTGCCCGGGACGTGTGCCATCGGGCCAGGATGGACGCATGAGCGAGGGACGCGAAAAAGAACGCCACGTCGTGGTCGTCGGCCCGGACGGCACCCCGGTCACCACCGCGCGGGTACCGGCCGGCGAGGAGGACGCACCCGGCATCACCGACCTGGTCGAACAGCCCGCCAAGGTGATGCGCATCGGCACGATGATCAAGCAGCTCCTGGAGGAGGTGCGTGCCGCTCCCCTGGACGAGGCCAGCCGCAACCGCCTCAAGGAGATCCACAAGCGCTCGGTCCTCGAACTGGAGGACGGCCTGGCGCCCGAGCTGCGCGAGGAGCTGGAGCGCCTGTCGCTGCCGTTCACCGAGGAGGGCACGCCGAGCGACGCCGAGCTGCGCATCGCCCAGGCACAGCTCGTCGGCTGGCTGGAGGGCGTCTTCCACGGCATCCAGACCGCGCTGTTCGCCCAGCAGATGTCGGCACGCGCCCAGCTCGAGCAGATGCGTGGACGTGCGCTGCCCGCCGGATCGTCGGGCGAGCACGAGCACGGCCCCAACCCGCGCGGAACCGGTCAGTACCTCTGACCACGCGGTTCATGGCACTCCGTCGCGCACCGACGACGGAGCGCACCGGCCGCGGCACCCGGTCGTCGAATTCGGGCGCGGCTCTGGACATCCGCGCCCCACTGGTCGACCGTGTTCTCGCCCACATCCCCCGAAAGGAGAACCGGTGCTCGACAACCTCCGGCGGGCTCTGCGCGCCGACCAGGTCAGGCGGACGCTGCGCGACAAGGTGACCCGCGCGATCGACGAGGTCGTCGGCCCCTACCACCGAGCGCAGGCGGCCGAACTCGACCGGGTCAGCAGGGAACTCGCCGACGTGCGCGAGGAGTTGCGCCGCCAGTCCGACCGGATCGCCGAGGACACCCGTCGGTTCGAGGTGCGCGCCCGCCGCGACCTGGTGTTCGCGGGTGAGCAGGAAGCCGCGCTGGAAAGCGCGCGGTTCGTCCGCGAGGTGATGCCGACCGTGCCCCAGTTCGGGCACCCGCACGCCACGCTGGAGTACGCGTTGTCCCTGGTGGCCGCGGACGGGCTCGCCTTGGAGTTCGGCGTGTACACCGGCACGACCCTCAAGATCATCGCGCAGGCGCTGGAGGACCGCGGCGTCTTCGGCTTCGACTCGTTCGAGGGTCTGCCCGAGGACTGGCGCAACGGCTTCCCGGCCGGGATGTTCAGCGTCGACGGCCTGCCCGACGTGCCCGGCGCGGAACTGGTGCCCGGCTGGTTCGACGACACCCTGCCCGGCTTCCTCGCCGAGCACCCGGAGCCGGTGGCGTTCCTGCACGTCGACTGCGACCTGTACTCGTCGACGCGGACCGTGCTCGACCTGGTCGGACCGCGATTGGTGCCGGGCAGCGTGATCGTGTTCGACGAGTACTTCAACTTCCCGGGGTGGCAGCAGCACGAACACCTCGCCTGGACGGAGTACGTCGAGCGGTCCGGCCTGGAGTTCAGCTACGAGGGGTACACGTACGACAACGAACAGGTGGTCATGAAGGTGACCAGTGTGCTGACGCCCGCTACGGAGCGGTGATCGCACCGTGACCGCCCGGCGGCAGGGGCACCGACCTGCCGCCGGTAGTCTCAGCAATCGTGCAGCACACGAGTACGGTCGCGCCGTCGGCGCCACCCCCGGCACCCGATTCCCGCACGTTCGCGCGGGCGTTCGCCGACGTCCGCGACGCCTGGCGCAATCGCGAACTGTGGGGCCACCTGGGGTGGCAGGACATCAAGCAGCGCTACCGCCGGTCGCTCATCGGTCCGTTGTGGATCACCATCTCGATGGGCACCACGGCGCTGGCGCTCGGCCTGCTCTACTCGCAGCTGTTCAACCAACAGCTCCCGACGTTCCTCCCGTACGTCACGGCCGGGTTCGTCATCTGGAACTTCATCCTCGGCGTGGTGTCCGAGGGCACGGACGTGTTCATCGCCAACGAGGGGCTCATCAAGCACCTCCCCGCGCCGATGACCGTGCACGTGCTGCGCATGGTCTGGCGCCAGGTGCTGTTCTTCGTGCACAACCTGGCCGTGTACGTGGTCGTGGTCGCGATCTTCTTCCCGGCGCTGACCAAGCCCTACACGATGGAGGGCGAGAACGTCGTCCAGCCCGGTATCGGGTGGGACATCCTCCTGGCGATCCCCGCGTTCGCGCTCATCGTGGTCAACGCGGTGTGGGTCGCGCTGCTGTTCGGCATCATCAGCACGCGGTTCCGGGACATCCCCCCGGTGATCCACAGCTTCATCAACCTGATCTTCTTCATGACGCCGATCGTGTGGCACACCGGCGTGCTCAACAAGGTCACGAACGGCGAGGGCAGCTGGCGCGTCCTGATCGCCGAGCTGAACCCGATCTACCACTACGTGGAGATCGTGCGCGCGCCCCTGCTCGGCCACCAGCAGAGCTGGCACCACTGGGTCGTCGTCGGAGCCCTGACCCTGGTCGGCTGGGCTCTCGCACTCGTGGCGCTGCGCAACTACCGTGCCCGCGTCTCCTACTGGGTCTGAGTGGAATCAATGGTCAGCATCGACGTCTGGAACGCCTCGGTCGACTTCCCGATCTTCGACGCCAAGTCGCGGTCGCTGAAGAAGCTCGCCCTGGGCAAGGTCGGCGGCAAGATCGGCTCCGAAGGCCGCGTCCCGATCATCGAGGCCCTGCACGACATCACCCTGTCGCTCAAGCACGGCGACCGGGTCGGCCTGGTCGGACACAACGGCGCGGGCAAGTCCACGCTGCTGCGACTGCTCTCGGGCATCTACGAGCCGACCCGGGGCAGCGCCCGGATCTCCGGCAAGGTCGCGCCCGTGTTCGACCTCGGCGTCGGCATGGACCCGGAGATCTCCGGGTACGAGAACATCATGATCCGCGGGCTGTTCCTGGGCATGAGCCGCAAGGAGATGGAGAAGCGGGTCGACGACATCGCGGAGTTCACCGAACTCGGCGACTACCTGTCGATGCCGCTGCGCACCTACTCCACCGGCATGCGGGTCCGGCTCGCGCTCGGCGTCGTCACGTCGATCGACCCGGAGATCCTGCTGCTCGACGAGGGCATCGGCGCGGTCGACGCGGCGTTCATGGCCAAGGCGAGGGACCGGCTGAACGACCTCGTGAAGCGGTCGGGCATCCTGGTGTTCGCCAGCCACTCGGACGAGTTCCTGGTCGAGTTGTGCAACTCGGCGATCTGGATGGACGAGGGACGCGTCAAGATGTTCGGCGGGCTGCGCGAGGTGGTCACCACCTACAAGGGACGTGACCCCTACGAGCACTTGGACGCGGAGACGCTGGCCAGGATCGGGCAGACGCACGCACTGAGCGGGAACGGTGGCGAGTAGGACGTGAGCGCACTGCCGAAAGGCTCGGTCGTCGGTGTGGTGGTGACCCGGCACCGACGCGAGCTGCTCGCCGACTCGTTGAAGGTGCTGGCCGCCCAGACCAGGCCGCTCGACCACCTCGTGGTCGTGGACAACGGCCCCGACCAGCCGGTCGAGGACCTCGTCGAGCAGTGCCCGATCCCGACGACCTACCTGGTGTCGCACCGCAACCTCGGCGGCGCCGGCGGGTTCGCGCTCGGCATGCTGCACGCCCTGGCGCTGGGCGCGGAGTGGCTGTGGCTGGCCGACGACGACGGCCGGCCCGCCGACGAGACCGTGCTCGCCGTGCTGCTCGAAGAGGCGGACAAGCGCAAGCTGGCCGCCATCTCGCCGGTCGTGGCCAACATCGAGCGGCCGGACAAGCTCGCGTTCCCGTTGCGTCGCGGCCTGACGTGGAAGCGCGACGCCGCCGACCTCGGCGACGACTTCCTGCCCGGCATCGCGTCGCTGTTCAACGGCGCCCTGTTCCGCGCCTCGACGCTCGACGTCGTCGGCGTGCCGGACTACCGGCTGTTCTTCCGCGGCGACGAGGTGGAGATCCACCGCCGGCTGGTGCGCTCGGGCGTGCCGTTCGGCACGTCGCTGCGCGTGGCCTACCTGCACCCGGACGGCTCGGACGAGTTCAAGCCCATGCTCGGCGGCCGGTTCCACGCACAGGACCCGGAGAACCCGGTCAAGCGCTACTACACCTACCGCAACCGGGGCTACCTGCTGTCCCAGCCGGGCATGCGCAAGCTGGGCCTGCTGGAGGTGTTCCGGTTCGGCCTGTACTTCGTCGGGGTGCGCCGCGACCCCAAGGCGTTCCTGGAGTGGCTGCGCCTGGTCCGCCTCGGCCGCCGGGAGCGCTTCTTCCGGAAGTGACCTGAACGCGAGGAAGCCCCGCTTCCGTTGCCGGAGCGGGGCTTCCTCGGTAGAAGATCAGTCGTTCTCGAAGACCTTCCGCCACGACTCGACGGAGGTCAGCTCCGGCAACGCGTCCCGGTACACCTGCTTGAGGCGGGGCCACTCCTGGCCCAGCCGGCGGTAGTTGCGGACCGCGCGCTTCATCAGGGCGCGGAACTCCTTCGGGTCGCGCTTGCGGAACGCCACGCCGCTGCCGTCGGCGTTGGACACGGTCGCCGAGTCCAGGTTGCCGAGCAGGAACCAGCGGGCGTTCGTCGCCGGCACGTTGATCTGCGGGCGTTCGGTGGTCGACGAGTCCGGCTCGCGCAGGTTGTGCACCAACGCCTTCGCCGCCTCGGCCGCGATCGTGGCCGGGTTCGTCGGCGGCTTCAGCATGGACTCGGCGCGCACCATGTCGAACGTGGGCGGCGGGAACTCACGGGCCGACGGCAGCACCTGCGCGTCCGTGTACTGCTTGCGCAGCGCCTGGATCTCCGGCAACGCCGTGCGCAGCGAGTCGAACAGCTTCGTCGGGCCGGCCAGGAAGTCCTCGATCGCCTTCTGCTGCACGGCGACCGTCGAGTACTCCATCGACAGCAGGTGCCGCAGCGACAGCTTCAGGCCCTGCTTGAGCAGGGTCGACCGCACGTCGTACGGGCTGTGCAACGCGGCCAGCACCAGCCGGTTGCGGGTGTGGAAGTACGCCTGCCAGTCGGTGGCGTCGTTCTTGTCCGTCCACGGCATGTGCCACACGGCCGAGCCGGGCAGCGACACCGTCGGGTAGCCGTTCTCCAGCGCCCGCAGCGAGTACTCGGCGTCGTCCCACTTGATGAACAGCGGCAGCGGGTAGCCGGTGCGCTGCACGACCTCGCGCGGGAACAGGCACATCCACCAGCCGTTGTAGGTGGAGTTGATGCGCAGGTGCAGTTCCTCGGTCTCGCGCAACGACTCCGCGGCGAAGTCGTGGTCGGTCAGCGCGCCCGGCGCGGCCCGCCAGTAGCACGTGCCCAGGTCCACGACCTCGCCCATGCTGTGCAGGCGGGCGCGGGCCTGGAGGTTGAGCATGTGGCTGCCGACGATCACCGGCTGGGCGCACGCGCGGGCGAACGCGTTGGAGCGCAGCACCGCGTCCGGCTCCAGGCGGATGTCGTCGTCCATGAGCATGATCTGGTCGACGTCGGTGTGCTCGATCGCCTCGTACAGGCCCCGGGTGAAACCACCGGAACCGCCGAGGTTGTCCTGCTCGATGACCTCGAGCTTGTCGCCCAGCAGGCGCACGGCCTCGGCGTAGCCCTCGGTGTCGCGGACCTTGACCGCACCCTGGTCGGCGACGAACACCTTCTGCACCACGTCGAGCACGGCCGAGTCCTCGCCCAGCGCACGCAACGCGATCACGGCGTCGACCGGGCGCATGGTGGTCATGCCGATGGCGACCTGCTGCGTGGGCAGGTCGAGGTCGGTGGTCCAGGCGGCCTCGCCGATCTCCAGCGTGGACTCGTCGGTGAACACGTCGAACCAGATCCAGCCGCCGTCCTCGAACGGCTTCAGGCTGACCCGGAACTCGACCGACGCCCACGCGGACTTGTCGCCGCGCACCGGGCGGCCGTCGAGGTGGACGATGTCGCCGTTGGGCTTGGAGCGGTACACGTCGAGCCGGCCGGCGCCGCGCACCCGCAGGCGCAGCACGACCTCGTCGACGACGGTCCAACGCTTCCAGTAGCTGGCCGGGAACGCGTTGAAGTAGGACGCGAAGGACACCTTGGCCGACGCGGGCACCGTGACCGAGCGGCGGGACGACACGTGCGAGTGCACGTTCTCCGGCTCGTCCAGGTACAGCGGGCGGACGTCGAGCGGGTCCTCGTCGCGCGGCAGGATGACCCGCTGGAGCACCTTCTTCGGGTCGAGACCCGCACCGTCACGAGCCGAAGCGGAATCGGCGGTGCCCTGGTGCTTCGGGTCGACGGGGCTCTGCTCGGTCACTGGCTTTCCTCCGGCGAACCGCCGGACGACGGTTCGGGTCAGGTGCGGACGAGCGCGTCCACCGGAACGCGGTGGCGCGATTCGGGAATAAAACCGACCATACCGCGTCGCGCGGACATGCCGCGCGACGCGACACGGGCGCCTGGGCCGTGTTCCGGGTGTGGCGTGTGTGGGAGTCGTGATCGGTTCGTTCTCCGGTGGTGCGGGCGGGACGGCCCGATACCGCTGTCGTATCGGGGCGTTCCGCCCGTGCCTCCGGTGGGCGCACCGGCGCGGCTGGCACGTACCCCACACCCGGAACACGGACTAGTCCAGGCTGCCGTCGAGCGACGCACCGGTGGTGAGGTGCGGGGCGATCTTGTTGTCGAACGCGCTGAGCGCCGCACCGATGGCCATGTGCATGTCCAGGTACTTGTAGGTGCCCAGCCGGCCGCCGAACAGCACGTTGCGCTCGGCCGCCTCGCGCTTGGCCAGCTCGCGGTACCGCTCCAGCTTGGCCCGGTCCTCGGCGGTGTTGATCGGGTAGTACGGCTCGTCGTCCTTCTCCGCGAACCGGGAGAACTCGCGGACGATGACCGTCTTGTCGGCCGGGTACTCCCGCTCCGGGTGGAAGTGCCGGAACTCGTGGATGCGGGTGTACGGGACGTCCGCGTCGTTGTAGTTCATGACCGGCGTGCCCTGGAAGTCGCCGATGGGCAGCACTTCCTGCTCGAAGTCGAGCGTGCGCCAGCCCAGCCAGCCCTCGGAGTAGTCGAAGTACCGGTCGACAGGACCGGTGTAGACGACCGGGGTGCCGTGCGGGATCTCGGCCCGGACGTCGAAGAAGTCGGTGTCCAGCCGCACCTCGATGTTCGGGTGGTCCGCCATGCGCTCGAGCCACGCGGTGTAGCCGTCGACGGGGAGACCCTCGTAGGTGTCGTTGAAGTACCGGTTGTCGAAGGTGTAGCGCACCGGCAGCCGGCTGATCACGGCGGCGGGCAGGTTCTTCGGGTCGGTCTGCCACTGCTTGGCGGTGTAGTCCCGCACGAACGCCTCGTAGAGCGGGCGGCCGATGAGCGAGATCGCCTTGTCCTCGAGGTTCTGCACGTCGGCGGCGTCGACCTCGGCGGCGTGCTCGGCCACCCACGCGCGGGCCTGCTCCGGCGACAGGTACTTGCCGACGAACTGCGTGATCAGGCCCAGACCCATGGGGAACTGGTAGGCCACGCCGTCGTGCATGGCGAAGACCCGGTGCTGGTAGCCGGTGAACGCGGTGAACTGGTTGACGTAGTCCCAGACCCGCTTGTTGGACGTGTGGAACAGGTGCGCGCCGTAGCGGTGCACCTCGATCCCCGTCTCCGGTTCGGCCTCGGAGTAGGCGTTGCCGCCGATGTGTTCGCGGCGCTCGACGACGAGCACCTTCTTGTCAAGCTGACTGGCGGCGCGCTCGGCGACGGTCAACCCGTAGAAACCGGAACCGACCACGATCAGGTCATACCCTGCGAAGCTCACGCCGTCCGAGGGTACCGGTGACGTCGGATACAACCGCACGACCCTCCGTTCCGGAGTCCGTGAACAGCGTCGACGTGCTCCGACCGCCGATCTCGGGGTTCGTGCGGACACCTCGGGTCGGTTGTATAGCCTTCGCGCACCATGCGGGCGTGCACCCCCCTCCGCGCCCCAGCTACTTCGTTGGGTGAGCCTGTGGCCGAAGCCAGCCCCCTTCTGACCGCAGGAACGATCGCGGTCTACCTCGCCGTGCTGTTCGTACCGGGTGGTCTCGTCGCACTGGCCGCAGGATTGCGCGGCTGGCTGCTCGCGGCCGTCGCACCGGTCTTCACCTACCTGATAGCGGGCCTGGCCGGTCCGTGGTTGTCGAAGATCGGCATCCGGTTCGACGTGCTCACGTTCGTCGTCTCGACCGTCGTCATCGCCCTGCTGTTCCTGGCCGCACGGTTGGTCGCCGTCCGGCTGCGCGGCAGGGGGGAACCCGACACCTCGCCGTGGGCGCCCGGCGGGCACGCGGCCGTGGTGCTCGCGGTGGTGGTCGGCGCGGGCGTGGGCATCTTCGTCCTGCTCAAGGCCATGGACTTCGACCTGGGCGTGGTGCCGCAGGACTGGGACGCCGGGTACCACGCCAACGGCATCCGCTACATCGCCGACACCGGCGATGGCAGCCTGTACGGCACCGGCAAGGTCAACTGGTACGACGTGCCGACCGGGGTGTTCTACCCCAACGCCTACCACCTGGTCGGCGCGCTGGTGTTCAAGCTGACCGGCGCGACCGTGCCCGCCGTCGTCAACGCGCACATGGCGCTGCTGCCCGGCCTGCTGGTGTTCGAACTGGCCGCGATGGTCCGCCACTTCCGCGGCCGGGCGGTGACCGCGGTGTTCACCGCACTGGTCGCCGCCGCGTCGACCAGTGCCACCTACGACAACCTGTGGCGCGGGCCGCTGCTGACCTTCACCCTGGGCCTCGCGCTGATGCCGGTGCTGGTCGTGGTGGTGGACCGCTACCTGCGCCGGCCCGGACTGGACACCGGTGCGGCCTTCGCGGGCGTCGCGATCGGCATGCTGTGCGTGCACTCCAGCAACCTGTTCGGCGGGGTGCTCTTCGTGATCCCGTTCCTGGTGCAGCGCTGGTGGCGTGCGCCGCGCGTCATGCTGCGCGACATCCTGTGGACCGTGCCGCCCGGCTTGGCCGCCGTCCTGGTGACGCTGCCGCACCTGCTCGGCGCCGCCAGCATCAAGGGCACGATCGCCATCGTGGACTGGCCGTCGACGTTCCCGGTCTCCCAGTCGGTCGGCTCGCTGCTGACGTTCCAGCACATCATCGACCGGCCCCAGTACTGGCTGGCGCTGCCGCTGTGGGTGGGTCTCGCGTTCGCGTGGCGACTGGGCAACCAGCGCTGGCTGCTCGGTGCGGCGGCGCTGTTCGGCGCGGTGTGGGTGCTGACGGCGTCCTACGCGCAGCCGTGGGTGGCCCGTGTGACCAGCCCGTGGTGGAACGACCAGTACCGGCTGATCGCGTTGGCCTGCGTGCCGTTGATCGTGGTGGCCGGGCACGGGTTCGCGGTGCTGCACGACCGCCTGGCGGGACTGGCACGCGACGCGTCCGGTCGACCGCCGGTGCGCGCGGCGTCGGTGGCCGTGGTGGCCGCGGCGTTCATCGGGCTCAGCGGCATGTACGTCACGCTCAACGCCGGGCAGGTCGCCCGGGGCTACGGCAACGCACCCGGTCAGGACAAGAACGACGCGGTGGTGTCGACCGGCGAGGTGCTCGCGTTCCACGAACTGGCCAAGGTCGTGCAACCCGGCGAACGGGTGCTGAACGACCGCAACGACGGCACGCTGTGGATGTACGCCATCGCCGGGGTGCAGCCGATCGCCGGGCACTACGACGGTTCGTTGGAGTCACCGGCCATCGCGATGCTGGAACAACATTTCGTCGAGTACGACGAAAACGCCGCGGTGCGGGCCGCGGTGAAGCGGTTGAACGTCCGGTACGTGATCCTCGGGCAAGGATTCGTGCGGGGCTGGAACGAACGCGCGGGCGGGTTGCGCGGCCTGGAAGGCAAGCCGTTCCTGACGAAGATCTACGAGAACGACAACGCAGTGGTCTACCGGCTGGTGCCCCCGCCCGGCGAGGTCGTCGCGGGCGGCTGAGCACCCGTACGTCCCGCCGGGGAGGTCACGTCGCGGCCTCCCCGGCGGTGTCTTCAGCTCTCGGGGTGCGTGGGCGATCCGGTGCGGGGTGCCGCCAATTCGGGCAGGACGTCGGCGGCCACCTGCTCCAGCACGGACTCGCGGCCCGCGTAGACGCCCTCGTCGCGCGGCCAGTGGCAGACCACGTCGGTGAACCCGAGCGCCGTCGCCCGGCCGACGCAGTCGCGGAACCGCTCGACGCTGGTCAGCGAGAAGACCGGGCCGGAGTCGAGGTTGAGGTGCCGGGTCGGCACGCGGCCGGCCGCGATCTCGTCGAACCGCGCCGCCGACTCGGCGATGCCGGCCCACCACGCGTCGTCGTCCTCGGTGTCCGGGCCGGTGGTCACCCAGGACGAGCCGTACCGGGCGGCGACGGCCATCGCCTTCGGGCCGTTGGCCGCGATCAGGAACGGCAGTCGGGGGCGCTGGACGCAGCCGGGCGTGCTGCGGGCTTCCACGGCGCTGAAGTACTCGCCGGAGAAGTCCGTGCGCTCGACCGTGAGCAGGCGGTCGAGCAGCTCGACGAACTCCGCGAACCGCTTGCCGCGCGCGGCCGGCGCCAACGGTCCCCCGCCGCCCAGGACGTGCGTGTCATAGCCCGAACCGCCGGCGCCGACGCCGAGCGTGAACCGACCGTCGGAGATGTCGTCCAGGGCGAGCAGTTCCCGGGCGAACGGCACCGGGTGGCGGAAGTTGGGCGTGGCCACGTAAGTACCCAGGCGGATCGTGGAGGTCACCGCGGCGGCGGCGGTCAGCACCGGCACCGCGGAGAACCACGGCCGGTCCACCAGGGAACGCCAGCCGAGGTGGTCGTACGTCCAGGCGTGGGAGAACCCGTACTCCTCCGCACCACGCCACTTCGGTTCAGCGGCCCACCAACGGTCTTCCGGAAGGATCACGATGCCTGCGCGCACACATCGACAGTAACGAGCCGTACGGCGGATCTTCATCGGGCCGATCGGCGGGCAAGGCAGGATGTGCGCGTGGAGAAACCTCGCCTCATCGCCTCCGACCTGGACGGCACGCTGCTCGCGGTCGACGGTTCGGTGACCGGGCGCACAGCCGCCGCGGTGCGCCGGACCCGGGCGGCCGGACTGCCTTTCGTGCTGGTCACGGGACGTCCGTTGCGTTGGGTCCGCGAGGTTTGCCTGGCCGCGGGCGCGTCGCCGCTCGTGGTGTGCTCCAACGGCACCGTGCTCTACGACGTGCTCGCCGACGGAGTGGTGTGGCGGCACGAGCTGACGCCCGCGATGTTGGCGGACATCACATCCGCGCTCGACGGGCTGTTGCCCGGAAGCACCTTCGCGGCCGAACGCGTCGGCCGCGGCGTCGACCCGTACCTGTCCGAGCCCGAATACCCGCACACGTGGTCGCACGACGACCACACGACGGCGTCGCGCGGGGAGGTGCTCGGCCACCCGGCGGTCAAGCTGCTGATCCGCAACCCGGAGATGACCAGCGACCTGATGGCCGAGGCGGTGACCTCGCTGCTCGGCGACTCGGTCGTGGCGACCTACTCGACGAACTCGGGTCTGGTGGAGATCTCCCCGCAGGGCGTCACCAAGGCAACGGGTCTCGCCGAGGTGGCCGAACGCGAGGGTGTGGACGCGGCGGACGTGGTGGCGTTCGGCGACATGCCCAACGACGTGCCGATGCTGCACTGGGCCGGGCACGGCGTCGCCGTGGCCAACGCGCACCCGGAGGTGCTCGCGGTGGCCGACGAGGTCACCGATGCGCATTCGGCCGACGGGGTGGCGCAGGTGGTCGAGCGGTGGTTCTGATTCTTTGAGTGTTCCGATCAGGGGGTTTGGGTTTTGCTCGACGTCATCTTCGACGTGAACGGCAGTGCGTTGGCCGCCATCGCGGTCACCATCGCCCTGCTGTGGTTGCCGGGGGCGGTGATCGCGGGCCTGGCCGGTGTGCGCGGCTGGCTGCTGGCGGGCGTCGCGCCCGCCGTCTCGATGGGCTTGGTCGCGGTGGCCGCACCGCTGGCGTCCGGGCTCGGTCTGGGCTGGGACATCGTGGTGTACCTGGGATTCGGCGCGCTGGTCGCGCTGCTCACCGCCGGGGGCGTGGTACTCGCCCGAAGACGTGGCCTGGTCTTGACCACCACGCTGACGCCCTGGTCGCGGACGGGCACGATCGCGGTCGCCGCCGCCGTGGTGGTCGCGGCGGTCGTCGCGGTGAACGTGATCATCGTCGCCACGCACGGCCTGGGCTCGGTGCCGGTGGGCTGGGACTCGCCGTACCACGCCACCGCCATCAGGCTGATCGGCACGACCGGGGAGTCCGGCACCCGGATGCTGGGCTGGATCGACTTCCCCGACAAGCCCGGCGGCTCGTTCTACCCCTACGCGTACCACTGCTTCGAGGCGCTGGTCTACCAGACGACAGGCGCCGACATCCCGCGCGTGATGAACACGGGCATGGCGGTCACCACGACCCTGGTGGTCCCGCTGGGCGCGGTCGCGTTCGTGCGCGCGGTCGGCGGTGGCGCGGGTTTCGCCGCTGCGGCGGCGCTGGTGTCCACGTCGTTCGCGAACTACCCGTGGGACCTGTACCAGTGGGGCCAGCTCTTCCCCTACGCGGCGGGCCTGTCGCTCGTGCTGCCGTTCCTGGCGTTGCTGGTGCACTGGTTCCGCGGTGGTGCGGACCGCGCAGGACCGCTGGTGGCGTTCGCCGGCGTCGGCCTGACGGGCACGCACTCGGCGATGATCTTCGTCAGCGCGATCTTCGGCGCGTGCTTCGCGGTGCACCGGCTCGTCGAAGACCGGCGTCGGTTCCTGCGGGGCGACCTGCCGCGCCTCGGCCTGGCCGCGGCCGGGGTCGGCCTGCTGGCGTTGCCGTACCTGCTGGGCGCGTTGACAATGGCCGGCATGACCGCCGCCTACGACTGGCCGGCCGTCACGTCCCCGTCCAAGGCACTGGGCGACGGGCTGCTGCTGGGCAGCGATTCGTCCTGGCCGCAGTGGCTGCTGGCCTGCTTCATGGTGCTGGGCGTCCTGCTGATGCTCCGCAACGACCTGCTGCGCTGGGTCGCCGCCGGGTGGCTGGTGTTCCTGTTCCTGTTCGTCGTGGCCAGCGGCGTCGACTTCCCGTGGGCGCAGGCGATCACGTCGCCGTGGTGGAACGACCGGTTCCGCCTGGTCTCGGCGATGATCCTGCCCGCGACGATCGCGGCCGGCTGGGGCATGTGGTCGACGGTGCGGTGGCTGACCGAACGGGTGTCCAGGGTGGTGCGGCTCCGGCCGGAGCGGACGGCCTTCGCCGCGCTCGGCGTGGTGGCGGTGCTCGTCGCGGCGGTCTTCCTCGTCCAGACCAAGGGCGGGTACGTGCAGCGCAACGCGGAACGCCTGTGGTGGACCTATGGCAGCAACGTGCTGTCGGTCCGCGAGCAGGAGGGCATGCGGGAGATCCGGAAGATCGTCAAGCCGGACGAGATGGTCATGAACGACGGCGGTGACGGCACGGTCTGGATGTACGCGCTGACCGGCGTCCGCCCCGTGATCAACCACTACCTGCTGAACCCGACGAGCGAGCGCCGCCAACTGCTGCTCGACGACTTCGACCACCTGTCCGACGATCCCGCGGTCGCCAAGGTGATCCGCGACCTCAACATCCGGTACGTCGCGGTGAGCACCGGGTACATCGGCGGTTTCCGCCGGGCGCCGGGGCTGACCAACCTGGACGGGCTGCCCGCCCTGAGCCTGCGGTACGCCAACCCGGACTTCCAGTTGTACGCGATCGACTGGTCGAAACTGGCCGACGGCGACGGCAACTGAGCCCGGACGAGAAGAGGGCCCGACCGGATTCGGCGGATTCCAGGGGTCGTAGCAACACAAGTGATCAACTGGCTTCGGCCAGGAGCTTAGCCAAGCGCTCGGCTGGGGTGTCCCAGCCGAGCGTTTTGCGTGGACGGCCGTTGAGTTCGGCCGCGACCGCGACCAGGTCCTCCGGTGTGTGCCCCGATAGGTCGCTGCCCTTGGGAAAGTACTGGCGCAACAGACCGTTTGTGTTCTCGTTGGAGCCGCGTTGCCAGGGGCTGGCGGGGTCGCAGAAGTAGACGGGGATGTCGGTGGCCAGGCTGAACGCGGCGTGGTTGGCCATCTCGGCGCCTTGGTCCCAGGTCAGAGATCGGGTGAGGTGGGCGGGCAGGGCCTGGAGGGTATCGATCAGAGCGTCGTGGACGGCTTCGGCGGAGCGGCCGTGAGGCAGATGAACGAGCATCACGTAGCGGGTGGCGCGTTCGACCAGGGTGCCGATCGCGGAGGCGTTGTCCTTGCCGATGATCAGGTCGCCTTCCCAGTGGCCGGGCACCGCCCGGTCCTCGGCCTCGGCGGGACGCCCACTGATCATGATCATCGGGTTGATGAACCGCGGCTGTCGTTGTCCGGGGCGGCGACGGGGTTTGCGCACGGTGCGGCCGGTGCGCAGCGCCCGAGCCAGCTCGCGACGCAGCTCGCCACGTCCTTGCACGTAGAGGGCCTGGTAGATCGTCTCGTGGGTCACGTGCATCTCCGGCCGGTCGGGAAAGTCCCGTCGCAGCACGGCGGCGATCTGCTCGGGGCTGAGCCTGCGACCCAGATGGTCCCGCACAGCCCGGTGCAGCTCGGCGTTGGCCGCCAACTTGCGCTCTTTCGGGCGGGGACGCCGGGCGTCGGCGCGGGCCTGCGCGGCATGTGGCCGGTACTGACCGTTGCCGGGGTGACGGTTACGACGGATCTCCCGGCTGACCGTGGACGGGCTCCGGCCCGGCTCGGCAGCGATCTGTCGGATCGTGGCCCTCTCACGCAGCCGGTCGGCGATGTGGATTCGGTCGTCCTCGCATGGATAGCGGGACGGTGCGGAAGGCGACGCCACCGACTGGATCGGTGACGCCGCCTTGTTCTTGCCAGACGCGTTACGCCCGTTACGCCAGCGCCTGCCGGTCTTCGGGTTGACCCCGACGAGCCCGCACGCCTGCTTGTTGGTCATTCCCCGCTGCACGAGCCGCAAGTATTCGGCCCGCTCCGCAGCCAACTTCCGAGGCCCCTGAGGCTTCCGCACCGCCCGGATCTGAAAGTCCATCGCATCCCCTGAACTGGGGTGATGCAACGACTCCTAGAACCCAAGATTCCCGGTCGGGCCCTCGCGCTTTCACCGTCTACTCAGGACGCGATGGTCTTGCCGCGCTGCAGCCGGGCGACCAGGGCGGCGATGCCGGCCGACGCCAGGTCGGCCACCGTGAACATCAGCCGCGACACCAGCGCCAACGCCACCGCCTGACCGGACGGCAGCACGGTCGCGATCGCCGCGGTGATCACCAGCTCGCGCGCGCCCAAGCCGGACGGCAGGAAGAACGCCAGCAGACCGGCGGTCATCGACAGGCCCATCGTGCCCGCGCACAGCACCAGCGTGCCCAGGTCGGGCGAACCCAGCGAGTTCACCAGCAGCCACAGGTGCACGCCGTAGAGCACGTAGATCAGCACCGCGACGCCGGTGGCCTTGAGCACCTCCTTGCCGGTGAAACGCTGCTCCAGCGGCGCCTTGCGCAGCACCTTGAGCACCAGGTTCACCAGCCAGGTCAACAGCTTCGGGTGCAGGAACACCAGGCCGACCAGCAGCAGCGAGAACAGCCAGAGCAGCTCCTGGTGCTCCGAGTCGCCCAACAGCACCGGCAACGCCGCCAGGCCCGTGATCAGCGACGCCACCACGCCCATGCCGGTGGCGACCAGGCCCGCGGTGAACGACCGCGCGCGGTTCACGCCCGCCTGCTTGGCCAGCTCCATCGACAGCAGCACGGCCCACACCGCGCCCGGCAGGTACTTGCCCAGGCCGCCGACGAGGTAGAACTTCGCCGCGTCGGCGTAGGACACCGGCGCGCCCACGTCGGACAGCACGATCTTCCACACGACCGACCCGAGGAACAGCCCGACGAACACCGCGCCCAGGGACAGCACCACCGACTGCCACGGCAACGCCAGCAGTGTCGCGGACACGTCGTCCCACTGGGCGTAGAGCTGGTAGCCGGCGCCCAGGAGGACCACCGTCACCAGCACGCGCCGCGCCCAGGCGATGATCGTCTGCTTGCGCGTGCGCTCCGGTTTGGCCGCGGCTTCCGCCTCGGCTCGTGCCGACTCGAAGTCGGCGTCGGGTGCGGCCGTCATCGCTTCTCCGGTTGTCTCGGGCCGCGTGCCGGTCACACGGTCACCGTCGTGAGCCTGCTGAACTCGGCGAGCAGGTCGTAGCCGTCCCAGATCGCCGCGAAGTCGAGGGCCTTGCCGAACGGCACGACGCGGTCGATGCCGCGACCGCCGAGCGAGCGGACGAACTCCACCAGCTCGGCGCGGTCGAAGCCGAACGCGGACAGCGTCTGGTCCTTGCGGCCGACGATGCGCCCGAGGTCGGCCAGGGAGTCCAGCGTCGCCTGCGGGAACGTGCCCACGCCGAGCCACTCGCGCGGCACGTCGTCGGGCGAGGCCAGTTCCAGGGTGGCGACCGCGTTGCCGGTGAACCGGATCTCGGTGGCGTGGCCCTCGGCCGCGACGCCGTAGGCCGAGACCCGCTTCTGCACGGCCATCGCGGGCTCGACCACGAAGTTCTTGGCCGCCGTGACCGAGGCCAGCAGCGTGGTGAACTCGTCGCGCTCGGCCCGGCTCGCGTCGCCGACCCAGAACAGGGTGCGCGGCGACGAGCAGGCGGCCTGGTCGAACCAGTAGGAGTCGTTGTAGAAGCCCACGACCGCGTCGTGGCGCTGCTCGGGCGTGGCCGCGCGCCACCCGACGACGGACACGGCCGCGAACGAGGCGCGGTCGGGGAACGTCACGTCGCGCGCGGAGGGCTTGAGCGGGAACTGGCGCAGCGTGCGCACGGACGCGTCGCCGCCCCAGATCACGCGCAGTTCGCACGCGCCGGACAGCGCGGCTGTCACGGCGTCGTCGCGGCCGTAGGTGACCATGCGCTGGGTGCGGGCGATGACCGGGTCGGCCTCGGCCAGCGCCTCGTTCAACGCGTCGATCACCGTGGACGCGGCGCCCGCCGACCGCGACGAGATGCGCACGACGTTGGGGTTGCCCGCCAACGCCGACAGCGCCCACGAGTACACGAAGATCGTGTCCACGTTGGCCGGTGGCACGTGGAACACCAGGCCCCGCGGGAACCGCAGCACGTCGGCGGAGCCGGTTTCCAGGCGTGCCAACGCTTTCGTGATCTCGCCGCGGCGCAGGAAGAAGCCGAGCGAGGCCAGTTCCGGGTAGCGGCGGGCCACGGCGGGCGCGAGCAGCTTGCGGGCGAAGCGGACCAGGAACTCGACCACGCGCGGGTCGCCGACCTCGAGCCGGTCGCCCGAGGCGACCTCGGCGAGCAGGTCGTCGACCGACAGGGACGGTCCGGCCGGGAAGCGCTGTTCGACCAGGGTCATGACGCCGCTCCCGCCGGTACGCGCGGCGCCGCGTCGCCGCTGAAGGTGTCCGAGCAGCCCCGCGCCTCGGCCCGGGGCAGGCGGCCGAGCACGGAGAACCGCTTGCCCGGCCAGTCGCCGTCGTCGATGCCGTGCACGACGCCGAGATCCTCGGTGAGCAGCACGTGGCCGGGGTAGGACCGCGGCACGGTGCTCACCACCTCGATGACGCCCGGCACGCCCACGGGTTGCTCGGCCCACGTCTCCGGGTCGCGGATGATCACGTCGGCGAAGTCCGGGCAGTACAGCGAGTTGCCCGACGGTCCTTCGAGGAACACGGTGCCGAGCTGCTCGACCATGCCGTAGTAGTTGTGGATGCGCCTAAGGCCGGTGTCGTTGGCGAAACGACGGCGGAACTCCGCGTTGTCCACGGCCCGGTCGATCAGCTTCTTCCAGCCGCCGGAGTGGATCAGGATGCCGTTGGACAGGTCGAGCCCGTGCTCGACGGCGACCTCGTAGAGGTACTGCCACACCATGAACGTGAAGCCGAAGATCAGGAACGGCTGGTCGCCGTACTCGCGCAGGAAGCCCTTGATCGCCTCGACGTCCGGGCGGTCCTGCTCGTCGAGCGCGTAGACGTGCTTGCGGCCGAAGTTGGCCATGCCCAGCACGCCCGCGCCGCGTGCGGAGAACGAGCGCCGGTTCTTGATGATGCCGATCGTGTCGACCATGAGCATGGGCAGGCGCTGGTCGCCGAGCACGGTGCGCAGCGTGCGGCCCAGGTAGCGCGGCTGGTCGCCGGCCGCGTCGCGGTCGAGGTAGATGCGGGACACCTCGGCGCCGGTCGTGCCGGACGAGGTGAGGACCTTGAACACCTCGTCGTCGGGCACGGACTTGAGCACGTGGTGCTTGAACATGCGCACGGGCAGCCACGGCAGGTCGGCCACGGCGTCGAAGCGCGTCGGCGTGCCCAACGAGGACAGGATGCGGTCGTAGGGCGCGCAGTGCTCGCGGTGGTGCGCGGTCAGCTCGGTGAGCGCGGGCAGCAGCGCCGCCTCGCGCGCGGACTGGTCAAGTCCGAACACGGTGTCCGTCACGCCCGTCCCTCCAGTGCGCGGTAGTCGACCTTGCCGCTGGCCAGCAGCGGCAGGCTGTCGATCTCCCGCACGTCGAACCCGCTGACGTGCAGGTGCAGCTTCTCCGACAGTGCCTTGGCCGCGGCCTTGCGCGCGTCGGCGGTCGCGTTCTCCACCCAGACGACGACCTTGTCCCCGGCCGGGACGGCGGCGGCGGCACCCAGGTCCAACCCCGCGACCCGCAGCAGTTGTTCCAGGTCGTCGAGGTTGACCCGGTTGCCGAAGACCTTGCCGATCCGCTTGAGCCGGCCGGTGATGAACAGGTAGCCCTCGGCGTCGAGGCGGCCGAGGTCGCCGGTCTCCAGCACGCCGCCGACGACGTCGCCGAGCGCCAGTTCGGCCTCGGACTCGGCGTAGCCCATCATCACGTTCGGGCCGCGGTAGAGGACTTCGCCGACCACGTCGGGCGCGGTGGTCTCGGAGCCGTCCTCGAGCCGGATCGCGAACGCGCCGCCGGGCAGCGCCGGACCGGCCGAGCCGATCTTGTCCGCGAGCCGGTCGGCGGGCACGGTGGTCATGCGCGGCGCGGCCTCGGTCTGGCCGTACATCACGAACATCTTCCCGTCGGCGGCGCGCATCTTGTCGTTGAACTCGACGACGAGGTCGTCGCGCAGCTTGCCGCCGGCCTGCGTGATCGTGCGCAGGGACGGGTACTTGGCCGGGTCGAACCGCAGCCGCTTGAGCATCTCGTAGTGGTAGGGCACGCCCGCCAGCGAGGTGATCTTGTACTCGTCCACGGCCTGCCAGAACGGCCGCCCCATCACGCCGGTCGGCTCGACCACGACGGTCGCGCCGCGCAGCAGGTGGCTGTTGAGCACGGACATGCCGTAGCTGTAGTGCAGCGGCAGGCTGGTCGGCGCCACCTCGTCGGCGTCGATGCCGAGCACGTCCGCGATCGCCTCGGCGTTGGCCAGGACGGCGGCCTTCGACAGCCGCACGAACTTGGGGTTGCCGGTGGAACCGCTGGTGGGCAGCAGCACGGCCAGGTCGGGGTGCGGCACGACGCCATCGGCCGACTCGCGCACCCACGCGGACCCGCCCACGTCGCCTTCCCGGTAGCCCTCGGGTGCGTCGCCCTCGGCGCCGAGCACGGCGGCCGGGCGGAACCGCGCCACGAGTTCCAACAGCACGTCCCGGTCCTGGCCGGCGTCGAGCAGCGCGACCGCGCGACCGGACTCGAAGGCCGCCAGGTAGCGCAGCACACTCGGCACGTCCACGGCGGTGCGGGCGAACAACACCCCGGCGGGCACGTCGTCGAACACGACCGCGTCGACGGCCGCCCGCAGCGCCGCGCCGTCCAGCACACCACCGCCGGCCGCGTCCACCAACCGGGCACCGGGGTGGAGCAGGTCGCCGGTGGTCACAGCACCAGACCGCCGTCGACGCCGACGATCTGGCCCGTCACGAACGACGCGTCGTCACTGGCCAGGAACCGGATCACGCGGGCGACCTCGTCGGCCTTGCCCAGGCGGCCCAGCGGCGTGTCGGCCGCGCGCTTGTCCAGCACTTCCTCGCCCAGGTGCGAGGTCATCGAGGTCTCGATCACGCCAGGGGCGACGCCGTTCACGCGGATGCCGTAGCGGCCGAGTTCCTTGGCCGTGGACCGGGCGATGTTGCCCACGGCGGCCTTGGACGCGGCGTAGGCGGTCTGCCCCGCGCTGCCCTTCTCGCCGACGATGGACGCCAGCACGACGATCGCACCGGTCTTGTGCTTCATCATGGCGCGCGCGGCGGCCTGCACGGTGTAGATCGTGCCCGCCACGTTCGTCGTCAACATCCGGTCGACAAGGTCGTCGCGGATCATGCCGATCAACGCGTCCTCCAGGACGCCGGCGTTGGCCACGACGACGTCGAGCCGACCGCGTTCCTTGGCGACACCCCGGATCAGGCCGGCGACGGCCTTGCTGTCGGTCACGTCGAGTGCGAGGCCGGACACGTCCGCGTCGAACTCGGCGGCGACCGCCGCGGCCTTCTCCTTGGCGACGGCTTCGTCACGGCCGGTGAGCACCACCGACGCTCCGGCTTCCGCGAGCGCGCGCACGGTGGCCAGGCCGATTCCGCGCGTACCGCCGGTCACCACGGCAACCTTGCTGCTCAGGTCGATCACTACACCAGTCCCGTACCGAATCGATGAACCGGAAAGCGCGCCCCTCGCGGACGAGCGACGCCCGGACGCAGATCTGAGAGTACCCGGCGGCACCGGACCGCATTCGCACGCGCCACGTCCGTCCGTTCCGGTGAACGACGAAACACCGGACGAGTGATCGCCGACACAAGGACCGACAGCCAGTGGGCGTCAGGGGGCGTTTTTATGGCGATCGATTCCGAACAGTCCCAATTACGCATGGTCCCCGGTGGCAACGGGGTCTTCTACAGCGTCCAGGCCGACGGACGGCTGCTCCGCTTCCGGCACAGCGGGTGGCAGGTCGGCACGTTCGACTGGGAGAACAACGGCGTCGGCGTCGCGATCGGCACCGGGTGGCACGTCTACGACACCGTGCTCGGCGCGGCCGACGGCCAGTTGTTCGGCATCACCGGCGACGGCGCGGTGCACTGGCACCGCTACGACGCGGTGGCCGGGAGGTGGGCGCCGAACTCCGGTGCCGTGATCAAGACCGGTCTCGGCGGCTACCCGACCGTCTTCGGCGGCTGGGACGGCGTCCTCTACGCCGTCGACGGCGACGGCCGCCTGTTCTGGTTCCGCTACACCGCCGGCAACGGCAGTTCCGGGCCGAACGCGTGGGCAGGCGGCGGCGAGCCGCTGCCGATCAAGGACGACGTGCGGCTCTACCTCCAGTACCTCGCCGACCAACAGGGCGTCGTCTACGCCGTGCGGCAGGGCGGCGGCCTCGACTGGTTCCGCCACCTCGGCGGCGGGAACTGGGCCAACGGCGGCGTGCCGATCAGGGTCGGCTCGGGGTGGACGACCGACGACCAGCGCGAGATCAGCGCGCAGGGCGGCTCGCTGTACTCGGTGCTCATCGACCGGTCGAGCGAGCCGGGACCGGACCACGAGCTGAACTGGTACCGCCTCGTGAACTGGCTCGACCCGGCCGGCGGACCGAACTGGGCCAACGGCGGCACCGGGCGGCGCTGCGGCGTCGGCTGGACCACCTGCCGCACGGCCAACCTCCAGGGTTACGCGACATCGTGGTCGGTGCGGTCGGGCGCCTCGCTCGGCGTGAAGGTCTCGTCCACTTTCGACTCGTTCCAGGCGTCCGTGCGCCGCGTCGAAGGCCCGCTGCCCGAAGGCGGCACGACGGTGTGGGGTCCGGTCACGACCCGGGGCCGGTTGCAACTCCTCCCGCCGGGCTACCGGCGGTCGGGCTGCGGGTGGGCGGACAGCGTCACCGTCCCGGTGGGCACGTCGTGGCCCAGCGGTCTGTACACGGTCGTGCTCTCCGGTCCGTCCGGCCTGACGCGGACGATCCCGTTCGTCGTCCGGCCCACCACACCCGCCGCACGGCTGGCGGTGCTGATCCCGACGCTCACGCACAACGCGTACAACTCGTGGGGCGGACACAGCCAGTACACCTGGGACAACGTTCCGACACACCGCTACGTCACCACGCGCCGCCCGGCCGACAACGCCGTGCTGCGCCCACCCGGACGCGTGGACGCGCGCTGGTTCAGCGATCTCCTGCTGCTGCGCTGGCTCAAGCGCAACGGGTACGCCCACGACTGCTACCAGGACCTGGACCTGCACCACGACCCGGCGTTGTTCGACCGGTACCGCGCGGTCGTGCTGTGCACGCACCCCGAGTACTGGAGCGCGGGCATGCGCGACGCGCTGGGCCGGTACCTGGACCGGGGCGGCCGGGTCGTGTCGTTGGGCGGCAACGTGATCTACGAACCGGTGTCCACCACCGACGACGCCGTGATCGTGCACCGCGACGCGGCCGGAGCGCGCACGCCCTGGGCGGCGCTGGGCAAACCGGCGTGGGAACTGGTCGGCACCGCGTTCACCGACGAGTCGTACCTGACGTTCGAGCCCTACAAGATCGTGTCCGCCCACCCGTTCCTGACCGGCACGGGGCTGTCCGTCGGGTCGACGGTCGGCGCGGACGGCTACAACTTCGCCGCGGCGGGGTGGGAGATGGACGCGTCGCCGGCGAACCTGCCGGGGCTCCAGGTCATCGCGCGGTCGCCGCAACCCGGCGGCGCGGAGATCGTGCAGTACCGCCGGACGGGCGGCGGGTGGGCGTTCAGCGTCGGCTCGCTGTCCTTCGTCGGCTCGCTCGACCGGGACACGGCCCTCACCGCGTTGGTGCGCAACGCGATCGACGCCGCGCTCGCGTAGGCGGGACCGGGGCGCCCGGAGTTTCCGGGCGCCCCGGGTCGCGTCAGTCCTCGGCGCCGAGACCGCGCAGCTGGTCGACGGCCACCTTGAAGCTGCTCATGTCGATGACCTGGTCGGTCTCGAACTCCACGTCGAACTCGTCCTCGATGGCCGCGACGAGCGCCATGTGGCCGACCGAGTCCCACTCGTCGATGTCGCGGTACTTCAGGTTCTCGACGTCGACGTCGTCGGACAGACCGAGGGACTCGACGAAGACGGCACGCAGCCGATCGGACAGCGCCATGTGACTTCGATCTCCGGTGTTCGCGGGGTCAGTGGTTGAGCGGGGCGCGGTCGGCCCACGCCTTCAGGAGGGTGGACAGCTCCTCGGGGAGGCCGTCCGCGGGCAGGTCGCCCTTGCCCTTGAGGAAGGGTTCCAGCGCCGCGATGGTCTGCTCGTCGCAGCCCCGACGGCTCAGCCCGACGACGTTGAGCCCCGTCGCGCGGGCCGGGTTGCCGACGGTCACGGTGAACGCGTCGACCTCCTTGCGCACGGCCGAGCCCATGCCGACCATCGCGCCCGGACCGATCCGGCCGTGCTGGTGCACGACCGTGCTCATGCCGATGTTGGTGTGCGACCACACCTCGGTGTGCCCGCCCAACTGCGCCGAGCAGGCCAGCACCACGTTGTCGCCGAGCGTCACGTCGTGACCGACGTGGCTGCGCACCAGCAGGTAGCAGTCGTCACCGACCGCGCTCGGCCGGTGCGTGCCCTGGTGCACGGTGACGTACTCGCGGATCTTGTTGCGGTCGCCGACGACGACGCCGTGCCCCTCCAGCTCGCCCTCCCAGGCGACCGGGTGCGGGCCGCCGCGGTCCTCGGCCGGCGTGCCGATGGTGACGTGCGGGCCGATCCAGTTGCCGTTGCCGATGCGGCACGGCCCGACGATCACCGAGTACGGCCCGATGACGTTGTCGTCGCCCAGTTCCACACCGTCGCCGATGATCGCGGTGGGGTGAATGCGGTTGGCCACGTGGTCCGTTCCTGCTGCGGTCGGTCTGCGTCGGTGCGTTCCCGCACGGACACCGCCCAGAGGCTCGGGGGCGGACGGCGGGTAACGTGTGGCCCGCGCGTCAGGGCGGGACCGACCAGTCACTGTACCGGACGCATCCCACCGTCCCCGAAAGCGAAAGTCTGCTGCATGATCCCCATCACCGTCGTAGACGTGAAGGACGCCGAAGCACTCGTTCTCGAGGTGCTGCGGTCCGGCGTCATCGCCCAGGGCCCGATGGTCAAGCGGTTCGAGGACGCCTTCGCCGCCATCGCGGGCGTTCCGCACGCGGTCGCCGTGAACAACGGCACGACCGCCCTCGTCGCGTCCATCCAGGCACTCGATCTCAAGCCGGGCGACGAGGTGATCACCTCACCCTTCACCTTCGTCGCGACGTTGAACGCGATCCTGGAAGCGGGCGCCACGGCGCGGTTCGCCGACATCCGGGCCGACGACTTCTGCATCGACGCCGACGCGGTGTCCGCACAGGTCACCGACCGGACCAAGGTCCTCATGCCGGTGCACCTGTACGGGCAGACCGCGGACATGGGCAAGCTCGTCCCGCTCGCGGAGCGCCACGGCCTCGCGATCGTCGAAGACGCGGCCCAGGCCGTCGGCGCGACGTTCGAGGGCAGGCCCGCCGGCAGCTTCGGCACCGGGTGCTTCTCGCTCTACGCGACGAAGAACGTCACGACGGCCGAAGGCGGCGTGATCACCACGTCCGACGACGCGCTGGCGGACAAGCTGCGTGTCATGCGCAACCAGGGGATGCGGGCGCGCTACCAGTACGAGATGGCCGGCCACAACTACCGGCTCACCGACCTGCACGCGGCGGTGGGCATCCCGCAGCTCGAGAAGCTCGCGGAGCTGACCGAGGCGCGGCAGCGCAACGCCGAGGCGTTGACCAAGGGCCTGTCCGAGCTGCCCGGCCTGACCGTGCCGACCGTGCTGCCCGGCCGCACGCACGTGTGGCACCAGTACACCGTGCTGGTCGGCGACGACGCGCCGGTGACCCGCGAGGAGCTGTCCGCCAAGCTCACCGAGAAGGGCATCGGCAACGGGATCTACTACCCGAAGCTGGTCTTCGACTACGACTGCTACCGGGACAACCCGCAGGTCGTGGCCTCGGACGTGCCGGTCGCCGCGAAGGTGGCCGAGCAGGCGCTGTCGCTGCCGGTGCACCCGAAGCTGACCGAGGCCGAGCTGGAGCGGATCGTCGCCGCCGTCCGGGAGGTGTTCTCCGCGTGAGCGCACGTCCCAAGGTCGCCCTCATCGGCGCGGGCATGATGGGCTCGCTGCACGCCCGCGTGCTGTCGCAGTCCGACCGCGTCGACTTCGCCCTGCTGGTCGAGCAGCGCGAGGAGGTCGGCAAGGAGATCGCCGACCGCTACGACGCCGCGTACTCGCCCTCGATCGACGACCTCGCGGGCATCGACGCGGTCGTGATCGCCGCGGCCACCGAGGCGCACTACGACATCGCCAAGCAGGTGCTCGCCCTGGGCAAGCCGCTGCTGGTGGAGAAGCCGCTCGCGGCCACCTACGCCCAGTCCGAGGAGCTGGTCCGCGAGTCGCAGGCGCGCGGCCTGC
Source organism: Saccharothrix violaceirubra (assembly GCF_014203755.1). Lineage (NCBI taxonomy): Bacteria > Bacillati > Actinomycetota > Actinomycetes > Pseudonocardiales > Pseudonocardiaceae > Saccharothrix > Saccharothrix violaceirubra. Next base: position 6,956,214 of record NZ_JACHJS010000001.1, read on the forward strand.
CCCTGGTCTGCGGGTTCCTGGAGCGGTTCAACCCGGCGATCCTCACCGCGCGCCAGTTCGTCGGCGACGTGGTGCAGATCAACGCGATGCGGCACTCGCCGTTCGTGCCGCGGATCAAGACCGGTGTCGCGGGCGACCTGCTCATCCACGACGTCGACCTGGCGATCCGGTTCATCGGCGACACGCCGAAGGCGATCAAGGGCTCGTTCGGCTACTTCAACGAGCAGTCGGTCGAGAACCGGTCCGAGGACTCCGCGGACGCCACCATGTCGTTCGAGAAGGGCGCGCTCGCGACCATCTCCGCGTCCCGGATCAGCCAGCGCAAGATCCGGCAGATCTCCGTGCTGGAACTGGACCGGCTGATCGAGATCGACCTGCTGCGCCGCGACATCACGATCTACCGGCACGTGGCCGACTCGCCGGCCGCGGACGGCGTGGGCTACAAGCAGCAGACGGTCATCGAGCTGCCCACGATCCTCCAGTCCGCCGAGCCCCTGGCCGCTCAGCTCAACCACTTCCTGAACCTGCTGGAACTGGGCGCGGGCTCGGACGAGGTGCTCGCCGAGCGGACGGCTATCCTGCCCGCGCACCGCGTCGTGCACGAGGCCACCGTGTCGGCGGGCAACGCGAGCTAGACGAGGGGAATTTCGCGTGCGCATCGCGATCGTCAACAACTTCTTCCCGCCCCGGATGGGCGGCAGCGCTTATGTGTCGGACACGCTGGCGCGGCATTACGCGGCGGCCGGGCACGAGGTCCTGGTGATCACCGCTGCGTACGGCGGTGCCCACCCCGTCGAGGAACGCGACGGCATCCGCATCGTGCGGCTGCCGTCGTGGACGCTGCCGGAGACGCGCATCTCCTTCAACTTCGACATCACGTTCGCGTTGAAGTGGGGCAACCGCAAGCGCGTCTTCCGCCTGCTCGACGAGTTCAAGCCGGACGCGATCCACCAGCACGGCCAGTTCTTCGACCTCACGTGGCAGAGCGGGTTGTGGGCACGCAAGAACAAGGTGCCCACGCTGCTCACGCTGCACACCCGGTTGCAGAGCCCGGTCAAGCTGGTGCACGGGGTGTTCCGGGTGCTCGACGCGCTCGTCGTGCGGCCCATCACGTCGTACAACAGGCCGACCAAGGTCATCGCGATCGACACGATCTTCGACGAGTACATCAAGAAGCGGTACAAGATCCCGGACGCGCGGATCGAGAAGCTGGCCGTCGGCGTCGAGCTGGACCGCTTCCGCAACCTGGTGCGCGCCGAGGAGCGCGTCCGGGTGCGCAAGGAGTACAACCTCGGCGACGGTCCGCTGATCGCCTCGCTCGGCCACGTGATCCCGGTCCGCGACCGGCTGAACCTGGTCGAGGCGCTGCCGAAGGTCCTGGCCGCGCACCCGGACACCAAGGTCATGGTCATCGGCGGCCTGTACTTCACCGCCTTCCTCGACCGGGCCAAGGAACTGGGCGTCGACCACGCGCTCATCTGCACCGGCACCCTGCCCAAGCCCGAGATCCCGGGCCTGCTCGCCGCCGCCGACATGGAGGTCCACGACCTCCAGGGCTTCGGCATCGGCATCGCGTCGTTGGAGGCCATGGCCGCCGGCACGCCCACGGTGATGGCCGAGCGCGCGGACTACTTCCCCGGCGTGGCGATGACCAACGGGACCGAGTCGCTGCTCACCAAGCCCGGCGACCACCAGGGCCTGGCGGACGCGATCAACTCCCTGATCGACGACCCGTCGCTCGCGGAGAAGGTCGGCGAAGCCGGTCGGCAGTGGGTGTTCGAGAACTTCGACATGCCCAAGATCTGCGAGGCCAACCTGGACATCCTCAAGTCCATCTCGGGCAAGGGCTGACGTGGCCTCGCGGGTCGTCGTGGTCGGCGGCGGGATCATCGGTCTCGCCGCCGCCCGGGAACTGGTGTCCCGGGGCAACGACGTGGTGGTGCTGGAGAAGGAGACCGGCTGGGCCGCGCACCAGACGGGCCACAACTCCAACGTCGTGCACGCCGGGCTCTACTACAAGCCCGGTTCGCTGAAGGCCCGGATGTCCGTGGCGGGCAACGCGTCCATGATCGCGTTCGCCCGGGACAACGACGTACCGGTGGACGTGTGCGGCAAGCTCGTCGTGGCCACCGCGAACGAGGAACTGCCCCGGCTGGCGGTCCTCGCGGAACGGGCCGAGGCCAACGGCGTGCCCGCGCGGCGCGTGTCCGCCACCGAGGCCCGCGAGTTCGAGCCCGAGGTGTCCGCGGTCGAGGCGCTGCACGTGACCTCCACCGCGATCATCGACTACCCGGCCGTGTGCGCGGCACTCGTACGCTCGCTGGACGGCCAGGACCTGCGGCTGTCGTCGCCGGCACTGGGCATCAGGCCGGGCGCGCAGGGCGGCGTCGAAGTGGCCACGCCGCAGGGCGTCGTACGCGGTGACGTGCTCGTCAACTGCGCCGGGCTGCACGCCGACGCGATCGCCCGGCTGGCCGGGCTGTCGCCGTCGGCGCGGATCGTGCCCTTCCGCGGCGAGTACTACGAACTGCGCGAGGACCGCCGCTACCTGGTACGCGGTCTGATCTACCCGGTGCCCGACCCCGACCTGCCGTTCCTGGGCGTGCACCTGACCCGCATGCTCGACGGCTCGGTGCACGCCGGCCCGAACGCGGTCCTGGCCCTGTCCCGCGAGGGGTACCGGTGGCGCGACGTGTCGCCGGCGCACCTGGCGGACGTGGCCCGGTTCCCCGGCACGTGGCGGCTGGCCAAGCGCTTCGCCCGCACGGGTGTCGAGGAAGTGCTCCGCTCCTTCAGCCGACGTCGTTTCGCCGCGAGCCTCGCCCGGCTCGTGCCCGCGGTCGGCGAGCACGACCTGGTGCGCGCCGAGTCCGGCGTGCGGGCACAGGCGATGCTGCCCAGCGGCGCGCTGGTCGACGACTTCCTGATCGACCAGGCACCGGGACAGGTGCACGTGCTCAACGCGCCGAGTCCGGGCGCGACCGGCGCGCTGGAGATCGCCAAGCACGTGGCGGACCTGGCCGTCACCCACCTGAGGTGACCGCGAGCGGGGGCGTCGGACGCCCCCGCTCTCACGGTCGCCGGGCGGCCAGGACGTCCAGCAGCGTCAGGGTCGTGTCCACGATCGTGCTCTCGATGCCCTCCTCGAACGGGACGGGCCACCGGTAGGGCATCGTCGCCGAGCCCTCGCCGGCGATCGTGTTGTCGTCCGTCCAACCGGCTTCGTAGCCGCCCTGGGCCAGGCATTCCTCGTCGGGCACGTAGCACTCCACCTCGCCGCTGTAGGCCAGCACCCAGAGCGGCTCGGGAAAACGTTCGTGCAACGTCACGTCGTACGACGACAGCACCTCGTGCGACAACGCGGCGATCGCCAGGCCGTCGAACCGCCACACCTGGATCGGCATGGGCGCGAACGTCGGCAGGTCGTCGTCGTCCGCCAGGCCGATGATCGCCTCCGCGTGCCGCCGGACCTCGACGGCGGGGTCGGCCAGCCGGTCCTCGTACCGCCCGCGCAACCTCGCCGCGACGCGCGGGTCGGACAGGTCCACCGACAGCGGTAATCGCACCTCGGCCGACACGACGCGGATCGGCCCGGTCACCGGGCTCGTCGAGTCGCCGACCACGTCGAGCACGGCCGAGGCGACGGCGTCGCCGATCTCCTCCACCAGGGGCGGGCCGAGCGACCCGTCCGGGTCCTGGTCGCCGGCCGCGCCCAGGAAGAACAGGGCCGGCACGCCGAGTTCGTCCTCGATCGCCTCGGCCGCCGCGCCCGGGTAGTCGCTGTCGAACACGCTGTCGTTGCCCCGGGACACCGGGTGGCAGGCCGCGCCGAACAGCACCGCGAACGGATCGTCGTCCAGGTCCCGCACCAGGAGCACGGGCACGTCGGACAGCACCGTCGACAGGCCGACCCGGTTGAACCCGATCTCCGCGCTGCCCACGCCGAAGCCCAGCACCACCTCGGTGCGCTCCTGGTCGGCGGTGTCGCGCACGAGCTGGACCAGCCGGTCGACGACGATCCCCGTCGACCCGTCGACCGCGTCCACGTCGGCGTCGTTCAAGCCCATCAGTATCCGCGGGTCCGGGCGGGTGTCGCCCAGACAGGCCCCGGAGTGCGTGTGGCTGCCGGCCAGCAGGAACCGGTCCGACTCGACCAGTCCCTCCTCGACGACCGCGTCCCAGATCGCCCGGTGCACGTCCCGGGGAAAGCTGATCACGTCGGCACGCAGGAGCACGTGCGGCACGTCGTCGTCCCACAGCACCAGGCAGTGGGCGCGTAATCGACGCGCCACCTCACCGTGGTTGCCGCGGGGCGACCACCCGTACCCACCCATCCACAAACTCGGAAACGGCGGAAACACCGGCGTGATGTCGACGCTTCCGACGGCGGCTTCGAAAGTCATACCCCAGATGACACCCCTGGAAGCCGCCTGATACCTACCCCTGGGGTCGAATGACGTCCAGACCGAGATAAGGCCGCAACGCCGCCGGCACGGTGACCGAACCGTCGGCGTTCTGGTGGTTCTCCAGGATCGCCACCAGCCAGCGGGTCGTGGCCAGGGTGCCGTTCAGGGTCGCGACGACGCGCGGCTTGCCGTCCTCGTCGCGGTAGCGGATGTTCAGGCGGCGGGCCTGGAACGTGGTGCAGTTCGACGTCGAGGTGAGTTCCCGGTACGCCTGCTGGCTGGGCAGCCACGCCTCGCAGTCGAACTTGCGGGCGGCGGACGTGCCCAGGTCGCCGGCGGCCGTGTCGATCACCCGGTAGGGCACCTCGACCTTGGCCAGCATCTCCTCCTCCCACGCCAGCAGCCTGGCGTGCTCGGCCTCGGCGTCCTCGGGACGCACGTAGGAGAACATCTCGACCTTGTTGAACTGGTGCACGCGGATGATGCCCCGGGTGTCCTTGCCGTACGAGCCCGCCTCGCGGCGGTAGCACGACGACCAGCCCGCGTACCGGCGCGGACCGTCCAGGATCTCGTCCGCGTGGTAGCCCGCCAGCGGCACCTCGGACGTGCCGACCAGGTACAGGTCGTCATCGCGCAGGCGGTAGACCTCGCTCGCGTGCTCGCCCAGGAAGCCGGTGCCGGCCATGATCTCGGGGCGGACCAGGGTGGGGGTCACCATCAGCGAGAAACCGGCCGCCGTCGCCTGGGCCACGGCCAGGTTCAGCAGGGCCAGCTCCAGGCGGGCGCCGACGCCGGTCAGGAAGTAGAAGCGCGAACCCGACACCTTGGCGCCGCGCTCGGTGTCGATGGCGCCCAGCCGCGTGCCCAGGTCCAGGTGGTCCTTGACCTCGAAGTCGAACGCCCTCGGCTCGCCGACGTGCTTGACCACGACGTAGTCGTCCTCGCCGCCCTCGGGGGCGTCCGGGTGGACCACGTTGGGCACGACGCGGTGCAGGCGGTCGAGGTCCTCCTCGGCGGCGTGCTGTTCGGCTTCGGCCGCCTTGACCTCGGCGGCCAGCTCCTTGCCCTTGGCCAGCAGCGCCTCGCGCTCCTCGCCGCGTGCCTTGCCGACCTGCTTGCCGAAGCTCTTCTGCTCGCCGCGCAACGTGTCGGCCCGCGCCACGGCGGCCCGGCGGCGTTCGTCGGCGGACAGCAACGCGTCGACCACGGACTCGTCCTCACCCCGCGCCCGCTGCGACGCTCGGACGGCTTCCGGGTTCTCGCGAAGTACCTTGAGGTCGATCACGGGCTGAAGGGTAGTCCGACCTGCCTACAGCCTGCCAACCAGTTGGCAAGCCGTAGGCACCGTCGGAACAGGTCAGAAGATCGCGACCGCCACGACCAGACCGAGCGCCAGGTGCGCGGCGGCCACGACGACGCTGGCCGGAGCGAACTTGTCCGACTCGATCAGCGACCCGATGTCCAGCCGGGTCACCCACTCCAGCAACCGCACGGCCAGCACCTGCACGACGATGCCCGCCAGGCCGAAGATCAGGCCCGTGAGCAGGCCGTCGGCCAGTCGCCCGCCGGAGTTGTAGATCACGACCACCACGATCAGGGCCATGCTCACCAGCCCGGCCGCCGTCACCACGACGGCGTTGGGCGCACCCGTGCGGACCAGGTACGACAGCTTCCCGGGCGTCGTCCAGTCGATGGCGTAGAAGCCGAACACCATCAGCAGCGTGCCGAGGATCGCGTACAGGGCGATGGCACCGAGCCCCTGGCCGATCGTGCTGCCGAAGCCCGGCTCCAGCGCGAGTTCGGTGATCACGAGAACTCCATTCACTCAACAATCCGATGCGGGACGAACGCCGCGCCGTCGTCGGTCACCAGGCCGACCGTCTCGCGGATGCCGAGCCCGGCCGCCGAGTCGCCGACCACCCATGCGCCCAGGGCGGGCCGGTAGCCGTCGAACTCGGGCAGCGGGTCGAACAGCTGGTAGACGAACCCCTCCTTGCCGTACACGCCACCGGTCTCGGTCTCGTAGCCGGGCGCGACGATGCGGATGTTCGCCCCTTCCCGGCCGAGCCGGGGCTTGCGCACGTACTCCGTGAGCAGGCCCGGATCGTCCAGGAACGAAGGCAGCAGGTTGGGGTGGCCGGGGTACATCTCCCACAGCACGGCCAGCAGCGCCTTGTTGGACAGCAGCATCTTCCAGAGCGGCTCGACCCACAGCGTGGCGGGCAGCGTCTCGACCGCGTACCGGCCGAACTGCTCGTCGACGACCCACTCCCAGGGGTAGAGCTTGACCACGGTGGCCATCGGCGACTCTTCGAGGTCGACGAACCGCTTGATCAGCGGGTCCCAGCCGATCTCCTCGATCGCCAGGCCGACCGTGTCCAGGCCCGCCTCGGCGGCGGTCTCCTGGAGGTAGGCCACGGTCACGTGGTCCTCGCCGGACGGGTCCGCGCCCGACCACGTGAAGTGCAGCTCGGACGACGGCAGCCCGGCGCCGATCTCCGCCCACCGCTCGACGAGCTTCTCGTGGATCGAGTTCCACTGGTCGTCGTCGGGGAACACGTCGGTCTTCCAGTTCCACTGGACGACCGACGCCTCCAGCAGCGACGTGGGCGTGTCGGCGTTGTACTCCAGCAGCTTGGCCGGGCCGCGACCGTCGTAGCGCAGGTCGAAGCGGCCGTACACGTGTGGGTCCCGGCGCTTCCACGACTCGGCGATCGCCGGCCACAGCCACTCGGGCAGGCCGAAGTCCCGGTACCGCTCGGTGGTGACGACGTTGTCGACGGCGTCCAGGCACATGCTGTGCAGCAGCTCGACGTCGGCTTCGAGCGACAGGACGTCGCTCATGTCGAACACGTAGTGCACGGACTCGTCCCAGTAGGGCCGGGGGTTGCCGGCCGCGTCCTTGGCCGGCGCCCCGAACACGAGCCCTTGGTCGGACACCGTGCGCTGCCAGCCTGGCCGCGGCGCGGAGGTCTCACGGCGCAACTCAGCTGCCCCCGCTCTTGCTGCCGCCCGACACGCCGAAGCCGCCGCGCTGCACGACCGTGCCGGACTTCGTGGTGACGTTCGAGCCCTTGGGGATCGTGTAGCTGCCGCCGCTGACCTTCGAGCCGACGGGCGTGCTCGTGCCGCCGTAGTGGTAGCGGTAGGAGCTGCCGCCGATGTAGATGAAGCCGCCGCTGGTGTAGCCGCCGTGGGTGGAGGCGTAGGACGGGTCGCAGTACTGGTCGTCGACGACCACGTCGTCCTTGGTGCACTGCGCCTCGACGTCGTCCGGGCTGGACGCGGCGTACCAGATCGCGACCACGCCCACGACGCCGACGGCGACACCGCCACCGATGAGCAGCCGCTTGCGGGTCTTCCTCTTGCGGGCCTGCTCGGCTTCGAGGGCGAGTTGGCGTTCCTGCTCCTCGCGCACGGCCTGTTCACGGGCGCGCTGCACGGCCAGGGAGGGCGGCTTGGGCTTGGTGCGCCCCGACTCCTGGTTGCGCACCCGACCGCGCCCGTCGGGGCGGGGCGGCTCCGGGGCGGTCGCCGGCCGGTAGGGCGGCGGCGCGGCGGGGCTCGTCGTGGTGGGCGTGTCGTCCGGGCCGCTGCGCCCCGAGGGGCCGGCGGCGCCGGAACCGGGCACGTCGGCCGCACCGACCTGTCCGGTCGGATCGGGCACGCCGGCGGACGCGGGCGGCGTCGGCCCGCTCTCCGGCGGCACGGCGTTCCCGGAGTTGTCGTTACCGGTGTTCTTCTCAGTCATCAGCCACTCCCGGCGGGGACGGTACGGCAGATCGGCCGCCGAACGGGTGAAGGGTGTCCCAAAAGCAACACACTGCACCCGTGCGATGGGCTTGCGGTCCGGTCCAGGCATCATGGAACAGATGTCCGAACGCGGTGGTTGGTTTCGTCGAGGTGACCGGGTGGTCATGATCGGCGCGTTCGTGGGCGCCTTCGCACTGCTCGGGCTCAGCGCTTTCACGTCGTTGCCGCTGGGTGGTGGCGCGGCGGGTACCTCCCACTCCACCACGCCGTCGGTGAACCCCGCGTTCACCGCCAAGGCCGGCGACTGCCTGGACTGGAAACGTGAAGATCTTTCAGACCTCACGCTCGTCGACTGCGCCAAGGAACACCTCTTCGAGGTGACCGACGTGGTCGACCTCGGACCGGAGTACGCGAAGGACGCGCCCTGGCCCGACGCGACCGGCTGGCAGCAGATCAACGAGAAGCACTGCGCCAAGGCCTCCCTGGACTACCTGTCCGGCAAGTTCGACCCGTTCGGCAAGTACACCGTCGGCCCGCTCAACCCCAGCGAGGCGAGCTGGAAGGAGGGTGGGCGGACGGTCCGCTGCGGCCTCCAGGTCGCGGGCCCCGGCGGCGCGCTCCTGCGCGCGTTCGGCTCGGCCCGCGCCCAGGACCAGTCGGACGTCTACGACGCGACCGTGTGCCTGGGCATCACGCCCGCGCGCTCGGTCGGCGACCCGGTCCCGTGCGCCGAACCGCACACGTTCGAGATCGTCGGCGTGGTGCCGCTGCCCGAGGGCGACTTCCCGAAACCGGAGAAGCAGGACGAGATCATGTCCGCCGAGTGCGCCCGGATCGCGACGGAGTACACCGGCGGCGCGGACCTCAAGGCCAAGGGCCGCATCGTCACGTGGGACACGCGGGCCGTCGAAAGCTGGACGGCGGGCTCGCGCAAGGCGAACTGCAAGGTCGGCGCCGCACCCGACGAGGGCGGCCTGGTCGCGTGGACGGGTTCCGTGCGCAACCCGGACGCGCCGCCCCCGACCACCGCCAACCCGCCGCAGACGACGGCCGTCCAGCAGAGCGAGGCGACCGGCGCTCCCCTGCACCCGAGCACGTCCGCCACGGGTTCGGCACCGCCGACCACGACGTCGTCCGGCCGCACCACGACCAGCCAACCCACCACCACGACGACCGAAGCGGACGGCTGACCCCGTGCCCGTCGACATGACCCGGCAGCGTTTCGAGGAACTGGTCGGCGAGGCTCTCGACGAACTGCCGCCGGAGTTCGCCGCCGCGATGGACAACGTGGTCGTCCTGGTCGAGGACCGCCACCCCGACGAGCCGAGCCTGCTGGGCCTGTACCACGGCATCGCCCTGACCTCGCGCAACAGCGACTACGGCGGCGTTCTGCCCGACCGCGTGACGATCTACCGGGAAGCCATCCTCGACATCTGCGCGGACGAGGACGAGGTCGTCGACGAGGTCGTGATCACCGTGGTGCACGAGATCGCCCACCACTTCGGCATCGACGACGAACGCCTGCACGAACTCGGCTGGGGCTGAGCCTCAACGATCCCGGCGGGCCACGAAGGCGGCGGCCTGCGTCCGGCGTTCCATCCCGAGCTTGGACAGCACGGACGTCACGTGGTTCTTCACGGTCTTCTCGGCCAGGAACAACCGCTCGGCGATCTGCCGGTTGGTCATCCCCTCCCCGATCAGGTGCAGGACCCGCCGCTCCTGCTCGGTCAGCGCGTCCAGGACGTCCACCTCGGGCACGCGACGCATGCGCTCCAACACCCGCGCGGTGGTCCGGGGGTCCAGCAGGGACCGCCCGGCCGCCACCTCCCGCACCGCCACCACCAGGTCCTGCCCCCGGACCTGCTTGAGCAGGTACCCGGAGGCACCGGCCATGATCGCCGCGACCAGGGCGTCCTCGTCGTCGAACGCGGTCAGCACCAGGCAGTGCACCCCGGTGGGCCGCAGCCGTCCGCACAGGTCGATCCCGGTCCCGTCGGGCAGCCGCACGTCCACCACGGCCACGTCCGGCCGGGTCGCCTCGGCGCGCACCACGGCCTCGTCGACCCCGCCCGCCTCGGCCACGACGGTGATGTCGTCCTCGTCGTCGAGCAGTTCGCGCAGTCCTCTGCGGACCACCTCGTGGTCGTCGACCAGCAACACGCGCACGGGCACGAACCAACCATAGGTCGAATGCCGGTACCGACAGAACGCGCCCGCCAACACAGTGCAGGCATGTTCGTACGCGCGATCGAGGAAGCCGACCGGATCGTCGTCGGCCGACTGGTGTTGGAGCTGTGGGGGGCGCACACCGCCGTCGCCCACGGCCAGGTGTTCTTCCCGGCGAGCCTGCCCGGCTTCCTGGTGGAACAGCAGGAGCAGGTCGTCGGGCTGCTCACCTACACCGCGTCGGACGGCCAGTTGGAGATCGTCACCATCGACGCACTGCGCCGGGGCCGCGGCGTGGGCAGTGCACTCGTCGACGCGGCCGTGCACCGGGCCCGCCAGATCGGTTGCTCGCGCGTCCGCCTGACCACCACGAACGACAACCTGGACGCGTTGCGGTTCTACCAACGCCGGGGGTTCCGCCTCGCCGCACTGCGTCCTGATGCCGTGCGCGAGTCACGGCGGCTCAAACCCGAGATCCCGTCGGTCGGCGAGTACGGCATCCCCATCACGGACGAGCTGGACCTGGAGAGATGGGTGGCGCCGCGCTAGTAGTCCACAGCCCGGTCGCCGGTAGTCCACAGGGTTGTGCACACACCTGTGGACAAAGTTGTGGACAACCCTGTGCACAACTCACCGGCGCGGCAGCGGGGAGAACACCTCGTCCCACGCGGCGGCGACCTGGCGTGCGCACGTACCGGGCGCCACGCCGCCGATGCCGGTGCCCAGACCGGGCATCACGAGGGTGCGGATTACCGAACGGATCGGGCGGCCGTCCTCCAGCCGCCCGTCCCGCCAGAGGCGCAGGACGGCACGTGCCGCGAGGTACGGGTGCACGGTGTCGTCGGGCAACGTCTCGGCCGGGCGGCGCATGGTGGGTGCGCTGACCAACCACTGCGGCTCGATCTCGCCGGTCGGCACGAGGACCGCCTCGCCGACCGGCAGTTCGCCGCCGTGCAACGCCAGCACGGCACTGCGCACGTTGGCCTCGACCAGCGGAAAGGCCCTCGCGTAGACGGCGTCGATGCCGCCCCGCATCCAGCCCGAGGAGTTCGCCGGGCTCACCACGGCCTCGGCGGGGATGTCGAGCACGGAACCACGGTGGACTTCGACGCCGGGTCGTCCGTCGGCGACGGCACCCCAGGCGTTCGCCAATGGTTCATCGACTGCGCATAGCACCAGACGGGGAACTGCTACCGGAGCGTTGATCTCACCCTCCGTATCCACGGCCACGATCACCAGCATTCCAGGAGAACCGGCTTATTCGGAACAGGGACGACCACCCACCGGACAGGTGATCCTCGCCTCAACGGTGATCACTTGCCGTGCTGCTCGTATCGTTGGCCCGTGCTCGCCTACCTCGGACCGCAGGGAACCTTCACGGAGCAGGCCGCTCGCGGGCTTGCCAAGCCGGACGACGACCTGACGCCCTACGACACCGTGCCCGCCGCGCTCGACGCGGTCCGTCGTGGCGACGTGGACGCGGCGTGCGTCCCGGTGGAGAACTCCGTCGAGGGCGCCGTGCCCGCGACGATGGACGCCCTCGCGTCGGGCGACCCGCTGGTCGCCGTCGGCGAGATCGTGCTCCCGGTCCGCTTCAGCATTCTCGTCCGTCCCGGCTCGACGGGCTCGGTGAAGACCGTGACCAGCCATCCGCACGCGTTGGCACAGGTGCGTTCGTGGCTGGCCAAGAACCTCCCGGAGGCCCAGGTCGTGCCCAGCTCGTCCACGGCGGCCGGCGCTCGCGCCGTACTGGCGGGCGAGTTCGACGCGGCGGTGAGCGCCCCCGTGGCCGTCCACCACTACCCGTTGGAGGAGCTGGCCACCGGCGTCAACGACGTGGAAGACGCCAAAACCCGCTTCCTGCTGGTCGAACGACCCGGCACGCTCCCCGCCCCCACCGGCTCGGACCGCACGTCGGTGGTCGTGACCGCCGCCGACCGCATCGGGGCCCTGTCGGAACTACTGGCGGAGCTGGCACTACGCCGGATCAACCTGACCCGGATCGAATCCCGCCCCACCAAGGGTCGACTGGGCGAGTACCGCTTCTACATCGACCTGGACGGCCACGTGGCCGAACCGGCGGTCGGCGACGCCCTGGCGGCACTGCACCGCCACTGCCCGGAAACCCGCTTCCTGGGCTCGTACCCCAGGGCCGAGGCCGGGGTCGGGAAGACCGACGACTCGGGCTTCGAAGCAGCCGCCCAGTGGCTGACGAAGATCCGCACCGGCAACGGCGCCTGACACACCAAGCCTGCCCGAACGCACAGTTCGCGGTGTCTGAACGCACAACTCGCGGTGTCTGAACGTATAACTCGCGCGTTCACACAGGCACCGACCACAGAATCGTGGTGCCGCTGAGAGCGGAAGAGCGCACCTCGCAAGTCCCCCCGGCAGCCAGAGCCCGCTCCTCCAAATGCCTCAACCCCCGCCGAGCCACCCCGCCGGGAATCCCACACCCGTCATCGGAGACCTCCACCGACAACCGCCCCCCGACACACCCCACCACGATGGAGACCTGCAACGCCCCGGAATGCCGGACCACATTCGACAACGCCTCCCGCAACGCGGCTCGGGCATGATCCGCCAACCCGGCCGGCACCCCCGTCAGATCCCCGTCGATCCGCACGTCGGGCTCCCGGTCGAGCAGCTCCCCCGCTATCCGGGCCTCGGCCAGGATCGAACCACGCAGATCGGCATCCACCCGCCCCGCCGGATCGGCACTGCGCAGAGCCCGAACGGTAGCCCTGACCTCGGCCATCGTCGCGTCCAACTGATCGACGCACTCGGCCAACCGCCGAGCCTCCCGCCCCTCCAGCTTCAACCGGCGATCAAGCAGGTCAAGCTGCACCCCGGTCGCATAAAGCCGCTGGATGATCACATCGTGAAGATCCCGGGCAATCCGCTCGCGTTCCTCATAGACAGCGATGCGATGCCGGGCGGTAAACCCCTCGGCCAACACCACAGCCAACCCGGCCTGCGCGGCAAACGCCGTCAACACCCCCACGGTGTCGCTGCTGAACGGCCGCTCCCCCTTCTTCCGATAAACGGCCAGCGCACCGATCCGCCGCTCCCGAGTCCCGAAGGGCGCCACCGCGAACGGCCCGTACCCCCGCAAGGACCGAGGGACGAAGGGCGCAGTCCGAGGATCGGTGGTGAAGTCGTCGGCCGTGACCGGAACACCGGTACGTGCCGCCCGAGCCGCCGAAGACCGGGATGACAACACCACCCCGATCGGCCCGGCCGTACCGGAAGACGCCTCCACGGCCAGGGTCCCATCGGAAGCCGTGATCATGGCCAACCCCAGATCGGCACCCGCCACCTCGGCCGCGTGCCGCACGACCAGCGGCAGCACCGAATCCGGGTCGTCACCGGCCAGGGCAGCCGACGTGATCTCGGTAGACGCGGCGAGAATGCGTGCGGGGTCCACGGCGCTCAACGGTAGGCCCTGACGACGACCCGCCCCTCGGCGATCTCCACGACACGATCCGCCCGCACGGCCTCCTCCGGCCGATGCGTCACATGCAGGACCGTGCGATCCGCCAACGCCGTGTCGATCAGATCCAGCAACGCCCGCGCGGACGGCTCGTCCAGGTGCGCGGTCGGCTCGTCGAGCAGGACGAGATCGGCGTCGTGGACCAGCGCACGGGCCAACCCCAGCCGCTGGGCCTCGCCACCGGACAGCAGGGTCGGGCCGACCTCGGTGTCCAGGTCGAGCCCCAACCCGACCGCGTCGAGAGCCGCACGAAGCCGGTCGTCCGACGCGTCGGGATCACCGATCCGGAGGTTCTCGCGCACGGTCGTCGACACGAGCACGGCTTCCTGCGGGCACCACGCGACCCGCGCGGGCACCTCCACCGTCCCCCGCGACACGTCGACAAACCCCAACAGCACCCCGAACAGACTCGACTTGCCCGCACCGGACCCACCGACCACGGCGACACGTTCACCGGGCCGCACCGTCAACTCGACACCGGAGAGCACCGGCTCGGCCGCGTCCTCCCACCGGGCCGTGACCCCGGAGAGCACCACCCCGCGATCGTCACGCACCACCGGCACCCGCCACTCCGACTTCCGGACGACCCGCCCGTTGGCCTCCCGCAACGTCTGCCGATGCGCGGCAGCACCCGGCAGTGCGGCCCACGCTTCGGCCAACGCCAACGGCACCAACCCCAGAACCGGGATCAACAGCGGATCCACCCCCGCGGCCCGACCAAGCGCCACACACACCACCGCGGCAAACCCCATGGTCAGATGAACGACACCGGTCGCCGCCCCAGCCGCCCACGCCTGCCGCCGAGCCAACGCAGCCAGTCGGGTGTCGGCCTCGGCCACCCCGGCCCGCACCCGCCCGGCCGCCCCGAACGCGATCAGGTCGGGCGCGGCGGTGAGCAACGTCAACACCGCTTCCGCCACCTCACGCCGACCACGGGCCGACACCGTGCTCGCCCGCCGCTCGGCGATCACCGCCACGGCCGGCGCGAGCACACCGCCCACGGCCAAAGCCACGGCCAGCGCCACCCCCACCAGCGGGTCGATCGCCAGGAACAACCCGACCGACGCCACCCCGACCCCGAACGCCACCAACGGCGGCTGGAGCACCCGGGGCACAAGATCCCGCACGGTGTCCACGTCGTCGACCACCGTGGCCAGGTCCGCACGGCCGGGCCGCAACCGCTCCCAGGTACGCACCCGCAGATCGGCAGCCAGCCGGAACGCGGCGTCGTGCGACACCAGCCGCTCGACGTACCGCAACACCCCCTTGGCCAGGGCAAACGTCCGCACACCCACCACGAGCACCGTCAACGTCATGATCGGCGGCTGCGTGGCGGCCTTCGCGATCAGGTACGCCGACACAGCCGTCAACGCCACACCGCACGCCGAGGCTGCCGTCCCCACCAGCGCCCCCGCCAGGACCCGACGGGTCGGCCGGGGCAGCACCGGCACGACCGGAGCCGCCTCGACGGCCTCGCCCGACCGCGCCACGACGACGTCGTCCACATGATCGACAACCCGGTGCGTGGCGAGGACGACCGCGGCACCCCCGGCGGCGGCCTCCTCGATCGCGGCCATCACCGACGACGCCGTCGCCGGATCGAGGTGCGCGGTCGGCTCGTCCAGCAGCAGAACCGCCGCACCGTCCTTGACCAGCGTCAACGCCCGCGCCAACGCCACCCGCTGCCGCTCGCCGGTGGACAGCGAACCAATCGACCGCCCCACCAGGTGCCCGGCCACGACCGACGCCAACACCCCGTGATCCACCCGCCCGGTGGTCAACTCCAGTTCGTCGGCCACGGTCGCACCGGCGAACGCGGGCCGCTGGGGCACCCAGGCGATCGGCCCCCGGACCCGGACCTGGCCGGAGTCCGGCCGCACGAACCCCAGCAGCGCCGCGAACACCGTGGACTTGCCCGAACCGCTCGGCGACGAGAGCCGGTGCACCTCCCCCTGGCGCACCGTGAAGCTCACCCCGTCCGGGGCGAACCGCCCTCGCCGCCGAACCCGCAGCGACCGCACCTCGACCGGCAGGACCCCCGTCTCCACCGGTGCGGCGGTCGCCGGGGTCTCCAGCACGGCCGACACCCGTCGGACCGCCTCGACCCCGTCCTCGCTCGCGTGGTGCGCCGCGCCCGCAGCCCGCAGGGGCAGGTAGCACTCGGGCACCAGGATCAGCACGACCAGTCCCGTGACCAGCGTCAGGTCGCCCGACACCAGCCGCAGTCCGATCCCCACCGCGATCAGCGCCACCGACAGCGACGCCAGGATCTCCAGGACCAGCGCCGACAGGAACGCCACGCGCAACGTCCCCATCGCCGCGCGGCGGTGCGCCTCCCCCAGTCGACGCACCACCGCCGCCTGCCCCGCCACCCGCCCGAAGGCGCTGAGCAGCGGCAACGCCCGGACCAGTTCCAGCATCCGGCCGGACAACCGCTCCAGCGCCGACGCCGAGGCCTCGACCCGGCCGGCCGTGAACCGGCCGATCAGGATCGCGAACACCGGGATCAGCGGCACGGTCACCGCGACCAGCACCGCCGAGGTCGGGTCGGTGATCAACACCCACAGCCCGACCAGCGGCGGCACCACTCCCGCCGTGACCAGCGCCGGCACGTAGCGCGTGAAGTACGCGTCCAGTGCGTCCAGCCCCCGCGTGGCCACGACCGACAGCGGCGCGGCACCCCGTGCCACGATCCAGTCCGGGCCCAGCACCAGCGCCCGGTCCAGCAGCGCGGCCCGCAGTTCCTCCTTCGCGCCGGCCGCCGCCCGGGCCGCCGCGGTCTCCGTGGCCCACGCCAACCCCGCGCGCAGGAGCACGAACACCGCGAGCCACCCGAACGACCCGCCCCCGACCAGCACCCCGGCGAGCGTCACCGCCTGGCCGACCAGGGCGGACGCGGTCAGTCCCGCGAGCAGCGCGCACAGGACCAGCGCCCGACGCGCCGACCGCGAGAGGGTGGGCAGCGCGCCGAGCGGGCCACGCCCCGGCTTCTTGGCGGAAGGGGCTCCGGGGACGTTCACAGGTCGAACAGTAGGAGCACTCCGACTTTCCGCAAGAGGTACGACCGTCCCCTCCGGCACGGGACCTAGGTCCCGCCTCGAAGCGACCGCTCTCCCGGAAACCGCCCTTCAGGAAACTGCCAAGGAACACGCAGGTTGGTCACAGGCTGCGCGGACAGACTCCGGACCGTGCGAACGCGGCTCGTCAACAGCCTGCTGGTGGTGGCGCTCCTGGGCGTCGGCACGGCCGGCTACTTCGTCCTGTCCGCCGAGGCGGCGGGCAGGGGTTCCCGGCGGACTACGCGGTGTTGCGGGACGCGGGCCGGTCGGTCGACCTGATCACGGGCGACGTGCGGCCGGCGGTGCCCGCGTTCGGGCAGCTCGTGCCGCGCGAGCCGGTCACGGTCGCGTCGGCGGGCAGCGGTCCGCGGTGGCGGGTGGCGTCCCGGAAGATCGGCGACGGCGAGCTGGTCGTCGGCGTGGGCCAGGCGGACGTCGACGACGCGGTCGGCGACCTGCGGCGGACGTTCCTGCTGATCAGCGCGTGCGCCCTGGTGTTGATGGCGGTCACCGGGTACGTGCTGGTGCGGCGCAGCACGCGACCGTTGGAGGAGGTCGAGGCGATCGCGGCGGGCGACCTGTCGCAACGCGTGCCCGTGCGCGTGCCGGGCAGCGAGGTCGGGAACCTGGCCACGGCGTTGAACACCATGCTGGGCCAGATCGAGTCCGCGTTCGAGGCCCGTGCCACGTCCGAACGCCAGGCGCGGGGCTCGGAGGTGCGGATGCGCCGGTTCGTGGCGGACGCGTCGCACGAGCTACGCACGCCATTGACGTCGATCCGGGGCTACGCCGAGCTGTTCCGGCAGGGCGCGACGCCCGCGGTACGAAAACTGGCCGCGCAATAGCTCCGGCGCCCCCACAGCGAAGCCGTGGGGGCGCCGCTCGAACTGCCGCTTTAAGGCACGTGCACGGCGGGGATGTGCCGCGTGCCGATGCGCTTGCGGAACACCCAGTACGTCCACCCCTGATAGATCAGCACGGCGGGCGTGCCGAACGCGGCCACCCACGTCATCACGGTCAGGGTGTACGAGCTCGACGCGGTGTCCGCGACCGTGAGTGAGAACGTCGGGTCCACAGTGGACGGCAGCACGTTCGGGTACAAAGCGCCGAACAACGCCGTCACGGTCGCCGCGACCGCGACGCCCATCAACGCGAACGCCTGCCCCTCGCGGCCGAAGTACAGCCGGACGTAAGCGCCGACGGCGGCCAGCGCCACGGCCACCGACGCGGCCCACGTCCACGCCGACCCCGAATGCAGTTGCACCACGAGCAGCAGCACCAGCAACGGCAGCAGCGCGACCGGCGCGATCTTCAAGGCCAGCGCACGGGCACGCGCCCGAACGTCGCCCTCGGTCTTGAGCGACAGGAACACCGCACCGTGCACCAGCGCGTACCCGGCGACCGCCAACGCGCCCAGCAGCGTCTCCGGCCGGATCGCGGCGAACGGCGAGCCGACGCGATCGCCGTTCGCGTCCAGCGGCAGGCCGAACACGTTGGCCGACAGCACCAGTCCGACGCCGAGCGTGGCGACCCACGACCCGACGAAGATCAGCGTGTCCCACAGCTTCCGCCAGCGCGCCGAGTCGACCTTGCCCCGGTACTCGAACGCGACCCCGCGGCCGATCAGGGCGAGCAGGAACAGCGTCAGCGGCAGGTAGGCGGCGCTGAACAACGAGGCGTACCAGCCGGGGAACGCGGCGAACGTGGCACCACCCGCGACCAGGAGCCACACCTCGTTGCCGTCCCACACCGGGCCGATGGTGTTGACCAGCACGCGGCGTTCGGTCTCGTCGCGGCCAAGCACGGGCAGCAGCATGCCCACGCCGAAGTCGAAGCCCTCGAGGAACAGGTAGCCCAGCCACAGCAGGGCGATCACGCAGAACCAGAGCGTCTCCACGGTTCCCCCTCAGTACGCGAACGACAGGACGTCGTCGGCCGGTTTGTCGGGTTTGTCCGGTGGCAGCACGCCCGCGACCCCGGCCCGGATGTAGCGGCGCAGCAGGAACACCTCCACGACCGCGAGCAACCCGTAGACCAGCGTCAACGCGACCAACGACGTGAGCACCTCACCGGGCGTCGAGTTCGAGACGGCCCGCGCGGTGAACATCCACACCCCGTCGACACCCGACGGGTTGGGCACGACCACGAACGGCTGGCGGCCCATCTCCGTGAAGATCCAGCCGAAGCTGTTGGCCAGGAACGGGGTCGCGATGCTGCTCAACGCCAGGATCGGGAACCACCGGCCGCGCGGATTCCGGCCGCCACGCGTCAGCCAGAGGACCAACAGCCCCACACCGGCGCCGATCGCCCCGAACCCGATCATGAGCCGGAAGCCCCAGTAGGTCACGGGCAGCGCGGGCACGTAGTCGATCGGCTTGCCGCTCAGCTCGCCCAGCCGCTCGTCCACCGGGTAGTTCGTGCCGTACTTCTCCTGGTAGAGCGGGACGAGTTCCTCGACGCCCTTGACCTCGGTCGTGAAGTCGTTGTGCGCCAGGAACGACAGCAGCGCGGGCACGGTGATGCTCTTGACGTTCTCGCAGTCCGGCCGCGACACGTCGCCCACCGCGAAGATCGAGAAACTCGCGGGCGACTCGGTGTGGCACAACGCCTCGGCCGCCGCCATCTTCATCGGCTGCTGCTCGAACATCAGCTTGCCCTGGATGTCACCGGTGATCGACAACCCGGCGAACGCGACCACGCCCACCCACGTGCCGAGCTTGATCGACGACCGCCACACGGGCTCGTCCGCCCGCCGCCGCCACAGGTGCCACGCGCCGATGCCGACCAGGAACGCGGCGGCCACGGCGAACGCGCCGAAGATCGTGTGCGGGAACGCGGCCAACGTCGTGTTGTTGGTCAGCACGGCCCAGATCGAGGTGAGCCGGGGACGGCCGTCCTCCAGCACGATCCCGACCGGGTGCTGCATCCACGAGTTCGCGGCCAGGATGAAGTACGCCGACGCGATCGTGGCCAGCGAGAACGCCCACGCGCACGCCAGGTGCACCCGCTTGGGCAACCGGTCCCAGCCGAAGATCCACAAGCCGAGGAACGTGGACTCGACGAAGAACGCGACGAGCCCCTCCATGGCCAGCGGAGCACCGAACACGTCGCCGACGAACCGCGAGTAGGCGCTCCAGGCCATGCCGAACTGGAACTCCTGCACGATGCCGGTCACCACGCCCATGGCGAAGTTGATCAGGAGCAGCTTGCCCCAGAACTTCGTCATGGCCAGGTACTTCCGGTCGCCCGTGCGCACCCACGCGGTCTGCATGCCCGCGACGAGCAGCGACAAGCCGATCGTCAACGGCACCATCAGGAAGTGGTAGACGGTGGTGATGCCGAACTGCCACCGGGCCAGATCGAGAACGTCCACGCCGATGACGCTAGGTCCGATCATGCCGCCATGTGGAGGTACGACGGTCCTGTCACCCGAGGTACGACGGTCCCGTAACCGATGGGACGAAAGTCCCGGTGGCCGCCGTCACGGCTGGTCACGTCACCGTCCCAGGTAGACTCGTCGGTGCCAGAGGGGAGTAGTTCCCGAGTTCCGCCGAGAGGCGGACCGGCGAGCGGATCGACATACTGACCCACCGCGAGTGGGTCCGGTCCCTCACCTGGGTCATTCCAGGCGAACGAGACCTCCGGCCGGGCAGTGCACGACGCCCGGTCGGGGTCGTGCTGCCTCCGTCCGGGTCTCTTCCGACGGAGGTAAAGCTAGCGATGACGACCTGGTTCCTGGCTCTGGTCTCGGCGTTCGTCGCCGTGTTCGTACTGGAACTCCCGGACAAGACCACCGCGCTCACCCTGGTCCTGACCACGCGTTACCGCTCCGCGCCGGTGATCGCGGGCGCGGCCGTGGCGTTCACCCTCCAGGCCGTGATCGCCGTGGCGCTGGGCAGCGCCCTGACGCTGCTGCCCGAACGCCTCGTGGCCGGCGCCGTCGCGCTGATCTTCGGCATCGGCGCGTTCCTGCTGTTCAAGGAGAGCTTCGACCACGACGAGGAGGAGGGCGGCGCGGCGGCCCGCCAGTCCGTCCCGTTCGGCCGGGCCGCGCTGGCGTCGTTCGGCGCGCTGTTCGCCGCCGAGTGGGGCGACGCGAGCCAACTGGCGGCCGTCGGCGCGGCGGCGAAGTACGCCGAGCCCACCGCCGTCGTGCTGGGCACGTTCCTGGCGCTGATGTGCGTGACGCTGCTCGCCGTCGCCGTCGGCCGCCGGATCCGCGACCGCATCCCCGCCCACTGGGTGCAGCGGGGCGCGGGCGTGGTGTTCGCCGCGTTCGCCCTGATCGCGGCCTATCAGGCGATCGTGGGCTGACCCCGCACGCTGCCGAACCGGGCGTGGTTGTCCCGCAGCCACGCCCGGAAGCGCGGATCGCCGTCGTTGGCCACGTACAGCGGCACGACGGGACGTCCGAACAGCGCGTCGTACGGCGAGAACACCCACAGCTCGTACCAGTCCGTGTAGACGGTCACCGTGACGACTCGGCGCGGCGTGATCGCGTACCGGTGCCGGGTCGTGAGCACCGCGAGTCGCCGGCCGCGGGTGCGGCGCGGGTCGACGACGCCCACCCGGTGGTCGGGTGGCCGGGCGGTCGACCGCGGTCGCGGTTCCGGTGCGGTCGATGCCGGTCGCGGCACCGGGGTCGCCGCACGGGGACGGTCGCCGTCGAACGCGTGGACCGCGAGGTCGAGGTAGTCCGACAGGGTCAGCCGCGCGCCGGCCACGTCGGACACCGTGGCCACCGTGCCGTCGGCCCGGCGCCGGTCGTGGACCGTCCACTCCGCGTCCGCGCGCCGGTTGGCGGTGACCATGCCCAGCCACGCGACGGCCGCGCCGCTGGTGTCGTGGACGATCTCGGCGAGCGGACGCGGCGGCGGTCCCGAACGCGCGCGTTCCCGCACGCCGGCCGTCGCCCCCTCGACCACGGCGACGATCCGGGCCAGGTCGCCCTCCTCGGTCGCGGTGCGGGCGACCGCCTCGGCGAGCGGCTCGACGTGGCCCGGCGACACCAGCCGGCCGACGGCCCGGACGTGGTCGAGCAGGTCGGTGTGGTCGCCGACCAGGGCGTGCAGCAGGGTCAGACCGCGCCGGCCGAACTCGTCGGGCAGGTCCAGGCGCAGTCCCAGCAGGACGGTCGTGGCGGCGGGCGTGCCGGTGGCGCCGAAGAACGCACGGCCGGGCACGTCGCCGAGGAAGTCGTCGGCCCGGCTCGCGAGCGTGCGGAATCCGGGTGGCAGGTCGGGCGAGGGCACGTCGAGGGGTAACCGGCGGACCACGCCGGCGTCCACGACGTGCAGTCCGTAACCCTCGCCGACGGTGTTGACGCGGACGATGTGGCGCATGGCGTCGCCTCAGAGGTGCGGGGAGATGAAGGTGGTGGTCAGGTCCTCGCCGATGACCCGTTCCGCCTCGTCGCGACCGGCCATCTTCTCGACCAGCCCGCGCGCGGCCTCGCCGAGCACGATCGAGCCGCCCTGGTTGTCCAACGGCTTGTCGCGGTCGAGGTTGGTGAACGTCTCGCAGATCCGCTCCTGGTTGCAGGCGCCGGACAGCGGCTCCAAGATCGGCGCGAACCGGTCGATGCACAGCTTGAGCAGTTCGCGGGTGGTCCGGCCGGGCAGTTTCGCGGCGAGGATGTCGTACTTGTTGAACACGATGATGAGCCGCTCGATCCGGATCTGACCCGAGCCCATCATGGTCTTGAGGTTCGCGAACAGCTCGCCGTTGTAGTAGCTCGTCGTCTGCGAGTTGGCGCCGGACACAGCCTCGCCCGCGTCGAACATGCAGATCAGCACGATGCCGAGGTCCTTCTTCGTCTCCCGCCGCAACTGGTCGGTCTCGGTGCGCGCGGTCACGACCGCGGACTTCTGGGCGTCGAGTTCGCCGGGGAAGTCGTGCACCCGCAGCTTGAGGTGCAGGTGCTCGGTGGTCATGACCTCGGAGTCGGCGAAGTGCGGCAACGCGTCGGGCCGGGAGAAGTCGTAGACGGGAATCGTGCAGAAGCGGTGCTTCTGGGTCGAGCCGAACGCCGTGTGGTCCCACGGCGCGTGCCACTGGGTGACCAGGGACGTCTTGCCGACGTGGCGCGGACCCAGCACGAGCACGGGTTGGTGGTAGTCGCGGACCACGGAACTCGCCGAGAGGGCCTTGCGGACGGCGGCGTACTTCTTCGCCACGGCCCGCAGGTCGTCCGCCTCCTTGGTTGCGGCGCCCAAGGCTTTCGTCTTCTCGGTCAGGGCCGCCCGCTTCTTGCGCAGGCTGTCGGCGAGGGATTCGTTCTCGCGGTGCAGTTGGGCCGTCGCGGTCTTGCGGGTGACGGCCCAGGTGATCAGTCCGGTGATGGTGGCGCCGAGTACGGCGGCGACCACTTCGGCAGCACCCGAGTCGGCCTCAGCAAGAATATTCACGGTGGCGTGGAGAAGAGACATCGGCGACGTCCACAGGGCTCGTGGGGATTTGTCGCCGGGTATTCGCGTGGTTCCGCCGACCCGTTACAGGTCCATTACCAGCGGAAATATTCGTTTTACGGCGAACGGCCGCGAACACCGGCCCGCGGCCGATCCGTCGTCAGTCCAACAGGGGGACGGTGTCGAGCGGTTCCAGCTCCGCCAGGCCCGCCGCCAGTTCGGCGTTGGTCAGGACCGCGATCACGCGGTAGGTCCGGCGCACCGCGCGGACCGGGCGGTAGACGAGCACGTAGTCCCAGGCGCGCTCGCCCGCGGTGCCGGTGTCGGGCCTGGCGGAACGGGTCGCACCGCGCCGCCAGAACCCCACCGGGATCGGTCCGCCGTCCTTCGACGGCGGCTCGTCCAGCAGCGTCCTGCTCACCTCGCACAATTCTTCGGCCACGGCGGCCGACGTGACCTTCACGAACAGGTCCTCGGCGGCCGAACGAGACCACTGGACTTCGTACACGTGAACCATTCTGTCTTTCCTCCCGGTGGGGTTGCCCGTCCCCCTCGACAAGCCACCCGTTCGGTGGAGGAATCGACCGAAGGTCCACATGATTTCAACCGGGTCGCCGATCCGAGAACCGCCGTGCCACCTCGACGGGTGACAGGTCGTCGCTCGTCGAATCGCCCGCGCGCCGGTCCAACTCGTCGCCCAGGGCCCCTCGCGACAGCACGAGCTGCTCGATCTCGAGATCGCGCAACGGCGTGATGAGCGCGATGAACCGGCCGTGCTTCGTCACCGCGGCGGGCCGGCACGAGTCGTTGACCTCCTCCAGCACCCGTGCGGTGTTCTGGTTGAGCTCGCGCATCGTGTAGGTCTTGACCTTGGCCAGGTCCAGGCCGAGTTCGGTCTCCATGGGACTCCCCGCTTCTGGTTCAGCACGCCGAGGCCACCGGCCCACGCGCGCGCGCACCGGACCCGTCCGGTTCTGTCCGGGTCCGCCGCTCGGGTATGACGACGTCGTGCCTGGTGCCGCCTTCACCACCGGAGCGGCGACCGGCGGCGAACGAGTGCGCGGCCATCGCCACGCGGTGCGCCTTGAGGACGTGCGATGCCGCAGGCACCTTGAACGACTCCGTCCGTTGTCGTTCGACTGGTCGTGCTCCTCGTTTCGCGAAGGTCATGTTCCCCACCCCCCGGCCGAGAGTTGTACTACCTTTGTACTACAACGTCGGGAAGTGTCAAGGGGGGAAGCCATGGTCGACGCCACGAGCGAGGTCGAGGCGGTCCGCGCCGCGGCCCGCTGGACGGTCGGCGCGGCAGCCGCCCTGCTGGCCGCGATGCTGGCCGGCGTGCAGCTCTCGGCGGTCGGGCGACTCGAGGAGTTCACGGCCGCGCGCGGCGGCGGCTCGGTGATCGCGGCGACGGCCGGCCTGCTCGGCGCGGGCGCCGTGCTCTGGCTCGCGGCCCGCGTGCTGGTCTCGCCGGGCTGGACGCTCAACCGCCTGGCGGGACTGGAGCTGACCGCGCCCGAGACGTGGCGCACGCACTGGGCCCGCCTGGAACTGGAGAGCCGCCAAGCGCTGCTCTCCCCCACGCGCGACCTGAAGCTGGCCGGGCTCTACCGGCACCAGCGGGCGCTGTTCGTGGCGTCCGTCGAACTGAGCGAGCACGGCCGCACGACCGTCGCCGGGTCCCTGCTCGACGGCGAGGAGACCACCTACCGCGCCGACCACCAGGGCGACGAGGACCGGCTCAACCGGCGAAGGGCGCTGGCCGACGCGTTGGCGGCCCGGATCGTGGAGACGATCGACGTCGCGGACACGCACCGCCGCTACCGCGTGCTGGTGCGGGCGCTGCCCTGGCTCGGCGCCACCGCGGTGCTCTCGATCGCGGCGTTCATCTGGGCGACCTCGCCGCCGGTCGGCGTGCCGGTGACGGCGCCGACCCCGGTGCGGGTCGAGTTCGCGGGCGACCGGGCGGCGTTGGCCGAGGCGGGCGTGCCGGACGGCTGCGCGGGCGTCGTGGTCGCGGGGGTGGCCGTGGGCGGCACCCTGGTCGAGCCGGTGGTGTCCAGTGTGGAGCGCGCGGACTGCCGCGTGGACCGGGTGCGGCTGCCGAAGCGGGTCGCGGTCGTCGTGCCGACCACGAAATGAGCTAGCCCAGGGCGTTGAGGTCCACCCGGACGGGGAACGGTGCGTCGGCGCGGAACTCGTCGACCACCTCCCCGTCGTCGACGTACCCGCCGTCGACGAGTCGGCAGGCGATCAGAGAAACGGGTTCGTCCAGGTCCACGATCCAGTAATGCGGAATACCGACGTCGGAATATTCACTCCTCTTGACGACACGATCGGTCCGCTTCGAACCCGGCGACACGATTTCCACGATCACCACGACGTCGCTCGCGCGCAACATTCCTTCACGCTTCAGCGCGGATCGCCGGGCGACCACCAGATCGGGCCGCCGGGAAAATCCCGGCTCGGCCTCGGACGCGAGGCCGAGGTCCACGTCGAGGTCCTGGATCGCGATCAGGTCCGCCGGAACCTGACTCCTGAGCTGCACGAACAGCTCACCGGACCCGATCATGTGCCGCTTGGACGGACTCGGAGAAATGTGCAGTCGACCCTCTTGCAGCTCGGAATAGCCGAACTCGAACTCGCCGAGTCCGACATATTCTTCCACGGTGAACAAGCGCGGCTCCTGTGCCGATCCAGGGAACACCTTGCTCTCCTTTTCCCGAGCCGGAGTATCGCATTCTTTCACCGCAGGGCTTCCGCGACCTCCTGCGCCGCCCGCACCACCTGCGGACCCACCACTTCCCCGTCCAGTTTCTCCAATGCGACCACCCCGACGCTAGCCCGCAATCCGGGCACTCCGCGAACCGGAGCGGCGAAACCGTACGCGCCGGGCTGCAACTCGCCGGTCGAATGCACCCACTGCCGGCCTTCGGTCGACAACCCGATCGCCTTGCCCGCCGCGCCCCGGTGCACCGGGTGGCGCGATCCCACGCGGTACGCCACGTGGTACGCCGTCCACGACGGTTCGACCACGGCGACGGCCTGCGCCTCCGTGCCGTCGGCCACGGTCAGGTGCGCGGTCGCGCCGACGGTCTCGGCCAGCGTCCGCAGCGCGGGCTGCGCGGCCAGGCGCAACTGCGGCAGCACGTTGGACGCCAGCCGCAGCACGCCGAGCCCGAGCCGCACCTTCGACCCCTCGCGCCGGATCAGGCCGCGCGCCTGCAAGGGCACCAGCAGCCGGTAGACCGCGGCGCGGGACGCGCCGATGGCCGCCGCCAGCTCGCTGATCGACGGCGCCTCGGACTCCGCGTCGGCCACCGCCTGGAGCAGGGCCAGGCCCCGTTCCAGCGTCAGGGAACTCTCCTTGGACGCCGGGACGGGGACCCTCGGCCGTGGTTCTCCGCGCACGTCCTACCTCTCGTCGGCCGCGACGACCGTGCCGACGACCTCGGCGAGCCCGACCACCGAGCCGTCGACGCCGGGTGCCGTCGCGGTGAGCCGGACGGTGTCGCCGTCCTCCAGGAAGGTCCGCCCGACCTCGGCGACGGGTTCCTGACCGTTCCAGCTCAGTTCGAGGAAGGAGCCGCGCTCGTCGCGTTCGGGACCCGACACCGTGCCCGACGCGATCAGGTCGCCCGGACGCACCGTGGCGCCGTTGGCGGACAGGTGCGCGAGCTGCTGGGCGAACGAGAAGAACATCTCGCGGAACGGCGGACGCGACACCACGACGCCGTTCCACTCGACCTCGATGCGGATGTCCAGGCCCCACGGCCGTTCCTCGGCGAGGTACGGCAGCACGTCGCCGTGCGTCGGCGTGACACGCGCGCCGGAGAACGCCTCCAGCGGGG
This sequence comes from Saccharothrix violaceirubra, assembly GCF_014203755.1. Taxonomy (NCBI): domain Bacteria; kingdom Bacillati; phylum Actinomycetota; class Actinomycetes; order Pseudonocardiales; family Pseudonocardiaceae; genus Saccharothrix; species Saccharothrix violaceirubra. Next base: position 6,983,349 of record NZ_JACHJS010000001.1, read on the forward strand.
TGATCCACCCGGCGATCGACGTGGCGAACGACTTGCCCAGGAACGGGCCGAGCGGCTGGTACTCCCACGCCTGCACGTCGCGGGCGGACCAGTCGTTGACCAGGGCCACGCCGAACACGTGGTCGACGGCGTCCGAAGTGGACAGTCGACCGCGCACCGGCCCGCCGCACACGAAGCCGACCTCGGCCTCGATGTCCAGCCGCCCGGACGGGCCGAACACGGGGCCGTCGGGCGTGCGCCGCTGGCCGTGCGGGCGCACGACCGGTGTGCCGGACACGACGACGGTGCCCGCGCGGCCGTGGTAGCCGATCGGGATGTGCCGCCAGTTCGGCAGGATCGGGTCACCGTCGGGGCGGAAGATGCGGCCGACGTTCTCGGCGTGGTGCAGCGACGAGTAGAAGTCGACGTAGTCGGCCACGGTGAACGGCAGGACGGTGCCGTCGATGCCGGTCAGCGCCGCGCCGCGGGGCGCGGACACGGCCGTCACCAGCTCGACCAGGCGGGCCCGCAGCTCGCTCCACGCGGCCGAGCCGGCGGCCAGCAGCGGGTCGAGCGACGTCGCCGAGACGAGTTCCGCCAATCGTGGGCCGAAGCTGTCCGCCAGGGGCCGCAACGGCAACGCGTGGTCGCCGACCCGCACGGCGATGCCGTCCGGGATCACCCCGTAGGGAAGGGTCTGCGGCCCGAACGGGGCGTCCGCGCTGAACGCCGGGTCGTCGATCCAGCTCACAGCAGGCCCAGCCCTTCCAGGTCGGTGATCGGCTCTTCCAGGGAGCACGAGCCGTAGGACGCGAAGACGCCGCGCACGGCGTGCGCGGCCTGGTCGGACAGCGACCCGGCCTCCTCGCCGAGGGCGGCGGAGTCGGTGCTGTCCAGCGCGGCGCGCACGTCGCCGCCGGACAGCGCCCGTACCGTGGCCACCAGCAGGTTGAGGAACCCGTGGTGGGTGAAGCCGGTCTTCTCGTCGGTGTAGCGCACGGCGTGGTGCAGCCCGGCCGTGGCCTTGAAGGCGACCCCGCCGCCGCTGACGACGGCCAGGAAGTCCGCGACCTCGTCGATGCTCGGGAAGTTCTCCCGGCTCAGGCCGCCGCAGCGGATCTTGGGCCAGCTGCCGTGCTCGATCACGCGGCGCACGCCGTCGAGCCACTCGGCGCCGCCCCGGCGTGGTTCGACCACGCGGATGACGTCCTCGGGCACGAACTCGGAGACGCGTTCCAGCCACACCTCGTCGACGTCGGACGGCGCGGGCATCTCGACCATGCGCAGCGCGAGCAGCTCGCTGCGCGACTCGACGATCGAGACGGCCTTGGGCACGCCGCCGAGGCCGGTGTCGATGACCAGGGACAGGGCGATGGGCTTCACCGGCTTGACCTTGATCAGCTCGGTGATCAGCTCGGCGAGCCGCGACGCCGGGCACAGGAAGAGCCCGACCGCACCGGCCCACGGCCCGACGCGTGCGTCGAGGTGGCCGCGTACCGCGTCGGGCATCGTCGCGTTGCCCGGCGGGAACAGCGCGGCGTCGTCGACGAGCCGCGCGAGCAGGGGCGGAGTGCCGCGTGGACCGGGCGCACGGAGTTCGAAGGCGCTTGACACGGCTGACACGCTAGTGGCGTACCGGTACTTGAACAAAGATGTCCGACTATCGAACGCCCGGAGTGAGACGAAATGGCGTACTACCGTCAGGTCGGCGAGATCCCCCGAAAGCGGCACACGCAGTTCCGGACGCCCGACGGCGGCCTGTACGCCGAGGAACTCATGGGTGTCGAGGGTTTCTCGGCCGACTCGGCGTTGCTGTACCACCGCCACCTCCCCACCGCGATCGTCGACGCGGTCACCGTCGAGGACGATCGTGGCGGTCTCGTGCCGAACCTGCCGCTCAAGCCGCGCCACTTCCGCACGCCCGACCTCACGTGGGACAAGGCCGACGCGGTCACCGGGCGGCGGACGCTGTTCGGCAACCCGGACGTCACGATCGGGTTCGTGGTGGCCACCGAGCCCAGCCCGCTCTACCGCAACGCGGCGGGCGACGAGCTGCTGTACGTGCAGTCCGGCGAGGGCGTCGTCGAGACGATCTACGGCGCGCTGACGGTCGGTGAGGGCGACTACGTCGTGCTGCCGACCTCGTGCACCTATCGGGTGGTGCCCGACTCGCCGCTGAGCCTGCTGGTCCTGGAGGCCGGCGGACACATCGGGCCGCCGAAGCGGTACCTGTCGAAGCAGGGCCAGTTCCTGGAGCACTCGCCGTACTGCGAGCGCGACGTGCGCGGCCCGACCGAACCGCTGCTGGTCGACGGCGAGGACGTGGACGTGCTCGTCCGCCACCGCGCGGGCCTGACCCGGTTCACCTACGCCAACCACCCGTTCGACGTCGTCGGCTGGGACGGGCACCTGTACCCGTGGGTGTTCAACATCGCCGACTTCGAGCCGATCACCGGCCGCGTGCACCAGCCGCCGCCCGTGCACCAGACGTTCGAGGGCCCCAATTTCGTGGTGTGCTCGTTCGTGCCGCGCAAGGTCGATTACCACCCGCTGTCGATCCCGGTGCCCTACAACCACGCCAACGTGGACTCCGACGAGCTGCTGTTCTACGTGGGCGGCGACTACGAGGCGCGCAAGGGCTCGGGCATCAAGCTCGGCTCGCTGTCGCTGCACCCGGCCGGCTGCACGCACGGCCCGCAGCCGGGCGCGGTCGAGGCGTCGCTGGGCGCCGAGCGGTTCGAGGAGCTGGCCGTCATGGTCGACACGTTCCGGCCGCTGGACCTGGGCGAGGCGGCGCTGTCGTCGGAGGACCCGAGGTACGCGTGGACGTGGGCACGCAGGGGCCCCGACCTGGACTGATCCGAATTGTCATACCCCCTGGCTACCGTCTGGAGCCATGGACGCACAGGCGGTTCTCGGACTGGCCCCGGACGGCAAGGTGGCGGGCGCCGCCACCAAGCTGGCCGGGTCGTCCGGCTGGCACGGGCTGGGTCGTAGCGACCTGGCCCTGTGGGGGCTGTGCAAGGGCAGCGGTGCCAAGCCATACGCGGTCTGCGTCGACCTGGGCGACCGGGCGACCAAGTGCTCGTGCCCGTCGCGCAAGTTCCCGTGCAAGCACGCCTTGGCGTTGCAACTGCGCGACCTGGGCACGCCGCTGGAGGAGGGCGAGCCGCCGGACTGGGCGCGGGAGTGGCTGGACCGGCGCAAGGCCGCCGCGCCCGTCGACGACTCGCCCGAGGCCGTCGAACGGCGGGCCAGGGCGAAGGAGCGGACGGCCGCCAAGCGCGAGGCGTCGGTGCGCGTGGGCGTGGCCGGGCTGACCGACTGGCTGGCGGACGTGGCGGGCGCGGGCATCGCGGCGCTGCCGGGCCGTGAGGCGGCGTGGTGGCAGGGCGTCACCGCGCGGATGGTCGACGCCAAAGCCCAGGGGCTGGCAGCTGCGGTCGAGAACGTGCGTGCGGCCGTGGCGGCGGGCGGGTCGCGGTGGGCGCACGACGCGGCGGACCGGTTGGGCGGGTTGCACCTGCTCACCCGGCTGGCCGGGACGGACTCGGCGGTCGTGCGCCGGCGCCTCGGGTACTCGGTGACCGAGGAGGAGGTCCGCGCCGCGCCGGGCATGACGGACCGCTGGATCTCGTTGCTGCGCCGGGAGACCGACGAGGGTCGGTTCCGCACGCTGCGGCAGTGGGCGTGGGGGCGGGAGCACGGCTGGGTGCTCGCGGAGCGGCACGCGCGCGGTGATGCCCGGCCGGTGCCCGTGCTGCCGCACGGCGTCGAGCTGCACGCGGTGCTGCACCGGTACCCGGGTTCGTCGCGGGTGGCGCTCGGCGAGGTGATCACCGAACAGCCGCTCGGACCCGTGCCCGCGTCCGCGTCGTGGGTCGAGGCCTTGGCCGGCCTGGAACCGGCACTGCTGGCCGACCCGTGGGAACGCGTGCACCCGGTGTCGTGCGCGGGCGTGCGGCTGTCCGCCGACGCGACCCACGCGGTGGACGCCGAGGGCCGGGCGTTGAGGATCCACGCGGGCCTGGCGCTGGACCAGGTGGTCGCGATCACCGGCGGCACACCGTTCGACCTGTGGGCGCTGTGGGACGGGGAAACGCTGCGCCCCGGCGCCGTGGCCTTGGCAGGCGACGCCCCGGAGGTGCTGGCATGAGCCGACTTTCGAATCCCCCGCCCGAAACCGGCCGCCCCTCCACCGACGCACTCTCCCCGACCACCGCACCGTGGTCCGGAGACGACCACCCCATCGGCACCCGCCGCCCGAGGCCCCGGCACGAACACGACCACCCGGCCGCCGCATCCACCACCGAGTCGACCTTCGGACGCGCCCCTCGCCGCCCGGGGCCACACCCGGCGCAGGGCCGCCACCCCGGCGTACCCACCTCGACACCGCGTCCCGGACACCGGCGGACCGCCCTCCCGACCCGCCCGGCGGTGTCCGCATGAGCCGCGACGCCGAGTGGGACGAGACGGTCCAGACCCTTCTCGTCGGAGCGCACCGATCCGGGGTCGACGCGGCGGAACTCCTCGACCGCTGTGCGGCGTTGGGGCTCGCGGCCCACGGCGCCCCCCTTCCCCCGGTCGCCGAAGGCGGCTTCCTGGAGCAGGCACCCGAAGCCACCGAGGCCCTCGTACCTCCGGCGGCACGGGACGTGCTCGCCCAGATCACGGCGTCCGACGACCAGGTGCTGCTCACCGAGTGGTGCGGCATGGCCAGGGGCGTCGGTTTGGTGGCACACCACCGGGAACTGCCCGTGCTGCTGGACCTGGGCACGTCCCACACCGGACTCAGGCAGGCCGTCACGGCGGTCCTCGGCACGCGCGGCCGGTGGCTCGCGTCCGTGCGGACGCGGTGGAACTGGGCGGTCGCGGCCGTCGAGGCGGTCGACCTCGACAACGCGATGGACCTGCCCGGCCCCGCCCGGCAGGCGGCGTTGCGGCGGGCACGCACGCTCGACCCCGACGGCACCCGCGAGTTCCTCGCCGCCCAGTACGACCGCCAACCCCGCGCGGTCGACCGCCAGGCCGTGGTCAACGCGTTGGAGGCCGGTCTCTCGCACGACGACGAGGCGTTGCTCGAACGCGCGCTCGACGACCTGGCCATCGGCGTGCACGACGAGGCGTTGCGGCTGCTGCGCGCCCTGCCCGACTCGTTGCTCGCCCGCCGGGCCGCCGACCGCCTGCACCGGGGCCTGTGGCTGACCGCCGAGGGGTTCGACGTCCGGTCCGACGAGCTGTGGACCGTGGTCGAACCCGATCCCGAGGAGGCGCGCGACCTGCTGCGCGACGGTTCGGAGTCGGGGGTCACGGGTCGCATCCGGGGTGCTTCGGCCGCCGTGCCGCCGGGCTACTGGACCAGGCGGCTCGGCTCCGACGACGTCGACGCGGCCCGTGAGCTGGAGCGCAGCCCGTGGGCGGCGGCCCTGTTGCGGGGCGTGGCGCAGCGCCTCAACCTCGCGGTCGACGCTCGGCCGTGGGCGGTGGCCGCGACCCGCAGTCTCACCGGCATGGAGCAGTTGGAGATGCTCGCGACGCTGCCCACCGACCTGGCCGCGCGCACCGTCGTCGAAGTGTCGCGGCAGTGGAACTACGACCTGCTCGACCACGCGTGCTCGCAGTTGCCCGCGCCGTGGTCGGCCGAGGCGACGGCCGCGCTGCTGGGCCGCTACGCCGACATGCGCGATCCGCGCTGGCGGGCGGGCCGACCACCGGCCGTGCTGCTGACCAGGGGTGACGCCGAGGTGCTCGGCGCGAACTGGCACGTGATCACCGAACGCTGGCCGACCCACACCTCCGAGTTGGACGTCCTGCGCCTGCGCATGCAGTTGCGCGACGCCTTTGCCCCGCACCGAAAGGACCGACCGTGACCGAGACCGTGCTGCGGCCCGCCGCGGAACAGCAGTACGCCGCCGAGCTGACCGCCCTGGCGGCGACCGACGACCGGCCGCGTCCGCCGCGGTGGCGGATGTCGCCGCAGGCCGTCGTGCGCTACCTGCTCGGCGGGACGCTGTCCGACGGCACGGTGATCACCCCGAAGTACATCGGCGACCGGCGCCTGGTGGAGGTGGCCGTCGGCACGCTGGTGACCGACCGGGCGCTGCTGCTGGTCGGTGTGCCGGGCACGGCGAAGTCGTGGCTGTCCGAGCACGTCGCGGCGGCGGTGAGCGGTGATTCGACGCTGGTCGTGCAGGGCACGGCAGGCACGGGCGAGGACCAGGTCCGGTACGGCTGGAACTACGCGCGGTTGATCGCGGAGGGGCCGAGCGAGGCGGCCGTCGTGGCGAGCCCGGTGCTCAAGGCGATGCGCACGGGCGCGGTGGCGCGGATCGAGGAGCTGACCCGCATGCCCGCCGAGGTGCAGGACTCGTTCATCACGATCCTGTCCGAGAAGACCCTGCCGATCCCGGAGCTGGGCACGCAGGTGCAGGCCGTGCCGGGCTTCACCGTGATCGCGACGGCCAACGACCGCGACCGGGGCGTGAACCAGATGTCGTCGGCGCTGGCCCGCCGGTTCAACACCGTGGTGCTGCCGCCGCCGGCGACCGAGGACGACGAGGTGCGGATCGTGTCGTCGCGGGCCGAGCAGCTCGGCCGGGCGCTGGACCTGCCCGCCCGGCCGCCCGCGCTGGACGAGGTACGCCGGATCGTGCGGATCTTCCGGGAGCTGCGCAACGGGTCCACTGTGGATGGTCGGACGCAGCTCAAGAAGCCCAGCGGCAGCCTGTCGACGGCCGAGGCGATCTCGGTGGTCGCCGGCGGCATGGCGTTGGCGGGCCACTTCGGCGACGGCACGATCACCGCCGACGAGGTCGCGTCCGGCCTGCTCGGCGCGGTGGTGAAGGACCGGGTCTCGGACACCGCGGCGTGGCAGGAGTACCTGGAGACGGTCGTGAAGGAACGCGCCGACTGGCGCGACCTGTACCGGGCGTGCCGGGACCTGGCGTGAGCCGACCCCTGCCCGACCGGGTCACGCTGCTCGGCGTGCGCCACCACGGCCCGGGTTCGGCACGCATGGTGCAGGCCGCCCTCGAGCATCTGCGCCCGGCGATCGTGCTGGTCGAGGGCCCACCGGAGGCGGACGTCCTGCTGCCGCACGTCCGCCGGCTCACCCCGCCGGTGGCCGTGCTGCTGCACGACGAGGCCGATCCGGGCCGGGCCGCGTTCTGGCCGTTCGCCGAGTTCTCGCCGGAGTGGCGGGCCTTGACGTGGGCGGACGCGCACGACGTCCCGTTGCGCTTCTTCGACCTGCCCGCCGCCGCCTCGCTGGGCGGGCCGGAAACACCGCCCGACGACACCCCCGAACCGCAGGTGGCCGTCGACCCGCTGGGCCTGCTCGCCGAAGCGGCCGGTTTCGACGACCCCGAGCGCTGGTGGGAGGACGTGGTCGAGCACCACGGCGACCCCGCCGACCTTGCCGAAGCCGTCGCCGAGGCCATGTCCGCCGTGCGTGCCGAGTACGAGCACCACGTGGACGACCGGACGCTCCGACGGGAAGCGGCCATGCGCCAGGGCATCCGCAAGGCGCTCAAGGACACCGACGGGCCGGTCGTCGTGGTGTGCGGCGCGTGGCACGTGCCCGCCCTGCGCACGCTCCCGACGGCCTCGCTCGACGCGGCGGCGCTCAAGGGCCTGCCGCGGCGCAAGGTGTCCGGGACCTGGGTGCCGTGGAGCCACGGCAAGCTCGCCGCGTCGTCGGGCTACGGCGCGGGCATCGACTCGCCCGGCTGGTACGCGCACCTATGGGAGACCGCCCAGGGCAAGGACACCGTGGCGCGGTGGTTCTCCCGTGCGTGCACCGTGCTGCGCGACGAGGACCTGCCGGCGTCCACGGCGAGCGCGGTCGAGGCCGTGCGGCTCGCGGACACGCTGGCGGCGCTGCGCGGCCGTCCGTCGCCCGGCCTGTCCGAGGTCATGGAGTCGGCGCGCGCGGTCCTGTGCGGCGGCGACCAGGTCCACCTCGACGTCGTGCACACCCGGCTCGTGGTCGGCGAGCGCATCGGCGAGGTCGGCGACGAGGTTCCGCGCTCCCCGCTGGCCGCCGACCTGGACCGGCTGCGCAAGCGGCTGCGCCTGGCGGTCGCGGCCGAGGCGAAGTCGTTGCGGCTCGACCTGCGCCGGGACAACGACCGCGAGCGGTCGAAGCTGTTGCGGCGCCTGGAGGTCCTCGACGTCCCGTGGGGCACGCCGGACGCGAGCCGGGGACTGGGTACGTTCACCGAGCAGTGGCAACTGCTGTGGCGGCCCGAGTTCGCGGTGGCCCTCGCGGTGGCGGCGCGGCACGGCACGACGGTCGAGAGCGCCGCACGGCACGTCCTCGAAGAGCGGGCGGCCGGCGCGTCGCGCGTGGTCGAGGCCGCCGAGGTGCTCGATCACGCCGTCGGGTGCGAACTGCCCGAGGCGGTGGCGGCGGCACGGGCCGCGCTCGACCGCCGGGCCGCGGCGGCGACGGACGCCCTGGAACTGCTCGACGCCCTGCCGAGCCTGGCGACGACGGTCCGCTACGGCTCGGTCCGCGACACCGATCCCGAACTGCTCCGGGTGGCCCTGCACGGCCTGCTCGCGCGTGGCGCGGTCGGACTGCCCCTGGCCTGCCGGAACGTCGACGACGCCACGGCGGAACGCGCGCTGGCCGCGGTCGACGGCGCCGACGAGGCCGTCCGCCTCGCGGCCGACGACGACCACCGGGCCACGTGGCGCCGGGCGTTGCGCTCGCTGTCGGACCTGACCGAGGCGCACGGTCTGCCGGCGGGACGGGCGACGCGCCTGCTGTGGGAGGCGGGCGAGGTCGACTCGGCCACTGTCGAGACCCGGCTGCACCGCGCGGTGTCCACGAACGCCGGCGCGACCGCGTTCGTGGCGGGCTTCCTGCGTGGCTCGGCGGCGCTGCTCGCGGCCGACCGGTCCCTGTTCGCCGTGGTGGACGACTGGCTGTCCGGTCTGGCAGGCCCGGATTTCGAGGCCGCGTTGCCGTTGCTGCGCAAGGCCGTGACGGAGTTCTCGACGGCCGAACGCCGCATGATCGGCGACCGCGTGAAGGGCCGGACCAGGTCCGGGAAGCCGACGGGCGACTGGGACGAGGACCTGGCGGACCGCCTGGTCGCCCACGTCCGCACCCTGCTGGGACCGCGGTCGTGAGCCACTCCCGCCCCGCCGACACGACACCGGACCGGCCACGACGTCCGCCGCCCGACACCGGCAAACCGCGTGCGCCAGTCCTCCGACACCCGAAGGCGGTCCGATGAGCACCGACGAGACCGAACGGCTGCGGCGCTGGCGGTTGCTGCTCGGCGCCGACGCGGGCGACCTGAGCACCCTGGGCACGGACGACGCCCGCCGCGACTCGGCGCTGACCGGCCTCTACGGCGGCGGCCCGGTGGAGGGCGGCGGGCGCAAGCGCGGCGCCGGGCTGAGCGGCTCGGCCCCCGTCCTGCACCGCTGGCTCGGCGACATCCGCACGTACTTCCCCACGTCCGTGGTCCAGGTGATGCAACGCGACGCGGTGGACCGCCTGGGCCTGCGCCAACTCCTCCTCGAACCCGAACTGCTGGCCGGTGCCGAACCGGACGTGAACCTGGTCGGCACGCTGCTGTCGCTCTCGTCGGCGATCCCGGCGCGCACCCGTGAGACCGCACGCGCGGTCGTGCGCAAGGTCGTGGAGGAGATCGAAAGACGGCTGGCGGAACGCCTGAAGGCCGCCGTGCACGGCGCGGTCGACCGTTCGCGGCGCACGCGCCGACCACGTCTGTCCGATGTGGACTGGGACGCCACGATCCGGGCCAACCTCAAGCACTACCAGCCCGACCAGGGCACGGTCGTGGTCGAGCAGCTCAGGGGTCATCGCCGGCGGAGTCGGACGGCGGCGCTCAAGGACGTGATCCTGCTGGTCGACCAGTCGGGGTCGATGGCCGAGTCGGTGGTGTACTCGGCGGTGATGGGCGCGTCGCTGGCGTCGTTGCGCAGCGTGGACACGAAGCTCGTCGTGTTCGACACCGAGGTGGTCGACCTGACCGACGAGCTGGACGACCCGGTGGACCTGCTCTTCGCGACCCAGCTCGGCGGCGGCACGGACATCAACCGGGCCGTGGCCTACGGCCAGTCGCTGGTCCGCCGCCCGTCGGACACGGTGTTGGTGCTGATCAGCGACCTCTACGAGGGTGGTGTGGCGGACGAACTCCGACGCCGGGTCCGGGAGTTGGTGCACAGCGGTGTGACGGTCGTCGTGCTGTTGGCGTTGAGCGACGGCGGCACACCGGCGTACGACCACGAGTTGGCGGCGCAGTTGTCGGACCTGGGCGCACCCGCGTTCGCATGCACCCCGGACCGATTTCCCGACCTCCTCGCCACCGCGCTGCGGAAGGAGGACGTTGCCGCTTGGGCCGAGCAGAACGACATGCCGGTCGGTCGTTAGTCGACCACGACCTCCTCGTCACGCCGGATGCGCCGGCGTGCGCGTGCGGAGGGGCCGCCGACGAGGACGACCAGGACCACGACGATGACCGCCGCGGCGTAGAGCCACAGCGACCCGCCGAGGAGGTAGAGCACTTCTTCGATCAACAGCGCTGCGGCGACGGCGATCACCAACAGGCCGGCCAGGAATCCCACGACTCGTCTCCCGTCGAACTCGTCCACCCGGGCCAATTCCGGCCCGCTCCGGGCCGAAGGGGAGAGTCGACCAAATACGATCGTCACCGATCAACGAACACGTGGTCGGCTTTCGGCTCAACCCGCTCAAGCAAGGGTTGACTTGAAGGTCAAGGCGGGTCGTCGAGGAGGTTTTCCCATGGTCAGACAGCCTCCGTCGCGAACACGCCTGTTGCGTGCGGGCCGGGACGCCCTGCTGTCGGCGGGTTCCCGCATCCTCGCGGAGGGATTGACGATCGAGGCGATCGTCGAACGCGCCCACCTCACCACGACGACGTTCTACAACAACTGGCCCAACAAAGACCGCTTCGGTCTCGTGGGCGGCAAGGAGAAATTCCTCGACGACCTCCTGGGCACGCTGGCGGACGGCACGGCGTACGCGCCGCTGGTGTTCCCGGGCGGCACGGGTGATCCACGACGACTGGTCCGCGACCGCGCGCTCCAGGACTTCCGGGCGTTGTGCGCGGACCCGGCGGCGCGGGCGAGGTTGTTCCTGGCCACGTTCGCGCGCGGGCACACGGCCGCGTTGCGGTCGGCCCGCGTCGAGTACCGGGAGTTGTCCCGGCGCACGGCGCAGGCGTGCGAGGCGACGTTGGCCGAGTGGGGCGCGGTGCTGCGCAAGCCGTTCGGCCCGGATTCGCTGGCGGTCGTGCTGACCGCTTTGGTCGAGGGGCTGGCATTGCGCCGCGTGCTCGATCCGGCGTCGGTGCCCGACGACCTGTTCGGCGACGCGGCCGTGGCGTTGTTGGGTGCCGTGGTCGACGGCGGTCAACGCGACGAGCACGTCGACGACGTCATCGCGCCTTTGGCCGAGGAGGTGTCGCGCGAGTTCCACCCGGACCGTTTGCCCGACGACCCGGAACAGGCGGTGGTGGACGCGGCGGCGCACGAATTCGCGCACCGCGGCTACCACGGGACGCGACTGGCCCACATCGCGACGACCGCGGGCGTCGATCTACCCACCATAAAACGCCTATTTCCTACCAAAGCGGACATAGTGGCTGCCGGTTTGCGGCCGTCGTACGACGAGGTCCGCAAACGCCTCTCCACCGATGTCCGACTGGAACGCCCGGCACCGGAAATCCTGGTGCGCCACCTCGAACGCCTGGCTTTGGCGACGACGGCGCACCGCGCGATGTTCGACGCGTTGATGGTCCTGTCCACCCAGGACGACACGGCCCGCGAGCACGTGCCGAACTTCCCGGCGCTGGTCACCCCGGTGATCGAGGAGGGTCAGCACGCCGGCCGGTTCACCACGGCCCTGCCGGCGGCGGAACTGGCCGCACTGCTCACGGACACGGTCCTGGTCAGGTCGTTCCGCCGCCGCGACCACGCGCCGACAGAGGTCACGAACGCGGTCACGGTGCTGTTGTCGGGCGTGCTCAACGGATCACCACACGCCCCAACGTGAGGAATGGCGTACCGCGCGTGACGACGACGGTCCGCCCGCGGGCGTCGGGTCCGGCCAGCCAGACCTGACCGGTGCGCCGGACGTACTCGCGCACGCGCTCGGGCATTTCCGGCAACCGCAGGAACGTCCGGTCGGATCCTTCCGTCTCCAGGTACGCCTGACGCCCGACACGTGCCCGTCCGGCCACGAACGACACCGACATCGGGTGCCAGTCGTGCGCTTCCAGCAACCGCCGGACGGCACGTCGGCATAGGAAGTGCCGCAACCCCGGCACGGCGAACTCGACGCACAACGGCAACAACACGAACACCCAACGCGACCCGATCAACTCGGACACCAGCCACAGCGCGAGCACGGCGGCCACGGCCAACAGCAGGAACCCGACCGCCCGCCGGTCGGCGCGGTCGAGGCAGCGACGTGCCCAGTCCTCACCGATCACGGGGCCGCTCCCCACCGCTCGCACGCGCACACGCCCTCCACCAAACCAGATACCCGCCGGATATCCGCCCGGTTGATCACCGAAACCGATGTGACACCCCCGACCCCGGACGTCACCCGTCCAGCACCCGGGCGGCGAACAACCGGGGTACACCCCGGAACGTCACGACCGTCTCGCCCCGACGCCCGGGTTCCAGAACCCAGGCCCGCCGATGCCGGTTGATCCGCCCACGAGCAAGCGGACCGGCCGTCACGTCGAGCACGACGTCCTTCCCGTCCCCGTGCACCACCAGCCGCCCACCACGCCAATGCACCCGCACGAACTTCCACGGCGCCCCCTCGGCCATGACCGAGGGCGCAGGCCGCCGCACCATCCCCAGCCCCAACACGACAACCGCGAAAACCAGCAACCCCCACCCGACAGTCCCCCCACCCCACCCCTGCGACACGACCACCAGGTGGACCACGAACGCCACGACGCCGACCAGAACCCACCCGAACGCCCGCCGCCCGGCGATCTCCAGGCAGTACCGCGTCCACTCGTCCTCCAACGCCGCCCCCCGCCCCGACGGCCCGCCGACTCTCCTGATCACCAGAGCGACACCCCCTTCCCGAAGCCAGTCTCCGGACCCGAGGGCACGACACTCAAGCCACAATCGGCCCAGACCGACGTTCGCACCCCAAGACCACACAGTTCGCCGCACCGGACGCACACTCGCGGTGCCCGAGTGCACAACTCGCGGTGTCTGAGTGCATAACTCGCGGTGTCCGAGTGGAGGACTCGCGTGGTGTCCGGCGGCGCGCGGCGCGTGTAGAACAGGCCGGGAACACGTACGCCGATGGAGGGACTTCCCCCAGGGGCAGCCTCCAAGTTAGGCTGCCCTAACAAAGTGGAGGTGCACGGTGAGCGAAGACCGCCGACCACCCGCTCCGCACCCCGCGGAACGGGCCCGGACGATCGCGACCAGGGGCGGACGCGCCGCACTACTGCCCTCGAACGGCACGGAAGCCCGGATCACCCCCGCCTTCCACCACGTCCACCCCACCGGCGAAGCCACGATGCTCCTCCCCGACGACCACCCCCTGGTCCGCACGGGAGCCACCACCGGCATGCTGGAGGTGGCCGACCACGCCCCCGTCACCCTGCGGGAACCGGTCCGCGGCCTGCTCTGGATCACCGGCTGGCTACGGGTCCTCGACCCGCAGGAAGCCCGCCAGGCCTGCCTGGAGGTCGCCGAGCAACGCCCCGACCCCCGCCTCCTGGACGTAGGCCACGGCATGTCCGCCCTGCGCCTGGAGCCCGCGTCGATCGTCGTGGCGGACGCGGAAGGCACCACCAGCCTGCAACCGGACCTCTTCGCCACAGCGGAACCGGACCCGTTCTGCACTCACGAGGACCACTGGCTGCGCCACCTGGAACTGTCCCACCGCGACGTGGTCGGCCTCCTCTCCCAGCACCTCCCGGAACACCTCCGAGGCGGCCACGTCCGCCCCCTCGGCCTGGACCGCTTGGGCCTGCGGCTCCGCGTGGAGGCCACCGACGAGGACCACGACGTCCGCATCGCCTTCTCCCGCCCGGTCGCCACGGCCCAGGAACTGTCCGTCGAACTGCGCAGACTGATGGGCTGCCCTTTCCTCGCCCAACGCCGCTGAATAGCCTGCCCAGGTGATCGACCGCCGAGCCGTCCGCATCGAGCTGCTGCTCGTCTTCGCCGTCACGCTGGGCATGTCCGGCCTGCGCAGCCTGGTCCGCCTGATCGACAGCCTGCTCCAACCGGTCGCTCTCAACCAACAGTCCGTCGCGATCAACGTCCCGCAGGCGAAGTTCGACCTGCTCGACCTGATCGCCCAACTGCTCGGCGTCGCGCAACTGGCCGCCTGGGGCGGCCTGGGCGTCTACCTGCTCTGGCACACCGGCACAAAACTGAAAACCCTGGGCCTCGACCGGACGCGGATCGGCCCCGACGCGCTGGGCAGCCTGGGCCTGGCGGCCGTGATCGGCATCCCCGGCCTGGGCCTGTACCTGCTGGCGCACCACCTGGGCCTGAACCTCGCCGTCCAACCGTCCACTTTGGACGATTCCTGGTGGCGGACCGTCGTCCTGGTCCTCTCCGCGGCGGGCAACGCCTGGGCGGAGGAAACCCTGGTGGTCGGCTACCTCATCACCCGGCTGAAGCAGCTCGGTTGGCGCGACAACGCAGCCCTGCCGGCCAGTTCGATCCTGCGCGGCTCGTACCACCTCTACCAGGGCTTCGGCGGCTTCATCGGCAACGTCGTCATGGGCCTGGTCTTCGGCAAGGTCTGGCAGCGCACCAACCGCCTGTGGATCCTGGTCTTCGCGCACACGATCCTCGACGTGGTCGCGTTCGTCGGCTACACGTTCCTGCGCGGAAAGGTGTCCTGGCTGCCCTGAGTCCGGTTTAGACTGTGGCATGGGGAATCTCGCCGAGGAAATCGCCCTCCTGGCCTACGACGACAGCGGCGCGTTGCGCCTGGGCCGTCCCGTCTTCGAGTACGGGTTGGCCGGTGGCGTGCTGCTCGACCTGGCCCTGGCCGGACGCATCGACGTGGTCGACAACCGCGTCACGGTCCTCGACCCGACGCCCACCGATCACCCGGTCCTCGACCACGCGCTCGCCGCGATCGCCGCCGACAAGGACCGCAAGCCCAAGGACTGGGTCACGCGCCTGAGCAAGGGCCTGCCCGACCGCGTCCTGTCCAGCCTGGTCGACGCGGGCGTGCTGCGCCGCGAGCAGGACAAGGTGCTGCTGCTCTTCCCCCGCACCCGCTACCCCGCGCCGGACGGCGGCGAGCCCGCCGAGGAGACCGAGGCACGGCAGCGCCTGGCCCGCGCGATCACCTCCGAGGACCCGGTCGACCCGCGCACCGCCGCCCTCGCGTCCCTGGTCGCGGCACTGCGGTTCGAGCGGAAGGTGTTCAAGGACCTGCCGCACGCCCAGGTCAAGGCCCGCTTGAAGACGATCACCGAGGGCGACTGGGCGGGCAAGGCCGTCCGCCGCGCCGTGGACGAGATCCACGCCGTCCTGACCGCGACCGTCGTGATCCCCGCGATCACCACGACGAGCTAGCGGTCCGGCCCTGCCATAGCGAGCAGGACACGCGCTAATACGCGAGCAGGAACCGCCGCAAGGTCCGCGCCGACGCCTCGACCACGACCCGCGCCACCACGGCCGAGTCGACGGACGAGGCATCGAGCCCGGTCACGTCCAGCGCCGAGTTCTCGGCGACCCACCGCGCCACGGCACCCAAAGCACGTCCGAACACCTGGATCCCGAGTTCTTCCTCGGTCTCCCCGACCGCGCTCCTGGTGACGAGCCCGCCCACGGCCCGCAGCCCGATGCCCTGCCCGCGCAGCACGCCGTCCTCGGCGGCACCCCGCAGCACCCGCGCCGCCCGCTCCAACCGCCCGGCTTCGGCCGCGGACCCGGTGCGCACGACGGCGACCGGTCGGCCTTCGCCGTTGCCGAGCACCAGAATCTCCTGTTCGGACACCACGATCCGCGTCGCGTTCCCGTATGGCCGGTCGACCTTCGCCCCGGGCAGCACCTGTCCGCCGACGAGCAGCCGCAGTTCGTTCAGCACGTCGGGATCGGACACGACGACCACACCGGGTCCGTCGGACTTCAACGCGGAACGGTTGACGTCCAGGCACACCACCAGGCCGATCCTGGGCTCTTCGGCGATCCGGCCGTTGAACCGACCCGCCAGCAGCAGGACCCGACCCTGGTCCGGCACCTCGCCGATCACCGCCGCGTGCCGGAACCGCGCGCCCATCCTGAGCACGAAGTCCACCCCCGCACCGGGCTCGACGTCCACCAGGAACGACGCGTTGAGGCCGATCAGGTCCGCGACGCGCACGATCACGTCGGCCGCCTCGGCGCTGCCGACCACGCCGCCCGCCAGCGCCCCGACCTCGCCGAGGACCAGGTCGCGCGCCGAGGTGATGATCAACTCGACCGCACGCCGGGCCGCCGTCTCGATCCCGTGCAGCAGCCGGATCGGATGCGCGCCCGACCGCATGGCGTCGACCAGTCCGTCGACCGCGTCCGACGTCACCGCCACCGCGGACGCGCCACCGTCACCCGCCTCCGACCGCACCTCGCGCACCAGGTCACGGGCGTACTCGACGCCCAGCAGGTCCCGTGAGTCGTCCGGCTTGAACACGTCCACGATCGTCGAAGCGTCCCCGGCCTCCACGGGTGCACGGTCGACATAAAGCACCGCCCGCCGCCCGTAAGGCCCCAAAGTCCGACACACGCGATCGGCCACGGCCCGGAACCCGCGCGCCACCAGCAACTGCCGGGGCGTGTACGTCGCCGTCGGCGCCACCCGCACGACCCCGGTCCCGGCCCGCCCGATCCGGATCGCGCCGGCCGTCCCGTCCGGGAAGAACAGCGGCGTCTGCCGGTCCCCGACCGCACGGGCCGCGTACGCCGCCCACTCCGCGACCTCGACCCAGCCGTCGCCGTCGAGGTCGGCCGCGCCGCCGGACAGCCCTTCGATCAGCACGTCCGTGTAGACCGACTTGTCCTGCCCGAACGCGTCGGTCGCGCTCAACACGACGTAGCCCTCGCCGGCTTCGACGACCGGATCGGCGACGACACCGCCGAAGCGGCAGTCCAGCACCAGCACCCGGGCACCGGCCGCGCAGTCCGCCAACTGCTCGTGCACGAACGACCGGGGCACGGCGGTGGCGGCGGGCCGGTCGAGGTTCGTGTCCGAGGCCGCGAAGTGGAGTCGGCGTCCGGCCGTCATCACGCCGTGGCAGGCGAAGAACACCAGCACGAGATCACCGGGTTCGCGGTCGAGCACGTCCTCCACCGCGAGCCTGATCTCGCCGGCCGACCGGTCGCGCAGCACGGTCACCGACGTGAACCCGCCGATGTCCGGATCTTCGAGCACGGCGGCGAGACGTTCGACGTCCGACGCGGGCGACCGCAACCGGGCGAGCCGGACGTCGTCGTACGCACCGGTGGCGACGAGCAGCGCATAACGACCCACGGGCCGATCCTCCCACGTGCCCCAGGTGACACAACGTTCAACCGGATGGACCCGCGATTCGCACAACGAATCGCCGCTTCAGTCATCTACTACAGTCGACTTGACCCGGAAAGCCCGCTCACGGGCTGCGACTTCCACACCTTCGGTCTACCCTCGACCGCGTGACCGCGCACATCGCACCCACCGAGACCGCCGACGCCGTCCCGCACCCGGCACCCCGGGTGGACAGCGAGGTCGGCCCCCTGCGCACGGTGCTGCTGCACCGCCCCGGCGCCGAGCTGAAGCGGCTGACCCCGCGCAACAACGACCAACTGCTGTTCGACGGCGTCCCCTGGGTCGACCGCGCGCAGGAGGAGCACGATGCCTTCGCCGAGGTGTTGCGCGTGCGCGGCGTCGAGGTGCTCCTGCTGTCCGACGTCCTGGTCGCCGCGCTGCACGACGACCGTGCGCGGATCGCGGGCCTGCACAGCGCGGTCGACGAGCGCCGACTGGGTATCGACCTGGCCGACGCGTTGCGCTCGCACCTCGCCTCCCTGCCGCCGGACCAGCTCGCGACCGTGCTCACCACGGGCATGACGTTCGAGGAACTGCCCGCCGCCGAGGGCGCGTCCCTGGTCCGCAAGATGCACCACCCCAACGACTTCGCCGTGAACCCGCTGCCGAACCTGCTGTTCACGCGCGACTCGTCGGTCTGGGTCGGCGACCGGGTCGCGATCACGTCGCTGGCGCTGCCCGCGCGTGACCGCGAGACCGCACTGACCGACCTGATCTACGCCTACCACCCGAGGTTCCGCCGCACGCGACGTGCGTACGGGGCGCACTCGGCGCCGTTGGAGGGCGGGGACGTGCTGCTGCTCGCGCCCGGCGTGCTGGCCATCGGCGTCGGCGAGCGGACCACGCCGGCCGGTGCCGAGTCGTTCGCCCGATCCGCGCTCGCGGACGGTCTCGCGCACACGGTCCTGGCCGTGCCCATCACCCAGGAGCGGGCCACGATGCACCTCGACACGGTGTGCACGATGGTCGACCGCGACGCCGTGGTGATGTACCCGGCGGTGCGCGACAGCCTGGAGGCGTACGCGGTCCGCGCGGACGGTTCGGGCGGTGTGACGGTCGCCGACCGCAAGCCGTTCCTGGAGGCGGCGGCCGACGCGATGGGCATCGAGCGGCTGCGCGTGATCGACACCGGCCTGGACCCGGTGACCGCCGAACGCGAGCAGTGGGACGACGGCAACAACACGCTCGCGGTCGGTCCCGGTCTGGTCGTGGCCTACGAACGCAACGTGGAGACGAACGCGCGCCTGGAGGACGCGGGCGTCGAGGTGCTGCGCATCAGCGGCTCGGAACTCGGGTCCGGCCGGGGCGGGCCGCGCTGCATGTCCTGCCCGATCGAACGCGCACCCCTGGCGTGACGAAAGGTTTGCCTAACCTTTCGGACAACCAAGGCTGACCTATTCTTAGATTAATCTTCCCTGCGATGCGGAATTAGACCCGGGACGTTATCGTAAAGCCATGGCCAACACTGTCGAGAAGCATTCCGAGAGCGACCACACCAAGTTCCACCACCTGCTCCGCGAACAGGTCGGCCACGAGTTCGCGGCGGCGCAGCAGTACCTGGCCATCGCGGTCTGGTACGACGGCGCCGACCTGCCCCGCCTGGCCGCGCACTTCTACCGCCAGGCGTTGGAGGAGCGCAACCACGCGCTCATGATCGTCCAGTACCTGATGGACAAGGACGTCCGCGTGTCCATTCCGGGTGTGTCGGAGGTGCGCAACGATTTCACGGACGCACGGGAGCCCGTCGAACTCGCGCTGCACCAGGAAGAGACCGTGACGGAACAGATCGTCACGCTCGCCAAGACCGCGCGCGACGAAGGCGACTACATCGGCGAGCAGTTCCTCCAGTGGTTCCTGAAGGAACAGGTGGAGGAGGTGGCGTCCATGCGCACGCTGCTGGCCGTCGTCGACCGCGCCGACGGGAACCTGTTCCACGTGGAGGCGTACCTGACGCGCGAGAGCGTCGGCGAGGCCGCCGACCCGAGCGCACCCCGTGCAGCGGGTGGCGCGCTTTAAGGCGCTTCAAGCAGAACGCGCGCCCGGCCCCTTCGAAGGGGCCGGGCTCGCGTGTGTTCCCAGACCCGCGATCCCAGGACGGGCAGTCACAACACGGGCAGTCACAGCACGGGCAGCGGCCGGAACCGCCCGTCCGCGTCGGGCGGGAACTCCAGCACCGCCACCACCGCGTCGGCCGGCACGGGTCCGTACACGTGCGGGAACCACGGCCCGTCCTCGTCGCCGTCGCCCGGTTCCCACAGCACGGGCAGGCCACCGGGGTCGATCACCAGCAGCACGAGGTCCGTCCGGCCCGGGAACATCCGGTTCGCGGGCAGGTGGACCGTGCCCGGGTCCGAGCAGTGCAGGAAGCCGTCCGGGTCGATCGGCACGGCGCCCGCGTCCCGTGCCGAGGCCCACTCGGCACGGGAGCTGATCCGCAGGATCACGTTGTCCACAGCCTTCGAGTTGTCCACAGGAACCTGTGGACAAAGGTGGGGATACCTGTGGACAAGTCTCAGCGCAGCGTGATCTGCCGACCGCGCAGACCGTCGCGCGCACGACGTTCCGCCTCGGTCAGCGGCTCGTCGTCCAGGCTGGTCAACGCCGTCCGCAAACGCTTGCCCAACTCGTCCGCCGGTCCGGACCACTCGCTGGAGTGCAGCTCGCGGTCCAGGTCCCACACGGGCACGAGCAGACCGTGGGCGCGGAACGAGCCCGCGTACCGCGAGCCCTCGCCCAGGTCGTGCTCACCGCGCACGGCCAGCCGCGCCAACGCGGCCAGCAGCTTCTCCTCGGGCTCGGGACGCACCCAGCGCAGGTGCGCCTTGTCGCCCGCGTCCACCCAGTAGGCCGCCGACACGCCCGGCGCTTCGAGGCGTTCGGTCGGCAGGATCGCCGCGTTCGCCCGTTCAAGCGAAAGCTGGACCTCGTTGGACGGCTCGGCGTCCGGCGGCATCCACCAGCCGAAGTCACGGTGCAGCTCCGGGGCCAGACCCGCCGCGGGGTCGAGCAGGTCCTGGAGGCGACCGGGGTCGGAGCCGTCGTCGACGCCCACGACCGGCAGTGCCTCGCCGGTCTCGGCGCGCTGGGCCCACTGCACCGCGCGGGCCAGGTCGCGGCTCACGTCGCCGGACCGGGTCTGCACCTGGAGACCGACGAACGCCGTGCCGTCGCCGCGCACCAGCGCCGCGGCGGCCATGGGCAGCACGGTCGCCAGCAGGATCTCGCGCTTGCCGTCGAGCAGCGGCAGCTTCACCGTCGCCGAGGGCACGAACTCGCGCAGCGCGATCAGCTCGCCCTCGGCCGCCAGCCCTTCGAACGGACGGGACACGATCACATCGGCCGCACCGCCGGCACCGCCGTGGCACGCCTTGTAGCGCTTGCCGGAACCGCACGGGCACGGCTGGCGCGGGTTGACGCCGTCCGCGCTCTTGGTCTTCACGGCCGCACGCTTCGCCACCGCAGCCTCCTTACGGATGGGGTGTTAGGGCCGGCTCAAGTTATCCGCAAGCATGCCGCGGGTGCCGGCCGGGTTGTTGGTCGCCAGGAATCGCACGCCGCGCTCCACGCACATCGCCACGTCGGGCGCGGAGTCGGCGGTCCAGCAGTACGCGCCGCGCCCGCGTTCGGGGTACCGGTGCAGCAGGTGCACGCCCGGCCCGGCGAAGTCGGCGAACGTCGGCAGCCGCTCGGGCCAGCGGTGGCCGAACAGCAGCACGGTCGGCACGTCCGGGCGCAGGGTCTTGAACCGGCGGACGGCCGTGACCGAGAACGACATCATCACGGCCTGGACCCGGTACCGGCGCAGCACGGCGGCGAGCCGCTGTTCGACGCGGTCGCCGTAGCGCACGGGGTGCTTGGTCTCCACGAAGACCTGTTTGCCGTGGTCGGCGGCGAGGCCGAGCAGCGTGTCGAGTTCGAGGACGTCGGCGGACTCGCCGTGCCAGCTCCCGAAGTCGTGCGTGTTGAGCTGGTCGAACGTCAGCGAGCTGACCGCACCCCGGCCGTCGCTGGTGCGGTCGATCGTGCGGTCGTGGACGCAGACGAGGTGGTCGTCGCGGGTCAGGCGGACGTCGCACTCCAGGCCGTCGGCGCCGTCCGCGATCGCGCGTTCGTAGGCGGCGAGCGTGTGCTCGGCGAACGCGGTGGACGCCCCGCGGTGGGCGACTACTTCAGGCCACACGACTTGGAATGCTCCCCGTGGGGTGAGGGATGGTCAACTTCGCCCGGTCCTGGTCACCGGCCCTGATCGCCGGTCACGGCCGCTGGTCACGATCGGCGGAATGTTGCGGGAACAACAACCATCGAATGGACGTGAACTGTACGCAAGTTCTACGGTCCGTGAGCGTGACCCCGTTCGACCAGCACGACCCGGCGTTCGTCGCCGATCCCTACCCGACCTTCGCCGTGCTGCGGTCGAAGGGCGAGGTGCACTGGCACGAGGACATGGGCATCGCGGTCGCGGTGTCGCACCGGGCGTGCACGGCGGTGTTGCGGCACCGGTCGTTGGGCCGGATCTGGACGGACGTGAAACCGGTCGAGCGGTTCACGGCGTTCAACCTGCTGCACCGGAACTCCTTGCTGGAGAACGAGCCGCCGACCCACACGCGGCTGCGGCGGTTGGTGGCCGCGGCGTTCGGACGTGGGCACGTCGAGCGCCTGCGGCCGTGGATCGCGTCCCTCGCGGACAGTCTGGTCGACGATCTCGTGGCCGGGATCGTCGAACGAGGTGAAGCGGACCTGCTGTCGCACGTGGCCGGGCCCCTTCCGGTCGAGGTGATCGCGGAACTCCTGGGTGTACCCGCGGACGATCGGCCCATGCTCCAGCCGTGGTCGAACGCCATCGTGAAGATGTACGAGTACGGCCTGCCCCCGGATCTGCGGGACGCGGCCGAGCAGGCGGCCAGGGAGTTCGTCGCCTATCTGCGTGAACTGATCGCGCACCGGCGCACGCACCCCGGCGAGGACCTGGTGTCGGACCTGGTGGCCGTGACGGACACCGACGGCGCCCGGCTCACCGAGGACGAACTGGTCGCCACGGCGGTGCTGCTGCTGATGGCCGGGCACGAGGCGACCGTCAACGTGATCGGCAACGGAGTGACGGCGCTGCTGCGTCACCCCGCGCAGTGGCGACGGCTGGCCGCGGACCCCTCGTTGGTGACGGCCGCCGTGGAGGAGTGCATCCGGTACGACTCGCCGTTGCAGTTGTTCGAGCGGACGGCCACCGAACGAGTGGAGATCGCGGGTCACGTGGTCGAGCCCGGGGGCAAGATCGCGGCGCTGCTCGGCGCGGCGGCCCGCGATCCGGAGGTGTTCGACGAGCCGGACACGTTCGACCTGACCAGGACACCGAACCCGCACCTGGGGTTCGGGATGGGCATCCACTACTGCCTCGGTGCGCCGTTGGCCCGGATCGAGGTCGAGGCGGCGTTGTCGGCGTTGGCGCGCAAGCTGCCGAGCGCGGCGTTGGCGACCGAGCCGAGGCGACGCGCGGAGTTCGTCATCCGGGGGTTCGCGTCGGTACCGCTCACCGGTGGTGACGCTTAGGCAGCGCGAACCCCTGTTCGCGCAAGACATCCCGCAACCTGTCCGGGTAATCGGTGATCAGCCCGTCGATGCCGAGGTCGATCAGCCGGTGCATGACGGCGGGGTCGTCGACCGTCCAGGGGACGACCTTGAGCTTGAGCGCGTGGGCGTCGTCGACCAGTGCCCGGGTGGTCATCGTGTGGACCGGGGACACGGTCGTGACGCCCAAGGTCTTCGCGGCCCTGGCCGGACTGCCGCCGAAGTCGTCGGGGTTCAGACCGCCGGTCCACGGGGAGCCGGGGACGAAGAACTCGGGCTGCGTGAGGGCGACGAGCGCGAAGCGCGGGTCGGTCTGCCGCCAGAGGCGCAGGGTCGTCCAGTCGAAGGACTGGATGGTGACGTTGCGCAGGAAGCCGGACTTGAGGACCTCCCGACGGGTGATCTCCACGAACTGCTCGCGGGGCGCGGTCTCGTGCGGGGCGGCGGCTTCGACCTTGGTCTCGATGTTGAAGCGGATGTCGTGGGCGCGGTAGGCGCGGGCCAGGGCGAAGACCTCGGCGAGGGTGGGCATGCGGGCGCCCGGCGAGAGCTGTTGATCAGGGTATTGGGACCACCGCGTCGAACCGCAGTCCAACGTCCTGACCTGCGCAAATGTCAGGTCTTTGACATATTTGCCCCCGTAGGGGAACGCCGGGTCGCCGGGGAAGGCCGGGGCGGTGTCGAGGCACTTCGCGGGGTTGGTCTTGCGGTCGTGGGTGACCACTTCGCGGCCGTCGCGGGTGATCTGCACGTCGAGTTCGAGCGTGGTGACGCCGACTTCGAGGGCTTTGGCGAACGCGGCCAGGGTGCTTTCGACGGTCAGCCCGATGCCGCCGCGATGCGCCTGAAGATCGAATCTGAGTCGGGGATGCGCCGACGCAACGCCCGCGGCTGGTGCACAGAGTGCGAGGAGCGCGAGGACGAGGACCGCCACGAGTGCCCGCATGAGGACACCGTGGCAGTCCTGCGCTCAGCTTCCCAACCGCTCCAGGAAGAACGCCCACTGAACAGCGGGGAACGCCAGCGGGGTGCCCTGCGGGTTCTTGGAGTCCCGCACCGCCACCACCGGGCCGACAGGGGCAACTTCGACGCAGTTGGCGTTGGTTCCCCCCGTGCTACGGCTGCTCTTCCGCCACTCGGCACCGCTCAGATCAACAGAAGGCACGTCCTCACCTCTCACTCGAACTCCTCGATCCGCACCGCCTGCGCGGCAAGGTGCTCGAATGTCAGCCTAGCTTCATCCAGTTGCGGCCCCTCCTCAATATGGATCGCCCCGAACCGGTGCTCTATGTAGAGAACCGGCAGCTCCTCCGCCTCCGAAAACTCAAGCAGGGTGAAGCTCCCCATCATGCCGAAGTGGGCGCCTTGCCCGTCCGCCAGAACTTTGATCTCCACATTGGGCAGCCTGGCAGCCTCATGCAGGTGAGCCAATTGCTCACGCATGACCGACTCCCCACCGACCATTTTTCGCAGCGCACTCTCATCGAGCAGGGCGACGAGGCGAAGCGGATCGTCGGCGTCGTACAATCTCCGCTGCCTGATCTTGCGCACCCGGACATCATTCTCTATCAGCGACCTCGACTGCCCCACGCTATGCGCCTCGAAGACTGCCCTCATGTAATCTTCGGTCTGAAGAAGCCCAGGTATCAGCAGCAATGACATGTCGTGGACCGCACACGCCTCGGTTTCGACATCGATGTAGCCCTGATCCCCGATCCCGTACATCGTCCACCAGCCGTTTTCACGCGCTCTACGCACCTGCTCGATGAGTTCTGGGTCGTAGACGTCATAAAGATCCATCATCGACTTGACCAGATGGACGCTGACCCGTGTCTCCCCCTTCTCAGTCCGATGCAGCGAGCTGCGCGACATGTCCAAAGCTTTGGCGGCGGCGTCCAGGGTGAGGCGGGAGTCGTTGCGCATACGCGCCAACTTCTTCCCCAGCCTGCGCCGGCGGAACGGCGGACGGTTTACCACCGGCACATGATCTCATCGGGAACAACGCAAGTGGGATTCCCACTCTTGATCCTGCACAGGCCCGGTTGTCCCACCGTCATAGTGGTCCGCCATGGATGCGAGCTTGTTCAGTCTGGTCTCCGAGGACGCCCCCTCACTCGTCTTCGCCTGGGGCATGGAGATCATCGACGAGGACGGAACCAAGGCCATCATCTACCGCCCCGCCACCCGGACGGAACGGTCGCTGATCGGCAAGCACGATTCGGCCGAAGCCGCCCTGCGCCGGTGGCGCAGGCACTTTCCGCTCAAGCTCGTCTGGGACTACGAGGACGTCGACCTCCCGGACGAAGCCGACGAATCCGAAGAATCCTCGGAAACCGCGTTGTAACGATCATCGGCAGGCCCTCGATCCCCAGACAGCTCAGGCGTCGAGGGGAGTCGATACCGTGCCGATCGGATATCCCGACACCGTTTTCCGCTACGAACCCCTGTCCGACCGACCGGTCGGCCGGGGCGGCTGCGGGAACATCTGGAAAGCGCGCGACATCCTCCTGGACCGCACGGTCGCGCTGAAGACGGTCAACGAACAACTGCTCTGGCACGACGACGAGCGGGCGCGGCGCACGTTCCTCAAGGAGGCGACGGCGGGCGCCCGCCTCGCCCAATCGTCCCGACACGTCGTCCCCGTCACCGACCTGGGCATCGCGGACGGCATTCCCTACTTCGTCATGCCGTGGATCGACAACGGCACGGACCCGCCCGACCTGGGCGGACAGATCGGCCGGATGTCCGTCGGCCGCGCGCGGGCCGTGCTCGCCCAGATCACCGAAGCCGTCGCGGTCGCACATCGGAACGGCATCGTGCACAGCGACATCGCGCCGTGGAACATCGTCCACACCAAAGCGGAGAACCTGTACCAGCTCACCGACTTCGGCCTGCTCAAGATCGTCGAGAACCAACTCCTCTCCGTCGGGTCCGGCAGCCTCCTGCGCGGCGGCAGACAGGACTTCCAGCCGCCCGAGGTGCGCGCGGACATCGCCGCAGTGGACTACTCGTCGGACGTCTACGCCCTGGCCGTCACGTTCCGCGTCCTCATCGAGGGCGACTCCTGCCTGCGCACCAAGGGCGGCAGCCCGTTCCCGACGCCCGGCGTCATCCGGGTACGCCACGAACAACGCGACGCCCCCGACCGCGTGCGCCAACTGCTCGTCCGCTTCGTCGACGAACACGAACGGACCGACACAGTCGACGACTTCACCGAGCTGCTCA
Organism: Saccharothrix violaceirubra; assembly: GCF_014203755.1. NCBI lineage: Bacteria > Bacillati > Actinomycetota > Actinomycetes > Pseudonocardiales > Pseudonocardiaceae > Saccharothrix > Saccharothrix violaceirubra. Next base: position 7,009,684 of record NZ_JACHJS010000001.1, read on the forward strand.
GGAGAATCTGACCAGGAAGGACGCCGCGATGACCACCCGCGCGATCTGCCACATCCCGTCCGGCGAAATGCTCCGACTCCAACCGGTAAGCCACTGGCTCGGCCGCTTCTCGGAGTTCGCCCGACGCAGCGCGACCGAGATCGTCCTCCCCGCGGTCGGGTTCCAGGGCCCGCTGTTCCAGTCCGAGGTGCACAGCGTCCCGGCCGCCTACCGGGGCACGAACCACCTGACGAAGTGGGTGCGTGACTCCCGGGAGTCCCTCGGCGAGGGCGGCGTCGTGTGGGCCAACGTCATCATCGACGGCGAGTTCCTCAGGAACGAACTGATCTGGCAACGCAACCAGTACGGAGCCCCGCTGGCCCAGGTGTGCATCCAGCACCCCGTCGCACAGGCCACCTTCCGCAAGATGATCTCCGAGGTCATCGCCCTGGGTGTGGACGGAATCGTCGTCGACGTGACCGACGCGTACCCCAACTCGGGATCAGCCGACTACTCGGGCATCAGCGCGCATTGTTTCTGCGACTACTGCATGGATGCCCTGGCCCTCAAGGGATTCCACGAGCCCAAGCGCGCGTTCATCGGAGACGACTCGTTCATCCGCCTCGGCCTGCGCCTGGACGACGACGGTGCCGCGCACATCGACCCCCCGCAGAGTTGGATCGACGAGAGGGATACCGACTCGCTGATCGCGTATGCGCTCGCGCGCCGGTTCGTCACGGGAGAACCTGCCGCTCACCAGGCGGATGCCTTACGGATGTACTCGTACCTCGCCGCTCGTGTGGCGGTGACCGCGGAGGCAGTGCGCTCACTGCTCCTGCCATGCCGCGAGGAGAACATCCGTACTGCCGTGGTCATGGGGACCGCCGCGTGCGACTGGAGCCAGATGGTCACGCTCCCAGCCATGGACACGGCCAAGGCAGCCGACGAGTACTGGCTTCCGGATGCGCCGGACCGTGATCACTCACCCGGTGAGTGGCGGGCCGTGCAGTTCCTGGCCGGCCGGTCGACGTACTACTTCAACCTGTTCTTCCAGCGGGTGGAGGACGTACAGGATCGGATGTCCACTCTCGGGGTCGACACGTTCATCCGGCGGTTGGAAGCGGCCTCCAAACGACTCCAGGCGAACCGACTGTCGTCGGGGGCGGCGTTCACCGCGTCGCTGCTGAACCAGTTCGAGGGCTTCGTCGGCATCCCGCTGGGCCGGCAGGACCGCCTCGAACTGGTCGGACGCCTGACCCGCGAGATGACCGACGTGGCCCCGCATCATGAAGCGCTCACCAGGTTCCGGAACACCGAACCGCCTCATTAGCCCGCGCCTGGCCGGGCGGCGGTCAGCGGGGTGAGCCTGAGGCGCGGATGGTGCGCAGGTCGGGTGTGGGGGCGTTCTTCACTTCGATCACGCGCATCCGTCTCAGCGATGCGGCGTCGATGGGGAGCAGGAGGCCGGTGATCCGGCGGACCAGCACGCCCGTCGTGATCGCCACCGCCGCTGCCAGCAGGTCCGACACCGCGTGGAGCAGCACGCCGTCGGCCAACGCCTGGGTGCCGGACCTGAACGACCACGCGACCGTGACCACAAGGAACAACGCCGAGAACACCCACAGGCCCCACCACCAGCGGATCAGGCGTGATGGTCGCGGGCGGGAGGTGGCCGGTTGTCGCAGGGCGGCGTGTTCCAGCTCGGCCGCCACCGAGCCCGGGATGATCAGGTTCAGACCCGGGACGAGCAGGCCCAGCAGGACCGCGCGGCCCGACCTCGACGGGCCGTAGCCCGCCGCCGCGGCGGCGGCCTCGCGGGCGCGGCGCAGCCAGACCAGGGTGAACAGGAGGGCGATCGCACCCGTCACGGTGGTCACCACCGACGCCGAGTAGACCATCGCGTCCGACACGCCGACCGTGTTCGCCGACAACGCGCCGTGCCGGCTGAGCAGCAACAACACGTACCGCCAGATCTCCGCGCCGGCCGCCCACAGCGCCGTCACGCCGACCAGGCCGAGCACGTGCGACGCCGTCCGGCCCAGGGAACGGACGCGGTCGACCGTCGCGCGCGGCTTGCTCTCGGTCAGCGCGACCGACGTCGGCCAGCGCCACGCCAGCAGCGGGAACCCCCACCGCGGCGGCACCGGGTACGACGGCGGACCGGCGTAGGGCACGCGCGGCGCGGGGAACCGCCGGGGCGGGTACGCCCCGGGCGGTGGCGTCGCCACCCAGTCCACGCGCAGCGGCGGCATCACGTCAGATGACCTCGGGTTCCGCTCCGGCGACCTCGCCGACCAGCGGCCGGCCGGACGACGCCCACACCTGCATGCCGCCCTCGACGTTGACGGCCTCCCAGCCGTTGGCGTTGAGGTACTGCGTGACCCTGGCCGACCGGCCGCCCATCCGGCACACGACGTACAGCTCGCTGTCGGCGGGCAGGTCGTCCAGGCGGCCGGCGAGTTCGCTCATCGGGATGTGCAGGGCGCCCGGTGCGTGGCCGGCGGTCCACTCGTCGGCCTCGCGGACGTCGAGCAGCACCTTGCCGGCCGGCAGGTCCACGGGGACTTCCGACACCTCAACGCTGGGAACGGTCACGTGGCAATGCTGCCATGCGGGGGTGTTTCTTCGGCATCAAGGCGTCCAGGCTGTGGACAACTCGGGGGGCTGTGGACAAGTCGGGGGAGCCCTGTGGACAAAGCTCCCCCGACCAGGTGATCAGTGGTGGACGGCCTTCTCCGCACCGGTGCCGGTGAGGGCCCGGACCTCCATCTCCGCGTACTTGTCCGCGTTCCGCTCCTTCGACAGCACCGTGCCCAGGTAGCCCAGCACGAACGCCACCGGGATGGACACGATGCCCGGGTTGGACAGCGGGAACAGGTCGAAGTCCGCCGACGGGAACATCGCCTTCGGCTGACCCGACACCGCCGGCGACAGGACGATCAGCACGATCGCCACGGTCAGGCCGCCGTAGATGCTCCACAGCGCGCCGCTGGTGTTGAACCGCTTCCAGAACAGCGAGTACAGAATCGTCGGCAGGTTCGCCGACGCCGCCACCGCGAACGCCAACGCGACCAGGAACGCCACGTTCTGCCCGTTCGCCGCGATGCCGCCGAGGATCGACACGATGCCGATCACCACGGCCGTGATCCGGGCGACCTTGACCTCGGCGGCCCGGCCCTCGGCCGCGCCCTTCTTGATGATGTTCACGTAGATGTCGTGCGCGAACGACGCCGACGCGGTGATCGTCAGACCCGCGACGACCGCCAGGATCGTGGCGAACGCGACGGCCGCGATCAGGCCCAGCAGCAGCGGCCCGCCGAGCGCCTCGGCCAACAGGGGGGCGGCCGAGTTCACTCCACCGGGTGCACCGGTGATCTTGGCAGGACCCACGAGCGCCGCGGCGCCGTAGCCCAGGACCAGCGTGAACAGGTAGAAGATACCGATCAGCCAGATCGCCCACACGACCGAACGGCGGGCTTCCTTCGCGGTCGGCACCGTGTAGAAGCGCATCAGGATGTGCGGCAGGCCGGCCGTGCCGAGCACGAGTGCCAGCCCCAGCGACAGGAAGTCGAGCTTGGTCGTCGCGGTGGCGCCGTACTGGAGCCCCGGCCCGAGCAGCTTCTCCCCCGCCTTGGGCGCGTTCTCCACGGCGGCACCCAGCAGACCGGACAGGTTGAAGCCGAACTTGCCCAGCACCCAGAGCGTCATGATCCCCGCGCCGACGATCAGCAGCGCGGCCTTGATGATCTGCACCCAGGTGGTGCCCTTCATGCCGCCGATCAGCACGTACGCGATCATCAACGCGCCGACGACGGCGATCACCACGGCCTGGCCGGCCTTGTCCGTCACGCCGAGCAGCAGCGCGACCAGGCCTCCCGCGCCCGCCATCTGCGCCAGCAGGTAGAAGAAGGACACGACCATGGTCGACGTCGCCGCCGCCGCACGGACCGGCCGCTGCCGCATCCGGAAGCTCAGGACGTCGCCCATCGTGTACTTGCCGGTGTTTCTCAGCAGCTCCGCGACCAGCAGCAACGCCACCAGCCACGCGACCAGGAAGCCGATCGAGTACAGGAAGCCGTCGTAGCCGTTGACCGCGATCGCGCCCGCGATGCCCAGGAACGACGCGGCGGACAGGTAGTCGCCCGCGATCGCGATGCCGTTCTGCGGACCGGTGAACGCGTGCCCGGCGGCCAGGTAGTCGGCGGCCGTCTTGTTGTTGCGGCTGGCCCGGATCACCACGACCAGCGTGGCGACCACGAAGATCGCGAAGATGCCGATGTTGAGCAGGGCTTTGTCGTTCACGCCTCGCCCCCTTCGAGCTTGGCGCGGATGGCCTCGGCGCGCGGGTCGAGGTTCTTGTTGGCGTGCCGGACGTACAGGGTGGTGATGGCGAACGTCGACACGAACTGGAGCAGGCCGAGGACCAGGCCGACGTTGATGTTGCCCACGAGCTTGGTCGACATGAACCCGTGCGCGTAGTCGGCGAGCAGGACGTACAGCAGGTACCAGGCCAGGAAGAGTCCGGCCATGGGGAACACGAAGGCGCGCAGCCTCTTGCGCAGTTCGACGAAGTCGGCGCTGTTCTGCACCTCGACCCAGTCGTGGCCGGCGTCGGCCGAGTTAGTGGGGCTGTGCTCGGTGGTGCTCACTGTCCCCTCCTGTCCGTGCGGGGGCTACCAGGGGAGATTCCCGGGGCGGTCGGATACCGGGTGCACGGTAGGGAGACGTGCGTCACGCGCGCCGGCCTCCGGACGAGGACTTGCGCTCAACAGTCGGGTGATGCGGCTGAGCGGTAGGAATGCCGAGACGAACAGCCACTCGGGTGCCGAAACCGGCCTCTAGCCGGATAGGTGCATCTTTTTCACCCAATCGAGATCTTTCCGCCGTGAATGGGATCACACAGCGTCTCAGCTGGGACGATGGCCGCAGATTACGGGTTCAGGTCCCGGTGGCGGCCGTCCAACCGGGCCTTTTCCCGGGGTGTGCCGAACCGCTGCACATCGCGGTCCCGCATGAATCCCAACGGATCCGGCGCGTGGAACCGCAGCAGGATCTGGTTCACGTCCTCCGGACGGCGGCGCGCGGTCAGCCGACTGATCCCGACCATCGCGGCGAACGCCATCGGCACGGTCACCAACGCCGGCTGCGCGAACACCGAGTGCGCCCACCCGCCGGTGTACGAGCTGATCACGTTCACCACCTGCGCGCCGATCACCAGCCCGCCGCCGACGACCATGCCCGCGATCGCACCCACCCACGTCAGGCCACGCCACCAGATTCCCAGCAGCAGCAACGGGCAGAACGTCGACGCGGCCAACGCGAACGACATCGCCACCGTCAACGACGCGTCGCTGGGCGGCAGCACGAACGCCAACCCGATCGCGGACGCACCGGTCAGCACGGTCGCCCACCGGAAGTCCCGCACCTTGCCCGGCAGGATGTCCGTCGACACCACGCCCGCCACGCTCACCACCAGGCCCGACGACGTGGACAGGAACGCGGCGAACGCGCCCGCCGCCACCACCGCGCCCAGGATCTGCCCGGCCAGGTTCGGCATCATCGTGCCCGGCAGCAGCAGCACGGCCGCGTCCGTCTTGCCCGTGACCAGCAACTGCGGCAGGTACTGCCGCGCGATCACCCCCAGCACCGTGGGGAACAGGTAGAACAGGCCGATCAGGTAGAGCACGTGCAACGCGGTCCGCCGCGCCGCCTTGCCGTCCGGGTTGGTGTAGAAGCGGACCAGCACGTGCGGCAGGCCCATCGTGCCCAGGAACGTGGCGAAGATCAGCGAGTACGTCTCGAACAACCCGGGCACGCCGTTGGTCTGCGGGCGCAGCCACCGGTCGTTGTCGCCGGGAGAGCCCTCGACCACCGGTACCGGGCTGCCCTTCGTGAAGCGCAGGACCGTGCCCTTGCCGATCGAGTAGACGCCGTCGGTCCAGTACACGTCGCCGTCCGCGCGCGCGCCGTTGACCTCGCCCGTCGCCGACAGCTTGAGCGGCGTGACCACGCGGACCTTCACCGGGTCCGGCGCGGTCACCGACACGTCCTCGTGGAACAGCAGCACGCCGGGCTCGTCCACGGCCTGCGCACCGTTGCCCGGCCCGGACAGGAACACCGTGAACAGCACGAACGTCGGCGCCGCCAGGGCGAACAGCTTGCCCCAGTACTGGAACGCCTGCACCAGCGTGATCGCGCGCATGCCGCCGCCGAGCACGTTCGCCACGATGATCACGGTCACGATCGCGCCGCCCAGCCACGCGGGCAGACCCGTGATCGTGGTCAGCGTCAGGCCCGCGCTCTGCAACTGCGGCACCAGGTACAGCACGCCGATGCAGATCACGAAGAACGTGCACCAGCGCCGCAACGCCGCCGAACCCAGCCGTGCCTCGGCGAAGTCGGACAACGTGTACGCACCGGACCGCCGCAGCGGCGCGGCCACGAACATCATCAACGCCAGGTAGCCCGCGGTGAAGCCGATCGGGTACCACAGGGCGTCGATGCCGTCCTTGAGGATCAGCCCGGCCACGCCCATGAAGGACGCGGCCGACAGGTACTCGCCGGAGATCGCGGCGGCGTTGCGGGTCGCGGGGATCGCCCGCCGGGCGACCAGGAAGTCCGGTGTCGTGTTCGCACGCCGCGAACCCACGTAGCCGAGCAGGAACGTGATCGTCGCGACGACGACCACGAGCCCGACGCTCCACAGGTTCTGGGTCACCGGTCCACCGAGTTGACGAAGTCCTGTTCGTTGGTTTCCGCGAGTCTTCGGTACGCGTAGCCGACGGTGTAGCACAGCGGGAACGGCAGCAGGCCGAGCACCAGCCACGGCAACCGCACGCCGACCAGCTCCACCTCGGCCAGTTGCGGCAGCGCGTAGAACACCACCGGCAGCAGCGCGAAGAAGCCCAGCAGGCCCAGGCCCAGCGAGAACGCCGACCGGAGCTGCGTCCTGATCAGGTCGCGGATCAGCTTCTCGCCGACGCTGGTCTGCTCCTCCAGCTCGCCGATCGTGCGCAACACCCGGCCCCGGCCTTTGGGGTCGGCGAGCACGACGCGACGCCGCCTGCTCTTGGGGGCCGAGACCGACAGGTGAGCCTCGCGCTCACCCGGCAGCGGCTGGTCCGGCCGACCGGGCGGGGTCGTCATCCCCAACCGCTCTTGGGCGGGCGCACGATCCGCTCCTTGAGTTCACGCGTGTGCCGACGGCTCACCGGCAGCTCCTTGGCGTCCTCGCCGGCGCCGATCACGACCGCGTACCCGTTCGACGTCATCCGCAGCTCGGTGACCAGCGGCAACGCCACCAGGAACGACCGGTGGATGCGCACGAAGCCGGCGTTCTCCCAGCGTTCCTCCAACTGCGCCAACGGGATGCGCACCAGGTGGCTCGACCCGTCGGCGGTGTGCAGGCGGGCGTAGTCGCCCTGCGCCTCGACGTACCGGACGGACGCGCGCGGCACCAGCTTGATCGTGCCACCCAGCTCGACCGGGATCACCTCGTCGTCCTGCGCCTCCTGCGCGGGCACGGGTTCCGGCGTGCTGACAGGCTTGGTCGCGACCCGTTCGACCACGCGCGCGATCGCCTTGTTGACGCGGTCCTCGTTGATCGGCTTCGTCACGAAGTCCAGCGCGCCCACGTCGAACGCGGTCACGGCCTCGGAGTGCTCCACACCCGTGACGAACACCAGCGCCGGCGGTGCGCGGAACGCGCCGAGCACCCGGGCGAGGTCGGTACCGCTGAGCCCGGGCATGTTGATGTCCGCGAAGACCGCGTCCACCGGCGGCAGACCCGCCTTCGTCCGCTCCATCACTTCCTGCTCGTAGTCGCCGCGGAGCACGCGCAGCGCTTCGGCCGCGTCGAACGCCGTCAGGACACGACGGATGTGCGGGCTGCTCTCCAGCAGGTACTTGATCTCGCTCAGACCGGGTGCCTCGTCGTCCACCGCCAGAACGAGGAGGCCGGTGTTCTCCTGGGTAGTCACTGTGCCGCGCATCTTGCCCATGGACGAGGGGTCATGTCTACGCCGGTTGCCGTACGGCGTCCCGGCCGTGACCTCTACAGCCCGAATCGCGACCAGCGCGCCCGCTCTTCCAAGGCCGTCAACGCGGCCGGCCAGAAGTCGCCCGATCGGGTGGAAGTGCCGGACAACCCCAGCCGTGCCAACAGGGTCCGCCTGGGCTCGGCGACCGCGATCTCGGCGTCCGGGTAGCGCTTGGCGACCACGCTGCGGACCGTGCCGAGGCCGTCGACGAGCCCCAGGTCCACAGCCTGCGCGCCGGTCCAGACCTCACCGGTGAACAGCTCTTCGTCGGTGCCCTTGAGCTTGGGGCCGCGCCGCTGCCTGATCCACTCCGCGAACTGCGCGTGCAGTTGTCCCTGGAGGCCGCGCAGCCAGTCCACGTCCTCGGGCTTCTCCGGCTGGAACGGGTCGAGCCGGACCTTGTTCGTGCCCGCCGTGTACACGCGGCGTTCGACGCCGAACCGCTCCAGCAACCCGGTCAGCCCGAACCCGGACGTGACCACGCCGATCGAACCGACCATCGACGTGCCGTGCGCGTAGATCTCGTCGGCCGCGCACGCCAACCAGTAACCGCCGGACGCGGCGACGTCCTCGCAGAACGCCAACACCGGCACCTTGTGCTTGGCGGCCAACTCCCGGATGCGCTCGGCGATCAGCGCGGACTGCGTCGGCGCTCCGCCGGGCGAGTTCACCAGCAGGGCGACCGCGACCAGCCGGTCGTGCTCGAACGCGCGGGTCAGCGCGCTCTCCACGCTGTGCAGGTTGAGCGCGTTGCGGGCCACCGGTGACGGTGAGGGCGTGATGACGCCGTGCAGTCGGACGGCCGCGACCACGGGACCGCGTTCGGCCCGGTCACCGACGATTTTCGGCAGTCTGGCGGCGATCCTGTCCGTAACGCTCATGGACCCGACCATACGTGCCGGGTCTACCATCGGCCGGTGACGTTCAACCCGATCCGGTGGCTGGAGCGGTACGTCGAGTGGTGGGACGAGCGCGGGCGGCGCAACGCCGACGGCCCGTCGCCCATGCACATCTACTGGATGTGGATCCTCTGGTCGGTCTGCGCGGTCATGGTCGTGACCACGCTGGCGGTCGCCTCGTCCTGAACCGTCGGGCTCTGGAGCCGTCAGGCCGACACGACCTCCTGCTCGGTGGTGTCCTCCAGGCGCGGCGGCACCAGCGGCAGGTTCGTCTGCACGCCGGGGCTGTACTTGGGCACCTTGAGGATGATCTTCATGCCGGCGTCCTGCGCGGTCTCCACGACCAGCGCGTAGTCGTCGCCGAACGCGGACCGCATCCGCTGGTTGATGTTGCCCAACCCGACGTGCGCACCGGTCGTGTGCGCGTCCTTCAGGTCCTCGAACAACCGCTCGGGGTCCATGCCGATGCCGTCGTCCTCCACCGAGATCAACGCCTCCGAGCCGTTGTCCTCGGCGATGATCGTGAGCAGCCCGCCGCCCGGCTTCTTCGCCAGGCCGTGCCGCACGGCGTTCTCCACCAGCGGTTGCAGCGCCAGGAACGGCAGCACGACGTGCAGCACCTCGGGCGCGACCTTGAGGCGCACGTTGAGGCGCGGCCCGTACCGGGCCTGCTCGATCGTCAGGTAGCGGTGGATGTTCGTCAGCTCGTCGGACAACGTCGTGTACAGGCCGTCCGTGCGGAACGAGTACCGCGTGAACTCGGCGAACTCCTGCAACAGCTCGCGCGCGTGCGCCGGGTCCGTGCGGATCAGCGACGAGATCGTGTTCAGCGCGTTGTAGACGAAGTGCGGCGAGATCTGCGCCCGCAGCGCCCTGACCTCGGCCTGCGCCAACGCCTGCCGCGACTTCTGCAGCACCTCCAGTTCGAGCTGCGTCGACACGAACCGGGCGGTCTCCTCGGCCATCGTGATCTGCCGCTTGTTCGGCACGCCCGACACGACGATCAACGTGCCGGCGACCTCGTGCTCCACCTCCAGCGGCACGATCACCGCGCTGTGCATGGCGCACGGACCGGGCAGTTCGCAGTCGAGCTTGCGGTGCTCGACGTGCTCCTTGTGCCCGCCGCCGATCGCGGACTCGATGTAGTCCTGCAACGGTTCGTAGTGGTCGTTGGCCTCGCCGTCCCACGACAGCAGGGTGCCTTCGTGGTCGGTGATCCCCACCGCGACGCAGCGCAACATCTCGCGCAGGTGCGGCGTCGCCTTGTTCGCCGAATCCTCGGTCAGTCCCTCGCGCAGGTCCGCGGACGCCTTGGACATGCGGGCGAGCATGTCCATCACGGCGTCCTCGACCGAAGTGCTCACCCGACGGGCGCGGCACAACATCATGAACAGGCCGCACACCGCCATCGTCGCGATGACTCCGAGCACCAGGCGCCCGGTCAGAAGGTCAGGCACGGCGTCCATGCTCTGCCGCCGAGTGGGGTGTAGGCAAGGGGAGGAAGTCACGCACTACTTGAGCAATCGCGACAGCCGGCGGTCGGCCAGCGGTTTTCCGCCGGTCTGACACGTCGGGCAGTACTGGAACGCCTTGTCCGCGAACGACACCTCGCGCACCAGGTCGCCGCACACCGGGCACGGCAGGCCGGTGCGCGCGTGCACCCGCAGACCCGAGCGCTTCTCGCCCTTGAGCTTGGCCGCGCCCTGGCCGACCGATCGCGCCACCGCGTCGGTCAGCACCGACACCAACGCGTCGTGCAGCCGGTCGAGCGCCTCGCCGGGCAACCTGCCCGCCGTCGCGTACGGGGACAGCCGCGCGGTGTGCATGATCTCGTCGGAGTAGGCGTTGCCGACACCGGCCACCAGGGTCTGGTCGGTCAACGCCGTCTTGAGCCGTTCCCTGCGGCCGGACAGCAGGTCCTCCAGTTGCGTGCGGCTCACGGACAACGCGTCCGGCCCGAGCCGGGCGATGCCCGGGACCTCGGCCGGGTCGGTCACGATCCACGCGGCCAAGCCCTTCTTCGTGCCCGCCTCGGTCAGGTCGAACCCCGGCCCCTCGCCCGGCGGACCCAGGTGCACGCGCAACGCGAGCGGGCCCTTGCCCGGCTTCGGCGGCGCGACGGCGAGGTTGTCCGCCCACCGCAACCAGCCCGCGCGGGCCAGGTGCACCACGAGGTGCAGGCCGTCGCAGTCCAGGTCCAGGTGCTTGCCGTGTCTGCCGGCGCCGGTCACCGCCCGGCCGTGCAGCTCGGTCCACGACGGCGTGAACGTCTTCAACACTTGAAGGGACGACACGTCCACGCGGTGCACCACGCGTCCCACGGCGTGCTCGCGCAGGTGATGGGCGAGCGCCTCGACCTCGGGCAGTTCCGGCACCCGGACAGTGTCACCCGCGACCGGCGATCAGTCGACCGGTTGCAACGGCCCGTCCAGGTCGGGCAGCGAGTACATCTCGATCTTGCGGGCCACGGTGGCGACCTCGCTGCGCACCGTCAGGACGCCGCGCACCCGGCCGACCCAGCGCTCGGGCGGCAGCTCCTCGGTCTTCTTCGACTCCGCCGCGACCACCCACGGCCGGCGCAGCCCCCAGCGGACCGGGAAGAACAGGAACACCAGGATCAGCGCGATGACCAGCCAGGCCGGGACGACGACCTCCGCCGGCGTCCACGCCACGAAGATCACCGCCATCACGACCACGACACCGAGCATCAGCACGCCCGGCCCGTGGCCGCCGCTGACATCGTGCTCGAAGTCCCCGTTGGCCGACGGGTTGCGCCACTCGATCTGGCTGCGCACCGTCCACATCCGGCCGTCAGCACCGCGCACCAGCCGCGTCATCGCCGTCTCCCTCGAAGTGATCCGGGCGAGGACAAAGTTACCGGTTCTCCGCTGAGCCGTGCGGGTGAACCCCGATCATTCGACGGACATCGGCGGGGCGGTCGGCGTCGGGGTCTCCGGGACGGACACCTCCGGCTCGGGTTCCGGCGGCGTCCCGGTCGGCGTCCCGGTCTCCGTCGGAGCTATCGCGCTCGGCGGCGTGCTCGGCTCCTCGGACGAAGCCCCGCTGGTGACGACCGTCGTGCCCGGCGCGGCGGCGATGTCCCGACGGTCGGACGTGGTCGTGGTGGTCTGACCCGGGTCCGCCAGCACCCGGCCGTGCCGGTCGTCGCGGCGCGGAGTCGTCGCCGTCGCCGGTGCCGCGGCCACCTCCGACCGCGGCTTGCGCGCGGCCGTCGTCGTGGTCGCCACCGCCGGCCGGACCGGACCGCCGGGCCGCCCGGTCGCCGCCGGCACCGGCTCCGCGGCGGTCTCGGGCGTGCCGATCGTCGACGGGTCGGCGACCGCCACCACGTCCTCCAGGTGGCCGCCGTCCGGACCGATCTGCACCAGGCCCGGACCGGGCGCGCCCGTGTACTGGCCCGCGAGCATGCCGAACAGCCCCACCGCGACCGCCGACGCGGCACCCGCCAGCACCAGCTTCACCCGTCCGGACAGCCACGCGGCCTTGCCGAACAGCACCGGCGCCGCGAACGACGCCGCCACCACCGGGACCGCCAGGTGCGCGGCGTGCGCGCGCAACGTCGAGCAGACCTCGACCAGCTCCGCGTGCAGGGCGTTGCACTTGGCGCACGCCCGCAGGTGCGTGCGGATCTTGCGCAGCTCGGCGCCCTGCACACCGCCCGCCGTGTACGTGCCCAGCTTGGCCAGCACCGAACTGCACGACCGCGGACCGACGTCGTCGGACAGGTGCGCCTGGAGGTAGGCCGCCCGCAGGCCCTCCCGCGCGCGGCGGGCGAGCGCGGCCATCGCGTTGGGGCTCAACCCGAAGTTCGTCGCCACCGCCGCCGGCCGGGCGCCCTCCACCTCGACCTGCCACAACACCGAACGCCAGCGTTCGGGCAGCGAGGTGAACGCGCGCGAGATCAGCGTGTGCTCGGCGCGGGCGGCCGTGAGATCCGGGAACGGCTCCACCCGGCGGTCGAGTTCCTCGTCCTCCACCGGCACGTCCCGACGCCGACCGCTCCACTCCCACGCCACCCGACGGGCGACCGTGAGCAGGTAGGTGCGCACGTGGTCGGTCGGACCCGTGCCGCGGCGGATCGCCTGCAGGACGCGGAAGAACGCCTCGGCCGTCAGGTCGTCGGCTTCGACGTGGTCGCGGACGTGACGCGACGCGAATCTGCGCACGGCGTCCGCATGACGGGAGAACAACTCGCCGAACGCCGCGTCGTCACCCGACCGGACCCTGGCGAGCAGTTCACGGTCGACCTCGACTTCTCCGGCCATCCTCTCCCCGCCTTCTGGTCCGACGGTCAACATGCCACAGCTGTATCGAAGCGCTCCGAACCGATAGCGAGCCGATACCGAAGACCATTCGTAGGTCGTGGGCTTTTCGACCCAGCGACCGCGCCCGTACGGTCCAGCCGCACGGGTCGCGTTCGGTGACGACACGGTCACGGCTGGGCGTCGGCCGGCCTTCGGACCTCCGCATCGCACAGGTGTTCCCGGTAGTCTCCCGCCGCGTGGTCGATTGGCGCACAAAGGCTTCCACTCTCGTGCCCGAGCTCGGCGCGGTCGTCGAACGCGAGTCGTGGTCGTGCCACGTGTTCCTCGCCGAGCTGTGGCAGCTCGCCGCCGAGGCGCACCGTGAAGGCGACCGGGAGCTGTTGGCCAGGGCATACGAGTTCGCGCTGTGGTGCTTCCGGCAGGAGCAGTTCCTGTCCAACGCGTCGGTCGTGAGTTTCTACGAGCACGTCTTCGACGAGTGGGAGCTGCGCGACGAGGTGGCGCCGTGGCTGCCCGAGGACGTCGTGGAGAAGGTCCGCCCGCTGTGGGAGTGGCGGTGGCCCAAGGAGCGGCTGACCGAGGTCGACAAGCTCCTGGGGACCCCCGGTCGGAATGCCGTTTGAGGCGTGGTCTATAGTCGTTCATGTCAGGCGGATGTAGCGCAGTTGGTAGCGCATCACCTTGCCAAGGTGAGGGTCGCGAGTTCGAGTCTCGTCATCCGCTCTCTGCCGAAACGGCGGGTGTTCCTCTTCGGAGGGGCGCCCGCCGTTTCGCTGTGCCGGGCCCGTGCGCTCGCGACTAGGTTGGGTTCCGGAAGGTTCCCCCTCGTAGAACACGGAGTCCGCGATCATGGCCACCATCCGCAAGGCGACCACGCACTGGGAAGGCAACCTGCTCGAAGGAGAGGGGCAGGTCAGCCTGGAGTCGTCGGGCATCGGCACGTACGCCGTGAGCTGGCCGTCGCGCGCGGAGCAGGCGAACGGCAAGACCTCGCCGGAGGAACTGATCGCCGCGGCCCACTCGTCGTGCTACTCGATGGCGCTGTCGCACGGCCTGGCGCAGGCGGGCACCCCGCCGCGGACCGTCGACACGTCGGCCGAGGTGACGTTCAAGCCCGGTACCGGGATCACCGGCATCCACCTGACCGTGCGCGCGGTCGTGCCGGGGCTGGACGCGGAGGGTTTCGCCGCCGCGGCCGAGAACGCGAAGAAGAACTGCCCGGTGAGCCAGGCGCTGGCGGGCATGGAGATCACCCTGACCGCCACCCTGGACTGAGCGAGCGGCCGTCGGTGTCCCCGTCACCCTCGGGGACACCGACACTGGGCCGTTCGGGTGACGGCATAATCGATCTTGACTAAATCCCCCGTTTAGGTCACCCAGGGTGCTTTGGCAGGATCGAAGACGTGACGATCAGCCAGGTACCTGACCAGTCCAGCTACGACGCCCCGACCGTCCGCACCAAGCCCGTCACCGTCCCCACGCCCGCACCGGCCCCCGTCCAACCGCAGACGCCGCCCGCCGAGGCACCCCGCAAGCGCAAGAGCACCCTTCGCCGACTCGCCCGCCGCATCGTCGGGCCGACCATCCTGACGAAGAAGTAGCGCGTGGGAGACCCGCCGTTCCCCGCCGCACGGAAACCCGCAGACAGGATGATCAGGCTGGGCTAGGTTGCGCGAGGTGACCGGAGCACTCTTCTCCCCCATGGGCAAGCCGGACCCCGACGTCCCGGCCGCCGAGTTCAAGCTCAACATCACCAAGGCCCTCGGCGACCAACTCCAGGAGCGCCTGGCGTCCCTTCGTCGGGCTCCGCTCACCCCGCCGACCGTAGCCGCGATCGAGCCACTGGCCGGGGTCTACGAACTGTGGCACGGCGACAAACGTGTGTACGTCGGAAAGGCCACGGCCAGCAAGGGCTTGAACCAACGACTGTCCGAACACCTCCGCAAGCTGTCCGGACGGCGGTACATCGACCTCGCCGAGTTCACGTTCATGTGCCTGTACGTCGAAGAGGACCTCGACGCGGCAGCACCGGAAAAGCTGCTGATCAAGAGGTACCGGAACACCAGTGGCTGCCCATGGAACAACAACGGCTTCGGAAACAAGGACCCGGGCCGCAACCGGGACAGTTCCAGGGTCAAGGAGAACCACTTCGACGCCCGCTACCCGATCGACACCGACCGGGAGGTCACCGACCTCGGAAGCTCGTCCTGGAACGTCCTGGACACGCTTCTGGCCGCGAAGGAAAAGTTGCCGTTCCTCCTCCGGTTCCCGACCGACAAAACGGACAAGGCGGCGGCGAAACGCCTCCAGGCCGCGAACATCACCACTCTCCCGAACGGCCCGATCACGTTCCGACGACTGATGTCCCACGTGATCGACGCGTTGCCCGAGGGGTGGCAGGCCACCGCGCTGCCTGGCTACGCCATCATTTACCAGGAAGTGAAGGATTACGACAGCGCATTGACCATCTGGCGCAAGCGATCCGGCATGGTCGTCGAAGAGGAGATCAAGACCGTGTACGCGCCCGCAGCCGCCATCAAGGACAGCGGCGAAGACGACTGACCCGCCGGCCGGCGAGTCGCACGTGCGTTCGAGGACACCGCGGTATAGTCCACGCGTGGTCGACCCAGCGCAGCATTTTCTCCCGCTCTCCGGCCCGGAGGAGATCGGTACCAGCATCGAACTCTTCACCGGGGGTGGCGGACTGGCCCTGGCCATGCACCGGGCCGGCTTCCGCCACCTCGCGGCCGTGGAGATCGACAAACGGGCGTGCGCCACCCTGCGGGAAAACAGGGCCGTGGAATATGACCCGGCTCATGAACAGGCTGCCGGAATCCATTCCGAATGGCCATTGATCGAGGGTGACATCAAACAGGTCTCCTTCGATCACTGGCGCGACAAAGTCGATATCGTAGCCGGTGGAGTACCCTGTCAGCCCTGGTCGCTCGGGGGCGCGCACAAGGGTTACGACGATCCGCGCAACCTGTGGCCGGAACTGTTCCGCGTCGTCCGGGAGACTCGACCGCTCGCGGTGGTCGCGGAGAACGTCAAGGGGCTTTTGCGGCCATCGTTCAAGCCCTACTACGAGTACATCATCAACGAACTCAAGGCGCCGTTCGAGGAACGTCTCTCCGGCGATTCGGGCGTCGATTCACGGGAAGACTGGGAGCACCACAACAAGCGGCTCGTCAAAGCGCTCACAGAGGACACGATTCCGGCGGACCAGCGGTACGACGTCAAGTACAAACTGGTCAACGCGGCGGACTACGGCGTACCCCAGATCCGCTGGCGGGTCTTCGTGGTCGCGTTCCGCAGGGACCTCGGCCTGGCCGATTGGGAATTCCCGGAACCCACGCACTCCGAAGCCGCCCTGCTCCGGGCCAAAGCGGACGGCAGTTACTGGGACGAGCACAAGGTCGCCAAGGACAAGCGCGAGAAGCCCGATGTCGACCTGGACCCCGGCGACGACCGGACCAAGCGCTGGCGCACCCTGCGCGACGCCATCCAGGGCGACGGCACCGCCGCACTCCCACGACTGAAGCCGCCCAAGGGCTTCAAGGTCGAGAACGAGCCCCACATCCACCACGTCGGCTGGCCCGGAGCCCGCGAGTACCCCGGCCACACGGCGAACGAACTCGACCGGCCTGCCAAGACCATCAAGGCGGGCGTGCATGGTGTTCCCGGTGGCGAGTCCGTGATGCGCACGACGGACGGGTCGATCCGGTACATGACCGTTCGTGAGGCGGCCCGGGTCATGACGTTCCCCGACGACTGGCGACTCGCGGGTCCGCGCGGCGAGCAGATGCGGCAGCTCGGCAACGCCGTGCCCGTCCTCCTGGGCGAGGCCATCGCGCGATCCGTCGCCGAGGCACTGCGTCCCCATCTGGGACGAAAGCCGGAATGAGTCCGCACCCCCGGTGGAAACAGGGACCACTGGCGGACGAGGCGTGGCGACCGCCGACCGGCTTGTCCCGCGTCGAGCGGATGGCCGAGCAGAACTCGGCCGCGGGTGGCGCGGCGGCTCGGCTGAAGGTCCTGGCCGACGGGCGGACCGCGCACGCGTCGGTCGCGTTGCGCCGACAGCCGAACGGCAGACGCGTCTACGCCTACCTGCGCTGGTCGGTCGACGGTCGGACACGAGAGCGGTACGTGTGCGAAGTCGACCGGTCGACCCGCGCGGACAACCTGACGGTGGCGTGGCTCGCCGCCCACGATGCCGGACTGCTGCGCCGCGCCACTCAAGACGGAGGCTGACGTGGCCGAATCCTGGGCGAGCAGTCCCGCTTCACGCGCCGTGATGCGGGCCAATCGAGGTCGCGACACCCGACCCGAGAAGGCCCTGCGATCCGCCCTGCACGCGCACGGACTCCGCTATCGGGTCAACATGCGCCCCATCAAGGACGTGCGCCGGACGGCGGACGTGGTCTTCACCAGGCTGAAGGTCGCGGTGTTCATGGACGGCTGCTACTGGCACGGCTGCCCCGAGCACTACCGCCCCGCGCACGGGCGGACGGCGACCTTCTGGCAGGAGAAGATCGCCGCCAACAAAGTCCGTGACGCGGACACCGACCGCAGGCTTTCCGAAGCAGGGTGGACCGTGGTCCGGGTATGGGAGCACGAGGACACCGCAGTGGCCGCCGCACACGTCGTCGGTCTACTCGCCGGGAAACGCGGCGACCCTTCGCCCGGTCAGGACGACGGGACGCCCAGGCCCACGGGGCAGCCGACGCCCGTGCCGCCGATACCGCAGTAGCCGTTCGGGACCTTCTCCAAGTACTGCTGGTGGTAGTCCTCGGCGTAGTAGAACGGCCCCAGGGCGGCCAGTTCCGTGGTGATCGTGCCCAGCCCGGCGGCGGTCAGGGCCTCCTGGTAGACCTTCGCACTCGCCTCGGCCACCGTGCGTTGCGCCTCGTCCGCCCAGTAGACCGCGGACCGGTACTGCGTGCCGACGTCGTTGCCCTGGCGCATGCCCTGCGTGGGGTCGTGCGCCTGCCAGAAGACGCGCAGCACCTCGTCGTACGGCAGCTTCCGCGGGTCGAACACGACCAGGACCGCTTCGGTGTGGCCGGTCAGGCCCGAACACACTTCCTCGTACGTGGGGTTCTCCGTGAACCCTCCGGCGTAGCCGACGGCCGTGGAGTACACACCCTCCGTACGCCAGAACGCCCGTTCAGCCCCCCAGAAGCAGCCCATTCCCACGACGGCGGTGGACAGACCTTCGGGGAACGGTGGGACGATGCGGCGGTCGGGGAACACCGCGTGCGTCTCCGGGACCTCGGCCGGCCGCGTGCGACCGGGCAGGGCCTCGTCCGGGGTCACCAGGCGGGTCTTGTCACGTCCGAGCCAACCCATGGTTCCACTGTATGCGGCCGTGGGGACCTTGCCAGGTCACGCTTTGGCGGGTGTGCGAGACCGGGGACGGCGGCTTCGGCACAATGTGCGGGTCTTCACTCGGACGGTGGAGGCCCTTCCCAGAAAGGGGGTGCCAGGGTGACCTGGCAGAACGAGCTGCGCAAGCTCGACGAGGAGCTCGCCTCCGGACGGATCTCCGCCGACGACTACCGCAGGCGGCGTGACGAGGTGCTCACCCAGGCATCCGCGGCGCCTGCGGCGGCACCCCAGCAGCCCGCACAGCCCGCTCCCGGGCAGCCATCGCAGGGCCCGTTCCCCCCTCCGTTCCAGTGGGAGGCCAAGCCCCCGGCGGCCACGGCCGAGTCGACGCAGATCATGCGCCCGGCCCAACCGCCCCAGCCCCAGCAGCAACCCCAGCAGCCCGGCGACGCCGACCGCACCCAGGTCGTCCCCGGCGGGGCACCCCGCCAGGACGCCGACCGCACGCAGGTCGTCCCCGGCGGCTTCCCCCAGCAGCCGCAGACCCCGCCCCCCGGCTACCCGGTGCAGGCGTTCCCGCAGCAGCCCCCGCAGGGCGGCTACGACGCGACGCCGCCGTGGGGCTCCTCCGACCAGCTCTCCGACCCGTGGGGCGTCAAGCAGGGCCCCGAGGTGTTCGACGAGAGCGGCGGCGGTGGCAAGGGCAAGGTCGTCGGCATCGTGCTGGCGATCGTGCTGCTGGCCGGCATCGCGTTCGGCGCGTACTGGATCTGGGGCCGCGGCAACGGTGACAACCAGGCCGGCAACGACTCCACGGCCACGCCGACGACGACCACCAGTACCACCCCCAGCCCGCCGCCGGACCCGCTGCCCGTCGGCAAGATCAAGGGCAAGGTGTCGACCAACAAGTCGGTCACCGCGTTCACCGACGTGCCCAACCTGAAGTACCTGCTCGACAGCGAGGCCGCGCTCTACACGACCGCCGGCGGCGGCAAGACCAAGCTCGCCCAGTTCACGCTCGACGACGGCTCCAAGGGCATCGTCCTGATCGTGCAGGCCACGGACGCGAGCGCCGCCAAGGAGGCCGTGACCGGCCTGTACGACCTCCAGATCAACAACGGCATGACCCCGTTCGCGAGCACGCCCACCAACGTGCTGGCCTCCGAGGTCGACGCCAAGGGCGGCCAGCAGGCCCGCCTGCGCGGCCACTACGCCAGCAAGGACCTGATCGTGCGGGTCGACGTCACCGCACCCACGCTCGCGGCGGCCCAGAAGGGCTTCACCGACTCGCTCGACGCACAACTAGAGGTGCTCAAGGCCGATGGCTGACCGGACCGGCGACCGCGGTGTGCTCGCGTGCACCGTGGTCGCCCGCAACTACCTGCCCGCCGCACGCGTCCTCGCCGCGTCCTACCTCGAACACCACCCGGACGACCGGTTCGTCATCGCGGTGATCGACGCGCCCAGAGGTGAAGGCGAACCCGGGGACGGGCGGTTGCGGATCGTCGGTCCCGAGGCGACCGGCATCGACCCGGACGACTACCTGCGGATGGCGACGTCCTACAACGTCACCGAGTTCGCCACCGCGGTGAAGCCCTACCTGCTGCGCGAACTGCGCCGCGAGGCGGACGTCGTGATGTACCTGGACCCCGACATCCAGGTCTTCGCGCCCATGCCGGAACTGCCCGTGCTGGCACGTGCGCACGGCATCGTGCTCACGCCGCACTTCCTCAAGCCCCTGCCCCGCGACGGCAAGGACCCGTCCGAGGCCGCGATCATGGGCGCGGGCATCTTCAACCTCGGCTTCGTGGCGACGGGTCCGGGCAGCGGCGACTTCCTGGACTTCTGGGCCGAACGCCTGCGCCACGACGCGGTCGTCGCGCCCGAACGCCAGCTCTTCACCGACCAGCGGTGGGTCGACCAGGTCCCCGCGCTGTTCGCCAACCACGTCCTGCGCGACCCCGGGTTCAACGTCGCCTACTGGAACGTGCACGAACGCCCGGTCGACGAGGTCGACGGGACGTACACCGCGGGCGGGCAGCCGCTGCGGTTCTTCCACTACAGCGGTTACCGCCCGGAACGCCCGTGGCTGCTGTCCTCGCACACGCCGTCCAAGCCGCGCGTCGTGCTGTCCGAGAACCCGCATGTGAAGGCGCTCTGCGATGCATACGGCCGCGCGCTGCGCGAAGCCGGGTACGCCGAGACGCTGGAGTCGATCCCGTACGGCTTCGCCAAGATGCCCGACGGCACGCCCATCGGTCCGGCCGTGCGCTCGCTCTACCGCGAGGCCTGGGTGAAGGCCGAGCGCAAGGGCAAACCGTTGCCGCCGCACGCGTTCGGCCCGGACCGGGGTGCCGCGTTGCGCCGCTGGCTGGCCGAGAAGCCCGAGGACGCGCCGACGGGTACGACGCTCAACCGCCTCACGCTGGCCGTGTGGGAGTCGCGCGCCGACCTGCGTTCGGCGTTCCCGCAGCCGCACGGCCGCGACGCCGCCCCGTACCGCACGTGGTGCTCGACATCGGGCGTCGTCGAGGCTTCGCTGCCCGAGTGGGCGCTGCCCGCCGAACCGGTCGAGCCGACCGAGCCCACCGCCGAGTTCGGCGTGAACGTGGTCGGCTACCTCACCGCCGAGCTGGGCGTCGGCGAGATGGGCCGGATCGTGCACGACGCGATCACCGGCGCGGGCGTGCCGGTCGCGTCGGTCGTCGAGGACCGGCTGGTGTCCAACCGGACCGGGCTCGACCGGCCGGAGACGACCGGCGAGCCGCGGTTCCCGATCAGCCTGCTGTGCGTGAACGCCGACCAGACGCGGGCCGTGTTGGAGAACCGGCCGCACGTCGCGCACCACCGGTACAGGATCGGTCTGTGGGCGTGGGAGCTGGAAGAGTTCCCGCCGTCGATGCACGAGGCGTTCGCGCTGGTCGACGAGGTGTGGACGGTCTCGGACTTCTGCCGCGAGGCGATCGCCCGGCACTCGTCGATCCCGGTGCGCACGATCCCGGTGCCGGTGCGCGATCCGGGCGAGCCCGCGCCGAAGGCCGACGGGCCGGTGACGTTCCTGTTCGCGTTCGACTTCCACTCGATCGGCGAGCGCAAGAACCCGTGGGGCGTGGTCGAGGCGTTCCGCTCGGCGTTCCCGGACCGCGACGACGTGCGGCTCGTGCTCAAGGCGATCAACGGGGCGAAGAACCCGACCGTCGCCGAACGCCTGCGCGTGCTCGTGATGGGCGATCCGCGGATCGAACTCGTCGAGCGCTACCTGTCCGTCGCCGAGCTGGACGACCTGTACGCGTCGAGCACGGCGTACGTGTCGCTGCACCGCAGCGAGGGTTTCGGCCTCACGGTCGCCGAGGCCATGGTGCGCGGACTGCCCGTGATCTCCACGGACTACTCCAGCACCACCGAGTTCCTGGACGACAAGACCGGCTGGCCGATCCCGTACCGGCTGGTGCCCGTCGGGAAGAACAACGGCCCGTACCCGCCGGACGCGCGGTGGGCCGACCCCGACCTGGACGCCGCCGCCGCGGCCATGCGCGAGATCGCGGACCATCCCGAGGAGGCGCGGCGACGTGGTCGCGCGGCCCGCGAACACATCCTGCGCACCCGGTCCATGGCCGCCGCTTCGCGGTGGATGCACGACCGCCTGAAGGAAGCGCACGACCGGCGGCACGCCGGACGCGTGCAGGTCGAGGGTGTCGCCGACCCGCTGGTCCCGTTGCGCGACTCGCGCCAGGCCCTGCTGTGGCGTCCCGACG
The DNA here is from genome assembly GCF_014203755.1 of Saccharothrix violaceirubra. Taxonomy (NCBI): domain Bacteria; kingdom Bacillati; phylum Actinomycetota; class Actinomycetes; order Pseudonocardiales; family Pseudonocardiaceae; genus Saccharothrix; species Saccharothrix violaceirubra. The sequence goes on from NZ_JACHJS010000001.1 coordinate 7,031,973, forward strand.
CCGGCGCACCGTCACGCCTGCCGGGTGCGCCCGCGTTGCGCAAGGCCGTGCTGCGCGCGATCGACCATTACGACGTGCATCAGCGCAAGGTCATGGGCGCCCTGGTCGACGGGGTCGAGGGGTCGCTCGCCGAGGTCGTCGCCCGGCTGACGGCCGTCGAGGCCGGCGTCGACTCGGTGCGCGCGAGCACCGACGGCGTCCGGGCGCGGCTGGCCGGCGTGCGCGACGAGGTGCTCGACGCGGTCGGCGACGAACTCGCCGACGTGCGCGAGAGCGTGCGCGACAGCGTCGACGCGTTCGAACGGCGGATCGACCAGGTGCACGCGCGGCTCGACGCGGACGAGCGCAAGACGATCGACATGTTCGCCGACCGCGACAAGCGTGCCGACGGCCGCGAGGAGCAACTCGCCGACCTGACCACCGCGATGCACGCCGTCGAGGACGCGGCCCGCCTGCGCCACGCGCCCGTGCCCGCCGGTGCCGACGTGGTGCTGTGCGACGCCGGCGCACTGCTGCTGCCGGCCGATGACGTGGTCCGGCCGTGGCTGGCCTACCACCGCTCGTGGGAACGCGACGAGGCCGACCTGATGGCCCGGCTCGTCGGCGAAGGCCTGTTCCTCGACGTCGGCGCGCACGTCGGCTACCACACGCTGCGGCTGCTCCAGCGCGGCGGCACGGGCGCCGTCGCGGTCGAGGCCAACCCGGTCAACGCCGAGTACCTGCGGCGCAACGTGCTCGCCAACGTGGGCCGACCGGGCGCGGTCGCGGTCGTGCCGCTGGCCGCGTGGGACCACGACACGACGATCCGCCTGGCGCAGGCCGAGGCCGGCAACAGCGGCGACTACCGGGCGTCGGAGGGCGGCGACGGCGTCGAGGTCCGCGCGGTGCGCCTGGACGGACTCGCGGAACTGGCGGACCGCACGGTCTCGCTGGTGAAGCTCGACCTCCAGGGCCGCGACCACCGCGCCCTGGCGGGCCTCACGGCCGTCATCGACCGCGACCGCCCGCACGTGGTCTGCGAGTTCTGCCCGGACGCCATCCGCGAACTGGGCGACGACCCGTCGGACGTGTTGCTGGGGTACCGCAAACTCGGCTACACCCTCGTCCCCCTGCGTCCCGGCGGACCGGTCGAGGGCGACCACGCCGACCCCGCCCTGGTCGCCGAGGCCGAAGACACCGCCGGAGGATTCATTACGTTGTGGTTGAGACCGCTCTAACGGTGGAACGTCTGCCTCGTGACAGCCGATAGTTGCCCTGAGAGAATGATTGTCGACCGCCATTCGGGTCGACAAACACGCAGGGGGTGACTGTGGTGACACGCGCCGTGCGCACATCCTTCGCGGGCGTGGCAGCCCTCGTCGCCGTCTTGATCGTGGTGGCCGCGGCCGGGTGGGCGTTGGCCTCGCCCGCGATCCACCAGACCGCCCGCACGGTCCCGCCCACCGGCGAGCGCGGCCGGCAGGCCGCCAACCCGCTGGCCATCGCCAACCTCGGTCCCGGCGGCGACCGGTACGCCTGGGTCACGGCGTTCCCCCAGGTCGAAGGGGCCGGCTTCCTCGGCACCGAGGAGGTGGGCGCGTACAACCGGGGCGGCGCCGACGCCGCCCGGCTGGCCGTGTGGAACGGGTTCCCCGCCGGCCGGGTGATCATCGTCGTGGTCCGGGTCGCCGACGCGTCCACCGCGACCCGCGTCGCCGACCGGCTCGACGAACTCCAGGCCGGCTTCGGCCTGCAACGACTGTCGCCCGTGCGCGGCCTGGACCGCGTCTCCACGGTCACGTTCGAGGGCCGGTTCGTCACGCGGGCCCTCTACACGCACCACGACCTCGTCGTCCGGATCGAGCTGCGCGGCGATCCGGACGAGCTGTCCGCGTTCGACGGGATCGTCTCCGACCAGCTCCACGCACTCCCGGCCGAAGGCTGACATGGCCCGACCCGGCCTGTCCGTGGTAGCCGCGGCGGGCGTCTGCCTCGTCGCCTACAGCTTCCTGGTCGGCCTGTGGCCGTCGCGTTCGGGCGCCGACCTGGACCTCGTGCTGCTGGTCCGCTCGTGGGTCAACCTGCCCACCGGCCTCGGCGAGGACTTCGGCTTCCTCGGCATCGCCCTGCTGCTGCTGGTCGTCGGCACCCGGGCCGAACGAGCCGTGCCGCGCCGCGCGGTCCTGCCGGTCGCGGCCGGCGTGGTGCTGACCGCCGTCCTGGCATTGGCCGGCGCCGAACCCCTCGTCGACGACTCCGTGATCACGCCCGCCCTCACCGCCGGACTGGCGCTGCTGCTGGTGAACGTGGTGAAGCCGCTGCTGCGCCGTGCACCCGCCCTGGCCGCGTTCGTCCTCGTCGAAGTGGCGTGCCTGCTGGTGCTCCTCGGCACCGCCGCCGGACTGCCCCTGCTCGCCGCCGCCGCCGGGCTCGTGCCCGTCGTGGTGTGGGGCCTGCTGGCCGCGTTGCGGGTGGAGGACCGGGTGAGCACCCGGCACCTGGCCTTGGTGGGACTGCCGGGATTCGCCGTCCTGGTCGCGGCGGACCGGCTCTCGCCCGACACGCTGCCGTTCTGGCGTCCGCTCGGCGCGGTCTACGCCGTGCTGCTGTTCGCCATCGCGTTGCCGCGCGGCGCCGATCTGGCCGGCCGGGCAGCCGTGCGCTGGCTGGCCGACCGCGCGGTGGTGCTCGTCGTCGCGGTGATCGCGATCGGCTACCCGCTGCTGGGCCTGCTCGGCGAGGTGCTCCCGGCGGCCGTCACCGTCGTGGTCGGCGTGCTCGTCACGGGCGTGGCGGGCGACCTGGCGTACCGGGGCCTGCGGAGGGTGACGTGAGCACCGCGGAACTCGAACGGCCCCGGACGACCCGGGCCCGCCTGCACGGCGTCGACCTGCTGCGGGTCATCGCGTGCGGTGGCGTGCTGCTCACCCACGTCCTGGCGTGGTTCACGATCGTCGGCCGCGACTGGTGGCTGTGGGTACCGGTCGAACAGCTCGGCACCGACGTGCTGCACCTCAACTCCCGCTTCGCGTTCTTCGGCGTGATCACGTTCTTCGTGGTCAGCGGACTGGTGATCACGCACGTCACGGACCGGGAATCGCCCGGCGTGTTCCTGTGGCGGCGGATCAGCCGCATCGCGCCGCTGCTGTTCGTCGTGTCGGTCATCGGCTGGATCATGGTCAACGCCGGGCAGCGGATCGCCGTCGACGTCGAACGCCCGCTCGACCTCGTCGACCTGCTGATGGGCATGACCCTCAACGGCCACCTCGTCGACCCCGAGGTCGGGCTGCTCGGCGTCACGTGGACGTTGCGCATCCAGGTCATCTTCTACGTGTTGGTGGCGTTGTCGATCCCGCTGCTGCGCCGCCGGCCGTGGATTCCACCGTTGGCCATGGCCGCGCTCGACGTCGTCCTGCTCGCCTTCTACCCGGCGCCATGGCTGTTGGACGTCGTCGGCCTGTTGCCGGTGTACCTCCCCTTGCTGTGCATGGGACAGCTCATCACGCTCGTGCACTCCGGCAAGGTCAACGCCTACGCGGGCACCGCGATCGGTGTCCTGCACTGCGGGCTGTTCGTGCTCGCCGACCGGATGGGCTTCCAGGAGCACGGCGACGCGGGCGCGCGGACGGCGATCGTCATCGTCCTGCTCACCGTCGCGATGGTCCACGCCAAGGACAGGGTGAGCAGATCCGCAGTGGTCAAAGCCTTGGCGCAGCGCACTTACGCGGTCTACCTCGTGCACCTGTGCGTCCTCTACCCGCTGTTCGACTGGCTGATGCCGTACCTCGATCCGACCTTGGTCGTTGTGCTCGGCGTGGCCGCCGTCGCCGTGGTGGCCGAGGTGCTGCACCGGTGGGTCGAGCTGCCGCTCGTCCGCGTGATCCGGAGGCGGAGGTAGCCCACCCGCTCCCGTCGCGTCCGGCCTGACGACGGCGAGCGGAGAGGTGCGTTCCCCTTGGCCGGCCCGACGACGCCCAAGTCCCGCATCGCGTTCATCGACATCGGCCGGGCCGCGGGAGCACTTCTCGTGTTCTACAGCCACATCGCCGAGCAGTGGGTGGCCAAGCGGGAGACCGGGCCGACGCCCGTCGTGGACTTCCTCGACGCGGTGGGCAGCGACCCGATGCGCATGGGGTTCCAGGGGATCGGGCAGATCGCGGTCCCGTTCTTCTTCCTGGTCAGCGGGTACGTGGTCACGCCGATCGCGCTGCGCCAGGGCGGGTGGCGGTTCACCGTGAACCGGCTGATCCGGGTGCACGTGCCGATGACGTTCGCCGTACTGCTCACCGCCGCGCTGGTGCTGCTCGGCGTGGGCACGCTGGCGGGCGCGTCCGCGCAGACGGTCACGTGGACCACGGTGCTGACCAACTCGCTGGTGGTCAACTACGTGCTCGTGCCGCAGGTGGTGCTGGTCGGCGTGGCGTGGACGCTCGTGGTCGAGCTGGTGTTCTACGCGCTGCTGGTCGCGGTGCTGCCCGTGCTGCGGCGGTGGACGTGGGCGGCGATCGCCGGGCAGTTGACGTTCGTGTTCGTGGTCATGATGAGCATGCGCGAGTTCGGGCCGTCGTGGTTCCTGTTCGCGGTCAACGCCTGCTACCTGCCGGCGCCGATCCTGGGCCAGGTCGTGTGGGCGACGACGACCGGGCGCGTGCCGCTGTGGCTGGGCATGGTGTTCGGCTCGGTGGCGTGGGGGCTGTACGTGCTCGGCGACCACCTGGGCATCGGGCGGCTGGACGGGTCGTACCCGTTGGCGTTGGCCGTGGCGCTGCTGTTCTTCCTGCTCGGGATGTTCGCCGAACCCCGGCTGCGGGAGCGGCGGGTGTGGACGGCGTTGTCGGAGCGCAGTTATTCGCTGTACCTGCTGCACGGGATCGTGGCGTGGGCGTTGTTGGAGCTGCTGCGGCCGACCGTGCCGCTGTGGCTCGCGGTGCCGGTCGCGGTGGCGGCGACGTTCGGGGTGGTCGAGGTGAGCTACCGGTTCGTCGAGCGGCCCAGCCACGCGCTGGCCCGGCGCTGGTCGCGCCCGGCCCGGACCCGGTGGTCGTTCGAGGAGGGGCTGACGCGCGAGATCGAGGCGATCAAGGAGGAGGTCGCCCGGCCGTCGGACGCGACCGTCCCGATCCCCCGCCTGGAGACGGCGGACACCGGCACGAGCCAGGCCCCGGCGCGGGACCGGGTCGGGGGCCGCCTTCGCCCCGCATCGGGCCGGGACGTCCTCGCCGAGCCGGCGCAGCGGGACGAGCGGTGGCTCCCACCCGCACGGGACCGCGCTCCCGCCGATCGGGACGACGATTACCTCCGCCGGGTACCCGACCGGCGCGACGGCGTCCCAGGTCGGACCGAAGACCGCCATCGGCCGACCCGCGACCGGCACGACCGGCACGTGCCCGTACGCCGGGGCGAGGTGCGGTCGACGCAGCCGGACGAAGACCCCATGCGGCGGCGTGGCGCACGGACCGGAGAGGAATCCGACGAGCGCGGCAGGCGGGTAAGGCGTCCGGACGGCGTGCCGACCCGCGCACTGCCCGCCGGTCGCGACGAGCGCGACTAGCGACGCGGCTTCTTGGCCAACTCCCCGCCGATGGCGTCGAGCACCGCGGGCGTCAGGATCGGGTTCGTGCCGTCGAGCAGGTTGCGCTCGGCCGCCTCCACCACGACCACGTCGGTGTCGGCGAGCATGCGTGCGACCTGGCCGGCGTCGGCCGTGACGCCCGAGACGTGCTGCACCGTCACGTCCGTGTAGCCCGCGACCAGGTAGCTCGGCGCGGCGAACGTGAACGAGTCCCCGATCCAGCCGACCTTCGCCTCGACGACGCCGGGCACCCTGGCCTGCGTGAACCGCTGGGGCTTGCGCTCGTCGCCGGTCACCGGCCGGCTGCACACGGTCGAGCCGTCGGGCTTGAGGTCGTACGCCTGGTACTGGTCGGACGCGGTGCGGCCGAGCAGGCGTGCCAGGTCGCCCTCGCGGTCGATCTTCCGGGCGGGGTCGACCTGCCACGTCCGCGTCGTCCCCGGGCGCACGGCGTCGGCCACCGCGCGGATCATGACCAGGGCGCCGTCGTGGTTCCAGTGCGTGTCGTTCTTGGTGTAGACGGGGTGGCCCAGGCGCTTCGCCTCGGCCGCCAGGTCGTCGCGCAGGTCGATCGCGTCGACGCGCTTGTCGTCGACGCCGGCCCAGAAGTGGTCGCGGGCCTTGGTCAGGCACTCCTTGCCGTAGTACTTGGCGGGCAGGTACTCGGTGACGACCGTGGTCTTGCTCGGCGCCACGACCAGCACGAACTTTCGGCCCGACGCCTCGACCGCGGTGCGCAGCCGGGCCAGCCGGTCGAGCACGTCGTCGGTGGGGGTCTTGGGCGAGCACGCGCCCTTGACGTCGCCGCCGAGGTAGAGCCAGTCGTCCTTGCCCTCCAGCACCTCGACGTAGGACGTGGGGTCGGGCCGGTCGAGCGACGGGTCCTTCGGCTGGGTCTGGACCGGGCCCGCGACCTCGGTGGGGCGGCGGTCGAACCGGGGCTGTTCGCCGAACACCCCGCGACTGATCGCGCCCGACGCCTCGACGGCCTCCTTGCGGAACGGGAGGTGGTCGGCCGCCCACTCGTCCAACCCGGTGAACAGGTCCCAGCCGGACGGGAACGCCGCGAGCCGCCGGTTCTCGAACTCCTCCGGCCGGACGCCGACCACCAGGAGCAACGCGGGCAGGCAGAGGTACACCACGGCGGTGATCAGGGCCGTGCGCTGCCGCGGCGAGTGCCGCGGCCGGTAGAGGGCGTGCTCCTGGGGCAGGAACGACTCGTGGAGGGGGTCCAACGCCACCCGTGACGGTCCCTCCGACGACTCCACGCTCACCTCTTCAGCGTAACGGCCGACTCGTCACCTGTTCGCGGTTCACTGGATCGAGGGGATTCGTAGGGGTTGCCCGGTGCAACCCGATCGTGGTGCGCAGCGTCGGAACAGGTGGATCGAAGCCCTGGCAGGGGTGGCAGGGGCAGGCGACCGGGTGTGAGCCTGGTCACTTCGGACGACACTGCATTTTTCCGCGAACCGTTCGCGTACTGCGCTACGTATCGAAAACCAGGGGTGGTCCCACCGGTATTGACCCCACCAGGTCCGTCTAGTCCCTATGGGGGATTGTCCGCTTGGCGTACGATCATTTTCAGGTCACCAGACCTGTACCTGCTAGGGGACCTCAGAACAGAGGTAGGTGCGCCATGGATGTCGCGCTCGGCAAGGTCATCGAGCTTCGCGAAAGCGGATTCCAGTTCCTCCACCTCCGGGACGAGGACGGGCAGCTCGATCGAATCATGGCGTTCAAGCAGCGCAGAGGCTTCATCGACTCGATCCTCTTCTGGTCCGAGACGGAGGCGCGTGCGGGCCGGCTGCCCGCCGTGCGCGACAGCACTCGTGCAGCTCAGGCCGTGTGGATCTACGAGGGGCCGCTCGTCGAGGCCGTGGACCGGCTGCTCGACCTGCCCGAACCCGGCGCCCGGAACGCCCCCACGCTCATGAAGCGGACGGCGTCGGACCTCGCGGTCGTGACCACGCTGCCCTTCAAGTTGAAGCTCCCGCCCGGCGCGATCGCCTGATCGAGACCTGAAGCGAAGCTGAACCCGCTGCTCAGCGCACGGTCCGTGACCGTGCGCGCCTGTGCGCACCCGGGGCCCTGAAGCGGTTAAGTGGTCTCGACCAATGTCCCGACCTGCAAGAATGCAGCAAGGTCACGTAGTGTTCATTATTCGTTGGGTGCCGGGAATCTTCAATCTTCAGTTGCATTCAGTGACACCGACAGGTGATTGGTTCCCGCCACGTACAAGCACGACTCGTAGTCGAATCGCTAACAATTCACCTCGTCCGGCGAGGGTTGACCAATCCTGATTCGTACGCGAGCACGACGAGTTGCGCCCGGTCGCGCGCGCCGAGTTTCGTCATCACCCGACTGACGTGAGTACGCGAAGTGGCGGGGCTGATCACCAGGTGTGCGGCGATCTCCTCGTTGGACAACCCGCCCGCGACGAGCGCGAGGATCTCCCGCTCCCGGACCGTGAGCACGGCCAGCGCGCCCGGCTCCGGCCGGCGGTGCTCGGGACGGGCCGCGAACTCCTCGATCAACCGCCGGGTCACCCTCGGCGCGAGCAGCGCGTCGCCCGCCGCCACCACGCGCAGGGCGTGCAGCAGCTCCACCGGCTCGGTGTCCTTGAGCAGGAACCCGCTCGCACCGCCACGCAACGCCTCGAAGACGTACTCGTCCACGTCGAACGTGGTCAGCACCAGCACCTTCACGTCCGGCGCCTCGGCCGCGATGCGTCGCGTCGCCTCCAGGCCGTCCACGCCCGGCATGCGGATGTCCATCACGACCACGTCCGGCCGCAGCTCGACAGCCCGCGCCACCGCCTGCCCGCCGTCACCGGCCTCGCCGACGACCTCGAAACCGTCCTCCGTGTCGAGCAGCAGCCGGAACCCGGCCCGCACGAGCACCTGGTCGTCCGCGAGTACGACTCTGATCACCGACACCCTCCAACGGTAGGGCCGCGTGCACGCGGAACCCGCCTTCGTGCGCACCCGCCTCGACCCGGCCGCCCAGGGCCTCGACGCGTTCGCGCATGCCCCTGAGCCCCGCACCCGCACCCGGCGTGCCCTCGCCGGTGCCCGGACCGTTGTCGACCGTGATCTCCACCGCGGTCGGCGTGCGGTGGAAGGTCACCGTGACCGCCACGCCCGGCGCGTGGCGCACGGCGTTGGTCAAGGACTCCTGGACGACGCGGTACGCGGCGGCGTCGACCGGCGCGGGCAGGTCGCCGGGGTCGCCGACCACGGTGACGTCCGGGACCGGGTCGACGAGTTCGGACAGCCGGGCCAGCGACGGTACGGGCATCGTGCCGTCGTCGCGCAGCACGCCGAGCGTCGCGCGCAGGTCGTCCAGGGCATGGCCGCTGGCCGCCTTGATGGCCCGCAACGCCTTCACCGCCTCCTCCGGGCGGCGATCGGCGACGTGCGCCGCGACCCCGGCCTGCACGTTGATCATGGCCAGGCTGTGCGCGACCACGTCGTGGACCTCGCGCGCGATCCGGAGGCGTTCCTCCTCGGCCTGCCGCGCACGCCGCTCCCGGCTCCGGGTGCGGCGCAGGGACAGGACGGCGAGCGCGGGCGCCAGGACGAGCGGCCCGTTGTGCCCGGTGACGTAGAACAGCCACGTGGACGCGCCCGTGACCGCGATGACGGCGACCGGGTAGCGGGCACGCCAGAGCAGCGGCACGAACGTCGCCGCGAACCACAACCCCGACAGCCACCCCACGCGGCCGACGGTACGGGCGACCGGCGGAGTCGGGCATCGGCCGGGAGTCGACAGCACGCGTACGTCGCCGGACGTACTCGTTCGCGTGAACCCGCTCGCTCGAAAGTCGCACGCGGCTTGATCGACGCGCGCGGACTCGACCACCTTTCGCAGCCATGAACCTGCGGAAGACCTTGACCGTGGCCACGGCCGCCCTCGGCGGCGCCCTGGCCGGCCTGACCCTGACCGGCGGCACCGCGTCCGCCGACGCGCCGACCGACGACCTGGAGGCGGTCGTGCACACGCCGCCGAACGCGGACGCGAAGCTCGGCCGCGTGCTGCGGGTGGCCGACATCGCCGACCTGAGCGGCGGTCGTGCGGTGGCCGACGGCGACGTGACCATCGTCGTCCTGTAGCGGGACCTGGTGCGGGGGTCCCGATCTCCGCACCATTCCGTTCCGGCAAAGATCATTCGTAGCCCGCAGGTTGCGCGCACAAGCGTCGAGCCGGCGGCATAGGCTCTACCGGTGACTTCCCAGGTGCAGCTCGACGCCGGTGTGGTCACTCGTTGCCGGCGGCGGGTGCACCTCGAACACGACCCGGGGTCGCACGACGCCCCCAAAGCCCCGCCGGACCCGACCGGGCGACAGCGCAAGGCCGACGCGACCGAACACCGCCGTGCCGTCGCCACCTCGCTGGGCCGGCTCGTCGGCTCCGACCTGATCGAGATCCCGGTCGACGCACCGACCTCCGCCCGCGAACGGGCCACGGCCGAGGCCATGCGCAGCGGCGTCCCCTACATCTGGGGAGCCGTCCTCCCCCGCGACGAACCGGGCGGCCGACGCGGCGCGATCGACCTGCTGGTCAAGGACGACACCGGGTACGTGCCCGTGCTCGTCGTCCGGCACAAGGTCACCGACCCCGGACGCGGCGCCCGCACGTCACCGGTCACGCTCCCGCTGCCCACCGGCGCCCGCGTCGACCCGCTGCGCCGGGTCCGCGCCCAACCCCGCGACCAGATGCGACTCGCCCACGCCCAACGCCTGCTCCAGGCGTCCGGTTTCGCCGCGAGCGGGCGGTCCACCGGCGGTGTCATCGGCATGGACGCCGACGTGGTCGTCTGGCACGACCTCGAGGCGTCGACCTGGCCGGGCGGCCGGTCCGCGCTGTCGGAGTACGACGCCCGGTTCGCCGACCGCCTCGCCGTCGCCACCGCCGCCGCGACCGGTGCGCCCGCCATGGCCCGGCCGTCGCGGATCGTGGAGTGCCGCAGCTGCCCGTGGTGGCCGGTGTGCGAACAAGACCTGCGCAAAGCACGCGACGTGAGCCTCGTCGTGCGCGGCGAGGACGCGATCGCGCTGCGGAAAGCGGGCGTGGACACCGTCGACGACCTGGCCGCCCTCGACCCGCACGACAAGCCGGTGATCCCGTTCGTCGGCATGCTGCACACCGACGCGGTCGTACTCGCCCGCGCGTGGCTGCGCGACCTGACCGTGGTCCGCCGGGTCGAGTACCTGGACGTGCCGCGCGCCGACGTGGAGATCGACGTCGACATGGAGAGCTTCGGCGACCTCGGCGCGTACATGTGGGGCTGCCTGCTGTCCGGCACGGACGTGGGCGTCGAGCCCGGCTACCGCGCGTTCGCCACGTGGGAACCGGTGCCGTGCGACGACGAAGCCCGGTCGTTCGCCGAGTTCTGGACGTGGCTGGCCGACGTCCGGCGGCATGCGCTGGAACGAGGTCTCACGTTCCGCGCCTACTGCTACAACGAACTCGCCGAGAACCGCTGGCTGCTGGGCTCGGCCGACCGCTTCGCGGGCCGGCCCGGCATCCCGGCCGTGGGCGAGGTGCGCTCGTTCATCTCGTCCGATGAGTGGGTCGACCTGTTCGGCATCGTGCAGCAGCAGTTCCTGTGCGCGCACGGCAAGGGGCTCAAGACCATCGCGCCGGTCGCGGGCTTCCACTGGCGCGACCCGGAGGCGGGTGGCGAGAACTCGATGCGCTGGTACCGGGACGCGGTGGGCATGGACGGCCACCCGCCGGAGCCCGCGCAACGCCGTCGTTTGTTGGAGTACAACGAGGACGACGTGCGCGCCACGCACGCGTTGCGCACGTGGATGACATCCGACGCGATGGCCGACCTGCCGTTCGCGGGAGATCTCTGATCATGCGGTGACGGCATGACCGCGCCGGCTCGTTGGCGTCACCGGATCCCAGGAGGTCAGCGGGATGGACCGGACCGGGCAGAAGACGGCGTTACGCCGGTTCCTGGCGCTCGTGGTGTTCGCCTTCTTCGCGTACTGGTCGGTCATCCTCGCCGGCCTCCTCGGCTGGAGCACGACACCACGTGGTCCGCATCGCCTCACCGGGCACTGGCACCTGCCCCTGCTCGCGATCGGCGCCGGAGTCCTGGGAGTGGCCCTCGCGAGCCGTATCCTCGGCCGCCGCGTCCTGTCGCCGTGGCTGCTGCTCGCCGTGCTGCCTGCCGCCTATTTCATCCTGGTGGAGACCGGAGTCGTGTAGGCGGCATGAAGTCCTGCCGGCAGCCCTAACGGGGAGCCATGCGCAAAGCGTCGTCACAGGGGACGCATCGATCCCCGAGAGGCCACGTGGGATGCATCGCAGGCGAGCCTTGGTGGCGCAGCCCTCGCCGAGGCGCGTCCTATCGAAGCGCAGGCCGCTTCACGGGTGCGGTCCGATCGTCACAATCGTGATCTGATCTTCCTTGAGGCCGTAGATCCACCATATCCGCCAAGCTGAGGGAGTGTTGTTCTCGACGTAGGACTCCCACAGTTGAGTACCGTTCGGTCCCGGCACCGATTGGTACGGGTGCGAACGCAACGCCGGATAGCGCGGACCCAACGTCTCCAGTTGGGCCAGCGCTTTCCGGATCTTCTTGAGCTTCTTGGCGTACTGCTGCTTCCCCTGGAGTTCCGCCAGAACTGCTGAAACCTCGGCGGTGTACAGGAGTTCGTAGGGTGGAGCGCTCACTCGTCCTCTTCGTCGATCTCGACACCAGCGGTGACCCAGTCGAGCTTCTGCACCTTGCCCTCCGCAGCGTCCGCCAGGCCACGGAACAGCGATGCCCTCAGCTCATCGTTCTCCCAGACCATCAACTCGCGCTTCGGGATGCTGGCCAGCGGGGTGAGCAGGATCGCACCCTCGTCGTTGATCGACACAGCGTAGCGGTCGTCTTTGTGGACTCCGGCCTTGCCGAATGCGATACGCGAGCGCTCGTCGGCGGCTACTTCGGCGATCGGGCGGAATCCTTCGAGTGTCGTCATGGTGGGCCCCTCGATCAAGTTGCGAGCCGAGCTGAACGAGCCGTCACGGCTGTGACAGTGACGCGCTCGTGAAGCCCGGGATGCTACGGGACACGGCGTCTGACCGGCCCTCGTCACAGGTGGTGCGTCATGGTGTCGGCTGCGGTGGCCGGACGGGTCGGCGACTGTCCCCAGAGTAGCGACATATGGGCAAGTGGGCAATACCCCATCCTGTTGAGCACGGCACAACGCCGAGGGTGACGGACGGCTCCCGACGGTGTCGTCGACCTTGTGGCGGGGCGAGACCGGAGCGGGTGCAGACCAGCCGAGCGACCTAACGGGGAGCCATGCGCAGTGCCCCGTCCATCCGGATCACCTCGCCGTTGAGGTAGTCGTGCTCGACGATCGACACGGCGAGCTGCGCGTACTCCTCCGGCAGCGCAAGGCGCTTCGGGAACGGCACGCCCGCCGCCAGCCCGGCCCGGAACTCCTCCGACACGGTCGCCAGCATCGGCGTGTCCACGATGCCCGGCGCGATCGTCATGACCCGCACGCCCACCGACGACAGGTCACGCGCGGCCGGCAGCGTCATGCCGACGACGCCCGCCTTGGACGCCGCGTACGCCACCTGCCCGATCTGCCCGTCGTAGGCCGCGATCGACGCCGTGTTGACCACGACGCCACGTTGCCCGTCCGCCAACGGCTCGGTGCGGCCGATCGCGGCCGACGCCAGGCGCAGCACGTTGAACGTCCCGACCAGGTTCACGTCGATCACCCGGCGGTACAGGTCCAAGGGGTGGGGACCGGACTTGCCGACCGTGCGCGCGGACGGACCGATCCCCGCGCAGCTCACCGCGATCCGCAGCGGTGCACCCGACGCGGCGCGGTCGACGGCGGCCTGGACGTCGTCCTCCGACGTCACGTCCGCCGCCACGAACGTCACGCCCTCGACTTCGGGCGCGTTCTCCACCGAGATGTCCAACGCGAACACCGAGGCGCCCCGAGCGGCCAACGCCTTCGCCGTCGCCAGACCAAGCCCCGACGCGCCACCCGTGACGATCGCCGCGGTACCCGAGATCTCCATCGAACCCTCCTCGACCGGCACTACCCGGCCTGGAGGTTAACGGTCGTTCAGCCGCCTTCGCTCCGACAGGTGCAGCATCGCGACCAGCGGTACGGCCGCGAGTGCTGCCAGCCCCGCGAAGAGGGCCACGATGAGCAGCAGTTCCATACCTGAACCATGCTCCTGCGCCGGGTCCGCGCGCGTCCTCCGCAAGAAGTGTTCCCGCGTACACCCAGGGGACTACCGTTCTCACGCTCCGCATACAGCTCATGTTCGGCCTGCGGCAAACTTCGGCTGCGACCGTCGACCCATGTTCGTCCGGCGGATCGCGGTCGTGGGAACGGGTTACGTGGGCCTGACGACGGGGGCGTGCCTGGCCTCCCTCGGACATCGGGTCGTGTGCGCCGACGTCGACGCGCTGAAGGTGGCACGCCTCGAAGCCGGCCAGGTCGACATCCTCGAACCGGGACTGGCCGGGCTCGTCCGCGAGGGCGCGACGGCCGGGCGGCTCTCGTTCACGGTCGGTGCCCGCGACGCCGTGCGCGACGCCGAGGTCGTGTTCCTGTGCCTGCCCACGCCGATGGGTGCGGGTGGCGCGGCCGACCTGAGCGCCGTGGAGGACGTGGCCGCCGTGATCCGCGACGTGCTGCCTTACGGGTGCGTGGTCGTGTGCAAGTCCACGGTCCCCGTCGGCACGTCGACGCGCGTGGCCGCGTTGCTCGACCGCGAGGACGTGGCCGTGGTGTCCAACCCCGAGTTCCTGCGCGAGGGCAGCGCCGTCCGCGACTTCCTGCACCCGGACCGGATCGTGGTCGGCTCCGACTCGCCGCAGGCCGCCGAACGCGTCGCCGCGCTGTTCGCCAAGCTCGGTGCGCCGACCGTGCTGATGGACGCGGCCAGCGCCGAGATGGTCAAGTACGCGGCCAACTGCTTCCTGGCCATGAAGCTGTCCTACGTCAACGCGGTCGCCGAGCTGTGCGAGCTGGTCGGCGCGGACGTGACGGCCGTGACCGACGGCATGGGCTACGACAAGCGCATCGGCGGGTCGTTCCTCAAGCCCGGACCGGGCTGGGGCGGTTCGTGCCTGCCCAAGGACACGCACGCGATGGTCCGCATCGCCGAGGGCGTCGGCGTGGACTTCACGCTGGTCCAGGCCACGATCGACACCAACGTGCGGCAGCGGCAGCGCGTCGTCGACAAGCTGCGCGCGGCCGTCGGACCGCTGGCCGGCACCCGCATCGGCGTGCTGGGGCTGGCGTTCAAGGCCGGGACCAACGACCTGCGTGACTCGCCGGCGTTGGCCGTGGCCGAACTGCTCGCGTTCGAGGGCGCGGAACTCGTGGCGTACGACCCGGAGATCGACCGGCCGCTGGTGGGCATGACCGTGGTGGACGACCCGTACGTGGCGGTGTCCGGCGCGGCGGCCGTGGTGCTGCTGACCGAGTGGCCGCAGTTCCGGACGCTGGACTGGACGCGCGTGGCGTCGGTCATGAGCGGCACGACCGTGCTCGACACCCGCAACCACCTCGACCCCGACGCGCTGCGCCGGGCCGGGCTCACGTTGCGCGGCGTGGGACGGCCCGTGGAGGTCCCATTTAGTTAGCTCGTTTAACCAAAACGGGCCGGCACGCCGTAGTTTGTTGCGGTGTTCACGACCCGCCCGGAACTCGCCGGCACCCGCGGAATGGTCGCCTCGACGCACTGGCTCGCCTCCGGTGCGGGCATGGCCGTCCTGGAGGGCGGCGGCAACGCCTTCGACGCCGCCGTCACGGCCGGCTTCGTCCTCCAGGTCGTGGAACCGCACCTCAACGGGCCGGGCGGCGAGGTTCCCGTGATCTTCGCGGCGGCCGGCGCGGCACCCCGGGTGCTGTGCGGCCAGGGCGTGGCGCCGGCCGGGGCGACGGTCGCGCACTACCGGTCGCTCGGCCTTGACCTGGTGCCCGGCAGCGGCCTGCTCGCGGCGACCGTGCCCGGCGCGTGGGACGGGTGGTTGACGTTGCTGCGCGACTACGGGACCAAGACGTTGCGCGAGGTGCTCGACTACGCGATCGGCTACGCCCGCGACGGTTTCCCGCTGGTGGCGGGCGCGTCGCGGACGATCGCGACGGTCGCCGACCTGTTCCGGGACCGCTGGCCGACGTCGGCGGCGCTGTGGCTGCCGGGCGGTGTGCCGCCGCGGGCCGGCGGCGTGTTCCGCAACCCGCGCCTGGCCGACACGTGGGAATGGCTGCTGGCCGCCGCCGAGGCCGCCGGGTCCGACCGCGAGGCCCAGATCGAGGCCGCGCGCCGGGCGTGGTCGCAGGGGTTCGTCGCCGCACAGGTCGACGAGTTCTGCCGGCAGTCGTACTTCGACGACTCGGGCCGGGCGCACGCCGGGGTGCTGACCGGCGGCGACATGGCCGGGTGGCAGGCCACCTACGAGGACCCGGTGACCGCCGACTTCGGCGAGTGGACGGTCGCCAAGGCCGGTGCGTGGACCCAGGGACCCGTGCTGCTGCAACAACTCCGGCTGCTGGAGGGCTTCGCCGACCGACTGTCCTATGTGGATGGTCTGCCGACGGTCGACACCGTGCACCTGGCGGTCGAGTGCGCCAAGCTCGCCTTCGCCGACCGGGAAGCCTGGTACGGCGACGTGCCCGACGTGCCGCTCGACGTGCTCCTGTCCCGCGAGTACGCGCAAACCCGCCGCGGGTTGATCACGGACGAGGCGTCGCCGGACCTGCGTCCCGGATCGCCGAACGGGATCGCACCGCGGCTTTCCGGGCACGTCCTGTCCGGACCGTTCGCCGCCTCGGGGTCGAACGGCGCGCTGGGCGAACCGACCGTCGCGGCCGACACCGGCACGGTGCGCGGCGACACGGTGCACGTGGACGTCGTCGACCGCTGGGGCAACATGGTCTCCGCGACCCCGTCGGGAGGCTGGCTCCAGTCGTCGCCGACCATCCCGTCCCTGGGTTTCTGCCTGGGCAGCCGGGCCCAGATGTTCTGGCTGGACGAGGACCTGCCCAACACGCTCGCGCCGGGCAAGCGGCCCCGGATCACGCTGTCGCCGACCCTGGCCCTGCGCGACGGCGAGGCGGCGCTGGCCTTCGGCACGCCCGGCGGCGACCAGCAGGACCAGTGGCAGCTCGCGTTCTGGCTGGCGCACACCGCCGGGGGGCTGGACCTCCAGGCGGCCATCGACTCGCCGATGTGGCACACGAACGCGTTCCCCAGCTCGTTCTTCCCCCGCGACTGGACGCCGGGCGAGGTCCTGGTGGAGTCCCGGTTCCCCGGCATGGACGAGTTGCGGGCACGTGGGCACGTGGTCGTCGACGCCGGGCCGTGGACGCTCGGCCGCCTGTCGGCGGTGGCACGCGATCGACGGGCCGGACTGCTCCGGGCCGCCGCGAACCCGCGCGGTGGCCAGGGGTACGCCGTCGGCCGCTGAGCCGGACCAGCCACGACGGACCCCATGGTTTCTTCGGGCTTCCCTCACCTCTTACGCTCTGTCCGTGACCAGACGGCCGGCTACCACCCGCTTCGCGCGGGGTGCGTTGCTGGCCGTGACGTCCCTGGGACTCACGGTGGCCGCGCACGGACTGGCCGGCGGCGAGGTCGTCGACGCCGTCCCCGCGCTGCCGCTGACCCTGCTGATCGCGTTCGGCGGGACGGCGCTGTCCGAACGGCTGGGCCCCCGGTCCCTGCTCGGCGCCCTCGGCCTGGCCCAGTTCGCCCAGCACACCCTGTTGAGCCTGGGCTACCACCAGCCGATGACGGCCGTCGTCGACCCGGTGGCCATGACCGCCGCGCACGCCGTGGCCGCAGTGCTCACCGGACTGCTGCTGACCCGGGCCGACGCCGCCCTGTCCGCACTCGCCTCCGCGTTCCCGCGGCTGGTTCCCGTCCTCCCCACGCACCCACCCGTCGTGGGGCGGCTGTTCGTTCCCGTGCGATCGCCGGCGCCCGACCCGTTGGTCGGCGTGCTGTTGCGACGGGTGCACGGCCGGCGCGGGCCACCGCTTCTCCCGATCACCCAGGGCCATTGACCTTCCCTGCGATCAGGAGAACAACTTCATGTCCACCAAGCGATTCGCCCGCGGCGGCGCCGTGCTCGCCGCCGCCGGTTTCCTCGTCCTGTCCTCCGCCGGCATGGCGTCGGCGCACGTCACGGCCAACACCACCAAGGACCCCGTCCAGGGCGGCTACACCAAGGTCACGCTCCGCGTGCCCAACGAGCGCCCGGACGCGGGCACGGTCAAGCTCGAACTGAGCCTGCCCGCCGAGTACCCGCTGGCCTCGGTCAGCACCAAGCCCACCCCGGGCTGGAAGGTCGAGGCGGTCAAGGCCAAGCTCGACACCCCGGTCAAGGCGCACGGCCGCGAGGTCACCGAGGCCGTCCGCACGGTCGTGTGGACGGCCGAGCCCGGCGTCCGCATCGAGCCCGGCCAGTTCAACGAGTTCGACATCTCCATCGGCCCGCTGCCCGACAACACCGAGCAGCTCCTCCTGCCCACCAAGCAGACCTACTCCAGCGGCGAGGTCGTCGACTGGAACAAGCCGCCTGCCGCCGAAGGCGCCGAGGAGCCCGACAAGCCCGCCCCGGTGTTGAAGCTCGTCAAGAAGCCCGCGGGCACCGAGAGCGACCACCACGAAGCCGCCGCGACGGAGACCAAGGCCGCCGGCACCGACGACACCGCCCGCTGGCTGGGCGGCGTGGGCCTCGCCGTCGGCGCGCTCGGCCTGGGCTTCGGCGTCGGCGCGGTGCTGCGGTCACGGCGCAAGGCATGAGGCACGCCGTCTCCCTGCTGCTCGCGTTCCTGGTCGCGGGTGGCGTCGCGTTGGCGACGGCCGCGCCCGCGTCCGCGCACAACGTGCTGATCAGCAGCGATCCGAAGGACGGGGCGACGCTGGAGTCCGGCCCGAAGGAGATCACGCTGACCTTCGACCAGCCCGTCCAGGGCGGCGAGGGGTTCAACACGATCACCGTGAAGGCACCGGACGGCACCCAGTGGCAGGGTGACGGCCAGCCGACCGTAAAAGACAACTCGGTCAGGTTCCCGATCCGCACGCTGGGCGACGCGGCCGAGTACACGGTGACCTACCGCATCCTGTCGGCCGACGGGCACTCCGTGCCGGGTTCGCTGAAGTTCACCACGACGAAGGCCGGCGGCGGCACGCCCGCACCGGTCGAGACCGCGACCGGTGCGGAGTCGTCGGGGGGCATCCCGATCTGGGTGTGGATCGTCGGTGCGGTCGTGCTGCTGGGCGGCGGCGTGTTCTTCGCCCTGCGCGGCGGCACGCCGGAGGACGCCAGGCGATGACCGTGGACCGGACCACCGCACCCACCTCGCGCACGTGGGTCGTCGGCGGGTTGCTCGCCGGCGGCCTGGTCGGCGTGCTGCTCGGCCTCGACCTGTCGTCGACGCCCGCGGACGTCGGCGACGTCGAGGCCGGTGTGGTGGTCCGGTTCGCCCATCCCCTGGTGCGCACACTGCTCGACCTGGCGGCCACGGCCGCCGTCGGGCTGTCGCTGCTGCCGAAACTGCTCGGGTTCTCCCGGCCCGCGGCCACCGAACCCGTGCTGCGGGTGGCACGGCCCGCGGCCGTGATCGCGTCCACCGTGTGGGCGTTGACCGCGCTCGTGTCGATCGTCATCCGCGCCTACGAGACCCGGCCGGAGATGGCCGTGACGTTGTCGTCGGTCGTCGACTACGTCCAGCGTGTCGGCGCCGGGCAGGGCCTGCTGTTCAGCGCGGTGTGCGCGTTGGCGTCGGTGTGGATCGGCATCATGGCCGTGCGGCGCGGCGAGTCGGTGCCCGCCGAGCTGCGCATCCTCGTGACGATGTTCGGCCTGCTGCCGCTGCCGGTCACCGGGCACGCGTCGAACTGGAAGTACCACGACTACTCCATGATCTCGATGGAGCTGCACGTGCTGGGCGCCGCCGCGTGGACCGGCGGGCTGGCCGCGCTGGTCGTGCTCGTGGCGCACCGGAAGTCGTTGCTGGCCGAGGCGTTGCCGAAGTTCTCGAAGCTGGCCACGGTGGCGCTGGTGCTGGTCTCGGTCACCGGCCTGTTCAACGGCGTGCTCGAACTCGCGCTCAACCCGGTCGTGGCGCTGCCCGGTTCGCTGGTCACGACCTCGTACGGGCTCGTACTCATCGGCAAGACGGTGTGCGCGGGCCTGCTGGCGTTGCTCGGCGCGCACATCCGCTGGCGGTTGATGCCGCACATCGCCCGGCACCGGACGACGGCCGTCGTCGGGTGGGCCGCGGTCGAGGTGGCGGTGATGGGTGTGGCGTTCGGCCTGGCGGTCGTGCTGTCCCGCGCGCCCGTGGCGTGACCTGTCGACGAGTGGTCCGTTCAGTGCGGTGAACTGCGCCGAGCAGGCTAGCCGGCTGTGCGCCGGCTCACCTATTCGGCGGTCAGTCGAGCGGCCGACCCGGCCCGCAGGCGGTGCAGTTCCGTCATCACGAGGCCGCCCCGACGCTCCAGCTCACGGGCGTCGATCCAGCCACGCGCGTAGCCCCGGTAGGCACCGGCCAGCTTCACCAGTTCGGCCAGGTAGTCCGCGGACCGGCGTCGGCGTTCCTCGTCGAACGCGGCCAGTAGCGGCAACTGGGTGTCCACGACCTCGTCCAGCATCCGGGCGGACTTGAGCGCACCCCGGCGCTTGGCGTTGAGCCAGTACCCGATCACGGTCCACCTCGCCGTCGCCCCGACAGGTGGAATGCCACCCGTTCGCTGCGTGATTCGGATTCCACGGCCGGAGTGTTACGGGTTCGTTCCCCCACGTGGACCCGGTCAGCGGTACGGGCGCCACGGTGTGATGGTGTCGCCGTCACGCAGCGCGCGCAGCCGGCGACGAAGCTCGGCCCCGACATCGGGATGGCTGCGCAGGATCGGCAGGGCACTGGTCGTCAGCTTCAGCTCACGCACGTCTCTGAGCAGCGCGTATCCCGGACTGCGGGTCACGTCGAACCCGTACACGCGGGAAAGCTGCCGGTACCAGCGGGCCGGGTGCCCGAACCGGGCGACGCCGATCGGGAGGGTGCTCAGGTCCCACTCGCGCGGACCCACGCCGGTCGAGTCGAAGTCGCACAGCACCGGCCCGTCCACGCCCGGGATCAGGTTGCCCAGGTGCGCGTCGCCGTGCACCACGCCCAACGGCAACTCGGGCCGGTACGCGTCGAGCCGGAACGCCAACTCGGCGCACCGCTCCTCCAGGAACACCCGGTCGGTCGCGGTCAACTCCTCGGCGTCGGCGATCCGGTGGCGCACGTCGTCCAACGGCGCCCAACGCGGCAGCGGCACGTCCGGCGGCGGCAGGGAATGCATGCGCAGCAACAACCTGCCCAGGTCACGGCCGTCCACCGCACGCCCGGTCACCGGGACGGTGTGCCACACCGTCGCCACGTGGTCGCCCACGACGAGCGGCTGCGGCACCTCCTCGACCAACCGGACGGCGGGCACGCCGTGCGCCGCCAACCAGCGCGCCACGGCCACCACCTTGGGCGCCCGGTGCTGGAGACCCATCGAACCGACGATGCGCACGTGGACGCGTTCGGCGGGCAGGTCGAACACGGCGTTGGCGGTCAACTTCACCAACCGGGCGCCGCGGTGGTCGAGCCCCAGACCGGCGCACAACCGCTCCAGCACCGCGGTCAGCACGTCCGTCGTGAACCGCCCGTCGAGGCGTGCCGGGGCGGTCAAGCCGCGCTGTCGCCGCTGCCGGTGAACTGGGCCACGCGCTCGGCCAGTTCACGGGCCTCGGGATTGTTCTTGCGCTTGTCCGCCTCACGCTGGAGCGGGCGCATGCGGTCCTTGGTGCGCACGGACTTGAGAGCCTCGGACATGTCGATGGCCTGCCGGCCGATCCGCGCGCCGTGGTCGATGTCGCCTTCGAGCAGGTGGTTGATGGACAACGAGGTCAGGTTGAACGACCGGCTGCGGCTCATGTCGTCGCCGAACCCGCCGATGGCCTTCGACAACGCCGGGATCGCGGTGCGCGTGTACTTGGTGTCCACGGTCTGCGCCAGCTCCGTGTGCACGGTGCCGATCATCGACGACAGGTCGTTGGCGTCGAAGAACTTCGCCCACGCGGGCGCCTCGCCGATGTCGGCGCGCGCGAACTCGTCGCGGGCCCGGCCGAGCAGCTTCAACGCCTGGTCGTCGGACCCCATCTTCGCGTAGGCCCACGCCTCGTTGGCGCACAGGATGCCCACGGCCAGCTCCGAACCGGAGTTCTGCGCGGCGAGCTGACCGAGCTGGAAGACCTTCAACGCGTCGTCCGGCGCGTTCTGGTGCAGGTAGACGCGACCCATCCGGTACAGGATGTTCGCGACCAGCTCCTCCTTGCGGCCCTGCTTGGCCAGACCCAGGGCCTGGCCGAAGTGGTTGCGCGCCGAGTCGTACAGACCGGTGTCGAACGAGGTCCAGCCGGCCAGGTTGTGCAGGTCGGCGAGCGCCACGTAGAGCCGTTCGCGGACCAGCTCGGTGGCGTTGGCACCCAGCATCTGCTGGCCCCACGACAACTGGGCGACGACGGCGTCGCGGCACGAGCCACCGCCGTACTGGTAGTCGAGCGTGCGCAACGCCCGCGTCGCCGCCTCGACCTGTCGCACGTCGGTCATGCCGATGCGACCGGGAGCCGGCGTCTGCGCGGGCGACGCGGCCCACGACCCGGAGTCCGTACCGAACACGGCCGCGCCCACAGTGATGGCGGCGGCGTGCGCGAGGAACTTCCGTCGCTTCACCGACTCGTCCTCCTCCGAATGGGGTGAGTCCGCCGAGGCGGCCACCCGCACTGCCGTGGCCTCGTCGTAGGCGAGACCCATGTATCCCCTGGGGACACCCAGACCCTGGGCGATCCTCGCCAGGACGTCGTAGGCCATGACCTGGCGTCCCTTGAGGATCTCCGAGACCTCGGACTGCGATTGGCCCGTGAGCGCCGCGATCTGGCGCTGGGACACGCCGTGCCTCCGGAGCAGGCGGTAGACCGCGCTGATCTCACGCCTGGCAAGCGCGTCCCGCATCTCCTGCTGGTCCCAGACCTCGGGCGTAACAGGAGAGCTGTGCGAACCGATGGTGTTCAATTGCGCCCCCTCACAGTCCTTCCGGGCGTCAACGGCAGAGTAGGGGCACTACGCCGACGGCGAGAAGTACCGATCGGCGAGGCTGATCGGCCCTGCCGAACTCGGTCGACCGCTTACCGTGGAACGAGCACCGGCCAGCGCTGTGACGCCCCGATCCAGGTTGAATCATCGCAATCTGGGTTCCGGTAAGCGAGTGAACACGGAGAGGAAGTCGCATCGTGGACGTGATCGAGCGGACGGTGACCACCCCCGGTGGACCGGTGCGCGGCACGGACTCGAGCGCTCCCGCTCCGGCAACCCTGTCTATCCGGGAGTCGACCGACCTCGACCCCGGATGGCGCGGCTCGACCGGGCGACGTCGCACGTGGCGCATCGGCTGCGGTGACGTGGTCGACCGGGAACGCTGTCTCACCGTGATGGTCGACCGGGGCCGTGTGGTCCTGGTCGGGCCTCCGGGCGAGACGGCGGTGCTCTCGGCCGACCAACTCGTACAGCTCAGGGCTGCGCTACGCGAAGCCGCCGAGCAGGCGGAAAGGTGACGGTGACGTTTCGGTGGACGAGATCCTCGGACAAGTTCTTCGCAACGCGGTGTGGGAGCGTCTGGACCTGCTCACCGAGCTGGCCAACGAAGCCGACGCCCCGTCCCTCCTGTCGGTGGCACGATCCGAACTCCCCCGGCTGACCGAGGGATGGCGGGCACTGCTCGCCGCGCACGAACCGGACGAGAAGGGCAACTGCCCCGAGTGCTCCGGTCGCTGGCGGCAGCAGAAGAGCCCCTGTTCGGTGTGGCGCGCCGCGTACGAACACCTGGTCGCGGGCGGTCTCGCCCCGCGCCCGGCTCGACACCTGCGCTCGGCCCCGGTGACCCCTCCTGTCACCCGGAGTCGCCGAGCCGCGGCCGTGCTTCGAGCCCACTAACGGGCGGTACCGACCTGTCGTTCCCCCGACGCGACAGGCTCGACTACCCGCCTACTGGCCGGCGGTCCGGGCGTGCGAACCCCCGACCGCGACGATCCGGACCGCCGGCCGGCTACAACTCCAGACATCCGCGGGCCGGTGCCGTGCACCTTCCCTCCCCGACCGGCACCGGTCCGCGGGCACCACTTCGGCTCCCATGCCTGCCCCTCCCGCGCGGGCATGGGAGCCGTTTCCACTCCTCCGGCCGGTCGTATCACCGAGCGTCCGAACGCGTCATTTCCGCCGTCCGCGCATTTCCCGTCGGCGGAACTCCCGACCCCGGGGTCTGTGGGCGGGAGGCGACCAGCGGCGAACGGTCGATACCCGGATGGCTGAATTCGCGGTGCACCGCCGATTTCGTGTGCGGACCGCGTGCGTGTCGGAACGGACCGTGCGGTACGACGGTCGCCGACCGGGCACTATGGAGTCCCGCCAACCGATCGCAGGAGTCGCCGTGACCAGTTCGACCCCGCTGCGCCGCCAACCGGTGCAGCAGCGCAGCGCCAAGCGCGTCGAGCGGATGCTCGAAGCCTGTGCCTCGCTCGTCGAAGAGGTCGGCTACGACGGTGTGACGACGACGCTGATCGCGGAACGGGCCGGGGTCGCGGTCGGTTCGCTTTACCAGTTCTTCCCCGACAAGCGCGCGGTCGTCCAGGCGTTGACGATGCGCAACCTGGAACGCTTCATGCAGACCGTCGACGGCAAGTTCGGCACGTCGCAGCTCGAGCACTGGTGGGACGCCGTCGATTCGATCTTCGACGTGTACGTGACGATGCACCGCGACGTGCCGGCGTTCAGCAAGCTGCATTTCGGCGACGTGGTGGACATGCGCCTGCTCGACGACCGCAAGGACAACAACGCGGTCATCTCCGACCGGATCGCGGAGATGATCGCCGAGCGCTTCGGCATTCCGTTCGCGCAGATCCAACTGCCGATCTCGATCGCGGTCGAGGCGGCCGACAGCGTGCTGAACCTGGCGTTCCGCCGCGACGCGGCCGGCGACGCGACGATCCTGGGCGAGGCGAAGGTGCTGGTCCGGGGCTACCTGTCCACGCGCCTGCCGGACTAGGACCTAGCCGAAGCAGCGGCCCTCGCCCCGGTAGGTCGGCACGGTCTCCTCGACCGCCGTGCCGCGCACGCAGTGGTAGTGCGTGAACCGCTCGGCGGGTTCGCCCGCCTTGGCGTGCCGCAGCCACACCCGGTCGCCGACGGCCAGCGCGGCGGCGTCCGGTCCCACGACCGGGGTCTGCACCTCTCCGGCGCCTTCGAACGCCATGAGTTCCAGCCCGGCGGGCAGGTACGGGGTGGGCGCGCGGTCGTGACCGGTCGGCCCGGACGCGATGTAGCCGCCGGAGAACAACGTGGCCACGTCGCGGGTGGGACGGCGGACGACGGGCAGCGCGAACAGGACGGCCGGCTGCGGGAGGAACGCGCGGTAGCCGTCGAACAGGGTCGGTCCGACCAGTCCGGACCCGGCGGCGAGTTCGGTGACGGCCGCGTCGGTGCGGGTGGTCTCCAGGCTGCCGGTGCCGCCGCCGTTGACGAATTCCAGGTCCGCGTGGTCGCGCACGGCCGCGACGGCGGCGCCCCGGCGTGCGGCGAGTTCGGCGCCGGACCGCCGTCGCATCCAGCGGACGACGGCGCCGAGCGCGGGACGTCCGGGCGGCGCGTCGCCGAGTCCGGCGATCTGGCCCTCGTAGGCCATGACGCCGACGAGGCGGAAGCCGGGCCGGCGGGCGATCGCACGGGCCAGGATCGCGGCCTGGTGCGGGGTGTGGACGGGTGAACGGCGTGCGCCGACGTGCAGTCCGGGCAGGGGGCGCCAGGACACGTCGAGTTCGAGGCAGACGCGGATCTCGGGGTGGTCGGCGCCCAGTGCCCGGTCGACGAGGTCGAGGTGGGCGACGGAGTCGACGGTGAGCGTCACGCGGCGGCGTGCGGTGGCGTCGGCGGCCAGGGCGCGCAGCGCGGCGTGGTCGACGGTCGGGTAGGCGACGAGGAGGTCCTCGGCGGTGTCGGTGTCGGACAGCCAGAGGGCTTCGGGCAGCGAGTAGCACATGAGGCCCGCGTAGCCGGGCCGGCGCAGGACGCGGTCGAGCAGGGCACGCACCCGGACGGACTTGGTCGCGACCCGGATCGGCAGGCCGCCGGCACGCCGGACGAGGTCGTCCGCGTTGTGGTCGAACGCGTCCAGGTCGACGATCGCGAACGGCGGGTCGAACCCGCCCGTCGCGGCGTCGAGGCGGGCTCGGGAGTGCATGGCGCACACCGTACTTGAAAGGTGAATTCCTTTCACCTACGGTGCTTGGACCACGGGAGGTACGACATGTGGACGAACTGGGCACGCACGGCGTCCGCCACGCCGCACCGTGTCGCACGACCGACGAGCATCGACGGGATCGCCGCCGCGGTCACGTCCGCACCCGCCGTCCGCCCGCGCGGCAGCGGCCACTCGTTCACCGACATCGCGGTCGCACCCGGCGTGGCCCTGGACCTCGACCGCTGGACCGGTGTCGTCGAGGTGTCCGGCACCCTCGCCACGGTCCGCTCCGGCACCACCCTGCGCACCCTGGGCGCGGCCCTCGACACCGTCGGCCTCGCCCTGGAGAACCTCGGCGACATCGACGCCCAGACCGTCGCCGGCGCCCTGTCCACGGGCACCCACGGCACCGGTGCCCGGTTCGGCGGGCTCGCGACCCAGGTCGTGGCCCTCGAACTCGTGCTCGCCGACGGTTCGCACGTCCGCTGCTCGGCCGCCGAGAACCCGGCGCTGTTCGACGCGGCACGGATCGGCCTCGGCGCGCTCGGCGTGATCACCACCGTGACGCTGCGCTGCGTGCCCGCGTTCACGCTGCACGCCCGCGAGTACCCGGACCGGCTCGACGCCGTGCTCGACGGGTTCGACCACCTCACCGCCACCGAGGACCACGTGGAGTTCCACTGGTTCCCGCATGGCGACCGCGTGCTCGTCAAGCGCAACAACCGCGTCGACGGACCACCCGCACCGCTCTCGGCGGCACGCCGCTTCTACGAGTACGAGGTCGTCGAGAACGGCGCGTTCGGACTGATCTGCGGCATCGCCCGGCACCTCCCCCGGACCACGCGTCCGCTCGGCCGCCTGTGCGGCGTCCTGCTGTCCGGACGCGACTACCGCGACGTGTCCCACCGCGTGTTCGTCACGCCCCGGCGCGTGCG
This sequence comes from Saccharothrix violaceirubra, assembly GCF_014203755.1. Classification (NCBI taxonomy): domain Bacteria; kingdom Bacillati; phylum Actinomycetota; class Actinomycetes; order Pseudonocardiales; family Pseudonocardiaceae; genus Saccharothrix; species Saccharothrix violaceirubra. Next base: position 7,058,772 of record NZ_JACHJS010000001.1, read on the forward strand.
GTTCGTGGAGTCGGAGTACGCCGTGCCCCGCGAGTCGCTGCACGACGTGCTGCGGGAGCTGCGGACCGCCGTCGACCGCCTCGACCACGGGGTCATCGTGCCCGTGGAGGTGCGGGTGGCGGCCGGTGACGACATCTGGCTGTCCACCGCGTACGGGCGGGACACCGCCTACGTCGCGGTGCACCAGGCGTTGGGCATGCCCTACCGGCGGTACTTCGAGGCTTTCGCGAAGATCGCGGGCGCGGTCGGCGGGAGACCGCACTGGGGAAAGCTGCACGGTCTGACCGCACCCGACTTGCGGGAGCGCTATCCCAGGTTCGACGACTTCCGCCGGGTTCGCGCCGAGGTCGACCCCGGGGGCCGGTTCGGCAACGCGTACCTCGACCGCGTCCTGGGGTGATCAGGCGGTCGCGAGGACCTGTTCGTAGACCAGTTCGTTGACCCAGCGCGTGGTCGCGGTGTCCTCGACCGGGACGCTCTCGTTGCGACCGGCCACGTCGGTGGTCAGCTCCAGTTCCTCGTCGGCGAGCAGCACGGAGACGCCGTAGCGGCGCACGCGGGGCAGGCAGTTGGTCAGGTAGTCGTGCGTGAACGCCACCGACGACGGCAGCACGGCCGCCGCGTTGCCGAAGCGGGCGAACGGCACGGCGGAGGCGAGCGCGGTGCGCCAGTGCCGGGCCACGGCCAGGACGCCGACGATGCGCACGGCGGCGGGCGGCACGCGGCCGTCCATCTCGGGCCACACCCACGTGGAGACCGTGGTGCGGTCGACCTCGGGTGCCGCGCCCAGGCACACGCGTTCGGCGTGGGCATCGGCGAGCAGTTCGGCGACGACGACGATCCGGCGGCCCATCAACACCATCTCGGGCAGCACCACGCCGTGCCAGCCGAGGCGGGTCGCCGCCGCGGCGGCCAGCTCCTCCGCGGAGCCGGGCAGTTCGGGAACGGGAACCTCGATCGCCGCGAGCGACCGGGCGTCGTCGGTGTCCGCGATCCGTGCTGGTGTGCTGCTCACGCCAGGGCCTCCTCGGCAACCACGGCGGATGCGACCACCGCGTTTCGACTCGTGCTCTGGATAAGGCGTACCAGTCGGGCGCCCCGGATCCGGCCGCCCGACCGCCGCCCAGCGGTCGACGGCGTCGCCCGGTCGGTAACCGGTCGATCGCCCCTCCGAGGAGTTCAGCCCGGCGGTACTGCCGTCCGGGTGACAGCGAGGGGCGAGGTGGAGCAAAAACTGTGCTCAGAGTGTGCGATCCACGCCTGGAGGACGCCTGGAATTCCGCCGGCCCGGCCCACTGACAGGCCACTCACCGACCGCTCGCCGCAGCAGATCGACCGACGGGCTTGCGCCGACCGCGCGAACGCCGACCGCCGAGCGGCTGCCGAGCCTCGGATACCCGGCGCAGGGCCGGCGAATCCGGATCCGCCGCCATTGCGCCGTTCGAGGGACGGCGGGCGGGATCAAGATCGTCCGATGCCGCACGCACCGCCAGACGGGGCCGGTGCGCGCCGTTCCCCGTCACCGGAGCGGACCAACACCGGTCACGGACGGCAAACCCGATTCGTGCGGGACGCCCGACCCGTCGCCGGGGACCACGACACGAACGGCCCGCAGCCGACCAGGTCAACAACACTGGGCCAAAAGTGTGATCCTGCCCGTCACCCGCCCGAGTCAGGCAATGACGTAGGGCCACTCGGGTCCACCGAGGGACTTCAACCCCACCCTTACGAGACACCGAAGCGGAGTAACGCTAATCACACACCGTCGACCTTCGACACGCCGACCGAGATGTCCGCACACCACGCTCCCGCGCCCCCGGGCCGATCATCGACGGCCCCGGAACCGGACCGGCCGCGCGGCCGGACAAGGCCCCTCCAACGAGAAATCCCCCGTCCGCATTCGCGGCCGGGGGATTTCGATTTCGTTGTGGGCGAGGGGGGAGTTGAACCCCCACGTCCTTTCGGACACACGGACCTGAACCGTGCGCGTCTGCCATTCCGCCACTCGCCCGGAGCGACGGGTGAACCCTAGCACGAGGGCTCCCCCGGGTACCAAATCGCCCCGTGTACGCCCTCCCCGCCCCGGATACGATCGTCGGGACATGTCGACCGAGTCGGAGGGTTTGCCGTGGGCCTCGTACAGCGCTTCGAGCGCCGTCTCGAAGGCATAGTGGGCAACTCCTTCGCCCGGGTGTTCGGCGGCAACGTCCACCCGCAGGAAGTGGCCCAGGCGCTCCAGCGCGAGGCGGAGGGGAACATCCGCGAGCTGGCCGGCGGCCGGCTGCTCGCCCCCAACCACTACAAGGTCCTGCTGGGCCCGCAGGACCACGACCGGCTTGCCGGTGACGGCCAGGATGAACTACGCATCACCCAGCCACTGGAGGACTCCATCAGGGAGCACCTCGAAGAGAGCGGATGGGATACCTATGGTGACGTCGTAGTCTCCCTGGAGCGCTCCGACGCGCTGCACACCGGACAGTTCCACACCAGCTCGTCCGTCGACCCCGACGTGAAAGTTGCCAGCCGACGGTCAGCACCACCTCGCACCGCAGGAGACGGATCCATGAGCCAGCCTCCCGGCTACGGACAAGGACAGGGCCAGCCCGGCTACGACCCCTACGCGCAGGGCGGCTACGGCCAGCAGCAGCAACAGGGTTACGACCAGGGCTACGGCGGCCAGCAGCAGCAACAGGGCTACGGCCAGCAGGGCTACGACCAGGGCTACGGCCAAGGTGGCGGTGGTGGCTACGACCAGGGCTACGGCGGCCAGCAGCAGCAACAGGGCTACGGCCAGCAGGGCTACGACCAGGGCTACGGCGGCCAGCAGCAGCCGGGCTACGACCAGGGCTACGGCCAGCAGCAGCAGCCGGGCTACGGCCAGCAGGGTTACGACCAGGGCTACGGCGGCCAGCAGCAGGGCGGCTACGACCAGGGCTACGGCGGCCAGCAGCAGGGTTACGGCCAGCAGGGCTACGACCAGCAGGGTTACGGCCAGCAGCAGGGCGGCTACGACCAGGGCTACGGCCAGCAGGGCACCCCGCGCCAGCTCAACGCGACGCTGCACCTCGACGACGGGTCGAACCGCACCTACAACCTCAAGCAGGGCGGCAACGTGGTCGGCCGCGGCCAGGAGGCGGACTTCCGGCTGCCCGACACCGGCGTGTCCCGCAGGCACCTGGAGATCACCTGGGACGGGCAGGCTGCCATGCTTGCCGATCTCGGTTCGACAAACGGGACCACGGTGAACGGCACTCCGGTGCAGACTTGGCAGCTCGCGGAAGGCGACGTCGTCCGCATCGGCCACTCGTCCCTGGTGTTCCGCACCCAGGGTTGAGCCGAGGGCGTGACGGCACTCAAGTCAGGAGCGGGTACAACCGGTGCCAGAGCTGGTGATGCAGCTGACCAGGGCGGGATTCCTCATCCTGCTCTGGTTGTTCGTGTTGGCTGCGCTACGAGTGGTCCGCTCGGACCTGTACGCGGCGTCGGGACTGCGCGTTCCGACGCCGCGGTTCGGTAGGCGCGCGAAGAACAACGCCCGCGGCGGGGCGAAAGCGCCCCGGCAGCTCGTCGTCACGCACGGCGCGCTGACGGGCACGCGGATCTCCCTCGACGGCCGGCCGATCCTGATCGGCCGCGCGGACGACTCGACGCTCGTCCTGGACGACGACTTCGCCTCGACCAGACACGCACGGCTCTCGCTGCGCGGAACGGACTGGTACGTGGAGGATCTCGGCTCCACGAACGGCACATACCTCGACCGGGCGAAGGTCACGGCACCCCTCCGGGTCCCGCTCGGTTCCCCGATCCGCATCGGCAAAACCGTGATCGAGCTGCGCTCATGACCCTGGTTCTCCGTTACGCGGCCCGCAGCGACCGTGGCCTGGTCCGTTCCAACAACCAGGACTCCGTGTACGCGGGACCGCGCCTGCTCGCCCTCGCCGACGGCATGGGCGGCCACGCCGCCGGCGAGGTGGCCAGCAAGGTCGTCATCGCCGCCCTGGCACCGCTGGACGACGACGAGCCGGGCGACGACCTGCTCGGCCAGTTGCGCGACGCGGTGATCTCGGGCAACAGCGCGATCTCCGAGCTCGTGCAGAGCGACCCGGACCTCGACGGCATGGGCACCACGCTCACCGCCGTGCTGTTCGCGGGCTCCCGGCTCGGCATGGTGCACATCGGCGACTCCCGGGCGTACATGCTGCGCAACGGCGTGTTCACGCAGATCACGCACGACGACACGTTCGTCCAGTCGCTGATCGACGAGGGCCGGATCACCGAGGAGGAGGCCGCGACGCACCCGCAGCGCTCACTGCTGCTGCGCGCGTTGACCGGCCACGAGGTCGAACCGCGCCTGATGGTGCGCGAGGCCCGGCCGGGCGACCGGTACCTGCTGTGCTCGGACGGCCTGTCCGGCGTGGTCAGCATGGAGACGCTCGACGAGGCCATGCGCATCCCCGACCCGCAGGCGTGCGCGGACCGGATGATCGAGTTGGCGCTCAAGGGCGGTGGCCCGGACAACGTGACCGTGGTCATCGCGGACGTCGTCGACATCGACTTCGGCGAGGACGCGCCGATCGTGGGCGGTGCCGCCGGCGACGGCAGCGCCGACCCGCCGCCGCCGGACTCACCGGCGTCGCGGGCGAGTTCGATCACGGGCCCGCGGCCGGTGCCGCCACGCGTCGAGGCGCCTCCCCCGCCGCCGCCCCGCAAGCGCGGCGCGAAGGTCAAGGCGTTGGCGCTGGTCGTGTTCCTGCTGCTGGTCCTGGCCGCGGCCGGACTGGGCACGCGCTGGTACGTGATGCGCCAGTACTACGTCGGCACGACCGAGGACGGCCAGGTGTCGATCTTCCGGGGCGTGACCGGCAGCGTGTTCGGGATCAACCTGCACTCGTTCGTCGAGGGCTCGTGCCCGCCCGGCGCGCAGGCGTGCGAGCCGATCACCCTGGACGACCTGAAGGTGTCGACGCGCGACGTCGTGCGCAACGGCATCACCGAGGTCGACGGCCTGGAGGGTGCGCGCGAGGCGATCCGACGCCTGCGCACCGAGCAGACGTTGCCGTTCTGCCCGAAGAATCCGCCACCGGCCACCGTGCCCGCCACGACGACACCGGCCGCGCCGACCACGACCGCCGACCCGTCGGCGACCGGCCAGGCCACGCCACCGACCACGACGACGGGCATGCCGCTCACCACGTCCGTACCGAAGCCGGGCACGGACTGCCGGAAGGGTCAGTAATCACCATGGGTTCGCCGGTCACCGGCGCCGACGGCACGCCGCTCGCGACGGCGAACAGCACGTCGCCCGGCTTCAGGCCGAGCACGAAGAGGAACACCGCGGAACTCTTCATGCTCGCCTTCGCGTCCATCATCGTGACGGGCGCGCTGATCCTGGTGGAGGCCAACCAGGAGCAGGAGCTGACGATGGGCATCGTCTGGCTCGGCCTGTCGTTCATGGGCGTGATGACGGTGGCCCACCTGGCCGTGCGCCGATGGGCGCCCAACGCGGACCCGGTGCTGCTGCCGTGCGTCGGCCTGCTCAACGGCCTGGGCCTGGTCATGATCCACCGGATCGACCTGGCCATGGAGGACGTCAAGTTCCCCAACGGCACCACGTGGTCGGACGCCGCGCCCAAACAGGTCGCGTGGACGGCGATCTCGCTGCTGCTGTTCTGCGTGGCGTTGAAGTTCCTGTCCGACCACCGCACGCTCGCCCGCTACGGCTACACGTTCGGCTTCCTCGGTCTGATCGCCCTGGTGCTGCCCGGCGTGCTGCCCAGCTTCATCGCGCCGGAGATCAACGGTGCGAAGATCTGGCTGAGCTTCGGCGCGTTCTCCATCCAGCCGGGCGAGTTCGCCAAGATCCTGCTGATGGTCTTCTTCGCCTCGTTCCTGGTGCAGAAGCGCGAACTGTTCACCGCGGCCGGACGCCGGGTGCTGGGCCTGGACCTGCCGCGTGCCCGCGACCTCGGTCCGCTGGTCGCCGCGTGGGCGGTCGGCGTGAGCATCATGGTGCTCCAGAAGGACCTCGGCTCGTCACTGCTGTTCTTCGGCATCGTGCTGGTGCTGCTGTACGTGGCGACCGAGCGGGCCGCGTGGGTCGTGCTGGGCCTGACGATGTTCTGCGTCGGCGCGTTCGCGGGCTGGAAGGTGTTCTCGCACGTCCAGGTCCGCGTGCAGAACTGGCTGGACCCGTTCGCCGACCCGTCCGGTTCGGGTTACCAGATCGTGCAGTCGCTGTTCGGCCTGGGCACGGGCGGCCTGTTCGGCGCGGGCCTCGGCGGTGGGCGTCCCGACCAGATCCCCGAGGCGAACACGGACTTCATCGCGGCGGTGATCGGCGAGGAGCTCGGGTTCGTCGGGCTCGCGGCCGTGCTGCTGGTCTACATGGTGTTCGCGATGCGCGGGCTGCGTGCCGCGCTGTCCGTACGGGACACGTTCGGCAAGCTGCTCGGCGGCGGCCTGGCGTTCGCCGTGGCCTTCCAGCTCTTCATCATCGTCGGCGGGGTCACCAAGCTGATCCCGATGACCGGCATCACCGCGCCGTTCCTGTCCAAGGGCGGTTCGTCGCTGCTGGCCAACTACGTGCTCGTGGCGCTGCTGCTGCGCATCTCCGATGCCGCACGCGCGCCCAAGGCCGCACCGGCGCCCCGGCCCCAGCAGCCCGCGATCGCCGACCAGTTCACTGTGATGGTGGAGCGTCCGAAATGAACACACCGCTCCGCCGCGTCGGCATCGCCATGATGGCGATGTTCCTGCTGCTGCTGGCCAACGCCACCTACGTGCAGGTCATCAAGGCCGACGACTACCGCAAGGACCCGCTGAACCGGCGCGTCCTGCTCGACCAGTACTCGCGGGAGCGCGGGCGGATCATCGCCGCCGACGACACGCCGATCGCCGCCGTGGAGAAGACCACGGACCGGCTGCGGTTCCTGCGCACCTACGCCGACGGCCCGGCGTTCGCGCCGGTCACCGGCTACTTCTCCACGACCTACGGCACGGGCGGCCTGGAGCACGCCGAGGACGACCTGCTCAACGGGTCCGACGACCGGCTGTTCGCGCGCCGGGTGTCCGACCTGATCACGGGTCGCGACCCCAAGGGCGGCAGCATCCAGCTGACCATCGACCCGAAGCTGCAGAAGGCCGCGTTCGACGGGCTGGCCGGCGTCACCGGGTCCGTGGTGGCCATCCGCCCGTCGACCGGCGAGATCCTGGCCATGACCAGCACCCCGTCCTACGACCCGAACCGGTTGGCCAGCCACGACCCCGCCGTGCAGGAGGAGGCGTGGGAGGAGCTGAACGCGCCCGACTCCGGCGAGCCGATGCTCAACCGGTCGGTCGACGCGATCTACCCGCCGGGTTCGACGTTCAAGCTCGTGGTCGCGTCCGCCGCGCTCGCCGACGGCGCCACCAAGGACACCCAGGTCGACGGCCGGCCGACGATCAAGCCGCCGGGCACCGACGTCCCGCTGCCCAACTTCAACGACTCGATCTGCGGCAACGGCGTGACCGCCACCCTCCAGGAAGCGCTCGCCAAGTCGTGCAACACCGCGTTCGCGACGCTGGCCAACGACCTGGGCAAGGACAAGCTGAACAAGCAGGCGGCCAAGTTCGGGTTCGACGACAAGGACCTGGAGATCCCGCTGCCGGTCGCGACGTCGACGCTGGGTCCGATGGCGGACACGCCGGCGATCTACCAGACCGGCATCGGCCAGCGCGACGTGCGCGTGACGCCGCTGCTCAACTGCATGGTGGCCGCGACGATCGCGAACCGCGGTACGCGGATGGCCCCCCAGCTCGTGAAGAAGATCATCGCGCCGGACCTGAGCATCGTCGACGAGAACAAGCCCGACGAGGTCGACGAGGCCCTGGAGCCCGAACAGGCCGACACGCTGCGCGACATGATGGTGGAGTCGGAGAAGAACACCGCCGGCGGCGGCAAGCTCAACGGCGTCACCATCGCCTCCAAGACGGGCACCGCCGAGCACGGCACGAACGCCCGCGCGACCAAGCCGCACGCCTGGTACGTGGCGTTCGCGCCCGCCGAGAAGCCGGAGATCGCGGTCGCGGTCCTGGTGGAGAACGGCGGCGACGCGGGCCTGCAGGCCACCGGCGGCAAGGTCGCGGCACCGATCGGCCGCGCGGTCATCGGTGCCTTCCTCGGGGGCCGATGATGCTGACCTCGGGCCAGTTGCTCGCCGAGCGGTACCGCCTTGGCAGGCGGATCGCCGTCGGCGGCATGGGCGAGGTCTGGGAGGCCGACGACACCCGGCTCGACCGGCGGGTCGCGGTGAAGGTGCTCAAGGCGGAGCTGTCCGGCGACCCGCAGTTCCTCGACCGGTTCCGGATCGAGGCGCGCACGACCGCGTCGCTCAACCACCCGGGCATCGCGTCGGTGCACGACTACGGCGAGACCGCGTCCGTGCCCGACGGTCCCGAGGACACCGCGTACCTGGTCATGGAACTGGTCGAGGGCGAGCCGCTGGCCGCGGTCATCGCCCGCGGCCGGCTCACCGCCGACCGGACGTTGGACGTGCTGGAGCAGGCGGGCAACGCGTTGCAGGCCGCGCACGAACGCGGCCTGGTGCACCGGGACGTCAAGCCGGGCAACATCCTGGTGACCCCGACCGGCCAGGTGAAGATCACCGATTTCGGGATCGCGAAGGCGGCCGACGCGGCACCGGTGACGCACAACGGCATGGTCATGGGCACCGCGCACTACATCGCGCCGGAACAGGCCCTGGGGCACGCGGCCGAACCCGCGTCGGACGTGTACGCGCTCGCCGTGTGCGGCTACGAATGCCTCGCCGGGCACCGGCCGTTCCTGTCCGAGAACGCGGTGACCGTGGCGATGATGCACATCCGCGACCTGGCGCCGCCGCTGCCGCCGGACGTCCCGCCGGGTGCGCGGGCGCTGGTCGAGGCGACGCTGGTCAAGGACCCCCGGCAGCGGTACCGCAACGGCGGCGAGTTCGCGCAGGCGGTGAACGCCGTGCGGTCGGGACTGCCGCTGCCCGCGCCGTCCGGGTTCGCGATGGCCGTCGGCGCACCGCACCCGCCGTCGCCGCACCCCGGCCTGCCCGTGGTGAACCCCGGGCCTCCGGTGGCGCCGCAGCACACCGGGACGTTCGGCCGGCCGCCTGTCCAACCGGGGCGCAACAGGGCGGTGCTGTGGGTTATGGTCGCTGTGCTGGCGACCGTCCTCCTGGTCCTCGGCATCGTCATCGTGCGCGCGATCGCGAAGTCCGACACCGGACCGGGCGGGGCGAGCGGTACGGGCACCACGAGCGCCCGCGCCACGGCACCGGCCGACCCGACCCCCGATCAAGTCAAGATCGACACCGGCCGGTACGTCGGACGGTACGCGGACGAGGTCATGAACGAGCTGGCCGCGAAGAACCTGAAGCCGGAACTGCTCGACGTGGACGGCCTGCCCGTGCTCGACCGGGCGAACTGCCGGGTGGAGCGGATCGAGCCGGTCGAGGTCTCGATCGGCGAACAGGTCAGGGTGACCTGTGTACGGACATAGCGCGCGACGGGTACGAAAGCGAACGGCCGGCAGGATGGTGGGACCGTTGACGAGGAGCGGGACGAAGCACTGATGAGCACTCCGCGACTGCTCTCCAACCGCTACGAACTGGGTGAGACCCTCGGCTACGGCGGTATGTCGGAGGTTCACAAGGGCCGCGACGTGCGGCTCGGCCGGGACGTGGCGATCAAGGTGCTCCGTGCAGACCTCGCCCGCGACACCCAGTTCCAGGAACGGTTCCGCCGCGAGGCCCAGAACTCGGCGGCGTTGAACCACCCCGCGATCGTCGCCGTCTACGACACCGGCGAGACCCAGACCGACTACGGCCCGCTGCCCTACATCGTCATGGAGTTCGTCGACGGGCGGACGCTGCGCGACCTCGTGAAGACACAGGGACCGCTGGCCGGCAAGCGGGCCATGGAGATCATGGCCGACGTGTCCGCGGCCCTGGACTTCAGCCACCGGCACGGCATCGTGCACCGCGACGTGAAGCCCGCGAACGTGATGATCACGCGGTCCGGCGCGGTGAAGGTGATGGACTTCGGCATCGCGCGCGCGGTGCACGACGGGCAGGCGGCGGTCACCCAGACCGCGGCCGTGATCGGCACGGCGCAGTACCTGTCCCCCGAGCAGGCCCGCGGCGAGGCCGTCGACGGGCGTTCCGACGTGTACGCGTCGGGGTGCGTGCTGTTCGAACTGCTCACGGGCGAGCCGCCGTTCACCGGCGACTCGCCGGTGGCCGTGGCGTACCAGCACGTGCGGGAGGACCCGAAGCCGCCGTCGGCGCTCAACCCCAAGGTCACGCCCGCGCTGGACGCGATCGTGCTCAAGGCGATGGCGAAGGGACCGGCCAACCGGTACCAGTCGGCCGCCGAACTGCGTGCCGACCTCGTGCGCGTGTTGTCGGGCCAACGCCCGTCGGCACCGGCCGTGATGACGGCCGAGGACCGTACGGCGGTCATGAACCAGACGTCGTCCCCGCGCACCGAGGTGCAGTCGGGCGGCCGGCACCGGCCGTCGGCCGTGCGCGAGGAGCCGTCGGGCTACGACCCGTTGGACGACGAGGACCTGGAACGGCGGGCAAGGCGCAGGAAGGCCTTGATCGTCGGGCTCGTGGTGCTGCTGTGCATCGCCGTGCTGGCGATGGCCGCGTGGATCACGACGTCGTTGCTGGACAACGACGACCAGACCAAGAGCAACAAGGTGAAGGTCCCGTCCCTGGCCGGCCAGACGCAGACCGCGGCCCGTGCCGCGGTGGCCGGCGCGGGCCTGGTGTTCAAGATCGACCTGGTGCCGTGCCAACCCGGCGCCAACGGCGCACCCGCCCCGTGCGGCGCGGACGGCATCGACAAGGTCATCGACAGCGACCCGCCGGCCAACAGCGAGGTCGACCGCAACACGGACGTGCGCGTGCGGATCGGCAGCAGCCCGGAACAGATCGACGTGCCCGACCTGCGCGGCCTGGCACCCCAGGAAGCACAGGCGAAGCTGGGCAGCGACTTCACACTCGCACCCAACCAGGAAACCGTCGAGGTCGACGACGACACGAAGGTCGGCAAGGTCGCGGAGCAGACCCCGATGCCGGGCACGAAGGCCGCCAAGGGCAGCGCCATCACGATCCGCATCGGCAAGGCGCAGGACAAGGTCCAGCTGCCCGACGTGACCGAGACGGACGCCGCCGACGCGAAGGCCACGTTGGAAGGACTCGGCTTCAAGGTCCAGACGAAGGAAGTGGACGGCACCGCGAAGCAGGGCCTCGTCGTCTCCCAGGACCCACCGTCGAGCAGGCAGCCCAAGGGCACCGTCGTGACGTTGAACGTGTCACGCGGAAACCAGATCCTCATGCCCGACATCAGGAACATGTCCGAAACGCAGGCAAGGACCAAGCTGCAACAACTCGGCTGGACCGGCGACCTGCAGGAGAACGGGAAGACGGCGGTCAGCGACCCGTCGAAGGACAACAAGATCCAGACCCAGTCCGTCGACCCCCAGCAGCCGATCACCAAGAACCAGCGGATCACCGTGAGCGTGGGCGAGTTCCGCCCAGGCGGACCGACGACGACCAGGTAGCCACACACGGCACACGCACGCACTCAGGCACCAAGCACACACCCGCTTGGTGCCTGAGTGCGTATTTCACGGTGTCCGAACGCACAACTCGCGGTGTCTGAACGCATGACTCGCGCGTTCGGGAACGCAAAGAACCTCAACGAGCGGCAGCGGCCAACCGGCGCATTCCGGACTCCAGGGAAGCGACCACGTCCTCAGCCACCTCGAACCCGCAGACCCGCAACCAGTTGGCCAACATCCGATGCCCGCTGTCGGTCAACACCGACTCCGGGTGGAACTGCACACCCTCCACCGGCAGACTCCGGTGCCGCATGGCCATCACCACACCGGACTCCGTCGTCCCCGTGACCTCGAACTCCTCCGGAATCGTCTCCGGCACGACAGCCAACGAGTGGTACCGGGTCGCGGTGAACGGATCGGGCACCCCGGCCAACACCCCACCGCCCCGGTGGTGCACGACGCTCGTCTTGCCGTGCAACAACTCCGGAGCGAGGTCGACCGTCCCACCCCACACCGCACCGATCGCCTGATGTCCCAGGCAGACGCCGAACACCGGCACCCCGGAATCCGCGCACTCGCGGATGACGTCCATCGACCGCCCGGCCCGCTCGGGCGTCCCCGGCCCCGGGCTGATCAGCACGCCGCCGAACTGCCGCACCTCACCCAGGGGCACCTCGTCGTTGCGCCAGACCACGGACTCGACGCCGAGCTGGGCCAGGTACTGGACCAGGTTGTAGACGAAGCTGTCGTAGTTGTCGACGACGAGTACGCGCATGCCCCCAGGGTAACCGTGACGAACCTCTCCACAGAAGTGAACTTAGGCTCACCTAACCTAATGGTATGACACGTTCACTCCGCGTCGCCGTGGTCGGCGCAGGCCCGGCGGGCATCTACGCCGCCGACATCCTGACCAAGTCCGACGTCGAGGTGAGCGTCGACCTGTTCGAACGCATGCCCGCGCCCTACGGCCTGATCCGCTACGGCGTCGCACCCGACCACCCGCGGATCAAGGGGATCGTCAACGCCCTCCAGAAGATCCTCGACCGCGACGGCGTGCGGTTCTTCGGCAACGTCGAGTACGGCGTCGACCTCAAGCTCGACGACCTGCGTCACTTCTACGACGCCATCGTCTTCTCCACCGGTGCCGAGAAGGACCGCCCGCTGGACCTGCCCGGCATCGACCTGCCCGGCTCGTACGGTGCGGCCGACTTCGTCTCCTGGTACGACGGCCACCCGGACGTGCCGCGCACGTGGCCGCTCGACGCCCGCCAGGTCGCGGTCCTCGGCGTCGGCAACGTCGCACTCGACGTCGCCCGCGTGCTGGCCAAGACCGCCGACGAGCTGCTCACCACCGAGATCCCGGACAACGTCCACGCCGGCCTGAAGGCCAGCCCGGTCACGGACGTCCACGTGTTCGGCCGACGTGGACCGGCACAGGCCAAGTTCACGCCGCTGGAGCTGCGCGAACTCGACCACTCCCCCAACGTCGAGGTCATCGTGCACCCCGAGGGCATCGACTTCGACGCGGCGAGCATGGCCGCGATCCGCTCGAACAAGCAGGTCGAGATGGTCGTGAAGACCCTCCAGGAGTGGGCGATCCGCGACCCCGGAAGCCGTCCCCGCAGGCTGCACCTGCACTTCCTCGAGGCGCCCGTGGCGATCGAGGGCGAGAACAAGGTCGAACTGCTGCGCACCGAGCGCATGGAGCTGACCGGCGACGGGAACGTCCGCGGCACGGGCGAGTTCACCGACTGGCCGGTCCAGGCCGTCTACCGGGCGGTGGGCTACCTGTCGACGCACCTGTCCGACCTGCCGTTCGACCACGTCTCCGGCACGGTCCCGCACCAGGCCGGCCGCGTGCTCGACCTGGACGAGCAGCACATCCCCGGCGTCTATGTCACGGGTTGGATCAAGCGCGGCCCGATCGGGCTCATCGGCCACACCAAGGGCGACGCGCTGGAGACCGTGACCAGCCTGCTGGCCGACGCCGAACACCGGGCCACCGACGCCACACCCGAAGCCGTCGTCAGGTTCCTGGAGCAACGCGCGATCCCGTTCACCACGAACGAGGGCTGGCTCAAGCTCGACGCGCACGAAAAAGCCCTGGGCACCGCCCAGGGCCGCGACCGGATCAAGGTCGTCGACCGCGACGAGATGACCGGGATCTCCCGCTCCTGAGCCTCGATCCCCCCGGTCCGCCTTCCCGGACGACGACCTGGAAACTCGTTCTCACCGTGACGCACCGCCGGGCAACGGCGTTGTCGAATGTCCACTCCCGCCCCTTCCCCCGGGAACCCGAACCCGCTCAGTACCACCTGACCGCGGTCCATAAGTCGGGCGCGACCGTGGCGACCACGGTCGGCGCGACGGTGATCAGGACGGCGCTCACCCAGGACGCCGGACCTGACACCTTCAAAAGGCGTGCGGTCCAGAGGTTGACGGTGAAGAACAGCAATACGAAGAACACCAGCACCACGACGTCGAAGGCCACGGAGAACAGCACGCCGTCGGAGCCGAACTTGGTGTCGGGCTCGGCCCAGCCGAGCCCGACACCCACGGTGTTGGAGAGCAGGTCGACGAGCAGCAGGAGGGGCAACACACCGACGTAGCCCAGCACGGCGTTGATCACCGCCGCGCAGGACCGGCCGGCGAGGCGCCTCCACCACGCCCGCACCTCCAAGCCGGTGTCGTTCACATTCCTCCGTTGTGCCGAGTCCCCTGCTAGCCGGTCGTCACGTTGTTGAACGGCAGTTTCGGCTCCGCCCACGGGAACACGACGAACATCAGCAACGCCACCACCCCGGCCACGAGCACCAGCGCCTCCAGGATGCGCACGGGCAGCGGGCCGGGGAGGTGGCGCCAGATCCAGCCGTACATCACTGCTCCTTGAGTTCGTCCGGGATGAACCCGGGCTTCTTGTCGTACCCCTTCACGAACACCGCGTGCACGATCAGCCGCTGCTTGTCGGAGAAGCGCGGGTGGCACGTCGTCAGCGTCATCAGCGGCAGCTTGTCGCCCGCCGGGTCGCCGTCGACGTGCGGCACGGTGTTGATCACCTCGCCCTGGTGCGGTGTCACGATCTCCTGGCCGACGGTCCGCGAGTAGTCGCCCTGCAGCGGCGTCACGCCCGCGCACCGCGCCGACCTGCCCTTGCCCTCGGCCCACCCGGCGGCTTCCTTCGACGTGGGCAGCATGCGGTAGACGAACCACTGCGTCTGGGTCTCGACCACGATCGCGTCGCACGACGAGAGCAGGTCCAGGTCGTTGAACGGTGCGCCCTTGCCGACCCGGTGGCCGGCGACCGCGAAGTTGCCCGGCTGGCCGGGCAGGGCCGTGCCCACGTAGTGCCCCGGGCCGATCTGGAGATCCGGGTCCGTGGTGCCCTCGACGATGGAGAACTTGTAGTCGACGCCGAACACCGGGATGTACATCTTTGCGAACGCCTGGCCGCTGATCAGGTCGTACTGGGCCTGGCGCTGCGGGTCGGCCTCGACCGTGTTCGAGTCCCACTGCTGGTCGAGCGCCGTAGTGGCGTCCTCCTGCTTGCCCGCCGAGATCAGGTCGGTGACGTAGACCTCGTAGACGACGAACAGCAGGACCACGAGGCCCGCGGTGATGAGCAGTTCGCCAAAGGCGCGGATCGTCTTGCGCACGGGACCGTCCGGCGGTGGAGGCGGGGGCGACTCGTCGGAGGCCGCCGGGCTGACACCGTCATCGTCCACGGACTCGTCCTCGGTCGCCGCCGCGACGCGCGGGATGACCTCGGTCGGCGGCTCAGGGGGACGCCGTGGGCCGGCACGCGGCGGTACGGGGCGTTGCGGTGCAGGACGCGGTGACGCGGGCCGGGCCGGCGCCAGGTCGCCCGAGAACGCGTCGACGTACACGGTCGCTTCGGTGTCCCCGCCCACCGGGCCGATCCGCTGGGTGCGTTCGGCGTCCGACGGGGGACGGCCGCGCCGTTCGGGGCGCGGCCCCCGACCCGGTGTGCCGCCGCGGGGCGGGTCGTAGCTCACCGCGAAACCTCCCGGTCCGGACGGGCCCGGACTTCACACTGCTTTGGCGACCTGCCCGGTTACGTTAACGTGTTCATCCAGCAGTGGTCGTAGACACGCGCCACTGGAGGCTCATCCACCCGTCAGGCGAGGACAGCATGCCCAAGTCCAAGGTCCGCAAGAAGGCCGTTTACACGGCGCCGACCGATCGCCGTACCCCGGTGAAGGTCAAAGCGGCGGGGCCTTCGCACCCGGTGTACATCGCCATCATGCTCGGCCTGATGCTGCTGGGGCTGGCGTGGCTCGTGGTCAACTACATCGCGGGCGACAAGATCCCGGTGATGATGGACCTGGGCTCGTGGAACTTCGCCATCGGGTTCTCGCTGATGATCATCGGCCTGTTGATGACCATGAAGTGGCGCTGACGTCGCAAGACGCCCCGTGAGCGACGGCCCGGACGTGTTCCACGTCCGGGCCGTTCCACGTTCACCCGACGTTCGCCGCGTTCACCGTCCCGTCGCCGAAACACACCCCTGTAACTCATCCCCATTGGGGACAACTCCTGTGGATAACTTTGCGCGTTTTCGCACAAGCGCCGGTCGGGGGCCCGGTTTGTCCACAGGTACGGGACACTCGACGGGTGACACCCGCCCGGACCTGGTCCCCGAAACGCGCCATCGTCGTGGTCGACGCCGTACTCGTGGCGCTCGCCCTCGTGGCCGTCCCGTTCACCACCGACGCCACCGGCCGCGTGCTGCTGGTCGTCCTGGCCGCGCTCGGCGCGCTGTGGACGGCGCACTTCGCCGTCCGCCGGCTCACGGCCGACGACACCGGCCTGACGCTCGGCACGCTCACCGGTGCCAAGCACCTGCCGTGGCACGAGGTGAAGATCAAGCTCGTGCACACGCGCAGGCTGGGCCGCGAGGTCGCGACCCTGGAACTGGACTGGGCGCGCGGCGACGACGAGAAGCTCTATGTGCTGACGCCGTTCGACCTGGGCACGGACCCGGTCGAGGTGACCGACGTGCTGCACGCCCTGCGCCCCTGACCGGCCGTCACCAGAGCTGGGCGGTCCGCACGGCCGTCATCACCAGCAGCAGCACCACGGCTCCCCCGACGGCAAGCGTTTGCCACCGGGCCCGGTCGGCGGCCGGCGCGTACACGAACCCGGCCGTCACGGCGGCACCGATCACCAGGCCGCCCAGGTGCCCGAGCAGCGAGATGTCCGGCAGCGTCACGCTCAACACCAGGTTGAGACCGACCACGGACAGCGCGGGCACCAGGTTGAGCTTGAGCCTGAGCACCGCGACCAGCATGGCGCCCATCAACCCGTACACCGCGCCCGAAGCGCCGACGACCGGCACGTTGAGCTTCCCGAACAGGTACACGGCGACGCTGCCGCCGAGCAGCGACGTCAGGTAGAGCGCCAGGAACCGCACCCGGCCGAACGCCGGTTCGAGATCACGGCCCAGGATGTAGAGCGAGAGCATGTTCAGCGCCAGGTGCGTGACGCCCAGGTGCAGGAACCCCGAGGTCAGCAGCCGCCACCACTCACCGAGCATGACGGCGACCGGCAGCAGGTCGAGCTGTTGGTACGGCTCGGACAGGTCGTTGCGCGCGACGCTGCCCGCGAGCAGGGCCGAGCCCGCGAACAGCAGCACGTTGACCGCGATCAACGCCTGCGTCACGCGCGGGCGCGGGTCGAACTCGGCGCCGACGAACGTGACCGGCCGGCGCACCGAGCGCCGGCCGTCCGCCACGCAGTCGACGCACTGGTAGCCGACGGCGGCCTCCCGCAGGCATTCCGGGCACGCCGGGCGTTCGCAGCGCGTACACCGCAGCCCGGTGGCCCGGTCGGGGTGGCGGCTGCACGGGGGCAGGCTCGCCTCGACCGGGTCGCCGGGCCGCGGGTGGTTCGGCGGGGTCGCCACCGGGTCCGTCAGGAGCGCTCGATGGTGACCGACTCGATCACCACGTCGGTCAGCGGGCGGTCGCCACCGTCGGTCTCGGTCGCACCGATGGCGTCGACGACGTTGCGCGACTCCTGGTCGGCGACCTCGCCGAAGATCGTGTGCTTGAAGTTCAGCCACGTGGTCGCGCCGACCGTGATGAAGAACTGCGAGCCGTTCGTGTTCGCACCTGCGTTGGCCATGGCCAGCAGGTACGGCTTGTTGAACTGGAGTTCGGGGTGGAACTCGTCGGCGAACTTGTACCCGGGACCGCCGCGGCCGGTACCGGTCGGGTCGCCACCCTGGAGCATGAAGCCCGAGATGACGCGGTGGAAGATCGCGCCGTCGTAGAACGGGCCGGTCGGCTCGCCCTTCGCGTTCGGCTCGAAGTACTCCTTGGTGCCCTCGGCGAGCCCGACGAAGTTGCCCACGGTCTTGGGAGCGTGGTCGGGGAAGAGCGTGATCCGGATGTCGCCCCGCGACGTGCGCAGGGTTGCGGTCACCTTGGTCCCGACGAGCGATTCTTTGCTGTCCGTCACGCCCCCATCGTGCCATCCGGAGGCGACGTGGTTGGGAAAGGGGCAGGATGGGTATTGCCGAACTGTGACTGGCCGACAGCTTGTGGAGCGCGATATGGATGAGGTAGAGGCCATGACCCGGGCCGGCGAATCGGTCGGCAAGGCGGTGCGCGCCGTGCGGCGGCGTGCCGTCCAAGCGGGCCACGCCGGTGCGGACGCAGCCGTCCACCTGGCCGAACGCGGTCAGGGCAAGCTGGCCGAACGCGGCGTGACAGCCGATCACCTGCGCGGGATCGTCGCGGACAAGGCCGGCCTGCTCGTCGAGAAGGCCGAAGCCGCCGAGAAGTCGACCCGCCGCACCCGGCGCCAGCTCGCCAAGAAGGCCAAGGCGGTGCGCAAGGACCTGCTGAGGACGGCCGAACGCGCCCGCAAGGACGCGAAAGTGCGGACCAAGGAAATCCGCAAGGCCGCGAAACAGGCCCGAAAGGACTACGCCAAGTCCCGTCACCCGAAGGGGCGACGTTGGCCGTGGGTCGTCGGCATCCTCACCGCGGGTGTCGTGGCCGCCTACGTGGCACTGAGCCGCAAGCCAGAGGAGGTCCTCCTGGAGGACGACGCCTTCCTCGAGGACGAGGCCTTCCCCGAGCCGCGCGGACGGCACACCGACGACGCGACGTTGCGCGAGCAGGCACACTCCGCCCGCAACGGGCAGATCTCGGACCACTGAGTCCCGGGCCCGCCCACCCTCGTAGGTGGGCGGGCTTCCCGTTCACAACCCGAGGTTCGCGACGACGGTCTCCGCGATCCGCTTGGCCTTGATCGTCTGCTGCTGGTTGCTGGAGACGACGACGGCGGCACCGCCCTTGGCGACCGCGTAGACGGCGCCCTGGTCGTTCGAGACCGAACCGCCGTTCCACCCCTCGGGGGAAGATGCGGGGTTCGACGACGCGATCGGCGCGGCCCGGTCGACGACCGCCTTCGCCGTGGTCGGCTCGCCCTGGAACACCCAGACGCTCAACTGGACGTCGGTGGCGTCGGCGTAGAAGAAGCAGGCAGGGGTCGGGGCACCTTCGGACAACCGAACCTTCCGCACGAGCTGCCCGTTGGCCTGCGCGACGTCGGTCGACGGCAGGTAGGGGCACTCGCCGTCGGCCGACGGCTCGGGCGTGGGCGGCGGACCGGTCGGGGTCGCGGAGGTCGTTTCCGCAGTTTTCGTGGCACTTTGAGGGGCTTGGGCCCCCGGCGCGCTCGTGCCGGTACAGGCGACGAGAACACCCAATGACAGGACGGCTGACAGGGCAAGCAGCGGCACGCGGTTCATAGGCATGTCAGTCTTTCAGACGCCAGCCGTCTGAATCGAAACCCGTAACGGACTAGGCACACTGCGTTGCCCGGTCTACCGTGTTTTCACCCTGCCGGCCGCCCCTGCATGTGAAGGACAACCTCATGAACGTCCTTGACCGCGGTCGTGATCAAGCCCTGGCGCTGTTCCGCATCGTCATCGGCTTCCTGTTCGCGAACCACGGACTTCAATCCCTGTTCGGACTCTTCGGCAAGAGTGCCGTGTCGATCACCAGCTGGCCCGGCGGTCCTGCCGCCCTGATCGAGTTGGTGTGCGGGACCCTGGTGTGCGTCGGTCTGGCGACCCGGCCCGCGGCGATCCTCGCTTCGGGTGCCATGGCGTACGCGTACTTCGTGGTGCACCAGCCCGAAGGTCTGCTGCCGATCCAGAACCATGGTGAGGCCGCGGCCCTGTACAGCTGGGCCTTCGCTCTGTTGATCTTCACTGGGCCCGGAGCCTGGTCGTTGGACGGCTACATCGCCGCTCAGCGACAAAAGGACGCTTCCGCTGCCGCTCAGACTGTCTGAGTTTTCTTCGGGGCCCGTGTCTCAGCCGGAGGCACGGGCCCCTTCTCGTTCAAGCAGGTCGCGCTGCCGGTGACTTTGCATTCCCGAACGCGCGAGTTATGCGTTCAGACACCCTGAAATACGCGTTCAGACACTGCGAGTTGTGCGCTCAGGCACCCGACGTGTTGCCGATGCTTCACGAGTACCCCTCGACCGGCCGTCAGGCCCTTCCCCACTCAACCCACCACATGACCGTCGGCCGACGATGGGGGTCCGGGGGCTTGCCCCCGGCTGGGGGGTCTGGGGGGCTCGGCCCCCCAGAACAATGACGAGACGCGAAAAAGGCGAGCGCTCTCCGCGAGCACTCGCCCTCCAGCGTCGAGTGGAGACGAGGGGAATCGAACCCCTAACCCCCGCCTTGCAAAGGCGGTGCTCTGCCAATTGAGCTACGTCCCCCTTGCGAGGGGCGGCAGATTTACAGACCGCCCTCGCGGGTTCAGTCGGTCGGCGCCGTGGCCTCGCGCCACAGGTCCGCGTCGGCCTTGGCCGAGCGGCTGCGCTTGACGAAGAACAGGACCGCACCGGCGACGGCGACAAGTGCGATGATCTTCTTCACAGCAGTTCCCCTCTGCGATACTGCGAACTTCCGGTGGGCCTAGGAGGACTTGAACCTCCGACCTCTTCATTATCAGTGAAGCGCTCTAACCGCCTGAGCTATAGGCCCTCGGGGCAACGACGACAACAGTACAGCAAGTGCCGTCGTGGCCCCAAATCGGGGGTCAGTCCCGTTCCGACAGGGTGACTTCCAGCCCCCCGGCCAGATCCGCCGACACGTTGTAGACGAACGCGCCGACCGTCGCCAACGCCGTGAACAGCACGATGTTCACCGCGCCGACGATCGCCGACACGCCGAACACCCGACCCGCGCTGATCAGTGGATCACCGCTGGACTCGTTGCCCTGGAGCAGGTCGTTCGCCGTGTTGTTGATCTTGTCCCAGACGCCCATGCCGTCCAGCACGCCGTACAGCACGCCGACCGCGACCAGCCACACGAAGAACAACGCCACGCCCAGCACCAACGCCAGCTTCAGCACCGACCACGGGTCGACCCGCTTGATCTGGAGACTCGCGCGGCGCGGGCCGCGGCCCGGACGGCGGGCCGCCCCCGTCGTGGGACGGCCGCCGTTGGACGCGCCGAGGTTCACCGACGTGCGCGGTGCGCCGCCGGACAGGCCCGGCGGCACGGGGCGCGGGACGGCCACCGTGTCCGGATCGCTCGCCGGGTAGGCGGGCGACTCCAGGGCCACCGTCTGCTGCTCGGGCACGACCTCGTCGCCGGGACCCACCTGGGTGGCCTCGGCGTACGGGGCCTCGCTCGTCACTCGCTGCCAAGGCGGCGGCGTCGCCGACACCTCTTCGGTCTTGCCGCTCTCGACTTCGGTCTTGCCGGCGTCGACGCGGTCGGTCGGGGACTCCACCGTCCGAGTCTCCTCGGTTTCCGGCTTCGGCTCCTCGGCCGCGGGCGGCGTGTCGGGCTTCGCCGCCTTCTTCTTGGCCTCGGCACCCGGTCGGGTGATCACCGCGGTCTTGTCCGCGTCCTGTCCCGCCGGTTTCTCGGGTGGAGTCACGAGCTGTCCCTCAACCTCTCGTCCGCACTAGTTGGCAGGCTCGGCCTGGTCCTCGTCACCAGTGGTGACGTCCGTCGGCTCGTCGGCGTTGCGCGCGACCGCGATGAGAGTCGAGCCTTCGCCGAGGTTCATCAACCGGACGCCCTTCGTCTGGCGGCCTGCCTTGCGGATCTCCTCCGCGCTGGTCCGGATCACCCCGCCGACCGAGGTGATCGCGTACAGCTCGTCCTCGACGTCGACGATGAGCGCGCCGA
Organism: Saccharothrix violaceirubra; assembly: GCF_014203755.1. Classification (NCBI taxonomy): domain Bacteria; kingdom Bacillati; phylum Actinomycetota; class Actinomycetes; order Pseudonocardiales; family Pseudonocardiaceae; genus Saccharothrix; species Saccharothrix violaceirubra. Next base: position 7,080,557 of record NZ_JACHJS010000001.1, read on the forward strand.
CCAGCCTCCCACGCCTGCGGTCGTGCTGGATGGTCAGCACGCCCTTGCCGCCCCGACCCTGGACCGGGTAGTCCTCGATCGGGGTGCGCTTGGCGTACCCACCGTCGGTGGCCACCAAAACAAACAGGCCCTCCTGCACGACGCCGATCGACAGCAGTTCGTCGTCGGTGTTGAACCGCATGCCCTGCACACCCGAAGTCGCACGGCCCATCGGGCGCAACACGTCGTCGTCGGCGTGGAAGCGGATCGACTGGCCGTCCTTCGACACCAGCAGCAGGTCGTCGTCGGCCGCGCACAGCACCGCGCCGACGAGTTCGTCGTCCTCGCGCAGGTTGATGCCGATGAGGCCGCCCGCGCGGTTGGAATCGAAGTCCGACAGGCGCGACTTCTTCACCAGACCCTTGCGGGTCGCGAGCACCAGGTACGGCGCGACCTCGTAGTTCTTGATCTGGATGACCTGGGCGATCTCCTCCTCCGGCTGGAACGCCAGGAGGTTGGCCACGTGTTGGCCGCGCGCGTTGCGGTTGGCCTCGGGCAGCTCGTACGCCTTCGTGCGGTAAACCCGGCCCTTGTTGGTGAAGAACAGGATCCAGTCGTGCGTGGAGCACACGAAGAAGTGCTGCACGATGTCGTCCTGCTTGAGCTGCGCGCCCTGCACGCCCTTGCCGCCGCGCTTCTGCGAGCGGTACAGGTCGGTCTTGGTGCGCTTCGCGTAGCCCGTGCGCGTGATCGTGACGACCACGTCCTCGACCGCGATCAGGTCTTCCATCGACACGTCGCCGTCGAACGGCACGATCTTCGTGCGCCGGTCGTCGCCGTGCTTCTCCACGATCGCGAGCAGCTCCTCGCGCACGATCGCGCGCTGCCGCTCGGGCCGGTCGAGGATGTCCTTGAGGTCCGCGATCTCCAGCTCGATCTCGGCCAACTGGTCGATGATCTTCTGCCGCTCCAGGGCGGCGAGCCGGCGCAACTGCATCTCCAGGATCGCGTTGGCCTGGATCTCGTCGATCGCGAGCAGCTCGACCAGGCCGGCACGCGCCGTGTCCGGCGTGTCCGAGCGGCGGATCAGCGCGATGACCTCGTCGAGCTGGTCGAGCGCCTTGACCAGGCCGCGCCAGATGTGTGCGCGCTCCTCGGCCTTGCGCAGCCGGAAGCGGGTGCGCCGGACGATGACCTCGATCTGGTGCTTCACGTAGTGCCGGATCATCTGTTCGAGGCGCAGCGTGCGCGGCACCCCGTCGACCAGGGACAGCATGTTCACACCGAACGAGTACTGGAGCTGGGTGTGCTTGTAGAGGTTGTTGAGCACGACCTTGGCCACGGCGTCGCGCTTGAGCGTCACCACGATCCGCATGCCGGAGCGGCGGTTGGACTCGTCGGCGATGTTCGCGATGCCGGTCAGCTTCTGGTCGCGGACCAGAGCCGCGATGTTCTCGACGAGGTTGTCCGGGTTGACCTGGTAGGGCAGCTCCGTGACCACGAGGATCGTACGGCCCTTGGCGTCCTCGTCGACCTCGACGACCGCGCGCATCTTCACCGAGCCGCGGCCCGTGCGGTACGCGTCCTCGATCCCGGCCGTGCCGAGGATCAGGCCGTAGGTCGGGAAGTCCGGCCCCTTGACCCGCTCGATCATCGCCTCGAGGGTCTCCTCGTCGGACGCCTCGGGGTTGTCGAGCGCCCACACCACGCCGTCCGCGACCTCGCGCAGGTTGTGCGGCGGGATGTTCGTCGCCATGCCGACCGCGATGCCCGACGAGCCGTTGATCAGCAGGTTCGGGACGCGCGACGGCAGGACCGTCGGCTCCTGGATGCGACCGTCGTAGTTGTCGCGGAAGTCGACCGTGTCTTCCTCGATGTCGGCCAGCATGTGCATGGCCAACGGCGTGAGGCGGCACTCGGTGTTGTGGCTGACGAACCCGTCGGTCACGAACGCGTGGTCGTCGGTGTCGACCCGGAGGCTGAACACCGGCTGGACGCCGGCGTCGGTGACCGACGCGACCTCGGCGTAGTGGAACCGGCCGTCGACCAGCGGCTCGACGACGTCCAACACCTCGCGGTCGGTCAACTGGTTGGTGCCGTGAACGCGGATGAACTCATCCACGAAGGGCACGTGGTCGCTGCAGGCATGGGGACTCTGGACCGGGTTCGCGGACAGGATCGCGGACAGCTTGTCCTGCTCGTGGTCCAGGCGACCGATCCGCTCCGCGAACAGACGAACATCGCGGTGGCTGGCGACGACGAGTTCGATCTCGCCATGCTCACCGTCCACCAGTGACGCGACGACACCGAATTCCAGCAGTAGTTGTTGCACTTCACGGGCAAGGACACGGCTCCGGGTCGAGCACCGAATGTCGACGGAGTCGGATGACGACACCGAACCGACGGCGGAGAACAAGTACGAGAGGAACGTCCGCTTGATCGCCGCACCGGACTGCCAAACGAACTCGGGTACCCGCTTGCCCGCATCGGACTGTCCGCCGTCGAAGCCCGCGCGACCGGCCGACACGAAACCTTCGCTGACGAAGGCGCCGGCGAGCAGGGCTTCGGCGTGTTCACGGCGGGACAGCGGTGCGAGTTCCTCCTGCGGCGTGCGCTGGAGGACGACGCGGTCGCCGGGGTGGATCTCCTCCAGCAGCTTCCACAGCAGGGTCGGCACGCCGCCCACGCTCACCAGGCAGAGCACCGGGTGGTTGTGGGTGCCGGTCAGCTCGAAGCCATTGCGCGTGCGCAACGTCAGCGTCGGGTGCTCGCCGGAGTGGAAGAGCATGTCCGCGCGGACCGGGTCGCCGTTGCGGTCGAGGACCTTCAGGTCGATCGGGTTGTCGCTGTTCGGCAGCGCGCCCGGGACGATGTCGCCGATGCGGGGGCTCGACCCGTCCGCCAGGCGGACCCGGGTGTCGGGCGTCACACAGTAGCGCATCGCGGCTGCCGGGTCGTTGCCCTGGCTGCCGAAGTTGCCCTGGCCGTCGATCAGCGGGTAGCGCAGCGCCCACGGCTGGGCCAGGCGCACGAGGGCGTCGTAGATCGCCGAGTCGCCGTGCGGGTGGTAGTTGCCCATCACGTCGCCGACCACGCGGGCGCACTTGTTGTAGCTGCGCTCGGGGCGGAAGCCCGAGTCGAACATGGAGTACAGCACGCGGACGTGGACGGGCTTCAGGCCGTCGCGCACGTCCGGCAGGGCCCGTCCCACGATCACGCTCATGGCGTAGTCGATGTACGAGTTCTGCATCTCGTGCTGGATGTCGACCGGCTCGGTGCGGTCTCCGCCGGTCGGGGGCAGCGTCGTCTCGCTCAAAGTTCTACTTCCTTAACCCGGGGAGGACTCAGACGTCGAGGAACCGCACGCCCTTGGCGTTGCGGGTGATGAACGACCGGCGGGCTTCCACGTCCTCGCCCATCAGCACGCTGAACAGCTCGTCGGCCGCCGCGGCGTCGTCCATCGTCACCTGGCGCAGGACCCGGTTGGCGGGGTCCATGGTGGTCTCCCACAGCTCTTCGGCGTTCATCTCGCCGAGGCCCTTGTAGCGCTGGATGTTGTCGTCCTTGCCGATCTTCTTGCCGGCGGCCAGGCCGCTCTCGATCAGGCCGTCGCGCTCGCGGTCGGAGTAGGCGTACTCCGGCTCGATGCGCTGCCACTTGATCTTGTACAGCGGCGGGTTCGCCAGGTACACGTGGCCGGCCTCGACCAGGCTGTGCATGAACCGGAACAGCAGGGTCAGCAGGAGCGTGCGGATGTGCTGGCCGTCGACGTCGGCGTCGGCCATCAGCACGATCTTGTGGTAGCGCAGCTTGGTGAGGTCGAAGTCCTCGTGGATGCCGGTGCCCAGCGCCGTGATGATCGACTGGACCTCGTTGTTCTTCAGCACGCGGTCGATGCGCGCCTTCTCCACGTTGATGATCTTGCCGCGGATCGGCAGGATCGCCTGGAACATGGAGTCCCGGCCTTCCTTGGCCGAACCGCCCGCGGAGTCGCCCTCCACGATGTAAAGCTCGCACTCCTCCGGGTTGGTGGAGCGGCAGTCCTTGAGCTTGCCGGGCAGGCCGCCGATCTCCAGCGCGCCCTTGCGGCGGACGAGTTCACGGGCTTTGCGCGCGGCGATGCGGGCCTGCGCCGACGAGACCGCCTTGGTGACGATCACCTTGGTCTCGTTGGGGTGCCGCTCGAACCAGTCGGCGAGGTGCTCGTTCGTCGCCTTCTGCACGAACGACTTGGCCTCGCTGTTGCCGAGCTTGGTCTTGGTCTGGCCCTCGAACTGCGGTTCCTTGAGCTTGACCGAGATGATCGCGGCCAGGCCCTCGCGGATGTCGTCGCCGGTGAGGTTGGAGTCCTTCTCCTTGAGGAGCTTCTTGTCGCGCGCGTACTCGTTGACGACGCGGGTCAGCGCGGCGCGGAAGCCTTCCTCGTGGGTGCCGCCCTCGTGCGTGTTGATCGTGTTGGCGAACGTGTGGACCGACGGCGTGTAGCCGGTGTTCCACTGCATCGCGACCTCGACCTCGAGGTCCTCGCCCTTGGCCTCGAACGCGACGACCTTCTCGTGCACGGCGTCCCGGCTGTGGTTGATGTGCCGGACGAAGTCCGCCAGACCGCCCGGGTAGTGGAAGACGCGCTCGCGCACGCGGGCGACGTGGCCCTCGGCGTCGGCTTCCTCGTCCTCGGCCTCCTGGACGCGCTCGTCGCGCAGGACGATCGTGAGGCCCTTGTTGAGGAAGGCCATCTCCTGGAGCCGCCGGGAGATGGTCTCGATGTTGTAGTCGGTGGTCTCGAAGATCTCCGGATCGGCCCAGTACGTGATCGTCGTACCGGTCTCCTCGGTCGCCTCGCCCTGGACCAGTTCACCGTGCGGCTTGGCCGCCTGGAACCGCTGGTTCCACGTGAAACCGTCCCGCTTGACCTCGACGTCGACCGCCGTGGACAGCGCGTTGACGACCGAGATGCCCACGCCGTGCAGGCCGCCGGACACCGCGTACGAGTCGCTGTCGAACTTGCCGCCGGCGTGCAGCTTGGTGAGGACGACCTCCAGCGTGGGCCGCTGCTCGACCGGGTGCATCTCGACCGGGATGCCGCGGCCGTCGTCGATCACCCGGATGCCGCCGTTGGCCAGCAGCGTCACGTCGACCTTGGTGGCGAAGCCCGCCATGGCCTCGTCGACGGAGTTGTCCACGACCTCCCAGATCAGGTGGTGCAGACCGCGCTCGCCGGTGGAGCCGATGTACATGCCGGGCCGCTTGCGGACCGCTTCCAGCCCCTCCAGGACGGTGATCGAGGACGCGCTGTACTCATTCTGGGCTGCCACGGGCCTGGTGTCTCCTCGGACTTCAAGCGACGGAACCGTCGCCGAGCGACGCTCGGGGTAACACTACCCCTCGATTCTACCGGGAGAGTCGCCCAGAAACCCACCAAGGACACCCCTGGTTCGCTCACAGAGGCCCGGAAGTGAACGCTCGGGAGTCCGATCGCTCGCCCCCCGCCGAGAAATCGACTGGTGAGCACTCATCGCGCCACAGGATCGCCGCTGCGGCCCGATCGTGGCTCACCCGTAGGTGTCACGCGGACCGCGACCGGGGACGTGCCTGGGGCCGTACCGCCAGCTGGGCGCGGCCGGCCCCTGCACCTTGAGCCGTTTCACGACGCCGTGGCCCACGCCCGCCGCGATGCGCTTGAGCAGCTCGCGCTGGAGCAGGCGCAGCTGCGTCGCCCACGCCGTGGAGTCGGCCTGCACGGTGAGTTCGCCGTCCTCCAGCGTCACGGGCCGCGCGTGCTCGGCGACGTCCTCGCCGACGAGCTTGGCCCAGCGCGCGAACACCTGGCCGCCGGTCAGCCGCTCGGTCCACCCGCGCTCGCCCGCGATCCGGGACGCGATGCGCCCCAGCGGCTGGGGGTCGCGGTCGTCCGGGCCGGGCCCCGACCACGAACGCCGGCGACGACGACCGCCCGTGCCCCGCACGCCCTTGCGCACGGTCCGCGCACCGCGTTCCTTCGCCGACGCGCGGGCCGCCTCCAGGGCGGCACGGGCGAGGTCCGCCCCCCTCAATCCACCCTCCGGAGTGGCGTGGGGTGTGGACAACCGGGTATCAGGGGGCAGGTTATCCACATTATCCACAGGGTTATCCCCAGATGTGGGTCCTTGCCCACCCGAACGGGGCACATCTTCACTCACGACGTACCTCCCCGTCGTCGACCACGAACCGCGCGCCGACCAACTCCTCCGGCACGTCCTCCGCGACGGCCGCCGTGATGAACACCTGTTCCGCCGCCGCCGCGACCTTCGCGAGCTGCGCCCGCCGGCCCCGGTCCAGCTCGGCGAACACGTCGTCGAGCACCAGCACCGGCTCGGTGCCCTCGGACCGCAGCAGCTCGTAGCCGCCCAGCCGCAACGCCAACGCGAACGACCACGACTCGCCATGGCTCGCATACCCCTTGGCGGGCAGTTCGCCCAAAGCCAGGTCGAGGTCGTCGCGGTGCGGTCCGATCAGGCACACGCCGCGTTCGATCTCCTGGCCGCGCAGCCGGTGCAGCTCGGCGAGCAACGCGTCCTCCAGCACCTCGCGGTCGTGCGAATCCGGGTACGCCTCGCCCAGCGACGACCGGTACGAGATCAGCGCCGGCCGCGACTCGGGCGCGACCTCCGCGTACGCCGCCGTCACGTGCGGCGCGATGTCCGCGACCAGGTCGAGCCGGGCCGCGAGCAGCTCGGCGCCGTGCCGGGCGAGGTGCCCGTCCCACACGTCCAACGTGCCGATGTCCGACGACCGCGTCGACCGCACGCTCTTGAGCAACGCCCCGCGCTGCTTGAGCACCCGTTCGTAGTCCGCGCGTACGCCCGCGTACCTGGGCGCGCGCGAGGTGAGCAGCTCGTCCAGGAACCGTCTTCGCTCGCCGGGATCGCCGCGCACCAGCGCCAGGTCCTCCGGCGCGAACAGCACGGTCCGCAGGATGCCGAGCACGTCGCGCGGCCGGGGCACCGGGCCGCGGTTGACGCGGGCCCGGTTCGCCTTGCCGGCCGTGATCTCCAGTTCCACCAGCAGTTCACGGCCGTCGTTGACGACTGCGGTGCGCACCACCGCGCGCGGTGCGCCGTGCCGGATCAGCGGCGCGTCGGTCGCGACCCGGTGCGAGCCGAGGGTGGCGACGTAGCCGAGCGCCTCGACCAGGTTCGTCTTGCCCTGGCCGTTGCGCCCGACCAGCACGCTGACCCCCGGCTCGAACGCCAGGTCGGCGTGCTCCCACGACCTGAAGTCCGCGACCTGGAGGTGCCGGACGTACAACGGGTCAGCTCTGGGTGCTGCCGGTGCCGGACGACGGTCCGGCGCTGACCACGGAGTGCCCGCCGAACTGGTTGCGCAACGCCGCGACGGCGCGCATCGCGGGCGAGTCGGGCTGGCGGGACGCGAACCGGGCGAACAGCGCGGCGGAGATCACCGGCGCCGGCACGGCGTGGTTGATCGCCTCCTCGACGGTCCACCGGCCCTCGCCGGAGTCCTCGACGTGGCCGCGCAGGTCGTCCAGCTCCGGGTCGGAGTCCAGGGCACGGACCAGCAGGTCGAGCAGCCACGAGCGGACGACCGTGCCGCGCTGCCACGCCTTGATCGTCTCCGGCACGTTCTCCACCAGGTCGGACGCCGCGAGCAGCTCGAAGCCCTCGGCGTACGCCTGCATCAGGCCGTACTCGATGCCGTTGTGCACCATCTTCGCGAAGTGGCCGGCGCCGACGGGACCGGCGTGCGCGAAGCCCTCCTCGCGCGGCCCCTCGGGGCGCAGCGCGTCGAAGATCGGCTGGGCCAGCTCTACGTCCTCGGCCGCGCCGCCGACCATCAGGCCGTAGCCGTTCTCCAGACCCCACACGCCGCCGGACACGCCCGCGTCGACGTAGCGGATCCCCTTCTCCCCCAACAGGTCCGCGTTCACCTTGTCGTCGGTGAAGCGCGAGTTGCCGCCCTCGATCACCAGGTCGCCGGCGGACAGCAGCCCGGACAGCTCGGTGATCGTGTTCCGGGTGATGTCGCCGGAGGGCACCATGACCCACACGACGCGCGGCGCTTCGAGCCGGTCGACGAGTTCGGCCAACGACGCCGTGTCGGTCACCTCGGGGTTGCGGTCGTAGCCGACCACCTCGTGACCCGCGCGGCGAATCCGCTCGCGCATGTTGAAGCCCATCTTGCCGAGTCCGACGAGTCCGAGCTGCACGGTCGTTCTCTCCCCTGGTTCGCTGGTGTGGATCAGCCGGGCAGGCGCACGGGCATCAGCAGGTAGAGGTAGCCCGGCGCCACGTTCCCATCTTCGTCCACGGGCTTGAGCAACGCGGGGCGACTCGGCGTAGTGAACGACAAGTGCGCCTTCGGCGTCTTCACGGCCTGGAGGCCCTCGTGCAGGTAGGTCGGGTTGAACGCGATGGTGACCGGGTCGCCCTCGTAGTCGACGGGCAGCTCTTCCTCGGCCGAGCCCTCGTCGTCGCCGCCGGCGGACAGCTTCAGGCCGGTGTCGCCGAACTCCAGGCGGACCTGCGTGCCGCGTTCGGCGACGAGCGAGACGCGCTTGATCGCCTGGACCAGGGCGTCGACCTCGATCACGGCGGCGGCCGAGTGCTCGCTGGGCAGGAGCTGGCGGTACTTGGGGAAGTCGGCGTCGAGCAGGCGGGCGGTCGTGCGGCGGCCGGAACCGGACAGGCCGAGCAGCCCGTCGCCCGCGGCCAGGGACAGCTCGACCTTGGCGCCGGACGCGCCGAGCGTCTTCGCCGAGTCGTTGAGCGTCTTGGCCGGCACGAGCACGGCCACGTCGCCGAGTTCGGAGTTGGGCTCCCACGGGAATTCGCGCATGGCGAGCCGGAACCGGTCGGTGGCGACCAGGGTCAGCTTGCCGTCGCCGATCTCCAGGCGGACGCCGGTGAGCATGGGCAGCGTGTCGTCACGACCGGCGGCCACGGCGACCTGGGCGACGGCCTCGCCGAACACCTCGCCGGGCAGTTCGCCCGCGAGCTGGGGCATGTTCGGCAGCTGCGGGTAGTCCTCGACGGGCATGGTCGGCAGCGAGAACTTGGCGCTGCCACAGGTGATCGACATGCGTGCGCCGTCGACGGAGATCTCGACGGGGTGGTTGGGCAGCGCCTTGGTGATGTCGGCGAGCAGTCGGCCGGACACCAGTGCACGGCCGCCGTCGGCGATGGTCGCGGGCACGCCGCACTGGGCGGACACCTCGTAGTCGAAGCCGGAGACGGTGAGCGCATCGCCCGACCCGTCCTCGGCTCCCGCGTCGAGCAGCACTCCACCGAGCACCGGGATCGACGGCCTGGACGGCAGGCTGCGTGCGACCCAGGCGACGGCATCGGCCAGGCCGTCACGCTCGACGCGGATCTTCATGAGGCGTCCTTTCCTCAAGTCGGCATGACCCACAACAGCTGGGTGTTGCGGTGGGGATGGGAGCCGCGTCCCTCGCCGGATGTCCGGAGCCTCGGCGCGGAGGTTCCCCACCGTAGAGCGTCCGATGCCCGTTCGTCATCTCGGGTGGTGCCCGGGTGCGGGCACCTGCCGAGGCGTTGTCCCCGGGTGCTGTTTTTTCTTTGTTCATCTCCTCGAAGGGAAAACAGCAACAGCAGTAGGGCCTGTGGATTGTGTGGACAACCCACGTCCGCCCAGTTCGCGCCCTTCGCGGGGGTGTGGACAGACGGGAGGATGCACCCGGGGACAACTCGGGGCACCCGGGGACAACTCCGCGGCCGTCCACAGCCATCCACAGATCCGCCGAGTTGTCCCCGGGTGCATCCCCGGGTGCGGGGCAGGTTGTCCCCGGGTGTTGCACAGGGCCGGAGTGGCCCGGATCTCCTCGAAGGTGTGCCGATTCCTGCCTGTGGACAGAATCTTTGAGCAGTCGGACCTGTGTGGACGGCCCGCCGCGGCCCTGGTCGGGCACCCCGCACCCGGGTGCGGGGACGCGGGACACCCGGGTGCGGACGAGAGCGCACCCGGGTGCGGCGGCGGGACCGTCCCCGGGTGCGCACCCGGGTGCGCGGCGGTCCGGAACGCGCGACGGGCGCCCTCCCCCCGCGGTCGGGGAAGAGCGCCCGTGGACGGTGCGCGGCGAGGTCAGGGCGTGTGGCGTGCCTGCTGCTTGATGCGGGACGTCAGTTCCTGGACCTGGTCGTAGATGCGCCGACGCTCGGCCATCTCCTTGCGGATCTTCTTGTCCGCGTGGATGACCGTGGTGTGGTCCCGGCCGCCGAACGTCTGCCCGATCTTGGGCAGCGACAGGTCGGTCAGCTCGCGGCACAGGTACATGGAGATCTGCCGGGCCTGCGCGAGGACGCGGGTCTTGCCCGGACCGCACAGGTCGTCGAGCGAGACGCCGAAGAACTCGGCGGTGACGGCCATGATCGTCGGGGCGGTGATCTCGGGCGCGTGCGAGTCCGGGATCAGGTCGCGGAGCACTATCTCGGCGAGCTGCACGTCCACCGGCTGGCGGTTGAGCGACGCGAACGCCGTGACGCGGATCAGCGCGCCTTCCAGCTCCCGGATGTTGCGCTCGATCCGGGCGGCGATGAACTCCAGCACCTCGGCGGGCGCGGCCAGCCGGTCCTGCGCGGCCTTCTTCCGCAGGATCGCGATCCGGGTCTCCAGCTCGGGCGGCTGGATGTCGGTGATCAGACCCCACTCGAACCGGGTGCGCAGCCGGTCCTCCAGCGTCTCCAGCCGCTTGGGCGGCCGGTCGGAGGAGACGACGATCTGCTTGTTGGAGTTGTGGAGCGTGTTGAACGTGTGGAAGAACTCCTCCTGGGTTCCTTCCTTGCCCTCCAGGAACTGGATGTCGTCGACGAGGAGCACGTCGATGTCCCGGTAGCGGCGCTGGAACGCGACCTTGCGGTCGTCGCGCAGGGAGTTGATGAAGTCGTTGGTGAACTCCTCCGTCGACACGTACCGCACGCGCATGCCGGGGAACAGCCGCTGGGCGTAGTGCCCGACCGCGTGCAGCAGGTGCGTCTTGCCCAGCCCCGACTCGCCCCAGATGAACATGGGGTTGTAGGCGCGGGCGGGCGCCTCGGCCACCGCGACGGCGGCGGCGTGCGCGAACCGGTTCGAGGCGCCGATGACGAAGGTGTCGAAGTTGTACTTCTCGTTGAGCCGGGTCTGGGACGACGCCGGGTTCGCCGGTCGGGTGAACGGCGTGCCGCTCGGCGCGGTGTTGCGGCTGAACGTCGGCCAGATCTCGGTGACGGCGGCGAGTTCCTCGGCCTGCTCGTCGACCTCCTCGCCCTCGGCCTCCCCCGTCGGACCCTCGGGCTCCGGCTTGTCGGGCAGCAGCGGGACGGGCCGCTCGATGCCGTTCACCGGCGGCGGTGTGATCGGGACCACGGGCGCGGGGAGCACGGGCAGCGGCGTCGTGGGCGGGTTCACGGGATCGGGCGAGTCGACCTTGACCGCCAGCGACACGGCCCGGCCCAGTCTGCGGGACAGGGCGGCGGTGATCGGGTCGCGCAGCGCGCGTTCGATCGCCTCCTTGGCGAACTCGCTCGGCGCGGCCAGCAGCGCGGTCCCGTCGAGCAGACCGATCGGCCGGGTGACGCGCATCCACGCGCGTTGCTGGGGGGACAGCGTGCTCGCGGCCAGTTCCTGGACGACCTGCTCCCATACCCGACCGAGATCGGACTGGTGATCGGACACCTCCGCGCCCCTCCCCTCTACGACGGTCCTCGTGGTCGGTCCGCGCGGATCGCCACGACGTGGACACGGAGAATAGAGGTATCCACAGAGTTATCCACAACTGTGCACGAACTCGGCTCGGGGACGGCGGGCACCCGGCGTGGGGCGGTGCGCGTGGCCTGGCCTGGCGTCGGCCCGCTGCTTCCCGCGGAGGGAGGACGCTAACAAGGTGCGGCGTCCACCACAAGACGCCGTTGGGCCCGGGTGCGCGGACCGTGTCGGCCGTTTGCGCCTGGGTGGCCCGTGACCTGCGACGGGACCGGATTCCCCCACCCCGATTTGAGCTGTCGGCACCGGCCTGCGTACCCTCGGGGGGTCTCCTGCTTGCGAGGGGCGCTTTTCGCGTGCGCCCGAAGAAAGATCGTGGGGGACGACCACAGACCTGCTTCTTTGTCAGTGATGCACCGGGAGTCCGACCGTGAGCAAGGGTAAGCGCACCTTCCAGCCCAACAACCGCCGCCGTGCCAAGACCCACGGCTTCCGGCTGCGCATGCGCACCCGTGCCGGTCGCGCCATCCTGGCCGCGCGCCGAGGCAAGGGTCGCAAAGAGCTGTCCGCCTGATCGCCGCACGCCGTGCTGCCCGCGGCCCATCGGCTGACCAGTGGCCAGGACTTCGGCCTGGTGGTCCGTCGAGGCCGTCGGGCCGGCCGGTCCAGGCTGGTCGTGCACGTGCTGTTGCCTTCGGCGACCGATGAGCAGCCCACCTTGGCTCCGTCCAAGGTGGGCTTCGTCGTGAGCAAAGCCGTGGGCAACTCGGTCGTCCGGCACCGTGTGTCGCGTCGGTTGCGGCACGTCCTGCGCGACCGGATCCTCCGGCTGCCCGAGGGGACGAGTCTGGTGGTGCGCGCACTGGCCCCGGCCGCGACCGCCTCCAGCGCCGACCTCGCCCAGGATTTCGACGCAGCGCTGCGCAAGGTATTGCGATGACGACCCGTTCGGTGGGTCCCGTGACACGGGTGCTCCTGTTCCCCGTCCACGTCTACCGGCGGTTCATCTCGCCCGCCCTGCCCCCCTCATGCCGCTTCCACCCGTCGTGCAGCGCGTACGCGGTCGAAGCCCTGACCGTCCACGGCCCCGCACGCGGCAGCTGGCTGACCATCCGCCGGCTGGGTCGCTGCGGACCCTGGCACCCTGGTGGCCTGGACCCGGTACCGCCACCGCGGACCGCCGTCCCCGACCTTCCTGCCGAGGAGTAGCTAGTGCTCAACTTCATCTACTACCCGGTGTCCTTCATTTTGTGGTGTTGGCACTGGGTGTTCGGCCACATCTTCGGCGAGTCGAGCGGGTTCGCGTGGGCGCTGTCCGTGGTGTTCCTCGTCTTCACGCTGCGTGCGCTGCTGTTCAAGCCGTTCGTCGGCCAGGTCCGCTCGATGCGCAAGATGCAGGAGTTCGCGCCCGAGCTGAAGAAGATCAAGGAGAAGTACGCCAACGACCGGCAGCGCCAGGCCCAGGAGATGCAGAAGCTCCAGGCCGAGCACGGCGTCAGCCCGCTGGGCGGCTGCCTGCCGATGCTGGTGCAGATCCCGGTCTTCATCGGCCTGTTCCACGTGCTGCGCTCGTTCAAGCCGGGCTGGGGCGAGGTCTACTTCTTCGACGCCCAGGGCGTGGAGTCGTTCGTCAACGCCAAGCTGTTCGGCGCGAACCTGTCGACGTTCATCACGATGCCCGCCGAGGAACTGGCGAAGTACGCCACCGAGCGGCCCGCCGTGCTCGCCGTGTCGATCCCGCTCATGATCGTGGCGTCCATCGCGACCCACTTCACCGCGCGGCACTCGGTCGCCCGCCAGACGCAGGCGCAGACCGACAACCCGCAGACGGCGATCATGAACAAGCTGACGCTGTACATCTTCCCGTTGGGCGTCCTGGTCGGTGGCCTGTTCTTCCCGATCGCGATCCTGCTCTACTGGCTGAGCAACAACGGCTGGACGCTGATGCAGCAGCGCCTCGTCTACACGCGGATCGACCGCGAGGAAGAGACGAAGAAGACCGAGGCGCTCGCGCAGCGCGCGGCCCTCGCGCCCAAGCCCGGCTCGAAGCCGCAGCCTGGTGCCAAGCCGCAGCCGGGCGCCAAGCCCAAGCCCGGTGCCAAGCGGACCACGCCCGTGCGCCTGCCTCCGGGCAAGAAGCCGGCCGCGCCCGCCGCCGAGAAGGCGATGCCCGCGGCCGATGCGGACGACACCCCGTCCACCGAGATTCCCGGTCTGGAACCAGGCCGATCCGCGAGCAGGAAACAGGGCAGCAAGAAGCGCCGCTGACCCTGGAGAGGAGACATCGTGTCGGAGACGTTGCAGGCGGCGGACACGGCCGACGCCGAGGGCGATGAGGCCCAGGCCCGGTCCGGGAATCCGGAGGACCTGCTCGTCCAGGAGGGCGACATCGCCGGGGACTACCTGGAGCGGTTGCTCGACCTCCTCGATTACGACGGTGACATCGACCTGGACGTCGAGGCCGGTCGGGCGATCGTGAGCATCGACGGCGGTGAGGACCTGGAGAAGCTCGTCGGTCAGCGCGGCAGCGTGCTGGAGTCCCTCCAGGAGCTGACCCGGCTGGCCGTCCAGCAGGAGACCGGCGTGCGCAGCCGGCTCATGCTGGACATCGCCGGGTGGCGTGCCGGGCGTCGGGCCGAGCTGGCCGAGCTGGGTCGGTCGACCGCCGAGAAGGTGGTGGCGTCCGGGGAGAAGGTGCGGCTGCACCCGATGACCCCGTTCGAGCGCAAGGTCGTGCACGACGCGGTCGCCGCCGTGGCGGGCGTGTTCAGCGAGAGCGAGGGCGAGGAGCCGCAGCGGCGAGTCGTGGTGCTGCCCAAGCCCTGAGCGTGACGACGTGACGAGTGCCCCGGTCCGGATCGGACCGGGGCACTCGTCGTTTCACCCGCGGTGTGGAATGTGACTTCCCCTGTCGTGTTCCACGTGAAACCGTCCGAGGATGACCGACAAACTCCGCAAGATGCGGGTCGCCGCGTACGCCGTGATCATCGACGAGGGACGCATCCTGCTGTCGCGGTGGTTGGGGCCGGACAAGCCGATGTGGATCCTGCCCGGCGGCGGGGTCGACCACGGCGAGGACCCGTACGACGCGGTGGTCCGCGAGGTGTTCGAGGAGACCGGCTACCGCGCGGCGGTCGACGCGCTGCTCGGCATCCAAAGCCTGCACGGTCCGCTCAACCGCGACGGTGTCGATCTCGACTACCACCGACTGCGCATCCTCTACGAGGCGCACGTGACAGGTGGCGAGCTGACCTTCGAGGTCGGCGGGTCGACGGACCAGGCGGCATGGTTCCCGCTCGACAAGATCCCCGAGGACCACGTGGAGTCTGTGGACGTCGCCCTCGAACTCCACCGCCTGCGTCCGGCTGATGGGCGCGCGCCGAGTTTCACGTGAAACAGCGACGATCTGGTCACGCGATTTGGCGTGTCGGCCCGATGATCCGTCATAGTGGTTCCGTTCAGCGGACGTCTCCGCGAACCCCCACCGGTTTCACGTGAAACGACGGAGCGCATGACCGCAGATCTCGAAGCCCGCGTCGAAGAGGTCTTCGGTGACCACGCCGATCGGGCGGTCGCGTTCACCGCGATGCTGACCGAGCACGGCGTCGAGCGGGGGCTCATCGGGCCGCGCGAGGTCGACCGGCTGTGGGACCGCCACGTGCTCAACTCGGCGGTCGTCTCCGTGCTCTTCCCGGAGAACAGCCGCGTGGTCGACGTCGGTTCGGGCGCGGGACTGCCGGGCATCCCCCTGGCGATCGCGCGTCCGGACCTCGACCTGACGTTGCTCGAACCGATGGAACGCCGGGTCGCGTGGCTGACCGAGGTCGTGGAGACGCTGGGCCTGAACGTGACCGTCGTGCGCGGCCGGGCTGAAGAAGGCCCGGTGCGACGCCGACTGGCCGACGCGGACGCCGTGACGGCCCGCGCGGTCGCCCCGTTGGAACGGCTCGCCCGTTGGTGCCTGCCGCTCGTGCGGCCCGGCGGTCGACTCGTCGCGCTCAAGGGTGAGAGCGCGGCGGACGAGGTGGAGCGCGATGCCGAGGCCGTGCGCAAGATCGGCGGCACCGACATCCGTGTGACGACGGTCGGCGGCGACGTCCTCGACGTGCCGACCACCGTCGTGCTTGTTCAACGTGCCGAGCGCGCGAGTCGTCGTGACGGCGCGCAGCGCAGCAGGAAGGATCGGTGAGCGTGAAACGCGGCCGTGTTTCACGTGAAACCGAGGAATCGAACCCCACCGCGGACCCCGCAGGAGACAACACCGTGTGGACCCCGATCGCGGAAGAAGCAGCACGTGCCACGCGCGTCCTGCACCCCGACACCTCCTCCCTCCCCAAGCCCACCCGCCGTCGCGTCTTCACCGTCGCGAACCAGAAGGGCGGCGTCGGCAAGACCACGACGACGGTCAACCTCGCCGCCGCGTTGGCGATCCACGGCCTCAAGGTGCTCGTGATCGACCTCGACCCGCAGGGCAACGCGAGCACCGCGCTCGCGGTCGAACACCGGTCCGGCACGCCCTCGGTGTACGAGGTCCTGATCGGCGAGATGTCCGTCGCCGAGGCCGCGCAGGTGAGCAACCAGTCCCCCAACCTCTACTGCGTGCCCGCGACGATCGACCTCGCCGGCGCCGAGATCGAACTCGTCTCCATGGTCGCCCGCGAGTCGCGCCTGAAGGAGGCGCTGAGCGCGGAGGCGTTGGAGGAGATCCAGCCCGACTACGTGTTCATCGACTGCCCGCCGTCGCTCGGTCTGCTGACCGTCAACGCGATGTGCGCGGCCCAGGAAGTGCTGATCCCGATCCAGTGCGAGTACTACGCCCTGGAGGGTCTGGGTCAGCTGCTGCGGAACATCGAGCTGGTCCAGGCGCACCTGAACCCGCACCTGAACGTCTCCACGATCCTGCTCACCATGTACGACGGCCGTACGAAGCTGGCCGACCAGGTGACCAGCGAGGTGCGCGGCCACTTCGGCGACACGGTCCTGCGGACCGTGATCCCCCGCAGCGTGAAGGTGTCCGAGGCACCAGGATTCGGTCAGACGGTGCTCACCTACGACCCCGGTTCGCGGGGCGCGATGAGCTACCTCGACGCGGCACGGGAGATCGCCGAGTACGGCGCGGAGATGGGGTCGGCATGACGGAACAGCGCAAGGGTGGCCTCGGTCGGGGACTCGCGGCACTCATCCCCAGCGGCCCACCGCCCGGCACGCCGACACCGGTCCGGGTCCTGCCGAGGAACGCCCCTGCGCCCACGTCCACCGCCGTCGAGGGCGGCGAGGTGGCCGGCGCGGTGTACCAGGAGCTGCCGGTCACCGCGATCCGCACGAACCCCAAGCAGCCGCGCCAGGTCTTCGACGAAGAGGCGTTGCGCGAGCTGGAGCACTCGATCCGCGAGTTCGGCCTGATGCAGCCGATCGTCGTGCGGGAGACCGGGGGCGACAAGTACGAGCTGGTGATGGGTGAACGCCGCTGGCGTGCCACCCAGCTCGCCGGGTTGAAGACGATCCCCGCGATCGTCCGGCACACGGCCGACGACGTGATGCTGCGGGACGCGCTGCTGGAGAACATCCACCGCGTCCAGCTCAACCCGTTGGAAGAGGCGGCGGCGTACCAGCAGCTGCTCCAGGAGTTCGGTGTCACCCACGAGGAACTCGCCGACCGCATCGGCCGCAGCCGTCCGGTCGTGACGAACACGATCCGCCTCCTGAAGCTCCCCCTCCCCGTGCAGCGGCGGGTGGCGGCGGGCGTGCTGTCGGCCGGTCACGCGCGCGCGTTGCTGGGTCTGGAGGACCCGGGGACGCAGGAGGAGTTGGCGACGAAGATCGTCGCCGAGGGCATGTCGGTCCGCGCGACCGAGGAGGCCGTGACGCTGGCGAAGGGCGCCGAGCCCGCGAAGGCGAAGGCCGTCCGGCGCAAGCCGATGCAGGCGCCGGGGTTGCAGGAGTTGGCCGAGCGGCTGTCGGACAGCTTCGACACCCGCGTGAAGGTCGAACTCGGGCAGCGGAAGGGTCGGATCGTGGTCGAATTCGGGTCCGTTGACGATCTTGAACGGATCATCCACCTCATGTCGCCGGATGCGACAATTCGGACACGTCAGGCGGACTAGGGATTACACCAGGCCGTTTCGTAACGGTGACGAATACTCTGGGTGCTCACTTTGTCGCTTGGAGTACTTGGTATGTGTGCTCACTCTTGATGAAGTGTGAGCGCAACGTCGTCAGTGCCGGGTGCCGGTTGTCCCGGTGCCACAGCAGCGAGTGCGGGTAGACCGGCGTCGGCTCGCGGAGCGCGATCCGACGCAACCCCCGATCGTCGATCCGGGTCCACTCCCCCACCAACGTCGCCGTGCCCGGCCGCGCCGCGAGCGCCACCGACAGCGTCTCGATGCCGAAGTGCGGACCGGCCGACTCGATCGTCACGCCGAACTCCGCGGCGAACGCGTCGTAGAACGCGGCCCACTCCGTGCCCGCCACCAGACCCGGCATCCACAACCGGTGCCCGGCCAGATCGGCCGGCCGCACCCACGGCTCGTCCGCCAACGGGTGCCCCGGACCGACCAGCAACTGGATCGGCTCATCGAACACCCGCACCGCCTCGATCCCATCCGGCAGCCGATCCGCCGCCCGCACCGACGCGTCCACCGAACCGGACCGCAGGGCGGCCACCGCCGCGTCGAGGTCGAAGTGCGTCACGACGTCCAACGCCACCGACGGGTGCGCCCGGTGGAACTCCCGGACGAGCGCCGCCGGCGCGAGCCGCGTGCCGATCACATCCACCCGCAACGCCCGGACCGGACGCACCGCGCCCCACGCCCGCGCCACGGCGGCCACCAGGTCCCGGGCGTGCGGAAGGAACGCCAGCCCGTCCGCGGTCAGCACCGCGCCCCGGGGCGTGCGGGTGAACAGCCGGACTCCGAGCGTGCGCTCCAACGCGGCGACCCGCTTCGACACCGCCTGCTGGGAGATCGACAACTCGTCGGCGGCCTCCTGGAACCGGCCGCCGTCGACCACCGCGACGAAGGTCCGCACGCCGTCGAGATCCACGGCGACCGACCCTAGTCCCCCAACTCCCGGTTGTGGCACGCCGAGCGCGCGGTTGTTTGCGGCGGCCGTCCGGCTCCGGGTTTGCTCTGCGGCGTGACCAGGTTCGGTTGGCTGTGGGCCTCCTACGCGGTGAGCACGTTCGGGACGTGGCTGGCGTTCGACGCGTTCACCTTGATCGCGATCCTCGTGCTGCACGCGGGACCCGTGCAGGTGTCGTTGTTGGCCGCGGTGGGCACGGCGGCGGGCGCGGTGCTGGCGTTGCCGCTGGGCCCGTGGATCGAGCACCGGCGCAAGCGGTCGGTGATGATCGGGACGGACCTCCTGCGGTGTGCGGCCCTGCTGAGCGTGGCCGCGGCGTTCGCGTTCGGGCTCCTGGGCTTCACCCAGTTGTTGATCGTCTCGGTCGTGGTCGCGGCGGCCGACATCGCCTTCGTGGCAGCGAGCGGCGCATACGTGAAATGGCTGGTGAAGCCCGAGGACCTGCTCGTGGCCAACGGGCGGTTCGAATCGACGATGTGGACCGCGACCGCGCTCGGACCGCCGCTGGGCGGTGCCCTGATCGGGGCGTTCGGGCCGATCACGACCGTGGTCCTGGACGCGGGGACCTACCTGCTGTCGGCCCTGGGCCTGCGGGCGATCAAGGCCCGCGAACCCCGTCCCTCGCTCCCCCGGACCCGGCCGGCGTGGAGCGATCTGTTGGACGGCCTGCGGCACATCATGGGTGATCCGGAGCTGAAGCCGTTGTTCCTCAACCAGATCGCGGTCAACGCGCTGATCATGGCCACGGCGCCGCCGCTGGCCGTGCTCATGCTCGGCGACCTGGGGTTCACGCCGTTGCAGTACGGGCTGGCGTTCGCCGTGCCGTGCCTGGGCGGTCTGGTCGGCTCACGGTGGTCGCGGCGGCTGGTCGCCCGGCACGGCGCCGACCGCGTGCTGCGCTTGTTCGGGGTGCTGCGGGCGTGCTGGCCGCTCGCCCTGGCTTTCGTCGGGCCGGGGATCGTCGGGCTGGTGTTCGTGATGGTCGTCGAGTTCGGGTTGATCACGTGCATGGGCGTCCACAACCCGATCCTCGCCACGCGGCGGCAGGAGCGGACCCCCGACGGCCTGGTGGCGCGCGTGTTGAGCACGTGGTCGGTCGGCAGCAAGATCTCGATCGCGGTGTTGACCGCGCTGTGGGGCGTGATCGCCGGGGTGGGAGGACCCCGGCTCTCGTTGCTGATTGCCGGGGTCCTGCTCCTGCTGACGCCGTTGTTGCTGGTCAGCCGCGTGCGGCAGAACGCGTGACGGCCCTCTCGACCAGGCCCGCGTAGATCTCGCCCAACGACTGGCCCGCCGCCTCGGCCGCCATCGGCACCAGCGACGTCTCGGTCAGGCCGGGCGAGACGGTGACCTCCAGGAACCACACCGTGCCGTCCGCCGAGACGATCGCGTCCGTGCGCGACACGTCCCGCAGCCCCAGCAGCTTGTGTGCGTTCACGGCCAGCTCGCCGACCGCCCGCGCGGCCTTCTCGTCCAGGCGCGCGGGCGCGTGGAAGACGGTGAGACCGGCCGTGTAGCGGGCCGTGTAGTCGTAGACGCCGTTCTCCGGCACGATCTCCACGGCCGGCAGCGCGTACGGGCCGTCCGGACCGTCGACGACCGTGACCGCGACCTCGACGCCCTCGACGTACCGCTCGGCCAGGACCGTGTCGCCGTACGCCAGGCAGCCGACCATCGCCGCCGGCAGGTCGGCCGCGTCCCGCACGACCTGGGCACCGAGCGCGCTGCCGCCCTGGTCGGGCTTGAGCATCAACGGCAGACCCAGCTTGGCGACCAGGGCGTCCAGCACGGGCTTCGCGCCCAGCTCGCGGAACGTGGCGTGCGGCAGGACTGCCCACTCCGGGGTCGCCAGCCCGACGCGTGCCAGCTCGGACTTCGCGGTCGGCTTGTCGTACGCCCGGCGGCACGCGTGCGAGTCCGTGCCGACGAACGGCACGCCGGCGAGTTCGAGCACGGCCTGGACCGCGCCGTTCTCGCCCTCGCCGCCGTGCAACGCGACCACCACGGCGTCCGGCCGGTGCTCCTTGAGGCGGGTGAGGAGCTGGGCGTCGGCGTCCCACTCCTCCACGACCAGGCCGGTCGAGCGCAGGGCGGCCGACAGGCGGCGGCCGGAGCGCAACGACACCTCCCGCTCGTGCGACAGTCCCCCGGACAGCACGGCGACCCAGCGGTTGGTCAACTCACTACTCCTGATCAGGCGGTGTCGGGCGCGGGTGTCTGCGGCCCGGTGACGGCGCGACCACTGGTCGCGCCGAAGGTCTCGTGCAGCTCCATCTCGTCCTTGATGACATTCGCGAGCCGCCGCACGCCCTCACGGATGCGCTCGGGCGTCGGGTAGCAGTACGAGATGCGGAGCTGGCGGCTGCCGAGCCCGTCGGCGTAGAAGCCGGTGCCCGACGCGTAGGCGACGCGCTGCGTGACGGCACGCGGAAGCATGGCCTTGGTGTCGATGCCTTCGGGCAGCGTGAGCCAGACGTAGAACCCGCCGTTGGGCTTGTTCCACGTGGAACCAAGCGGCATGTGCTGTTCGAGAGCCGAGATCGCGGCGTCCCGACGGTCGCGGTACGCCTCGCGGTAGACCTTGATCTGGCCCTTCCAGTCGTGTTTCGCCAGGTAGCGGGACACGATCAACTGGTTGAGCGTCGGCGGGCAGAGCGTGGCGGACTCGGCGGCCAGCACGAGCTTCTCGCGCACGGCGTGCGGCGCGAGCACCCAGCCGACCCGCAGACCGGCCGCGAACGTCTTCGAGAACGACCCCAGGTACACCACGTTGTCCGGGTCGGTCGAGCGCAGCGCCGGGTACGTGACACCGTCGAACCCGAGCAGCCCGTACGGGTTGTCCTCGACCACGAGGATGTTGTGGCGGCGGCAGATCTCCAACACCTCGGCACGGCGGTTCACCGCGAGCGTCACGCCGGCCGGGTTGTGGAAGTTCGGGATGGTGTAGAGGAATTTGATCCGTCGACCCGAAGATTCCACGGCCGCAATCGCTTGCCGCAGGTTTTCCGGCACGAGCCCGTCGGCGTCCATGCCGACGTGCACGACCTCGGCCTGGTAGGCGGCGAACGAGCCGAGCGCACCTACGTACGAGGGGCCCTCGGCCAGGACGACGTCGCCCGGGTCGCAGAAGATCCGCGTGACCATGTCCAGGCCCATCTGGGAACCCACGGTCACGACGACGTCGTCCGGGTGGCCGTGGATGCCTTCGAGGGCCATGACCTCGCAGATCTGCTCACGCAACGTGGGAACGCCGTGCGCCGAGCCGTACTGGAGGGCGACCAGTCCGTCCTGAGCGATCAGATCGCCGATCTCACCGCTGAGCGAGTCCATCGGAAGTGCCGCGAGGTGCGGCATCCCACCCGCGAGGGACACCACCTCGGGCCGGCTCGCCACCGCGAACAGTGCCCGGATCTCCGATGCCGTCATGCCTGCCGTCCGCGCCGCGTACCTGCGCAGATGGGGATCGAGGCTTCTGGCGCCCGGAGTGGGCGACTGTTCGGGAAGATTCACGGGAACTCCGACCTGAGTGCGGGTTTGTTCCCTGGTAAGTGTAACCGCCGTCCCGTTCGGGGCATCCGCCTTCCCGACCGGGGGCAGGGGCACCTATCCTTCGAGTGGGGTTTTTCACGGGGGTTATCGGGAGGTCGGGGTGTCGCGACGCGTTGTGGGCGTCACTCTGGACAACCTGGAGCACCTGTCCAAGCACAGCCGCACGTGCGTCTTCTGGGAACTCGCACCCCACCTGAAGGAACAGGCCGAGGAGTACGGCGACACCGAGTTCGAGAAGGAAGCCTGGGTCTCCAACGTCCTCCTCGAATGGGGCTCGTGCGGCAGGCTGATCTACTGCGACGGCATCCCCGCCGGCTCGGTCTTCTACGCACCTCCGGCCGCCGTGCCCAGGTCGCTGGCGTTCCCGACCTCCCCCGTCTCACCGGACGCGGTGCTGCTGACTTCCCTCGACGTCCTCCCCGAGTTCCGCGGCGGAGGCTTGGCGAGGGTCCTGGTGCAGGCCGTGGCCAAGGACCTGACCCGACGTGGCGTCAAGGCCGTCGAGGCGTTCGGCGACAACCAACCGGACGACGAGAAGCCGTCCTGCGTCATCCCCGCCGACTTCCTGCTGCAAGTCGGCTTCAAGACCGTTCGGCCCCACCCCCGCTGGCCGCGGCTGAGGCTGGAGCTGCGCAGCGCGTCGTCGTGGAAGGAAGACGTGGAGGCGGCGTTGGAGCAGCTGCTCAACACCGTCACGATCTCCACGGCCGAGCCGAGCTTCCGTCCGGCCTGACCTACACCGTTCGCCAGGTGATCGCCTCGGACGGCCGACCGGTGAGCAGGTCCAGGGTCGCGGTCCGGACGTCGGACAACGGGATTTCCGCGTAGGCGGGGATTTCCCGGACATTGCCCATGTAGTCGTACTCGACAGGCGTGGAATCCGGATCGTCGGTGGCGCTGATCGTGTCGTTGTACGTGATGAACCCACGCTGACGCTTCGCATCGACGCCGACGTAGGCGACGACATCGGCGAAGGACAACTCGACAAGCGGCGGGACGTCGAACGCCAGACTGTCCGAGACCATCCGGTCGAGCAGCGCGTCGACCTCGGCGGCAGTGGTGAGGATGGCCGGGTCGTCGGCCTCCACGTCGTACCAAGCTTCTAGCTCCACCACGGTCGGGCTCCTCCGGTGAACGTCTTGCGATAGCCGGGGCGTGCACGGTGAGCGAATAACCCGGTGGCAACACGATCGGCACGAGGGTTTCGCAGCCCAGACGTCCCTTGCAGGGGCGATTGTTCAGCACGAGCGTCAGGTGGCGCATCGAGGGATCGGACGTGCCCGCGCTGCGCATCCGGACCGCGACTTTCAGTTCGACGTCGACGGCCGTCGTGACCGGCACCCGAGGACAGCCTCCCAACGCGGTGAGTACCTGGTCGACCTGCGGTGTCGACTCGTCGCGACCACTGACCACCGACTCGACTGTGCCGTCGGCCTGTATGAGTCGGCCGTGAGTCTTTCGGCCCCTTCCCTGGACGAACGGCGGTGGCAAGTCACGCCGGAACTCGTCGATCCGGCCGGTCGGGGTTCTGGAGGAACCACCGATGGCGGCGAGGTAGGCGGTGAGCCGCTCGTCGGCGGCCGTCAGGCGGATGGAGAGTTGCTCGGCTCGCTGTCGGACCTCGGACAGAGTGACTTCGCACTGGATGCCGTCGGGATCGGCTGTGCCGGTGAGCGCCGAGGCCAGGAGGTCGATCGCGTCGGCGAGCAGGTCAGCGGCTTGTGCCAGCGCGGAACGGATCTCTTGGGACTTGTCCAGAACGGCATGCAGGAGGGCGATCACCGCGCCGAGTGTGGTCAGCCCCACCGCAGGTCAGCGCTGGTCGGCGAGGAAGGCCCGCCACTTGCCAGGTGGGAAAGCGATCACCGCCCCGGCCGGGTTCTTCGAGTCGCGCACCAGGATGCCGGGCGTCGTTGCGGCCACCTCGACACAGGTGGAACCTCCCTCACCGCTGTGACTGCTCCGCTGCCAAGCGACTTCGACGCAATCTGACCACTCTTCGCCGCTGTGGCTGCTCTTACGCCAGGTCAAAGCGTTCATCCTGGGGTTCCTCCCGGCGGTCGTAGACGTTCGCCCAGTAGGCGATCACCGCTTGGGACTGTTCGACGCTGAGCGCGAGCGAGTCCAGGGTCCGGTGCTTGAGTCGGTACCTCTCGATCGAGTTCGACTCCTCGCTGAACACGGTAGCGAAATCGGTCTCGGTGTAGGCGACCGGACTCAGCACCCTGGGGAAGGTCAGCAGCGTGTGCCCGTGACGAAGCGCGGGATGACCTGGCGCAACGAGTTCGCCGGGAGCCGCCAGCGGAATCACCCGGATGGTGAGGCCATTCCAGCCGCACATGAAGACCAGCCGAAGCAGTTGGTCGTGCATGACCTCGTGCCCGCCGATGCTGGTTCGCAGGGCGGTTTCATGGATGAAGATCGTGGTAGTGGTCGAGGAGAGGATCGACTGCCGGTTCATCCGCGCGCCGACCATCATGGCGCGGTCCTCCGGATCGAATTTGCCATCCGGGTCGATCACCGCGCGGGCATAGCGCTCGGTCTGGAGCAGGCCGGAAATCAACATCGGTTCGTACTTGTAGATGCCTGAAGCGGCCTGCTCGTGGATGGTCAGGCAGGTCAGACTATCGGCGATGCGGCCGTCATGAGTCCGCAGGAAGTAGCCGATGTCCGGCTCTTCTGCCAGCCGTCGAATCCGATCGCGAGTGGTCGGGTCGGCTTCGAGCCGTCCCAGAAGCGCCCCGAGGTCGAAGTCGCTCGTGCCCCGCGAACCGTGTTCCAGCCGACTGATCTTGCCCGCCGACCAACCCAGGGATTGCGAGAGCTTCTCGGCCCTGAGCTGGATTCGCTTGCGGGCGAGGCGGAGTTCCTCGCCCAGTTCGCGGCTTCGGATCGTGGTACCACGCTCGGTTCGCATGGCGTGGGAACGTAGTCGCCCGAAGGGGCGGATTTCCTTGCTTGGCTGGAAAATCCGCCCTATCGGATCACCTGGTCAGCGGGCTTGACCGGTGGTCAACGCGCAGTCGGCGGCGATTCGACGGTGGCCAGGAAGTCGACCATCGACGAAGACGGGTTGTCGTGCGGCGATGTCGTCCCGTCCCGACGGTGGCGTGCGGCCAACGTCGTCGCTCGGCGGGACGCCTCCTGTCTGAGTGGCAGGTACTTCGCGGCGTCGATGTGCTTGCCCTGGCGGCCGTCCAGTTTTCGGCTGAGGCGTTCGGCATCGGCCGTGTTCAGGTGGGCCGCCCAGTCTTTGAAGTGCAGGGCCAACCAGAGTTCGAAACACGGGTTCGAGATCGCGAGGCGGATGTTGTTTCGTTCGGCCAGGTCGACCGCCGATGCGAGGTTGGCGTGGTGCTGCGGCCACTCGACGTCGAACACGCACCAGCACTCGTCGACCTCGTCGTCCTCCGCTCTGGCGATCGCGAGTCGGACCAGCTTCAACGGGTCCGGGACGCCGGACTCCGGGTCGATCTCGATGCTGATCGCCGTGTTGCTCCGCACCTCCGGAAGGCGCTTGAGGCCGTTGATGTAGTCGGGTTCGGATGCGACGCCTTCGCAGAACACGACAATGGTCCGGCGTTCGGGCCTGGTCGCGGTCTTGCGGCGCAGGTTCCGGTCGATGGTGGTCCTGCGGGCCATGGTCAGCCGATCAACCCCAGCGCCCGGAGTACCTCGGTGCGGTCGACGTCCGGCAGTGCGCCGAAACGGCCGTGGAGGTAGGCGTTCTCCAGGTTCTGCGACTTCCGCACGCGTTCACCAGCGAACTCGGCCAACGCGCCGAGGCGGGTGGTGCCCTTTTCCGTCTTCTCCGTCAGCCACACCTCGTCGCGGTTGAGGTGGTTGAGCAGGCTGGTGTCGTGGGAGGTGAAGATCAACTGAGCGTTTCGGGGGTTCGTCGTCGGGTCCTGGAACAGGCGGATGAGCTGCGCGGACAGAGTCGGGTGGAGGCTCGCGTCCAACTCGTCGAACAACAACACGGTGCCCTTGCCGAGTGCGTTCAGGACCGGGCCGATGAGACGCAGCCACGTCCGGGTTCCCTGGGACTCGTCCTCCAGTTCGAAAGGTATGCGCTGGTCGATGCTGCGGTGCACCAGTCGGATGCGTCGGCCATGGGGTCCGGTCACGAACTCGACGTCGTCGATGCCGAGATCGGCCATCCTGAGCAGCGCCAACACCTGGTCGCGGCTCGGGTCCGGGGTGTCATCGAGGTCGGGGCCGAGGTCCAGTTTCATCTGGGCACTCGGGTGAAGGAATCCTTCCAACATCCGGCCGGCTTTGGGGTGTCGACGTCCCAACCCGAGCGTCGTGGTCCGGGTCAGTTGGAGGACGAAATCCCGGATGAGAGGCTCGTCGAAGCGTCGGGCGATGGACAACACGAGTGTTCGTGGAGTGAGGAGTTCCCGTGTGCCCGACAGCGCACCCAGACCGCGCTGGAACTTGAGCACCTCGCCTTCCCGCTCGAAGATGCGGCGGCGCTTCCGCTCCGGGTAGTGGAACAGCGCTTCGTAGTGGATCTTCTCCCGATCGAGTGTGACGACGTAGGCGAACCGGACTCCCCCGATGATCGACTCGACGACGAACTCGGACGGCTGCCCGGTCGCATCGTCGAACGCGCATGGCTCGACGGGGATCGTCTCGTCCCAGTAGCGCAGCGAAGAGCCGACGGCCGTGATCAGCCAGTCCAGGGCGGCGATGACGTTCGACTTGCCGGACGCGTTCGGGCCGAAGATCGCCGCGACCGGGAGGAGGCTCTCGTTGAGGTTCGGCTGCGGCCGTGCCTCCGGGCGGTCCCGGTCGACTGCCACCAGGGACAGTTCGACCGGGTCCAGGATCGAGCGGAAGTTCGCCACCTCGAACCGGATGAGCATGGCGACACCTCCTCCGTCGTCAGAGCCCCATTTTCGTCAAGTATGGACGAAAATGAACGGCTACTGACACTTGAGGCGCTCTTAGCGTGCCTGTCCGGTGGTCAACTCGTGGCGGACGAGGTCGCTGAGCGTGAACGTGCCCGTGGGCTGGTCGTCCTTGCCCAGCAGGTACAGGCGTTTGACGGCGACGAGGATGCCCTCGGCCACGACATCCCTGAACGACGGGTCGGCCAGGCGTTCGCGGTCTTCCCGGTTGGTCAGGTAGCCGACCTCGACGCGCACCGCGGTGCACCTGGTCATCCTGAGCATGTCCCACGACTTCGGGTGGGTGCCGCAGTCGCGCATGCCGGTCCGCGCCACGATCTCGCGCTGGATGAACCCGGCCAGGGCCTCGCCGACCGTGGACGACGTGCCGTTGCCCGTCCCGAAGTGGAAGCTGGCCAGGCCCGACGCCAGCGGCGAGCGGTTGCCATCGCTGTGCAGCGACAGGATCAGGTCCGCGCCCGCCTCGTTGGCGAACACGGCGCGCTGCCGCTCGTCGGGGCAGTGGTCGGGGCCGCGCGTGAGCATGGCCTCCATGCCCGTCGCGGCCATCTTGCCTTCGAGGAGCCTCGCGAGGTCGAGCATGACCTCGGACTCGGCGATCCCGTCGACCACGATGCCGCGGTCGGCACCGCCGTGACCGGGGTCGATGACGATGCGTTTGCCGCTCAGGCGCGGCCCGGCCCGGCGGACGTTCTCCTGCTCGCGCAGGAACACCGGCCGACCACCGCGCACCTTCGGCTGGAGCTGGCGCAGCGCGCGGACCGTGTTCGGGCCGCACATGCCGTCGACCATCAGACCGTAGTCACGCTGGAAGCTGCGCAGTGCCTGTTCGGTCTGCGCGCCGAACTCGCCCGTCGCGCGGCCGGCGTCGTAGCCGAGTTCGAGCAGGCGTTCCTGCAACGCGGACACGTCGTCGCCCGTCACCGGCTGCGAGACCATGTACGCCAACGGGCGGTCGCCCAGTCGGTACATGGCGTCACGCAGAGCGCGGTAGGTGGCCGGGCCGACGATGCCGTCGGTGATGAGGCCGCGCTGCTGCTGGAACGCTCGGACCGCTTGTTCGACCGGCAGGTCGAACACCTGCGACGGCTGCGGATCGGTCAGCAGCCCGAGCTTCGTCAGTGTGGCCCTGACCTCGGCGACGTCCGGTCCGAAAGCCCCGCGGCGGAGTAGCAGCATGCACCCCTCGCTCACTCAGGCGCCGGTCCCCCGGCGCTGTACTCGACGCCCCATTGTGCCTTGCTCGCCGAGGTGGTCCACGCAGGGCTACACGCGGTGGCGGCGTTCCCACAAAAGCGTGACCCGTCCGTCTACCGCGAGACGGACGGGTCACGGGTCGCGTTCGTGCTCAGAGCACGTCGGCCAGCTCGTTCAGCAGCACGGCCTTCGGCTTCGCGCCCTGGATCTCCTTCACCTTCCGCCCACCCTGGAACAGGATGAGGGTCGGCACGGACATGATCTTGTACTCCCGCGCGATCTCGGGGTTCGCGTCGATGTCCAGCTTCGCGATGGTGATCTTGTCGGAGTGCTCGGCGGCGATCTCCTCCAGCACCGGCGCGACCATCCGGCACGGGCCGCACCAGGTGGCCCAGAAGTCGACCAGGACCGGCTTGTCGCTGGTCAGGACGTCATCGGTGAACGACTTGTCGGACACGACCACGGTCGAGCCACTCATCTGCACTCCTTCTCGAAACGAAACTTCGCTCAGCCCGCGGTGACGGGCTCGGCACCCACGTGTTCGGCCTCGGACGCGTCGTGCTCGGCCAGCCAGCGCTCCGCGTCGATCGCGGCCGAGCAGCCGGACCCGGACGCGGTGATCGCCTGCCGGTACGTGTGGTCCACGAGGTCGCCGGCCGCGAAGACGCCGTCCAGGTTCGTGTACGTGGTCCGACCGACCACCCGCACGTAACCCTCGTCGTCCACGTCGACCTGGCCCCGGACCAGCTCGCTGCGCGGGTCGTGGCCGATCGCCAGGAAGAAACCGGTGAACGCGTGCTCGGACTCCTCGCCCGTGCGCGTGTCGCGGACCTTGATCCCGGACACGGAGTCTTCGCCGAGCACCTCCGTGACCTCGACGTTCAGCAGCCAGTGGATCTTCTCGTTCGCGCGGGCGCGTTCGAGCATGATCTTGGAAGCCCGGAACTCCTCACGCCGGTGGATGATCGTGACCGACCGGGCGAAGCGGGTGAGGAACGTGGCCTCCTCCATCGCCGAGTCGCCGCCGCCGACCACCGCGATGTCCTGGTCGCGGAAGAAGAAGCCGTCGCACGTGGCACACGCCGACACGCCGTGGCCGAGCAGCCGCTGCTCGCCGGGCACGTTCAGGTAGCGGGCCGCCGCGCCCATGGCCAGCACGACCGCGCGCGCCGCGTACCGGACGCCGTTGGCGGTGACGTACTTGACGTCACCCTCCAGCTCCAGCTTGTCGACGTCCTCCGCGCGCAGCTCCGCGCCGAACCGCTTGGCCTGCTCGCGCATCTGCTCCATGAGGTCGGGTCCCATGATGCCGTCGCGGAAACCCGGGTAGTTCTCGACCTCGGTCGTGGTCATCAGCGCGCCGCCGTACTGCGAACCCTCGAACACGAGCGGCTCCAGCTGGGCGCGCGCGGCGTAGACCCCCGCCGTGTACCCGGCGGGGCCCGATCCCACGACGATCAGGTTCCGTACGTCCGACACCTCTGGACCTCCGTCAGTCGGCGGCGGGCCCGGAGTTCCCGGCCCGCACTGTGCTCAACCGATGGTAGGCGTCAGTGATTCCGGCACGACGGGGTGAGGTGGACTACGGCGCGTACGTCAGGACGGGAACTTGCTGTTCGCAAGCACCCCGTTCGGGTTGTCGGGCCCGCACGTCGTCGGGTCCAGGACCACGATCCGGTACTGGCCGGGCTGACCTGTGCCACCGGGCAGGATCGCCATCACGGCCGACTTGCCGTCGAGCGTGATGGGACTGACGCCGATCGGGTCGCCACCGGGGACGTCCGCGCCGCGCAGGCACCCGGCGAGGGTGTCCTGGTTCTCCAACGGGCCGTAGTTCTGCGCCTTGAGCACGTCGCCGAACACCGGTCCGAAGTTGTTGCCCTTCACCGCGAGCGGCGCGCTGTCGGACGGCTTGTCGGTGAGCTTCCCCGGGACCGTCATGGGTGCCCTTGTCGTCGGCAGCGCCACGCCGTCGTTCGTCGGGGTGCTGCCGGGCGTCGTCAGCACGAACGCACCGACCGCGGCAGCCGCCGCGACCAGGACGCCGGAACCCCAGCCCAACGCCTTCTTCCTCGATCTGCGCGCGGCGAGGTCGACGACCGGTGCCCGGTACCGCGCGGCCTCGGCAGCCTCGGCGGCGAGCGCGGCGTCGATCCGCCCGGCAACGTGCGCCGGGATCGGGATGACCGGAAGATCCTTCAGGTCCGCCAGCGTCGCGTCGAGTGCGGCGAGTATCTCCCTGGCCTCGGGGTCGTTGTCCACGATGGGCCGCAACTCTGCCTCGGTCGCCGGATCGAGGACACCGGCGTGGAAGTCAGCGAGCAGATCGACGGACCACGGCGGCCCGAAGTGCCGCACATTGCCGGTCATCGTTCCTCCAACTGACGTCCCTGTTGCACCTGCACATCGTGGACTGGGACGTTCGCACTTGCACTCTGGTTCCGGAGGTGTCCGAGAACTTTGGCCAGCTTGGCGCGACCGCGTGCGCACCGTGACTTCACGGTGCCCTCGGCGATGCCCAGGAGCTGGGCGGTCTCGGCCACGGAATAGCCCTCGACATCGACCAGCACGATCGGTGCGCGCTGCTCCTCGGGCAACTCGTTCAGGGCGGCCTGGACGACCAACCGGGTCTCGCGCTCGGCCATCGCGTCACGCGGAGCAACCGGCTCGCCGGGGCCGGCTTCGGGCAGCGGAACAGTCGGCCGTGTCTGTCGCCGCCGCATCCGATCCAGGCAGGCGTTCACGACTATTCGGTGCAACCACGTCGTGACCTGCGATTCCGCCCGGAAACCGGCTGCGGCGCGGAACGCGGAGATGAACGCCTCCTGCAACGCGTCCGCCGCTTCCTCGGGATCGCGCAGCGTTCGCAACGCCACCGCCCACATCCGGTCCCGGTGGCGTTTGACCAGCTCGGAGAAGGCGTGCGGGTCGCCTGCGGCGTGCGCCGCGATGAGGTCTGCGTCCGAGCTGGCTGCGGCGGTCACACGAAGAGGGTATCGGCCCTTGTCCTTGGCTCTCGTCCAGCCCTTATGTCCCGGACGCCGGTACTTGGGGGTGGGGCGATCTGGGCCTTCATGCCCAGGTCGGCGATGGTTTTCGCGGTGATTCGCGGAAACTTTTCACTTTGTTTCGGGGGTACTCATGCCCCCGCCTCCCTTGGGGGCGTGCCCTGGTCCAGCCTGCTCCGCATGGGAATCAGCGCGGGCAGGTGGCGGGGTGCCTGCCGTGCTGCCAGGGGTCTGGCGGGGTGATCGGTCCGGGCCGGTGGCTACTTGGCGCGGGTGTAGACGAGTTCCGCGATCTCGGTCTTGTTGTCGCGACCGCTGCCGGCCAGTTTGGTGATCCAGATCAGCACGTGCTGGGTGGGCTCGTGGGCGTTCAGTTGGATCTGGGTGGGGCCGGCGGAGAGGGTGGCTGTGGCGATCACCTTGGTCTCTTGCAAGGGGACGCCGTCGGCTGATGCCGTTCTGATCTCCACGACCGTGCCGGCGCTGGGGGACGTGATGGTGATCGACGCGAGCTTCACCGGCTCGGCGAAGCCTGCCATCAGGCCGATTCCCGGCTTCAGCGCGGGGAACGGTTGGTAGTAGTTGTCGGTCTGCCACACGGTGGTCGGGTTGTTGTCCACCGCCCTGTTGGCCCGGTTGGCGTTGTCCGGCTGGTTCGTCACGTCGTAGACGCCGACCGACGCCGCCTGCACCGGGCCCGCCGGGGCTGGGGGTGCGGGGGCCGCGCTGTCGCCGGGTGCGTTCGACTGGCCGACGACGACCGTCGGGCCGCCGCCGGGGCCGCCGTCGTCGCTGAAGAAACCGACGATCTGGATGCCGAGCCACACGACCACGGCCAAAGTCGCGATCGCCAGGACCGCGACGCTGATCAGCAGTTTGCGTCGGTGCTCCCGGCCCGCCTTCGGGCGTTCGGTGGTCCACACCGCGCCGTCGTCGGACTCCCCCGGCACCGGGGACAGCAGGGCCGTCTGCGCTTCGGACGCGGACATGCGGTCGAGGACCTGGAGGATCGCGGCGCTGGTGCGGATTCCGCCGACGCTGGTGTCCTCCAGCGAACGCACTGCCACCGACGACAGTTCGTGCGGGACGTAAGGCTGCAACGCGCTGGGCGCGACGACCTTGCCGTCCGGGGCGGTCGGGGCGACCGGGACTTCGGGTGGGCCGCCGGGCAGGGCCCACTTGCCGGTGAGCAGCAGGTAGAGGACGGCGCCCAGGCCTTTGACGTCGTCGCGGGCGATCGCGTCGGGGCGGGGGCCGGGGAAGGCCAGTCGCAGCCTGCCGTCCGAGGCGACCCGGATGCGGTGCGGGTGGTCGGCTCCCAGCACCAGGCCCGCGTGGTGGGCGCCCTCGATCGCGGCGCCCAGCGGCTCCAGCAGGCGTGATGCCGCGCCGGCGGGCAGCGGGCCGTCGGTGAGCAGGTCGGCGAGGTCCGTGCCCTGCGTCCACTCGGCCACGACCATCGCCAGGATGCCCTCGTCCCAGCGGATTCCCGAACCCGGCGTCAGCACGTCGATCACCCGCGCCACGCCGGGGTGCGTGAACGACGACGAGTGCATCGCCCGCTCCGCGACCCGCTTGGCGCGTGCCAACTGCTGCTGTTCGCCGGGGTGCCCGACCATCACGGTCAGGGCCACGTCGCGGTTGAGTTGGCCGTCGCGGCCCCGCCACAGTTCGGCGGCGCACCGGTGGTCGACTCCCGAACGGGCCAGCAGGCGGTATCGGCCGTCGCCGATCACCCCGCCGGGCGTCAGCGAGGTGTTCTGGATCGGGCCGCCGCTCACGCGACCGAGGTTACGGGAACGATCGCTTCACGGCGGCTCATCGACGTCCCACCAATCGGAGAACCTTGTCCATCGCCGGTTTCACCTCGGGCACTCGGAACACCGCCAGGAGCCCGAAACTCAGTGGCAGGCCCACGACCGTCAGGACGACCAGGTCGATCCACGCCTCCGTCCGCACCGACTCCAGGCCCAGCGCGGCCGTCACCAGCCACGCCAGCCCCGCCGCCATGGCGAAGCCGATCGCCGACGCCACCACCGTCAGGCAGATCGTCCACGCCGTGTACCCGGTGCGCAGCCGCCCCAACCGCAGCCGCAGCCACACCTGGCCGACCACCGCGCCCGCGACGAAGCTCAACGACATCGCGATCGACACGGCCACCGCGAGCTTGTCCGTCGGCGAGATCTTCAGGAACAGCAACAACAACGCGATCCGGATCACGACGATGACACCCTGGATCAACGTCGGTGTCCGGGCGTCCTTCATCGCGTAGAAGACGCGGAGCTGAAGCAGCGTGATCGCGTAGGGCACCAGGCCGAATGCGGACAACGCCATCGCCACGCCGATCTCCGTGCCGCCCGCGATGCCCGACTCGCCGTGCGAGAACACCGCGAGGCCGATCGGCAGGCCGGCCACGGTGAGCAGCGCGGCGAACGGCATCAGCAGGATCGACGACATCCGGTTGCCGAACGACAGGTCGCCGACCAGCGAGCCGATGTCGTTCGCCGCTGCCGCGCGGGACATCTTCGGCATCAACGCGGTCAGCAGCGACACGCCCAGCACGCCGTAAGGCACCTGCGTGACCAGCCACTGGTAGTTGTAGACGGTGATCGCGCCCACGTCGTTCGTGGCGACGCGCGTCAGCACGACCATGCTCACGAACCCGAGGCCGACGTAGAGCAGGACCCACAAGGCCAGGCCGCCGAACTCGGCCAGCCGCCGGTCCCAGCCGAAGCGCCAGCGGAACCGGAAACCGGTGCGGCGCATGGCCGGGATCATCACGGCTGCCTGCACGGCCACGCCGAGCATCGTGCCCAAGCCCAGGACCAGCAGCTTCGGTTCGCCCATGCGGACCGGGTCCAGCGAGATCTCGCCGGGCAGCACCCAGTACACGCCCAGCACGACGATCATGACCACGTTGTTGAGCACCGGCGCCCACGTGGGCAGGCCGAAGATGTCGCGGGTGTTGAGGATCGCGCCCAGCAGGGCCGACAGGCCGTAGAACACGATGCCCGGCAGCACGAGGTACGCGAACGCCGTGACCAGTTCGGGGTTGGCCTTGTCGGACGAGCTGACGAACAGCGAGGTCAGCAGAGGTGCGGCGATGATCGCGACCACCGTGCCGATGCCCAGCAGCACGGCCGACATGGTGACCATCCACTGCGCGTACGACTCGCCGCCGTCGCCGTCCTCCTTCTCGGCGCGCACGAGCAGCGGGATCGCCACGCTGGTCAGCACGCCGCCGAGGAGCAGCTCGTTGATCATCGTCGGCAGCGTGGTCGCCACCTGGTAGGAGTCGTTCAACGCGGTCGCGCCGAGCAACGTGACCAGCAACAGCTTCGACAGCAGACCCGACGCCCGGCTCACCACCGTGGCGATGGCCATCGAACCGCTGGCCCGCGCGACGGACGGCGCCGCGTCCGATCTGTTCTCCTGCGTCACTGTCTCGCTCAACTCGCGCTCGACTTCTCGGGGGTGACGCCTTCGGCGTCGTCGGGTACCAGCACGGCCGCCGCCCGCACCGCGCGCACCCGCCGGTAGATCCGGCGGGACACGAGCAGCACCAGCAGACCGGCGGCCAGGCAGGTGATGACAAGGGTGATCGTCCCGTACGCGGACGACGAAACCTCCAGCCGGGCACGTTCGCCGAGTTCGACGCCACCGGGCGTGGTCAACCGCAGGTGCAGGCTGAACCGGCCCGACCGCAGCACCTCGACCGGCACGCTGATGAACCGCTCGCCGTGCGCGGGCAGGACCTGGTCGGGAAACTCCTTGGCCCGGATGCCCGGCGCGTCCTCCAGCACGATCCGGACGACCACGCGCACACCCAGGTTGTTGCGGATCGTGACCGGGATCGGACTGTCGCCCGACCCGAGCAGGATCGGGCTGTTCGGCTCGGTCACGGTGACCTGCCCGCGCAGCGCGTCGACCTCGGCCATGCCCGACACCAGCGTGGCCCGCGCGCCGCTCTCGTCCCCGCGCCACGCGCCGGACACCACGCGCAGCAGGTCGAGCCGCAGCGGGTCGACCAGGTCGGCGACCGGCGTGTCCGCGGCGTCGACCTGGCGCATGGCGTCGGCCATGCCCACGACCTCGCGGTACGAGTCGCCGACCGCGGCGGTGATCGTCGGCGACACCTCGCGCACACCCGCGTCGACCGGGTAGCCCAGCGTCGCGATCTGCTCGGGCGCGGGGCCGTCCAGGACGGTGGCCAGGCCGGTCGGCGTCGCGAACCCGCTCGCGACCAGGTTCTCCGTCACGTCCAGGAACGTGGTGATCTCCCCGGTCGGCGCGCTCCACCGGCGCGGCGGCGCGATCACGAGGTTGCGGCCGTCGCCCTGGAAGCCGGTCCGGTACGCCAACGCGGCCAGCGCGTTCTGCACGGACACGGGCGTGGGGCGGTCGCCGCCGAAGGTCTGGGCGGTGCCGCGCAACGCGTCCGACACCATCGCGTCGATGCGCACGGCCGTGGTGGGTGCCGCCGCGTCGCCGCCGCCCTGCTCGCCGAGGCGGACCGGGTTCGTGCCCGGCGCGTCGCCCACAGCGGACTGGTCGAGCACGAGGCGCCGCACGCCGCGCGTGGTCAGGTCGGTGAACGTCTGCTCGTCGACCACGCCGTCCTCGGGCCACACCAGGTCGGGCAGCGGCTGCACCTGGAGCGCCTCGCGCACCAGCTCGCCGCCGCCCAGGGCGAGCCCGGTCAGGTCGCCGAGGCCGGCGCGGGTCAACGCCACCAGGTCGGCGTCCGCGTCGGGCAACGCGATCACGCAGCGGCCCGCGACGGCCGCGCGCAACGCGCGCAACCACAGGTCGGCGTCGGTCCGCCCCTTGCCCTCGCCGAGGCCGCGGACCTGGTAGCCGCCGGCCATCGCGATCGCCGTGCGCAGCAGGTCCGGGTCGACGGCCAGGCACATCGCGGGTGCGAGCGGGCCCGTCACCGCCGACTCGTACGCCTTGAGCAGGCCGTACAGCCGGCCGCCCGGCGCGAACGAGGACGCGAGCTGGTCGTCGGTGAGCAGCGACTGCCCGTCGGACCCGACCCGGATCAGGCGGGGCCGGTCGGCCACGGGCCACAGCACGGTGATCTTCGCGGGCGTGGCGGGCGGTCCGGCGTCCTGGCCGCCGGGCACGGAGACGACCGGCAGCAGCGTGCTCAGCGCGGCCAGTCGGGCCCGGCCGCCGAAGTCGGGCCGGCCGTTGATGTTGGCCAGGATCGGGTAGATGCCCGGCTGGTCGATCCGCAGGGCGGTGTCGGCCGTGCCGCGCAGCGGGATCGTGAGGCTGAACTCGCGGGTCTCGTCGCGGGCCAGCTCGTCGGCGATCCGGGTGAACTCGGGCTGGACGAACTCGGCGTCGGCGGGTTCGCGCAACGCCTTGCGGACCTCGTCCTCGCTCTTGAGCGGTTCGCCGCGCTCGAGGCGGAACTCGATGTCGGAGATCTTGCGGTCGCCGACGTTGGTGATCTTCCCGGACACCGTGACCTCGGCCGGACCACCGGCCGTGACCACGCGCGGGGTGAGCTGCTCGACGTCGAGCCGCAGCCACGTCTGGGACTGGTCGCCGGGCTGGGCGGTCAGCGCGTCCAGTGTCGACCAGACCTGGGTCGCGGGTGCGGGCTTGATCGGCAGCGGACCCGGTTCGCTCGGCGCGGCACCGGCGGCCGGGCCGCCCGTGACGACGAGGACACCGGCCACCGCGAGCGCGGACAGCAGCCGTTTCACGCGGACTCAGCTCCGTCCCGCACCGGGTGCGACCCGGTGAGCAGGTCGACGGCCCGGCGCACCAGTCGGCGCTCGTCCGCGTAGGCGAGCCGTTCGTCCAGTTCGCCCAGGGGCACCCACGCCACCTCGGTGACCTCCACGTCTTCGTCGGAAAGCTCGCCGGCCACCGCTTCGAGCAGGAAGTGGTGGACGGTCTTGTGCACGCGCCGGTCCTCGGCGACGAACCAGTAGTCGATCGAGCCGAGCGGCCGGAGCACCCTGCTATGAATACCGGTTTCCTCGGCGACCTCGCGCACCGCGGTCTGCTCGGCCGTCTCACCAGGCTCGATGTGTCCCTTGGGCAGCGACCACAGCAGCCGCCCGCGCCGGTCGAGCCGGCCGATCACCGCCGCCCGGCCCCGTCCGGGGTCGAGCACCAGCCCGCCCGCCGAGGTCTCGTCGACCGTCGTCAGCCGCCGGCCGCGACGTCGACCGCGACGCCTCGGCTGGAGACCACCGGGATGGTCGGGCGACACGGGCATGGGGCCGATGGTAGTGCCGACCAGCGGCGGGCCGGTGTGGCGAAACGTGCCGGTGCCGTAATCGGGAGGTGGCGTGACCGGCGGAAATCCGGTGCGTGAAGACGGCTTGTCCCCCAAGTGGACAATGTCGCGGTGGAGTTGTCGAACACCTTCCCCGTCGCCACCGACCTCGCCGGCCGTTTCGCCGCGGCCGGACACCGCCTCTACCTGGTCGGGGGCAGCGTCCGCGACGCGTTCCTCGGCCGGCTGTCGGGCGACCTCGACTTCACGACGGACGCCCGGCCGCCGCAGGTCCTCGCCGTCCTCAAGGGCTGGGCGGACGCGATCTGGGACGTGGGCATCGCGTTCGGCACGGTCGGCGCGTCCAAGGACGGGCAGACCGTGGAGATCACCACGTTCCGGTCCGACGCCTACGACCGCGTGAGCCGCAACCCCGAGGTGACGTTCGGCGACACGGTCGAGGGCGACCTGGTCCGCCGCGACTTCACGGTCAACGCGATGGCCTACGACCTGCTCGAGCGCCGGCTGATCGACCCGACGGGCGGGCGCGCGGCCCTGGCGGCCGGCGTGCTGGACACGCCGGCGACGCCCGCCGAGTCGTTCGGCGACGACCCGCTGCGGATGCTGCGCGCGGCCCGGTTCGCCGCGCAACTCGGGTTCACCGTGGCGCCGCGCGTGTCCGAGGCGATGAAGGCCATGGCCGGCGAACTCGGTCGGATCACGGCCGAACGGGTACAGGTCGAACTGTCGAAACTGCTGCTGGGCGCGCACCCCCGGGCGGGCGTCGAGTTGGCGGTGTCGACTGGTCTGGCCGACGTCGTGCTGCCGGAACTGCCCGCGATGCGGCTGGAGATCGACGAGCACCACCAGCACAAGGACGTGTACTCGCACTCGTTGACCGTGCTCGAACAGGCGATCGACCTGGAGACCGACGGCCCGGACCTCACGTTGCGGCTGGCCGCGCTGCTGCACGACATCGGCAAGCCCGGCACGCGGCGGTTCGAGTCGGGCGGCGGGGTGTCGTTCCACCACCACGAGGTGGTCGGCGCCAAGCTCGTGCGCAAGCGCTTGCGGGCGTTGAAGTACGCCAAGGAGATCGTGGCGGACGTCGCCCAGCTCGTCTACCTGCACCTGCGGTTCCACGGCTACGGCGGCGGCGAGTGGACCGACTCGGCCGTGCGCCGCTACGCGACCGACGCCGAGCACCTGCTGACCCGGCTGCACAAGCTCGTCCGGGCGGACTGCACGACCCGCAACAAGCGCAAGGCCAACGCGCTCCAACGCACCTACGACGACCTCGAACGGCGGATCGAGCGCCTGGCCGCCGAGGAGGACCTGGCGCGCGTGCGCCCCGATCTGGACGGCAACGAGATCATGCGGCTGCTCGACCTGCCCCCGGGGCCGCAGGTGGGTCAGGCGTGGAAGTTCCTCAAGGAACTCCGCCTGGACCGCGGCCCGTTGGAGCACGACGAAGCCGTCTCGGAGCTGTTCGCGTGGGCCGAACGCGAGGGCATCCGGACCAGGGGGTAGCCCGGCGCGGGAAGCTTGTTAGCCAAGTGACAGGCAGTTGCGACACCATGACTGTGTGCGTAGTAGGACACGCACGACGCACAGGGGGTGGTGCGCATGACCGCTTGGGGATTGTCCACAGAGGGGGGCACCCGGGCGCGTGACCTGGCGGTGTTGAGCGATCAGCAGCGGGTGGTCCTGCGGTGTCTGGCCAGGGGGCTGGCCGACCACGAGATCGCGCGGGTGCTGGCGTTGAGCCAGCGGCAGGTCGCCTCGGTGGTGGCCGACATCCTGCGGGCGCTGGGCCTGCGGGACCGGATGGCGGCGGTCGTCTTCGCCCACGAGACGGGGATGATCCGGCTACCGGTCCCGAACGGACTGGCGGGATAGCAGCAGGTAGCCGGCCGCGCCGACGAGATAGGTCGCCGTCGCGGCGAGCACGAGGCCGGGCGAC
Source organism: Saccharothrix violaceirubra (assembly GCF_014203755.1). NCBI lineage: Bacteria > Bacillati > Actinomycetota > Actinomycetes > Pseudonocardiales > Pseudonocardiaceae > Saccharothrix > Saccharothrix violaceirubra. Next base: position 7,120,187 of record NZ_JACHJS010000001.1, read on the forward strand.
CGGCCGTCCAGGGGGACCAGTGCCGCCGCGATGGCGATGGCGACGACCTGCGTCGTGTTGAACAGGGTGTCGTAGAGGGCGAACACGCGACCGCGCGTCTCGTCGCCGATGTCGCTCTGCACGGCGGCGTCCACGCACAGCTTCACGACCTGGCCGCCCAGGGTCAGGAAGAACGCCGCGCACAGGACCGTCGGCAGCAGCACCGGCAGGCCGAGCACGAGTTCGATCACGGCCGCCAGGCCCTGTGCCGCCGCCGCGAGCCCGAGTGCGCACAGCACGGTCCGTCGGGCGCCGAGCCGGTCGACGACCCGGTCCGTGAAGATGCCCGCGAGCAGCACGCCGAGACCGCCGGACACGGCGACCTCGCCGAGTCCGGCGATGCCCGCCTTGAGCGGCCCGAAGTCCTGGAGCGTGTTGCGCATGAGCAACAACGTGAGCAGCAGCGAGATGCCGAACCCGACGCGGTGGGCGAGCAGGGCGAACAGCGCGGCGACCACGGACGGCGTGCGCGCGGCGGCCCGTGCGCCGTCGAGCAGGCCGCGTGCGATCGCGGCGAACGCCCCGCTGGGCTCGTCGACCTCGTCCGGTCCGAGCACGCCGCGCGCGAACCGGGACGCGATCGCCGCCGCGAGCAGCGACCCGACCACGGCCGTCGCGGTCGTCCACGACGAGCCGCCGTCGCCCGCGCCGAGCGCGACGCGCAGCCCGATCGCGCAGCCCGCGCCGAACACCGCCGTCAACGCGCCGAGCGTGGACACGAACGCGTTTGCCTCGACCAAGTGGTCCTCGGTGACCACGTGCGGCAGCGACGCCGACGAACCCGAGCCGACGAACCGGGACACGCCCGTGACGATCAGCGCCGCCGCGTAGAGCGGGACGCCCTCCAGCCCGGCACCCACGGCCATGGCCGTGAGCAGCACGAACACGCCGCGCACGAGGTTGGCCACGACCAACACCCGCCGCCGGTCCCACCGGTCGAGCAACGCGCCCGCGAACGGACCGACGATCGAGTACGGCAGCAGCAGCACGGCGAACCCGGCCGCGATGTCCAACGGGTCGGACTGCCGTTCGGGGTTGAACAGGACCGCGCCCGCGAGCCCGGCCTGGAACAGGCCGTCGCCCCACTGGGCGGCGAGCCGGGACAGCAGCAGCCGCCGGAAGTCGGCGATGCGCAGGAGTCTGCGGACGCCGAGGTGGTGCTTTTCCGTCGTCACGCCCCTGGTCACGACAGCAGCGTAGGCCTTGGCCGGGAGCCGGACCCCTGCGGACAGGGGTCCGGCTCGTCGGGTACCCAAGGTCGCCTCTCGGCGGCAGCGCCCGACGGCTCCGGCCGCACCGGTATTCCGCCGAGGCGGTTTGTGTTGGGCCCGGGGGACTCGAAGGCACCCGACGGTCCGTACAACGACCGTGACTCCCCGGATGTTCCACGCCGGGTGTAGCGGCCGTCGTCTGGGATCATGGCGACGTGCGCGATGAAGACGACGTCCAGCCGGGCTCCCTGCTGGTGGCTGCGACGGGTCTGACCGATCCCAACTTCCGCCGCACGGTGGTCTACGTGATCGACCACCGCGGCGAGGGGACGCTGGGCGTCGTGCTGAACCGACCGAGCGAGGTGGCGGTGCACGACGTGCTGCCCAACTGGGGTCCGCACGTGTCCCGGCCGCAGGCCGTGTACATCGGCGGGCCGGTCGAGCAGAAGACGGCGCTGTGCCTGGCGGCGTTGCGCGCGGGCGAGGACCACCAGTCGATCAAGGGCATGGTGGGCGTGCACGGCCCGGTCGCGCTCATCGACCTGGACTCCGACCCGGACGACCTCGTGCCCAAGGTGCGCGGGCTGCGGGTGTTCGCCGGGTACGCGGGGTGGAACGAGGGCCAGTTGGCCGGCGAGATCGAACGCGGCGACTGGCTCGTGTTCCCGGGTCTGCCCGACGACGTGCTCACGCCGCCGAACGTCGACCTGTGGGGTCGGGTGCTGCGCCGCCAGGGCATGCCGACGGCGTTGCTCGCGTCGTTCCCGGTGGACGTGCGGCGGAACTAGGCGCGGGTGAGCACGCCACACCCGCCGCCGGCGCATGCGCAGCCGCCGCACCCGGCGGGCGTCGGCTCGGGCATGGCCTCGGCGGCCCGGTGGCCCAGCACGCCGCCGGCACCGGCGATCACCAGCGTGCCGACCAGGCCGACCAGGCCGATGACGAGCGCGGTCTCCGGCTTCGCGGCGATGGCCGCGGCGGTCACCAGCGCGACCGCACCGGCCACGATCGTGGGAACACCGGCGATGCGGTTGGCCAGCGCAAACGTTTCATCGTCACGCAACGTGGCCTTGGTGCGGACACCGAAGAACCTGTTCCGGTGAAGCAGGCCCCGCAAGCCCAGCGCGCCGATCGCGACGAACGCGGCCCCGACCAGGGCCGATACCACCAGCAGCACGATGTTCACGCCCACGAGGGTAGGCCCGCGGGATTCCGAACCACGAACCGGGTTTCACCCGGACGAGCACTTCCCGTCGAGGTCCGATGATCGGAAGGCTGTGGGCACATGAGACTTCGCACCTGCGTCGCCGTGGTCGTCCTCGCGTTGGGCGTGACCGCGGTGCCGGCGACCGCCGCGCCGGCCGGTGTCCGCTACCTCGGACAGGCGGTCGTCCCGCACAAGCTCCAGTTCCGGGGCACGACCGTCGGTGGCCTGTCCGGCATCGACCGCGACCCGTTCACCGGCCGATACGTGCTGATCAGCGACGACCGCGGCTACACCGAGCCACCCCGGTTCTACACGGCGAACGTGCGGGTCACGACGTCCGGCGTCGACTCGGTGGAGATCACCGACGTGCGGACGTTGAAGCGGCCCGACGGCTCGACCTACCCCTCGCCCGCCGTCGACACCGCCAACGCGATCGACCCCGAGGAACTGCGCGTCGACCCGTGGACCGGCGGCTACTGGTGGGCACAGGAAGGCGACCGGCCCACCGGCAAGCCGCTCGTGCAGCCGTCCATCCGGCAGGCCGGGCGTGACGGGGCGCACGTGGCCGACTTCACCCTGCCGCGCAACTACGCCATCGAGCCGACCACCGGTCCGCGCCGCAACCAGGCGCTGGAGGCGTTGACGTTCTCCTCCGCCGGGTTCCTGGTGACCAGCGTCGTGGAGGGTCCGCTGCTCCAGGACGGCGACGTGCCGACCGTCGACCGGGGCGCGTTGACCAGGCTGACCGTGCAGACGCGCGGTGGCGACGTGGTCGCGCAGTACGCGTACCCGTTGGAGAAGCTGTTCGCGGTGCCCGAGCCGGGGCCGTGGGGACCGGACACGGGCGTGCCGGCGATCCTGGCCGACCCGTACACGCCCGGGAAGTACCTGACGCTGGAACGCCAGTGGGTGCCCGGCGCCGGGTACGACGTGCGGATCTTCGAGATCTCGGTCTTCGGCGCCACGGACGTGCGCAGGCTCGACACGTTGAACGCGAACGTGCGACCTGTGCACAAGAAGCTCGTGGCGAACCTGAAGGACCTTCCGCTGCCGGTGGTCGACAACGTCGAGGGCATCACGTGGGGCTCGGTCCTGCCCACCGGCGAACGCACCCTGCTGCTGGTCAGCGACGACAACTTCTCGGCCGAGGAGTTCACCCGGTTCATCGCGGTCGCGCTGCGCTGATACCGTGGTGACATGAGCAAGGCAAGCCTGCTTCTTGGCTAGCCGCGCGGACCGTCAGGATCGCGCGGCAACCCCTCACGCCCGTCGGGCTGGGGGGTTTCGTCGTGTCAGGGCAGGTATACCGATCGAGAGGGACATCCCGATGAGCACCGAGTCGGCGGAAACCCCGGCGTTCCGCTACACCGCCGGACTGGCGGGCGAGATCGAGCAGCGGTGGCAGAAGCACTGGGAGGAGCAGGGCACCTTCCACGCGCCCAACCCGGTCGGTCCGCTCGCCGGCGAGGTCCCGGCCGACAAGCTGTTCGTCCAGGACATGTTCCCGTACCCGTCGGGCGCCGGCCTGCACGTCGGCCACCCCCTGGGCTTCATCGGCACGGACGTGTTCGCCCGGTACCACCGGATGAACGGGCGCAACGTGCTGCACACGATGGGCTTCGACGCGTTCGGCCTGCCCGCCGAGCAGTACGCCGTGCAGACCGGGCAGCACCCCCGGCACACCACGGAGGAGAACATCCGGACCTACCTGCGGCAGATCCGCCGGCTGGGCCTGGGCCACGACGAGCGCCGGCGCATCTCCACGATCGACCCGGACTACTACCGGTGGACCCAGTGGATCTTCCTGCAGATCTTCGAGTCCTGGTACGACGCCGAGGCCGGGCGGGCGCGTCCGATCTCCGAGCTGGTCGCCCAGTTCGAGTCCGGTGAGCGCGAGGCGCCCGGCGGCTGGGCGGACCTGTCGAAGGCCGAGCGGGAGCGGGTGCTGGGCGAGTACCGCCTGGCCTACCTGTCCGAGGCGCCGGTCAACTGGTGCCCCGGCCTGGGGACCGTGCTGGCGAACGAGGAGGTCACCGCCGACGGGCGCAGCGAACGCGGCGACTTCCCCGTGTTCCGGCGCTCGCTGCGCCAGTGGATGATGCGGATCACCGCGTACGCCGACCGCCTGGTCGACGACCTGGACCGGCTGGACTGGCCGGACAAGGTCAAGGCCATGCAGCGCAACTGGATCGGGCGGTCGCAGGGCGCGCGCGTGCGGTTCGCCGTCGGCGGGTCCGCGATCGAGGTCTTCACGACCCGGCCCGACACGCTGTTCGGCGCGACATACCTGGTGCTGGCGCCCGAGCACCCGCTGGTGGACGCGATCACCACGGCCGACGCCGTCGACGCCGTCGCGGCCTACCGGCGTGAGGTCGGCCGGAAGTCCGAACTGGACCGACAGGAGAACAAGGAGAAGACAGGCGTCTTCACCGGATCTTTTGCGGTCAACCCGGTCAACGGCGCGAAGCTGCCGGTGTACGTCGCCGACTACGTGCTGATGGGCTACGGCACCGGCGCGATCATGGCCGTGCCCGGCCAGGACCAGCGCGACTGGGACTTCGCCAAGGCGTTCGACCTGCCCGTGATCCGGACCGTCCAGCCGCCCGCGGACTTCGACGGCGAGGCGTTCACCGGCACCGGCCCGGCCGTCAACTCCGGCTTCCTGGACGGCCTGGACGTGGCCGACGCCAAGAAGCGGATCATCGCCTGGCTGGAGGAGGAAGGCCACGGCGAAGGCACGGTCCAGTTCAAGCTGCGCGACTGGCTGTTCTCGCGCCAGCGCTACTGGGGCGAGCCGTTCCCGATCGTGTACGACGAGGACGGCACGCCCGTCGCCGTGCCCGAGTCGGCGCTGCCGATCGAACTGCCCGACATCGACGACTACTCGCCGCGGACGTTCGACCCCGAGGACGCGGACTCGCAGCCGTCGCCACCGCTGTCGCGCGCCGCGGAGTGGACGAAGGTCGTGCTGGACCTGGGCGACGGCCCGCGCGAGTACCGGCGCGAGGTCAACACCATGCCCAACTGGGCCGGATCGTGCTGGTACCAGTTGCGCTACGTGGACCCGACCGAGTCGTCGCGGTTCGTGAACGCGGAGAACGAGCGCTACTGGCTGGGCCCGCAGGCGTCCCGCGGCGCCTCGGACCCGGGTGGTGTCGACCTGTACATCGGCGGCGTCGAGCACGCCGTCCTGCACCTGCTGTACTCGCGGTTCTGGCAGAAGGTGCTGTTCGACCTGGGCCACCTGTCCGGCGACGAACCGTACCGGCGGCTGTTCAACCAGGGCATGGTCGAGGCTTACGCGTACCGCGACGCCCGTCGCGTGCCCGTCCCGGCCGAGCAGGTCGAGGAGCGTGACGGCAAGTACTTCTACGAAGGCGAAGAAGTCACCCGCGAGTACGGGAAGATGGGCAAGAGCCTGAAGAACGTCGTCACGCCGGACGAGATGTGCGACAAGTACGGCGCCGACACGTTCCGCCTGTACGAGATGTCCATGGGGCCCATGGACGTTTCGCGGCCTTGGGCGACCAAGGACGTCGTCGGCGCACAGCGGTTCTTGCAGCGGCTGTGGCGCAACCTGGTCGACGAGACGACGGGCGAGTTGCGTGTCGTCGACACGCCGGCGACCGAGGACGAGCTGCGCCTGCTGCACCGCACGATCGACGGCGTGCGCGACGACTACGCGAACCTGCGCTACAACACGGCGGGCGCGAAGTTGATCGAGCTGAACAACTACGTGACCAAGCACCACCCGTCCGGTGCCCCGCGTGACCTGGCCGTGCCGCTGGTCCTGATGCTGGCGCCGCTGAGCCCGCACGTGGCCGAGGAGCTGTGGTCGAAGCTGGGCAACGCCACGTCGCTGGCCCACGGCCCGTTCCCGGTGGCGGACGCGAAGTACCTGGTGGAGGACACGGCCGAGTACCCGATCCAGGTCAACGGCAAGGTGCGCGCGCGGGTGGTCGTGGCGGCGTCGGCTTCGCCGGACGAGGTGAAGGCGACGGCCCTGGCGGACGAGAAGGTCGTCGAACTGTTGGGCGGCAAGGAGCCGCGCAAGGTGATCGTCGTCCCCGGCCGGTTGGTGAACGTGGTGCTGTGAGTTCTCGTGGTGCCGGGACCTGCGGGTCCCGGCACCACCTCACGGCTTGGGTAGCTGGGCGGCCACCTCGGCGATCAGCTCCAGGGTCCCGACGTCGACGACGCCCGAGACGGACTCCGTCTCGGCGATGGTGATGTTGTCGGCTTTGGGGTCCGCCGAGTAGTGGTCACCGGTGAAGGCGATGTCGGCCAGGCCGAGGAGGGCGCTGCCCAACGGCCTGATGTCGCCACTCCCATGGACGTCCATCACCCGCTGGAAGTCGCGGACCTGCCCCCGGTTCGCGAACCCGACCCAGACCACCGAGACGACGGCGACGTTGCCCGCCCCGTCGTCGAGCGCGAAGACCGTCCGGTCGAGCGACCGGCACGGCGTCCGGACGAAGAACTCGCGGACCTGCCCGAACGATGCGGTGAGGCACTCCAGGTCACGCCGGTCGACCTTCCTGGTGACCCGGCGCCCCAGCCGGCTCCAGGCCGCGTCGCCATTGCCTTCGCGCGCCGACTTCTTGCTGTCGGCCTTACGCGCCGACAGGCTGTCGACGGGACCTCCTCCACCCGCACCGCCCCCGACGGCCGCTCCTCCGCCGACCCCGGCCAGGGCCACCACCGCGATCGCGGCCACCACCGCGCCACCCCCACCACTGCCCTTGTCCGATCCGCCGCCAGCCCCACCGATCCTGCGACTCACCGCGTACCCCCTGATCCGTCGGCGGACCAGAAGACACCACCGACCGGCTTTCCGGTCCGGAACGCGTCGGTATCACCTGATCGAGCGAGGGCGCTCGACGTCGCCGGTCGTCGTGGGAACTCGCCACCGGTACGCCTCGGGGAAGTGGGCGCTTACGGCTCGCGGACGTTGAGCGAGGCCACGACCTCGTCGCGGTCGTTGATGAAGTCGTGGCCGGTCGGCAGGGTGAACAGGCCGATCAGATCCACGAACACATCCCGCTCGGCCGGGGTGATCCCGATCCGGGAACGGTGGAGCAGCGCGCTCAACTCGTCGAAGAAGAAGCCCCACTCCCCGGCTTCGCCCAGCCCTTCGAGGCTGTCGAGATCGTCGTCGGAGATCCGTCCGGCCAATCCCGCCACGAGTGGCAACGCCTCCTCGTGGAAGCGGACGAGTCGGTCGTGGCGGGCGACTGGCTCACTCATCGTTCGGTCACCTCGTCGGATCGGTGGGGTTGCCGTACCTGTCGTTGTGGATCACGCCTCGTCCTCGACGGGGATAGCCGGTCCACACCGCGCCGTCCGGCCCGAGAATCACATCCATCACGACCCCCTCGCGTTCTCCTCGTACTTGCCAACTGTCGGGGTTCCATCTGGCCCGGGGTGGCGAGTCGGGGTTCCTGGCCACGTCGAGGATGGCCGAGATGATCTTTTCATCACTCCAGTGGGCCGGGAACTCTTTCTTGAACGGCATTCCGGTGCCTGGAGCGTGTCCGCCGTTCTCATCGTCCCCGTCGCCGTCGAGGATGTGGACTCGGCGGGCTTCCGTGACGTGGAACGTCGGTGGCGTCCTGCCCTCTTGGATAGCGTCCCACGCGGTGGGTGTGGAGGTCAGACCAAGTGAAGTCAGGTAATTCTCGACCAGGGCGGTGATGGCCCGCAGGTCGTCGACCGTCGCACGGATCGCCTTGGCCGTCGTGGCGAACGCGGTGTGCCTCGCATCGCCGAGCGTGGTCATGAGCAGGGCGTGTGCCTCGTCGACCAAGGTCGCGGCCTGCTCGTGGTGCGCGATCGCCTGCGCGACCAGGTCCAAGGCCCGCCGTAGCGATTTGCCCACCTCGCCGAGCGACGTCATGGTCGCGGGTCCACGCCCATCTCGCCCATGAGGTTGGTCAGCATCAGCTCGAACAGGGGCTCCGGGTTGGAGACCGCGAACGGGAAGGCGCCGAAGACCTCCAGGGCCACGTGGCCGTACAGGCGGACCCACGACTGGAGGATGTGGTAGATCGCGCCGAGGTGCAGCACGGTCTCGTCGACGACGACGCCGCGCTCCACCACGGTGTTGATCAGCACCTTCTGGAAGGCCGTCAGGTCGTTCCGCAGCGTTTCCGGCACGTCCGGCGGCACGGGTTTGCGGAACGGGTGGCTGGCGACGAGTTTGGCGGCGACCTCCAGGAACACCCGGCCGAACTGGTCGTCGGTGCGTCCGCCGGCGAGCATGTCGGCCCGGCGGTTGTCGGTCGACGCGAACACGAGCGCGAATTCATTCGGGTGGTCCAGCGCCCATCGCCTGAATGCCTTGCACACGGTGAACACGTGCACGGTGATGTCCTCGGACACGACCGGCTCCAGGGCTTTCGACAGCTCTCCGTCGAGGTCGACGCAGATGTCGTCGCACAGTCTGGCCAGCAGGTCTTCGCGCGAGTCGTAGTAGCGGTACAGCGCCGGAGCGGTGATGCCGAGTTCCCGGGCAATGGCACGCAGCGTGACCGCGTCACGGCCCTGTGCCGCCAGTAGGGCACGCGCCTGACGACGAATATCACGCTCGGTTTCGGCTCGGAGCCGCTCGCGTCGCGTGGCGTCGGTCATACCTCACTCCATTGGGTGGTAAACACTGTTCACCGGGCGTACCTTGACGACCAGTGAACGGTGTTTACCGAGTTCACGTCCTGTCGACAACCGTAGCTCACTCGTTCGAGGAGGACGCGTGTTCGCGAAGTGGGGAGCGCTGGCATACCGCCGCCGTTGGGTGGTGTTGATCGCGACGGTGGTGCTGGCGGTGGCCGGTGGCGTGTGGGGCCTCGGCGTGTTCGACCGCCTCAGCCAGGGCGGCTACGACGCGCCCGGCAGCGAGGCCGCCCGGGCGACCAAGACCGTCCAGGACACCTTCGGCCGCCAGGGCGGCGACGTGATCGTGGTCTACGACACGGCCGACCAGGCCAAGCTCAAGGAGGTCGGCGACCGCCTCGCCGACCTGCCGGACGACGTCGTCGCACCGGCCCAGCTCGTGCCGCAGCCGGCCGCGGGCAAGACGCTCGCGATCCTGACCCTGCGCGACGGCGACTCGAACGGCCAGATCAAGCAGTACGAGCAGATCAAGGACCGGCTCGCGGTCCCCGGCGTCGACCACCTGGTCGGCGGCCTGGTGCCGACGCAGAAGGAGATCAACGACATGTCGTCGTCCGATCTCGCGAGCGCCGAGGTCGTGTCGATGCCGATCGTCCTGCTGCTGCTGGTCGTGATCTTCGGCGGCCTGGTCGCAGCCTCGCTGCCGGTGATCGTCGGCGGCCTGGCCATCCTCGGGTCGCTCGGCGTGCTGCACGTCATCTCGCTGGGCCTGGAGGTGAACTCGTTCGCCGTCAACGTCGCCAGCCTGCTCGGCCTGGGCATGGCGATCGACTACGGCCTGTTCATGGTCGGCCGGTTCCGTGAGGAACTCGCCGCCGGCCGCACGAGCGCCGACGCCGTGCGCCGGACCGTGATGTCCGCCGGCCGCACGGTCGTGTTCTCGGCGACGCTGCTGGTCATCGCGCTGGCCGGGCTCCTGCTGTTCCCGCACGGGTTCCTCAAGTCCCTGGCCTACGGCGGCATGTCGGCCGTCGCGATCGCCGCCGTCGTGTCGCTCACGCTGCTCCCGGCGCTGCTCGGCGTGCTCGGCCACCGCGTCGACAAGCTGTCCGTGCCGTGGCGGCGCAAGGACCGGCAGCCGTCCGAACGCGGCTGGCGCCGGCTCGCGGCCGTGGTCATGAAGCGCCCGGTGCTGTTCGCGCTGCCGATCGTCGCCGTCCTGGTCGCGCTCGGCGCCCCGTTCCTGAACGTGAAGTTCGGCGAGATCACCGAGAAGGTGCTGCCCGAGGGCAACCAGGTCCGCGTCGCCGCCGAGACGATCAACCGCGACTTCGCGGGCATGACCAACAACGGCTTCAAGGTCGTGATCACCGGCGACCCGACGCCCGCCGAGGTGCAGGCGTTCGCCACCCGGATCGGTGAGGTTTCCGGCGTCGGCGAGGCCAAGCCGGGCGCCGAGCCCAAGAACGGCGTGTGGCTGCTCAACGCCTCCCTCGACCAGGCCCCGCTCAGCGAGAAGTCCAAGGAGGCGCTGCGCGAGGTCCGCGCGCTCGACGGTCCGGGCACCGAGGTGCTCGTCGGCGGCAGCACGGCCGTGGTGACCGACAGCGTCGACGCCATCTCCGACCGGTTGCCGCTGATGGCGGGGTTGCTGATCGGCGCGACGTTCGTGTTGATGTTCCTGGCGTTCGGCTCGGTGCTGCTGCCGATCAAGGCCGTGGTGATGAGCGCGCTGAGCCTGTCCGCCACGTTCGGCGTGCTGGTGTGGGTGTTCCAGGAGGGCCACGGCGCATCGTTGCTGGGTGTGACGCCGGGGCCGTTGGAATCCGGGATCGTCGTGCTGATGGCCGCCATGGTCTTCGGCCTGTCGACGGACTACGAGGTCTTCCTGCTGTCCCGCATGGTCGAGGCCCGCGGTCGCGGCGCGTCGACGGAGGAGGCCGTGGCGACCGGACTGGCGAAGACCGGCCGGGTGATCACGGCGGCGGCCCTGTTGCTGATCGTGGTGACGGGTGCGTTCGCGTTCTCGCGGATCGCCATGATGCGGTTCGTCGGCGTCGGCATGATCCTCGCGCTCGCGCTCGACGCGACCGTGGTGCGCGTGCTGCTCGTGCCCGCCGTGCTCAAGCTGCTCGGCAACGCCGTGTGGTGGGCGCCGGGTCCGCTGCGCCGCATCCAGGAACGCCTGGCCATCCACGAGGAGGCGCCGGTGGAGGACGAGCCGGTACCGGCACGGGTCTGACGACGGGCCGTACCGCCCTGCCGCCCGCGACGGCGGGGCGGGCGGCAGTCGCGGATGGTGTCCGGCGTCGGTCGCTCGGGGGGCGACACGGCCGACGCCGGACCCCTGCCGGTGCGGTGCACCGGTGGTCCGCGCTCCGGCGGAGCACACTCAGGTTGACGCGCCTCGCGTCGCTTCGGCTCCACCCTCCGGGGAATTCGCCCCGATTCGCCGCGTGGCCACCAGCTTGGCGTAACGCGTGCCCGCCGCGAGCAACACCAGCCCGGCACCCATGAACGCCAGCACGCGGGCGAACCCGTCCAGCGCGGCCATGTCGAACAGCACCAGCTTCGCCACCGCCGCGCCGACGAGGACGAGTCCGGCGACGCGCAGCCCACGCCGGTCGATCCCCTTGACCAGCAGCACGAGCGCCGCGATCGTCCACGACACGGTCACGATCGTGTGGCCGAACAGGAACCCGGTCGCGTCCTGCGACACGAGCAGCGCCGCGCACAACACCGCCGAAGCCGCGCTGTACAGCACGATCAGACCCATCAGGGACCACACGACCTGGTCACGTTCGATCACGTCCAGTCGCGTCGCGGCCCACGGCAGGACCACCGCGAGCGTGCCGAGCGCGAACGCGGTGACGATGCCCGCGACGAGATCACCGGGCGTGCGCGTCCACAGCGGTTCCTGCAACAGCAGCAGCGGCGGGATCGAGTCGGAGGTCGCCAGCAGTCCGCCGGCCGCGCCGAACACGGTCGCCCCGATCAGCGGTCCACGCGAGTTCGTCCGCCACGTGAGCACCGTGAGCACCAACGCCTCGCCGAGCACGACGGCGGGCAGCACGCTGCCGTCCAGCGCGAGCGCCGTGGCCAGGAACAGGGCGAACACCCCGACGCCGCCGACACCCGCCCGGAACGCCGACCGCCGGCCGAACACCCACACGCCGAGCGTGATCACCGAGACGAGCCCGGCGACGAACGCGCCCTCGTTGCGTTCGAGCAACACGGTCGTCAGCAGCGCGGGTGCCGGAGCACCCAGTGCGAGGCCGAGCGCGGTGTTGTCGCCGGGCCGGACCCGGTCGGTGAGGACGGCGCCCGCCAGGGTCACCACGAACGCGACCAGGCCCGTTCCGGCGAGCACCAACGGGTCGTCGGGCCGGCCGCCGAGCGCGAGCACCGAGGCGAGCAGCGGCGGGACGCCGGCCGTGACCGCGAGCCACGGCCAGTTCCGGCGCAGGTGCACCGGACCGGCGGCGATCTTGAGCACGAGCAGGAAGGCCACCAGCTCCACCGTGAACCCGCTGGTCAGGATCGGCGCGCACACCGCGCACGAGGCGACCACGTAGACCGCGAGCGTGACCGAGTCCCACTTCATCGCGAGCAGCAGGCCCAGGGCCGTGACCACGAGCCCGGCGACCAGGCCACCGCCGGTGTCCAGGAAGTCGTAGATCGACGTCGCGGCGACGACGTCGAGGTACAGCACGGCGACACCAGTCGCGACCAGGGCGAACGCACCCGTGCGCGTGGTCTCCGAGCGGTGCAGGCGCAGCCCGATGCCGGTGAGGACGAGGCCCAGCACGGCGCCCGCGATCACCCGCGGCAGCGGGCCCAGGTAGTCGCGCTGGACGGCGAGGACGAGCAGCAGCACGACGCCGAGCAACGTGACCGCGCCGCCGACCCAGGCGAGGATCCGGCTGCCGACACCGTCCTGCCCCAGGCGCTCGAACAGCGAGGGCCGTGCCACGGGGTGGGGCACCGGCATCGTGTGGACCGGTTGGTGCGGACCCCACGCCGTGTAGGGCCAGGCGTGCGGCGGGGGCGGACCTTGGCCGGGGACCGCCTGCGCGGCGACCTGCCCGTGCGGCACCGGAGTCCCTTGCGGGGGAACGTGAACCTGTGGCGGCACCGGGCTGCCGACCACCGGCGGCCGTCCCTGCGCCGGGATGTCCTGGGCCGGGATGTCCTGGACCGGGATGTCCTGGACCGGAATGCCTTGGGTCGGATCGCCCTGCGCCGAGGTGTCCTGGGTCGGAGCGTCGTGGTCGGGAGTGTTCCGGGCCCGGACGTCGTGGCCGGGACCGTCCAGAGTGGAATCTTCGCCGGCCGGGCCTTCGAGGTCAACGGCGTCCGGCGGCGTTGCGCTCTCACCCGTCGGAGTGGCGTCCTGTTCTGCCGGTGAGGTCCGGGCCGCCGCGCCCACGTTGCGCAACTCCGCGCCGACCTCGGCCAATCGCTGTCCGAGCGTGCCCAACTCTTCGGCGAGCCTTATGAGGGGGTCCTGTCCGGTCATGCACCCAGGGTGGCGCCATCACCCGATCGGCGAATCCGTACCTCTACTCATAGCCCGTGACGAAGTGGTCACGACGCCGGCAGAGTCCCGGTGGTGACGATCCTCGTGCTCGGCTCGGCCAACGCCGACCTGGTGGTCACCGTCCCGCACCGGCCGCGAGCGGGCGAGACGGTGCTCGGCGGCGACGTCCGTACCCTGCCCGGCGGCAAGGGCGCCAACACCGCCGTCGCGGCGGCCCGCCTCGGCGCACGGGTCGTGTTCGCGGGCGCGGTAGGCCGGGACGGTCACGGGGAACTGCTCAGGACGTCGCTGGCGGACGCGGGCGTCGACACCGCCCACCTGCGCACGTCGGACCGCCCGACCGGCACCGCCCACATCACCGTGACGCCCGACGGCGAGAACTCGATCGTGGTCTCCCCCGGCGCCAACGCCGACCTGCGCGAGTCCGACATCGACGCCCTGCCGTGGCAGGACGTGGCGACTTTGGTCTGCTCGCTGGAGATCCCGGTGCCGGTGGTCTGCCACGCCATCCGCACCGCGGCGGGCCACGGCGTCCGCGCGGTCCTCAACCTGTCGCCCGTGACCGACCTGCCCGACGACGTCCTCCCGCTCCTCGATCCGCTGGTGGTCAACGAGCAGGAGGCCGAAGCACTGGGCACGTCGGTCGACGTCCCGCGTGCCACCGTGATCACGCTCGGCGCGGACGGCGCACGCCTGGGCGATCGGCGATTCCCCGCGTCGCGGGTGCGCGCCGTGGACACGACCGGTGCCGGTGACGCGTTCACGGGAGCCCTGGTCCGGGAGTTGGACCAGGGCGTCACGTTGCCCGAGGCCGTGGGTTTCGCCATCCGGGCGGCGGCCTGGTCGGTCACCCGCGAAGGCGCCCAACCGTCCTACCCGGACCTGGCCGACCTCAGTGGGGAGCGCGGGCGGCCAGCCGTGCGGCGGCCGGGTCGTGGGCGTTGAGCGCGGAACGCGCCGCGAGCTGGCAGACGTCGAAGCTCGTCTCGGCGAGCTTGGCGCCGACGGCGGCCAGTGACGTGTGGTTCATCGACAGGCTCGTCACGCCCAGACCCACCAGCACGGTCGCGAGCAGCGGGTCGGCCGCGGCCTCGCCGCACACGCCGACGGGCTTGCCGGTCTGCGTCCCCGCTTCGCCGACCAGGGCGATCAGGCGCAGCAGCGCGGGCTGCCACGGGTCGTTGAGCGCGGCGACGGCGCCGACCTGGCGGTCCGCCGCGAACACGTACTGGGCCAGGTCGTTCGTGCCCAGGGACACGAAGTCCACCTCGGCGAGGATCTCGCGGGCGGTCAGTGCGGCGGCCGGGATCTCGATCATCACGCCGGCGCGGGCGATGCCGGCCGCGCGGGCGCGGGACACGAACCAGGCGGCCTCGGCGGCGGTCGCGACCATCGGCGCCATGACCGACACCTCGGCGCCGGAGTCGACGGCGGCGAGGGCGATGGCCGCGAGCTGGCGGTCCAGCACCTCCGGGCGGTCGACCGCGACGCGCAGGCCGCGCACGCCGAGCGCGGGGTTCGGCTCGGGCTCGGGGTCGAGGAAGGACAGCGGCTTGTCGGCGCCCGCGTCGAGCGTGCGCACCACGACGGGCTTGCCGGCGAACGGCTTGAGCACGGCGGCGTAGGCGGCCCGCTGCTCCTCGACCGTGGGTTCGGTCGACGCGGACAGGAAGCAGAACTCCGTGCGGAACAGGCCGACGCCCTCGGCGCCGCGCTCCGCGGCGGCGGTCGCGTCGGCGGGCGAGCCGACGTTGCCGACGACCTTGACCCGCAGGCCGTCGCGGAGCACGCCGACGCCGTTCCACTCGACCTTGGCGCCCGTGTCGGCGGCCCGCACCGTGCCGTCGGACTCGACGACCTCGCCGGTCGTGCCGTCGACCTCGAGCGCGGCGACGTCGGCGGCCAGCAGGCCGCGCACGGCGACCACGGCGGGGATGCCCAGGGACCGGGCGAGGATCGCGGTGTGCGACGTGGGGCCGCCCTCCTCGGTGACCAGGGCGAGGACCTTCGCCGGGTCGAGGCCGGCGGTGTCCGCGGGCGCGAGGTCGCGGGCGACCAGGACGCTCGGCGAGGCGAGTTCGGGCACGCCCGGAGCGGGGAGGCCGAGCAGTTCGGCGACCAGGCGGTCACGGACGTCCTGCACGTCGCGTGCTCGTTCGGCCATATAGCCGCCGGCCGCTTCCAGCGCCTTGATGAACCCGGCCGCGGCCTGGTGGACGGCGCGGGCGGCGGGGAGGTTGTCGGACTCGACGAGCTTGGCGGCCTGGCTCAGCAGCGACGGGTCGGCGGCCATCGCGGCGGTGGTCTCCAGGACCGCCTTGGCCTCGCCCTCGGCCTTGGCGGCGCGGGCGAACAGGTTGTCGGCGACCTTGGCCGCGGCGGGTTCGATGCGGGCGGCCTCGGCCGCCGGATCACTCGGTGCGGGACCGGCGGGCGGCTCCCCGAGGGGCTCCGCGACCCGCACGACAGGCCCACTGGCCCGACCGGAACTGACACCGACACCGCTCAGCCGCGTGCTCGACATGGTCTAGACCATACCCCTTCCCCGTCGTGCCGGTGAACCACCGCCCACCCGCCGGATTCGGGCAGTACCAGGGAAAAGCCCCGGTCCGGCCACCACCGCACGCCCCACCCGGTTCGGCATCTCCCGAACAGCCCACCAACCACCCGCACCCGAGCCTGACACGCCACCGCCCACCACGCCGCCCAACACCCCCACCGCGAGTCATGCACTCAGACACCGCGAGTCATGCACTCAGGCACCGCGAGTCATGCACTCAGGCACCGCGAGTTGTGCACTCAGGCACCGCGAGTTGTGCACTCGGACACCGCGAAACCTGCATTCAGACACCCCGAAACACGCACCCGGCCCCCGCGAGTCCTCCACTCAGGCACCCGAACCCCACACCGGGCTAAGCGACCATCCCCGTCAAGGCATCACGCACCAGCTTCACCAACGGGTGCTCCTCACTGCCCCGCCGCACCGCCGCGAACACCTGCCGCAACGGCGCCGTCCCCTGCACCGGGATGCCGGACACGGCGTGCCGAGGCGCCAAAGCCACCCCGGCACCCGCCGCCACAAGCGCGTCGATCGCGCGGAAGTCGTCCGACGTGTGGGTGATCCGCGGCGCGAACCCCGCGTTGGCGCAGGCCAGTTCCACCGCGTCACGCACCGGGTTGCCGGGCAGCGTCGTCACCCAGTCGTCGTCCGCCAACGCGGCGATCTCCACCGGCTGTCCGTGTAACGGGTGACCGGGCGGCAGGACCACGTCGAACGGCTCGGTGTACAGCGGGAACCTGGTCACGCGTCGGTCCCCCGCCCGCGGCCGGTACTCCTCGGTGATCGCCAGGTCGATCTCGCCGTCGAGCAGCAGCGGCATGCTCGCGTGCCCCTCGACATCGCGTACGCGCAACACCACCTCCGGCGCGACGATGCGCAACGCGGCCATGGCCGGCGCCACCACCTGGGTGATCGCCGACGCGAAGCTGCCGATCCGCACCTCACCCCGCGTGCCCGAAGCGAACGCGGCCAGGGTCGCCGACGCGCGTTCCAGCTCTGCCTCGATCACGACGGTGTGCCGCACGAGCAGTTCCCCCGCCGCGGTCAACGACACCCGTCTGCCGCGTCGACGCAACAACGCGTGCCCCACTTCCGCCTCCAGGGCGGCGAGCTGCTGGGACACGGCCGACGGCGTCAGGTGCAGGGCCGCCGCCGCGGCGGTCACGGTCCCGTGGTCCGCGAGGGCGCGCAGCACCCGCAGCCGGCGCGGGTCGATCACCGGCGGCGTCAGAGCCGGGAGCGGGCCGCGACGAACGCGTCCACCGCGCGGTGCACGTCGTCGGCCGAGTGCGCGGCCGAGAGCTGGGTCCGGATGCGCGCCTTGCCGTGCGGCACGACCGGGTACGAGAAGCCGATCACGTACACGCCCTGCTCCAGCAGCAGGTCCGCGAGCCGACTCGCCACGGCCGCGTCGCCGATCATCACCGGGATGATCGGGTGTTCGCCGGGCAGCAGGTCGAAGCCCTCGGCGGTCATCCGCTCGCGGAACAGCCGCGTGTTGTCGCGCAGCCTGGTCAACAGCGCGCCGGACGAGCTGAGCAGGTCCAGCGCCGCGATCGACGCGGCCGTGATCGACGGGGCGAGCGAGTTGGAGAACAGGTACGGCCGCGACCGCTGTCGCAGCATCTCCACGATCTCGCGTCGCCCGGACGTGTACCCGCCGCTGGCGCCGCCGAGCGCCTTGCCGAGCGTGCCCGTGACGACGTCCACCCGGTCCCGCACGCCGAACAGCTCGGGCGTGCCGCGTCCGGTCGGGCCGATGAAGCCGGCGGCGTGCGAGTCGTCGACCATGACCAGCGCGTCGTACTTCTCGGCGAGTTCGCAGATGCCGTCGAGCGGCGCGAGGTAGCCGTCCATCGAGAACACGCCGTCGGTCGCGATCAGCCGGTACCGCGCGTCGGCGGCGGCTTCGAGCTGCTTCTCCAGGTCTTCGAGGTCCCGGTTGCGGTAGCGGTACCGGCGGGCCTTGCACAGCCGGACGCCGTCGATGATCGACGCGTGGTTCAGCTCGTCGGAGATCACCGCGTCCTCGGGGCCGAGCAGCGTCTCGAACAGGCCACCGTTGGCGTCGAAGCACGAGCCGTACAGGATCGTGTCGTCGGTGCCGAGGAACCGGGACAACGCCGCTTCCAGCTCCTTGTGCGGTTCCTGCGTGCCGCAGATGAACCGCACGGACGCCATGCCGAAGCCCCAGCGGTCGAGCGCGTCCTTGGCGGCGTCGATCAGCTTCGGGTGGTCGGCCAGTCCCAGGTAGTTGTTGGCGCAGAAGTTGAGGACCTCGTCGCCCGACCCGACCCGGACGGCGGCGTTCTGCGGGGTGCCGATCACCCGTTCCGCCTTGTAGAGGCCCGCGTCGCGGATCTCGTCGAGGCTCGCCCGCAGGTGGTCGCGCAGTGCGCCGTACATCTAGGCTCCCGTCGTCCAGTCGAGGATGACCTTGCCGCACTTGCCTTCGCGTGCGGTGGCGAACGCTTCTTCGTACGCGGTGTAGCCGAACCGGTGCGTGATCACCGGGGTCAGGTCGAGACCGCGTTGGAGCAGCACGGACATGGAGTACCAGGTCTCGAACATCTCCCGGCCGTAGATGCCCTTGAGGTGCAGCATCTTCAGCACCACGGCGCCGAAGTCGACCGCGAACGGCTCGGCCGGGAGGCCGAGCATCGCGATACGACCGCCGTGCGCCATGTTGCGGATCATGTCACGCAGAGCGACCGGTTGTCCGGACATCTCCATGCCGATGTCGAAACCCTCTGTCATGCCGAGCTGTTTCTGGGCTTCCTCGATGGAGTGCCGCGACACGTCGAGGGCGACGTCCACGCCCACTTTCCGCGCCAGTTCGAGCCGGTGTTCGCTGATGTCGGTGATCACCACGTTGCGCGCACCCGCGTGCCGGGCGACGGCGGCGGCCATGATCCCGATCGGACCCGCACCGGTGACCAGCACGTCCTCCCCGATGACGGGGAACGACAACGCGGTGTGCACGGCGTTCCCGAACGGGTCGAAGATCGCGGCCACGTCCGGGTCGAGGTCCTTGCGGTGCACCCACGCGTTCTGCTCGGGCAGCACGACGTACTCGGCGAACGCGCCGTCGCTGTGCACGCCGAGGCCGCGCGTGTTGGCGCACAGGTGGCGGCGTCCGGCCTTGCAGTTGCGACACGTGCCGCAGACCAGGTGGCCCTCGCCGCTGACCAGGTCCCCGACCCGCACCCCGGTCACCGCCGGCCCGACCTCGACGACCTCGCCCGCGAACTCGTGCCCGAGGGTCAGCGGCGCCTTCACCGTGCTCGCGGCCCAGTCGTCCCACGACTCGATGTGCAGGTCGGTGCCGCAGATCCCGGCGCGCAGCACGCGGACGACGACGTCACCGGGTCCGGGCACGGGTTCCGGGACGTCGGTCAACGTGAGTCCCGGCCCGGCCTCGGACTTGACCAGAGCTTTCATGGCGGCAGTGTGCTCCCGTCCACTTTGTCCGGTCCATCAGGACTTTCTGTACTCGCTTGTTAGCTCCGCTTCACTGGTGATGTTGCGGACCATGCCGCCGAACACCAGCCCGTGGAACGGCCACACCAGCCACCAGTAGACGTGTCCGGCCAGGCCGCGCGGCACGAACACGGCCCGCTGCCGGTAAGTGGACCCGCCGCCGTCGGCCGCCGCCACCCGGAGTTCCAGCCACGCCAACCCGGGTACGCGCATCTCCGCGCGCAACCGCAGGAGCCGGCCGCGTTCCAACTCCTCGACCCGCCACCAGTCGAGCGCCTCGCCGACGTGCAGGCGCTTCGGGTCACGCCGCCCACGCCGCAGCCCGACGCCGCCGGCGAGCCGGTCGAACCACCCGCGCACGGCCCAGGCCAGGGGGAACGAGTACCAGCCGTGCTCGCCGCCGATGCCCTCGACGACCGACCACAGCCGGTCCGGCGGCGCGGCGGTGCGGTGCTCACGCACGTCGACGTACGACGAACCACCGGACCACTCCGGGTCCGACGGCAGCGGGTCGGCGGGCGCGCCGGGCACCGACGCGTTGGACCAGCGGGTCTCGACCTCGCCGTCCCGGATGCGGTCGATCGCGAGCCGGACGGCCCGGTCGTAGCCGGTCAGCGGTCCGGGCAGGGCTTCGCGCACGTCGTGCTCGCGGCACACGACCTCGTGCACGAGCGAGCCGATCAACGGCTTGGCGATGGACCGGGGCACGGGCGTGACGACGTTGACCCAGTGCGAGGAGAGCCTGGGCGTGAGGAAGGGGACGGGCAGCACGCGTCGCTTCCGCAGCCCCGCGACCCGCGCGTACCGCAGCATCATGTCCAGGTACGTCAGCACGTCCGGCCCGCCGATGTCGTACGTGCGGTTCACGTCCGCCGGCAGCCCGACCGCCTCGACCAGGTACCGCAGCACGTCCCGCACGGCGATCGGCTGGATGCGGTTGTGCACCCACTTCGGCGTGACCATCACCGGCAGCCGTTCTGTGAGGTAGCGCAACATCTCGAAACTGGCCGACCCGGACCCGATGACCACGGCGGCCTGGAACACGACGGCGGGTACGGAGGACCGCAGGAAGACGTCGCCGACCTCCTTGCGGGAGGCCAGGTGCGCCGAGAGCTGCCCGTGCGCGGGGTGGAGTCCGCCCAGGTAGACGATGCGCCCGACGCCCGCGTTCCCGGCGGCCCACGCCGTGTTCGCCGCGGCCACGCGGTCGGCGTCGACGAAGTCCGCGCTGTGCAACGAGTGGACGAGGTAGTGGACGACGTCGACGTCGCGCATGGCCGGTACGAGCGAGTCCCGGTCGGTGACGTCGCCCCGGACGACCTCGACCCGACCGGCCCACGGCACGTCCCGCAGTTTGCCCGGGTCGCGCACGAGACACCGCACCTCGTGCCCCTCGTCCAACAGCCGGGGCACCAGGCGCCCGCCGAGATACCCCGTGGCTCCGGTGACAAGACAGCGCATCACCCGATCCTGCGCCCGTACCCGCGAGTCCTCCACTCAGGCACCCCGAAATACGCACTCAGAACCGACTGCACTTCTTCCGCTTGATCTCCACGGACCCCATCCGCACGGCACCGTGCACCACGAAGTGCGGACGCCCGCCCTCGCCGAACCCGACCCTGTCCTTCAGCGACCCGGCCGAGATCTCGATGCCGTGCGCGTTCACGGTCGACCCCTCGGGCACCACGATCCGCACCGACCCCGCCGTCACATCCAGCTCCACGTCCACCACGGCGTGCGGGATCTTCGCGTCGCGGAAGTCCAGGTCCGTCGATCCCATGTGGCTGCGGACGACCAGGCGCGGCGGCACGACCCACTCGCCCTTGCGCCGCACCGACGACATCCGCGAGGTCAGCTCCGTGCGCTCGCCGAACACCTCCGGCGAGCCGGGCTCCGACACCGCACGCGAGTCGTGCGTCACGCCCGGCAGGTCCAGCAGCACGGCGTTGAGCTGGCCACGCGTCTTGGCCGCCAACGCCGTGTCGGTCCGCTCGGTGAACTCGTCCAACGTGAGCAGCCCTCGGCCGATCGCCTTCTGGAGCACGCCCACGACGTGCTCGCGTTCGGCGTCCGACACGCGCAGATCCCTCGGGTTCGTCACGACCCTCACCCCTCCGGCTCGACGTCGAGCCCGTGTTCGATCGCGTACCGCGCCAGCTCGACGCGGTTGTGCAGTTGGAGTTTGCGCAGCGTCGACTGCACGTGGTTCTCGACGGTCCGGTGCGAGATGACCAGCCGGGTGGCGATCTGCCGCGCGGTCAGCCCCTTGGCCACGAGCCGCAGCACCTCGGTCTCCCGGTCGGTGAGCTGCGGTTTGTCCTCGTCCGGGGTGGCGGCCATGCGCCGGTACTCGCCGAGCACCAGGCCCGCGAGCCCGGCGGTGAACACCGCGTCGCCCGCCGCCGTCCGGTTGACCGCCTCGACCAGCTCCTCGGCCGACGCCGACTTCACCAGGTAGCCCGACGCGCCGGCCTTGACCGCCTCCAGCACGTCGCTGTGCTCGCCGCTGGCGGACAGCACGAGCACGCGCGTGCGCGACAGCGACCCGGTGATCATCGTGGTCGCCTCGACGCCGGTCTGCTCGCCCAGGTTGAGGTCCATCAGCACGACGTCGGGCCGCACCGCGCGGGCGATCCGCACGGCCGACGCCGCGTCGCCCGCCGTCGCCACCACGTCGAAACCGCGTTCGGCGAGGTCGCGCGCGACACCGTCACGCCACAGCGGGTGGTCGTCCACCACCATCACCGACACGCTCATCTGAACACCCGCATCTCCCACTCCGTGCCCTCGCCCGGCCCGGTCACCAGCTCAAGCGTGCCACGCAACGCCTCGACCCGGCCGCGGATGGACTTGGCGACGCCCATGCGCCCCTCTGCCTCAGCAGAGGCGAGTCGGCCCTCGGGGATACCGGGACCGTCGTCCCGGACGCTGATCACCACCTCCGCACCGAGGTCCTCCAGGAGCACCCACGCCTTCGCGGCGGGTCCGACGTGCTTGTCCACATTGGACAGTGCCTCGCGCACGACGGCGGTCAGCTCGAACGCGGTCGCGGTCGGCAGCATCACCTGGGTCGCGGGCGTCGACACCTGGAACCTGGGCGTGGCCAGCAGTTGCAGCGCGGGACGCAGGTCGGCGTCGCCGTCCATCGTGGATTCGGTCGGCGCGGCGGCGACCAGCGAGCGCAGCGCGATCTCCTGCTCGCCGGCGAGTTCGGCCAGCTCCGCGGCCTCGCCGCCCAGCTCGGACCCGCGCTTGCGGACGCGGGCCAGGACCTGGAGCACGCCGTCGTGGATCGACCGGGCGAGCCGCTCGCGTTCGGCCGTCGCCGCCTCGGTGCGCAACGCCTGGGCCAGCCGGACGGATGCCCGCTTGGCGGTCGTCGAGGCCATGCCGACGACGAACCCCGCGCCGGTGAGCAGCACGACGTCGCGCACCAGGTCGACACTGATCATGCCCCGGTTGAGGTAGGTGGACAGGCCGATCGCGAACCCGCCCACCGCGCCCGCGACCTGGCCGCCGAGCGCGCCGGCCGCGACCGCGGGGCCGCACGCCCAGATGGTCGTGATCAGCGGGATGTTGAGCAGGAACTGGACGTCGGACATGATCAACGGCGACATCGACATGAGCGCGCACGTGACGACCAGGTCGGCCACGACCACCCACGGCCGGCGTCCGCGCCGCCTGCTGTACGCCTGGATCGTGAACACGGACCACACGGCCATCGTGGCGATGACGGCACCGGCGAGCCATTGCCGGCGGTAGTCGTCGTACTGGATGACGGCGTTGCCCAAGGCGAACAAGAATGTGACTATGCGTAGTGCAACGGTTCCCCGCCAGAGGTGGGCAACCGGGTCGGCCGGCCCTGATGGCCCCCGTTCGGCAGGCTTTGTGTGCACGGTGTGCTCCCTTCGACGTCAATTCTGCCGTGCCCGAGTGGCGCAGCTAACCCCCAGGTGGCCGTCTGTTCGGCCCAGCGTCGGTGTGAAAAGCTGAAGGTTGTTACCGCCCGTGATTCGGTGGAGGGCCGCCGCGTCTTCGCCGAACCCGGCGGGGGGAGGGCTGAGGGTGCGAGTTTGGCCACTGTGGACGCTGCGCCGACCGGCGCTGGTCTACTGGCTGGCAGTCGATCTCGCCGCACTCGCAGTGATTTCGTACATCATCATCTCGTCGCAGCCGCCGACCGCCGCGGAAATCGGCACGTTCGGCGCGATCGGCGGCACCGCCGGATTCGTGATAATCGGGAGTTCCATCTACAGCCACCGGATCGGTGAGGACGAGCGGAACCCGTGGGCCGCGCATCTTTGTTATCTCACCGCCGGGATGGTCGCGCTTCCGTGCAATCTGATGGTGTTGCTGCTGTTCGGTCCGGCCCTGCACGGAGTGTTGTCACATCGCCTTGAATCACACCGTTGGGTGTTCACGCTTTCGGCGACCGCGCTGGCCCTGTTCGGCACACGTTCGATCATCGGCTGGGAAGAACCGCGCACCGGCATAGCCACCATGGTGTTCGCGTCGACCGTGCTGCTCGTCCTGCGCGCCGCGCTGATCGCGATCGGCCTCAAGCTGCGCAGCCCCGCCGCGCACCGGGACGAGGTCGTCGGCGAACCCATCGACGCGGTCCTGGGCGTCGTCGCGGTCAGCATCGGCGGGCTGATGGGGTTCGTGGCCACCGCGATGCCGGTCCACGTGCTCATGGCCGCCGCGCCGATGGCGTTGCTCGAACGCGCCGCACAACTGCCGCAGTGGCGCCGGTCCGCCCAGCGCGACGCGAAGACCGGCCTGGCCAACGCCGTGCACTGGGACGGCCGCGCCCGCTACGAGCTGTCCAAGGCCCGTCCGCGCAGCCGCCCGATGGCCGTGATGCTGCTCGACCTCGACCACTTCAAACGCGTCAACGACCGGGTCGGCCACCTCGCCGGCGACGCCGCGCTGTCCGCCATCGCGCTCCTGCTCACCGGCACGGTCCGGCGCGGCGACCTCGTCGGCCGGTTCGGCGGCGAGGAGTTCGTGGTGCTGCTGCCCGACGCCGAACCCGCCGTCGCCCGGTCCGTCGCGCAACGCGTGCGCCTGGCCGTCGCCGACCTGAGCGTCGACACCGTCGACACCGGCGGCCGGGAGCACCGGCTCACCGGCCTGACCGTCAGCATCGGCGTGTCGACGACCCAGCGGTTCGGCTACGAACTGCCCGACCTGCTCGTGGCCGCCGACTCCGCGTTGCTCGCGGCCAAGGGCTACGGCCGCAACGTGGTCGAGATGGCCTGATGGCCTAGACGTCCTCGACGCGTTCCCCGCCGGTGTCCTTCGGACCGGTCTCCTGCGGCTCGTGCACGTCGACGTCCTTCGGTTCGACCTCCTTGTCCGAGTCCGACAGCAACGACCGGATGCCCGAGTTCAGCACGGCCAGCAGCGGGACGGACAGCAGCGCGCCGGAGATGCCGCCGACGACCAGGCCGGCGGTGATCGCCAGCACCACGGCCAGCGGGTGCAGCTTGACCGCGCGGCCCAGCAGCAGCGGCTGGAGCACGTGGCTTTCCAGCTGCATCACGCCGATCAGCACGCCGAGCACCACGAGCCCGGCCACCGGACCGTTCGCGACCAGCGCGATCAGCACCGCGACCGCGCCCGTGATCACCGCGCCGACGATCGGGATGAACGCGCCGAGGAACACCAGCGCCGACAGCGGCACGATCAGCGGCACGCCGACCGCCCACAGCCCGATGCCCACGCCGACCGCGTCGACGACCGCCACCGCCGCCGTCGCCCGCACGTAGCTGACCAGCGACGCGAACCCGCGCCGGCCCGCGACGTCGGCGCGGTCGCGCACGTCGCCGGGCACGATCCGGATGATGAACCGCCAGATCCCGTCGCCGTCGTGCAGGAAGAAGATGAGGGTGAACAGGGCGAGGATGAACCCGGTCAGCAGCTCGCCGACGGTCGCGGCGGTGGTGAGCGCGCCGGAGGTGATCTCGGCCTGGTTGTCCTTGATCGTCTGGAGCACCTTGTCCAGGTACTGCTGCAACTGCACGTCGCTCAGGTGCAGCGGGCCGTGCTTGAGCCAGGTCTGGATGGTGTCGAGGCTCGTGCTGACCTGGGTCTGGAGGTCCGGCAGGCCCTTGGAGAACTCCGTGATCACGAACGTCAGCACGCCGCCGACCACGGCCAGCCCGCCGACCAGCACCAGGCCGGTGGCCAGGCCGCGCGGCACGCCCACCCTGGTGAGCTGCGACACCGCCGGCGACAGCAGTGCCGCGAGCAGCAGCGCGATCCCGGCCGGGATCATGATCGTGGCCAGGAACCCGACCACCTGGGCGACGACGTACAAGGCCGCGACGACCGCGACGAACCGCCAGCTCAACGCCGCGCTCACGCGCAGCAGCCGGGGCACCCTGGCACTGGACTCCGAGTCGATCCCGCTCACCCCGCCACCGTAACCGGCCGACCTGGTCATGCATGCGACAAAACACGCGAACCCTTCTCACGAGGGGTGCGCGGATGATCGGATCGACGCGTGACCGACGTCGAGAACGCCGTCCGCGCCGCCTTCGCCACCGGAACCCCGTTGCCGCTCGACGCGCCCGTGTCGGGCGACCTGCTCGCCGATCTGCTCACGTCCACGCCGCGTGGCCGGTCCGCGTTGCGCCTCCAGGGTGCCCGGATCACCGGTCCGTTCGCGTTGGCCGGTGCCCGCGTGCGGCACGTCGTCGACCTCGAGGACTGCACGTTCGACGAGGCACCCGACCTGCGCATGGCCCGGATGACCGGGTTGCGGCTGCGCGGCTGCCGCGTGCCGGGGCTGCTCGGCCGCAACCTGCGCGTGGGCAGCGACCTGGCCCTGGACCTGGGTTTCACCAGCGACGGCGTCGTGGACCTCACGGACTCGACCGTCGACGGCACGTTCCACCTCGCGGGCGCGGTGCTGCGCGGCGACGGTGAGCACGCGCTGCTCGCGGCCCGCATCCGGCTGTCCGGCTCGATGCAGGCGGTGGCGTTGCGCGCGGACGGCGAGGTGCGGCTGCGCGGTGCGAACGTCGGCGGCAGCGTGCACCTGGGCGGCGCGAGCCTGGTCAACGCGGACCAGGACGTGCTCGACGCGTCCGGCGTGACGATCTCGGGGAACCTGTTCTGCGACGCGGAAGGCGGCCGGTTCACCGCCGAGGGGCGCATCCTGCTCGACGGGTCGCGCATCGGCGGCGACGTGGTCTTCAGCGGTGCGCGCCTGCGCGCGGGCGTGGTCGACCGGCCGGTGCTGGTGATCCCGCGCGGCACGGCCGACGAGTCGGCGTCGCTGGTGTGCGACCGGCTCCGGGTCGACGGCAACGTGGAACTCGACGACGGGTTCACCTCCTCCGGTACGGTCCGGCTGTCCAACGCGGAGATCGGCGGCTACCTGCGCCTGTCCGGCGCGGTGATCGGCCGACGGCAGCCCGTGGAGGACGGTGACGCGCAGGAACGCATCCCTGTGGCGTTGCATGCCGACGGCATCCGTGTGCAAGGCGACCTCGAAGCGCGTGGTGCGGTCAACGGCGGGTTCGTGGGCGATGGCGTGCGCAAGACCGCGTTGCGGGTGTACGGCCAGGTCCGTCTCGTCGACGCGGAGGTGCGCGGCAGCGCCAGCCTGTCCGGGGTGAAGCTGCACGCGCCCGGGTTCGACGTGCTGTTCGCGGACCGGCTGACCGTCGGCGGCACGCTGTTCCTGCGCGACCTGCGCGCGGAAGGGTCGTTGCGGCTCCAGAACGCGCACATCGGGTCCACGCTCGACCTCTCCGGCGCGAAGTTGCGCAACCCCCGGCGCAGACCGGACGGCACCGTGAAGCCGTCGATCGACGCGCGCGTGGCCACGGTGGGCAAGGACCTCTTGTGCAGCCAGGGCTTCGAGGCGGCCGGCGGCGTGCGCGTCCGGTTGGCGGAGATCGGCACGATGGCCACGTTCGCGCACGCCAGGCTGGGCGGGCCGGGCAGCGAGGTGGGGCTCAACGCGCACGGGCTGAAGACGCGGGTGTTGCGGCTGCCCGAGGAGCACGTGCCGGAGGGGCGCGTGATCCTGACGCGGGCCGAGGTGTCCGCGGTGACCGACAGCGAGGCGTTGTGGCAGGCGACCGGCGGCGTCGAGGTGGAGGACTTCACCTTCGACTCGATCACCGCGAACCCGGCCGTGGACGTGCGCACGCGGTTGGCGTGGCTGCGCAAGGTGCAGCCAGACTTCGTCCCCGGTCCTTATGAACAGCTCGCCGCCATGTACCGGGACGGCGGGGAAGAGGAGTTGGCGCAGCAGGTCCAGTTGGAGAAGCAGCACCGCCGGTACTCCGAGCTGGGCCGGGCCGGGCAGGTGTGGGGTCTCCTCCAGCGCTGGACGGTCGGCTACGGGTACCGGCCGTGGCTGGCGATCGCCTGGCTGGGTGCGTTCTGGCTGGCCGGTGCGCTGTGGTTCCTCGGCCACGAGATGGTGCGGCTCAACGACGACGAGTCGCCGGTGTGGAACCCGTGGCTGTTGTCGATGGACCTGCTGCTGCCGATCGTCGACCTGGGCCAGGACGGCAAGTGGCGGTTCGTCGGCGCCTCGCAGTGGATCTCGGGGACGCTCGTGGCGGTCGGCTGGATCCTGGCCTCGACGGCCGCGGCGGGCGCGACCCGGGTGCTCAAGCGGACCTGACCTGGGTGACTACTCCCGGTGATGTGTTACAGCACACAGTGTCGATCACACGATCCGGGGAACAGCCCGCGAAGTTGATGCGAACGCCCCTCGCCGACTGGCAATCTCGTCGCCGTCGGACCGGTGGTGATCACCTCGCCGACAAGACCCCAGTCCTTTCAGGTGGAGGTACCGCGTTGTCCGCAGTCGACCGGCACACGGGAGCGAGCCGCATTCGGCGGCTGCTCACCCGTGCGCTGCTCGTCGCGGGCGGCACGTTGGCGGGCACCACCGCCGCCTGGGCGTTGTCCGACGCGTCCGCGTCCGCGCTGCCCCTCGACCAGGACCTGGTCCCGGTCGTCGGCGAGGCGCCGACCCTGGAGTCGGTCGACCTCACGCCCGTCGGGGACGCCGTGCGCGCCCTCGACTCGGTCGTGCAGGTGCCCGACGCTCCCGCGCCGAAGCTCGACCGCGTCGCCGAGCAGGTCCGCGACACGGTCACCACCTGGCTCGTCCCGCACGAGGCGGTCGCACCGGTCGTCGACACCTTCAAGGTCGCCGTACCGTCCGCCCCGTCGCGCGTCGACTCCCGCCCCACCGCCACCGCCGTGCCGGTCGAAGAAGCCGGCACCCCGGAGGCGCACGAGGCGGACCACGCGGTCGCCCCGACCGTCCCGTCGACCCGCTCGTTCGCGGCCGGGTCGGAGGCGGCGGCGGTCGAGGCGTCCGCGGCGTCGGCGTCCGCGCCGACGTACCCCGCCGGTCTTCCGTCCAAGCCGTTCTCGCCCCCCGCGGGCGTGCCGGTCCACTGCACCTGCGGTGGCGACGGTTCCGGCAACTCCTACCAGGGCAACGCGCTGTCTTCCGGCGCGTTCGCCTTCTCCGGCGACGAGTCCGCCATGACCGGCGCGGCACTGCCCGCCGGCCGGCGACCAGCCGTGTCCCCGGGCAAACAGCCCGGCGTCACGCCGGACTGATCCCACACCGCGCGGTCCGCGGCGGCCCTTCCGGCCCGCCCCGGTGATCGACCGTCGCGCGGTGCACCACGCGCATCGAGAACGGTCGGGATGCCGCGTCCCCAGAACCACCTCTCAACCCGGGCGGCCGTCGAGCCCCGACGTGTGCGCACGTCCGCCCCCACACCAAATCCCCCTCCGCAGGGACATCACTAAGGAGACCTCATGAGCACCTGGGCCAAGCGCGGCATCAAGACCGCACTTGTCACCGGTGGTTTGCTGATGCTCGGCACGGGCATCGCGTCCGCGCAGGACGCCAGCCCCGACGCGCAGCCGAAGGGCGTGGACGCCACCAACGTCCTCGACGTCAAGGCCAAGGTGCCGGTCGTCGTCGACCAGAACAAGGTCGGCCTGCTCAACGGCACGCAGGACGCCCCCGAGTTCAACCGCACGATCGAGACCCCGAGCGTCAACGAGGTCCTCGGCGGTCGCTCCAACCCGCTGTTCCGCGGCGTGCAGGGCACGCTGAGCCGCGCCGAGACCGGCACGGCGATCGGCGGCAACAAGGTCGTCGGCGACGTCGTCGCACCGGTCACGGTGTGCGGCAACGCCATCGCGGCCGGCGGCAACGCCAGCGTCCAGGGCGCCGAGTGCGACCAGTCCGTGGAGAGCACCCGCACCACCGAGACGACCGGCGAGCGCGGCACGATCGCGGGCAACGTCGTCTCCGTCGCCGCCGCCGAGTCGGCCCAGGCGACCGGCAACGCGATCGCGGTGGTCGGCAACGCCGACGCGAGCACCACCGCCTCCCAGGACGCCACCGCCGGTGGCGACGTCACCACCAACGGCGAGCGCGGCACGATCGCGGGCAACATCGTCGCCGTCCAGAACGCGACTCCGGTCCAGGTCACCAACAACGCGATCTCCGGCGTCGGCAACGCCCGCAGCGAGTCGACCGCCGACAACACCGCGACCGCGCCCGGCTCGTTCCTGACCGACGGCGACCGCGGCGCCATCGCGGGCAACGTGATCGCCAGCCCGACCGCGCCGATCGCCGCCCTGAACGGCAACGGCATCGCGGGCGTCGGCAACGTCGAGACGTCGGCCGAGAACACGGCAACCGCCGACGCCGGTACCACGCACCCCGGCATGAACGGCATCGAGAGCTGGCTGGAGACCTCCGGCCACGACGCCGTGCTCGGGGGCAACGCGGTCCAGCCGCAGGTCTCCGGTCCGGTGTCGGTCGACGACAACGCCGGCGGCGTGCTGGGCAACTCCGACGTGATCAGCTCGACCGAGAACTACTCCGAGGTCGGCGGGTTCACCAGCACGCGGGGCACGGACTCGGTGCTGTCGGGCAACCTCGGCGACGCGCCCGTGGCGCTGCCGTCGTCCGTCGGCGGCAACGCGGCCGGCGTGCTGGGCAACACCTCGGCCGACCACACCAACGACGTCACCTCGGTGGCGGGCAGCGGCACCTTCACCGACGGCGACGGGTCGGTGCTGGGCGCCAACCAGGTCGTCGCCCCGGTCGGCGGCGCGATCGACCAGTGCGGCTCGGGTGTCACGGCCGCCGGCGTCGCGGACGCGGTGTGCAGCAACAACGTCCTCAACGAGGTCGGCGGCTACAACGGCACCCGCGGCAACGACAGCGTGGGCGCGGGCAACGTCGGCCAGATCCCGATCATGGTTCCGGGCGAGAGCTTCGGCAACAGCCTCGCCGTCGGCGGCAACGCCTCCGGCACCACGGTCGAGGAGAAGGGCGTCCAGGTCGGCGGGGACACCAACACCCGCGACGACAACGGCGTGATCTCCAGCAACGCCGCCCAGATCCCGGCCGTGCTGGGCGCCCAGGCGTTCGGCAACTCGCCGGCCGTGGTCGGCAACTCCAACTCGGCGGCCGACGCGCAGACCACGCTGAACGCGGGTGGCGACGCCGTCGCGAACGGCGACCACGGCTCGCTGTCGGGCAACATCCTCCACGCGCCGACCACCAACCCGGTCCAGGCGTACGGCAACACCCCGATCGTGATCGGCAACGGCTCGTCCACCGCGTCGAACGTGCTGGACGCGACCTCGGGCGGCAAGTCCACCACCTCGGGCACGAACGGGGCGGGCGCGGGCAATGTGATTGCGATTCCGCAGGGCACCTCCCCCACGGCGGCCGGCCACTCGGCGGGCGTGCTGGCCAACACCGAGTCGCAGATCGACAACACGTTCTCCGGTGTGTCCGGCGGCGACATCGCCACGAACGGCGACGGCGGCGCGCTGTCCGGCAACGGGATCACCGCGCAGTCGGCGACGCCGTCCCAGGCGTTCGGCGACGGTGTCGCGGTCGGCGGCAACTCGGACGCGTCGTCGGTGAACGACTCGACGCTGGTGTCCGGCGGCAACAACGAGACGTCGGGTGAGGACGCCTCGGTGTCCGGCAACCTGATCACGGTGCCCGCCACCACGCAGCCCAGCGCCCACGGCGACTCCGTGGCCGCGCTTGGCAACGCCGACTCGGAGGTCGTGAGCACGGCCCTGTCGCAGGCCGGCGGCGAGAGCACCACGCAGGGCAGCGGTTCGCTGGCGGGCAACCACCTGCTGAACGTGCCGGCGAACGTCGTGGCCCGCGCCTACGACCAGCCGGTCGAGGTCCTCGGCCAGGCCGACACGGACGTGGCCGACGAGAACACCCTGATCACCGGCACGAAGCAGAGCTCCGACGGCAAGAGCATCATGCTCCCGGCCGAGCTGGACAGCCTGATGGGTGCCACCGACGTGCCGAGCCTGGACAACCTGCGCACCATGCCGCGCGTGGACACGCTGCGCGACGAGCGCTCGTTCCACGGCACGCTGCCGACCGAGGGCGTGCCCGGCCTGGACATCGTGCCCGGCCTGGCCGGCGTGCCGGGTCTCGACGGCGTGCCCGGCCTGGACGGCGTCGGCCTGCCGATCGGCCGCACCCAGCGCAACATGGGCACCCTGCCGGTCGTGATCCCGGGCCTGCCCCTGGTCCTCCCGGTCCCGGGCGTGGCCCAGCCCCGCACCCTGACCCCGAGCCTGCCCACCCCGGCCCTGAACGGCCTGACCGTGGACCCGCTGGCCGGCGCCCTGGCCCCGATCCGCGGTGAGCGCACCGCCGCCCCCGCCCTGGCCAACCTGGACACCCTGAGCATGTTCGGCGACCTGGACGACACCACCGTCCTCCCCCGCCTGTCCTGACAAGCCGCTTCACCCTCCCAACGGGAAAGCCCCCGGCCCCACGCGGCCGGGGGCTTTCCCTCTGGCACGGACATCGGTCCTGCCGGGGCCGTGTGCTGCCAGGCGCTACCGCCGTGGTGGACCTGGGTCAGGACCCTGATGCACCGCCTCCACCGGCATCTCCGGGATTCCGCACCGACCCGCTATACGAGTTCCTCCGGACCGGCGGCGTGCAGGAGTGCGGCGAAGTCGTCCTCCGACACGATCGGTACCCCGTACTGCCGGGCGCGGCGTGCCTTGGTCGACAACGAGAACGGGTCGGCGGCGACGACCACGCTGGTCGTCCGCGTGACGTACCCGTGGTTCACCCGCAGGCCCGCGGCGCACGCGCGATCCACCCACACCTCACGGTCTTCGCGCATGCGGCCGGTGAACACCACGAGATCGCCGGGGGTCAGCGTCACCGACACGGATTCGCGCGTGAGGCGACCCTGGCCGCGTCGCACTTCGGCGACGTCGGAAGGCATTCGCGGCCAAGGCACGGTCACGCCGCCCAGCGGGCCGCGCCGCAGGTAGTAAGCGAGCAAGGACGCCGTGGCGCGCGCGTCGGCCAAAGCCTCATGTGCGCTGCCGAGAGGCACTCCCGCTGCGGCGCAACAGGCTTCGAGCGATCGCGCCCCCGGCAGGAAACGCGACGCGAGGCGCATCGTGCACAGGCCGTCGACGTCGAGGTCCGTGCCGAGGCGCGCGAATTCGGTGCGCAGGAACCGCGCGTCGAACGCCAGGTTGTGGGCGACAAGCACATGTCCTTCAAGCCGTTCGGCCACGGCGCCCGCGGCCTGTTCGAACGTCGGCGCGTCCCACACGTCGGCCGCGCTGATGCGGTGCACGTGCTGCGGACCGAGATCGCGTCCGGGGTTGAGCAGCGTGCACCACTCGTCGGTTACGCGGCCCGCATCGTCCAGCCGCACGACCGCGATCTCGATGACCCGGTCCAGCCTGGTGAACCCGGTCGTCTCCACGTCGACCACGGCGTACCCCATGATCGACGAAGGGTACCGATCACCGGAACGCGCCCAGTGCGACATCGACCAGCGTTTCGACGAAGTCCGGGGTCAACGGGGCCGTTCGCAGCAACCACCGCTGGTACAACGGACCCAGCAGCAGTTCGACGGCCATCCCGAGGTCGAGATCGCGCCGCACCTCGCCCAACCGCCGCGCCACCGCGAGCCGTTCCTCCACCGCGACCCGCCGCGGCGCGAGCAGGAGCATCACCAGATCGGTCCGCCCTTCGTGCACCAACGCCCGGCACACCTGGTCGAACCGCCGTTCGCACACCTCGGCCACGGCGGCGAGCAGCTCGTCGGTCAGGTCGTCGACCACCTCGCCCCGCCGCACCCCGCCCACGACGGCCACCGGCCCCAACTCGACGAAGGCGTCGAACAGCAACGCCCCCTTGGACTCCCACCACCGGTAGATCGTCTGCTTGCCGACCCCGGCGCGGGACGCGACGGCCTCGACCGTCAGCCGCCCGTACCCGACCGCCACGACCAGTTCCAAAGCGGCTTCCAGCACGGCAAGCCGCGACCGCTCACTACGCCGCGCCGCGTCGGGAGGCATCTCTTGATCGTAAGCGCGGTCAAGTGGTCGTTTACACAAAAACCTGGTCCGAGCTGCTGCGGAAGGCCGCGTCGGTAAGTCGCCCGAAGGGGGTCATCCGACGATCGGGCCACCGTTCTGTCCTTTGTGGACAATCCAATCCTCCTATCCCACAAGGGGGATCGGTTGGCAAGGGCGCCCAGATGTGATCATCGACGCCCCCGGACGGCGGTAGGTGGTGTGAGGCGTGCTCGGTCAGGCTGACGAGGTCCAGACCAATAACGGAGTGGGGGCTCTCATGCGTGGCTTGATCGAAAGCAAGCGCGTCGTCCGGACTTTCGCCGTCGTGGCCGCAGCCGCCGGCGCGCTCGCCATCACCGCCGGCCCGGCATCCGCCGCGCCGGAGACCACG
The DNA here is from genome assembly GCF_014203755.1 of Saccharothrix violaceirubra. Taxonomy (NCBI): domain Bacteria; kingdom Bacillati; phylum Actinomycetota; class Actinomycetes; order Pseudonocardiales; family Pseudonocardiaceae; genus Saccharothrix; species Saccharothrix violaceirubra. Next base: position 7,154,618 of record NZ_JACHJS010000001.1, read on the forward strand.
GGTTGCACCGCGAGCAACCTGATCACCTCGCCGTCGACCCGGCAGGTGGGGTGGACGGTGGACTGCACCGACCGCCGCTACGTCTTCGCGGACATCACCGTGTTCTCGGGCGGCTCGGTGAGCAGCAACCCGCAGGACACCAAGTGGGTCAACGCCGGTGACAGCTGGCAGAACCTGAACACCTACGCGCAGACGAACCCGGCGATCGACCACCTCTGCGTCCACCTGGTGACGTACGTGGACCCGACCAACCCGTTCGACCAGCCCGTGGTCATCGGTCACCAGTGCGTCTGATCCGCTGATCACGTCGGTGTGAACGGCCTCGGCCGTCCCGCTTCGGGGCGGCCGAGGTCTTTTGTCGACAAAGGGACATCGGAACCGCGAAGGCGCGTCAGTCCGGGATGCGTGCGGCGATGCCGTCGAGCAGGAAGTCCAGGCCCGCCTGGAAGGTCTGTTCCGCGTCCAGGTGGGGGCCGTCGTGGACGACCTTGGCCAACGCGGGGAAGCGGCCGGTCGCGAAGGTCCGGTTCAAGTACGGGCCGTAGGTCGTCTGCCATTGCTCCCGGTCCATGCCGGAGGCCCGTTCGGCACGCCTTTCGGTGATCTCCCGGCGTACCGCGCCGATCACGTACGCGTTGACCGCGGCGATCGCGGGCACGGCCACGTGCAGACCGACGTCGCCCATTCCCGCCGCCGCGGCCTCACCGCAGGCCAGCGTGTTCGGGCCCAGTTGGGGACGCCCGCCGAGCAGGTCCGCCAGCCACTCGTGCCGGTACGCGGTCCGGCGGACGGTTTCGGCCAGGGAGCGCAGCACCTCCCGCCAGTCGTCCCCGGTCGCCCTGATCTCCGCGTGGACGGCGTCGACCATCAGGTCGAGCAGTTCCTCCTTGGTGGCGATGTAGCCGTACAGCCGCATCGGTCCGACGTCGAGCGTCGCGGCGACCTTGCGCAGCGACACCGCGTCCAGGCCGTCCGCGTCGGCCAGGCGGATCGCCGCCCGGACGATCCGCTCCCGGCTCAGCGCGGCCGGCACCGGTCGGTCCGGCGGCTCCGGTCGTTCCCACACCACCATGGCGAGGACAGTACATCGGCTCGTGCGATACGCTGTATCGATGAATACAGTGTATCGGGACAAGGTCATCGCCATCGTCGGAGCCGGGCTGGGCGGCTTGACCCTGGCGCGGGTGCTGCACGTCAACGGCATCGAAGCCGTCGTCTACGAACGTGAGTCGGCGCGCGACGCGCGCGATCAGGGCAGCATGCTCGACATCCACTCCGGGCAGCGGGCGTTGCGCGAGGCCGGACTGATCGACGGGTTCCACGCCGTCGCCCGCGGCGCCGGGCAGGACATGCGGCTCCTCGAACCCGACGGAACCCTCCTGCTCCAGGAGGACACGCCCGACGACGCCCCGCTCCTGCGACCCGAGGTGGACCGCGCCGACCTGCGCGGCTTACTGCTCGACTCCCTTCCGGAGCACACGGTGCGCTGGGGGCACGCGTTCGAGTCCGCCGCCGCCGGCGAGGTGCGCTTCGCCGACGGCGGCCGAGCGACGTACGACCTGCTGGTCGGCGCCGACGGTGCGAACTCCCGGGTCCGCGCGTTGCTCACCGACACTCGGCCTGCGCACCTCGGCCACAACGGCGTCGAACTCCGCATCCCCGACGTCGAGCGCACCCACCCCGACCTCGCGGCGATGGTCGGGCGCGGCAACCTCTGGGTGCTCGGCGACGGGAAATCCCTGGCGGCGCAACGCAACGGCGACGGCAGCGTGCGCGTCGGCGTCAGCTTCTACAACACCGACGAGCACTGGTTCACCGGCAGCGGCATCCCGTTCGACGACCCGGCCGCCGCCCGTGCCCGCCTGATCGAACTGCTCGCGGGTTGGCACCCGCGGTTCATCGCGCTGATCGCGGCGTGCGACGACATGATCGTGCCGCGCTCGCTCGCCGCCCTCCCGGTCGGTTTCACCTGGCCGTCGGCGCCGGACGTCACGCTGCTCGGCGACGCCGCGCACCTGATGCCGCCGGTGGGCGAGGGCGCCAACATGGCACTGCTCGACGGCGCCCGGCTCGCTCTCGCCCTGGTCGCGCACCCGGACGACTTCCCCGCCGCCATCGCGGAGTACGAACGCGAGATGTTCGAACGCACCGCCGCCGCGGCCCGGATGTCCGCACGGATGCAGGACCTGCTGATGTCGCCGGACGCCGCGCAGCGGATGCTCGAGTTCTTCCGACCCGGCGCGTAGGCGTCAGGCGCCTTCGTGGCGTGCCAGCCAGTCCAGGATCACCCGGTTGGTCTCCGCCGGCAGCTCCTGCTGGATCCAATGGCCGCAGTCCAGCGAGACGACCTCCACCTCCGGCACGAACTCCGCCAGCCGGTCGGACTTCGCGACCAGGTCCCGATCGCCGTAGATCATGAGTGCGGGTCGCCGGATGACCGGGTCCGCGTCGGCCAGCAGGTGCCAGTTGCGGTCCAGGTTCCGGTACCAGTCGACGCTGCCGGTGAACCCGGTCGCCTTGAAGGAGGAGACGAAGACGTCCAGTTCGTCCTCGCTCATCAGGGGCTCGCCGAGAGGTTCTTCGGCCCTGGCGAGGTCGATCAACGCCATTCCCGGCTGGGGCGCCCTGGGGGGCTCGTTCTTCCGGTACAGGTTGCGGAGGAACCGGTACGGGTTCTCGTCGAACACGGCCTCCGCGACGCCCGGCTGCCGGTTGAAGTGGACGAAGTAGAAGTCGCCGCCGAACACCGCCTCCATGAACTCGATCCAGGGCAGTTCGCCACGTTCCTGGTAGGGCAGGCTCAGGTTGATCACCTGGCTCACCCGGTCCGGGTGCAGCAGGGCCAGTCCCCAGACGACGAACGCGCCCCAGTCGTGGCCGACGAACGTGGCGTCCGCGTAGCCGTAGTGGTCGAGAAGCGCGACGAGATCGCCCGTCAGGTGCGCGATGTCGTAGTCCGTCACCTCGGTCGGACGCGACGAGTTCCCGTATCCCCGCTGGTTGGGGACGATCACGTGGTAGCCGGCCGCGACGAGGGCGGGCACCTGGTGGCGCCAGGAGAAGGCGTGCTCCGGCCAGCCGTGGCAGAGCACGATCGGCTTTCCGGGCCGACCCGCCTCGAAGACTTCGAGTTCCACGCCGTTGACCGGCACGACGGTGGGTTTCGGGAAATCGGTGGTGGTCATGGCGCCATGGTGCGGACTGAAACCGGTCACCTCATGACCGGTTTTCGTGGCAATGTCGTCGGCGTGCGAACCGATCGGTTGGTGGCCGTCCTGCTCCTGCTGCAACGACGTGGGCAGGTGACGGCGGCCGAGGTCGCCCGTGAGCTGGAGGTCGCCGAACGCACCGCCCGCCGCGACCTCGACGCCCTGGCCATGGCCGGGGTGCCGGTGTACTCCGTGCAGGGTCGGGGCGGCGGCTGGCGACTCGTAGGCGGCGCCCGCACCGACCTGTCCGGGTTGACCGCGAGCGAGGCCCGTGCATTGTTCCTGGTCGCCGGCCCTGCCTCGGCCGCCACGCCGCCGGTGAAAGCGGCGCTGCGCAAGCTCGTCCACGCCCTGCCGGAGCCCTTCCGGGGCGAGGCCGAGGCAGCGGCGTCGTCGCTGGTCACGGACCCGAACCGGTGGGGGTCGAGTCGGGTCGGACCCAGACCGCCCCGCTTCCTCGACGACCTCCAGGACGCGGTGATCCGCGGCGTCCAGGTGCGGCTGCGCTACGTCGACCGCGCGGGCGCCGAGACCGAGCGGACCGTCCACCCGCTCGGCATCGTCGCCAAAGGTCCGTCCTGGTACCTCGTCGCCGGGACCGAGGCCGGTCGCCGGACCTTCCGGGTCGACCGCGTGTCGGCCGCCGACCCGACCGGCGAACCCGTGCACCGACCCGAGGACTTCGACCTCGCCGAGAGCTGGCGCGAGATCGCCGACGAGGTCGACCGCAGGCGGATGCCCCTGGAGATCCAGGCGGTGTGCACGCCCGGCGGGATGGGCATCCTCCGGCTGGCGCTGGGCGGCCGGCTCGACGTGGGTGGCACGACGGCCGACGGCCGCATCGAGGTCGTGATCCGGGGTCAGGACGAGTACGTGGTCGCCGGCGAGCTGTCCGGGCTGGTCGAATGGGTCGAGGTGACCGGTCCGCCGAGCGTGCGGGACCGCCTGGCGTCGATCGGCACCGCGCTGGTCGAGCGCTACGGCTGAGACCGCTGTGGACGTGAGGTCGGCCGGGTGTCTACAAAGGACGGTTGGTGGCCCGCAGTGCCGCCGAGGCGGCGGATCGGACGGCCGGGTGCGGGTCGACCAGGGCGTCGGCGAGGAGGGAACGCAGGCCCTCCGGGGCCGTTCTGCCCAGAGCGGTCGCGGCGTTGGCCCGGACGCGCGGCCTGGGGTCGCGCAGGGCCTCGGTCAGCGGCGGGAGCGTCTTCTCGTGGGTGATCCGCCCCAGCGCCGCGGCGGCGCGGGACCGGACGATTTCGTCCTCGTCCTTGAGTGCGTTGGTCAACGACCACAGTCTGTTCGAGTCGGCATGGTGGCCGAGGACCCAGACGACGGCGCGGCGGACCACAGGGTCTGGATGGCGGCCGAACAGAGACGGCGGCCTCCCGGCGCGGGCGAGGATTCGGCCGGCGAGCTTGCGGACCCGCCGCTCGTCGGTGGTCTGCAGCACCCGCTCCGCGGTGGGAACGATCGAGTCGTCGGGCAAGCGGGCCAGGCCGGTGAGGGCGGCGTGGACGTGCGGACCGTCGCAGGCGGCGGCCAACCGGCCGACCGCGCGGTGGTCGCCATGCCTGGCCAGCACACGGACGGCCTGTGCCCGGACGTCGGGGTGGACGTCGTCGGTGGCTTCGAGGGCGGCCGAAGCCACCAGCGGCCCGCCGATCCGGTTCAGGGCCGAGAGGGCGCACTCGCGAACGTGGGGCGAAGCGTGGCCCAGGAGTGGCACGATCGCCGGCGCGGCCTCCAATGCCTTGAGCTTGCCCAATGCTTCCACCACGGGTAGCGCCTGGGTGCCGTCGGACTCGCGCAGGACCTCGACGAGCGGTCCGGTCGCCTCGACGACCCGCAGCTCGCCGAGCACTTTCGCGGCGGCGAAGCGACCCGGGCGACGGTGGTGCAGGTGCCCGATCAGGGCCGGCACGACCCGCGGGTCGCCGGCCCGGATCAGCGCCTCGGCGATGTCGTGCTCTGTGCCGTAATGGACGTCCCCCAGTGTGTCGGCGAGGATGTCCAGCCGTCTCGGGTCGCTCGACTCGGCGATGCGCCGGGCGGCGTGGCGGACGACCCAGAGCCGACTCCGATCCGTCTTGTCCAGCAGCGTGACCAGCAGGTCGAACACCGTGTCCGACGACTGCGGGGTCAGACCCTCCAATGCGGCTTCGACGACGCTGACGTCGGGGTCGGACAGCGCTCGGACGAGAATCGGCTGAGCGGCGGGATCGCGGCCGGAGCCGAGCGTGCGGACCGCGATGGTGCGGACCCAGTGGTCCGGGTGTGCCGCCATGGTGGCCAACCAGACCGCACCTGCCTGGTCGACCACGACCGCGCGTGCGTGGCGGTAGAGCGCTTCGTACGCTTCGGTGCGCTTTGCCCGGGTCGGTTCGAGGGCGACCAACCGTGCGACCAAGGCGTCCCCGGTGGCGATATCCGAATGGTTGTGCACGACGTCCACTGTGCCTGGCCGAACCGACGGGGAAGCGGGGATCAGGACTGGGCCAGGTCGGCGAAGCGGCTGTAGTGGAGCTGGTGCGCCACGGTGATCGTGGCCGTCGGACCGGCACGGTGCTTGGCCAGGATCAGGTCGGCCTCGCCCGCGCGGGGGTCGTCGCGTTCCCACGCGTCCGGGCGGTTGATCAGGATGACCATGTCGGCGTCCTGTTCCAGCGAACCCGACTCACGCAGGTCCGACAGCATCGGGCGCTTGTCGGTGCGTTGTTCCGGACCTCGGTTCAGCTGGCTGATCGCGATCACCGGAACCTCCAGTTCCTTGGCGATCAGCTTCAGGTTCCGGGAGAACTCCGACACCTCCTGCTGGCGGGACTCGGTGCGCTTGCCCGACGACATCAGCTGGAGGTAGTCGACGACGACCAGGCGCAGGTCGTGCCGCTGCTTGAGCCGCCGGGCCTTGGCCCGGATCTCCATCATGGTCAGGTTCGGCGAGTCGTCCACGAACAGCGGTGCCTCGCTGATCTCGCTCATCCGCCGTGCCAGCCGGGTCCAGTCGTCGTCGCTCATCCGGCCGCTGCGCATGTCGCCGAGCCGGATCTTGGCCTCGGCCGAGAGCATGCGCATGACGATCTCGGTGCGGCTCATTTCCAGCGAGAAGATCGCGCTGGTCAGGCCGTGCTTCACCGAGCACGACCGGGCGAAGTCCAGGCCCAGGGTCGACTTGCCGACGCCGGGACGGGCGGCGACGATGATCATCTGGCCGGGGTGCAGGCCGTTGGTCAGCTCGTCGAGGTCCGCGAAGCCGGTCGGGATGCCCAGCGACGAGCCGCCGCGCGACGCGATGGCGTCGATCTCGTCCATGGTCGGCTGGAGCAGTTCCTCCAGCACGACGTAGTCCTCGGTGGTGCGCCGCTCGGTGACCTCGTAGATCGCGGCCTGTGCCCGGTCGACCACCTCGTCCACGTCGGCGCCCTCGGCACCGTTGTAGCCGAGCTGCACGATGCGCGTCCCGGCTTCGACGAGCCGCCGCAGCACCGCCTTCTCGGCCACGATCTCCGCGTAGTACGACGCGTTCGCGGCCGTCGGCACGGTCGCGATCAGCGTGTGCAGGTACGGCGCCCCGCCCACCCGCAGCAGCTCGCCGCGCCGCTCCAGCTCGGCGGAGACCGTGATCGGGTCGGCCGGCTCGCCCCGGCCATACAGGTCGAGCACGCAGTCGTACACGGCCTGGTGCGCGGGCCGGTAGAAGTCGTTCGGCGCGAGCACCTCGACGACGTCCGCGATCGCGTCCTTGCTCAGCAGCATGCCGCCCAGCACGGACTGCTCGGCGGCGAGGTCCTGCGGCGGCTGCCGTTCGAACCCGGGCTCGGCCATGCCCCGGTCGTCCACCAACGCCACCGCGAACTCACCTCCGGACTCGTCCAGCTTCGTTCTACCCCGGGGGTACGACATTTTCCGCACGCCACGCTCGGGGGACGGTCGGACGCTAGAGCCACCCGGATGGCGCAGGCAAACGCGCCTGTGGACAAACCCGTGGACAGCCTGGGGATGGTTGCCCACAGTCGGGCACAGAGCTGGGGATAGCTGTGGACAACCTGGGGACAACTTGCGCTCTGGCGGAAGTCATCGCAGGTCAGACCCTGTGGATGAATTTGTGGACAAATCCTTTGTCACAACTTCGGCGTGTCGCGTGTAACCGGTCCTACGGCGTGTCGCACACAAGGTGTCACAGCCCATTGTCCACAGTCGGTGACGCGAAAACGCCGCCCGACCAGAACACCTGGTCGAACGGCGTTTCCGAGGTGCGTGGACTCAGCCCGCGGCCGAGACCTCGACGGCCAGCGCCACGGTGACCTCCGGGTGCAGCCGCACCGACACCGAGTGCTTGCCGAGGGTCTTGATGTGGCCGGCCAGCTCGACGGCGCGCTTGTCCAGCGACGGGCCACCGGCCGCGCGGACGGCGGACACGACGTCGGACGAGGTGACCGAGCCGAACAGCTTCTTGGAGCCGGCGGCGGCCTTGGCCTTCAGCGTGACGGCACCGAGGCCCTCCAGCGACGCCTTGACCTCCTTGGCGTGGTCCAGGTCGCGGATGCGCCGGGTCTCCTGCGCACGCCGGATGACCTCGACCTGCTTCGCCGCACCCTTGGTGGCGAGGATCGCCAGGCCGCGGGGCAGCAGGTAGTTGCGGCCGTAGCCGTCCTTGACCTCGACGATGTCGCCGGGGCCCCCGAGGCCGCTCACGTCAGCGGTGAGGATGAGCTTCACGGTTTCTGCCCCCTTCTCAGCGAGCGGTCGAGGTGTAGGGCAGCAGAGCGACCTCGCGGGCGTTCTTCACCGCGACGGCGACGTCGCGCTGGTGCTGGCTGCAGTTGCCGGTGACGCGACGCGCGCGGATCTTGCCGCGGTCCGAGATGAACTTCCGGAGCAGCGTCGTGTCCTTGTAGTCGATCGAGTTCGCGTTGCGGTCCTTGCAGAACGCGCAGACCTTCTTCTTGGGCTTGCGCACAGGCGGCTTGGCCATGTGTGTACTCCTGGGCGTTGCGATGAAGTGTGGGAAGACCGCTGTGGTCTAGAAGGGGGGCTCGTCGGCGAACCCGCCGCCGGAACCCGCCGGGGGCGCGGAGCCCCACGGGTCGTCGGCCGGGGCACCGCCGCCACCGCCACCGCGGGGAGCGCCGCCGCCGAAGCCGCCGCTGCCGTCACCCCGCTGGACCTTGTTGACCTTCGCGGTCGCGTAGCGCAGAGACGGGCCGATCTCGTCGACTTCGAGTTCGACGACGGTCCGCTTCTCGCCTTCCTTCGTCTCGAAGGAACGCTGGCGCAGGCGCCCGGTCACGATGACGCGGGCACCGCGGGTCAGGGACTCGGCCACGTTCTCCGCGACCTGCCGCCACACGTTGCACCGCAGGAACAGCGCTTCGCCGTCCTTCCACTCGCCGCTCTGGCGGTCGAAGGTCCGGGGCGTGGAGGCGACCGTGAAGCTCGCCACCGCGGCACCGGACTGGGTGAAGCGCAGTTCGGGATCGGCGGTCAGGTTCCCGACCACCGTGATCGTCGTCTCGCCGGCCATGTCCGGGGCTCCTAAGCCTTGGTCGCCGCCGCCTTGGGCGCCTTCGGGGGCTCGCGGCGCAGGACCTTGGTCCGCAGCACCGTCTCCTGGAGGCTGAGCTGGCGGTCCAGCTCCTTGACCGCGTCGGGAGTCGAGGTCAGGTCGAGGACGGCGTAGATGCCCTCCGCCTGCTTCTTGATCTCGAAGCTCAACCGGCGCTTGCCCCAGACGTCGACCTTCTCCACGTTTCCGCCCGTGGTGCGGATGACGTTGAGGAACTGGTCGAGGGACGGCGCGATCGTGCGCTCGTCGAGACTCGGGTCGAGGATGACCATCACTTCGTAATGACGCATGAAGACCACTCACCTCCTGTGGGCTCGGCGGCCACGGACGTTCCGTGGCAGGAGGGTCGTCGCGTCAGCAACGCCGGACAGCTTAACAGCGCGCGTCCGGACGTCCGCACCGGGTCAGGTCGGGCGCCTGGCCACCCACGCCCGCACCAGCGCACCGGCCGCAGCCGAGGCTGCGAGCACGGCCAGCAGCAGGGGCAGCGTCACGCCGCCCAGCCGGAACCCGTCCGGGATCGCCCTGGCCCGCCCGGCGGTGTCGGCCGAGCTGACGAACGCCCGGTCGAACGCCCGCCCGCCGGCGGTGTGCGCGTCGGGCGCCGCGGCCGGGACGGTGTCCGCCGACGAGGTCGACGTGGTGCTCGTGGTGGCGGGCGGCACGACGGGGACGGTCGTCGTCGGGCCGTCGTCGGGCGGCGCGACCCGGGACGTCGGTGCCGGCGCGGTCGTGGGCGTGCCCGTCGGCGTGGGCAGCAGGTCGTCGATGACCTCGGGCACGGGCTCGACCAGCGAGTTCACGCCCTCGACCACGACACCGCACACCGCCGACACAGTCGACCGCACGCCGTCGGTCACCGGACCGACGACCGGCCCCACGACCGGCAGCGTGGCCACCTGGGCGGCGACCTTCGCCGCGATCTCGCCGCCGCTGATCGTGGCCGTCCCGACCGGGATCGTGCCGATCGGGATCGGCGGCAACGCGCCGAACGCGACCCGCACCGGTTCGGCCAGCGTCGGCCCGAGTACGGGCACGCGCGACACGGCGTCGACCACCGGCGTCGTCACCGCACCGGCCGCGAGCGACACCGGTGTGCCCGGTTCACCTTTCACAGTCGTCGCGCAACTGCCGAGCACCACGGGTTGCGCCGCGTGCGCCGGGGTCGTCGCCGACAGCCCGACCAGGGCCGTCACCGCCACTGTCGCGCCGAGCCGGGTGCGCATGGCCTCGGTCCTCCTCGTCGGGTTCCTACCGCCGGGTAGGTGCAGCTACCGCCATTTTTCCATCGACGGCGGTGGCCATGGCGTTGCAAGTCCCCACTACGCTGCTCACTCATGCGCATCGGGGCCCACGTCCGGGACGACGACCCGCTGGCCGCAGCCGCCGAACGCGGAGCGGAAGTGGTCCAGTTCTTCCTCACGGACCCGCAAGGGTGGAAAGCGCCCAAGGCGCACCCGCAGGCCGACGCGATCCTGGCCGGCGACGTGGACGTGTTCGTCCACGCCCCCTACCTGGTCAACGTCGCCTCGCTGAACAACAAGATCCGCATCCCCTCGCGCAAGATGGTGGTCCAGCACGCGGACGGCGCGGCCAAGCTCGGCGCCAAGGGCCTGATCGTGCACGGCGGCCACGTCACCAAGGGCGAGGACCCCGCCGACGGCATCGCGAACTGGCGCAAACTCTTCGAACGGCAGGACGGCGGCTTCGCGGTCCCGATCCTGATCGAGAACACCGCGGGCGGCGAGAACGCCATGGCCCGCACGTTCGACATGCTCGGCAGGCTCTGGGACGCGGTCGGCGAGTTCGACGCCGGGTTCTGCCTCGACACGTGCCACGCGTTCGCGTCCGGCGAGGACCTGGTCGGCATCGTCGACCGGGTCAAGGCGATCACCGGCCGCATCGACCTGGTGCACCTGAACAGCTCGCGGGACGAGTTCGGCTCCGCCCGCGACCGGCACGCCAACATCGCGTCCGGGACCATCGAGCCGCAGCAGCTCGTCGACGTCGTCTCGGCCGCCGGGTGCCCGGTCGTGGTCGAGACACCCGACGAAGGACAAGCGGAGGACATCGCCTTCCTCCGCGAGCACCTGGGTCGATGAGCGTGACACGCGAGGCGGCGCCCCCGACGCCCGCCGACACCGGACCGGCGCCCGAGCGCTTCGGCTTCGCGGCAGCCGCCGTGGTCGTGATCCTCTGCGGGCTCACGCTGTTCCTCGGCTTCCTGAACAAGGACCGCTGCACCGGCCCCGAGTTCGACCCGTGGGGCCGCAGCACGCCGAACTACGAGGAACGCAACAAGGGCGACGTCTGCTACTCGGACATCCAGCACCTGTGGATCGGCCGCGACATCGACCGGCACGTGTTCCCGTACGTCGACGGCGGCATCACCGAGCAGGGCGCGCTGGTCGGCGGCACGGTCGAGTACCCCGTGCTCACCGGTGTGCTGATCTGGTTGGGCGCGATCTTCGCCGACACCGACGCCGAGTTCCTGCTCTTCTCGTCGATCCTGATGATCCCGTTCGGCATCGGCGCCGCGTACATGCTCGGCAAGCTGAGCCGGTGGCGCGCGCTGATCTGGGCCATCGGACCGCCGATCGTGCTGTACGCGTTCCACAACTGGGACCTGCCCGTGGTGGCCAGCGCCGTCGCGGCCGTCTACGTGATGGCCCGCGGCTGGGGCCGGACGCCGCGCACGTTCCAGCAGCGCGCGGTCGTCGCCTCGGTGTTCCTGGGCATCGGGTTCGCGTTCAAGCTCTACCCGGCGGTGTTCGTGCTGCCGCTCGCGCTGATGGCGTTGACCGGCGGCGAGGACGGCCGCGAGCTGCCCGCCGACCGGAAGTACGACTGGGTGGCGGCCTCGCGGGTCGCGCTGGCCGCGATCGTCACCGCGATCCTGGTCAACCTGCCGTTCGCGCTGGTCGGCTTCGAGGGCTGGCGGGCGTCGTTCACGTTCCAGCAGTTGCGCAACGTCGACATCACCACGAACTCGATCTGGTTCTGGGGCCTGCGGCCGTTCATGTCCGACGAGGCGTTGCAGTCGATCTCGGACGTGGCGTCGCCGCTGACCATGCTGCTGTCGTTCGCGTTGGCGTGCTGGCTGGGTTGGCGCCGCTTCCAGCGCACGGGCACGTACCCGTGGGTGCAGGTGTCGGGCGCGATGCTGTGCGGGTTCCTGCTGCTGCACAAGGTGCACTCGCCGCAGTACACGCTGTGGCTCGTGCCCATGTTCGTGCTGATCAGGGTGCACTGGGGGTGGGTGGCCGCGTACTTCACCGCCGACCTCGCGATGGGCATCGGCATCTTCCGCTGGTACTACGCCATCCAGTTCGGACACCCGTCGGGCATCTACGACGGACTGTCCGCGCAGGCCGTGGTGATCGGCGTGTGGGGCCGTGCCGCCCTGCTGGCCGCGCTGTTCTTCGTGTTCATCAAGTCCGAGGTGACGTTCGACGTCGCCAAGTACCTGCCCGGAAAAGACCGGCACCGGAAGGAGAAAGCGCCCTCGCCGGTGTGACGAGAGCGCTTCCCCGGTCGGCCGATCAGGCCGCCACGGTGGCCTTCCGGCGCGGCAGCCGCAGCACGAACCGGTCCGGTGCGCCGTCGATGAAGCCGCCGCACGGGTCGTCGTCGCCGGCCTGCCGCACGAGGTCCTTGGCCGGGTCGTAGATCTCCCGGACGATGAGCACGCACAGCACGATCACGGCGATGTCGCGCGCCACGACCGCGCCGAGGAACCAGTCGATCGGCAGGCCCTTGTTGTCCACGCCCAGGTAGAAGTACATCCGGGGCGCCCACACGAACGCGTCGACGGCCATCCACGCCAGCAGCAGTCGCCAGCGCGGAATCGCCAGCACGGCCAGCGGCACGAGCCACAGCGAGTACTGCGGGCTCCACACCTTGTTGGTGAGCAGGAACGCGGCCACGACCAGGAACGAGAGCTGCGCGAACCGGGGCCGGGTCGGTGCGGTCATGGCGATGAACCCGACACCCGCGCAGCACACCAGGAACAGGGCGGCGCTGACCGTGTTGAGGACCTCGGGCGCCTGGCCGTAGGGCAGGCCCGGGTCGAAGCCCTCCCAGCCGGTCCACTGGATCACGACGTTGTACAGCGAGTCCGGGTCGACGCCGCGTTCGGTGTTGAGCCGGAAGAACTCGCGCCAGCCGTCGGGGTAGCGCAGGAAGATCGGCAGGTTCACCGCGGCCCACGTGGCGAGCGTGGCGATCAGCGTCGCCAGGCCCTCCTTGAGCCGGTTCGACCGCCAGCACAGCAGCAGCAACGGCCCGAGCAGGAACAGCGGGTACAGCTTGGCCGCGCCGCCCAGGCCCAGCAGGATGCCCGCGACCAGCGGCTTCTTGCGCGCCCACGCGAGCATCGCGGCCGTCGCGAACGCCGTGGCCAACGTGTCGAAGTTGGTGAACGCGTGCACCACGACCAGCGGTGACACCGCCACGAGCGCCGCGTCCCACGGCCTGCGCCGCGCGATCCGCAGCGCCGCCCACGTCGTCACCAGCCACGCCAGCGCGAGCCAGAACGCGGTGATGTTGAAGTAGGTGATCACGGTCATCGGCTTGGGCAGGAAGCCGGACTCGGCGATCACCGTCCAGCCCTGCGCCATACGCGCGTTGACCCACTGGAAAACGCCCGTGAGCACCGGGTACTCCATGTACCGGACGTGCTCCGTCGGCTTGCCCTGGTCGTCGACCCAGGACGTCTTGTACGGGAACATGTCCGGCTGGTCGAGGCGCTCGGCCGTGTACAGCGGCACGGTGTCCGAGTAGCACATGGCGACGAACTGCCGGCTTTCCCGCCAGTCGAGCTGGACCTGGCCGTTGCCGTCCACGTACTGCTGGATGCACGGCGACTTCTGGAACCAGGAGAGCACGAGCGTCAGGACCGACAGCAGCAGGACGACGCGCAACGGGGTCCAGAACCACTGCCGGCCCACGGTCGCGTGCCGGCCGGCCGGACCGCCGAACGGTCTGCTCCCCGACTGGGCCAGTGGTTCGGTCCACGTCGGGTACGCCCGCTCTTCGGGCGTCAGCGAATCCGTGTCGTCGGCGTTCGCCTGCTTGAGCTGCGGAGGGCTTGCCACGTGCCGGATGCTACGGGCAGCGGCGGACATCGGTGTGAAGTGGCGCACGGGGAAGGCCCCGGCACCTTTCGGTGTCCGGGGCCTTCGGGTCGCGCTACTCGTCTTCTCTTCGACCGTTGCCGATCGGATCGGTCGGCTCGAGTGTCGGTTTGGTCGGCTGGGTCGTACCGGTCGGGCACAGCGGCGGCATGCACGGACGCGTCGGCTTGGTGCCGGTCGGCCGGTCGGTGGTCTCCTCCGGCTCCGACGTGGTCGTCGGGGTTTGCGAGGTGCGTTCCGGCGTCGTCGTCTTCGGCGCCGTGGTCGACGGGACGACCGGTGCCGCGCTGAGCTTGCCGATCGGGTTCGGCTTGGCGAACGGCTCGCTGGGCTTGTCGGCCAGTGCCTGGTCGATGAAGTCGCGCCAGATCTGACCGGGCAGGCCCGAACCGTAGACGTCCTCGCCCTTGGCGTTCTTGATCGCGTCCTTGCCCGACTCGCTGCCCATGTAGACGCCGACGGAGAGGCTCGGCGTGTAGCCGACCATCCAGGCGCGGGTGTTCTCGCTGGAGCCTTCCTTTTCGTGCGTACCGGTCTTGCCGGCGCACGCCCGCTTGGCCGAGCAGGTGGTGTTCTTGCTCCTGCCCGGGATGTCCTTGAGGACGTCGGTGACGTTGTCCGCGATGTCCTCGCTCTTCTTCTGGTCGGCGTCGAACGCCGGCTTGGACTTGTCCACGTGGGTGTAGACCGTGTCGCCCGCGGCGTCGGTGATCTTCGAGATGAAGAACGGCTCGCGGTACACGCCCCGGGACGCGAACGACGCGTACGCCGCGGTCATGTCGAACGGGCGGACCCGCGTCGTGCCACCGCCGATCGAGATGTTGGCGTCGGTGACGCCGCCGTCCTTCTCGTCGGCCGCCAGCAGCTTGTGGGGCCCGTCGGCCAGTTCGACCTCCTTCGGGATGCCCGCGCCGAAGGCGGAGTCCGCGACGGCCTGCGGGCCGTACTTCGTGGCCACCATGTCGAAGAAGACAGTGTTGACGGACCTCACCATCGCCTCGCGCACACTGCAATGCTTGGGTACCTCGCAGGCGACATTGGGCGAGTTGAACACCGCGTTGCGGCCGGTTCGACCGGGGAACTCGCGTGGCGAGCTGCCGTCGTACACCTCCCCGGCGCCTTCGCCCTGCTTGAGCGCTGCCACGAAGTCGAACGGCTTGAACGACGAGCCTGGTTCTTGGAGCGTGCCGGTCTGGTAGTCGATGTTCAGGTCGGTGCCGGCCCAGTAAACCCGGACCGCGCCGGTCGTCGGATCTATCGCGGACATCGAGTACCGCAGGTTCTCCGGTTGGCCCTTCATCACGTTCTTGATGACGGCGTCGGCCTTGTCCTGCATCACCGGGTCGATCGTGGTGTGGATCGTGATGCCGGAGCGCAGCGCCTCGCTCTCGGTGAAGCCGCCCTTCGCCTCCAGCTCGGCCATGACCATCGTGCGGATGAACAGGTCCGTGCCGTCGAGGCCGTGCTGCTGGAGTTCCTCCAGCGGCTTGGGCGCGGGGTAGGTCTGGGAGTCGAAGTACGCCTGGTCGATCCACTTGAACTTCAGCATCTGCCGCATCGTGTACTCCCAGCGGTCCTTGGAGTACTGCGTGTTCTCGGACTTGCTGGGGTTCTGGATCATGCCCGCGAGCAGCGCCGCCTCGGACGGCGTCAGCTCCTTCAGGTCGTTCTTGCCGAAGTACATGTACGCGGCGGTCTTGATGCCGTACGCCGAGCGGCCGAAGTAGATGGTGTTCAGGTAGGCGGTGAGGATCTCCTCCTTGCCCTGCTGCTTCGACATCTTGTACGCCTTGACGATCTCCGTGAACTTGCGGCTCAGCGTGGGCGCGTCGTTCTCGGTCGCCTTCTTGACGTACTGCTGGGTCAGACCCGAGCCACCGCTGTCGCGGCCGGTGACCTGGTACCAGCCGGCGCGCGCGAGCGCGGTGAAGTCGAAGCCGGGGTTGGTCTCGAAGGTCGGGTCCTCGGCCGCGTAGATCGCCTGCTTGACGTGTTCGGGCAGGTCCTCGTACTTGATCATGGTGCGGTTCGCGCCGTTGGGCGCGATCTTCGTCATGACATCGCCGTTGGCGTAGAGGATGGTGACGGCCTTGTTCTGGTTGGCCGCGACCTCCTCGGGCACCGGGACGGTCACGACCTGGTACGCGATCGCGAACGCGACCACCGGCCCCAGGATCATCAGGCCGAGCAGGACGTACGAGGTACGCCGGACCCGGCGCCAGATCTTCTTCCGGCGCTGCTTGCGCTGCTCCTCGTCGGTCAACTCGTCGTCGTCCTCGTACTCCTCGTCGTCGTCCACCGGGTCCACGAGCAGCTCGTCCTCGCGGTGGGTGAGGAGTTCGGGCTCGCGCCGGGACGACTGGTGCGCGGACGGCAGCAGTTCGGTCGGCTCCTCGCCGGGCCGCCGGTCGGGGCCGGGGCCGCCGGGGCGCCGCGGGCCGCCGGGACCGCGACCGCCGGGCGGGACGGGACCGCCCGGACCCATGGGCCGGCGGACGCCGCCGGGCGGCGCCGGCCGCTGGGGCGGGGTGTCCATGCGCTGGGTGCCCTGGCCGCCGTTGGGGCCGGGACCGCTGTGGGGGCCGGGACCGCCGGGAACCGGGCCGGGGCCGTTCGGACCCGGACCACCGGGACCGTTGGGACCGGGTCGGGGACCGTTCGGACCGCCCTGACCCGCGGGGCCGGGACGTCCGCCGGTGCGCGGACCGGGGCCGCCCTGGTCGCCGGGACCGGGGCCTCGTGAACCGTTCGGACCGGGCGCGGCCGGTCGGCGCTGCCCGCCGGGGCCGCCGTCCTGACCGGGCGCGGGACCGCCGCGTGGTCGGTCGAAGCCGCCGGGCGGGGTGCCCTGACGTGGACCGGGGCCGCCGCGGGGCCGGTCGTCGGGACGCTGGGCGCCCCCGTCCGGGTCCTCGCCGGTCGGCCACTGCGGCTCGCCGCCACGTTGCCTGTCGTCGTACTGGTCGTTCACGAAAGGGCCTCCAGGACCGGCGTGCTCGTGCACGCGGTTCGGTGGTCGTACGTCGCCTCCACTGGCAGCGGAAACGCCCATGGGCCGCGCGCGCTCACTCCGCCGCGGTCCTCCTGCGCGGCTTCTGCGAATCCACTCCGCGCTTTCCCAGGACGTACGACTGCACCAGGTGGTTCCAACTACATGTGCGGCAGACCTCGACCACGTACACGGTGAACTCCTCGAAGAGGTTCGCCATGCGGGCCAGTTCATCGGCCGTGCGCGCGGACCCGGCGGCGTGCTTCAGCTCGTCGCCGTAGACCCAGGACACGTGGGTGAGCGGTTCACGGCGGCAGACCGGGCAGGTCACGTCGCTCGGTTCCCCGTGGAACTTCGCGGCACGCACCAGGTACGGGCTCGCGTCGCACACCTCCATGGTCCCGACCCGGCCCGCGTAGACCTCCGCCAGCAGCGCACGGCGCTGTAGCGCGTAGTCAACGACTTGGCGTTGGGTCGACACGCGACCAGAGTACGTGGCGGTCCGACACCGGCGATGGGCCGTTCAGATCAGCACGGCCCCGACGCGTCCCATGCTGTGCGACATCACACAACGGCAGGTACGAGCGGATGTATCGCACCGATATACTGGCCGGACCCATCGGCGCACACTGCGGGGAGGTACCTCGTGCTCGAGTTCGCGATCCTCGGGCTGTTGCACGAGGCGCCCATGCACGGCTACGAGCTGCGCAAGCGCTTGCATGAGCTGCTGGGCGCGTTCCGCGCGTTCTCATATGGAAGCCTGTACCCCACGTTGCGCCGATTGCAACGTGACGGACTCATCGTCGAGGAAGTCCCCGACGACAACCGGTCGTGGGGCCGCCGCGCGCGCAAGGTCTACAAGCTCACCGCCGAGGGCAAGGAGCGGTTCGCCGACCTCCTGGCCAACGCGGGCCCGCAGACGTGGGACGACGACTCGTTCGGCGTCCACCTGGCGTTCTTCTCCCGCACGCCCGCCGAGATCCGGATGCGGATCCTGGAAGGGCGTAGGCGGCGGGTGGAAGAACGGCGCGAGGGCCTGCGTTCCTCGTTATCAGCCACCAGTGAACGGATCGACCGGTACACCCGTGAACTGCACCGGATGGGTCTGGACAGCACGGAGCGCGAGGTGCGGTGGCTCAACGAGCTGATCGCGCACGAGCAGGCCGAGCAGCGCGAGCGGGACGAATAGCCCCTATGGGCACTGACGGAGAACAAGAAGGAGGACTCGGCATGGGCGACAACCGCCGCACTGTTCGGGTGGCCATTGTCGGGGTCGGCAACTGCGCGGCGTCGCTGGTGCAAGGTGTCCACTACTACCGCGACGCCGACCCGGCCACCCCGGTGCCCGGTCTCATGCACGTCGAGTTCGGCGAGTACCACGTGCGCGACATCGAGTTCGTCGCCGCCTTCGACGTGGACGCGAAGAAGGTCGGCACCGACCTGTCCGACGCGATCGGCGCGAGCGAGAACAACACGATCAAGATCGCGGACGTGCCGTCGCTGGGCGTGACCGTGCAGCGCGGCCACACGTTCGACGGGCTCGGCCGCTTCTACCGCGAGACGATCGAGGAGTCGCACGAGCAGCCGGTCGACGTGGTCGCCGCCCTGCGTGACGCCGAGGCCGACGTGCTGGTGTCCTATCTGCCGGTCGGCTCCGAGGAGGCGGACCGGTTCTACGCGCAGGCCGCGATCGACGCGGGCGTGGCGTTCGTCAACGCGCTGCCCGTGTTCATCGCCTCCGACCCGGTGTGGGCCGAGAAGTTCCGCGCGGCCGGCGTGCCGATCGTCGGCGACGACATCAAGTCCCAGGTCGGCGCGACCATCACGCACCGCGTGCTGGCCAAGCTGTTCGAGGACCGGGGCGTCCGGCTCGACCGTACGATGCAGCTCAACGTCGGCGGCAACATGGACTTCCTCAACATGAAGGAACTGGAGCGCCTGGAGTCCAAGAAGGTCTCCAAGACCCAGGCCGTGACGTCGCAGGTCGACCGCGACCTCGGCGCCCGCAACGTCCACATCGGACCGTCGGACTACGTGGCGTGGCTCGACGACCGCAAGTGGGCGTACGTGCGGCTGGAGGGCCGGGCGTTCGGCGACGTGCCGCTGAACCTGGAGTACAAGCTGGAGGTCTGGGACTCCCCGAACTCCGCGGGCATCATCATCGACGCGGTCCGGGCCGCGAAGATCGCCCTCGACCGGGGCATCGGCGGTCCGATCCTGTCGGCGTCGTCGTACTTCATGAAGTCCCCGCCGGTGCAGTACTCGGACTCCGAGGCGCACGAGGCCGTTGAGGCGTTCATCCGCGGCGACGTCGAGCGCTGACCTCGCCGGATCCGAAACCCCCTCGTTCCACGACGAGGGGGTTTCGGCTTTTCCGGTGACGTTTCGGCGACGGTCGGCATACGTGCGGTGACCAGGCGGTTCCGGGTGAGGAGTTTCCCCGCCGTTCACTTCGAATAGGCGTGGAGTAGGGATGGCGCACCTACGGTCGCCGAGTTCCCACCATGCGACTTGCGGAGGTCCGCGTGTCCTCATCCACCGAGCCGGGCCGGCGCCTGCTGCCCCTGCTGCCCAACCACCCCCTGGGTCGGTCGGCGATCACGTGCAAGTACCGCTGCGGCGACGCCTGCGCGCACGAGGCCCCGAACACGTCCGGCAACGCCTACTTCGGCGACGTCGTCGGCGAGGTCGTCCGGCGGCGCGGCCTGCTCAAGGCCGGTGCGGTGCTCGCCGTCGCGGGTGCCGGCGTCGGGCTCGTCGGCGCGGGGACGGCCGCCGCCGCGCCGTCGGCGCAGGCCCCGGTGCAGGACGCGGACGTCGAGATCGCCGGCGGTCGTCGTCGCGACGGCCTCAACTTCAAGGCCGTCGCGCCCAACACCGAGGACCGGGTCGTCGTGGCCGACGGCTACGAGCACTCCGTCGTGATCCGGTGGGGCGACCCGGTCATCCCGGGCGCGCCCGCGTTCGACTTCGAGCAGCAGACGGCCGCCGCGCAGGCGCAGCAGTTCGGCTTCAACAACGACTTCTGCGGTCTCGTGCCGCTGCCGGGCCGCGCCAACCGGTGGCTCATGGTCAGCAACCACGAGTACACGACCGAAGAGTTCATGTTCCGCGACTGGGACGCCGCCAACCCCAAGCGCGAGCACGTCGAGATCGCCTGGGCCGCGCACGGCCTGTCCGTCGTCGTGGTGGAACGCGACCGGCGCAGCGGCAAGCTCCTGCCCCGGCTCGACCGGCACTACAACCGCCGCATCACGCTGACCACGCCGTTCAAGGTCACCGGCCCGGCCGCCGGGTCGAAGTACCTCAAGACCAGCGTCGACCCGACCGGCACCAAGGTGCTCGGCACGCAGAACAACTGCGCGGGCGGCGTCACGCCGTGGGGCACGATCCTGTCCGGCGAGGAGAACTTCAACCAGTACTTCGCCAACGGCAACACGGTCACCGACCCGGCCACCAAGGAGCGGCTGACCCGCTACGGCCTGGCGTCGGGCACGTCCACCCGCAAGTGGGAGCGCTTCGACAAGCGCTTCGACGTGGCGCAGGAGCCCAACGAGGTCAACCGGTTCGGCTGGATCGTCGAGATCGACCCGCTCGACCCGACCTCGACGCCGGTCAAGCACACGGCGCTGGGCCGCTTCAAGCACGAGGGCGCGAACGTGATCATCGCCCGCGACGGCCGCGTGGTCGCGTACATGGGCGACGACGAGCGCTTCGATTACATGTACAAGTTCGTCTCGGACGAGAAGTACAAGCCGGGCAACAGCCGTTTCGCCCGTGAGCACAACAAGAAGCTGCTCGACAAGGGCACGCTCTACGTCGCCAAGTTCACCGGCGACAGCCCGGCCGCCGAGATCGACGGCACCGGCAAGCTCCCGGCCGACGGCGAGTTCGACGGCACCGGCGAGTGGATCCCGCTGGCGCGCAACGACAAGTCGTTCGTGCCCGGCTTCACCGCCGAGGAGGTCTACGTCTTCACGCGCCTGGCCGCCGACAAGGTCGGCCCGACGAAGATGGACCGCCCCGAGGACGTCGAGCCCAACCCGCGCAACCGCCGCGTGTACGCCGCGCTCACCAACAACACCGACCGCGGCAAGGCCGGCAAGGAGGGCGCGACCGAGATCAACCCCCGGCTGGGCAACAAGCACGGCCACGTGCTCGAGCTGGAGGAGCGCCGCGGCGACAACACGGCCACGACGTTCACGTGGAAGCTGCTGCTGGTCTGCGGCGACCCGACCTCGGCCGACACGTACTTCGGCGGCTACGACAAGACCCAGGTCTCGCCGATCTCGTGCCCGGACAACGTGGCGTTCGACTCGCACGGCAACCTGTGGATCTCCACGGACGGCAACGCCCTGAAGTCCAACGACGGCCTGTTCGCCGTCCCGGTCGAGGGCAGGTACCGCGGCCACGTGAAGCAGTTCCTGACCGTGCCCAAGGGGGCCGAGACCTGCGGCCCGTGGATCGAGGACGACTTCGTGCTCGTGTCGGTGCAGCACCCGGGCGAGATCGACGGCGCCTCGGCGAACAACCCGCTGTCGCACTGGCCCGACGGCGGCACCTCCCAGCCCCGTCCCGCCGTGGTCGTGAGCTGGCGCAAGGACCGCGGCCGAGTCTGCGGCTGAGCACTTCCCGGCCGTGCCCGAAACACGGCCACGCGAGGTCCCCGGGCCGGGCGAAGACCGCCCGGCCCGGAGGCCGTCCCATCCCCACGAACACCCGACTCCGCCGCGGCGCAGAACGCGCGCCCTTCCTCCTCGGCGGCCTGCCCGGCGGCGAGCGCCGCTTTTGATCTCTTGACCCGACAGGGAATTCCGGACGCCCGTTAAGGTCCCCCCCCCATGACCCGCCCCGTCGCCCTGATCACCGGCGCTTCCCGCGGCATCGGCGCGGCCGTGGCCCGCGCCCTGGCCCCGACGCACGACCTGCTCCTCGGTGGCCGCGACCTCACCGCGTTGACCACCCTCGCGAACGAACTGCCCGGCGCCCGCCCGTGGCCGGTCGAACTGACCGACACCGAAGCGCTCGAAGCCGCGGTGTTCATGGTCGACCGCCTGGACGTGCTGGTGCACAGCGCCGGCATCGCCGAACTGGGCCCACTCGCCTCCGCGTCCGCCGAGACCTGGCGCCGAACGCTGGAGATCAACGTCGTGGCGGTCGCCGACCTGACCCGCCTGGTACTCCCGAAACTCCGCGAGTCCGCCGGCGACGTAGTGCTGATCAACTCCGGCGCCGGCCTCCAGGCCAACCCCGGCTGGGGCGTGTACGCGGCGAGCAAGTTCGCGCTGAGGGCGTTCGGAGACGCGTTGCGTGCCGAAGAGCCCAAGATCCGCGTGACGTCCGTCCACCCCGGCCGCACCGCCACCGACATGCAACGCGACGTGCGGGCCCAGGAAGGCGCCGAGTACGAGCCGGAGAACTACATCGACCCGGCCTCCGTCGCGGACGCCGTGAAGACCGCCGTCCTGGCCGGACCGGACGCCCACGTGACGCAGGTGGTCGTCCGGTCACGACCACGCGCTCAGTAACGCCTGAACTCCTCGACGGCCAGACCCGGCCGCCACAACCGGATGAGCAGGTGCTTGCCGTCCTCGCCGAGGGCCGTGTGCACGACCTCGGCGAGGTCGAAGCGGAACAGGTGACTGTCCCCTTCGGCGAGCAGTTCGACGGCGACGCCGGAGATCTTGGCGTCGCCGCCTTCTGCGGGCGTGGAGTGCAGCGCGAAACGACCGTCCCGCGCCAAGTCCTGCGCTTTGCGCGCCCCGAGCATGGACCCGAACGTCAGGTCCGCGCCCTGGAACGCCACCTCGACACCGCTGACCCGGGGCGAACCGTCCCGGCGCAGCGTGGCCAGGACGTGGCCGCGCGACGCCAGGAAGATCCGCCTGACCTCGGTCGCCAACCCGCCGGCCTCGTCCTCGAAGCGCTGCCAAGTAGCCATCGGGTCAGCATGCCGCGCGGGGTCGGTCAGCGAAGGCGCTTCGCCACTTCCCGCACGCCCGCCTGCGCCTCGTGCCGGTCGACGCGCGTGGTCTCGCCCGCCTCGACGACCTGCTCGCCCGCGACCCAGACGTCCTTGACCCGGCGCGTTCCGGTCGCCCAGAGGAGGTTGGCCAGGAGCTGGTCGTCGGAGGCGTCCAGGCCGGTGGCGAACGCCGGGTCGTCCACGTCGACGTGCACGATGTCCGCCCAGCGGCCGGGTTCCAGGGCGCCGAGGTCGTCACGGCCCAACGCGGCGGCGCCGCCCCGCGTGGCCAGCAGCAGGGCGTCGGCGGCACGCATGGCCGTCGCGTCGAGCGTCGTGACGCGGGACAGCAGCGCGGCGAGCCGGGCCTCCTCGAACAGGTCGAGGTCGTCGTTGGACGCCGGACCGTCCGTGCCCAGGCCGACGGCGACGCCCGCGTCCAGGTAGCTGCGCAGCGGCGCGATGCCGGACGCGAGCTTGGTGTTCGAGCCGGGGCAGTGCGCGATGCCGACGCCGTGCTTCGCGTAGATCCGCACGTCCTCGGGCGTGAGGTGGACCGAGTGCGCGGACAGCACGCGTCCGCCCAGCACTCCGGCCGCCTCCAGCAGCCTGGGCACCGAGCCGTGCGATTCGCGCTGGGCCAGGTCCTCCTCGGGCGACTCGGCGACGTGGATCTGGAGCAGGGCGCCCCGGTCCCGGGCCTCGTCGGCGACCTCGCCCAGCGCTTCGGGCGTGAGGATGTACGCGGAGTGCGGGCCGTAGCTCAGCTCGATGCGCTCGTGCGGTCCGAACCGCAGGCCGTCGGCGTCGATCCAGCGGGTGATCTCGTCGGTCATCGGCCGCCAGGGCAGGCCGGGCAGGTCCATGATCGCCGCGCCGAACAGGACGCGGGAACCGGCCGCGAGCACGGCGTCGACGAGCTGTTCGCCGTGGAAGTACATCTCGGCGCTGGTGGTCACGCCGTTGCGCAGCATCTCGACGGCGCCGAGGAGCTGGCCGGTCCGGATGTCCGCGGGCTTGAGCTTGGCCTCGGCCGGCCACATGGCCTCGCGCAGCCAGCGCAGCAGCGGCAGGTCGCCGCCGAGTCCGCGCATCAGCACCATCGGGCTGTGCGCGTGGGTGTTGACCAGGCCGGGCAGGAGGATGCCGGTGACCTCGCGGACCTCGCCTGCGAACTCCGGCGCGTCCGCCCTGGGCCCGACGTGGGCGATCCGCCCGTCGACGACGTCGACGACCGCGTCGCGCAGGACCGAGCACTCGGGATCGCAGGGCAGGACAAGGGGGGCGTGGAGGCGCAGCAGCATGATCCCGATACTGCCCGGCTTCCCCCGGCCTCGCGAGTCTTTACTCGCCCGAGTGCGTGTTCCGGTGGCGCCTGAACGCACAACTCGCGGTGTCTGAGTGCACAACTCGCGGTGTCCCAACGCATAACTCGCGCGTTCACGGGCGCGACGTCACTCGACCGTGGGTGCCTGAGTGGAGGACTCGCGCGATCAGGTGGTGAGGGGGAGGGCGGCGCGGACCTCCCAGCCGCCGGCGGGACGGGGTCCGGCGTGGAACGTGCCGCCCAGCAACGCCACGCGTTCGCGCATGCCGACCAGGCCGTAGCCGCCGGACCCGCCGACGGGCGCGGAGCGTTGCGCACGCCCGTCGTCCAGCACGACCACGTGCACGACGTCGTCCACCAAGGTGACCGAAACCTCCACAGTGGACACAGACTCGGCGTGCTTGCGCGTGTTGGTCAAGGACTCCTGGACCAGCCGCAGCACCGAGCGCCCCAACGAGGGCGACACCACCGCGGGCAGGTCCACGTGCAACCGCGCCGGTTGCCCGGACGACGACACCACCTCCCGCACGTCGGCGGCCAGGTCGCTGGTCGCGGCCGGCGCGTCCGCCTCGGTGCCGCGCAACGTCCCCACGAGCCGGCGCATCGCGGTCAACGCCTCGTTCCCGCTGCTGACGATCACCGGCAGCACCCGTGGCGCGGCGTCGGGCACCGCCTGCGCCGCCTGGGCGTGGACCACGATCCCGGTCACGTAGTGCGCCACGACGTCGTGCAACTCGCGGGCCAATGCCATCCGCTCCGCGTTCTGCGCCGCCGCCACCTCCGCGCGCACGGCCGTCGCCCGTTCCCGGTCGCGGGCGCGGAAGTACAGGCCGGTGCCGACGGCGATCAGGAGCATGAGCCCGCTGGCGGTGAGTTCCTGCCACAACGCGGGCCCGTCGTACTCGTACCGCTCGTAGTAGCGCGCCCAGTAGTCGGGGCGCAGCCACGTCGTCGCCACGACCGCGGCCACCACCGCCGCCGTGCCGAGCACCGCGCGCACCGGCCGGGCCGACCGCACCAAGATCGCGATCACGGCCATCGCCGCACCGCCCTCGGTCACCACGATCCGGCCGATCAACGGCGGCGAGGCGACGTCGTCGACGACCCGCAGCAGCAACGAGGACGCCACCAGCGCCGACGCGACGGCCAGCGCCGCGTCGAACGGCCGCCGGGGCGCGATCACGGCGATCGCGCACGCGACCAGCGACCCGGGCAACTGCCACCAGCTCGCCTCGCTGACGGTCTCGCCGCCGAGGAAGAAGAGCAGGGCGAGGACGAGCGGCCACTGCCGGCGGGCCAGGGTGCGCCAGTCGAGGTCGGTGCTCTCCACGACAGGTCACGGTAGGTCCTCGGGGATGACGCGTCGTCCGACCGGGGTACCGAGTTCGGGTCAACCCGAGGGAGGACCCGAACGCCGTGCGATACACCCCGCCGGCCGATGTCCGACGACCCGACGCGGAGCGACTCTGGAGTCACGTCGGAGAACGGAAGGAGAACGCCATGGTGACGCAGGTGGTGACGTGGGCCGGAGCGGTGCTCGGCCTGCTCGTCCTGGTGCTGATGGCGCTGTCGGGCGTGTTCGTGGACTCGCAGCGCTAGTGGTCCCCGCGGTCGCCGTCGGGGAAGCGGCGGACCGCTCCTCCCGGGTCGGGGTCAGCCCTCGACCCGGGTGAACATCAGGTCGTGGCTCACGCGGTCCTCCTCGACCGCGCGCTGCTCGAATTTCGTCACGGGCCGCCAGTCGGGTCGCGGTGCCCAGCCGTCGTGCAGGTTGCGCAGCAGCGGTTCGGCCGAGCACACGGCGAGCATCTGGTCGGCGTAGTGCTCCCAGTCGGTGGCCAGGTGCAGCGTGCCGCCGACCCGCAGCCGGCCGGCGAGCAGCCGCACGAACCCGGGCTGCACGAGCCGGCGCTTGTGGTGCTTCTTCTTGGGCCACGGGTCGGGGAAGAAGATCCGCACCCCGTCGAGCGTGCCGGGTTCGACGTGCTCGGTGAGCAGGTCGACGGCGTCACCGCGCAGGACGCGCAGGTTCGTCGCCTCCAGCGCCTCGGCGCGCATGAGGAGCTGCGCCAGGCCGGGCTTGTAGACCTCGACGGCCACGTAGTTGAGTTCCGGCGCGGCGGCGACGAGCCGCGACGTGGTCTCGCCCATGCCGGAGCCGATCTCCAGCAGCACGGGCGCCTCGCGCCCGAACCACGCCGCGAAGTCGACGGGACCGTCCGGGAGCGCCTTGACCTCACGGCCCAGGCGCTCCCAGTGACGGTCCCAGGCCCGCTCCTGGCCCACCGTCATGCGTTCGCCGCGTTGCACGTAGCTGACGACGGAACGGTGGAAGGGCGGGGTCTGCCGGCTGGACGTCACGGGCGTACAGCCTAAATGGTGGTTAAGCGATGTTCTCCACGTCCTCGATCCGCTCGCGCAGGAGGTCCGGGGTGAACTCGATCGGCTGACGTGTGCCGCTGCCCCGGTGCGTGGGCAGCAGGTCGACCCACCCGGTGTGCCGGTCGGTGAACTGCACGGTCGTGGGCTCGGCCGGGCCGTACACGCCGCTCTCGGACGGCACGAACTCCCAGTAGCCGACCTCGCCGTCGTCGGCCCACGGCACGAACACCCAGCCGGGTCGTTCGGCCAACAGGGTGGTGACCTCGTCTTCGACCGCGAACGCGGCCGAGCGCGAGGCGATCCGGCCCCGGTCGAGCGCGCGCAGCCACCACGGTGCGGGCGCGTGCGCGCCGATCGCGCGGAACATCGCGAGTACCTGGGACTCGTCCGCGCGGTGAATCCACGCGCGTCGTCCGGTCGCCGGCGATTCGACGATTCCGGGGACGCCCGCGGGCTCGATGGCGTTGGACCACTCCAATGCCAGGGTGGGTTCGACGCGCAGGACGCGGTCACGTTGCCGCGGCAGCTTCTTCGACCCGGTGGTCTGTTGTCCTGCGTTCACGTCAGGATCAAGCACCGTCACGGGTTCACCTCCGGTGGGTTCCTTGACGGGGTACCCGAATTCGTGTGCGACCACGCGCCGCCTCACGATTCGGTACTTTCCATCTGACCGGGTTCAGAAGCCCTTGTCATGCTCCTGTGCGTGAGTTCACGGGTTCGTTACCCGGCTCTTACTCCCTTTGCCCGGAAGTCTCGTCCGGAAACACCAAAGCCGTGAAATTCTCATGTGAGGTCGATCACGGACCGTGCCCGGACTGATCGACAATGGTTTCGTCGGTCACCGACATACCGCCGCGCGACGGCATCCCACGACCATCCCTGTCCTTCTCGTGGGGAATTCCCACCGGGTCGAGTCATTCTCCGGCGTGGTACTCCACGGATTCCCGCGTGAGTCGCATGAACGCTTCTTCGAGCGATCCGCGCTGGGGGCTCAACTCGTGCAGGGTGATTCCATTCGACGCGGCAAGTTCGCCGATCCGGCCGGCCTGGAGACCGTGCACGACGACCGCGCCGTCCAGCTCGACGACCCGTGCGGACTCGCCCGTGAGCAGGGGCAACAGCCGGTCGACGTGCGGCGAACGCACACGGACGGTGTCCTCGGTCGCGTCTCGAATGACCTGCTCGGTGCTCGTCTGGGCGATCAGCCGGCCCTTGCCGATCACGACGAGTTCGTGCGCGGTCTGCGCCATCTCGGACAGCAGGTGCGAGGACACGAACACGGTCCGGCCCTCGTCGGCCAGCCGGTGCAGCAGCCGCCGGATCCAGAGGATGCCCTCGGGGTCCAGGCCGTTGACCGGCTCGTCGAACAGCAGGATCTTCGGGTCGCCGAGCAGGGCGCCGGCGATGCCGAGCCGTTGCTGCATGCCCAGCGAGTAGCCGCCCGCGCGGCGCTTGGCCGGCCCGGTCAGGCCGACGAGGTCGAGCACCTCGTCCACGCGCCGCGCCGGCAGCCCGTTCGACCGCGCGAGCCAGCGCAGGTGCGCGTGCCCCGACCGGTTCGGGTGCACCCACTTCGCGTCGAGCAGGGCACCGATCTCGACCAGCGGCCGGTGCAGGTCCCGGTAGTCCCGGCCGTCGATCAGCACGCGGCCGGCGGTGGGCCGGTCCAGGCCGAGGATCATCCGCATGGTCGTCGACTTGCCCGCGCCGTTGGGTCCCAGGAACCCGGTGACCCGGCCGGGCGCGACGGTGAACGACAGGTCGTCCACCGCGACGGTCTTCCCGTAGCGCTTGGTGAGTCCGGTCGCCTCGATCACGGCTCTCCCTCCACGGAACACCGGAAACGGCAAAGGAGCCCGGGCCACCCCCGTGGTGTCCCAGGCTCCTCCCTCCCCCCGCGTCCCGCCAGGGCGGCCCCGATTCCGCCGGGCGGGTGCGTCTTCTAGGCGTCGCGCCGCTTCGCCACCACGAGCGAGATCACGTAGATCACGACCGCGATGCCGGCGAAGTAGGCGAACGACCCCCACGGGCTCAGCTCACCGATGGCCGGCGGCCCGGCGGCCTCCATCTGCCCCTCGGCGCCCGGCAGACCCATGGGGTCGGTGTCGCCGAAGATGAACTTGGTCGCCACGGTGAACGGCATCCACTCGCGGATGTCGTCGCCGATGTTCGGGATCAGCGACACCAGGCCCTCGATGACCAGGGCGAACACCAGGATGATCGACACCGCGCCGGCGGTCTGGCGCACCAGCGTGCCCACGCCCAGCGCCAGGACCGCGCCCGCCGCGTACAGCAGGCCGACGCCCGCGATGTGCCGCCAGTCGTTGGCCGACTCGATGGCGAGCTGCGAGTGGTCGGAGGTGAGCAGCCACGACATGCTCCACGACCCGAACGCGGCGATCTCGCCGACCAGCCCGGCGAGTACGGCCACCACGACGGCCTTGGCCAGCAGTGCCGACGTCCGGTCGGGCACGGCCTGGAACAGCGACTTGATCGTCCCGAAGCGGTACTCGGTGGTCACCGCGAGCGTGGCCATCACCATGGTCACGTACAGCCCGAGCGTGTGCACGAACACCGCGCCCACGACGGGCATCGGCGAGTTGTTCCAGTTCGCCGCGATGATCGACGTGATGCCGATCGTCGCGCCGAACGCGAGCAGCATGCACCACCACGGCGAGCGGGTGGAGAAGAGCTTGATCCGTTCGACGGCCAGCAGGGCCATGATCACTCCCCCGTTCCGGTGGCGTGGTACTCGACGGCGTCACCGGTGAGCTGCATGAACGCCTCCTCCAGCGAACCGCGCTGCGGGCTCAGCTCGTGCAGCACGACGTTCTGCGAGGCGGCGATCTCGCCGATCTCCTCGCTGGACGCGCCCAGGACGGTGAGTGCCCCGTCGGCGTCGGCCTTCACGGTGAAACCCTTGTCCACCAGCATGGCACCGAGCTTGTCCGCGTGCGGGCTGCGCACCAGGACCGTGCCCTCGGTCGACCGGTCGACGAACTCGGCCGTGGTCGACTGCGAGATCAGCTTGCCGCGGCCGATGACCACCAGGTCCTGCGCGGTCAGCGCCATCTCCGAGAGCAGGTGCGACGACACCAGCACGGTGCGCCCCTCGGCGGCCAGGTTCTGCATGAACCGGCGGATCCAGAGGATGCCCTCGGGGTCGAGGCCGTTGACCGGCTCGTCGAACAGCAGCACCTGCGGGTCGCCGAGCAGGGCGCCGGCGATGCCCAGCCGCTGCTTCATGCCCAGCGAGTAGCCGCCCGCGCGGCGCTTGGCCACGCCGGAGAGCCCGACCATCTCCAGGACGTCGTCGACGCGCTGGTCCGGCAGGCCGTTGGACTTGGCCAGCCACCGCAGGTGCGCGTGCGCGGACCGGTTCGGGTGCACCCAGTTCGCGTCGAGCAGCGCACCGATCTTGGTCAACGGCCGGTGCAGCTTCGCGTACGGCTGCCCGTCGATGAGGACCTGTCCGGACGTCGGGTTGTCCAGGCCGAGGATCATCCGCATCGTGGTGGACTTGCCGGCGCCGTTGGGACCGAGGAAGCCGGTGACCCGGCCCGGCTCGACCGTGAACGACAGGTCGTCGACGGCAACGGTCTTCCCGTAGCGCTTGGTGAGGCTGATCGCCTCGATCATGGGTAACTCCCCGCTGTATGGCTTCCCCCCTGATGGGAGTCCACTGTGCTCTCGTCCGGACAACTGCGCATCGGCCAGGAGTCGACGGAAGGGTACGACTTCGGTCGTTCGTCCCCCTGGGTGATGACCCTTAGGGGGCGAACCAGCGGTCGAGTTCGAGCGCCGCACCGTCCTCCAGCACGGTGGCCGTGACCGCGTCGGCGACCGCGTGGACCGTGGCCGGTGCCTGACCCATGGCCACGCCGCGCGCGGCCCAGCGCAGCATCGCCTCGTCATTGTGCCCGTCGCCGATGGCGAGCGTGTCGCTTTCGGACACGCCCAGGCGGGCGCGCAGCCGTTCCAGCGCCGAGCCTTTCGTCACGCCGGGAGCGGTCAGGGTCAGCCACGCGACGCCGTGGTCGATCGACGGCGTCACACCCGGCAGGTCGAGGTCGAGCAGTTGCAGCGCGAGCTGTTCGGGCGTGCGGTCGAGCCAGCGGACGACCAGGCGCGAGGTCGGGTGCGCGGCCAGCGCGGCGAAGTCGACCTGGTGGACCTCGCCCCACAGGTCGCCGTCGGGGAACGTGCCGACGGCGATGTTGCCCACGCCGGTGACCTCGCTCGCGTAGACCCCGCCGGGCAGTTCGCGCCGCAGGACGTCGAGCACGGGTGCGGTGTCGAACACGTCCCGGTGCACGACCTCGCGGCTGTCGGTGTCCCACCACACGGCGCCGTTGGAACAGATCGCCGTCGTGCCGCGCAGGCCGAGGTCGTCGGCGATCGGCGTGGTGCCGATCAGGCTGCGACCGGTCGACAGGACGACGGTCGCGCCGTGGTCGACCGCGCGTCCGACGGCCGCCCGTACGGCGGGCGAGATGGTTTCGGTGCCTTCACGGGTGAGCGTGCCGTCGATGTCCAGGGCGATCAGGCGTGGTTTCCAGGTCACTGGCACCAGGTTAGTGGCGCACCATTAATGAACTGTGGTTCAATAACCGGGTGCCACGTCCTCGTTCCATCACCGACGAGCGCCTGCTCGTCGCGGCGGCGCAGGTCGTCGGCCGCCGCGGACCGGAGTTCACGATCGCCGACGTCGCCGCCGAGGCCGGGGTGTCGGTCGGCACGGTCTCCGGGCGGTTCGGCTCCAAGAGCGGCCTGCTTCAGGAGCTGACCCGACGCGAGACCGCGCGCATCCCGGAACTGATGCGCGCGGCGGCCGAAGGGCTTGACCCGGTCGCCGGTCTGCGCGCCGGTCTGCGCTCGTGGATCGACCGGCTCGGCGACCCGGAGACGGCGGGCAACAACCTCGCCCAGCTCGGCGTCGACCTGATCGACCCCGAACTGCGCGGCCTGCTCGCCCTGCTCCACGAGGCGACGGAACGCGGCGTGCGCGACCTGGTCGAACGCGCCGACCTGCCCCGCGGACCGGGGCTGGCACGGGCGGCGCGGGTGCTGACCGGGCTGCTCTACGGCGTGGCGATGGACTGGTCGATCCGGCCCGCCGGCGCGTTGACCGACCGGCTGGACGAGGACGTGGACGCGGTGTTGGACGCGTGGAAGGGGAGCTGATGTCGTTGCGGGGCAAGGTCGCGGCCGTCACGGGTGCGACGAGGGGAGCGGGCCGGGCCATCGCGGTCGAGCTGGGCGCGGCGGGCGCCACGGTGTTCGTGGGCGGTCGCACGACGCGCGAGCACCGGTCGCCGATCGGCCGGTCCGAGACGATCGAGGAGACCGCCGAGCTGGTCACGGCGGCCGGCGGGCAGGGCGTCGCGGTGCGCTGCGACTTCACCCGGCCGTCCGATGCGGACGAATTCCGGGCGCGGATCGAGGAGCACGGCCAGGGCTTGGACGTCCTGGTCGACGACGTGTGGGGCGGTGAACTCGACTCCGAGTTCGGTCCGTTCTGGACGCTGGACCTGGAGAAGCAGTTGCGGCTGTGGGACAACAGCGTCCGCGCGCACCTGGTCACGCTGCACCGCCTGCTGCCGCTGCTGACCGCGAAACCCGGCGGCCTGCTGGTCGAGGTCACCGACGGGGACGACGACGAGTTCTACGCGGAGTCGCTGGCCTACGACTCGGTCAAGGTCGCGATCCGCCGGTTCGGCAAGGTCCTGGCCCGCGAGCTGGAACCGCACGGCGGCACGTCGGTCGCGATCACGCCCGGTTTCCTGCGGTCCGAGCAGATGCTGGAGCACTTCGGCGTCACCGAGGAGAACTGGCGGGACGCCATCGCACAGGAACCGCACTACGCCATGTCCGAGACGCCGCACTACGTCGGCCGCGCCGTGGCCGCGCTGGCCGCCGACCCCGACCGGCACCGGTTCACCGGGCGGGCGCTGGCGTCGTGGACGTTGATGCGCGAGTACGGCTTCACCGACCTCGACGGCTCGAAGCCGGACTGGGGCCGCTGGTTCGAGGAGGTCTTCAAAGCAGGCGTCGACCCGAAGACCGCCGACGCCTCGAAATACCGCTAGCCCTCACCCTTTTCGGCGCCTCACCCTTTTCGGCCACGCCCGGTCTACACGTCGCCGGGCCGCACCAGACCCGTCTCGTAGGCCAGCACCACGGCCTGCACGCGGTCGCGCAGTTCGAGCTTGGCGAGGATGCGGCCGACGTGCGTCTTGACCGTGGCCTCGGACAGGAACAGCTTCCGGGCGATCTCGGTGTTGGACAGTCCTTTGGCGATCAGCACGAGGACCTCGCGCTCGCGCTCGGTGAGCACGTCCAGCACCGAGGCGTCCCGGAGTTCGCCGCCGTGGTCGCCGAGGAACCGGGACAACAGCCGCTTGGTCACGCTGGGCGAGACGACCGCGTCGCCCGAGGCGACCGCGCGCAACGCCGAGACCAGGTCGCCGGGCGGGGTGTCCTTGAGCAGGAAGCCGCTGGCGCCGTTGCGCAACGCCGACAGCGCGTACTCGTCCATGTCGAACGTGGTCATGACCAGGACGCGCGCCGTGCCCGCCTCGGTGATCCGCTTGGTCGCCTCGACGCCGTCGAGCACGGGCATGCGCACGTCCATGAGCACGACGTCGGGCCGCAGGCTGTCCGCCAGGTGCACGGCGTCGAGCCCGTCGCCCGCCTCGCCGACCACGTCGATGTCGTCCTGCGCGCCGAGCACCATCCGGAACCCCATGCGCATCAGTTCCTGGTCGTCGACCAGCAGTACCCGAATCACACCGCCACCCTAGTTCCCACCCCAAGCCCGCGAGTTATACGTTCAGACACCGCGAGTCGTGCGTTCAGACACCGCGAAACATGCACTCGGGCCCCTCAAGAAGGCACGATCGGCAACATGGCCCGCACCCGCCACCCGCCACCCGGGTTGGGCCCGGCGTCCAACATGCCCCCCAGCACCCCGGCCCGCTCCCGCATCCCGATCAACCCGTTGCCCCCCGACACCGACACCAGGTCGTGCGGCGTGCCGAACCCGTCGTCGGCCACCTCGACCTCCACCCGGTCCTCGTGCCGCACGACGCGCACCATGGCCGTCGCACCGGACCCGGCGTGCTTCAACGTGTTGGTCAACGCCTCCTGCACGATCCGGTACACGCCCAACCCCAGACCGGTCGGCACGGTCAGGTCCCCGTAGGTCTCCAACCGCACGGGCAGCCCGGCCGCCCGCACGTTCTCGGCCAGCTCGGACAGGTCCTCCAGTCCGGGCTGCGGCGCCCACTGCGTGTCGGACCCGTCCTCGGACCGCAGCACGCCCAGCAGCCGCCGCAGTTCGGTCAACGCCTGCCGCCCGGTGTCCGAGATGGTCCGCACCGCCGCGGCGGCCAGCTCCGGGTCGGACCTGATGGCGTACCCCGCGCCGTCGGCCTGCACGACCATCACGCTCACCGCGTGCGCCACGACGTCGTGCAGCTCCCTCGCGATCCGCGACCGCTCCTCGCCGACGGCGATCCGGGCCTGCTGGTCGCGTTCGGTCTCCAGCAGCTTGAGCCGTTGTTCGAGTTCGGCGTGGTACGCCCGCCGTGCGCCGACGAACTCGCCCAACGCCCACGAGAACGCGAAGATCACGAAGACGAACAGGGTGACGAACGCGGCCTCGGTCGAGGCGCCCATCCGCCACAGCGCCCAGACGAACGTCCCGAGCACCAGGAACGCCGTGTAGATCAGGCCCTGTCTGCGCCCGGAGTACGCGACGACGGTGTACAGCGTCACGGCCAGCGTGAAGTCCGACGGCCGCAGCGCCAGCCCGTCGACCAGGTCGCCGTGGGTGAACAGCTGCAACGCACCGCCGGCCAGCACGACGTAGGCGCTGGCCAGCGGGTACCGCCGGCGGAACACCACCGGCACGATCATCATCAGCCCGACGAGGACGAGGACCGGGCGGGGCACGCCGTCGGCCTCGATCATCAGCGGGACGTCGCCCATGAGGAGCACCCCGGCGATCAGGGAGTCCCCGAACACCGGGTGAGCACGCATCCACAGGCTCAGCCGTCGCACACGGTCAAGGTTAGGGACGCCTCGGGCCGTGCGCGTCGCGCCGTGGTCTGACCGGGGTCAGACCATGGTCTGAATCAGCGGACCTTGGGGTCGACCGGCTCCGGCCGGGTGACGACCGGCTCCGCCCGGACCTCCTGGGTGGGTACGGCCCGCTGCGTTTCGAACTGCCGGTGCTCCTCGGCCATCTCGTCGGCGAGCTGCTGCTGGATCTGCCGGTCGCGGATGCGGCCGAGGATCACCATCGTCACCGCGTGCACGAGGGCGAGCAGCAGGAGCACGACACCGAGCTTGACCACCACGTTCTTGACCGGGTCGCCGGTCTCGACGTCGAACGTGGACACGATCGACAGCAGGCCGAGCACGACGAGGTGG
Source organism: Saccharothrix violaceirubra (assembly GCF_014203755.1). NCBI lineage: Bacteria > Bacillati > Actinomycetota > Actinomycetes > Pseudonocardiales > Pseudonocardiaceae > Saccharothrix > Saccharothrix violaceirubra. Next base: position 7,189,627 of record NZ_JACHJS010000001.1, read on the forward strand.
AACAGCACGGTGGCCAGGCCGGTCATCGACTTGGCCGCCTCCGGATCGCCGTAGGCCCGGTTCATGTAGCCCCGGCCGCTCCGGTAGATCAGCTGGCCGTCGATGAGCACGAGGACCACTCCGAGCAGCAGGAACACCGCGTAACCGTCATCCATGACAACGACCTCCTCCTGCGCGTTGCGGTACCCCGGGTGTGCCGTACGCAAACCGCGCGCCACCCGCACGTGGCACGATTCCGGCGTGACCGCGCCCGCCCCACCGCCCGGCCCGCTGTCGGCCGCCGTGGCGAACCTGTGCGCGGGTCTGCGACCGCAGGTGTCCCCCGCGACCGCCGCCGGCTTCACCGAGGTGTTGCGCCGACTGTCCGCACCGTTGCAGGTGGCGGTGGCGGGAAGGATCAAGTCCGGCAAGTCCACGCTGGTCAATGCCCTGATCGGCCGCCGGGTCGCGCCCACCGACGTCGGCGAGTGCACGCGCCTGGTGACCCGGTTCCAGTACGGGACGGTCGACCGGATCGAGGTCGTGTTCACCGACGGCCGCAAGCAGGTGCTCCCGTTCGACCAGGACGGCATGATCCCGGCGTCGCTGGGCGTGGACGTCGACCGCGTCTCGCACGTCGAGGCCTACCTGACCAACGCCGTGCTCCAGGACCTGACCGTGATCGACACGCCGGGGCTGGGCTCGCTCGACGCCGCGTCCGTGGCCCGCACGGAGGCGTTGCTCGGCGGCGATCTCGACCCCGTGTCGCGCAGCGCGGTCGCGGGTGCCGAGGCCGTGCTTTACGTCGTCACGCAGGGCGTGCGGTACGACGACCAGCAGGCGCTGGCCGCGTTCACCGCCGCCACGGCCGGTCGCGAGGCCGGACCGGTCAACGCGATCGCCGTGCTGAACAAGGCCGACACGATCGCCGCCGAGACGGTCGAGGGCGCGGACGGCGACACGTGGAAGGCCGCGATGATCCTCGCCGAGCGCCAGGCCGACACGTTGCGACCACGCGTCGCCGACGTGCTGCCGGTGATCGGCCTGCTCGCCGAGTCCGCCGAGTCCGGCGGTTTCACCTCGTCCGACGCCGACGGCCTGCGCCGCCTCGCAGAGCTGGACGAGGCGACGCGCGAGACGATCCTGCTCTCCGCGGACCTGTTCACGACCTGGGAGTGCGACGTCCCCATCGGCACCCGCACGCGGCTGCTGGAAAAGCTGGACCTGCACGGCGTCCGCGTCGCCCTCGCCGCGATCGACGCCGAACCCGCCATCACCGCCGGTGCTCTACGCCGGTGCCTGCTCGACGCGTCCGGATTGGACGCCGTGCGCGGCAAACTCAATTCGGTGTTCCGGTCACGGGCGGACGGGATCAAGGCCGCCGCCGCGCTCGCGTCCGTGACCGCGCTCGCCGCCGCGTCCGGCGACCCGAACGAACGCCGCCGCGTGCACGACGCCATCGAGGTCCTGCTCACCAAGCCCGAGGCGCACCAGCTCCGGCTGCTGGAGGCGTTGACGCTCGTCGCGTCCGGCGCCGTGGCCATGCCGCTCGACCTGGTCGAGGAGGTGCTGCGGTTCGGCAGCTCGCCCGACCCCGGCGAGCAGCTCGGCCTGCGCGGCAGACCCCACCCCGAACTCCTGGCCTACGCGTTGGAGCGCGCCGGGTGGTGGCGCTCCTTCGCCTCGTTCGGCGCCACGCCCGCGCAGAGCCGGGTCGCGCACGTGGTGCACCGGGCGTACTTCCTGATCTGGCAACAACTCCGGGGGCGGCGATGACCTTTGGAACTGAACCCGTCGGGTCCGCGTCCGAGACCGACGTGGAGACGACGACCATTGCCGAAGAGCTGCTCGACCAGGCACTGGCCGAACGACGTGCGCTCGTGCGGCTGTGCCTGTACGCGCTTGACCGCGCCCGCAGCTCCGGCGTGGTCGAGCGGATCGAGGAAGGTCTCGCGGACGTCGGCGTGACCGCGGTCCGCCCGGACGGCGAGCGGTTCGACCCGTCCCGGCACGAGGCGGGCGGCACGGTGCCGACCGACGACGCCGCGTTGGCCGGTCTGGTCGCCGAGACCGAGGTGGTCGGCTTCGTCGACCGGGGCCGGACCCTGCGCGCGCCGATCGTGACGGTGTACACCGCCCGATGAGCACCCTTCCCCAGACCGTCCGGCAGACCCGGGAGAAGCTGACCGCGCTGGTCCGCTCGCTCGATCCGGAGGCGGCGGCGTTCGTCGAGGGCACCCGCGGCGGCGCGGCCTCGGTCGTGGTCGTCGGCGAGACGAACCGGGGCAAGTCCTCGCTGGTCAACGCCCTGCTGGCAACGCCGGGCCTGTCGCCGGTCGACGCCGAGGTGGCGACCGCGACGTACCTGGTGTTCCGGCACGCGCCGGAGTGGTCCGCACGCGCCTGCTACGCGGGGTCGATGTCGTCGGTGTCGTTCGACCGCGAGCAACTCGTGAACTGGGTGTCGGCGGCGCACGAGCTGCCGGAGGGGATGTTGCCGCCGCGCTACGTCGAGGTCGACGCGCCCGTGCCGCTGCTGGAACGACTGTCCCTTGTGGACACTCCCGGTGTCGGCGGGCTCGACTCCGTGCACGGTGAGCTGGCCGCCGAAGCGGCGGCGTCGGCGACCGCGCTGCTGTTCGTGGTGGACGCGTCCGCACCGTTCACGCGCGGGGAACTGGACTTCCTGCGCACGGTGGGCGAACGCGTCGAGACCGTCGTGTTCGCACTGACCAAGGTGGACCAGTTCCGGGGCTGGCGGCAGGTGCTCGAAGCCGACCAGGCGCTGCTGGCCGAGCACGCGCCGAGGTTCGCCGACGCCGTGTTCTGGCCGGTGTCGTCACGCCTGTTCGAGCTGTCGTTCAAGGCGCCCAACCCGGACGCGGCGGGCATGCTGCGCGAGCGTTCCGGCATCGGCGACCTGCAAGGCGCCTTGCAGGAGCTGGTCGTCGGGCGGGCCGCGATGCTCGGGGAGGCCAACGGGTTGCGCGCGCTGGCCACGGTGCTGGACGAGCTGCTGGCCCGGTCCGAGGCGGACAAGCGCGCGTTGTCGTCCGGCGAGGAGGAGGCCGAGGCGCTGCGCTCGCGGCGTGACGAGCTGAACGCCCAACGCCGCTCGTCGACCAGGAGCTGGCAACTGCGGCTGCGCGGCGAGGTCCAGCGCGCCCGCGTCGAGGGCTCGCACGAGGTGTCCCGGCAGATGCGCGACGTGCAGTCGTGGTTCCGCACCGCCATCGACTCGGCGTCCCGCGAGACGTTGGCCGGGCTGCCGCAGCAGGTCGACGCCGCGTTGCAGATGGTGTCCGGCCGGATCAGCGCGGGCCTGGGCATCCGGTTGTCCCGCCTGACCGACGCCGCGCTGTCGGACCTGTTCTCGCCCGAGGAGCTGGCGGTGATCCGCGGCCAGTTCGCCCGGGGCGCCACGCCGCCGGTCGTGCTGCGGCCACCGGAGAAGCGCGCGCCGACCGCCGAGGACAAGCTGTTGGTGTTCATGGGCGTGTCCGGTGGTCTGGGCGCGGGTCGGCTGGCCGCGATGCCGTTGGCGGGCCTCGGCGTCGCCGCGCTGAACCCGGTCGTGCTGCCGGTGACGATCGTGCTTGGTCTGGGCGCGGGCTGGTGGATGGCGCGGACCCGGCGGCACTCGGCGGACAAGCAGCACCTCAAGCAGTGGCTGTCGGACGCGATCGCCGACGCGCGCTCCACCGTGGACCAGCTCGTCGCGGAGCAGTTGATCGAGGCCGAGCAGCAGTTGTCGCTGGCGCTGGACGAGGCGTTGGGCCGCCGGGTCGACGCGATCGAGGCGGAACTGCGCGAGGTCGACAAGGCGTTGCGCATGGAGGCCGGCGAACGCACCCGCGCGTTGCAGTCCGTCACCCGCAAGATCGCAGAGTTGTCATCCGGACGGAGCAAGGTCGATGACCTCCTCGGCCGGATCAGGGCCTTGCGGGACCGGTCCTGAGGGCCCCTCATCCGTTCGTGGGTCGCCTTGACGGCCGAGTGACATCGTTGTCCGGCCGCACGAACATCGAGCGATGGATCACGATGACTTCGTGGCACCCGCCGCCCGCGCGGTCGTCGCCACCCTGGCACCGGACGAACTCGCGCTCTTCGAGCCGATCAGCCGTGCCTACCGGCGCGACCCGAAGAAGGTGTTGGCACAGCGCGACCGGCCGGGCGAGATCCTCGGTTCCGGCATCGACGTCGCCGTGGCCCTGCTGTCCCCGGTCGCGCTCGCGGTCGCCAAGGCCGTCTTCGACCGGCTGACCGACCGGGCCGGCGAGGCTGTCGTCAGCGGCGGCGGGAAGCTGTGGAAGCGGTTGCGGCGCAAGGACACGAGCGAGGTCGCGATCACCGCCGAGCAGCTCGACGGCCTGCACGCGCTCGCCGTCGAGCGGGCCTTGGAACTCGGCCTTCCGCAAGAACGGGCGGAGCAGGTGGCCGACGCGCTGAGAGCCCACCTCGAACGTGAAGGCTGATCACCCCCGAGTGCCGACCGGCACGACGCTGCGCTTCACCACGTTCGCCCTGCTGGCCGCCGCGACCACGCTGTACGTCTTCGGCATCTACGCCTCGGTCTGGCCCACCACCGCCGGGCAGGAGGGCCTGCGCTGCCAGGTGCGGTCGGGCCTCTACCTGACCGCGTCCTCCTCGGTCGACCCCGACGAGGGCAAGTGGTCCCGTTATCGGGAGTGCATGTCCGCGATGCTCGGCGCACGGGCGGCGTGGCTGCTCGGCGGACTGCTCCTGCTGTTCGTCGTGGCGCTGGTGATCTACCTGGTCCGGCCGGCGTGGCGGATTCGCCGGTCCCGCCTGGTGCCGCTGGAGGGTGCGCTCGCGGACGAACTGCGGGACACGCTCGCCGCGCTGGTCGCGGAGGCGGGGCTCCGCACGGCCCCCGAGTTCGTGCTCGACCCGGCCCGGTTCCGGGCCGGCGGGGTCGCGTTCGGCAACCACCGGCGCAAGGTCGTGTGCCTGGACGCGGGACTCGTCGCACTGCACCGCCGGGACCCGGAGTCGTTCCGCGCGTTGGTGCTGCACGAGTTGGCGCACGTGCGCAGCGACGTGACGACGACATACGCCACCCTCGCGGTCTGGCGGTCTTTCCTGGCCGTGACGCTGGTGCCGTTCGTGCTGATCTCGCTCGACCCGATGCTGCTGTCCCGCACTCCTTGGCGGCTCGCCCTGGACTTCTCACTGCCGAGCGGAGCGGTCGGGGCGCGGTTGGCGGCTCTGGTGCTGCTCGTCTTCCTGTCCCGGATCGCGGTGTTGCGCTCCCGCGAGAAGTACGCGGACGCGATGGTCGCGCGGTGGACCGGGACGGACGACCCCTACCGGAACCTGCGGCCGACCAGGAGCATCCGCCGATGGCTCGCCGTCCACCCGACCCGTGCCGGCCGGCTGGCGGCCATGCGCGACCCGGACTCGTTGTCGCGTCCCGGTTTCCTGGAGACTTTCACGAGCGCGCTGGCGGTGCAGATCGCGTGGTGGCACACGGTGTCGGGACTCCAGGACCTCACCTGGTACCACGCGGACAACGCGTCGATGCCCGTGATGCGGATCGTGTGGGCCATCGGTGCGGCGGTGTTGGTCGGGACGGTGGCGTGGCGTGGCGCCGCGTACCTGCGCACCGCCGGGCAGTCGCGCCGGGGCGTGTTCGCGCTGCCGGGCTTGGCGCTCGGACTCGGGTTCGCGTGCGGTCGTTTCGCCTCCGCCTGGGGCGTCGGGCCGGTCAAGCCGGCGGGTGTCGTCGCGTCGATACCGCTGGTGTGCGTCGCGCTGCTGGTGTGCTGCTGGGTCGGGCACTGCGCGACGCTCGCCCGGACCCGTGTCCACGGCGTGTTGATCGGGATCGCCGCGGTGGTGGTCTGCTTCGTGACGCTCGGCTGGTTCTCCGAACTCCAGGCCGCGGACAAGTTCTGGCGTGGCTACATGGTCCCCTATTTGGACCTGCTCCACGGCTATGCCACGTCCGACGTCGAGACCGTGGTGCTGGATGTCGTGGTGGTGCCGTTCCTGCTCAACCACAACCGGGTGCCGACGGTGGCGGCCCTCGTCCTGGTGTGGCTGGTGCCCTTGGCCCTGCGTCGCGAACTGCCGCGACCGGCCGTGGGGCTCGGGCTCGTGGGTGCGGTCGTGGCCTCGACGGCGATCCTGCTGCTCGGCTCGTCGGACGACCCGCCCCAGGCCCTGGTGTTGACGGCGTGGGGAGTGCTGCTCGTCGTAGGGGTGCAGCTTGCGGTCGCGATCGTCGTCGCGCGGCGGTCCGGTCGTGTCGCCGCGCTGCTCGCCACGTGGCTGATCGGCTTGGTGGCGACGGTGGCGCTCTGGTTCGCACACCTGGACGGGACCGTGGTGGACAGCGTGGTGGCCGCCCGCCCGCACCAGGTGCTGCCGGTGCTGGGCACGATCGCCGGTCTGGTCGGCGGCCTGGCCGCCGGGGGTGGCGGTAGGCGGACCGGGCAGGCCCGACCGGTGCGGGTCGCGCTGATCGCGGTTGTGTCGGTGGGGCTCGCCTCGTGGTGGCCGCACTCGGACGGGAAGGCGCCGCTGGAGGCGTCCCCGGCGGTCTGGGAGATCGACTACGACTTCGCGGTCGCCGTCTGGGCGCAGGGTGGCGGCTGGGACCAGTTCACGTCGGTCGTCCAGGGCAACAGCAGGTTCGCCACCGCGCTCGACTCCGGGAACGACACCGCGGTCGCCGATACGTGCGAGGCCCAGTCGGCGGTCCTGCGCGACGCCCGGGAGTTCCCGCCGCCGCCGGAGGACCACGTCCGCGACGAGTGGATCGACGCGCTCGACACGTTGGCGAACGCCACCCAAGCGTGCCTCAGGGTGTTGCGCGAAGGGGACACGGACGTCGACGGCATGCTGGCGCAGTTCCTGCGGGGACTCGACCGGTTGAAGGCCGCGCAAGAGCTGATCTTGGCTGCGCGGGAGCGCGCGCTCGCGAATCCCCCGGACATCGGGTAGCCGGCCGGACGCCCTCCGTGAGGAGGGTCGTGTCGGGTTTGCCCGGGAACCGGCACGGCATACGGTGAGTCGTATCCCTTACCGAGCAGGAGGGTGGGAGCCGTGTACATCGACGAACCGGGTGGCACCGAGGGTGAGCTGAAGGTCACCGTCGAGGACGAGGAGTACACCGTCGAGATCGGGTACGACCTCGATCACGACGGGGTCGACGAGAGTGCCGTCGTGGAGTTGGACGACGGTGGGCACGTCGCCTTCAGCGACGTCGACCACGACGGTGACGCCGACGTCATGACCCGGTTCGACCGTGCCGGCGAGGTCGTCGGCCAGGCGCGGTTCGACGAGGAGTCCGGCGAGTGGATCTCCACCAAGCCCGCAGCCGAGGACGAGAAGACCAACACCAACGCGGGTAAGTCGATCATCGTCGAGACCGAGGACGGCAACCGCGACGTCGGTCCGGCGACCAAGGACACCGACGGCGACGGCCGGGCCGACACGGCGGCCGTGGTCGACGAGGACGGCGACCTCTGGCTGTTCACCGACGCCGACGGCGACGGGGTGGCCGACGTGGCGACCGAGTTCGCCGCCGACGGCGAGGTCACCATGTCCAAGCACGTCGACGGTGGCGAGTGGGTCGAGGTGGAGCACGGTCGGCTCGACGAGCACGGCAAGATCGTGCCCGACACGGACGACCTGGCCTCCGACGTCGCGTGGGGCACGTCCGGCGAGCAGAAGGTCACCGTCTCCGGCGTGGTCCGGATCGACTCCGTGACCGGCCAGTGGATCAGCCCCAACTGACCCCTCCGCGAGTCCTCCACTCGGACACCCCGAAATACGCACTCAGGCACCCTGAACTACGCACTCGGACACTCCGAGCCGCAGGTTCTTACCCTGTCTGACCTGCGAGGTTTCTCGGACGAGCTAACACTAGGGTAGCGATTCCGCCACCCTAGTGTTCATGCCTGAGTCGAGCGTGCGAGAGGCCGCCCAGCGTCTGGGCGTGAACCAGGCGCGTGTTCGCGCCCTGTCGAGCACCGGCAAGCTCGCCGGCCGACGTATCGGATCGCACACGTCCGCCTGAACCGGCATTCCCCGAGCGACTCCTGGTCGTCGCGGTGGATCTGCTGACACCCGGTCGCCACGTCTGTCAGGGGGCGAAGGGGTTGCCGGCGATCGTGGTGGAAAGTACTTTCCAAAGGGAAAGGGGGGACGATGGACGAGGGTGAACGTGCGTTGGCCAAGGTGGGTCGGCAGCGCAAGGCGATGGCGGCCCGGATCAGGATGCCGGTGTGGTTCCGCGTGGTGTTCGCGTTGGCGTGGAGCGGGTTCCTGGCCGCACCGGCGTTGATGTTGGAGCACGAGCGTCTCGGGCTGGGCGACTTTCCTTATCTACCGGTGTCCTTCTTGGGGCTGGCGGTCGCGGTGATGGGCTTCCGGCACATGTCCGCCTTGGGGCAGTCCTCGCTGGTGCCCGACTACCCGTCTTTGCGGCGTTTGGGGCCGCAGACGGCGGCGTTGTTCCTCGGCGGCGCGGCATTCGCGTGGGTGCCGGCGGTGGCCGGGTTGCCGTACGTCGCGATCGTGATCGCGTTGGTGGTGGGCGGTTTGGCGTCGGCGCAGGCTTGTCGGCTGAACGCGGCCATCCGGCACGACGTGGCGAACGGCTTCCCCGTACCGGAAGGGCACTGACGTGGTCGAGCGGGCGTTGGCCGAGGTTCGGCGACAGCGGGAGGCGATGGCGGCCCGGATCGGGCTGCCGGTGTGGTTCCGCCTGGTGCTGTGGGTGGCCTGGGGTGGGCTGCTGGCCGCACCGGTGGTGGCCACCGAGCGGGAACGGCTCGGGGTGGCGGCCTTCCCGTACGTGCCGGTCGCCGTCGTGGTGTCGATGGTGGTGCTGGTGATGTACCGGCGGCGGTCGGGTATGTGGACCGCCGTTCGCGGGCGGGATTACCCGGGGTTGCGGGCGTTGGTGCCGTCGACCGCGTTGGTGTTCGGCGGGAGTGCCTGCGTCGTATGGGGATTGGCGTTGGCGGGGTTGCCCTACCTGGCGTTGAGCTGCGTCCCGCTGCTCGCGGGGCTGTCGGTCGTGCAGGCTTGGCGGGTGAATGCCGCTGTTCGGCTCGATGTCCTGGAAGGTCGTTGACGTGGACGGGTCCGATCTCGGGCTTGACCCGGTGGTGCACCCGTTGCCCCGGCTGTCGTTGTGCGCGGCGTTGGCGGCGGGGCCGGGGTGGGTGGAGTTCGCGGTGGTGCGGGAGACGACGGGGTTGAGCGACTCCGCCGTCTCCAAGCACTCGCGGGCGTTGGAGGGGGGCGGGTACGTCGAGATCAAGAAGGGCGCGGTCGGCCGGAAACCCCGGACGTGGTTGCGGTTGACGCCGATGGGCCGTGCCCGGCTGGCCGGGCACGTGGCCGCGCTTCAGCGACTGGCCGCGCCCGCGAACGTTCAGGTCGAGACGAGCTGACCCACGAACGCCGCCCAGGCCCGACCGGTGACCTCCAGCCGGGGACCGGTCGGGTTCTTGGAGTCGCGGATGCCGACGGCGGTCTCGGCGAAGCGCACCTCGACGCAGGTGTTGCTGCCGCCGGAGCTGTGGCTGCTCTTGGACCAGTCGGTGAAGCGGACCTCTACGCAGGTGTTGCTGCCTGCGGAGCTGTGGCTACTCCTGAACCAACCTGTGTCATGGGCGCTCATAGGCCCTCCTTCACGAGATCTGCCAGCAGCGCTTGGCTGTCATCCCGGCTGAGTGCCAACTCTTCGACCCGCTGGAAGAGCCGCTGCATGGGCTCGATGTCTTGAAGTTGATCGTAGTAGGTGGCCGGACCGTGGAGTACCGACACGAAGCCGATCGTCGAGGATCCGGAGAAGTCGAGGAGTACCTCACCTCCGCCCAAGGCTGGGTTGTCGACGGTCGTCGTCGGCACGATCCGGATGTCGAGGAGTGGGTGCCGCTCCATCAGTTGGAGCATGTGCAGGACCTGGCCTCGCATCACCGAGGTGCCGCCGATCGGGTGGTGGAGGCTGTCCTCGGTGAAGATCACTGCCAGTTGCTTCGGTTCGCCGGTCTCCAGCACGCGTCGGTGGTGCTCCAGGCGGAACGCGATCCGTTCTTCGGTCTCTTCCTCAGAGGTGTCCCAGTAGATGCCGTTCCCCAACGCCATGATCGTTCGCACGTAGTCGGGCGACTGGACCAGGCCGGGGATGATGCCGCACTCGTACCAACTGATCCGAGCTGCCGATGCCTGCATGTCTACGACGCGCTTGAACGGCTCCGGGAGATTGTCGACATATCCCCTTCGGGGGGAGCGCTTGCGCGACGCCACGCCGAGGGCGAGCACGGTCTGCCGTTCCTCCCCCCGGACGCCGTAGAAGTCGAGCAGTCTGAGCAACTCCTCCGGGCCGAGGCCGCCCCTGCCGTTCTCGACCTGGCTGAGCCGCCCGGCGGTCCGGCTGATGACGGCGGCGGCCTCGCCCTGCGACTTGCGGGCGTCCGTCCGTAGTCGGCTCAGGGTGAGGCCGAGCTGGATGCGCTCGACAGTCGGTCGGGCCAGCGCCATATGTTCACTCCAACGTGTAAATGCTCAAGTCTAAATCCAGCTCTAAGCTTTAACCTGTCACTCAGAGCTTCCAGCCATATACAACCAGCTAGGAGACGTCGTGCCGCAGGTGGACCTGGTGAACAGCGAGCGGGACTGGTTCGTGGAGTGCGAGAAGTTCGACGGCGCCGCCGCCGAGTGCTTGATCACCGTCGCGGACGGGACGGTGGAGGTCTACGGCCCGTCCGGGGAGTTCTGCTTCGCGCTCGACGAGACCGCGATCGCCGACTACCGGGCCGCGTTCGACGAGGCCCTCTCGCTCGCCGGGCGGGATCGTCGGGAGCGAGTTTCGGTTTCTTGGGCGCAAACCGGGGATTCGGGCGGGAATTCTTCCCTGAACGGGTGAGAGCGCTCTCACATCGTCACCGATCGGACACCTTTACGTGTGGTCACCGCCGCACCTCGCGTCTCTTGCTTTCCTGGAACTAAAGCCCAGGTCACACCCTGTTTTGAGGTGATCGGGTGCTGAATCGATTCCAGAATCGGTTTTGTGAGGGAGCCGACAGGTCGGGCATGCGTTACCGGGGATTCATCCGGCTAACCTCCGTCCATCCCCTCGACAACGCCCGGCAGCGGGCGTGCGGAGCCATTCCCTCTAGACGTCCCACCCGGACAACGGCGTCCACCGTGGGCTGGCGCTCACCTAGGAGACGAGACGAGATGACGGCAGTGACCATTCCCGGTCTCGACCAGGCACCCACCAACCACGCGACCCTGCTGGCCTGGGTGCGCGAGGTCGCCGAGCTGACCTGCCCGGACGAGGTCGTCTGGGCCGACGGTTCCCAGGACGAATGGGACAGGCTGACCGCGAAACTCGTCGAGGCGGGCACCTTCGTGCCCCTCAAGAAGAAGCCCAACTCGTTCTGGGCCGCCTCGGACCCCACCGACGTCGCCCGCGTCGAGGAACGCACCTACATCTGTTCGGTCGACGAAGCCGACGCGGGCCCGACCAACAACTGGATGGCGCCGGCCGAGATGAAGGCCACGCTGACCGAGTTGTACCGCGGCTCGATGCGCGGTCGCACGATGTACGTGATCCCGTTCTGCATGGGTCCGCTCGACGCGGAGAAGCCGATGCTCGGTGTCGAGATCACCGACTCGGAGTACGTCGTCGTCTCCATGCACATCATGACGCGCATGGGCACGAAGGCGCTGAACCGTTTCGGCACGGACGCCGATTTCGTGAAGGCGCTGCACTCCATCGGCGCACCGCTGGAGCCGGGCCAGGCCGACGTGCCGTGGCCGTGCAACGACACGAAGTACATCACCCACTTCCCCGAGGAACGGACGATCTGGTCGTTCGGCTCGGGTTACGGCGGCAACGCCCTGCTGGGCAAGAAGTGCTACTCGCTGCGCATCGCCTCGGTGATGGCGCGGGACGAGGGCTGGCTCGCCGAGCACATGCTGATCCTCAAGCTGACCTCGCCCGAGGCCAAGGTCTACTACATCGCGGCGGCGTTCCCGAGCGCGTGCGGCAAGACCAACCTCGCGATGCTGGAGCCGACCATCCCGGGCTGGAAGGTCGAGACGCTCGGCGACGACATCGCGTGGATGCGCTTCGGCAAGGACGGCCGCCTGTACGCGGTCAACCCGGAGAACGGCTTCTTCGGCGTCGCGCCGGGCACCGACTACCACACCAACCCCAACGCGATGCGCACGATCGAGAAGGGCAACTCGCTCTTCACCAACGTGGCGCTGACCGACGACGGCGACGTGTGGTGGGAGGGCATGGGCGAGCCCCCGGCCCACCTGACCTCGTGGAAGAAGCAGGACTGGACGCCGGACTCGACCGAGCTGTCCTCGCACCCGAACTCGCGCTACTGCACGCCGATCGCGCAGTGCGACATCAAGGCGCCGGAGTGGGAGGACCCGAACGGCGTGCCGATCTCGGCGATCTTCTTCGGCGGCCGGCGTGCCACGACGGTCCCGCTGATCACCGAGTCGCGCGACTGGCAGCACGGCGTGTTCATGGGCGCCACGCTGTCGAGCGAGACCACCGCGGCGGCCGTCGGCCAGGTCGGCGTCGTGCGCCGCGACCCGATGGCGATGCTGCCGTTCATCGGCTACAACGCCGGCGACTACTTCCAGCACTGGATCGACACGGGCAAGTCGGCCGACGCCGACAAGCTGCCCAAGATCTTCTACGTGAACTGGTTCCGCCGGGGCGACGACAAGCGCTTCCTGTGGCCCGGGTTCGGCGAGAACTCGCGCGTGCTGAAGTGGGCCATCGAGCGCATCGAGGGCAAGGCCGCCGCGCAGGAGACGCCGATCGGCCACGTCCCGACCGCCGACGAGCTGGACCTGTCGGAGCTGGACGCGTCGCGCGCGGACATCGAGGCCGCGCTGGACTTCGACGCGGACGAGTGGCGTGCCGAGATCCCGCTGATCGAGGAGTGGTTCGCCAAGATCGGCGAGAAGGTGCCGACCTCGCTGCGTGACGAGCTGGCCGCGCTCAAGCAGCGCCTCGGCTGATCCACCCGGAACACGAAGGCCCGGCGGACCCACGTCCGCCGGGCCTTCGTGCATCGTCGCTAGGCTCCCTGGCGGAACCAAAGGGTGGGAGCGCGCGTGAGCGATTTCGATCTCAAAGAGATCCGTGAGGAGCACTTCGAGGACGAGCCGACCGGTATCGAGGTCGAGCACGACGAAGAACCTCGTGCGACGCGGGCGTCGGACCGGGAGGAGATCAGGGTCTCCACCAAGCAGTTCTCGATCCGCCAGGTGATGGACCAGATCGACGACGGCGACCTGGAACTCGCTCCGGACTTCCAGCGCAACCAGGTGTGGAAGCCCTGGCAGAAGTCGGGGCTGGTCGAGTCGATCCTGTTGCAGATCCCGCTGCCGGCGTTCTACTTCGCCGAGACGCCCGAGGGTCTGCTCCGCGTCGTGGACGGTCTCCAACGGCTCTCCACCGTGCACTCGTTCATGCGGCAGGAGGGGTTCGCCCTCACCGGGCTGGAGTACCTGGAGTCCGAGGTCGGTGGGAAGACCTTCAGGGAACTGGAGCTGCCCTGGCGGCGACGGATGGACAACACCCAGATCTTCGCCCACGTGATCGACCCCAAGACGCCCGCCCGGGTGACCTACGACATCTTCAAGCGGATCAACACCGGTGGCACCCCGCTCAAGCCGCAGGAGATCCGGCACAGCATGAGCGCACAGCGCAGCCGCGACTTCCTCAAGAGCTGCACGGCACTGCCCGAGTTCCACAGGGCCACTTGGGGGAGCCTGCGCAACAGTGCACGGATGGACGACCGCGAGGTCGTGCTCAGGTTCTGCGCCTTCCGACTGCTCGGCGTCGACGGCTACCTCGAATCGACCCGCAGGTCGACCGAGGCATTCCTGCTGGAAGCGACCAAGTGGCTGGACGACCCGCAGATGGTCGACGACGCGGCGCTGCACGGTCTGCGGCAGGACTTCAGTCGGGCGATGATCAACGCCCAGCTCGTCTTCGGCTCGTATGCCTTCCGCAAGTGGCCGGAGGGGAACGAGGCGCACAGCCCGATCAACAAGGCTTTGTTCGAGAGCTGGTCGTTCGCGCTCTCGCAGCTCACTCCGGAACAGGCGACGAAGCGCGGGCCGCAGATCGTGGCCGCCGCGAGGAAGCTCATGACGGACGACACCAAGTACCTGGCCGCCGTCACTGTGAGCACCGGTGATCCTGCCAAGGTCGAACTCCGCTTCCGGGTGGCCACCGTCCTGGTGGCCGCCGCATGATCGACCTCGTCGAGATCCTGAACTTCAAGCGGTTCCGCTCGGCTGAAGTCGCATTGCGGCCCTTGACGCTGTTGACCGGTTTGAACGGCACGGGGAAGAGCACCCTGCTCCAAGCCGTGCTGCTGGCCAAGCAGGTCGCGGAGATCGGGCCGTCGGGGTCTGTACTGCTCAACGACGTGCACGGCCTCGCGCTCGGCGAGGCACAGGATGTGCTGCACCCGTTGGCCGAGGACCAGGAGATCGACATCCGCTTGACCTGCGGGTCCGAGCGGTTGCACGTCGTCTTCGAGGTCCCGGTACGCCGGTCGCTGAACCTGGCGTTCGAGGTCGACGGTGGTGTACCGGCGTCGTTGGCCCTGGTCTCGGGCCGTCGGTTCGCCTACCTCAACGCCGAACGGCTGGGACCGCGTGACCAGCACGCCATGACCGGTGCCGACATCGACAGCCTCGGCGTGGGTGAACGCGGTCAGTTCACCGCCCAGGTCCTGGCCGCCCACGAGACCAGCCTGGTCGCCGATGGTCTTCTGCACCCCGACACCGAGTCCCGGGCGCGAGGGGTGCGGACTCTTCGGACGCAGGTCGAACTGTGGGCGTCGGAGATCATCCGACCGATCGAGATCACCGCCGCCTGGCGACCCGGCTTGAGCACCAGCACGATCCGCTTCCGGGAGCCCGGCCTGTTCGGTGGTGAGATCCGGCCGGGGAACACCGGGTTCGGGATCTCCTACGCGTTGCCGATCATCGTCGCGGGCCTGCGCATGGAGCCGGGCGGCGTTCTCATCGTCGAGAACCCCGAAGCACACCTCCACCCGGCAGGGCAGTCGCGGATCGGTCGGTTCCTGGCGTTGCTCGCGTTCAACGGCGTGCAGGTCGTGGTCGAGACCCACAGTGACCACGTGCTCAACGGGGTGCGACTCGCGGTCGCGGAAGGGCGATGCGTGCCCCACCACGACGTCCTCGTCCACTACTTCTCTTTCGACGACGCCGACTCGACGCCGACGTCGATCGGGATGACCGAACGCGGTTCGCTCGACGTGTGGCCCAAGGGGTTCTTCGACCAGTTGGACGTGGACCTCGGGGGGTTGTCCCGTGCGGGACGCGACCGTCGCTGACCTCCACCGCCTGGTGCTCGACGAGTCGAGCTTCGACCTGCGCGGTCACTCGCGGGAACAGGTGGTGGACGCGGTCGAGAAGTTCGGCGATCTCCTTGCCGACCTTCGTCATCGCGACCAGTCGATCGCCGTGTGGTCGGCTCTGTACGAGGTGGAGTGCGACACCGGTCTCCTGCTTCACGACCTGCTGTTCGATGCGGAGCGTTCCCCGCTTCCGCGCGATGTGAGGGCACGGTTGGCGAGCGCCTTGACCAAACTCCCCGCATGGGACGACACCGCACCGGCCGACGTCCCGTTGGACGTCGAGATCGACGGCGGCGATCCGGTATTCGCCCCGACCATCGGCTATGCGGTGCTTGCCGCCGCCCGACGCCATGGTGTCGCGTGCGCGGTGCTCCCTCTGGCCCGGGTGTGTGGCCAGGTCAAGGTCGCGACCGCCGCCGGTACCACCGAGATCCACTTCTTCGCCGAAGCCGCGGAACTGACCGCCTTCTGGCGCACGACGATGGTGGCGGAACGGATCACCGAGACCGAGTACTTCCGTCGCTGGGCTCTGGCCTTTCCCTCCCTGGTCCGGCACGACTCCCTCTCGTTCTCGGCCTTCGACGGCGACTTCGCCGCGTTGTGCGCACCGGTGACCACAGCGCTCAGTGCGATCAACGATCAGTTCGTGACCGCGCTGGCGGATGCCAAAGGGCAACCACACGAGGTCGAGAGGGTGCTGAGGACGCATGGTGTAGTGGCTACGCGGGAGAGCGTGAAGACGCGGGGCAGCCCCAGGCACATGGCGATGCGGGACGTCGAACACGCGGGGCGCATCGTTCGCTGCGAATGGCACGCGAAGCTCGAACCTCATCGCAACCGCATCCACTTCTCGCTGCCGTTGGAGGGTGGGCGGGTGCTCATCGGGTTGTTCGTCGAGCACCTGGCCACTGCCTGATCACCTGGTCGGGTGGACCCGGCGGGCGACGCGTGGACGCCGTGGCGCGGACCGGTATTCAAGGGGGCGTGGACGAACTGCCCGGTGGTCTGTCGTTCGACCGCTCCCGTGCCGAAGCCGTGCGCTACTACCCGGAGCGGTCCGCCGAGCGGCGGTCCGGGTGGGTCGCCGGGGTGTTCTCGGGACTGGCCGGCGCGGTGCTCGTGCTGGGGCTCGCGGTCGTCGGCGTCGACCGGCTCGGGGACTCGCGGTGGTTCGCGCTCGGGGCGTTGGGACTCGCGGGACTCGTGTTGGGGTTGTTGTGCCTGGGGCGCTTGTCCCCAGCCGCGCCCCTTGTGGCGGGTGTGGTGCTGTTGATCGCCGCCGGGGTGTCCGAGGTGCGGCACGAGTGGGTGTCGGTGCAGCTCAAGGTCGTTTTCGCGAGCGGGGTGCCGGTCGGGCTGGGCGTGCTGTTGGTCGTCGTGGGCGCGGCTCGGCGCTGAGTTGTCCACAGGTTGTGGATGAATCTGTGCACAGGGTGTGGACGTCGCCGTTCAGCCCGGGAGGGGTTTGGTGCCGATGCCCCAGAGCGTTCCGGTGAACGGGCGAGTGGCCTCCGCGTAGCAGATCGCGGTGGTGAATCCCTCCGACCAACCCTGGCTGCCGTAGGTGCGCCACGACGCGAAGACGTCGCCCCGGTCGGCGCCGACGTAGCCCTTCACCGCGGTCACGCAGTGCTGCCGCGCCTTCTCGTCCACGAAGTCCCGCGACGGGCTCGGGTCGGTCGGCTTGCCCAGCTCCAGCACGCCCGGCACGGCCTCGGCGAGGTGGGGGCCGTCGCACGCGGTGAACCTCGGCCGTTCCTCCTTGGCGGGCGAGCCCTCGGCGCAGAGCTGGACCGTGGCGAACCCGGCGGCCTTGAGCAGGTCTTTCGTCGGCGAGGTCCGCTTTTTGGGCGTGCCGTCGGGGGCGAGTTCGGTGACCGCGCACAGGCGCCAGCGGTCGCCCCTGGCCAGGCCCTCGGCGCTCGGCCAGAACGCCCGGACCTGGAGCCTGGTCGCGTCGTGGTCGGTGCTGCCCAGATGCCTGGTCAAAGCCGTGCGGCACGCGGGCAGCGCGGCCCGGCGCAGGTCGCGTTCGGTGGGCTCGGCCGCGGTGAGGTCGAGCGTGCCCACCTCGGTGACCTCGGCGTCGTGCGGCTCGGTGCATGCGATCACCTCGACGCCGCTGTCCGTGCACTGGCCGGGGGCGGGCAGCGCGTCCGCCGCCGGCGTGAGTACCGGGCTGACGACCTCGGCGTCCGGCGTGCCCGGGACGTGCGAGGTGCAGGCGGCGGCCGTCAGCGCCACCATCACCACCACCGTGATCACCCGGTTCCGCACAGTGATCAGCCTACTGCGACGCGGGTCACGTCCGGCCAGTCCGGAGGATCACCTCATCGGGCGACGATTGGATTGTTGAACGTTTTGTAGGGTCGGCGGGCATGGGCGACTGGACCGGACTCCGCGGCGACATCGACCGATCGAGCACGGCCGAGCGGGTGGCCGCCGCGTTGCGCGCGAAGATCCTCGCCGGCGACATCGGCGCCGGGCGGCAGCTCAACGAGAAGGCGCTCGGCGAAGCCCTGACCGTCTCCCGCAACACGCTGCGTGAAGCCTTCCGCCTTTTGACCCACGAACGGCTCCTCGTCCACTCGTACAGTCGAGGCGTGTTCGTGCGGAAGCCGGACGAAAGGGACGTCCACGATCTCATCACGGCCCGTCAAGTGATCGAACTCGGAGCGCTCCACCACCACGCCACGGCCGACGACGCCGCCCGGCAGGCACTTCGGGACGCCGACGCACACGACCTCCTCCACCGCCGGCTCGTCGCCCTCACCGGCAGCACCCGGCTGGTCGCCGAGTCCGACCGCCTGCTCGCCGAGCAACGCCTGGTGCTGCGCGGCGGCGTGCCGCCCGAGGTCCACGACCTGGCCGCCCTGCTCGACCGCGCCGACCTGCGGGAGGCCGAACGCAGGTTGACCGGGTACTTCGACCTCTGCCGCGAGTCCGGACTGCGTGCGGTCGGGAGGGTGGATTAGTCCTCGCCACGGGCCTAGCATCGCGCGACACACCGTCACCGGGTAGGTACGGAGGGGCACATGCCGTCGTCACGACAACCCAGCCTGCGCTGGAGCAACTGGAACCTGCTCCTGCTGGTACCGCTGCTCATGCTCGTCACGCCGTGGTTCAACTTCGACCGGCCCCGGCTGCTCGGACTGCCCTTCTTCTACTGGTACCAGTTCGGCTGGGTGCTGGTGGGCGTCGTCTGCGTCGGCCTCGTGTACGTGAAGACCCGCGGCGAACCCGTCGGGACGGACAAACCCGACCTCCTCGGCGTCGACGACCTGGACGAGGGGGCGAAGTAGTCATGCACTGGACCGAGCTGGTGGTGTTCTCGTCCCTGTTCCTGCTGGTCACGGTACTGGGCTTCGTGGCTGCCCGGTGGCAGCGCGGCAGCACGCTCGACCACCTCGACGAATGGGGCCTGGGCGGGCGGAAGTTCGGCTCGTGGATCACGTGGTTCCTGGTCGGCGGCGACATCTACACCGCCTACACGTTCGTCGCCGTGCCAGCGTTGGTGTTCGGCGCCGGTGCGTTGGGCTTCTACGCGTTGCCTTACACCATCGTGCTGTACCCGATCGTCTTCCTTCCGTTGGTACGCATGTGGTCGGTGTCGCGTGTGCACGGCTATGTGACGCCGGCGGACTTCGTGCGCGGCCGGTACGGGTCGCACTGGTTGGCGTTGATCGTGGCGCTGACCGGGATCGTGGCGACGATGCCTTACATCGCGCTCCAGCTCGTGGGGCTCGAAGCCGTGCTGCGGACCATGGGGCTCAACGGGTCCGGCATCCTCGGGCACGCGCCGCTGTTCATCGCCTTCGTGATCCTCGCGCTGTACACGTACCAGTCCGGGCTGCGGGCGCCCGCGTTGATCGCGTTCGTCAAGGACATCCTGATCTACGTGGTCATCCTGGTCGCCGTGATCTACCTGCCCGCGAAGTTCGGCGGGTGGGGCTCGGTCGTGGACAGCGCGCAGGAGAAGTTCGCGGCCACGCCCAACCCCAACGACGGCGTGCTGCTCAGTGCGAACAACCAGCTCCAGTACGCCACGTTGGCGCTCGGGTCGGCGTTGGCGCTGTTCCTGTACCCGCACTCGCTCACCGGCATCCTCGCGTCGCGCGGGCGTGGCGTGATCAAGCGGAACATGGTGGCGCTGCCCGCGTACTCGCTGCTGCTGGGCCTGCTGGCGCTGATCGGGTTCGTGGCGATCCCGGCCGGGGTCAAGGCGATCACCAACCAGGCCACCGGCCAGCCGGACACGAACACGATCGTGCCGGTGCTGTTCGCGCAGGAGTTCCCGTCGTGGTTCGCCGGGATCGCGTTCGCGGCGATCGGCATCGGCGCGCTGGTGCCCGCCGCGATCATGTCCATCGCGGCGGCGAACCTGTGGACGCGCAACATCTACAAGGAGTACGTGAACCGCAAGGCCACGCCCGCGCAGGAGGCCAAGCAGGCGAAGATCGCTTCGCTGGTGGTGAAGTTCGGCGCGGTGGCGTTCATCGTGCTCATCGACCCGGCGTTCTCGATCGACCTCCAGCTCATGGGCGGCGTGATGATCCTCCAGACGCTGCCCGCCGTGGCGATCGCGCTCTACACGCGGTGGTTCCACGTGTGGGGCCTGATCACGGGCTGGCTCGTCGGCATGACGTGGGGGATCTCCCTGCTGTACTCGATCCCCGGCGCGGACAAGGTCAAGAAGCCGCACTTCGGCGGGTCGGCGTTGGCGCTGGACAAGGTGTCGCTGCTCGGCTGGCACCCGTTCGCCGGGTCGACCGTGCAGATCTACGTCGGCGCGGTGGCGTTGATCGCGAACCTGCTGGTTGCCGCGGCGGTGACGGTGGTGGCGAAGCGGCTGCGCGCCAACAACGGCACCGACCGGACCAACCCGGAGGACTACCACGCGGACGAGGACGCGAAGCACCTCAAGCCCGTGGCGGCGCCGCACTGAGCACCAGCGCGGCGGCGCCGACCAGGCCCGCCCGGTTCCCCAACCGGGCGGGCGCCACCCGGAGTGAGTCCAAATAGGACAGTCCGGCGTGGTCGGCGACGGCGGCGCGCACCGGGTCGAGGAGGAGGTCCCCGGCCTGGGCCACGCCGCCGCCGACCACGGCCAGGTCCAGGTCGCACACGGCGGCCGTGGCGACGATCGCCAGTCCGACCGCGCGCCCGGCCCGGTCGAAGGCGGCCTTCGGCAGCTCCTCACCGGCCAACGCGGCGGCGGCGAGCAGGGCGGCGTCCGCGTTCTCCGGCGCCTGCCAGCCTTTCCGCCGCGCCCAGTCGACCATGCGGGGGCCGCCGGCGACCGTCTCCACGCAGCCACGCCCGCCGCACGCGCACGGCTCGCCGTCCGGTTCGACGACGACATGGCCGACATGACCGGCGTTGCCCGTGCGTCCGCCGTAAGGACGGCCGTCGAGCACCAAGCCGCCGCCCACGCCCGTGGAAACGACCAGTCCGAGCAGGAACCGGCTGTCCCCGGCGCCGAACCGGTGCTCGCCCAGGGCCATGCACGCGCCGTCACCCGCGAGTTCCACCGGGACGTCGGGCACCAGTGCGCGGACCTGGTCGCGCAGCGGGAACCGTTGCCACGCGGTCACGTTGATCGGGCTCGCGGTACCGGCCGTCGTGTCGACCGGACCGGCGCACGCGATGCCGACACCGGACACCGACGTGCCGTCCAGCGTCTCCTCGACGACCTCGGCCACGACCGGCCAGACGTCCACCGCGGGAGTGGACCGGCGGACGAACCGCCGGGTCGCGCCCGCGCCGTCGACCAGCGCACCCGCGATCTTCGTACCGCCGACGTCCAGCGCCAGCACGACCTCGCCCGTCAACGCTTGAGCATCCGCGTCATGCCGGCGGCCACGGTCGTGGCCAGCACCCAGCCCATGACGATCAGGCCGGACGCGATCCACTGCGAGGCGCCCGGCGTCTGCCAGCGGTTCTTGTTGCCGAAGTCCACGATGGGCACGACCAGGTCGATCGTGAACAGCCACGCGTTCCACGGCAGCGTGTCGTCGGAGTTGATCTCGTCGAGCGGGTCGTGGAACTGGAACCACAGGCTGCCCAGCACCCACAGCACCACCAGCCACGCCAACGCCCGTGCCGGGCGGTAGCCGTAACCGACCATGGACCGCTGCAACCAACTCCAGACGAGCACGAGCGGTTTGAGCGGCTTACGGCCCTCGGCCACCGCGCGGTACCGCAGGCGCTGCTTCTCGACCAGCACCAAGGCCGCGTGCTCGTCGTTGCCGCCCGCGCGCAACATGGCCGCGAACTGGTCGTAAGGGCCGGGCCGGTACGTGCGGCGCATCGCCGACCGCAGCCAGCGCAGGCGGCGCAGCACCTCCTCGTCGTCGCGCAGGTCGATGGGGTGGCGCAACGAGTCGTAGCCGAACTCCTCCAGGTCGATCCAACCGGTGGCGTTCCAGAACTGCTCGTTGTCGTCCAACGACGTGCAGCGGACCTGCCGCAACGTCACGTCGCCGCGCGGCGGGCTGATCACGGTCAGCACCAGCTCCTGAACCTGCATGCCCAACGCGTTGAGCGCGTGGCTGTCGAGCTTGTCGCCGAGCACGGCGCCCGCGAACGTCGCCATCCGGCCGACCTGCGCCCGCCGTGCCCGCACGCCGCCGTGCGCGACGAACTCCTTGGGACCGCGTGCGCAGATCAGGTCGCGGCCGATCACCGCGCCGCCCAGGTCGAGCGACGGCTTTCCCGCCGGCTGGTGGCGGTAGCGGCCGGGGCTGGTGATCCGGCTGCCGCGCAGGTCGAGGTTCGCGCCGACGGTCACGCCACGCACCTCGATGCCGCCGGCGACCTCGACCTCGCGCAACGTCAGGTTGCTGCCGATCCGGGAGCGGTTGCCCAGCACGGCGTCCGCGCGCGGGTTGTCGATCGTGGACCCGTCGAGCGTGAGGCTGCCCTTGACCGCGATGTCGACCATGCGCACCTGGCCGCGCAGGTACGCCTGGCGGCCGATGATGTCGCCGCCGATCTGGGCGCCGTCCAGGTGCAGGGCCCGGCCGTAGCCGACCGGGTCGTTGGTCGGCGCGCTCTTCACCGCGTCGAACCGGCCGCCGGACAGGGTGAGCGTGCCGCCGAGCCCGGCGTTGACCATGCGGACCGTGCCCGCGCTGTCGAAGCCCTGGTCGAGCTGGACGTCGCCGGTCACCGTGATGCGGTCGAGCACGAGCGGCGCGGCCGGGTCGCCGTGCGGGTCCGCCGCGCTCTCCGGGTCCACGCGGCCGTCGGCCAGGGCCGTGCCGCGCAGCGTCAGCTTCGAGCTGACGCGGGCACTGGAGAGCTGGACCGTGCCCAGGACGGTGCTCTCGGACAGGACCAGGCTACCGCCGACCTCCAGGCCGGTGCCGTTCACCGAGTGGAATGTCGGATTGTTCAATAGGCTGTGCGAGAAGTTGCAGTTGCCGCCGATCCGGGCACCGGCCAGGCGCAACTCGCCCTCCACGGTCACCCGCCGGGCCAGCAGCGCACCCGCGAGCTTGAGCCGGTCGGCGTGCAGGGCCAGTTCGCCCACGTGGCACAGCGTCGCGTCCTGGAGGTCGAGCGAGCCCTGCACGTCCGCGTCGGTCAGGTCCACGCAGCCCTCGACCGTGCTGTGCGCGAGCGACACCTCGTTCGCGCAGCTCAGGTTGCGGCCGAGCAGTCCGGGCAGCCGGCAGCCGGTGAACGCGATGCCCGCGAGATTGCCTTGTCGCAGGTCAGGGGCGTACTCGAAGCGGCAGCGGACGAACTCCAGCAGGTACGGGAAGTCGACCGCGCGCAGGTCGAGCACGCCCGTGACGAACCGGTCGACGACCTTGATCACGGGTGCCTTGTCGGGTTTGCGCAACGGCAGCCGCCACGACCCGTCGTCGCCGACACCGCGCACGATGTCGGCCGCGGCGAGACGGAATTCGCGTGGCGGGCTGGGGTCGAACACGTCCAGCCCGCGCACGCCGTTCTCCGTCATGTGATCGACAATGCGTCCGCCCGCACCGGAACGCAAGGTTCAGGCGGGCGGTTGTTCCCAGTGGACCGGGTCCAGCACGCGGGCCAGGAACGTCTTCGTCCGCTCCTGCGTCGGCGTGCCGATGACCTGCTCGGCCGGGCCTTCCTCGACCACGACGCCGCCGTCCATGAACAGCACCCGGTCGGCCACCTCGCGGGCGAACTGCATCTCGTGCGTGACCACGAGCATGGTCATGCCCTCGTCGGCGAGCTGGCGCATCACCGTGAGCACGTCGCCGACCAGCTCGGGGTCGAGCGCCGACGTCGGCTCGTCGAACAGCATCACCGACGGGTCCATCGACAGCGCCCGTGCGATCGCCACCCGCTGCTGCTGCCCGCCGGAGAGCTGGGCGGGCATGGCGCCGATCTTGTCGGACAGGCCGACGCGCTCCAGGTTGCGCCGGGCGATCCCGGTGGCCTCGGCCGCGGACCGCCCGAGCACCTTGCGCTGGGCGACCGTGAGGTTGTTGAGCACGTTGAGGTGCGAGAACAGGTTGAAGCCCTGGAACACCATGCCGATGCCGGTGCGCGCCTTGTCGATGTCGGCGTCCGGGTCGGTCAGCTCGACGTCGTTGACGACGACCTTGCCGGCCGTGGGCTCCTCCAGCAGGTTCACGCACCGCAGCAACGTGGACTTGCCCGAACCGGACGGGCCGATGATGCACACGACGTTGCCGCGCTCGACCGTGAGGTCGATGCCCCTGAGCACCTCAAGATCGCCGAAAGCCTTCTTCAACCCGGTGATCTCGACCGCGATGTCGGTCATGACACCCCTCCGTCGACGCTGATCTTCTTGCCGCCGGTCCGCCGTTCCAGGCGCCGGGACAGGTGGCCCAGCGGCAGCGTGATGATCAGGTAGCTCAGGCCCGCGACGACCAGCGGGGTGATCGACGGCGAGCGGCTGAGCGCCTCGCGGCCGAACTTGGTCAGCTCGTACTGGTCGCGGGCCACGCCCAGCAGGTAGATCAGCGAGGAGTCCTTGGTCAACAGGATCAGCTCGTTGGTCAGTGGCGGCAGGACGATCCGGAACGCCTGCGGGATCACGACCGTCAGGTTGGTGCGCAACGGGGACATGCCCAGCGACCGGGCCGCCTCGATCTGCCCCTTCGGCACGGCCTGGATGCCCGCGCGGATCGTCTCGGCCATGTACGCCGCGCCGACGCCGCCGAGCGCGATCATCACCGTGGACAGCAGGTCGAACTGGATCTGGAACGCGATCGGGGCGCCGAAGTAGACGGCGATGAACACCAGCAGCGCGGGGACGCCGCGCATGATCTCGATGTAGACGATCGCGATCCACCGGTACGGCGCGACCGACGACAGCCGCATCAGTGCCAGGAGCAGGCCCAGCAGCAGGCCGAAGCCGAAGCCGACGGCCGTGTAGACGACCGTGTTCTTCAACGCCACGGTGATGACCTCCGGGAACATCGACTTGATGCTCTCGGTGTTGAAGAACGCCTTGCGCAACTGTCCCCAGTCGGCGATCGCCGCGGCCACGACGACGACCAGCACGAGCACGCCGTACTGGCCACCGCGCAGGTAGCGGGCGCGCTGACGCTTGGAAAGAGCCATGGTGTGGATTCCTCGCGGGAGGAGAGAGCGGGGCCGGAGGTCGTCCGGCCCCGGTGGTCAGCCGGTCACTTGTTCGCCGGCTTCTTGCCGAACCACTTCTCGTAGAGCTTGTCGTACTCGCCGCTGGTCTTGGCCTTCTTGAGGACGTCGTTCACCTTGGTCAGCAGCGCGGTGTTGCCCTTGCGCACGGCGATGCCGTACTCCTCGCCGGTGTCGAACTCCTTGGTGACCTCGGTCTCCGGGAACTCCTTGGCGTAGTCGAACAGCACGCCGTTGTCGTTGATGGCCGCGTCGACCGCGCCGGTGCGCACGGCGGCCTCCATCAGCGGGAGGTCCTCGAACTGGATCACGGTGTAGCCGTGGGTCGCGGCGTTGTCGTTGGCGTACTTCTCGCCGGTCGTGTCCTGCTGGACGCCGATCTTCTTGCCCTTCAGCCCGGACAGGTCGGTGATGCCCGACCCCTTCTTGACCAGGAGGGCCTGCGAGGCGTCGAAGTACGGCTCGGAGAAGTCGATCACGGCGGCGCGTTCGGCCGTGATGGTCATGCCGGCCGCCGCGACGTCGCACTTGTTGGTGCTGAACGTCGTGCCGGACGTGATCGTCTCGAACGGGGTGTCGAAGATCTTCTGCGTGACGCCGAGTTCCTTGGCGACCAGATTGACCAGGTCGACGTCGAAGCCGACTGTCTTGTCGCCCTCGCTGTACTGGAACGGCTTGTACGACAGGTGCGTGCAGGTGGTCAGCTTGCCCGCTTCGACCAGCTTGATGCCGGCGGCCGGGTCGACCGGGGCCGTGTCGAGCTTGGTCGCACAGGCCGCGAGCGACGCGGTGAGGGCGAGCACCGGGATCAGGGCGAACGCGGTGTGCCTGGTTCGACGGGCCACAGGGCGTCACTCCTCGTAACTATGGTTGGCGAGTGGCTCGGATAGTGCCACCCGGAGGTGGTGATGCACAGCACGTGCGTGTTACAGGCCGTTCAGTCCTGCGAATAGTGCGTCACACGCCCCGTTCGGGCGCAATTCGTCCTCTCATTTGGTTTGCGTCACACTGCGTGACCACTCTGATCACTGTTGACGTGAAGTTCTGTCACTGTGAGCGAAAGCCGAGGTTCCACGTGGAACCTCGGCTTTCGGTGACCTTCGTCAGCGCTCTGCGTGTGCGGCCAGCACCAGTGCCACCGCTTCGGTGACGCGCGCGGCGTGCGCGAGGTGCAACCACTCGTCGGGCACGTGGCAGTTGCTGTCCGGACCGACCGCGCCGGTCACCAGGAACTGGGCGGCCGGGTACGCCTCGTGCAGCAGGCCCATGAACGGGATCGAGCCGCCCAGCGACACCGTCCGCCACGGCCCGCCGAAGATCTCCTCGCCCGCGCGGTCCAACGTCGAGCGCAGCCACGGCGCGAGGTCGGGCGCGTTCCAGCCGGCCGCGTGCTCGACCCGGCTCAGCGTGACCTCGGCGCCGTAGGGCACGTCCTCGGTCAGCGTGCGGCGGACGGCGTCGAGCGCCTTCTCCGAGTCGACCGTCGGCGGCAGGCGGAAGCTCAGCACCAGGGTCGTGAACGGGCGCAGCACGTTGCCCGCGTCGTCCGGCGCGGGCAGGCCGTCGGCGCCGGTGATCGACAGCGTCGGCCGCCAGCCGGCGTTGAGGGCCAGTTCCAGCTCGTCGTCGACGACCGGGCGGGTGTCGCCCGCCCACGGGACGGTGGCGGTCTGCGCGCCCGGCGCGCTGGCCACGGCGTCCCGGGCCTCGGCGATCCGGTGCTCGGGGATCGCGGCGTGCAGCTCGGGCAGCAGGACCCGCCCGGTCGCGGAGTCCTCCAGCCGGTCGAGCAGTTGCCGGGCGATCCGGAACGAGCTGGGCACGACGCCGCTGGCCATGCCCGAGTGCAGGCCGCCGTGCACGACGCGCACGGTCAGCGTGACCTGGGTCAGCCCGCGCAACGACGTGGTCAGCCACATCCGGTCGTAGTCGTTGCCGCCCGAGTCAAGGCACACGACCAGCGAGACGTCGCCCAGGCGCGGCTTGAGGTGCTCCAGGTAGGCGGGCAGGTCCGGGCTGCCGGACTCCTCGCCGGTCTCCAGCAGGACCACGGCCCGCGAGTGCGTGCCGCCGGCCGCGCGGACGGCCTCGATCGCGGCCACGGCCGCGTACCCGGAGTAGCCGTCGTCGGCCGAGCCGCGGCCGTAGAGGCGGCCGTCGCGGACGACCGGCTGCCACGGGCCAAGGCCCTCGCCCCAGTTCGCCACCGGCGGCTGCTTGTCCAGGTGGCCGTAGAGCAGGACGGTGTCGGTCGTGCCGGCGGTGGCCGGGATGTCGACCAGCAGGACGGGCGTGCGTCCGGGCAGCCGGACGACCTCGACGGTCGCGCCGGGCAGGTCGCGACCGGCCAGCCAGGCGCGGACGTGCTCGATCGCCGCGTCGAGGTGGCCGTGCTCCTGCCACGCCGGGTCGAACGCGGGCGAGATCGCGGGTACCGCGATCAGCTCGGACAGGCTGGGCACGATGTCGGCGTCCCAGAGGTCACGGACGGTACGGGTCAGCGCAGATCGGTCCACGCGCCGATCCTGTCACGCCGATCCGCCCGGACCGACCCGCCGACCGGCCTGCTCGGACGTCCGACTGTCGAACGACCTACGCCGGTGTGGCTGGGGAATGGGCGCAGTGGAGAACCGTGCGGTGGAGTGTGCGTGCGGGCGGTGGCCGACCGTGGTGGGGTGACCGAAGGTTTTCGGCCGCGGTCGGATGTCGGAGGCGTCGTCGTGTTCGGTGGGTGGGAGCGGTCCGCGAGTGGACCGCCTTCTGGAACGCACAGTGCCGCCGATGGTCGGGCGTCCACGGTTACGCCGTCCGCCGACGTGGGAATTCCCCTCGGGAAGGCACTGTCCCGTGTACACGGAGCGTCGTTAACGATCGGTAACCGGGACACCGGCGTCCGCTGGACGAACGGCCTACTCGGGCCACCGAAGATAGGCCGTCCAACCGTTATGCCTGTTCAGACGGTTGCGGGCTGTGTTACGAAGTGGGACGGGGCTCACCATTCCGGGTGATGCCATGTCAGGATGTGGATGAGAACACCGCCAGCGCCGACGGTTTGCCGACCCCCTCACGAGGGTGGCGGCGACTGGCGGTGCCGCCGCGCACGATCGTCACGAGCGATCGGGCCGGCGTCGTAGACGAGGAGCCAAGGCGCATGTCGTCCCCAGAACAATGGACGGGCAGCGGGCCGGAATCCGCACCGGCCGCGACCGCCGCCCCCACGGCCGAACAGGTGATCGCAGGCTTGCGAGCGACAGACGAGGGCGGCGCCGACCTGGTGCAGCTGCTCACCCCCGAGGGCGAGCGCGTCCGGCATCCCGACTTCGACATCGACATCACGCCCGAGGAACTGCGCGGCCTGTATCGGGACATGGTCCTGGTCCGCCGCGTCGACCGCGAGGCCAACGCGTTGCAGCGCAAGGGACAGCTCGGCCTCTGGGTGCCGCTGCTGGGCCAGGAGGCCGCGCAGATCGGCGCCGGTCGTGCGCTCAAGCCCCAGGACCAGGTCTTCCCGAGCTACCGCGAGCACGGCGTCGCCTGGTGTCGGGACATCCCGCCGGTCGACCTGCTGAGCATCTTCCGCGGCACGGACAACTGCGCCTGGGACCCGATCAAGCACAAGTTCCACCCGTACACGATCGTCATCGGCAACCAGGTCCTCAACGCGACCGGGTACGCCATGGGCCAGCGGTTCGACGGCAAGGTCGGCGACCCCGACGGCGAGGCGACGATCTGCTTCTTCGGCGACGGCGCCACCAGCCAGGGCGACGTGCACGAGGGCTTCGTGTGGGCGGCGGTCTACGACGCGCCGGTGGTGTTCTACTGCCAGAACAACCAGTGGGCGATCTCCGAGCCCACCGAGCGCCAGTCCCGACTGCCGCTCTACCACCGCGCGCGCGGCTACGGCTTCCCCGGCATCCGGGTCGACGGCAACGACGTGCTCGCGTGCCTCGCGGTCTCGCGTTGGGCGCTGGAGGAGTGCCGCAACGGCAACGGCCCGGTGCTCATCGAGGCGTTCACCTACCGCATGGACGCCCACACCACGTCCGACGACCCCTCCCGCTACCGGCTCTCCGAGGAGCTGGAGGTGTGGAAGCTCAAGGACCCGATCGAGCGGGTCAAGGTCCACCTGGTCAAGCAGCAGTGGGCGGACCAGGACTTCTTCGACTCCGTCGAAGCGGAGTCGGAGCAGGTCGCGATCGAACTGCGCGACAAGTGCGTGAACCTGCCCGACCCGAGCGCGGAGAGCATCTTCGGCAACGTCTACGCCGAGGGCAACCCCGTCCTCGAAGCGCAGCGCGACGAGTTCCTGGCGTACCACGCCGGTTTCGCGGGAGGCGAGCACTGATGGCCGCACCGACGGTGGACCGTCCGACCGACGCCGGACCGGCGGCCGTGCGGACGTTGACCCTGGCCAAGGCCCTGAACACGGGTCTGCGCACGGCGATGGAGAACAACCCCAAGGTCATCGTCATGGGCGAGGACGTCGGCAAGCTCGGCGGCGTCTTCCGAATTACCGACGGTCTCCAGAAGGACTTCGGCGAACAGCGCGTGCTGGACACGCCGCTGGCCGAGTCGGGCATCATCGGCACGGCGGTCGGCCTCGCGATCCGGGGCTACCGACCGGTGTGCGAGATCCAGTTCGACGGCTTCATCTTCCCCGGCTTCGACCAGATCGTGAGCCAGGTCGCGAAGCTGCACTACCGCACGTCGGGCCGGGTCAAGCTGCCGCTGGTCATCCGCGTGCCCTTCGGCGGCGGCATCGGCGCGGTCGAGCACCACTCCGAGTCGCCCGAGTCGTACTTCGCGCACACCGCCGGCCTCAAGGTCGTCTCGTGCTCGAACCCGTCGGACGCCTACTGGATGATCCAGCAGGCCATCGACTGCGACGACCCGGTGCTGTTCTTCGAACCCAAGCGCCGGTACTACGAGAAGGGCGAGGTCGACACCGCATCGACCACCACGCCGCTGTTCTCGTCGCGTGTGCTGCGTGAAGGTACGGACGCCACGCTCGTCGCGTACGGGCCGATGGTCCGTACGGCGCTGGAAGCCGCGTCGGCCGCCGCGGAGGAAGGGCACAGCCTCTCCGTGATCGACCTGCGGTCCCTGTCGCCGTTGGACCTGGGACCGGTGTACGAGTCGGTGCGGCGCACGGGACGCCTGGTCGTCGTGACCGAGGCGCCGAGCGAATCGTCGATCTCCGGCGAGATCGCCACGAGGGTGCAGCAGGAGTGCTTCTACTCGTTGCAGGCACCGGTGTTGCGGGTGACGGGCTTCGACACGCCGTACCCGCCGTCGAAGTTGGAGGAGGAGTACCTCCCCGACCTCGACCGGGTCCTGCACGCCGTAGACCGCTCGCTGGCCTTCTAAGGGGAACGACCGTGCCGCAGTACCAGCAATTCCCCCTGCCCGACACGGCCGAGGGGCTCACCGAGGCGGAGATCCTGACCTGGCACGTGAAGCCGGGTGACACGGTCCGCGTCAACGACGTGTTCGTGGAGATCGAGACGGCGAAGGCCGCCGTGGAGTTGCCCTGTCCCTGGGACGGGGTGGTGACCGAACTGCTTGTGCAGGTCGGTCAGACGGTCGAGGTCGGTACGCCGATCATCACGATCGACGTGGATCCGGCGGGGGCCGCGGCTGTCGCCGCCCCGGCCGCCCCGGCTCCCGCGGTGAACGGGGCGGCGCCCGAGGCTGCCGCGCCGGTCGAGGAGCGGGTCGCGAACCTTGTCGGGTACGGGCCGCGTACGGGAGCGGCCAAGCGTCGGGCGCGCAAGGATGCCCCGGCTGCCGCTTCGGTGGCTGCTCCGGTTGTGCCGGCTGTTGTCGAGCCGCCTCGGGTCGAGGCGCCGGTGGTCACGCAGCACGTGGTCGTGGAGCCGGTGTCCGGTGGTTACGTGCCGTTGGCCAAGCCGCCGGTGCGGAAGTTGGCCAAGGACCTCGGGGTCGACCTGTACGGGATCACCGGGTCCGGGCCGGGTGGCGTGATCACCCGTGAGGATGTCGAGCAGGCGTTGACGGCTCCGGCTCCCGCGTCGGTCGAGGTCGTGGCCGGTGCCCGTGAGCGGCGGGTGCCGATCAAGGGTGTGCGCAAGGCCACGGCGCAGGCGATGGTCGACAGCGCGTTCACCGCGCCGCACGTGACCGAGTTCCTGACGGTCGACGTGACCCCGATGATGGAGTTGCGGGCCCGGTTGAAGAACTCGCCGGAGTTCCGGGACGTGAAGTTGACGCCGTTGGCGTTCGCGGCCAAGGCCGTGGTGTTGGCGGCTCGGCGCACGCCGGACGTGAACGCGGCGTGGGACGCGGCGGCGCAGGAGATCGTCTACAAGGACTACGTGCACCTGGGTATCGCGGCTGCGACGCCGCGTGGGCTGGTGGTGCCCAAGGTTCGTGACGCCGATCGGTTGTCGTTGCGGGAGTTGGCCATCGCGTTGGACGAGTTGGCGACCGTCGCGCGGAACGGGAAGACGACGCCGGCGGACATGGTCGGCGGGACGATCACCATCACGAACGTGGGTGTGTTCGGGGTGGACACGGGGACGCCGATCATCAACCCCGGTGAGGTGGCGATCCTCGCGTTCGGGGCGATCCGGGACATGCCCTGGGTGGTGGACGGGCAGGTCGTGCCGCGCAAGGTCTGCCAGTTGGCGTTGAGCTTCGACCACCGGGTGGTGGACGGGCAGCAGGGGTCGCGGTTCCTGGCCGACGTCGGTGCTCTTCTCGCCGATCCCGGGGTGGCCCTGACGTACTGAGGTTCGGGCCCGCCCGGCAACACCGGGCGGGCCGCCGCCAAAGCGGACCACCAGTCACCTTCAACCACCCCCTCCGCACACCCGCGAGTTATACGTTCAGACACCGCGAGTCGTGCGTTCGGACACCGCGAAATGTGCACTCAGGCACCCCGTTCGGGTGATCGGTGATCCTCTTCCCCCGTTGCGCGAGTCCTCCACTCAGGCACCCCGAGTTACGCGCTCAGGCACCGACGATGGGCGTGGCAGCGTTATCGCACTTGAATCTCCAGTCACTGGAAGGTCCAGGGTGGGTCCCGTGGCGCACTACTCGATCGGCGAACTGGCGCGATTGGCCGGGTTGTCCACCAGGACCGTCCGGTTCTACTCCGACGCGGGGCTTGTCCCACTCGCGGGCAGGACCTCGGGCGGGTTTCGCACCTACGACGTCGACGGGTTGGCGCGGCTCAAGTTGGTGCGCACGTTGCGTGATCTCGGTGTCGACCTGCCGACCACGCGGCGTGTGCTGGCTCGCGAGGTGTCCGTCGCCGAAGTGGCACGGGCGCACGCGGAGGCCGTCGACGCGCAGATGCGCACGTTGCGGTTGCGGCGGGCGGTGTTGCGGGTCGTGGCCCGACACGGGGAGGTGGAGATGGTGCACGAGTTGGCGCGGCTCTCGGAAGAGGAGCGGCAGGCGATCCTGGACGACTTCTTCGACGAGGTGTTCGGGGGGTTCGACCTCGATCCCGGGTTCTCGCAGACCATGCGGTCCGTCCGGGTCGAGTTGCCGGACGATCCGAGCGCCGAGCAGTTGGAGGCGTGGATCGAACTGGCCAACCTGGTGCGCGACCCGGACTTCCGGGAGTCGATCAAGACCATGTCGCGGCGGCACGCGGAGTTGCGTGCGGCCGGTGAGGACATGAGTGGTGGTGGGCAGGCGCAGCGTGCGGCGTTCGAGTTCGCCATGGGCAAGGCCCGGGAGGCGCTCGACGCCGGGGTCGACCCCGCGTCCGAGCGGGCTGCCACCGTGGTGTCCGAGATCGACCGGCGGTGGAGCGAGACGCTCGGTCTTCCGGTCGGGCCGGAGTTGGCGGCGCGGTTGGCAGAGTTCGGCGATCCACGCGCCGAGCGGTACTGGGTGTTGTT
This sequence comes from Saccharothrix violaceirubra, assembly GCF_014203755.1. Taxonomy (NCBI): domain Bacteria; kingdom Bacillati; phylum Actinomycetota; class Actinomycetes; order Pseudonocardiales; family Pseudonocardiaceae; genus Saccharothrix; species Saccharothrix violaceirubra. Next base: position 7,222,514 of record NZ_JACHJS010000001.1, read on the forward strand.
GGCCCGGATCAACGGGTGGCCTCCGGTGCCCGACACGAGTGCCGAGCGGGCCTGGCTCGCTTCGGCCGCACGGTGAGCGAAGGGCGGACCCCGGGCGGGTCCGCCCTTCGGCGGTTACAGGGGTCCTCCGTACGCCCTAGCGTCTTCCGCATGGCCCGCGTGTTCGTCAGTTACGCCATGAAAGACCGATTCGTCGCCCGTGACATCGCCGACCGGCTGACGCGGCTGGGCACGGACGTGTGGACGTCCGACCAGCTCGAGATCGGGGACGACCTGTCGTCGAAGATCGAGCAGGAGTTGGCCGCCGCGAGCGTGCTGGTCGTCCTCATCACGCGGGACAGCCTGCGGTCCCACTGGGTCACCAGCGAGTGGACGCGGGCGATGGCCGACGCCAAGCGCGTGATCCCGGTGCTCTACGAGGTCTCGTTCGACGAGTTGCCCCCCGGCCTTGCCACGCGTCAGGGGCTGAAGGTCGAGAACGGCGACATCGACGGTGTGGCGCGCAGCATCCACGAGGTCGTCTCGCGGATGTCGTCGGCGCCGGCGCCGAAGCTGGCCGAGGACAGCCGGGCACTGGTCGTCCGGGCCGCCGTGGAAGAGGTACTGGCCGATCTCGGCTACCGGCCGGGCGTGCCCAAGGTCGAGGAGGGGCCGGTCGTGGACGACAAGTTGGTCTTCGTGGTCATCTCGTACGAGGAGAAGATGGAGCCGGTCTACGAGGCGATCGAGGCCGCCGCCTCGGCTGTCGGCCTGAAAGCGTTGCGGCTCAAGGACGTGCACGACGACTTCCGGATCACCGAGCAGATGTTGAAGATGATCCGCGAGGCCCGGTTCGTCGTCGCCGACCTGACCGACGAGAAGCAGAACGTCTACTTCGAACTCGGGTACGCGCGGGGGCTGGGCAAGAAGGTCATCACCATCGCCCACCAGCAGACGAAGATCCACTTCGACGTCTACGACTGGGTCTACATCCCGTACCTGGACTCGCGGCCGTTGGAGCGCAAGCTCGTCGACCGGTTCAGGATCGAGTTGGAGCGGGACGCGACCTGACCGGCCCCGGGGCGGCGCGGTGCCCCAAGGCCGGTCCGCGGTCCGCTAGTACTCGATCGACCAGGACGAGCCGTCGAAGGCCGCCTGTGCGTGGTCGACGCCGGCGGGGAAGGTCAGCGCGGCCTTGGTGTTGATGCCCATCGTGCTCATCATCTGACCCTGTTCGAACGTGCCCGTGCCGATCCACAGCTGCGGCGCGTAGCCGAAACCCTGCTGCGTGCTGGGCTGCACGTTGGTGATGAACGTGCCCAGGCCGTCGATGCCGACGCCGACGTTGCCGGAGAACGGCGGCAGGTCGTCGTCCTGCCGGATGAGCAGCGTCCCGGGCGGGCCGGGGCGGGCGTCGACGAGCTGGAGGTGCCCGTCGACCAGTGCCAGCGTGATCTGGTTGGACACGCCGGGCACGGCGTCGAGGATCTGCACCGGGTCGTAGTTCTCGCCCGGTCCGAGCTGTCCCTGCGCGCCGAGCACGAAGTTCAGCGTGTAGGTCCAGCCGAACGAGATCGCCTGCTGCGGCACGAGTCGAAGCGACCGCCACACCAGGGTCGTGACGGGCTGTCCGCCGCCCATCGAGGCGAAGAGCATGACGTTGATCTCGGCGGTCGAATCGTTGGAGACGGCGAGGTTGAACTGCTGACCGATCGGCGGTGCGACCGCGGCACTCGATTCCACAGTGGACATGACAATGCCCTCTCTCCCGCTGGAGCCGGTCGCGGAACCGCGACCGACGACGACGCTAGTCCGATATGGACAGTCCGGAAACACCTGTCGCCCGACCGTGCGACACGGCCGCGCGAACGGCGGCAGTGGGCGGGTGGTTGGACGCCGTAACGTATCGGGAATTCCATATCAAATCCTTCTATGGGATGATGTGAATCCCTGATCGGGTGACAAAGTCTGGGGCATCCACATCTTCGATTCAGACATCGACGATGTCGTCCGGCGCGATCTTGTCGCCGTTCTCCCGTCGGAATAGTTTTCTCCACGAGCCGGTACCGATGGCCGGAGGGAATTCCCGACGAAAGGATTGTCGTGTCTCGTGCTGCCCTGGGCGCGGAACTGGACGTGGCGGTGGTCGGCGCCGGTCCGCGCGGGCTTTCCGTCCTGGAGAGGATCGTGGTCCGGTCCGCCGGACGCGCAGGTCGCGTGCGGATCTGGCTGTTCGAGCCGGGCGAGGCCGGTGCCGGTCGGATCTGGCGCACCGACCAGAGCGACCTGTTCCTGATGAACACCGCCGCCGGCGAGGTGAGCGCGTTCTCGGCCGCCGCCGACGACGGTCCGGTGCGGGCCGGATTCGGCCCGTCGTTCGCGGAATGGCTCGCCGCGCACCCGGACCGATCTGATCTCGGGCCGAATGATTACGCGCCGCGTCCCGTTTACGGCGAATACCTCAAATACGCGTACGAAGCCATTGTCCGGAACGCTCCCGCCCACGTCACCGTGCACCACGTGACCGAATCGGCGATCCGCCTGCACCGGCGCGACGGCCGTTCGGTCGTGGTCGGCGCGTACGGCACCGAGGTCGTCGCGGACAAGGTCGTGCTCACGACCGGCCACCCCGGCAACCGGCCCGACGAGACCGAGGTGGAGTTCCTCGACTTCGCCGCCGCGACCGGCACGCGCTACCTGCGCGGCGACTCGGCCGCCGACCTCGACCTCGACGCGATCGGGCCGGGCGAGCAGGTCGGCGTGATCGGCCTGGGACTCACGTTCTTCGACGTCATGGCCGCGGTGACGATCGGGCGCGGCGGCCGGTTCACCGCCGACGGCTACCTGGCCAGTGGTCGGGAACCGCACCTGGTCGCCGGGTCGCGCAGCGGCTTGGTCATGCTCGCCCGCGGTCGCAACCAGAAACCGCCGGACTACCGCTACCGCCCGGCGATAGCCACTCCCGAGGCGATCGTGGCGGCCCGACGTGCGGCGCAACGCGTCGACGGCTCGGCCCAGCTCGACTTCCGCGAGCAGGTGTTGCCCCTGCTGCGGCTGGAGGTCGACCACGTCTACTACACCGGCCACGTAAGGCTGAGGTACGGCGCCCAGGCCGCGCGGCTGTTCGCCGAACGACACCGCGCACTGCGCGCCACCACACCGGAACTGCTCGCCGAGTACGGGGTCGCCGACGTCGAACCCGTCGACCTCGCGGCGCTCGCCCGCCCGTTCGGCGACCGCGCGTTCACCGGGCCCGACCACTTCCACGCCGAGCTGCTCGACCTGCTCGGCCGCGACATCGCGCACGCCCACCGGGGCAACGTGGACGACCCGCTCAAGGCCGCCCTCGACATCCTGCGCGACATCCGCGGCAGCGTCCGCCAGGCCGTCGACTTCGCCGGGCTGCGTCCCCGGTCCCACCAGGACTTCCTCACGTGGTTCAACCCGATCAACACCATGGTCTCGGCCGGTCCGCCCGCGGTGCGCGTGGCCCAGGCGTGCGCGTTGATCCGGGCCGGCGTGCTGACGGTCATCGGTCCGGGCACCCGGATCACGACCGGCGCGGACGCGTTCGAGCTGTACTCGCCGCAGGTCGCCGGGTCGCGGCGGGTGGTCACCACGCTCGTCGACGCCCGCATCCCGCGTCCGGACCTGCGCGCCAACGCCGACCCGCTGATGGGCCGGCTGCTGTCCGACGGCCTGGTCACCGACCTGGTCAACACCGACCCGGTCAGCGGCGACCGGTTCACCGGCGGGGGGCTGGCCGTGACCCGCGCGCCGTTCCACGTGATCGACGCGAACGGCGTGCCCGACCCCGACCTGTACGCGCTGGGCGTGCCGACCGAGGACACCCGGTGGTTCACCCAGATCGGCAACGGGCGACCCGGCCCGTTGACCGGTTTCCACGCGGACGCCGACGCGTTGGCGGTCGACGTGCTCGACACCGGCCGCGCGGTCGTCGTGCTCACCGCGTGGACCCGCACCTTCGCCGACACCAGGAGCTGACATGGGCAACACCGAACGCTTCCGCCGCGCCCGTGACCTGCTGCTCGACCTCGGGCACGACCACGACGCCGCGTACGCGGAGTTCCGCTGGCCGGAGTTCACGGAGTTCAACTGGGCGTTGGACTGGTTCGACGCCATAGCCGCGGACAACCACCGCACGGCGTTGCACGTGGTTTCCGGCGACACCGGCGAGCGACTGTCCTATGTGGAGTTATCGCGACGGTCCAGCGTGGTGGCCAACGGTTTGCGCGCGCTGGGTGTCGAACGTGGCGACGCGCTGCTGGTCATGCTCGACAACCAGGTCGCGGTCTGGGAGACGATGATCGCGGCGATCAAGCTCGGCGCCGTGGTGATCCCGACGTTCACCACGGTGTCGGCCGCGGACCTGCGCGACCGCGTGACCCGCGCCGACGTCCGCCACCTGGTCACCACCTCCGACCTGGCCCGCTCGCTCGACCTCCCGCCGCACGTCACGCGGATCGCGGTCGGCGAACCGGTACCCGGCTGGCGGTCCTACGCGGACCTCGACGGCGCCGACGAGTTCGTGCCCGACGGTCCGACCAGGGCCGACGACCCGCTGTTCCTGTACTTCACCTCCGGCACGACCTCGCGCCCGAAGCTGGTCCGGCACACCCACGTCAGCTACCCGGTCGGCCACCTCAGCGGCATGTACTGGAACGGCGTGCGCCCCGGCGACGTGCACCTCAACGTGTCCGCGCCGGGCTGGGCCAAGCACGCGTGGAGCAGCTTCTTCGTGCCGTTCAACGCCGAGGCCACGCTGCTGTCGGCGAGCGCGGCCGACCCGGTCGAGCTGCTCGACCACCTGGTGGCGTACGAGGTCACGACGTTCTGCGCGCCGCCGACCGTGTGGCGCATGCTCATCCAGCACGACCTGCGACGGTGGTCGGTCCGGCTGCGCGAGGCGGGCAGCGTGGGCGAGCCGCTCAACCCCGAGGTGGTCGACCGGGTGCGGGCCGCGTGGGGCCTGACCGTGCGCGACGGCTACGGCCAGACCGAGACCACCGCGCAGATCGGCAACAGCCCGGCGTCGCGGGTGAAGCCCGGCTCGATGGGCAAACCGCTGCCCGGCTACGAGATCGTGCTCGTCGACCCGCACACCGGGCAGGTCGGCGACGAGGGCGAGATCTGCGTGGCGCTCGACCCGGTGCGGCCGGTGGGCGTGATGACCGGGTACGTGGACGACGACGAGAAGAACGCGCGGACGTTCGCCGACAACCGTTACCACACCGGGGACATCGGCCGGCGCGACGAGGACGGCCACCTGCACTACGTGGGCCGCACCGACGACGTGTTCAAGTCCTACGACCACCGGATCTCGCCCTTCGAGCTGGAGAGCGTGCTGCTGGCGCACGAGGCGGTCGCGGAGGCGGCCGTGGTGCCCGCGCCCGACCCGGTCGGGCTGGTGGTGCCGAAGGCGTTCGTGGCCCTGGCCGCCGGGTTCGAGCCGTCCGAGGAGACCGCGCGCCGGATTCTCGACCACACGCGCGAAAATCTCGCGCCGCACCAGTGGATTCGACGACTCGAATTCGCCGGACTGCCCAAGACGACCTCCGGGAAGATCCGCCGCGCGGAACTGCGCACGCGTACCGGCGGTGTCGAGTACCTGGCCGACCTGCCCGCCGGTGCCGCACCCGGTATCGGCTGACAAATCACACCGAGGAGAGATCATGCGTGACGTCAAGGTCTACCACTCCCTTTTCGGCGAGGGTCTGCGCAACGGCCAGATCAAATGGGCGGAATACGTGCAGCCGGGCCGCAACGCGGTCGACGTCGAGTGGCTCTACACGCAGGACGAGACCGGGCCGACCGGCGCGGAGGCGTACATCGCGCACTTCAAGCCCGGCTCGCACGGCGATCTGCACGAGCACCTGGGCTACGAGGTGCTGCTGATCCTGGAGGGCGAGCTGCACAACGACAACGGCGACCGCTACCCGGCGGGCACGCTGTTCGTCGAGAAGCCGGAGAGCGTGCACCAGGTGTCCAGCCCGAGCGGCTGCTTCGCGCTGGTCATCCGGGAGAAGGGCACCCGGCGCATCGAGGTGCCCGAGCCCGCCGGCCGGGCCGCCGCCTCCCGCTGACCCACCCGCCGGCCGGCACCGCCCTTGTCGCGGTGCCGGCCGGCCGCCATCATGTAACGCCTTGAACCCATTACACCGGGAGGGACGATGTCCCAGACGCTCGCGCATCCGACCACCGCCGACGTGGTCGTCGGTCGAACGGGCAAACGCCACTCCGCCAACTACCGCTGGGGCATCCTGGGCATCGGGGTCTTCGCCCAGGCCGCCTTCAGCGCCACCTTCCAGGGCATCCCCACCTCCGGCTCGATCCTCGCCGCCGCGTACGGCTACTCGTACTCCCAGCTCGGCCTGGTCCTGGCCGCCGTCACCGCGGGCATCTTCCTGACCGAGGTGTTCTGGGGCGTGCTGTCCGACCGGATCGGCGAACGCATCGTGCTGATGGTCGGCCTCGGCGGCACCACGCTCTCCCTCGCCGCCGTCACGGTGTTCCTGGTCCCGACCGCGAGCGCGGCACCGGCCGCGTGGGCCTTGGCCGTCGTGCTCTTCCTGTCCGGCGCGCTCGGCGGCTGCGTCAACGGCGCGTCCGGCCGCGCGGTCATGGGCTGGTTCCCGGCCAACCGGCGCGGGTTCGCCATCAGCCTGCGGGTCGCGGCCGTGCCGCTCGGCGGCGCGCTGGGCGCGGCGATCATGCCCCCGCTCGCGGTGAACGTCGGCTTCCGCTGGGTGTTCGCGTTCCTGACGATCTTCATGGCCGCCGCGACCGTCGCCGTCGTCTTATGGCTGGACGAGCCGCCGTTGGCCCGCACCAAGGCGTCCGACGGCGTGGCCGCCACGACGACCCGCAGCCCGCTCGTGCGGTGGGACATCTGGCGCGTCGCGCTCGTCGCGTTCCTGCTCGACCTGCCCCAGTTCACCGTACTGACGTTCGGGTCGGTGTTCCTGTCCCAGGTCATGGGTCTGGACCTGGGCGGCGTGGTGATCGCGATCGTGGTCGTGCAGGTGCTCGGCGGCGTGTCGCGCGTGGTCAGCGGGCGGTGGACCGACCAGGTCGGCGGCCGGCACCGGCGCACGCTCGTGCGGGTCTACAGCTGGCTGATCGCGCTGGCGTTCCTCGGCGTGGCCGCGTACCAGGTGGCGCCGACGTGGCTGGTGGTCGGCTTGTTCGTGGCGGCCGGCTTCCTGGCGTGCGGCTGGCACGGCGTGCACTACGCGGAGATCGCCACCATGGCCGGCGCGGAGCGGTCCGGCACGGCGCTCGGCCTGGAGAACACCATGGTGTTCGGCGGCGCGTTCGTGACGCCGCTGCTGATCCCGGTCGTGCTGGACCTGTCGTCGTGGCCGGTCGTGATGCTGCTGATCGGCGTCGTGCCGGCAGTAGCCTCGGCGGTGCTCATGCCCCGCGAAGCCCGACCGGGAGTGACAGCTTGACCAGACCGGGTCTCGACCTCGTCGCGACGGTGCGCAGCCGACTCGGCGGCGTGCCGTGCGACGGTGTGACCACGCCGGACACCCTCGCCGCCTGGCTGTCCGCCCAGGGCCACACCGTCGCCGAGCGGCCGGACGAGGCGCACGTCCGCGAGTTCCGGGCGTTGCGCGAGGCCGCCTACCGGCTGCTGGGTGCCGCGGTCGACGGCACGACACCGGCACGCGTCGACGTCGACCTGGTCAACCGGTGCGCCCGGCAGCCGGCACCGGCCGTCGTGCTGTCGCCGGACCTGGCCGCCGTCCGCGAACGGCCGACCGTCGCACAGGTGCTCGGCGTGCTGGCGCGCGATGTCGTCGACCTGCTCACCGGCCCCGACCGGGACCGGCTGCACCAGTGCGAGGCGGAGGTGTGCGGGTCGTACTTCGTGGACACCTCCCGTGCCGGTCGTCGTCGGTGGTGCTCCTCGGCCACCTGCGGCAACCGGGTCCGGGTCGCGGCGCACCGGAGCCGCGCGTGATCTACCTGCACAGCACGGCCGCCTGGCGCGTCGACGCGCTCGTCGGCGTCGGCCTGGCCGCGTCCAGCTCCCTGACCAGGGACGAGACCGACGTCGACCTGTTCACCGATCCCCGGGTCGTCGAGGTGCGGGTGTCCGACCTGGTGCTCGACCTGGCCGCCAGCGTGCACGGCGTCGACCCCTCGGGCGCCGTGCACCTGGCCACCGCGCTCCTGCTCGGCCCGTCCGTGACCGGGTTCGCCTGCGCCGACCACCACCTGCGCGCCGCCGCGCGGGCGAACGGCCTCCGCGCCATCGGAATTCCGCACTTGTCACTGGTTTTCGAATCCCGGCAGACCGTCGAATGAGATTGATCCGGACGGCCTACCGGGTGGCCGCCGGACGTGGATACCATCGGGTACCGGACACGAATTCACAGATTCCTGGGGGAATGGCTGTGGACGTCAGGCAATTGGTCGCCTTCCGTGCGGTCGCGGAAACCCGGAGCATCACGCGGGCCGCGACGGCGCTGGGTTATTCGCAATCCGCCGTCACCGCGCAGATCAAGAACCTCGAATCGGTCGTGCGCGCGAGGTTGTTCGAACGCCGGCGTGACGGCGTTCGACTCACGTCGAGCGGCGAACGCTTTCTGCCCTACGTGACACGGCTCCTGCGCCTGACCGAGGAGGCCCGGTCCGCGGTCGCACCCGAGGCCGAACCGCGCGGCACGCTCACCATCGGCGCGAGCGAGGCCATCACCACCTACCGGCTGCCGGACGTGGTGTGGCGGTTCCACGCCCGGCACCCCGACGTCCGGCTGGCGCTGCACACGTTCCACGAGGGCCCGCAGTCGCTGGTCACGGCGCTGGAGCGGGGCGAGATCGACGTCGCCCTGCTGCACTCGACCGGGCCGGTCGGCCCGGCGTCGCGGCGGCTGGCCGTCGAGGAGCTGGTGCTCGTGGCCGCGCCCACGCACTCGCTCGTCGGGCGGGACGTGGTGACGGTCGACGACCTGCGCGAGCAGTCGACGCTGATCGTGCAGTCCGCGTGCGTGTACGACGCGGTGATGCGCGCCGAACTCGGCCACCGGCCCGTGCCGCCGCTGGAGTACGGGACGATCGAGGGCGCGAAGATCGCGGCGGTGGCCGGGCACGGCGTGGCGCTGCTGCCGCGCGTGTGCGTGCGGTCGACGCTCGACGAGGGGCGGCTGGTGGCGTTGCCGTGGATGCCGGTGACGACCGTGGCGGGCTACCTGGTGTGGGACGACGCCCAGTGCGACCCGGCGACCCTGGCCGCGTTGGACGCCGTGCTCACCCGCGCGGTCGCGGACTGGGAACGTCCACGCGCCACCGCCGCGTGAGTCCACTGTGGACGTTCAGTCGAGCAGTGTCCAGGCGGCCGTGCACCGGACCGCGACGGTGATCTCCTGCGCGGTCAGGTTGAGCTGGTCGACCTGCGGCGTGCCAGGCGAGCCGCCGTAGCCCGCGAACGCGACACGCTCGTTGCCCCACGTCTCGGCATCGCCGTCGGTGAGCTTCTGGAGCGCGCCGAGACGGGCGCCGAGCGCGTCGGCGTAGCCCGCTGCCCGGCGGCGGGCGTCGGCGACGGCCTCGCGCTGGGCCTCGCGGACCGCGTCGGCGTCGTCGCGCAACTGCCAGTTCGGACCGTTGAGCCATGCGGGTTCCGCGGCGACGAGCGCGCCGAGCAGTTCGTCGAGCAGGGCCAGGTCGTCCACACGCAACAGGTACTGCTGCATGGCCCGCGCGCCGGAGCGGCGGTTGCGGTGCCAGTTGGTGTGCACGTCGAGACGACGCGAACGCACGTCGACGCTGGTGCGCGCGAGCAGCGCCTCGACCTCGGCGACCCGCCGGGTGAGCGCGTCGACCGCCTCGGCGCGGCTCGACCCGGTCGTCTCGAAGCTCACCGTCACCTCGGCGCGGTCGGCCGTGCGCTCGACCTTGCCGACGCCCTTCGTCACCACGTCCGCCATGGCCGCCAGACAACCCGTTCGAGACAGGCTTGGCAACTATCACTCTGTCTAGCTCTGGCACTAGATAGCTGTATGCGGTGTCATTATTGGTCGTGCGCTAGAGACCCGGATACGGTCCGATGCCATGGACCCGGTGCGCAACCCGTTCGCCCCCGGAGCCGGTCAACGGCCCCCTGAGCTGGCCGGACGCGACAAGGAGCTGGCCGCGTTCGAGGTCGTGCTGGAACGGGTCGCGCGCGGACGACCCGAGCGCGGCCTCGTGCTGACCGGCCTGCGCGGCGTCGGCAAGACCGTGCTGCTGGGCGAACTGCGGTCGATGGCGGTCAAGCGCGGGTGGGGCGCCGGCAAGGTCGAGGCCCGACCGGACGCCGGGCTGCGCCGCCCGTTGTCGGCCGCGCTGCACCGGGCCGTGCGCGATCTCGCGGTGCGCCACCGCGCGCCCGAACGGGTCGAGGCGGTGCTGGGCGTGCTGAAGGCGTTCGCACTGCGGTCCAACCCCGCGGACGCCAAGCTGCGCGACCGGTGGCAGCCGGGCATCGACGTGCCGGCCGCGGTCGGGCGGGCGGACTCCGGCGACATCGAGATCGACCTGGTGGAGCTGTTCACCGACGTCGCCGAGCTGGCGCAGGACGTGGGCACGGGCGTGGCGCTGCTCATCGACGAGATGCAGGACGTGCGGCCGGACGACGTGTCGGCGCTGTGCGCGGCGTGCCACGAGCTGTCCCAGTCCGGTGCGCCTTTGGTCGTGGTCGGTGCGGGGCTGCCGCACCTGCCGGCCGTGCTGTCGGCGGCCAAGTCGTACTCCGAGCGGTTGTTCCGGTACGTGCGGATCGACCGGCTGTCCCGTGAGGACGCGGACCGCGCGGTGCTCGCGCCCGTCGCGCGTGAGGACGCGGGGATCGACGTGGAGGCGCTCGACGCGCTGTTCGACGCGTCCGGCGGCTACCCGTACTTCATCCAGGCGTACGGGAAGGCGGCGTGGGACGCGGCGCCGTCCGACCCGATCACGGCGGTGGACGTGGCCGTGGCGGCACCCGAGGCGGACGCCGAGCTGGCCGTGGGGTTCTTCGGGTCGAGGTACGAGCGGGCGACACCCGCCGAGCGCGAGTACCTGCGGGCCATGGCCGGGACCGGGGACGGGCGGGACGCGGGCGTGCCGACGTCCGCCGTCGCGGAACACCTGGGGCGCAAGCCTTCGTCGTTGTCGCCGGCGCGGGACAGCCTGATCAAGAAGGGGCTCGTGTACTCGGCCGAGCGCGGGCTGATCGCGTTCACCGTGCCGCACTTCGGACGGTTCCTGCTCGCTCACGGCGAGTGACACTGTCAACTGTGACAGACAGATGAATCGACGGTGTCGTCCAGGTCACTGCCGATGAATCGCCGGTTTGTGCGCCACCTCACCGGATAAACGGGTGCGCGTGCGGGGGTCTCGGGTGCATACTTGAGGCACACCACCCGAGGAAACGCCGAGAGGGATGAGATCGCGATGAACATCGCTGCGAAGCTCCGCGCCCGCCGTGTCGACGCTCGCAACCGCAAGGCCGTCGCACGTGCGCTCGAGCAGGCGCCGACCCCGGCCATGCGCCACGAACTGATGGCCATCGCCCAGGCTCAGGTGACCACCCTCCGCTGAACCGTCAGGCGCGCGTGGCGACAACCCGCATCGACACCGGGTACACGCCCCGTCGTCCCGCGCGCCGGGTCAAGGAGTGGGGATACGACGAGGCCCCTGCCGCACCTCCCGCGCGGCAGGGGCCTCGTTCCATCTCTTTCAGTGCCCGATGGGTGCTGTAACAGTCCCCGAACGTGTCTCGATGACACTCATGACCCCGCGATGCTGTCGGACCCCCGACCTGGCAGCACCGCGGGGTTTCCCATCGGTCAAGCCGTCGGCGAGCCGGTCCACGTGTCGTTGGACGGCGTTCTGCGCGCACGACTGTTCATCACTTACCCCCTGAGATGTGCTTGTCCCCCATGGACCACTCCATGGTGCCACCGGGGTACGACACTTCGGCTTGAGAGCATGGTCCGATGGGCTCAGCGATCGTCGTCGTGGACGCCGCGAATGTCGTGGGTTCGGTGCCCGATGGCTGGTGGAAGGACAGGTGGGGTGCGACCGAGCGCCTCCGGGATTCACTGATTCCGCTCGTGGCGAACGGTCTACCCGGCTTCGCGTCCGGACCGCTCGAAGTGGTGCTGGTGGTCGAAGGACGCGTCCGCGATCTGCCGTCGGTGCCCGGAGTCCGAGTGGTCGGTGCCCCGGGATCGGGCGACGACACGATCGTCTCGGTCGTCCGGGACCTTCGGGGAAGGCGTTGTGCCGTCGTCACGGCGGACCGCGAGTTGCGCCGCCGCGTGACCGGGTTGGGCGCCGAAGTGCTCGGTCCGCATTCCGTGCGAGGCTGAAACCCATGAGCTTCACCGCCCACTGGCACGTCTACCGCCCGGACGAACTCCCCGCCGAGGAGACGCTGGTGGTCGAAACCCCGGCGGACGTCGACCACCTCGTGGCCCGCCTGTCCGATCCGGACTCCTCACCCGCCATGGTCTTCCACTCGGCCCGGCCGGAGATCGTGTCGGAGTGGAGCGGCGAGACCGTGGACGACCACCTGCTGTGGGCGTTGGTGCACAAAGGTTTCGGGTACCTGGACTTCCACAGCCCGGAGCACGTGTCGTGTGCCCTCGTCGGCGACCCGGCGTCGGAGGGCTACCACTACGACTACGTCGACTACGACCCTGGCAGCGGTGTCGCCTTGGACCTGTTCACGCGGGCGTTGAAGGAATTCCTCCGCACAGCGGAACGTCCTACGTGTGCGGAGTGGCGGGACACGGACTGACCACCGCTCATACGACGAGCCGCCGACACTCGTCGGCGAACTTCCCGCAACGGTGACCGTCGTTGCCCAGGATGTCGAGCAACTCCCCGACGCACCCCGGCGGCCGGCGGTAGCGCGACACCTGGGTCCGCAGTGCCCGGTGCACGGTGTGGGGCGAGAGGTCCAACTGATCGAGCAGGAACCCGTCCTGGTGGACGATCTCGATGTCGTAAGGCTGGACGGACGACGCGGGGAAGTCCTTGAGGTTCTCGGTCACCAGGACCTCCGCCCCGCCTCGGATCGCGGCAGCGAGGACGTGGCGGTCTTTCGGGTCGTTCGTCATCACGTCGATCAGATCGGCGTAGCCGGTGACCTCCGCCTCCGGGAACGTGCTTCCCATCTGTTCACGGAGATGGTGGACCTGTTGTGCGGTCGCGCCGCGCTTGCGCAAGTTGCGATCGAGTTCCTCCATGACGTCCGTCGACCACAACGGTCTGTAGAGGCCCTGCTCGGCGATGCTCAGGATCGTGTCGCGCAAGTACGGCTTGAACAGCACGCAGGTGTCGGAGAACGCTGGGAACAAAGCTCACCCGTCGACCGGCAGTCGCTCGACCGGTTCGTCGAGCGGGAGGTCGTAGAGTCCACCTTCTTCCCCGTCCCGCACCATTTGGTCCAGACCGGCGGAACGGGCCCGGCGCATGCGCTCCTGGTGGGCGAGCAGATCCGCGAGCTTGACCCGGCGGTGGCGGTTGGGCTTGTCGTATGGGATTTCGCCGGCTTCGAGCATGCGCACCAGCGTCGGGCGGGACACTCCTAGGAGGTTCGCCGCCTCGCTGGTCGTAAGCACGGTGTGCTGGGGCGCGACCGTGATCGCGAGTCCCTGGGACAGGGCGGTCACCACGTCCCGCAGTACCTCGAAGACCTCGACGGGAAGCGGCAACCGGCTTCCGTCGGGGCCGATGAGCACCGCAGTCTCCCCGGTCGACCGCGAAAGGGCCGCCACCCACGCCGAGAGGCTCTCCGGGCTCTCGGGGGGAAGCACTGTTCGCTCTTCGACTGTGGTCATACCTGCAAGTCTAACTTAAAACGAACAAAACGAAACCGGCGGAAACGGCATCGACCACCGTCGGTCGCCCACATGGTGGACAGCGGAACGCCCGCCCCTTGACCCGGTGTTCAATCCGTGCGTGACGACCCCACGCCGCCGAGCCCGTGTCCGCGCCCCCGAACTGGTGGGCCGCGGCTGGCTCAACACCGGCGACCAGCAGCTCCGTCTCGCCGACCTGCGCGGCAAGGTCGTGCTCTTGGATTTCTGGACCTTCTGCTGCATCAACTGCCTGCACGTCCTGGACGAACTCCGCCCTCTGGAGGCCGAGTTCGCGGACGTCCTGGTCACGGTCGGCGTCCACTCGCCCAAGTTCGTCCACGAAGCCGACCCCGACGCGCTCAAGGCCGCGGTCGAGCGGTACGGCGTCCACCACCCCGTGCTGGACGACCCGGACCTGACCACGTGGACCAACTACGCCGTGAAGGCATGGCCGACGCTCGTCCTCGTCGACCCCGAGGGGTACGTCGTGCACGTCGCCTCCGGCGAAGGGCACCACGACGCCCTGCGCCAGGTGATCACCGAGCTGATCGCCGAGCACGAAGCCAAAGGCACGGTGCACCGCGGCGACGGCCCGTACGTCGCCCCCGTCGACGAGCACACCGAGCTGCGCTTTCCGGCCAAGGCGGTGCGCGCCGGCGACACCCTGCTGGTCAGCGATTCCGCGCACCACGCCGTGGTCGAACTCGACCTCGACGGCGAGACCGTCCTGCGCCGCTTCGGCACGGGCGCGCGTGGCCGCACCGACGGCACCGCGCCGACCTTCTCCGAACCCGCCGGCCTCGCGCTGCTGCCCGACGACGTCGCCCGCCGCGTCGGCTACCACGTCGTCGTCGCGGACACCGTCAACCACCTCCTGCGCGGCCTGAACCTCGACACCGGCGAGGTCAGCACCGTCGCCGGCACCGGCGAGCAGTGGCGCGACGGCGAGACCGACGGCCCGGCCGACAAGATCCCGCTCACCAGCCCGTGGGACGTCGCGTGGTGGGAACCGGCCGGCGGCGTGGCCATCGCGCTCGCGGGCAACCACACGCTCGGCCTCTTCAAGCCCGAGGACCACCGCCTCGAACGGCTCGCGGGCACCACTGTGGAGGGTCTGCACGACGGCCCCGCGCTCGACTCGTTCTTCGCGCAGACGTCCGGTCTCGCGGCCGACGGCGACCGGCTGTGGCTGGTCGACTCCGAGACGTCCGCGCTGCGGTGGCTCGACGCCGACCGGACCGTCCACACCGCCGTCGGCAAGGGCCTGTTCCACTTCGGACACCACGACGGCCCGGCCGACGAGGCGTTGTTCCAGCACCCGCTCGGCGTGACCGTCCTGCCCGACCACACCGTCGCGGTCTCCGACACCTACAACGGCGCGATCCGCCGCTACGACCCGGAAACCGGCGAGGTGTCGACGCTCGCCACCGACATCGCCGAACCGTCGGACGCGGTCGTGGTCGACGGCGAACTCGTCGTCGTGGCCAGCGCCGCGCACCGGCTCGAACGCCCGGTGGCACCCGGCGCGCGACTGGTCAGCGGCCGGGCACACGAGGTCCGCCGCCCGCCGTCGGAGATCGCGCCCGGCGAGTTCGAGCTCGTCGTCGTGTTCACGCCGCCCACCGGGCAGAAGCTCGACGACCGCTACGGGCCGTCGACCCGGCTGGAGATCACGAGTTCGCCGCCCGGTCTGATCGTCGAGGGCGCGGGCGTCGGCACGGACCTGGTCCGCACGCTGCGGATCGCGGACGGTGTCACGGAAGGCGTGCTGCACGTCGTCGCGCAGGCCGCGAGTTGCACCGACGACCCGGCCGTCGAACACCCCGTGTGCAAGCTGACCAGGCAGGACTGGGGCGTGCCCGTGATCGTGCGGTCCGCCGCCCCGCACCGGCTGCCCCTGATGATGGGCGGGCTCGACGAGGGCTGACCGCCGGTGCACGTAGACTCCGCGAGTGCCCGATGTCAAGCTTGAGATCCAGATGCTGCACGACCGGATCATGGTGCGGATCTCGCCGGAGGACGGCGAACGTCGCAGCAGCGGCGGCATCGTGATCCCGGCGACCGCGCAGATGGCTCGGCGGCTGGCATGGGGCGACGTCCACGGCGTCGGCACCAGTGTGCGCCACGTCAAGGTGGGCGACCGTGTCCTCTTCAACCCCGAGGACCAGTTCGAGGTCGAGGTCCAGGGCCAGACCTACCTGGTGATGCGGGAGCGTGACGTGCACGCGACCGCGACGGAGAGAACGGATCACGGGACCGGGCTGTACCTGTAGTGCCGTGACCTGCGCGTGACGGCGGTCGGGTAAGCAGTCCCAGCACCTTGCGGAGAGGCCAGGAGGGGAAGCGGTGCCGGAGAACCAGCGACCGGAGTCCGACGCGGAGCGGACCACGGCCATGCGGCCGGTCCGCGCGTCGGAAACCGCTTCCGAGCGCACGACCGTGATAGCCGCGTCGGCGATCCAGGCCCAGGACGCGGTCTGGCCCGACGAGGAGCCGGACGCCGAACCCGAAGCGCCACAAGGGGTCGACGCGACTGTCCGGAACATGGCGCCTTCGGGCGTCACCCGAGCTTTGTCCGGTTCGTCCCCCGCAGAAGAGACGCAGATCACGTCGCCCGTCGTGCCCGCGTCGGAGGACGCCACGACGACCGTGTCCCTGGGCTCCGGCGACGCCGAGGCGACCACGTTCACGACGCCGGTCCGGCCCGCCGCCGACGGGATCCGGCAGCCCGTCCCCGAGGACGAGCCGACGCGCAGCCTCACGCCGCCGGACGAGTCCACCCGCGATTTCTCGTCCTACACGGCGTCCGAGGAGACCACGGTCTTCGCCGCACCCGTGCTGCCCGAACCACCGGACGCCACCGTGCTCGGCCCGATCATGGTCGACGAGCGGGCGGACGCCGAGGAGCAGGCCGCCAAGCGGAAGCGCGGTCGCAAGGCGTTGCTCGTCGCCGCGGGCGTGCTCGGCGTGCTGGTCGTGCTGTGGGGCGTGGACATCCTGGTGTCCGGTGGCAACGTGCCGCGCGGCGTCACGGTCGCGGGCGTGGACATCGGCGGCCTGGGCCACGACGAGGCCGAGGCCAAGCTGCGCAGGGAACTCGGCCCGCGCCTGGAGCAGCCGGTCAAGGCCCGCGCCGGCGACGTCGAGACCCAGCTCGACCCGAAGGCCGCCGGGCTGACCCTGGACTGGGAGGCCACGCTCGAACGCGCCGGCAGCCAGCCGTTGTCCCCGGTGACCCGCGTGACGTCGTTCTTCACCTCGCGTGAGGTCGGGTTCGCGACCACGGCCGACAACGGCAAGCTGACCGCCGCGCTGGAAGGTCTGCGTCCCACCACCGACCACGACCCGGCCGAGGGCACGATCAAGTTCGAGGGCGCCAAGGCCGTCGCGGTCGACCCGCGTCAGGGCCAGAAGCTCGACGCGGCCGGTGCGACCGACAAGCTGCTCGCGGACTGGGCCGACGGCGGCACGGTCGAGCTGCCGGTGAGCACCACGCCGGTGAAGACGACGAAAGAAGGCGTGGCGCAGACCCTCAAGGAGGTCGCCGAGCCCGCCGTCGCGTCGCCCGTCGTGATCAAGGGCGAGGGCAAGGACGCGACGCTCAAGCCCGAGCAGCTCGGCGCCGTGCTGGTGTTCGAGCCGGGCGAGAACGGCGCGCTGAACGCCAAGGTGGACAACAACAAGGTCGTCGAGGCCGCCGGTCCGCAGCTCAAGGAGACCGAGAAGGAGGGCAAGGACGCCCAGATCGTCTTCGAGGGCGGCCGACCCGTGGTCAAGGAGTCGGTGGACGGCCGCGGCGTCGACTGGGACAAGTCGTTGGCGACCTTCATCGACGTGCTCAAGAGCGCGGACAAGCGCGAGGTCAAGGCCGAGTACAAGCACACGCCCGCCAAGGTGACCACCGAGCAGGCCAACAAGATGGGCATCAAGGAGGTCATCGGCGAGTTCAGCACCGGTGGCTTCGCGGGCGACTCGGGCACGAACATCCGCGTGGTGGCCGAGAAGGTCAACGGCGCGATCGTGAAGCCGGGCGAGACGTTCTCGCTCAACGCGTACACGGGTCCGCGCGGCGTCGGCCAGGGCTACGTCGAGGCGGGCATCATCAACGACGGCATTCCTGGCCGCGCGGTCGGCGGCGGCATCTCGCAGTTCGCCACGACGCTGTACAACGCCGGGTACTACGCGGGCATGAAGGACGCGGGCCACACCGAGCACAGCTACTGGATCTCCCGGTACCCGGCGGGCCGCGAGGCCACGGTGTTCATGGACACCGCGGGCAACTCGATCATCGACATCGCGTTCACCAACCCGGACCAGACCGGCGTCGCGATCCAGACGATCTGGACCCCGTCGTCGATCAAGATCGTGCTGTGGGGCACCAAGAACTACGACGTCACCGGTTCGACGAGCGGCCACTTCAACGTGACCACGCCGACCGAGCGCAAGGTGACGACCAAGCCGTGCTCGCCCAGCAACGGTGCCGAGGGCTTCTCGGTGACCGACACGCGCACGGTCACCGACCGGCGCACGGGCCAGAGCCGCTCGGAGAGCCGCACGGTCAAGTACGACGCCCAGTTCAAGATCGTCTGTGAGGCCCCGCCGGCGCCGTCGGGAGGTTGACCGACGCCACGACCGGGTATCACCCGGTTGTGGCTACCGCAGGTGAGGTGCGCAGACACCCGACGATCCAGGTGCTCGGCCGGGCGGGAATGGTGTGCTACGGGGTCGTGCACGTCCTGTTGGCCGTACTGACGGCGCAGGTCGTGTTCGGCGACGCGGGGGAGCAGACGGACCAGAAGGGCGCCGTGGCCCTGGTCGCCCAGACCCCCTTCGGACCCGTGCTGCTGTGGGTGCTCGCGATCGGGCTGTTCGCGTTCGCCGTGTGGCAGGCCGGCCTCGCGGTGTCCGGCTACACGTGGGTGCCGGACGAGAAGAAGCGGTGGCTGCGCCGCATCGGCGCGGGTACCCGCGCCGTGACGGGTGTGGCGATCGGCATCGCCGCGATCACCTACGCGGTGGGCAGTTCGTCGTCCTCGTCGGACGAGCAGCAGCAGACCCTGACCGGGCGCCTGCTCGAACTCCCCGCCGGGCCGTTCCTGGTCGGCGCCGTCGGCCTGGCCGTGATCGGCATCGGGTTCGCCGTGGCGCGCAAGGGCGTGAAGAAGAAGTTCGAGGACGACCTCGACATGGGCGAACTGCCCATCGGTGCCCGCCGCTGGGTCGAGCGCTCGGGTCAGGTGGGCTGGGTGGGCAAGGGCATCGCATACGGGGTCATCGGCGTCCTGGTCGGCCTGGCCGCCGTCACCCACGACCCGAGCCAGTCCGGTGGCATGGACAAGGCCCTTCACACGTTGGCCGCGCAGCCTTACGGCGTCTTCGTCCTGGCTGTCGTCGCGTTGGGCTTCCTCGGCTTCGCCGTCTTCTCGTTCGCCGCCGCCAAGGCCCACCACTCCTGACCCGCGCGAGTCCTCCACTCAGGCACCCCGAAATACGCACTCAGGCACCCTCGATCAGGTGATCACCTCGCGAGTTGTGCACTCGGACACCGCGAGTTGTGCACTCGGACACCGCGAGTTGTGCGTTCACGCATCGAGCCCGGCCCCACACGGGGACCGGGCTCGACGTCGTCCGACTCAGAACGCGGCTTCGTCCACGTCCATCAACGAGTTGTCGGTGGTCTCCGCGACCTTCCGACGCGCGGTCAGCTCGGGCAGCACGTTCTTCGCGAAGAAGCCCGCCACGGCGACCTTGCCCTCGTAGAACGCCTTGTCCCGCGCCGACACCGTGCCGCCGAGCTTGGCCGCCGCCACCTCGGCCTGACGCAGCAGCAGCCACCCGACCAGCACGTCACCGGCCGTCAGCAGCAACCGCACGGTGTTCTGGCCGACCTTGTACAGGTTGCGCACGTCCTCCTGTGACGACGTCAGGAAGCCGACCATCGCGCCGAGCATGCCCTGGAGGTCCTGCAACGCCTGGCCCAGCAGCTTCCGCGCGTCGGCCAGCCGTTCGTCGCCCGGTGCGTCGAGGAACTTCTGGATCTCGTTGTTGAGGAAGCCGAGTGCCTGGCCCTTGTCGCGGATGATCTTCCGGAAGAAGAAGTCCAGCGACTGGATCGCGGTCGTGCCCTCGTACAGGGAGTCGATCTTGGAATCCCGGATGTACTGCTCGATCGGGTAGTCCTGGAGGAAGCCCGAGCCGCCGAGCGTCTGCAACGACTGCGCGAGCTGCTCGTAAGCCCGCTCCGACCCGACGCCCTTCACGACCGGCAGCAGCAGGTCGTTGACCTTCTCGGCCAGCTCGCGGCCCTCGCCGCCCAGGGCGATCTTGTCCTGGAACGTCGCCGTGTACAGGTACACGGCACGCAGGCCCTCGGCGTACGCCTTCTGCAACATCAGGCTGCGCCGCACGTCGGGGTGGTGGGTGATCGGCACGCGCGGCGCGGTCTTGTCCGTCATGCGGGTCAGGTCGGCGCTCTGCACGCGTTCCTTGGCGTACGCCAACGCGTTCAGGTACCCGGTGGACAGCGTGCCGATGGCCTTGGTGCCGACCATCATCCGGGCGTACTCGATGACCTGGAACATCTGCGCGATGCCGTCGTGCACGTCGCCGAGCAGCCAGCCCTTGGCCGGGACGCCGTGCTGGCCGAACGTCAACTCGCACGTCGTCGAGACCTTCAGGCCCATCTTGTGCTCGACGTTGGTCACGAACGCGCCGTTGCGCTCGCCCGTCGACTCGCCGGTCTGCCCGTCGAAGTGCCACTTCGGCACGAGGAACAGCGACAGGCCCTTGGTACCGGGCCGGGACTCGATGCCGGGACCCTCGGGGCGGGCCAGCACGAGGTGCATGATGTTCTCGGTCAGGTCCTGGTCGCCGGACGTGATGAACCGCTTCACGCCGTCGAGGTGCCACGAGCCGTCGTCCTGGAGAACGGCCTTCGTGCGGCCGGCGCCGACGTCGGAACCGGCGTCGGGCTCGGTGAGGACCATGGTGGCGCCCCAGCCGCGTTCGACCATCAGCTCGGCCCACCGCTGCTGCGCCGCGGTGCCGTTGCGCCGGATCACCGTCGCGAAGTTGGGGCCGGCCAGGTACATGTACACGGCGGGGTTGGCGCCGAGGATCAGCTCGGACGCGGCCCACTGGACCGTGGGCGGGATGCCGAAGCCGCCGAGCTCCTCGGGCAGGGACAGCCGGTACCACTCGCCGTCCCAGATCGCCTGGTAGGACTTCTTGAACGACTCGGGCAGCGTCACCGAGTGGGTGGCGGGGTCGAAGATCGGGGGGTGGCGGTCGGCGTCGACGAACGAGTCGGCCAACGGGCCGGTCGCGAGATTGTCCAACTCGGCGAGCACGCCGCGGGCGGTGTCCTCGTCCGCCTGTTCGAACGGGCCCGTGCCGAGGTGGTCCTGCACGTTGAAGACCTCGAAGAGGTTGAATTCGAGGTCCCGGACGTTGCTCTTGTAGTGACCCATCTCGTTCGCTCACTCCGTCAAGGTCGGGCAGAAAGCCTACTGACCGGTAACAGCCAGGGTATTACCCTGCGGTAACAACGGCAAGGTCGAGTCACCCGGTTGTGGGGTATCAGACGGCCGAGCGAGTGAGCGTGAGCATGCGCACCCCGAGCACCACCAGCGCGAACCCCGTCAGCCGGTCGAGGGCACGACGCACGGCCGGGCGGTCCAGGAACCGGCGCACGGTGTGCACGGCCAACACCACGAGCGAGTAGTACGAGAAGCTGATCGCCATCTGCACGACCGCGAGCGTCGCCGTGTCGGCGAACGTGCCGCCGTCGGCGGGCAGGAACTGCGGGAACAACGCGAGGTAGAGCGCGGCGGCCTTCGGGTTGGTCACGTTGGCGACCACACCCGCGCGGAACGAGCCCTTGCGCTCCGCGGCGGGCTTGACCCGGCCGGCACGGCGGAAAGCCTGCACGCCCAACCAGCACAGGTAGACCGCGCCGACGACCTTGAGCACCAGGAACGCGACCTGCGACGTGCGCACGAGCACGGTCAGGCCGAGCGTCGACGCGGCGGCCCAGAACACCAGACCCACGGTGTTCCCCGCGACCGCGGCGAGCCCGGCCGAACGTCCGGCGCGCAGCGACTGGTCGATCACGACGGCGAGCGTCTGACCCGGCGACAGCGAGACGGCGAGGCACGTGAGGACGAAGGCTGCGCTGATCACGCCCTCAGATTGCCGGTCAGGAGGCCGGACTGGTAGGCCAGGGACACGGCATGGGTGCGATCCCGGGCACGCAACTTGCGCAGGATGTTCTTCACGTGGGTGCGCACGGTCTCCACGGAGACGTACAGCTCGGTCGCGACGGCCTGGTTCTCCAGCCCGTCGGCGATGAGCTGGAGGACCTCGTACTCGCGCCGCGAAAGGGAACGTCGAGTGCCCGCCTCGACCGTCGGCGTGAACCCGGCGGCGAGCGGCGCCAACGTCGGGTCGAGGTGGATGCGCTCGTGGAAGGAGCGCATGATCGCCTGGATCACCTCGACGATCTCCCCGTCACGGGGGACGAGACCGCGCACGCCCGCCGCCAACGCCGCACGCACGTACTTCGCCGTCCGGTGCGGTTCCCGCACCAGGGAGACGACGGCGAGCCGCGGGTCGGTCTCGGTGAGCAACGTGGCGAGGTGCCCCTGCGGGTCCAGCACCGAGTCGACCAGCATCACGTCCGGGTGCAGCCGCTCGTGCAGCCGGACCGCGGTGTGCAGCTGGCCCGTCGCGCCGAGCCAATGCAGACCCGGCGTGCGCCGGACCACCGCCTGAAGTCCTTCGCGGAACAACGGAACCGGGTCGACCAGCGCGATGCCGGGTCTACCGGAGTTCACCCCTGTGCCCATGTGGTGTTGAGTCACCAGCCGCTCACCCATGACGGTGATTCGGGAAAAAACTTGAACCGGTTCACCCGTGAGGCTCGTCTCCTCACGGGCGCGTCCGACCGGCGGCAGGCGCACAGTGCCCCATGACCACTTGGCGACCGGCCGACGAGCACGAGTCGACAGCCGGATGGCACCTGTGGCTGAGCTTGAGCACACCCCTCTGGCCGGGGCCGGCGTGGGACGGCACGGCCGCGTCGGCGATGGCGGGGCTGGGCACGGTGCTGTCCGCCTGCGCCCGTTTGGAGTGCACGGGGCCGTTGTCCGACCTGCTGCACTCCGCGGTGTTCGTGGGCAGCCTGCCCCATGAACTGTGGAGTACCGACCTGGAGCCGTTGGATGGCGAGCGGTTGGCGTTGCTGCACGCCGACTTGTCGGGCGTGGCCGACCACTTCTCCCACCTGCGCACCGTGCTGGCGACAGGCGGCGGCTGGGCCGAACTGGAATCCCGGTGAACGACGTCGGCCGGGTCCGCGGACCCGGCCGATGATCGAGAGCGGGTGACGGGAATCGAACCCGCCTCTACAGCTTGGGAACCCGACCTGGTTCTTCCGGTGAAGGTGACGACCTGCGTCTGAGCCGGATCATCGGTAGCCGCGAGTGGCTCTTGTCGACCACTGCTTGTCGCACACGTATCGCACGAAGCACTATGTTTCAGGTGAGCGACGGGACCCGCTCACCGGCCGACTCGATGGGACGGGATCAGAGGCGCTGTCGCCATCGGGCTTGCAGTACAGGAGTACGCACTTCCTTGACGAAGTCGGGAACGACCTTCGCCAAGCGGTCCAGGAACTCTTCCGGTGTGACCGTCGGCTTGTTGTACGCGCAGATCTGGTCGTTGATGCACTCAACCGTGCGGTCGGGGTACAGGTCGAATTGATCGAGTAGGAAGTCGTCCGGGTGCACGGCACTCAGGTCGTACGGCGTCAATGCCGCTACAGGGAAGTCGTCGATGTTGGCGGTCACGATCACAGCGGCGCCACCGTAGGCAGCGGCGGCGAGCACGTGCCGATCCTTCGGATCGTTGGTCATCACCTGTGTCAACGACTCGTAACCGGTTACCAGGGCATCGGGGAACACCCACCGGATGGTGTCGACGAACTTCCGCGCACTCTCCGGTGTGCGGTGCCCTACGCGAGGGAGGTTGCGCTCGACTTCGTCGAGCACCTCGTCGGACCAGAGCGGGCGGTAGGTGTTCGCTTCCGCGAGCCTCAGCAACAGGTCTGCCAGGCGGTACGGGATGAGCACGCAGGCGTCGAGGAATGTGGGAAAGGGCACTAGCGGGTCCGGGGAAAGTGGTCCACGGCGTCGTAGGAACCGTCTTCGACAGCTTCACGCGCCAGCTCGTTCAGCGCGGTACGGCGGTGAACGCGAGCATGCTCCTGGTAGTCCAGCAGATCGGTCAACCGGACCCGTCGGTGACGTCCACGCATCTCGAACGGGATTTGGCCCTCTTCCAGGAGCCGTACCAGAGTCGGGCGCGAGATGTTGAGCATGTCCGCAGCCTGTTGTGTAGTCAGCTGCGTCGTCTGAGGTGCGATCGTGATCGCGAGTCCGTTCGACAGGGCCTCGACCACTTCGCGCAGTGCGGCGAACACCTCGCCGGGCAGTTTGATCTCCGTGCCGTCCGGGCCTACGAGTCTGGTATGGCCGTGCAGAGCCTCGGCCGCGTACGCCAAGTCGTCCTGGCTGTCACCAGGAGGGAACAGGGTGTGCCGCCGCAGTGTTGCCGCCATCATCGTTCCTTCCGGGTCTTGACCTACCCCAGTCTATCCGAAAAAAACGAAAGTGTCTTGAGGGGGTGGCGGGCGGCTCGTGACTGGCGGCGCGCGCGGACACACCGCACCCGAAGACGACAGAGGCCCGGGTCCGTGTGGACCCGGGCCTCTGTCGAGAGCGGGTGACGGGAATCGAACCCGCCTCTACAGCTTGGGAAGCTGTCGTTCTACCAATGAACTACACCCGCATTGCCCCGCCGATCATACACGGACGGGCTGGGGGCGTGGCCCTGCGGGGTTGGTTCTACGCTGTCCCTGTGTTGTTGAGTGATCGTGATCTGCGCAAAGAGGTCGACGGTGGGCGTTTGGTGCTCGAACCGTTCGACGACGTCATGGTGCAGCCGTCCAGCATCGACGTCCGGCTCGACCGGTTCTTCCGGGTCTTCAACAACACCCGCTACACGCACATCGACCCCTCGGTGCGGCAGGACGACCTGACCTCGTTGGTCGAGGCCGCGGACGACGAGCCGTTCGTCCTGCACCCCGGCGAGTTCGTGCTCGGCTCGACCTTCGAGCTGGTCACGTTGCCGAACGATCTCGCCGGCCGGTTGGAGGGCAAGTCCTCGTTGGGGCGGCTCGGGTTGCTCACGCACTCGACCGCCGGGTTCATCGACCCCGGCTTCTCCGGCCACATCACGCTCGAGCTGTCCAACGTCGCCAACCTGCCGATCACGCTCTGGCCGGGCATGAAGATCGGGCAGCTGTGCATCTTCCGGCTCAGCAGCGAAGCCGAGTTCCCGTACGGCTCGGCCTCGACCGGGTCGCGGTACCAGGGGCAGCGCGGTCCCACGCCGTCGCGTGCCTACCTCAACTTCCACCGGACCGAAACGCGTCGCCATAGCGATTGAGGACGCGTGACCTCAGCTCCGGATCGGTGCGCGGCACGGGCTCGATGAACACCTCGTCCAGTTCCGGGAACCTCGTCCGCAGCTCGGCGGACACCCGCACGCACGCCCGTTCCAGGTCGGCCGCGCCCAACGCGTCGTCGAAGTCGACCCGCACGCACAGCAGCACGCGGTCCGTGCCGACGGCCATCGTCAGCAGGTCGACCACCTCCTCGATCTCCGGCACGCCCGACCGCAGGTACGTCCACACCCCGCGCACCAGCTTCGGGTCCGCCTGCCGGCCGATCAACAGCCCCCGGTTCGTCGACGCCAGCACGTACGCCGCGAACGCCAGCAGCACGCCGATCGCCAGCGACGCCACGCCGTCCCACACCGACGACCCGGTGAGGTGGTGCAACCCCAGGCCGCCGAACGCCAGCAGCAGGCCCACCAACGCCGCCGAGTCCTCCAGGAACACCGTCTTCACGGTCGGGTCGTCGGACAGGCGCAGGTAGACGAGGACCGGCCGCCCTTCCTCCCGAGCCTCGCGCCGCACCTGGCGCACGGCCTGCGACCACGACACGCCCTCCAGTACGAACGCGATCGCCAGCACCACGTACCCGACCACCGGGCTGCTCTGCTCCTCCGGCGTCCCGAACACCGTCCGGAACCCTTCGTAGAACGCGAACACCGCGCCCGACACGAAGATCGACACCGCGGCGAGCAGCGACCAGAAGTACCGCTCCTTGCCGTAGCCGAACGGGTGCCGGCGGTCGGCCGGGCGGTCGGAGCGGCGCAACGCGGTCAGCAGCAGGCCCTCTGTCAACGTGTCGGCCACGGAGTGCGCGGCCTCCGACATCATCGCCGCCGACCCCGTGACCACGCCCGCGACCGCCTTCATGACCGCGATCGCGAGGTTCACCGCCAGGGCCAGCAGCACCGTCACCGTGCTCTCGCCGCCGCCTTTGACCTCAGCCATGGGTCGACCGTACGCCTTCCGAAACGTTATCGCGCTTCGGTGCAACCTTGGGAACGTCTACGCGTCCTCTTGCTTCGGGTAAAATCCAGAGATATTCCGGTAACGGGAGATCGAGGTTCGGATAACTTTTCGGCAACCTGGTGCATCTGGCCCGTGTGACGCTGTTTTGCCTGGTGAACGAGTATGTGCTGGGCCGTTCGGATGTGCGGAACTCGGCTTTTCAGGGGTGGCCGGAGCGGTTGGAAAAAGTTTTGGCGGGGCGCGCAACCGCCTTGGCGGGTGGGCGTCTTTGGTGGTGGAAACGCCAAGGGGGCCGAAATTGAAGCGGGGGATTGAAATGAAGAAGATTGCATTCGGTGCGGCGCTTTTCGCATTGGCTTCCACCACGGTGATGACCATTCCGGCCAACGCGGACGAGGTCGCCAAGGGTGCGATCGAGGTGACGACGTTCGCCGACCACGACGGCAACGGCGTCCAGAACGGTGACGAGGGCGGCTACACGCCGGTCACCGCGGACATCAAGAACATCGCGACCGGCGCGACCACCCGGGTGCAGACCTGGAACGGTGCCTCGGTGGTGGCGGACGGCCTGGCGGTCGGGACGTACGAGGTCAGTACGCCCGAGGTGGCGGACTTCATCGGCACGACCCCGCGCAAGCTGACGATCGAGGTGACCGCGGACTCGACGGTCCCGGCCAAGTTCGGCTACCAGGGCGGCACGGTCGTCGGATCCACCTGGATCGACGAGAACGGCGACGGCCTCCGTCAGGCCGCCGAGCCCCCGGCCGACTCGGTCAGCTTCGTGCTGCTCGACCCGGCCGGGGTCGTCATCGACGGAGCCATGTCCGACTCGGACGGCAAGTTCGCGTTCCGGGGACTTCGCGGAGGCGAGTACCGGGTGCAGCGTTCCTCTGACGACCCGCTGTTGCCTTACGCGGTGGGGGGCGGCGATTCGGCCGTCGACCCGACGACGGGCCTCACCGGCCTCATCCCGGTCAAGCCGGGTGCCACCACCGAACCGGTCGTGATCGGTTTCCGGAAGGCGATCGTCAACCGCACGATGAACGAGATGACGATCGCCGGCACGCCGGTCGTGGGTGGCCAGTTCACCATGTTCTTCTCGGCCACCAACAACGGTACGGTGCCGACCGATCTCACCGGCGGGGTCGTGCTGCCCGACGGGTTGGTCGCGATGGCCGCCGAGGGTCCGAACGTCGAGACCGACGGCCGGGTGATCACGTTCGGTGGCGACGAGGTCCTGTTCGCGCCCGGTGAGTCGGTGTCGGTGTGGGTGAGGGTCCGCGTCGACCGGATGGTCGCCTACCCCGAGATCAGCTTCGGGGTGAACCAGAAGGACGAGAAGCAGTCCGACGTCGGCGACAACCACCGGCTCGTCATGATCGACATCGCTGCCGCCCCGACCTCCGCCGCCCCGACCACCACGGTCGCCGCTCCGGCCGCCGGTGCGCCCCAGGCGGTCGTGCCGGTCGCGCAGACCAAGGAGACGGGCTCGCTCGCGAGCACCGGTGCCTCCCCGCTGATCCCGCTCGCCCTCGGCGGTGTGCTGCTCCTCGGCGGTACGGGTGCGCTGATCGCCGCCCGCCGCAACAACTGACACCCTGACCGACGAAGGGGCCGTGCGCACAGTGAACCGCTCCCCGGAAGTTGGACTGGGAATCCAGTTCCGACTGTCCGGGGAGCGGTTCGTTGCATCCACGCAGTTCGTTGTCAGAGGAGCAGCGGGAGTCCGCTGTCGTGTTGTTCGAGGCCGGGTGGGGCAGGGACGCTGTCGCGACCCGGCTGGGTGTGCCCGCGACAGCGGTGCGACGCTTGCATGATCGTTGGAGGCTGCGGGGCGCGGGAGCGTTGATGGCCAAACAGGGCAGGCGGTCGTTCACGTTCGAGTTCAAGCTGGAGGTCGTGCGCCGGTTCGTCGACGGTGGGGCGTCCGCGCTGGAGCTGGCGCGTGAGCATGACCTGGCCTCGCCGAAACAGGTCGAGACCTGGGCCAGGTTGTACCGGCGTGACGGCGAGGACGCGCTGCGGCCCAAGCCGAAAGGCCGGCCTGCCAAGCCCGCCGGCACCACCGGGCTCAGCGAGCTGGAACGGTTGCGGCAGGAGAACCTGGAGCTGTCCGCGAAGGTGGCGTACCTGGAAAAACTGCGGGCCTTGAAGGAGCAGGGGCGAGACTGAAGACCCAGGTCGTCGCCACCCTCAAGGCTCAGTATCCGCTCGCGGCGCTGCTCAAGGCCGCGGGCCTTGCCCGCTCGACGTTCTTCTACCAGCAGGCCCGCCTGGCCCGGCCCGACCCGCACGCCGAACTCAAGACCGCGATCACCGAGGAGTTCGAGGCCGCCCATGGCCGTTACGGGCATCGGCGGGTTCACCTGGTGCCGAGCCGCAAGGGCCGGCGGGTGGCCAGGAAGACGGTGCTGAAGCTGATGAACACCCTCGGCCTGGTCTGCAAGGTCCGCAGGCCACGCCGCCACCGGTCCTGGCAGGGGCAGACCGGCACCACCGCCGGGAACCTGCTCAACCGCGAGTTCGGCGCCTCGTCTCCGGACACGAAATGGGTCACCGACGTCACCGAGTTCCGCGTTGGTGACCGCAAGATCCATCTGTCGCCGGTGATCGACCTGTTCGACCGGTCCGTGATCGCCTACAGCTGCGGCCTGTCCCCGTCGCTGGAGCTGACGAACTCCTCACTGCGCGCCGCGATCGCCACCCTGCCCGCCGCGGCCAGACCACTGGTGCACCCCGACCAGGGCTTCCACTACCAGCACGTCACCTGGCGCAGGCTACTGGCCGATGCCGGTCTGACCCAGTCGATGTCCCGGCGGGGCAACTGCCTGGACAACGCGGTCGCCGAGAACTTCTTCGGACATCTGAAGGAAGAACTGTTCCACCACACCACGTTCGACACCGTCGAGGAGTTCACCGCGGCACTGCACGAGTACATCGACTGGTACAACACCACCCGCATCTCCACCACGCTCAAGGGCCTGAGCCCGGTCCAATACCGAGCCCAGGCCCTCGCGGCCTAACCTTCAGTTAGCCAGTCCAACTTTCGGGGAGCGGTTCAACAGCACGGCCCTTCCGTCCGTTCCGGACAGTCGCCCTCTGGCCGGGCTTGATCGGCGCGGTTAGCCTGCCGCATGGGCATTTTGGTGCACGTGGTGCTGACCGCCGTCGCGGTGTGGATCTCCACGGTGATCCCCGGCATCGACCTCGAAGGCGCCTCGGTGCCCGGCAAGATCGGCACGCTGGTCGGGGTCGCGTTGCTGTTCGGCCTGGTCAACGCCGTGGTCAAGCCGGTGGTCAAGTTCTTCGGGTGCGTGTTCTACCTGGTCACCCTCGGCCTGATCGGGCTGGTCGTGAACGGCCTGCTGTTCTGGCTCACGGGGTGGCTCGCGGGCGAGCTGGGCCTGCCGTTCACGGTCACCGGGTTCTGGCCCGCGTTCTTCGGCGCGCTGGTCGTCGCGCTCACGAGCTGGGTGCTCAACCTGGTCTACGACCGGATCGCCGACTGAGCGAACGGCCCCGGCGCCACGCCGGGGCCATCCACAGTGGACTAGCGGAGCTGTTTGAAGTTCGGATCTAGGTGGGCCCGGTGGTGTGCTGGTTGGGCTGGTAGAACACGGATGTGGCGCGTTTTGATCTGACCGATGCCGAGTGGGCGTTGATCGAGCCGCATATGCCGGTGGCGGCCACCGGGCCGTTGCCACGTCGGGTGCGGGAGCAGTTCAACGGGATCCTGTGGCGGTTCCGCACCGGGTCAGGCTGGCGTGACGTGCCCGAACGGTACGGTCCCTGGTCCACCGTCTACTCCCGGTTCAACACCTGGGCGAAGACCGGAGTGTTCCAGACGCTGATGGAGGCGCTGATCGCCGAGGCCGCCTCCCGCGGACAGGTCGACCTGGAACTGGTGAGCGTGGACTCCACGATCGTGCGGGCACACCACGAATCGGCCGGACTCGCGGTGACCGGGGAGACCCTTGACGCGCTGGAACAGGCGTTGACCGGGGAAAAAGGGGCTCCGTTGCCCGTCCAGCGGAGCGTGCTGCGGGTGGTGCGTCGCGGTCCGCGCCGGACACGACCGACGCGGGCACATCTGCCGGTCGGGACCGTGCCGCCCGTAGGCGCCGTCGGAAGGCGCGGGCTGCGGCGGCCGGGCTCGGCCGGTCCCGGGGCGGGCTGAGCAGCAAGGTCCACACCGCGGTCGACGCCGCCGGGCTGCCGTTGGCGTTCGTGCTCACCCCTGGCCAGGCCGGGGACAGCCCGCAATTCCGGACGGTGCTGGACCGGATCCGGGTTCCCGGCCCGGTCGGAAGGCCGCGCACCCGTCCGGACGCGGTGGCCGCGGACAAGGCGTACTCCTCCAAAGCCAACCGGGCCTACCTACGCCGCCGCCGGATCACGGCTGTGATCCCGGAGAAGACCGACCAGCGGGCCAACCGCAGGAACAAGGGCTCCGCCGGCGGGCGGCCTGTGTCCTTCGATCCCGTGCGCTACCGGCGGCGCAACACCGTCGAACGCCTCTTCCAGAAGATCAAGACATGGCGCGGACTGGCCACCCGCTACGACAAGACACCACAAAGCTACGAGGCCGGACTGCATCTACGAGGAGCCATCATGTGGTTGAAGACCCTTACCCCAACCACATGATCCCAACCCCAAACAGCTCCTAGCGGGCCTGGCCGCGGCGCACCGCGGTCAGCAGCAGTTGCGCCACGTCCACGACCTCGACGTGGGACGCCGCCGCCTTCTCGTTCTGCCGCGCGGTCACGCCGTCGGTCAGCATGACCCGGCAGAACGGGCAGCCGGTGGCGATCTTGGACGGCGCCGTGCCCAGCGCCTCGTCCACGCGGTCGACGTTGATGCGCTTGCCGATCCGCTCTTCCATCCACATGCGCGCACCGCCCGCGCCGCAGCACATCGACCGGTCGCCGTGCCGGGGCATCTCGCGCAGGTTCGCGCCCGCCGCGCCGACCAGTTCACGCGGCGCCTCGTAGACCTTGTTGTGCCGACCGAGGTAGCACGGGTCGTGGTAGGTCACGTCCTCGGCGATCTCGGCGACCGGCACGAGGCGGCGTTCGCGGACCAGGCGGTTGAGCAGCTGGGTGTGGTGCACGACCTCGTACGTGCCGCCGACCTGCGGGTACTCGTTGGCCAGCGTGTTGAAGCAGTGCGCGCACGTCACGACGATCTTGCGCCGACCGGGCTCGCGGCCCTCGAAGACCGTGTTGAGCACCTCGACGTTCTGCTGCGCCAGCATCTGGAACAGGAACTCGTTGCCCGCGCGCCGTGCCGGGTCGCCGGTGCACGTCTCCTCCGGCCCGAGCACCACGTAGGAGACCCCGGCGGTGTGCAGGAGTTCGGCCACGGCCCGGGTCGTCTTCTTCGCCCGGTCCTCGAACGCGCCCGCGCAGCCGACCCAGAACAGGTACTCGGCGTCGCCGAGTTCGCCGTCGAACACCGGCACCTCGAAGTCCAGCTCGTCGGTCCACGCGAGGCGGTCCTTGGCGTTCTGGCCCCAGGGGTTGCCCTTGTTCTCCAGGTTCTTGAACATGCCGCCGAGTTCCGACGGGAAGTTCGACTCGATCAGCACCTGGTAGCGCCGCATGTCGACGATGTGGTCCACGTGCTCGATGTCCACCGGGCACTGCTCGACGCAGGCGCCGCAGGTCGTGCACGACCACAGCACGTCCGGGTCGATCACGCCGAGTTCGTCGGCGCCGCCGATCAGCGGCCGTTCGGACTCGGCCAGCGCCAGCACGTCGATGGACTCCAGGCGCTTCTTGTAGTCCTCGTACTTGTCCTCGACCAGGCCGACCTCGTCGCCCGCCATGTCGCGCTTGCCGCCCGCGAGCAGGTAGGGCGCCTTGGCGAACGCGTGGTCGCGCAGCTGGGTGATCACGAGCTTCGGCGACAGCGGCTTGCCCGTGTTCCACGCGGGGCACTGCGACTGGCAGCGCCCGCACTCGGTGCACGTGCTGAAGTCCAGCCAACCCTTCCACGTGAAGTCCTCGACCTTGCCGACGCCGAACGTGTCCGTGTCCGGGTCGGCCTCTTCGAGGTCGAGCACCTTGCCGCCGCTCATCATCGGCCGCAGCGCGCCCAACGCCACGCCGCCGTCGTCCTCGCGCTTGAAGTAGATGTTGAAGAACGCGCTGAACCGGTGCCACGCCACGCCCATGGTCAGGTTCTTCGAGACCACGATCAGCCAGATCATGCCCGAGAGCAGCTTGACGACCGCCATGACCGAGACCCAGTCCGGCGAGGCGGGCAGGACTTCGCCCAGCGGCGCCGTGACGAAGGACGACCACAGCGGCGGGTCCTCCAGGCCGGACGCCTGCTTGAACGCCTTCACCCCGAGGATGCCGAGGCCCTCGATGATCACGACGGCTTCGACGAAGTACGCGGCCTTGAAGTCCGAACCGGCGAACCGGGACAGCCGGTCGGCCCGGCGCGGGTGGTTGAGCTGCCGGATCACGGCGAGCGCCACGCCACCGGCCACGGTGCCGATGCCGAGCAGTTCGACCAGCAGCGACCACAGCGACCACGTGCCGATCACCGGCCAGTGGAAGCCCGGCGAGAACACTTCGCCGTACGCCTCGAACAACACGGCCGAGCCGATGAGGAAGCCCCACATCACCAGCCAGTGCCAGGGCGCGACCTTGCGGAACTTCGCCATGCGGGTGTGCGCGGCGAACTCCACGATCAACGTGCGCAGTCGCGGCACGAACGGTCCGTTGCGCGTCGCGTCCGGTTGGCCCAGCCTGATGATCTTGATCATCCGGACCACTCCGGCGACGAACAGCCCCCACGCGAAAACGCTGACGGCGACGCCTACGGCGCCGAGGCTGAGCTGAAGGGCTCCCATGTCGCGGTGGCCTTTCCTCGTCGTTCTCCTGGTCGGGCACCCTACGCCCGACTACTGATGGGTAACCACTTGGTGGTGATCGTCCGCCCATTCAAGCGGTCGTCCGTGTCGGTTCCGATGCCTCAGTGTTGACCTTCACGCTGGACAATGAGGTGCATGGGATTCGCGTCTCGTGAGTCTTGGCAGGTGTCCCACACGACCAACCGCGCGGTGGACTGCGTCCTGTTCCTCCGCGACACCCTGGCGCTGTCCGTCGAGACCGTGCCCGAACTGCCCGGCCTCGACCCGTCCGTGCCGGTGGTGGTGCCGCCCGGCGTGGACCGCGCCGCCGCGGCCGACGAGTGGCTCGGCTGGTGGGCCGACGTGCTCGACCACGCCCGCGACGCCTCGCCCGGCCGGTCGCCGATCGACCCCGACGGGCCATCGCTTGCCGGACGTCCCGCGTCGCGCGCGGCCCTGCGCGCGCTCCTGCCCGCGTTCGCCGAGTACTCGGCACGCCGGCCACGCCGGGCCGGTGCGCTGCCCGTCGCCGAGGTCGTGCGCGGCGTCCGGTACCGGCTCGGTCGGCCGGTCAAGCCGTTTCGGCTGGTCATCACGGTCGTGGCCGTGCGCGGCCTGGTGTGGGAGCGGACGACCGCGACCCACGTGATCGCGTCCGAGCACTTCCTGGACGACCCCGGCCGGGGCGCGCCGGCGCTGCGCGCGATCGTGGAGACGCTCGCCTGACCTGCGCCTGGCGCCCGGCACCGGGGTAGGGACAACCCCCGTACGGGTTCGGGGGTTCCCCCGGTGTGCCCGACCCTCCCGGCGCCCTAGCGTTGACCGTGGCATCGAAGACCGGCAGGCAGGTTTCGAGGGGGCAGTCGTGGTGAAGCGGATCGTGGCGGCCGTCGCCGTGGTCACGGTGGCGATGGGACTGACGTCGTGCGTCAAGTTCGTCCAGGAGACCCTCCGGGACGAGCACACGATCAAGGACCAGATCGCGACCGTGCGCGTGCAGAACGGTTCGGGCGACGCCTTCGTGCGCTCCTCGGACCAGGCGACCGAGGTCAGGATCGTCCGGACGTTCAACTTCTCCAAGAGCATGGACGCGCCGCCGAAGGACACCTACCGGACCGAGGGCTCGACCCTGGTCCTGGAGGGCTGCGGCAACCAGTGCTCCGTGGACTACGAGGTCGTCGTGCCGGCCAAGGACGTCAAGATCGTCGGTGAGAACAGCTCCGGCGACGTCCGGTTCGAGGACCTCGCGTCGGTCGAGATCGACCTCGGGTCCGGCAACGCGACCCTGAAGGGGATCTCCGGCGCGGTGCGCCTGGAGAACAACTCGGGCGACGTGAACGCCACCGACGTGGGCGGCGACTTCACCGGGCAGTTGGGCTCGGGCAATGCGACGCTGACCGGCATGCGCGGTGCCGTGTCGGTCGACAACAACTCCGGCGACCTCATCGTGAAGATGGCCCAGGTCAAGCCGGTCCGGGCCGAGGCCGGCTCGGGCAACGTGGACGTCCGCGTGCCGGCCGGCGCGTACAAGGTCGAGGCCGGGTCGGGGTCGGGCAACACCGACGTGTCGGTCAAGAGCGACCCGGCGGCCACTGTGGACCTGGTGTTGCGGGCCAACAGCGGCGACGTGACGCTGCACGCCGCGTAGTCGCGAGGTCGTACGGCCGGTCGGACCTGTCCAGGTCCGGCCGGCCGACGGCGTTTCCGGGCGTTCCGGCTACCCGCAGTGGTCCGGATCACTCGCTCGCGGGAACCCGGACGGCTGGTCGCTCGTTGGGTCAGTCAGAAAGGTTGAGTCGGGTGGACTCAAGTCCGGGGTTCCTGGCAAACTTGAGTCGGCGCCGCTCAATGCGGGGCTCTCACAAAGGCACTACCAGGAGGTTTCCAAATGGCGCGAGCGGTCGGCATCGACCTGGGGACGACCAACTCCGTCGTCGCGGTTCTCGAAGGTGGCGAGCCGACGGTCATCGCCAACTCCGAGGGGTCGCGGACCACCCCGTCCATCGTGGCCTTCGCCAAGAACGGCGAGGTGCTCACCGGTCAGCCCGCCAAGAACCAGGCGGTGACCAACGTCGACCGGACGATCCGGTCGGTCAAGCGACACGTCGGCACCGAGTGGACCACCGAGGTCGACGACAAGAAGTACACGCCGCAGGAGATCTCCGCGCGCGTGCTGATGAAGCTCAAGCGCGACGCCGAGGCGTACCTGGGCGAGCCGGTCACCGACGCGGTGATCACCGTCCCCGCGTACTTCGAGGACGCGCAGCGCCAGGCCACCAAGGAGGCCGGCCAGATCGCGGGCCTCAACGTCCTGCGCATCGTCAACGAGCCCACCTCGGCCGCGCTCGCCTACGGCCTGGACAAGGGCGAGACCGAGCAGACCATCCTGGTCTTCGACCTCGGCGGCGGCACGTTCGACGTCTCGCTGCTGGAACTCGGCGACGGCGTCGTCGAGGTCCGCGCGACCTCGGGTGACAACCACCTCGGCGGCGACGACTGGGACCAGCGCGTCGTCGACTGGCTGGTCGACCGGTTCAAGCAGTCCAACGGCATCGACCTGACCAAGGACAAGATGGCGTTGCAGCGCATCCGCGAGGCCGCCGAGAAGGCGAAGATCGAGCTGTCCAGCTCGTCCACCGCCACGATCAACCTGCCCTACATCACGGTCGACGCGGACAAGAACCCGTTGTTCCTCGACGAGACGCTGTCCCGGGCCGAGTTCCAGCGCATCACCAACGACCTGCTGGAGCGCACCCGCGCGCCGTTCAACAACGTGATCAAGGACGCGGGCATCTCGGTCGGCGCGATCGACCACGTGGTGCTCGTCGGCGGCTCGACCCGCATGCCCGCCGTGGCCGAGCTGGTCAAGGAGCTGACCGGCGGCCGTGAGCCGAACAAGGGCGTGAACCCGGACGAGGTCGTCGCCGTCGGCGCGGCGCTCCAGGCCGGTGTCCTCAAGGGCGAGGTCAAGGACGTCCTGCTGCTCGACGTCACCCCGCTGTCCCTGGGCATCGAGACCAAGGGCGGCGTGATGACCAAGCTCATCGAGCGCAACACCACGATCCCGACCAAGAAGTCCGAGACCTTCACGACGGCCGACGACAACCAGCCGTCCGTGCAGATCCAGGTCTTCCAGGGCGAGCGCGACTTCGCCGCGGACAACAAGAAGCTCGGCATGTTCGAGCTGACCGGTCTGCCGCCGGCGCCGCGCGGCGTCCCGCAGATCGAGGTCACCTTCGACATCGACGCCAACGGCATCGTGCACGTGTCCGCCAAGGACAAGGGCACCGGCAAGGAGCAGTCGATGACCATCTCCGGCGGCTCCGCGCTGCCGAAGGAGGACATCGAGCGCATGGTCCGCGACGCCGAGGCGCACGCCGAGGAGGACAAGCGCCGGCGTGACGAGGCCGAGGTCCGCAACCAGGCCGAGACGCTGGTCTACCAGACCGAGAAGGTCGTCAAGGAGAACGACGAGAAGATCCCGGCCGAGGTCAAGGAGAAGGTCAACGCGGCCCTCGCCGAGACCACCGAGGCGCTCAAGGGCACCGACATCGCGGCCGTGCGCTCCGCCGTGGAGAAGCTCGCCACCGAGTCGCAGGCCATCGGCCAGTCGCTCTACGCCAACACGGGTGCCCCGACCGACGCCGCCGCCGGTGGCGCGGCCGGTGCGGCGGCCGGCGACGCCCAGGCCGACGACGTGGTGGACGCCGAGATCGTCGACGAGGACGAGAAGAAGTGACCGCACCCGACGAGCACCCGCCGGTGGTCGTGACCGACCGCCGGCGGGTCGACCCCGAGACCGGACAGGTGCGCACGCCCGAGGCCGGGACCGACGTCGACCAGCCCGAGCCGGTCGACGCCGAGGTGGTCGACGCCGCACCGGTCGAGCCCGACCCGGCCGCCGAGCTGAAGGCCCAGCTCGACGAGCGGACGTCCGACCTCCAGCGGCTGACCGCCGAGTACGCCAACTACCGCAAGCGCGTCGAGCGCGACCGGGAGCTGGTCGTGGCCACGGCCAAGGCGCAGGTGGCGAACGAACTGCTCGGCGTGCTCGACGACGTGGAGCGCGCGGAAGCCCACGGCGACCTGACCGGCGCGTTCAAGGCGGTGGCGGACAAGCTGACCGCCGCGCTGCGCGGGTCCGGGCTGGAGTCGTTCGGGCACGACGGCGAGGCGTTCGACCCGTCCGTGCACGAGGCCGTCCAGCACGGCACGTCCCCGGACGTGAGCGGGCCGACCGTGACGGCCGTGCTGCGGCGCGGCTACCGCTTCGGCGAGCGCGTCCTGCGTCCCGCGCTGGTGGCGGTGACCGACTACGAGGCTCCGGCTTCGGAGTCGCCCGCACCGGCAGAGGAATCGGGCGACTGACAACCGACCACACGCGAGGCGGCGTCCGGCCGCACCCGGGTCCCTCCCGGGTGCGACCGGACCGCGCTGCCCCGCCGCCCCTGTGAGGAGGGGCGAACGACCACAGGGGCGTCCGGGTGAGCGCTAGGGACTGGATCGAGAAGGACTTCTACCGCGAGCTGGGCGTCTCGTCCGATGCGTCGGCCGACGAGATCAAGCGGGCGTACCGGAAGCTGGCTCGGGAACTGCACCCGGACGCCAATCCCGGCGACACCAAGGCCGAGGCGCGGTTCAAGGCCGTGTCGGAGGCCTATGGCGTGCTGTCGGACGCGTCCAAGCGCAAGCAGTACGACGAGGCCCGGCGGCTGTTCGCCGGTGGCGGTGGCTTCCCCGGCGGTTTCGGCACGGGTGGCGGCTTCGACGTCGGCGACCTGTTCGGCCGTCAGGGCGGTGCCGCCGGTGGTGGCGCCGGCGGTCTGGGCGACCTGCTCGGCGGGCTGTTCAACCGCCAGCGCGGCGGCGGTGGCGGCAACCGGCCCCGGCGCGGCGAGGACGTGGAGACCGACGTCCGCATCGACTTCACCGAGGCCGTGCGCGGCGCGACCGTGCCGCTGCGGCTGTCGTCGCCCTCGACCTGTGGCACGTGCGCCGGTTCGGGCGCGCGTCCCGGCACGACCCCGCGCACCTGCCCGGCCTGTGCCGGCGCCGGTCTGGTCAACCGCAACCAGGGCGCGTTCGCGTTCTCCGAGCCGTGCCGCGACTGCCGCGGCACCGGCCGGCTGATCGACGACCCGTGCCCGGAGTGCGCGGGCGAGGGCGTCAGCACCAAGACCCGCACGTTGACGATCCGCATCCCGGCCGGCGTCGACGACGGCCAGCGCATCCGCCTGGCCGGCCAGGGCGAACCCGGCCGCAACAACGGCCCGGCGGGCGACCTGTACGTGCGCGTGCACGTCAACCCGCACGCGGTGTTCGGCCGGTCGGGCAACGACCTGACGGTCGCAGTGCCGGTCACGTTCCCCGAACTGGCCCTCGGCACGACGTTGACCGTGCCGACCTTGGACGGCAAGGTGACTTTGAAGGTCCCCGCCGGCACCGCGACCGGTCGCGTCCTGCGGGCGAAGGGCAAGGGCATCGCCCGTCGCGACGGCCAGGCGGGCGACCTGCTGATCACGCTGCAGGTGGCCGTTCCGAACAACATGGACGCCGCCGCCCGCGACGCCCTGGAGGCGTACGCGAAGGCGACGGCACAGCACGACCCGCGACCCGAGCTGAACGCGTTGGTGGAGAAGAGGTCGACATGACCTTCCCGTTCCCGCCCGGTACGGACGAGGACACCCCGTTTTTCGTGATCTCGGTGGCCGCCCAGCTCTCCGGGCTGCACGCGCAGACTTTGCGCTCGTACGACCGCATGGGCCTGGTGTCACCGGGCCGCACGTCGGGCGGCGGCCGTCGTTACTCGATGCGCGACATCGTGGTGCTGCGCGAGGTACAACGCCTGTCCCAGGAGGAAGGCGTCAACCTGGCGGGCATCAAGCGCATCATCGAACTGGAGAACGAAGTCGGCGCCCTACGCGCCCACGTGCAGGAACTGACCGAGCAACTGGCTTCGGCCCTGGCCGCCGCGGACGCCGCAGCGGCATCCGTGCACGCGAGCTACCGCCGAGACCTCGTGCCGGTGAGGCACGAGACCGCACTGGTCGTCTGGAAACCCCGCCAACGCTGAGCGCCACCCGGGCCTCCCACGCTGTGATCACTCCAAGGCTGACAGGTCGGCGATCCTGTCGATCGGCGGCTTTGCCGAGTCGATGGTTCCGGCGTCCGCGGTTGCCGTGCGCTTCAGCAGTTCGTTCGAGACGTCTTCGAAGGCGGCGGTCAGCGCG
The DNA here is from genome assembly GCF_014203755.1 of Saccharothrix violaceirubra. NCBI lineage: Bacteria > Bacillati > Actinomycetota > Actinomycetes > Pseudonocardiales > Pseudonocardiaceae > Saccharothrix > Saccharothrix violaceirubra. Next base: position 7,261,928 of record NZ_JACHJS010000001.1, read on the forward strand.
AGGAAGGCTCCTGGTGTGAGCAACAAGTCGGCCTCGCGGTCGAAGGTGATCTCCACGGTGTCATCCGCGGCGATGCGAGCAGCGATCTCGACGTGGTCGGTAAGGGACAGGTAGACGCTTGTCCTGAGTGCGGTGGACATGGTGATGCCTTTCTATGGGTGATAGGTCGGTTGGTCCGGTGACAACGTCGTCATGGACGTGCCTGTATCCGGGGTATCAGAGGTAGTGACTTGTGTTGCCGCGCGGCATCGCGAATTTTGCGGAGAGCCCTGTCGGCTGCGTTGACCTTCACCTGGTCGGCTGCCGAGGTCACCGTCACGGCGACATGGCTCATCGCCGCCAACTCGGAGACGGTCAACTTCACGGTCAGGGACACAAGTTCTGCCTGCCGCTTGTCTTCCTGCCCGGCTTCGTTCATGTCGGACTTTCAACCCCTCGGACGACCGTGGATGAGCACGCGGCGACGGTAGAGGGATTACCGGCGAGTAACCCTAGCCGGTGGTTCGGGTTGTCCCAGGGTCGGGAATCAGAGCGGAACCCCGACGCGGGTGGCCATGCGTGCGGCTTCGGCGGCGACGGTTCGACGTCCACGTCGGACCAAAGTGTCCAGGAGACCACGAGCAGCCGGGCGGTGGCGCATGTCCTCGGGAGCTTCCCGTTCGGCCATGGTCAGCATGACGAGGGCGCTCGCGTAGTCACGGCGTTGCTCATGGCCTTTGGCCTGGTCGATCAAGAAGGCCACCCGGCGTTCGAGTGAAGGGGAGTGGTGGTGATCGATTTGTTCTGCCAGTCGGAGGGCTTCGGCGGCGGCACCGGCTTCCACCGCGACCGCGACCGCGAACATCTTGACGTTGGTCGGCCCGAAGGCAGTCCAGAGCGTGTTGCGTTCACCGGTTCGTCGAGCCACGGGTTCGACGGATCGCACCCTGTCCTGTGCGGTCCACCGCTCGCCTTTGCGTGCGGCGGCCATCGCGGCCAGGAGCATGAGCGAACCGTGGAGAGCCAAGGCATCGAGACTGCCGCGTTCGACTTCCGGACCAAGCTCTCGGACGGCGTGGAGCGCGGTGTCTTCGGCTCCATCGGCTTGCCCGTCGGCCAACAGTACTGGGCCAGGTTCCACCGGGCCGCAGCCAGCCTGAGTGGATCATCGGCTGTTTCCGCAGCCCGGAGCGAACGGTCTGCGGCCACGAGTGACAGGTCCATTCGCTCGACCCGCTTGGCCACCGAGCGTACGAGACCGTACAGGTCGGCGGCCTGGCGCTCAGCCGCCCGACGTCGATGCGCACTGTCGTCGCCGCGGTGCAGGCGGACCGCTCGATCCGTGTCGACGATGAGGGCGGGAAGCGTCGCGCAAAGCGCGGTGTAGCGCATGGGTGAGGTCTGCCAGGTCCGCCATGCGTCACCCACCGCCCGGGCAAGATCGGATGCGTTCGCCAAGTCGGCCGTATTGCCTTCGGCAGGACTGGTCATCGCACGGTAGAGGTTGCTTGAAGAGGCAGGCGACAGCTTGGAGGGCGAGGCTGGCGGAGTGGCAGCCAACAATGCCTCCACGCCTACCCCGAGTGCCTCGGCCAATGCCAGGACCACCGGTACCGTGGGCACTTTCAAGCCGCGTTCGATCTGATAGAGGTAGTCGTCCGAGATTCCTGCCAACCCTGCGATGACCACTTTGGTCTGCCGTGCGGCGACGCGGTGGAAGCGGACACGTTCTCCGATTCGGCGAGCGATTTGCTGATTCATGCCGCCTCGACTGATTCCCGGGAACTGGCCCAGCCGAGACTACGCCCGACGATATGACGGATCGACCGGGTGACAGACTGGTACTCATGATCACGCCTCGGGCGCTCGTGCTCTGGGACATCGACCACACCCTTCTCCAGTCTCGTGGGGTGGGGCGTGAGATGTACGAGCGCGCGATGCCCGAGGCGTTCGGGTTGGCGTTCGAGCGGCTCGCGGAGGTGAGCGGGCGGACCGAGCCGGACATCATCTCGGAAACCCTCGCGCTGCACGGGGTCGAGCCGACGGTCGAGCACGTCGACCGGCTGGCACGGGCCTTGGTGGCGGCTTACGAGTCAGGTCGTGGAGAACTGGCCGCGCGTGGGCGGGTGCTGCCGGGCGCGCGGGAAGCGCTGGCTGCACTGTCCCGGGAAAAGTCGGTGCACCAAGGGGTGCTGACCGGAAACCTGAGGGCCGTCGCCCGCGTGAAGTTGGCGGTGTTCGCTCTCGACCGGTATGTCGATCTCGAAACGAGCGCTTACGGGGACGACCACCGGGATCGGGCCGAATTGGTCGACATCGCGCGGGCACGGGCCTGGGCGCGAGTCGGAGTCGACTTCGGTGGACTCAGGACGGTGTTGATCGGTGACACGCGGCGAGACGTCGAAGCGGCCAGTGCGGCGGGTGCGCGGGTGATCGGGGTCGCGAGCGGGAACACCGGCGCGGACGAACTGCGGGAAGCGGGAGCCGACGAGGTGTTGGCGGACCTGCGCGATCCGCAAGCCTTGAAGGGCCTGCTGATCGGCTGACCGGCGTTCGTCGTCGCCCGCCGCCCGGGCCTCAGTCCAGCGTGAACGGGTCGTACTTGATGTGGTCCAGGGGTGTGCCGGCCACCAGCATGCGGCTCACGGTCGCGCGGATCATCCCCGGAGATCCGCAGACCAGGACGTCGCGCTCCTCCCAGGCCCCGTACCGGGTCACCACGTCGGCCAACGTCCCCTGCTCCACCCCGCGCACCCCGGGATCGGACTCCAACACCGGCACGACCGTCAGCCAGGGGTTGTGCGCCGCGACCCGCTGAAGGTTGTCCAGGTCGTACAGGTCCTCACGCGTCCGTCCGCCCACGAACAGGTGCACCCGCGGGTTGTGCCCCCACTGCGCCATCTCGTCGATGATCGCGTGCATCGGCGCCACCCCGGTGCCACCGGCGATCATCAGGACGTCCCGTCCCGACTCGCGGTCGACCCCCAACCGCCCCATCGGCGGTCCGATCCGCCAGACGTCGCCCGGCGCCGTGTGCCCCACGACCGACCGGCTGACCCAGCCGCCCTCCACCGATCTGACGTGGAATTCGATGATGCCGTCCTCGCGCGGCGCGTTCGCCGGCGAGAAATAGCGCCACATCCGCGACCGGCCGGGTGTCTCCACGCTCACGTACTGGCCGGCGCGGTAGCCGATGGGGTGGTCGGGCTGGAGGCGGACCACGGCCAGGTCCCAGCCGACGCGCTGGTGCTCCAGGACCGTGGCGTGCCAGTACGCCGGACCGTCGTCGGCCGCCGCGGCCTCCTGCATGGTGCGGGCCATGATCGTGTACGCCTCGGCCCAGGCCATCTCGACCTCGGGTGTCCACGCCGGCCCCGCGTGCTTCTTGATCGCGGCCAGCATCGCCATGCCCACCGACTCGTAGTGCGAGTTGACCACGCCGAACTTGCGGTGGTCGCGGCCGAGTTGGCGCAGGAACGGGAGGAGGTCGTCCGGGCGGTCGACCATCTGGACGACGTGGACCAGCGCGCGCAACAGGCGGCTGCGCTGGACCTCCATGTTGGCCGGGAACATCTCGCGGGTGGCCGGCGCGAGGCTGAAGAGCATGCCGTAGAAGTACTTGGCGACTTCTTCGGAACGCGGTTCCACCACCGCCCAGCTTTCCCGGATCAACCGCATCATGGCGGTCACACCCGGTGGCGGTTCCCGGTGCGAGGGGCTGGGGATGGGGCTCAGCACAGCGTTGGCAGTCATGGTCCGGCCGCAGTCTCCATGTTTCCGGCAGCACGCCGCAAGGCGCTACGTTCTGGTCATTCCCACCCCGACCAGGCGACAGTAACCCGTCAACTGGCCGGTCGACCCCTTGATGCCACCTTTGAGTGCTGGGTGATCACTCGGAGTGACTAACCCCTGCCCCCGGCGGGTGGTATCACGAGGTCTTCCGCACGGTAATTCCCTCGATAGTGTCCGTTAGTCACTCGTTCATGTGAATAAGCAACTCGAACCTCATGGTGCCATGAATCCGAGTGACGCTCCGTCACTCCATCGGTGGATGGTGCACAGCGCGTCAACTGTGAATCGGGGTCGCCTGTGGATTCCCACCTGCGGATTGTGGACAACTCCACTGCCCCTGTGGACAACGAGTTGGTACGTGTGGGTGACCACGCTCAGGAAGTCTTGGCCTTCTCGGCTGCGCTGCGCTCAACGCAGAACTCGTTGCCCTCCGGATCGGTCAGCACGACCCACCCGGTCCCGTCCGGGCGGCGCTGGTCGTCGAACAGCTTCGCGCCGAGGCCGATCAACCGCTCGACCTCCTCCTCACGCGTCGTGCTCGGCTGGAGGTCGAGGTGCACCCGGTTCTTCACGGTCTTGCCCTCGGGCACGCGCAGGAACAGCAGGCTCGGCCCGCCGGACAGGGCGATGATCGCTTCGTCGTCGCCGGGCTTGTCGTCGTCGGACAGCGGTCGGTCGACGACCTTGGACCAGAACGACGCCAGCTCGTAGGGGTTCCCGGTGTCGAACGTGATGTTGTGGACGAGAGAGGTCATCCACCGATCCTCGTGCGCGCGAAGCGCCCTCGCATCGGGGTTTCGGGTCGACGTGGTCCACACCACATCGCCGGCCAGGGTTGAGTGGAACTGACTCAACTTTTCTGACGTTGAGCCAAGCGAAGGCTGGTGCGGGACCCTGGCACCCACGCGTTGGCACACCGACCGAGGTGAGGAATGGACGCTTTCAACCCGACCACGAAGACCCAGCAGGCGGTGTCCGCGGCCGTGCAGGCCGCGACCGTCGCGGGCAACCCCGACGTCAGCTCGGTCCATCTCCTCGGCGCGTTGCTCGCCCAAGGCGACGGTATCGCGTCCCCGCTGCTCACGGCCGTGGGCGCCGACCCGAGCCGGGTGCACGCCGACCTGGACCGGCTGGCCCGCGCGCTGCCCGCCGCGAGCGGCTCGTCCGTCTCCGCGCCGCAGCTCTCGCGTGATGCGTTGCGCGTGCTGACCAAGGCCCAGGAACTGGCCACGGGCATGGGCGACGAGTACGTGTCGACCGAGCACCTGCTGGTCGGCCTCGCCGAGCACGGCGGCCAGGTCGCCGACCTGTTGCGCGGCCACGGCGCCACGCCGGACGCCCTGCGTGAGGCGTTCGGCCGTGTGCGCGGTTCGGCACGCGTGACCAGCCCCGACCCCGAAGGTACGTACAAGGCGCTGGAGAAGTACGGCGTCGACCTCACCGAACGCGCGCGCAAGGGCGAACTCGACCCGGTCATCGGCCGCGACACCGAGATCCGCCGCGTCGTCCAGGTGCTGTCCCGGCGCACCAAGAACAACCCGGTGCTGATCGGCGAGCCGGGCGTGGGCAAGACCGCGATCGTCGAGGGCCTGGCCCAGCGGATCGTCGCCGGCGACGTGCCCGAGTCCCTCAAGGGCAAGCGGGTCGTGGCCCTGGACCTCGGCGCCATGGTCGCCGGCGCCAAGTACCGGGGCGAGTTCGAGGAACGCCTCAAGGCCGTGCTCAAGGAGATCACCGACTCGGCCGGCCAGGTGATCACGTTCATCGACGAGCTGCACACCATCGTCGGCGCGGGCGCGACCGGCGACTCGGCCATGGACGCGGGCAACATGATCAAGCCCATGCTCGCCCGCGGCGAGCTGCGCATGGTCGGCGCCACCACGCTCGACGAGTACCGCGAACACGTCGAGAAGGACCCCGCGCTGGAACGCCGCTTCCAGCAGGTCGTCGTCGGCGAGCCCTCCGTCGCGGACACGGTCGGCATCCTGCGCGGCCTCAAGGACCGCTACGAGGTGCACCACGGCGTACGGATCACCGACGCCGCGCTGGTCGCCGCCGCCACGCTGTCCGACCGCTACATCACCGCGCGCTTCCTGCCGGACAAGGCGATCGACCTGGTCGACGAGTCCGCGTCCCGGCTGCGCATGGAGATCGACTCCCGGCCGGTCGAGATCGACGAGGTCGAACGGGCCGTGCGCCGGTTGGAGATCGAGGAGATGGCGCTGGCCAAGGAGTCCGACGCGGCCTCCGTCGAACGCCTCGCCGCGCTGCGCGCCGAACTCGCCGAGAAGCGCGAGACCCTGTCCGGCCTGACCGCGCGCTGGCAGAACGAGAAGGGCTCGATCGAGAAGGTCCGCGAACTGAAGGAGCAGTTGGAGACGCTGCGCGGCGAGTCCGAGCGCGCCGAGCGCGACGGTGACCTCGGCCGGGCCGCCGAGCTGCGCTACGGCCGCATCCCGGCGTTGGAGAAGGAGTTGGACGAGGCGGCCCGCACCACGCAGGACGCGGCCGTGATGCTCAAGGAGGAGGTCGGCCCGGACGACATCGCCGACGTGGTCGCGGCGTGGACCGGCATCCCGGCGGGTCGCCTGCTCGAAGGCGAGACGGCCAAGCTCCTGCGCATGGAGGAGGAACTGGGCCACCGCGTCGTGGGCCAGGCCGAGGCCGTGCGCGTGGTGTCGGACGCGGTCCGGCGCACCCGCGCGGGCGTCGCCGACCCGGACCGGCCCACCGGTTCGTTCCTGTTCCTCGGCCCGACCGGCGTCGGCAAGACCGAGCTGGCCAAGGCGTTGGCCGGGTTCCTGTTCGACGACGAGCGGGCCATGATCCGCATCGACATGAGCGAGTACTCCGAGAAGCACTCGGTGGCCCGGCTCGTCGGTGCGCCGCCCGGGTACGTCGGCTACGACCAGGGCGGGCAGCTCACCGAGTCGGTGCGGCGGCGGCCGTACAGCGTGGTGCTGCTCGACGAGGTAGAGAAGGCCCACCCGGACGTGTTCGACGTGCTGCTCCAGGTGCTCGACGACGGCCGGCTCACCGACGGGCAGGGGCGGACGGTCGACTTCCGCAACACGATCCTCGTGCTGACCTCGAACCTGGGGTCGCAGGTCATCGCCGATGCGGCGTTGGACGAGCGCGGTCGCCGGGACGCGGTCATGACCGTGGTGCGGTCGCACTTCAAGCCCGAGTTCCTCAACCGGCTCGACGACGTCGTGGTGTTCCGCGCGTTGGAGACCGAGGAGCTGACGTCGATCGTCGACATCCAGGTCGACCGGCTCGGCGGGCGGCTGGCGCAGCGGCGGCTGACGCTGGAGGTCACGCCCGCGGCCCGGGAGTGGCTGGCGCTCAACGGCTTCGACCCGGTGTACGGCGCGCGGCCGTTGCGGCGGCTGGTGCAGTCGTCGATCGGTGACCAACTGGCGAAGGAGTTGCTGGCCGGGGAGGTGCGGGACGGGGACACGGTCAAGGTGGACGTGATCCCGGACCAGTCCGGGCTGATCGTCGGACGCGGCTGAGTACGACGCCCCGCCGCTCCGTTGCGTGGACGCAACGGAGCGGCGCGGGTCGGCCGACACCTCGGTGACCTGCGGTGATCGTGCCGCTACGGTGTGCGTCATGGGGAAGCGCCAGGGACTGACCCGCGCCCGGAAAGCGGCGGGGTTCACTCAGGAGTCGTTCGCGGAGGCGATGGGGGTCGACCGCTCGGCGGTGGTCCGTTGGGAGGCCGGGAGCCGCTCGCCGCACCCTCACCAGCGGAGCAGGCTCTCGACCCTGCTCGGCATCACGATGGGTGAACTCGACCAACTGCTGGACGTCCCGCTCCCCGCCATGCCGGTCGTTCCGGCGCCGATGCCGGAGGCGACTGTCGCGGCTGACCAGGAACGTTGGCGCGAGCAGCGGTCGGTGCTGATCCGCGACCGCACCGCACTCGCTTGGCGGGCCCGCGCGCTTTACGACCAGGCATGGCATCTGCCCGACGCGCCGGTGCTCGCGTTGCCCGGCTGGATTCCCGTCGAGCCGATTCCGCTGACAGAGGTCGTGCTCGACTGGCGGGACGCCCCGCCGCCGATGATCACCGGCACGGCGGCCGAACTCCGGCCGGTGCTGCCGCTGCGGTCCCCCGGACGTGCCTTCACCCGGTACAGCACCGCTGTCCGGTACCTGGCCCCTCCTCGCTTGTTCGAGAACCGGCCCTCCTACCGGCTGCTCGACGTCGAACCAGGAGCCCGTCGGCTGACGTTCGGCGCGATGACGTTCTTCGACAAGTACGACGTGTCAGAGGCGCTGACCCACGAACTCGCGGTCGCACCGGTCGGCGAGGGGTGGTCCGCTCTGCCGTTCCGTTCCCGATTGGCCCGGCCGTTCGACCTGGATACGAGGCCGGTCGGCACTTCGATCGCCACCCTCACCATTCGGCGCGGCGACCCGCCCACGTTCCTCATGCTCCACCGCGATCCGGCGCGGGTGGCGTCCGGTGGAGGTCAGTACGGGGTGGTGCCGGCGGGGGAGTTCCAGCCGGCGGGGATCGCGTCGGAGAGCTTGCGGGCCGATCTCGACCTGTGGCGGAACACGGTCCGGGAGTACAGCGAGGAGCTGCTGGGCGAGCCCGAGCACGACGGGACCACTGGTCGTCCGCTCGATTACGAGGTCTGGCCGTTCCACCGCGACCTGACCGCCGCCCGGGACTCGGGTGGACTGTCCGCGCAGGTCCTGGGGGTAGTGCTCAGTGCTCCGGGCCTCAACGCCGCGATCTGCACTGCCGTCGTGTTCGAACCCGAGGTGTTCGACCGGTTGTTCCGCGATCGGGTCGCGGACAACGCGGAGGGGCGGGTCGTCGAGGCGCTCGCGTTCGACGAGCCGACCGTTCGCCGCTTCCTCGATCGGGAGCCGTTGGGGGCGACCAATGCGGCCTGCTTGGCGCTCGCCTGGGCGCATCGGGAACGACTGGTCGGTTGAGGGAGGCGTCGTGTCGGGTGCGATCGGTCCGATCGTGGAGGCGGCTGTGGCGGCCGACCAGGAACGGTGGCGGAAGCAGCGGTCAGTGCTGGTCCGCGACCTGACCGCGCTCGAACGGCGGGCCGTCGACCGCTACGCCCCGGCGTGGCGCGTGCCCGACACGTCGGTGCTCGCCGCGCCCGGTTGGATTCCTGCCGAGCCGATTCCGCTGACGGAGGTCGTGCTCGATTGGCGGGACGTTCCGCCGCCGGTGATCACGGGAACGGAAGCCGAGTTGCGGGCGGTCCTGCCGTTGCGCTCCCCCGGGCGCGCCTTCTCCAGGTACAGCGCCGCGTTCCGGTATCTGGCGCCGCCGCGTCTGTTCGAGAACCGGCCCTCCTATCGGCTGCTCGACGTCGGACCCGGCGCCGGGCGGCTGACGTTCGGTTCGACGATGTACTTCGACGTGCTCGACGTTTCGGAGGCGCTGGGCCACGAGTTCGCCGTCGAGCCGCACGGGGTGCTGCCGTTCCGTTCCCTGGTAGGCGACCCGTTCGACCTGGGGCGGCGTGCTGTCGGGACCTCGATCGGGACCCTGACGATTCGGCGCGGCGACCCGCCGACATTCCTCATGCTCTATCGCGATCCGACTCGGGTGGCGTCCGGTGGCGGGCAGTACGGGGTGGTACCGGCGGGTGAGTTCCAGCCGGCCGGGATCGCGTCGGAGAGCCTGCGGGCCGATCTCGATCTGTGGCGGAACACGGTCCGCGAGTACAGCGAGGAGCTGCTGGGCGAGCCCGAGCACGACGGGACCACCGGTCGTCCGCTCGACTACGACGTCTGGCCGTTCCACCGCGACCTCACCACCGCCCGGGACGAGGGCGGGCTGTCCGCGCACCTCACCGGCGTCGTCCTCAACGCGCTCACCCTGCACACCACGGTCTGCACGGTCGTCGTGTTCGAGCCCGAGGTGTTCGACCGGTTGTTCCGGGATCGGGTCGTCGACAACAGCGAAGGGCGGGTCGTCGAGGCGCTTGCGTTCGACGAGCCGACCGTTCGCCGCTTCTTGGACCGGGAGCCGCAGGGGGCGACCAGTGCGGCTTGTCTCGCGCTTGCCTGGGCGCATCGCGAGCGGCTGGTCGGCTGAGGGAGGCGTCGTGTCGGGTGCGATCGTTCCGATCCCGGAGGCGGCTGTGGCGGCCGACCAGGAGCGGTGGCGTGAGCAGCGGTCGGTGCTGGTCCGCGACCGCACCGCCCTCGCTTGGCGGGCGCGCGCGTTCTACGACTCGGCATGGCACCTGCCCGACGCGCCCGCGCTCGCGTTGCCCGGCTGGCTCCCCGACGAGCCGATCCCGTTGACCGAGGTCGTGCTCGATTGGCGGGACGCCCCGCCGCCGGTGATCACGGGGACGGAAGCCGAGTTGCGGCCGGTGCTGCCGTTGCGTGCCCCTGGCCGTGCCTTCTCCCGGTACAGCGCCGCGTTCCGCCGGCCGGCACCGCCGCGTCTGTTCGAGAACCGGCCCTCCTATCGGCTGCTCGACGTCGGACCCGGTGCCCGGCGGCTGACGTTCGTCTCGACCATGTACTTCGACAAGTTGGACGTGTCGGCCGCTCTGGAACACGAGTTCGCCGCCTCGGACGACCCGGCGCCGCCGTTCCGTTCTCTGGTCGGAGACCCGTTCGACCTCGGGCGCCGTGCCGTCGGGGCCTCGATCGGCACCCTGACGATCCGGCGTGGCGACCCGCCGACGTTCTTCCTGCTTTTCCGCGACCCGGCGCGGGTGGCGTCGGGCGGTGACCAGTACGGGGTTCTCCCCGGAGGCGAGTTCCAGCCGGCCGGGAGCCTGCGCGCTGATCTTGACCTGTGGCGGAACACGGTTCGGGAGTACAGCGAGGAGTTGCTGGGCGAGCCCGAGCACGACGGGACCACGGGTCGTCCGCTCGACTACGACGCCTGGCCGTTCTACCGCGACCTGACCGCGGCGCGCGTCGACGGCGGGCTGTCCGCGCACGTCACGGGCGTCGCGGTCAACGCGCTCAGCCTCGGAGCCACGATCTGCACGGTCGTGGTGTTCGAGCCCGAGGTGTTCGACCGGTTGTTCCGGGATCGGGTCATCGACAACACCGAGGGACGGGTCGTCGAGGCGCTTCCGTTCGACGTGCCGACCGTCCGCCGCTTCCTCGACAGGGAGCCGCTGGGGGCGACCAGCGCGGCCTGTCTCGCCCTCGCCTGGGCGCATCGGGAGCGGTTGGTCGGCGGTAACGGGTTGGTGGCCGTCTCGTAGCGCGGCCGTGCTGATCTTCGATCCGGGCCGGTCTTGCCGCTACGCTCGCACCCGTGGGCATACCGGCGTGGGTCTGGTTCACCGTCGCCGCGGTCGCGGGCGTCGCGGGGTTCGCCCTGCTCGCCACCGACCGGGCGCAACGAACCGCGCGTAACCGCGAACGGCGGCGATGGGCCGCGTTGCGCGGCTGGCAGTTCGAGGAGACCGACCACGTGCTGCCCACCCGGTGGGAGAGCGGCGCGATCGCGTACTACGGCACGGGCACGGCCAAGGACGTCGTCGCCGGTTCGACCTTCACCGCCGACGGCCGCCGCCAGGTCTACGTGCTCGACCACGAGAACGGCGGCAAGGTCAACTCCGTGCTGGTCGGCGTGCGCTGCCGCCGCTCGGTGCCGGTGGTGGTCGAGCTGTGGCTGCCGACCGTGCCGTTCCAACGCGACCAGATGCCCGACCTGCTCGGACCGGTCGGCTCGCGGTACGCGTTCGTGGGCGACGTGCCCGCCGCGCGCAAGCTGATCACTCCCGACCTGGTCGACGCCGCCGAGGAGATCGGCGGCGACGTGACCGTGGTGTGGCTGGAGGACGACTGGGTCCTCGCCGCCGCCCCGCCCAACTCCTCGCCGACCCGCATCGAACGGCTGCTGCGCGACCTGGGCGAACTCGCCGACGTGGTCGACCCGTTCGACGCCGACTCCGAGCCGGAGGCCGAGATCCACCGCCCGCAGTTCGGCCGCAAGCAGTGACCCCGCCGACCGCCCTGATCACCGGCGCGACCGCGGGCATCGGTGCCGCGTTCGCCCGCCGCCTGGCCGCCGAGGGGCACGACCTCGTGCTCGTCGCCCGGGACGTGGCACGGCTGGAGGAGAACGCCGCCGCGTTGCGCGCGAAGCACGGCGTCCACGTGACCGTGCTGCCCGCCGACCTCTCGACGTCCGAGGGGCGCGGCGCGGTCGAGGCGCACCTGGCCGCCGAGACCCCCGACCTGCTGGTCAACAACGCGGGGTTCGCGCACGCCGGCGAGTTCGCGAAGACCCCGGTCGACGGGCTCCAGGCGCAGCTCGACGTCAACGTCACCAGCGTCCTGCGGCTGACCAGGGCCGTCCTGCCGGGCATGATCGCGCGCGGACGCGGCGACGTGGTCAACGTGTCCAGCGTGGCGAGCTTCCTGCCCGGCCGGGGGTCCACGTACAGCGCGGACAAGGCGTGGGTGACGTCGTTCTCCGAGGGCATGTACCAGGCCACCGAGGGCACGGGCGTGCGTGTGCTGGCGTTGTGCCCCGGTTTCGTGCGGACCGAGTTCCACGCGCGTGCCGGTATCGACATGACCGAAACCCCCGAGGCGCTGTGGCTCGACGCCGACGACGTCGTGCACCAGGCGCTCGCCGACCTGCGCGCGGGAAAACCGCTGTCCATCCCGGGTGCCCAGTACAAGGCGATCGTGACCGGCGCCAAGCTCATGCCCCGGGCGCTGCTGAGGTACCTGGCGTCCCGTGCGGTCGGCGGTCGAGGCCGTACCTGATCCACTGGAACCCGTAGGCTCCCCGCGCCGTCCGATACCGGCGACCGGACGAAGGGGAGGCCCATGGGCGAGCAGTTCAAGGTGGAGCCGGGGGAGTTGCGTGGTTACGCGGAGTTGTTGGACCGCAACGCGCAGCACTTCCTCACCATCAAGCAGCACGCGGTCACCAAGGGCGGCGACACCGCCGGGTTCACCGGCGTGCTCTCGCTGCTCCAGCCCGTGGTGACCGGCGTCGCGAACCTCTACGGCGAGACGCTCGACTTCGCCAACAGCATGATGAAGCGCGAGGCGGGCAGCCTGAACCAGGCCGCCGACTACTACGAGCAGGTCGAAGCCCTGGCGGGCAGCATCCTCGACCGCGTGTTCGCGCAACTCGCCGCCGCGTCCGACGCGCCGACCCTGGGAGACGGGCAGTGACCACGTACGCCGATGTCGAAGACCCCGCCGTCGGGCTCCGGGCCGCGGCCGAGGACCGGCCGGGTCGGCAGACGACCCGCGAGCTGATCGAGAAGGCGGGCTGGAAGATCCAGGGCGTCAACTGGATCTACGAGCAGGTCACCGGCGAGAACCTGATCGAGGCGCTGATCAGCCCGTTGCTCGGGGACCACGAGAAGATCGACGCGAACGCGAACGCGTGGGACCAGGTCGCCAAGGCTTTGGATTCCGTGCGGCACAACGTGGGCGCGGGCGTCGAGCAGCTTTCGCCGCACTGGGACGGGGACGCGGCTCAGTCGTTCGAGCGGCGGCTGAGCACCATGTGGGTCGTCGCGATCGAGGCCGACTCGCAGATCGCCCGGATCATCGGCAACAAGTTCCAGTCGGTGGCCAAGACCTGTCGTACGGCCACCGGGTTGGCGTTGTCCTTGTTGGACAAGCTGGTCACGAAGTTGATGGAAGCCGCCATGACCGCGTGGATCCCCGTGGTGGGGTGGGGGCGTGCGGTGTGGATGGTGTACGACGCGGTGCAGATCGCGGATGCCATCCGCAAGATCATCATCGCCATTCAGACGTTGATCGAGGGCGTCAAGGGCATGGTCGACGGCATCAAGGCCATGGGTACCGCGTTGATGAAGCTCAAGGACGTCCGGGACGTGAACGGGCTGCTCGACGTGCTCGACGGGTATCAGGACGGGAAGCAGAAGTTCGACAACGGTGTGTCGGCGGTCAAGTCCGGGGCCATCGGTACCGTGTGGAACGGGTACAAGTTGGGCAAGGCGGGCAGTGCGGCCAACGGTCGGTACCAGCCCGCGCCCGCACCGGCCCCGGCACCCGAACCGTCGTCCGGAGGTTCCCAGTGACGTTCCCCTACGACCAGGCGCGGCTGAACGCCCTGGTGGCCGAGGTCGACGCGCGCGACGCCGCCGTGCTGGAGACCGCGCGCCAGTCGAGTCAGGTCGCCATGCGGTCGCGTGGTCTGTCCGAGGCCGACCTCGCGGAGATCGACCGGGCGGCCAAGGCTCCGGGGGCGCCTCGTGAGCTGCGGGAACTGGCTCGGCGGGTGGACGCCGGCGAGCTGTCCTGGAAGGACATCGCGTCCGGCAAGGCCGCCGACGACGAGGGCGTGCAGGGCGCGTTGCGGACCGGCATCCCCGACCTCAAGCGGGCCTACACCGCGCTGGAGGAGGGACAGGACCCCGAGGACGTCGCTTCGGCGGGTCGCCCGCGCACGGCGTCGGAGGACGACGGTCCGAGCGACTTCACCGAGGACGCCTGGTAGGTCAGGCCGGGAAGTCCAGGACACCGCCACTCGTGTGGGCGGTGCCGGTGCCCCTGACGACGTCGAACGCCAACGCGGTCGCGATGGCCAGGGTGCGAACCGGTTCGGGGACCCCTGGCCGCACGCGGAGCAGGTCCTGCCGGACCCGGCGCCCGTCGCGCTTGGTGATCGAGCCCGTCGAGAAGCCGACGACGTCGCCGAAGTGGCAGAGTCGCTGCCCGGCGGCGTCGAGCAGCGCGTAGTGGGCGCGGCCTTCCTTGCGCAGCGAGCCGATCGGCCTGCCGTCCGGGTACGAAACCGTCGTCGGCGGCCTGCCCGGGCCTTTCCGGATGCGAAGGATCGGCTGTCGGCCCTGGGTCACCACGAGGTCGAAGGTCGTCCGTCCGGAGAAGCCGGTGGCGCGCAGCGCCTTCCGGAGCGGGCCGAGCAGGCCGCGATCGGTCACCTGCGCGACCTGCGCGCCGTGTTCGGTGTAGACGTCGATGCGGTAGCGGGTGCCGAAGAGGTGGCGGCCCGCGCCCCACGGTTGCTCGATCAGGAGGGTGTCCGGGAGGGTCACGGTGTGCCAGCGTACGGCCGCGTGTGACAGTCTTGGCACCCGTGCGAACAGATGCTGTTGTCGATTCCGGTGCCAAGGCCGAGTTGGCCCGGTTGGTGAGCGAGTTGGCCGTGGTGCACGGCAAGGTGACGCTGTCCTCGGGCGCCGAGGCCGACTACTACATCGACCTGCGTCGGGCCACGCTCCACCACGCCGCCGCGCCCCTGATCGGTCGCCTTTTGCGGCAGCTCACGGCCGACTGGGACTACGTCGCGACCGGCGGGCTCACGTTGGGTGCCGACCCGGTGGCGACCGCGATGATGCACGCCGCGTCGGCGGCCGGTGAGGTCCTCGACGCGTTTGTGGTGCGCAAGGAGGCCAAGGCGCACGGCATGCAGCGGCGCATCGAGGGCATCGAGGTCGCGGGTCAGCGGGTGCTCGCGGTCGAGGACACGTCGACGACGGGTGGCAGTGTGCTCACGGCCGTGTCGGCGCTGCGTGAAGCCGGTGCGACCGTGGTCGGCGTGGCCACCGTGGTCGATCGCGGCACGGTCGCGCGCGAGGTCATCGAAGCCGAAGGCCTGCCCTACCGGTACCTGCTCGACCTCTCCGACCTCGGTCTGGCATGACATGACCGCCGGGCTGCTCCTGCTGGTGGTGGTCTTGGCGATCCTCGGTGTCGGGGTCGCCGTGGGGTTGTCGCGCCGCAAGCGCAACCCGTTCACGAACCAGGCTTTCGTGAACGAGTGGGAGCAGCGGATGCGCGCGCTGGAAGCCTCCCTCGGCTGGCGGTTCGTCGCCGAGGACCAGGGCTTCCAGGAACGCGTGCCGCAGATCGGCCGCATGCTCGAAGCCGACCGGAGTCGGGTGAAGTTCCAGCTGGTCGGCTCGTGGCGGAACGTGCCGGTGCTCGCGGTCGAGGTTGTGTTGCGCACGGACAACGTCGTGACGCAGGAGTTCCGGACCTACTCGGTGGTCGTGGTGCCCCGGCCGATGCCCGGACCGTGGGTGTTGATCTCGCCGCGCGCGGACAGCGTGTGGGGTCTGTTCGAGCAGTTCGTGCCCTCCGGTGACGCCGAGTTCGACGCGCGCTACGAGGTGCGGCGCAAGAACCCGGCGTTCGCGGGTGCGCTGCTCGGGTCCGGGTTGACGCGGGCGTTGCTGGTGGACCCCCGGGCGGCGGGGGTGGCGTTGGCGTTCGACGAGCACAACCTCGCCGCCGCGGTGCCCGTGCCGCTGGTGCGGGCACCGCTCGGGCACCTGGCCGACCTGCTGCTCGACGTGTCCGCGCGGGTGCCGTGGCAAGGGCTGCCCCGGGGCTGAACAATCCGCGCGCGTGGGGCACGGGCCGCGCCTACCCTGGGTGTCAGGGAGGTCGCCGATGGTCACACGGTCGCTCGCCGAACTGGTCATGGTGCTGCACTTCGCCGTCCTGCTGTTCCTGGTGGTCGGGGGTTACCTGGCCTGGCGCCTGCCGAAGGTGCTGTACGCCCACGTGGCCATGGCCGCGTGGGCGGTTTTGATCGTGGCGTTCCCGGTGTCGTGCCCGTTGACGTCGTTGGAGAACACCCTGCGCGTGGCGAGTGGTGCGGAGCCGTTGGCGCGCGGCGGGTTCATCGACACCTACATCGACGGCGTGCTCTACCCGGAGTCGGCGGCGCCGTTGGTGCAGGTGCTGGTGGGGTTGGCCGTGCTCACGTCGTGGGTCGGGTGGTTCGCGCGGCGTGCGGCACCGGCTCGCGCCTGCGGGTGATCCAATAGGGCGTGAAGGTTCTGCTGGAAGGGTTCCACGCGGTCAAGCACGCCCTGCGGTTCGGTGCCCACGTCGACCCGTTGCTGGTCCTGGACCTGGACGCCACGCTCGACCTGGCCCGGTCGCACGCGCCCGACCTGGTCGACGAGTTCGCCGCACGGGCCGAGCCGGCGACGTCCGCCGGGTTCGCGCGCGTCCTGGGGCACGCCCGGTCGCACCCGACCGGGGTCGTGGGCGTGGCGGACCGGCCGTCGGCCGCGGACCCGCTCGTCGGGCGGTCGACGCCCGTGGTGCTGTTGGACAACCCGCGTAACCTGGGCAACTTCGGCGCGGTGATCCGGGTGGCGGCCGGGCTGGGCGCGGGCGGGGTTGTGTCGACGGGCGAGGTCGACCCGTGGCACCCGAACGTGGTGCGCGGGAGCGCGGGTCTGCACTTCGCGGTGCCGGTGGGCCGGGTCGCCGATGTCGGGCTGATCCGCGGCGAGGTGGTCGCGTTCGACGCCGGGGGCGCGGACCTGCGGGACGTCCGGCTGCCCGACGACGCGGTGCTGGCGTTCGGTTCCGAGCGGCACGGGCTGTCGCCGGCGGTGCGCGACCGGGCCGACCGCGTGGTGTCGCTGCCCATGCGCGAGCGGGTGTCGAGCTACAACCTGACCACCAGCGTGGCCATGGCGCTGTACCACTGGGAGCTGTTCCGAACGACTTCTTGACCGGTTCAGTCGGCATGCTGGTGGGGTGACGAAGCTGTTCGCCGCACGGGCCGGGGTCGCCGAACGGGCCGTCAGGTCGCGGCACCTGCGCCGGGTCTGGGGTATTCCGCACACGGCCCTCGGTGCGGTCGCGTGGCCGTCCGGCCCGCGCCGCGGATTCCACTACTGGTGGCAGGCGCACCTGCTGGACTGTCTGCTCGACGCCCAGCTCCGCGCGCCGTCGGCGGACCGGAAAGCGTTGGTGCGCCGGGTGATCCGGGGCATCCGCGTGCGCAACGTCGTCGGGTGGACCAACCGGTACTACGACGACGTCGCGTGGCTGGGTCTGGCGCTGCTGCGCGCCCAGTACGGGGCGCGGATCGCGAAACCGCACGTCGTCGAGCTGATCGCGCGACGCCTGCGGTCGGCGTGGACCGAACACGGCGGCGGCGGGATCTGGTGGCGCACGGACGACGACTTCAAGAACGTGCCCGCCAACGGCCCGGCGGCGATCCTGCTCGCGCGGCTGGCGTTGGAAAGCGGCGACGGCACGGATCTCGGCCGTGCCAAGTCCATGGTGGACTGGATCGAGGAGCACCTGCTCGACCCGGACACCGGACTGCTGTTCGACGGTCTGCACGTGCACCCGGACGGCTCGGTCCGCGAGGTCGAGCGGACGCTGTTCACCTACTGCCAGGGCGTGGTGCTCGGCGCGTGCGTGGAGATCGACCAGTTCGGCGGGCGGCGGATCTGGGGCGACCGGGCCGCGCGGATCATCGAGGCGGTGGACGAGCACCTCACGGTCGACGGCGTGGTGCGCGGGTGCGGTGGCGGCGACGGCGGGCTGTTCGGCGGGATTCTCGTGCGCTACCTGGCGCTGGCGGCCGTGCGGTTGGCACGGCCCGCGGCGCGGCGTGCGGCCGACCTGGTCCTGCGGTCGGCGGAAGCGTTGTGGGACAACAGGTCCATGGTCGTGTCCGGACCGCTGTTCGGTCCTGAGTGGACGGTTCCGGCCGACTCGTCCGGTGGCGGGGCCGAGCGCGACCTGTCCGTGCAGCTCGGTGCGTGGATGGCGTTGGAGGCGGCGGCCCTGGTGGAACGCAACTCCTAGGCCGGGAGCATCGACGTCGGGTTGAACAGGCCGGTCGGGTCCAGGGCGTGCTTGATGTCGCGGTGGACGCGCAGGCCCACCGGCCCCAGCTCGCGGGCCAGCCAGTCCTGCTTGATCTTGCCGACACCGTGCTCGCCGGTGATCGTGCCGCCCAGCTCCAGGCCCAGGTCGAGGATGCGGTCGAACGCCAGGCGCGCGGCGGCCTCCTGCGTGGCCGGGTCGTAGACGATCGTCGGGTGCATGTTGCCGTCCCCGGCGTGGCCCAGGACGGCGATGCGCAGGCCCGTGTCGTCGGCGATCCCCTCGCAGCCGACGATCAGGTCGGCGATGCGGTCACGCGGCACGCACACGTCGTCGGTCAGCCACGAGCCGTACGCCTCCAGCGCGGGCAGCACCGAACGGCGTGCGGTCAGCAGGTCACGGCCCTCCGCCGGGTCGTCCGTGCTGTGCACCAGTTCGGCACCGGCCGCCTCGCACGCCTTCGCCACGGCGGCCAGCTCCCGGAGGGCGGCCTCGCCACCGGCGTCGGACTGGCAGACGAGCAGCGCGGCACCACCGCCGAGATCGGTCCGCAGGTGGCGTTCCACCGCCTCGACGCACGTCCGGTCCATGATCTCCATCAGGGACGGGACCACCCCGGCGCGCACCACGCGGCCCACGGCGTCGCCCGCCTGACGCGTCGTCGTGAAGGTCGCCACGAGCGTCATCGGCGCCTGCGGCAGCGGGCGCAACGCCAGCGTGGCCCGCGTGATCACGCCCAGCGTGCCCTCGCTGCCGACGAACAGGCGGGTCAGGTCGTAGCCCGCCACGCCCTTCACCGTGCGGCGCCCGGTGCGCAGCAGTTCGCCGGTCGCGAGCACGACGTCCAGACCCAGCACCGAATCCGTGGTCACGCCGTACTTCACGCAGCACAGCCCGCCCGCGTTCGTCGCGAGATTTCCCCCGATCGTGCACCAGTCGTAGCTCGACGGGTCCGGCGGGTAGAACAGGCCGTGCCGCTCCACGGCTGTGCGCAGGTCGAGGTTGACCACGCCCGGCTCCACGACCGCGAGCCGGTTGTCCGGGTCGATCTCGACGATCCGGTCCATCCGCGTCGTCACCAGGACCACGCACCCGTCCACGGCGTTCGCCGCGCCCGACAACCCGCTGCCCGCGCCGCGCACCACGATCGGCACGCCCGCGTCCGCGCAGGTCCGCACCACCCGGCACACCTGCCCGGCGTCGGCGGGCAGCACGACCGCCGCGGGCTTCCCGGCCGGAGCCAGCGGCATCATGTCCCGCCGGTACGCGGCCGTGACGTCCTCGTCGGCGAGCACGGCGTCGTCACCGACGGCCGAACGCAGTCGTGCGAGCAGTGGCCGCATGTGTCCCAGCTAACCGCCGTCCACGGCCGGACGCCAAGCCTTACGCAGCCGTTAGTCCGGAGTCGCACTGCGGAGGAGGTGAGGCGACGTAGGCTTCACGGCGTGGTGCTGTCCGCAACGTCCGAAGCCGTCGGCTTCTTCTCGCTGGAGACCGCAGGCCCCCTGGCCGTGTGGGTGATCACGCTCAGCTTCCTGTTCTTCGAGTGTGCGTTCATCTTCGGGCTCTTCCTGCCCGGCGACTCCCTGCTGTTCGCGGCCGGTGTCGTGCTGGCCGCGCACGACGGCGAGCTGAGCGCGTGGCTGCTGTCGTTGGCTGCCTTGTTGATCGCCGTGGTCGGCAACCAGGTCGGCTACTACATCGGCCGGGGCACGGGCACGAAGTTCCTGGCCAGACGAGGGGGCCGGGTCCTCAACCGGCAGAACCTCGACAAGGCCCGCGACTTCCTCGACCGCCGGGGCTTCTGGGCGATCGTGCTGGCCCGCTGGATCCCGTGGGTGCGCACGTTGGCGCCGTTGATCGCGGGCGCCGCGCGGATGGACTCCCGGCGGTTCATGATCGCGACGACGGTCGGTGCGATCGCGTGGGTGCCGACGTTGGTGCTCGCCGGGTACTACGGCGCGGGCCTGCTCACCGCCGTGCCGTGGCTGGAGACCGCGGCCGTGGTGATCAGCGTGGCGTTCTTCATCGGCGGCACGGTGTACGGCCTGATCCGCTACCGCCAGGAGATGCGCAAGCCGGTCGAGGTCTACGAAGAGGCCACCGGGGAGTCGGCCTAGTCGACGACCAGGTCCGCGTGCGGGTGGGCGGCGACCAGCACGGCGTTGTCGTGGTCCACCCCGTGCAGGACGCGGTGCCGGGCGTTCTCGGGGGTGCGGCCGTAGCGGATGTGCCGCTCGACGAGCCTGGTCCGGCGGACCTCCTCGTCGGGGTTCAGGAACCAGGTCTCGTCCAGCAGTGCGCGCACCTCGTCCCAGACGAGCAGGTAGTTGCCCTCGGTGATCACCAGCGGCACGTCCGGGTGAACCGGTAGGGCGTTGGCGATCGGCTCCTCGATCTCCCGGCGGAACTCCGGGGCGTAGACCGTCCGCTGCCGGTCCCTGAGCCTGGACAGCAGGTGGGCGTAGCCGTTGGCGTCGAACGTGTCGGGTGCGCCTTTGCGGTCGGTGCGGCCGAGGCGTTCGAGTTCGCCCTGAGCCAGGTGGAAACCGTCCATCGGAACCAGGGCGGCACGGCCCTCCAGGGCGTCGACCAGGCGTTTCGCCAGGGTGGACTTGCCCGAGCCGGGAGCACCGGCGATGCCGAGCAGCCGTCGTTCCCCGGTGGCCGCCAGGGCGTTCGCGCGGGCGAGCAGGTCGTCGAAGATCATGTGCGGCGTACCTCCGCGAGCCAGTCGCCGCCGCGTACCCGGAGGGCGGCGATCGTGTTGGCGAAGATGATCGCCGCTGTCAGGTCGGCCCGGTCTGCCACCGCGAACGCGCCGTGCCACACGTCGCCGGCGCCGTTGGTGTCGTGGGCCTCGACCCGGTCGACCGGGACCTCGCCCCGGACGTTCCCCGTGGACCAGGTCACGGGGTCGGGGCCGTGGGTGCGGGTCACGACCTTCACGCCTCGGGCGTGGAGTTCTTCGGCGGTCAGAGGGAACTCGGCGCCGCACGCGGCGGTGTGCGTCAACGGCAGGATTTCCGCCAGGACGGGCTTCCAGCTCCCGGCGTCGAGGAGGACCGGGCTCCGGGCGGCTCGTGCGGCGGCCAGGGCCAGGGGCGCGAGGTGGCCGTCGAGCAGGACCGTGTCGGCCCGGTCGACCAGGGCGGTGGGGAACGGGCGGGTGGGCGTGAACGTGGCCGCGTTGCGGGAGACGACGGTGCGTTCGCCGTCGTGCTCGCGGACGACGACCGTGCTCAGCGCCGGACCGCCGGGGCCGGCGTCGTGGACCTCGACGTCGTCGAGGTGGGCGCGGGCGACGTCGCCGAGTTCGTCGCCGAGGGCGGTCAGGAGAATCGCCTCGTGGCCCAGCGCGGCGATGGTGCGTGCCGCGTTCGCCGCCGGTCCGCCCACGTCCAGGCGTACGTCCGCGGACTGGACTTTCCCGCCCGGAGCGGGGAAGTCGGCCACGCGGTGGATCACGTCGACGGTCGTCAGACCCACGCACAACACGGTCGTCATGCCCGGACCTCCGTCGACGGGTAGATTCCGAACGCAATCGCTTGCGCACGCTCCGAACGGGGACGGGTCCATTGGTCACCATGCGGGACGTCGCCCAGCTCGCGGGCGTCTCCATCACCACGGTCTCACACGTGATCAACGAGACGAGGTCGGTGGCCGCCGACACCCGTGCCCGCGTGCTCAAAGCCGTGGAGGAGACCGGGTACACGGGTGACGCGATCGCCCGGTCGCTGGTCACCGGCGGCACGAAGTCGTTGGGGCTCGCGGTGTCGCTGGTGTCCCACCCGTACTTCGCCGAGCTGATCGCGGCGATCGAGTCCGAAGCCACGCTCGCGGGGTACACGTTGGTGCTGATCGACACGCGCGGTGACGCCGAGTCGGAGCAGGCGGCGGTCCGGATGCTGCGCTCGCGGCGGGTGGACGGCGTGCTGCTGACGCCGACGTCCGGCTCGGCGGCGCTGCCCGAACTGCGCCGGCTCGGCGTGCCGACGGTGTTGGTGGACCGGTTGACCGTCGCCCAGGACACCGACCAGGTGGGACCGGAGAACGTGCAGGCCACGTCCACTTTGGTGCGGCACCTGGCGGAGTTGGGGCACCGCCGGATCGGCCTGGTGACCGGTCCCGCCGGACTGGCCACGACGGACGAACGGGTCCTGGGTTACCGGCTCGGGCTGGGACGGGCCGGGTTGGCGTGGGACGAGGACGTGGTGACCGGCGCGCTGGAGCCGTTGCTCGGACAGGTGAGTGCGGTCGTGGTGTCCGATCACCAGGTGTTGGCGGACGTCGTGCGGGCGGCCCGGTCCGGCGGCGTGCGCCTCGGGACGGATCTCGCGTTGGTGACCTACGACGAGGTCGAGTGGGCCGAACTCGTCGACCCGCCCCTGACGACCATGGCCCAACCCGTCGAGGAGATCGGCCGCACCGCCGTGCGCCTGCTGCTGTCGCGCATCACCGACCCCGACCAGGCCCCGCGCACCATCCGCCTGGCCCCCGAACTACGCCACCGCTCCTCCTGCGGCTGCCCCTGACCCGCGAGTTATGCGTTCAGACACCGCGAGTTGTGCACTCAGGCACCGCGAGTTGTGCGTTCGGGCACCCGTTCAGCGCGTGAAAGGGGCCGACATCGCGGTCAGGAGGGTGTGGTCCGCGTCGTCGTGGCCTAGTTCCCACATGAACGTGCCCAACAGGCCCCGGCGCTTGGCGTAGTCGGCGCGCAGCCCGATCGACCTCGGGTTCTCGTAACTCACGAAGCGGCGCTCGGCCGCGTTGTACAGCCACGGGCTCTTGGCCACCGGGTGCCAGTGCTCGGTCCAGCCGGGGGTCTTGCGCAGCGCCTCCACCTCGTCGCGGCCGTCCACCCAGAACGCGTTCACGACCGGCTGGTACAGGCCGTGGTCCGGGCCTTCCGACGCGACGGTGAAGCCCCGGCCGTAGAACGGGACGCCGAGCACGAGTTTGCGCGCGGGCACGTTGTGCCGCGTGTAGTAGTCCACCGCGCCGACCGTGCTGTTCCAGCGCTTGTCGGCCCGGGGCAGCGGATCTTCGCGCACCTGCTGGAACGGGGCGTTGAAGGTCGACACCTTGGAGAAGCCCGTGCCCTGGTCGTAGGTCATCAACGTGATGAAGTCCAGCTCACGGCCCAGCTCCTCGAGTTCGAAGCTCTTCGCCGGGTCGTACGGGCCGTCGGTCTGCAACCGGCCGGTCGGCAGCGCGGCCGTGACCAGGCGTTTGCCGAGCTGGCGGCGGAACTCGCGCACGAGCAGCGTCGCGTTGCGCCGGTCCTCGGGCCGGTCCGTGATCTCGGTCGGCCCGCCGTAGACCGGGAACTCCCAGTCGACGTCGACACCGTCGAACACGCCGGGTGCCTGCTCGAAGAATCGGTCCACGCACGACGCCACGAAGTCCCGTCGCGACTCGCGGGTCAGGGCCGCGTCGGAGAAGCCGCCCGCGCCCCAGCCGCCGATGGAGATCAGCGCGCGCAGGGACGGCTTGCGGCGCTTGAGGTCCACGATGTCCGCGAAGTCCTTGGCCGCCGTGGGCGCGTTGAGCACGCACTTGCCGTCCTCGATCGTCGAGAACGCGTAGAACAGGTGCGTGATCGGGGTGTCCGACGGGATCGCCGAGATCGGCTTGGACCCGCTGAACCAGTTGCCGTAGTACGCGCCCACCACGTGCCCGCGGGGAGGGGACGCCGTTGCGGGTACGGAGAGTCCGGTCACCACAAGCAGGGCCGCGCACGCGGCGAGCAGGAGTCGCACCCCTTCAGTGGTACAGACCACTGAAGGGACGTGGCACCGCCGATCAGTCGATGCGCTTGAACTGCTGCGTGATGTCGTCGGCCTCCTGGCGCACCAGGGACTTGCGCTCACGCCGCGCCTTGATGACCTCGAAGACGATCGGCAGCACCGAGATCAGCACGATCAGGATCGCCATCATCTCGATGTTCTCGTGCACGAACGGGATCTGGCCGAGGAAGTAGCCCAGCACCGTCATGCCGGTCGCCCACAGGACGCCGCCGATGGCCGAGTACGTGAAGAACGACTTGCGGTCCATCCGGCCCACCCCGGCCATGGCCGTGATGAACGTGCGCACGATCGGCACGAACCGCGCCAGGACGATCGCCCGCGCGCCGTACTTGTCGAAGAACTCGTGCGTCTTGTCGACGTACTCCTTCTTGAAGATCTTCGACTCGGGCTTGTTGAACAACGACGGTCCCGCGCGGTGCCCGAGCCAGTAGCCCACGACGTTCCCGAGGAACGCGCACACCGTGAGGATCACGCACACCAGCCACAGCGGGTAGTCGATGAAACCCTTGGCCACGAACAGGCCCGCCGTGAACAGCAGCGAGTCGCCGGGCAGGAAGAACCCGATCAACAGGCCGCACTCGGCGAAGATGATGAACGCGAGGCCGACGAGCACGTACGGGCCGAGCGCCTCGAGAATCTTCTCGGGGTTCAGCCAGTCCGGACCGAGGGCAATCGTGGAGGCGAGTGCGACCGTCACGGGCACAACGGTACAGGGTTACCGCAGCGTGACGACGGCGACGACCGTTCCGGCGGCCAGTCCGAGCAGGACGGCCAGCAGCAGGACCCACCCGCGGCTCATGCCCGGTTGGTCCGGTTCGTCCTGGGCAACGGGTGGGTGGAAGCCCGAGCTGGTGGCCTGCGCACGCAGCGCGCCGACCACCAGCCGTTCCTGCTCGTCAGACACGGGGGTCAGTCTTTCACCCACGCACCCCGGCTGAGCACCTCACGGGGCCGGAACTCCTCGTCCAGCACGACGATGTCGGCCGCCAGACCCGCCGCCAACCGCCCGGTCGCGTCCGCCAGGCCCAGCAGTTCCGCCGGGCGCGTGGCCGTGGCGTGGACGGCGTCCTCGACGGACAGGCCGCACGACGTGACCGCGTTGCGGAACGCCGAATCCATGGTCAACGTGCTGCCGGCCAGCGAACCGCCGCCCGCGAGCGTGGGCACGCCGTCCACGACGCGCACCTCCAGCCCGCCCACGTCGTACACGCCGTCGCCCACGCCCGCCGCCGCGATCGCGTCCGTCACCAGCACGGTCCGCCCGGAACCGGCATGACGGGCCGCCAGGCGCACGGCCGTCGGGTGCAGGTGCACCAGGTCGCAGATCAGCTCGACGGTCACGCGCTCGTCGTCCAGCAGCGCGCCGATCGGGCCGGGCTCGCGGTGGTGCAACGGGCGCATGCCGTTGAACAGGTGCGTGGCAACGGTCGCGCCCGCCTCGATCGCCGGACGGATCTGCGCCTCGGTGGCGTCCGTGTGCCCGATCGCGGCGAGGACATCGTTGTCGACCAGACGGCGGATCGCCTCGACGCCGTGCTCCAGCTCGGGCGCGACGGTCACCATCCGCACCGTGCCGCGCCCGGCGGTCAGGACCGTCTCGACGGACGCCTTGTCCGGCGGGCACAGGATGGCCGGGTCGTGCGCGCCGCAGCGGGCGGCCGACAGGAACGGCCCTTCGAGGTGGATGCCCGCCACCACGCCGTCCTCGACCAGCTCGGCCAGTGCCGACACCTGGTTCGCCAGTTCCGGGATCGGCCGGGACACCAGGCTCGCCAGCATCGTGGTCGTGCCGTGTCTGCGGTGCGCGCTCGCCGCCTTGCGCACCCGCTCGGGGTCCGCGCTCGTGAACGCCTCGCCGCCGCCGCCGTGGCAGTGGATGTCGACGAAACCGGGCACCACCCAGCCGTTCCCGATGTCCGTCGTGGGTCCATCCGGAGGCGTGCCCTCGCCGACGGCCACGATCAGGCCGTCGCGCACGGCGACCCACCCCCGCGCGAGGACTCCCTCAGGCGTGACGACCCGACCACCGGTCAGCGTCACGTCCACGGGTCCACCCCACGTGCTCATCTCTCCTCCAGCATGTCGATGGCCAGCAGCGCTGCGCCGAGGCATCCCGCCTCGTCCCCCAGCGCGGCCAGCCGCAAGTCAGGTTTCCGCTGGAAGGTGATCAACCCGTCCAGTCGGTCCCGCAGCGGCTCGGTGAGCAGGTCGCCCGCCAACGCCAAACCGCCGCCCAGCACGACCGCCTCCGGACCCAGCAGTGCCGCGACCAGGAGGATGCCCCGGGCCAGTGCGTCCACGGCCTCGTGCCACACCGCCCCGGCGTCGGCATCGCCCGCCCGGACCAGCGCGGCCACGTCGGCGGCACCCCGGACCGGCTTGCCGGTCCGCTCGGTGAACCGCCGGGCGATCGCGGCCGACGACGCGCGCGCCTCGACGCAGCCCGTCTGCCCGCAACCGCACGGGTCGCCGTGGCCGACGTCCACGTGCCCGATCTCGCCCGGTGCGCTGCGCACCCGGCCGTCGATCAGCAGCGCGCCCGCGATGCCGGTCCCGATCGGGATGATCACGGCGTTCTCCAGACCGCGGGCGTTGCCCATGCGGTGTTCGGCCAGTCCCCCTGCGCGGACGTCGTGGCCGAAAGCCGTGCGGTAGCCGGTCCGTTCTTCGGTCGTGCGGACGAACGGGTAGTCCTGCCAACCGAGGTTGGCCGAGTACACGCCGATGCCCTCGATCTCGTCCACGATGCCCGGTACGACCAGGCCGATGGCGTCGATCGGGTGCTCGGACGCCGCGCGCAACTCGTCGACGAGCGAGGCCACCTGGTCGACCACGGCGTCCGCGTCCCCGCGTGCCGTGGAGCACCGCTGCTGCTTCACCGCCTGCACCTCCTGCGAGGTGCCGGTGACCAGTGCGGCCTTGGTCTCGGTCCCGCCGACATCGACGGCAATCACGTGTCTTGTGCGCGCCACGAGGTCCGATACTGCGGCATGGTGCCACCATTGGTCTATACCAAGTGCCGGATTCCCCCCTCCCGGTACAGCACGATGTCCGCCATGTCACCCGGTCGTACACCGTCGGTCGTCGGTGTGCCGGCCGCACGTTCAACCGGTCGTGTAACGCGAAACGGCCGGACACGCGGGGTGCGTGTCCGGCCGTGCGGTGGTTCTTGACAGCGGGTGCGGGGTTGGACCCCGTCAGCGTTCCGACATGAGTTTCTGCAACGCGTCGAGCGCACGGCTCGCCGTGCTCTTCACGGTTCCCTTCGAGATGCCCGTGGCCTCGGCGATCTCGGCCTCGGACAGGTCGCCGTAGTAGCGCAGCACGAGCACCTCGCGCTGGCGCGGCGGCAGCTTCGACAGCGCCGCCACCACGGCCTGGTGCTCGGCCGTGAGCATGGCCAGGCTCTCCGCGCTGCGCGCGTTGGCCACGTGCGGCGGTGTGTAGTCGCGGGCCGTCTTGCGCCGGCGCAGCACGCTGCGCGAGCCGTTGACCACGGCCGTGCGCAGGTAGCCGACGGCGGCCTGGGCGTCCCGCAGGTTGGACCAGTTGCGGTGCAGCCCGGTGAACGCCTCCTGCACGACGTCCTCGGCCGTCGCCGGTTCGTCGACCAGCAGCAGGGCCAGCCGGACCAACCGCATCCGGTGCTGTTTGTACAGGTCTTCCAGGGTCAGCGGGCCCGTGGGTTGCGGTGCCGCACCGTCCTGGATGCGAAGGTTCGTCAGCGTGCTCTGGACGCGCGCGACGCCGTTGTTCTGCTCCGGACCGACCACGGCGCAGACGTTACCCGGTCGAGGCGGTAGCTTCGGCGCGGCGCAGTACCGGAGCGAAGGGTGGTCACATGGCCAGGTTCGTCGTCGAGTGGGAGTACTTCGAGGACGGCGGCCCGCGTGCCGCCGCACGCCCGGCGCACCGGGACTACCTGGACACGCTCGTCGAGGCGGGCAAGGTGCTGGGCGCCGGGCCGTGGGTGGACGACTCCGGCGCGCTGCTCGTGTACGAGGTCGCGGACCGCGCCGAGTTGGACGCGCTGCTCGCCGCCGACCCGTTCACGACCGCCGGCGTGGTCGCCGGCACGCGGGTGCACGAGTGGAAGACGCTCAAGGGGCCCTGGGCGGGCTGACCGGTACCGGGCCTCCTCGGGTGCGGAGGCCCGGTCGCCGGCGTCGGCGGGTCGGGCCCGCGTCGGTGGGTGGTCGACTTCACGTGCGGGGTCGGACCTGCCCGGTCGGTGCCCGTCGCCGTTCGGACCTCACGCCGCGGCGAGCGCGTCCACCTCGGCGGCCGTCAGTTCCAGGTCCAACACCGGCAGCAGGTCGGTGAGCTGGGCGACGTTGCGCGCGGACGCGATCGGCGCGGCGACCGTGGAGCGGGCGGCCAGCCACGCGAGCGCGACGGCCGCGACGGTCGTGTTCCGCTCGGCCGCGATCCGGTCGAGGGCGGCGAGCACGCGCGGGCCGCGTTCGTCGTCCAGGTACTGCGACGCCGCCGCCGCGCGCGGGCTGTCCACCGTCGCGCCCGGCCGGTACTTGCCGGTCAGGAAGCCGCGGGCCAGGCCGAAGTACGGCACCGACGACAGGCCGCCGCCGCGCACGGCCGACTCCAGCTCGCCCTCGTAGTCGCGTTCCACCAGGTTGTAGTGCTGCTGGAGCGCGACGAACGACGCGAAGCCCTCCCGTGCGGAGACCTCCAGCGCGGACGTGAGCCGGTCGGCCGTGTAGTTGGACGCGGCGACGTACCGCACCTTGCCCGCCCGCACGAGCCGGTCGAACGCGGCGAGCGACTCCTCCTGCGGCGTGTCCGGGTCGTCGCGGTGCGCGTAGTACAGGTCGACGTGGTCCACGCCCAGGCGGCGCAGCGACGCCTCGGCGGCCCGTTCGATGGTGTCCGCCTTCAGGTTGTCCAAGCCCGGCAGCATGCCGACCTTGGTGGCGATCACCACGTCGTCGCGGCGGCCACGCCGGGCGAGCCACCGGCCGACCACCGCCTCCGACTCGCCGCCGGAGTGGCCGTCGATCCAGTGCGAGTACGCGTCGGCGGTGTCCACGAAGTTCCCGCCGGCGGCGGTGTAGGCGTCGAGCACGGCGAACGAGTCGGACTCGTCGGCCGTCCACCCGAAGACGTTGCCGCCCAGGCTCAGGCGCGAGACGTCCAGCCCGCTGGTTCCCAGTTTCGTCATGGCCCGAAGCTATGTCGTCGGCCGCGTCGGCGCCGAGGGGTTTCTCCCGGACTAAATGCACCGTGCCAAGGGTTGGGAAGATCGACCGATGATTTCGAGAGGGGTCGAAATGACTGTCAACCTGGGCGAATACGGCGCGTGGGGACTGGCCGACGTGTGGCCGGGCCGGGAGGAGGAGGCGGCCGAGCTGGAGTCGCTGGGGTACGGCGCGCTGTGGCTCGGCGGTCCTTCCGCCCGGACTCTGGACACTGTCCGTGAACTGATCGAGGCGACGTCCACCCTCACGGTGGCGACCGGCATCCTGAACGTGTGGGCCACGCCCGTCGAGCAGGTGAACGAGCGTTACCGCGAGTTGGCGTGGACCGACCGTTTCCTCGTCGGCGTGGGAATCGGCCATCCGGAGACCAACGGTGAGGTCTACCACAGCCCCTATCAGAAGCTGGTCGACTACCTGGACCGGCTCGACGTGCCGCGCGACCGGCTCGCGCTGGCCGCCCTGGGGCCGCGGGTGCTGCGCCTGGCCGCCGCGCGCACCAGCGTCGCGCACCCGTACCTGACCACGCCCGAGCACACCGCGCAGGCGCGGGAGACGATCGGCGCGGGCGTGTTGTTGGCACCCGAGCAGCACGTCGTGCTGGAGACCGACCCGGACGCCGCGCGCGAGATCGGCCGCGGGGAGCTGGAGTTCTACCTGGGCCTGGAGAACTACCGGGCGAACTGGCTGCGCGGTGGGTTCACGGCCGACGACTTCGCCGACGGCGGGTCCGACCGGCTGGTCGACGCGTTGATCGCGTGGGGCACGGTCGAGCAGGTCGTGGCACGGGTGCGGGCGCACCGGGACGCCGGTGCCGACCACGTGTGCCTCCAGGTGGTCGGTCAGGACGGCGTCCCGCTGCCCGCGTACCGGGAACTGGCCGCGGCGCTGTTCTAGCTCTCGGTCACCTCGACGCCGCGCCAGAACGCGATCCGGTCCTTGATGTTCGCCGCCGCTTCCTTGGGGGCCGGGTAGTACCACGCGGCGTCGGGGTTCACCGCGCCGTCCACTTCGAGCGAGTGGTAGGACGCCGTGCCCTTCCACGGGCACACCGTCGTCGTGTCGGAGGGCCGCAGGAACTCCCGGTCGACGGCGTCGGCCGGGAAGTAGTGGTTGCCCTCGACGATCTCCGTGTCGTCGCTGCGCGCGACGACCTGGCCGTTCCACGTTGCGATCACCATGCCACCGACTATGCCCATGATCGACTTCTCGCGCCGGGTGGTGCCCGTAGGATGCGATCCGACACCGCGTTCCGGGCACCCGAGGAGGACCCACAGATGCCCATCGCAACCCCCGAGGTCTACGCCGAGATGCTTGACCGGGCGAAGGCGAACGAGTTCGCCTACCCCGCGATCAACGTCACCTCGTCCGAGACCCTCAACGCGGCACTGCGTGGTTTCGCGGAGGCCGAAAGCGACGGGATCATCCAGGTCTCCACCGGTGGTGCCGAGTTCGCCTCGGGCACCAAGGTGAAGGACATGGTCACCGGCGCGGTCGCGCTGGCCGAGTTCGCGCACGTCGTCGCCGCGAAGTACCCGGTGAACATCGCGCTGCACACCGACCACTGCCCGAAGGACAAGCTGGACGGCTACGTCCGGCCGCTCATCGCGCTGTCGCAGGAACGTGTGGACCGGGGCGAGAACCCGCTGTTCCAGTCGCACATGTGGGACGGCTCGGCCGTGCCGCTCGACGAGAACCTGGTCATCGCCGCCGAACTGCTGGAGCTGTCCGCCAAGGCGCGGATCATCCTGGAGATCGAGGTCGGCGTCGTCGGCGGCGAGGAGGACGGCGTCGACAACGAGATCAACGACAAGCTCTACACGACGCCCGAGGACTACCTGAAGACGGTCGAGGCGCTCGGCGCCGGCGAGAAGGGCCGCTACCTGGTCGCCGCGACGTTCGGCAACGTGCACGGCGTGTACAAGCCGGGCAACGTGAAGCTGCGCCCGGAGATCCTCAAGCAGGGCCAGGACGTCGTGGCCGAGAAGCTGGGCCTGGCGGCCGGTTCCAAGCCGTTCGACCTGGTCTTCCACGGTGGGTCCGGGTCGCTGCTGGAGGAGATCCACGAGGCCCTGTCCTACGGCGTCATCAAGATGAACATCGACACGGACACGCAGTACGCGTTCAGCCGGCCGATCGCGGGGCACTTCTTCACCAACTACGACGGTGTCCTGAAGGTGGACGGCGAGGTCGGCAACAAGAAGGTGTACGACCCGCGCTCGTACCTGAAGGCCGCCGAGCAGGGCATGGCCGCCCGCATCGCCCAGGCGTGCGAGCACCTGAAGTCGTCCGGTCGCATGATCGCCGGCTGATTTCGGGGTTTCTCGGGGCGCCGCGGGCTTTGCTCGCGGCGCCTTCTTTTGTGCTTGGTGGGTGTCGTTCGGGGTTGCTGCTCCGCGGACGCGCGAGTCCTCCACTCGGGCACCCCGAGTTACGCGTCCAGACACCCTGAAATACGCGTTCAGGCAGGCTGGAATACGCGTTGGGGCAGGTCTGGGTCTGGATCAGGCGATGGGCGTGGTGGTGACCGGGGAGTGCCGCCGTGCCGCTTTGCGTCGCAGTAGTGCGTCCAGTGCGATCCACGTCGTTGCCAGGATCAGGAACGTTGCCGCTGCCGACGGGTACGAGACGGGTGGGGCCGCATTCAATTGTTGTTGCAGCCAGATTCCGCCGTATCCCAGGCCGGTGGTCGCGGCGGCGCCCAGGATCGCTGCCGGCAGTGCGGGCACGCGGCCCAGGTGGGCGGCGTCCACGGCCGCGCCGATCAGGATCAGGAACAAAGGGATCGCGGAGATCGGGAAGTCGATTCCCGCCAGCAGGGGCCAGATCAGGCAGCGGTAGCCGACGTAGGCCGCTGCCACGGCCGTCGCGGCCCAGGGCAGGGCGATCGTGCGGCGGGCGATCACCAGGACCGCGGCCGCCGCGATCAGGCCCCAGACCGGGTACACCCAGTCCGCGATGGGCAGGGAGAACCGCACGATCGACGCGCGGTCGACGGGGCGGCCGATCTGGTCGGCCGCGAATTGCAGGAGGCTTGGTTCCGCGTAGGGGTCGCCTCTGTCCCAGGAGGCGATCTCCAGGATTCCGTACTCCTGGTGCTGGTTGGGGAACCAGGCGTTCTCGAAGAAGAAGAACCACAACGCCGCCAGGCCGGGTACTCGCCAACGATCTGCCGGGAAGTAGCGCAGCCAGCCCCGGATCGCGCCGGCGAGCATGATCGCCGTGCCCAGGTACAGCAGGGCGTGCGAGCCGCTCCACGACGTGATGTCCAGGCCGTTGATCCGGTGGTTGATCAGGTCGATCGGCAGGGCCACCAGGAAGATCCCGGTGCCCCACTGCATCAGGCGCAGCGACGTGCGGTCCACGCCGTAGCCGGTGAACGTGTGGAAGATCGTCAGGCCGACCACGATCACCGTGCCGACCGTGTTGATCATGTGTGGGGGTGCCAGCTCGTCGCGCAGCCACTTGAAGTGCCACGCCACGTCCCACGACGAGCCGATCAGTTTCAGCAGCAGGCCCAGCAGCCACAGCCGGTACAGGCCGGACGTCAGCACCGCCGGCGTCTCCCGGCCCGGCTCGCCGCGCTCCCAGTACTGGTCGCGGAAGCGTGCGATGCGATCGGCAACCCCCGTTTTCACCCGCTCATGATGCGGGCCGGCCGCCCTGGTGAGAAGGGTTGCGCGGCCCTGGTGTTTCCCGAAATGTCCCCTAAGGGGTGCTCCTGACCTGGGACTACCCGTGATCGTCCCACCGAACGGGTGAAGTGTGTTGATCCTTACAGCCCAACGCGGGAGGGTTCTCGGCTGGGAAACGGCTGAGAGGGAGTCATGTCGCAGAGGGTCGTCGCCGGGATCGTCGTGTCCGCCATCGTGCTCGCGCTGGTCGCCGCCGCGGTGCGGGTCTTCCTATCCTGATCACATGACGAACCTGCTCGGCCCCGATCCGACGCTGCTGCCCGACCGTCCCGAAGCGCAGGCCGCCGCCGACGCGGGCACGGACCCGGCCAAGATCGTCCACGCGCACCCCGACTTCAGCGAGGCGTGGGCGCTGCTGGCCGAACGCGCGTTGCAGTCCGGCGACCCGGTCGCGGCCTACGCCTACGCCCGCACCGGCTACCACCGCGGCCTCGACCAGCTGCGCCGGGCCGGCTGGCGGGGGCACGGCCCGGTCCCGTGGTCGCACCGCCCGAACCGCGGCTTCCTGCGCGCGCTCGCCGCGCTGTCCCGTGCTGCGGACGGCATCGGCGAGACCGAGGAGTACGAGCGCTGCCGGAAGTTCCTCGCCGACAGCGACCCGGCCGCACCCGCCGCGCTCGGCCTGGCCTGAGCCGCCGCCGTGGGCGCGGTGCGCGACGAGGTCACGCGCAGAATCGACCGGTGGCGCGGTACGGCGTTGCCGATCGTGCACACCGCGCTCGCGGCCGGCCTGTCGTGGTGGGCGGCCATGGCCGTGGCGGGCCACGAGCACCCGTTCTTCGCCCCGATCGCGGCCGTGGTGTGCCTGGGCGTGTCGCTCGGGCAGCGGCTGCGCCGGGTCGTCGAACTGGTCGTCGGCGTGTCGGTCGGCGTCGGTGTCGGCGACGTCCTGATCTCGTGGATCGGCACGGGACCGTGGCAGATCGCCCTGGTCGTCGCGCTGGCGATGTCCGCGGCCACGCTGCTCGACGGCGGCGCGGTGATCGCGCTCCAGGCCGGGTCGTCGGCCGTGCTCGTGGCCACGCTGCTGCCGCCCAGCACCGGCGGCGGCCTGGACCGGATGGTCGACGCGCTGGTCGGGGGCCTGGTCGGGCTCGCGGTCACGGCGTTGCTGCCCGCGCACCCGTTGCGGGTCGCACACCGGCACGGGCGCGTGGTGCTCGGCGAGCTGGCGACGGCGTTGCGCGGTGTCGCGGACGCCGTGGCCGAACGGGACGCCGTGCGCGCGGCGAGCGTGCTGGCCCGGCTGCGCGAGTCGCAGTCGGCGTTCGACGAGTTCACGACCGCGTTGCGCACGGGCGGCGAGATCACGTCCCTGGCACCGCTGCGCCGCCCGGCCCGGCACGCCCTGGACCGGTACGCCTCGGCCGCCGCGCCGATCGACTACGCCGTGCGCAACACACGCGTGCTGGCCCGACGGGCGTTGGCGGCGTTGCGCGACGACGAGGAGATCCCCGAAGTCCTGATCGAGGTGCTGCGCGGGTACGCCGACGCGGTCGACCTGCTGCGCGGCGAACTCGCGCGCGGCACCGAACCGGTCACGGCGCGTAAGGCGATCCGTGACGCGGTCCGGTCCGCGACGGCGCACCGGCTCGGCGGCGACACCCTGTCGGTGAAGGTCGTGCTGGCGCAGGTGCGGTCGGTCGCCGTGGACCTGCTGCAGGCGACCGGGTTGACCCGCGCGGAGGCGGCCGAGGCGCTGCCTCCGTTGTCCCGCAAGGACTAGCAGGGGCTAGCAGCGGTCGAGAAGGCCCGTCAACGCGCTCTTCTCGGCCGAGTCGACCTTGAGGCCCCAGCGGTACTTCGAGTGCACCCAGATCTTCCCGTAGGTGCACCAGTACGAGGTCAGCGGCGGCTTCCAGCGAGCCGGGTCCTGGTCGCCCTTGGACTGGTTGACGTTGTCGGTCACCGCGATCAGCTGCGGGTTGCCCAGGTCGTTGGCGAACGACTGGCGCCGGTCGGTCGTCCACGACGACGCGCCGGACCGCCACGCCTCGGCCAGCGGCACGACGTGGTCGATGTCCACATCGGACGCCTGGGTCCAGGTGGCGCCGTCGTACGGGCTGTACCAGGAGCCCGAGGTCGCGGCGCAGGACGAGTCGGTGACGACGTTGGAGCCGTCGCGCTTGAGCACGGTCTCCCGGGTGTTGCAGGCGCCCGAGACGGTGATCCAGTGCGGGAACTTCTCGCGGCTGTAGCCGGTGAGCGAGCCCTCGGCGGCCACGGTCAGCGCGGCCAGTTCCGACTTCGCGGTGGCCGTGCTCGGGATGTTCGGCGGGGTGGCGCTCGCGGGCGCCGCGGTGGCGAGGCCCAGCGCGCCGACCAGGAGCAGGGAGGTGACGGTTTTTCGCATGTTTCCGACCTTCCTGGTGGGAAGTTGTCGGAGATCACCCTGGGTCAATTCTCCGGCCACCACAATGCCTTCGGGTGACCTCGTGGTGGCCGGCTGCCGAACGCTGCGTGCTAGTGCACCCCGCGCACGAGCCGCAGGTCCTCCGTGTGGCGGTACCACGTCCACTTGTTCAACGCGCGCGGGTGCGTGATCCCGTCGGACACCACGTGCAGCGGCAGGCAACCGAGCTGGAACGCCCGCCCCGCGGTCTCCCTGACCCGGTTCCCGAACAGTCGCTTGTGGATGACGCTCACGACCAGCCCCAACTCCCGATCGGGCCGGACCTCCAGCCGGCTCGCCTGGCCGCGCAGCACGACCGTGTCGTCCGCGTACCCGACGCCGCGCACCGGCCCGAGCACGCCGCGGCCGACCAGCACGCCGCCCACGTCGTCGCGCACCAGCGGCACCGGGTCCGGCTCGCCCGCCAACGCCAGGTCCAGCGCGCGACCCGGGTCGGTCGGCAGGCCCCAGAGGTCGGCCACGGCCGAGTCCTCCTCCAGTGGCACGTACCCGACGGGCACCTCGCCGAGCAGTTCGGTGCGCAGCAGCCGCAGGACCACGGCGTTGAGGTCGGCGTCCGTGCCCGCCACGACGAGACGCAGGTCACCCAGATCGGACAGAATCGAGTCGACGTCGGCTTTTCCCGGCCGCGAGGGCACCTCGCGCACCGTGAAACGGTCACCGTCAGTGATCAATGGCGACTGCGTGTTTCCGCAGGCCAGCACGATTCCGCGCACCATCAACTCCTGGTCTACCCTCAACCACCGGCATTCGCTCTTACCGATTCAACCGCAGGGAGTCTCACATGCCGGCCGTCGTGCTGATCGGTGCCCAGTGGGGCGACGAAGGCAAGGGCAAGGCCACCGACCTGCTCGGTGAACGTGTCCAGTGGGTCGTCCGCTACCAGGGTGGCAACAACGCCGGTCACACGGTCGTGCTGCCCGACGGCCAGAAGTTCGCCCTGCACCTGATCCCGTCCGGCATCCTCACACCGGGTGTGACGAGCGTCATCGGCAACGGCGTCGTCGTGGACCCGGCCGTGCTGCTCGACGAACTCGCCGGCCTCGAGCAGCAGGGCGTCGACACCTCCACGCTGCTGATCTCGGCCGACGCGCACCTGATCATGCCGTACCACGTGGCCATCGATAAGGTCACCGAGCGTTACCTGGGCAAGGCCAAGATCGGCACGACCGGGCGCGGCATCGGCCCGTGCTACCAGGACAAGATCGCCCGCGTCGGCGTCCGCGCCCAGGACCTGCTCGACGAGAAGATCCTGCGCCAGAAGGTCGAGGCCGCACTCGACTTCAAGAACCAGGTCCTGGTCAAGGTCTACAACCGCAAGGCGCTGGACGCGAACCAGATCGTGGACGGCGTGCTGGAGCACGGCGCCAAGTTCGCGTCCCGCATCGCCGACACCCGCCTGCTGCTCAACCAGGCGCTGGAGCGCGGCGAGACCGTGCTGCTGGAGGGCTCGCAGGGCACCCTGCTCGACGTCGACCACGGCACGTACCCGTTCGTCACCTCGTCGAACCCGACGTCCGGCGGTGCCAGCGCGGGCTCGGGCATCGGCCCCACCCGGATCACCACGGTGATCGGCATCCTCAAGGCGTACACCACGCGCGTCGGCTCCGGCCCGTTCCCGACGGAGCTGAACGACGACATGGGCGAGCACCTGCGCAAGACCGGCGGCGAGTTCGGCGTCACGACCGGCCGCTCGCGCCGCACCGGCTGGTTCGACGCGGTGATCGCCCGGTACGCCGCGCGCGTCAACGGCATCACCGACTTCTTCCTCACCAAGCTGGACGTGCTGTCCGGCCTGGAGAAGGTGCCGGTCTGCGTCGGCTACACGGTGGACGGGCAGCGCGTCGACGACATGCCGATGACGCAGACCGACGTGCACCACGCCGTGCCGGTGTACGAGGAGCTGCCCGGCTGGTTCGAGGACATCAGCGGATGCCGCACGTTCGAGGAACTGCCCGCGAACGCGCGGGCGTACGTCGAGTACCTGGAGTCGATCTCCGGGGCGCGGGTGTCGGCGATCGGCGTCGGTCCGGGCCGCGACCAGACGATCGTGCGCCACGACATGCTCGGCGGCTAGCACGAAAACCCCCGCCGCGGCGGCGTGTTCGCGATCCGGAACGCGTTGACCGCCGCCCGGCGGGGTGCCGAGACTCGCTCGCATGAGCGTGGTCACGCACTGGTTCCTGCCCACGTCCGGCGACGGTCGCACGATCGTGGAACGCTTCCACGCCAACCCGACACAGGGCACGCCCGCGTCGCGCGGCCCGGACATCGACTACCTCGCGGCCGTGGCGTCGGCGGCCGAGGTCAACGGGTTCACGGGCGTGCTCACACCCACCGGCACGTGGTGCGAGGACGCGTGGCTGAGCACGGCGGCGCTGCTCGCGCGGACGTCCCGGCTCAAGTTCCTGGTGGCGTTCCGGCCGGGCGCGGTCTCGCCGACGCTGGCCGCCCAGATGGCCGCCACCTACCAGCGGATCTCGCGCGGTCGGCTGCTGCTCAACGTCGTGACCGGCGGCGACGCGATCGAGCAGCGCCGGTTCGGCGACTGGCTCGACCACGACCAGCGCTACGCGCGCACCGACGAGTTCCTCCGGGTCGTGCGCTCGGTGTGGGGCGGCGAACCCGTCGACTTCACCGGTGAGCACTACCGGATCGCCGGTGCGACCCTGCCCGCGCCGCCCGACCCGATCCCGCCCGTGTACTTCGGCGGGTCGTCCGACGCCGCGCTGCCCGTGGCCGCCCGGCACGCGGACGTCTACCTCACGTGGGGCGAGCCGCCGGCCGACGTGGCGGCCAAGATCGCGCGGGTCCGGGCGCTGACCGACCGGCCGGTCCGGTTCGGTGTCCGGCTGCACACGATCAGCCGGGACACCTCCGAGGAGGCGTGGCGCGAGGCGGGTCGCCTGCTCGCCGCCCTCGACCCGCGACGCGTGCGGGAGGCCCAGGAACGGCTCGCGGCCAGCGAGTCCGTCGGGCAGCAGCGGATGGTCGCCTTGCACGGCGGCGCCTTCGACGGCGACCCG
Source organism: Saccharothrix violaceirubra (assembly GCF_014203755.1). Lineage (NCBI taxonomy): Bacteria > Bacillati > Actinomycetota > Actinomycetes > Pseudonocardiales > Pseudonocardiaceae > Saccharothrix > Saccharothrix violaceirubra. The sequence continues at coordinate 7,300,427 of NZ_JACHJS010000001.1, forward strand.
CGCGGCCTGGAGGTCCACCCGGCGCTGTGGGCCGGGATCGGACTGGTGCGCGGCGGCGCGGGCACCGCGCTGGTCGGCAGCCATGCCGAGGTCGCGGACCTGATCGCCGAGTACCACGCGCACGGCGTGGACGAGTTCGTGCTGTCGGGCTACCCGCACCTGGAGGAGGCGTACTGGTTCGGCGAGGGCGTGCACCCCGAACTGAGGCGGCGCGGACTGCTGTGAGGCCCCGGACGACGCTGTCCGGGGCCGTCGGTCAGCGGGACTTGCGGGCTTCCACGGCGGTGTCCGGGTTGTCGGCGAACACGCCGTCGAGGCCGGTCGCGAAGAACTTCGCGTACTCGTCGAACGCCCGGCCGTACGCGGCCTGGTCGGTGGACGAGCGGTAGTCGGCCGGCAGGAACGCGTTCTCGTTGCGGAACGTCCACGCGTGCACGATCAGCTTGCGGGCGTGGGCGTCGGCCACGAGCGTGGTCGGCTGCTTGAGGAACCCGTTCGCGTCGCGCGGGATGATCCGGTCCTTGGCCACGCCGATGCCCTTGGCGTAGGTCGCGATCTCCTTCAGCCCGGCCGGGGTCACCAGGTCGGCGTAGGTGCGCTTGTCGCCGGCCTTCACGAAGTCGTACGGCGCACCCGAGGCGTCGATCAGCTGCACCAGCGGCACGCGCAGCTTGCCGCGCAGCCACTTGAGGTTCGCGACCTCGAACGACTGCACGTACACGGCCGCGCCGGGCCGGTTGAGGCCCTTGCGGTTGAGCACGTCCACGAGCTTCGGCTCCAGCGCGAGGCCGATGTCCTGGAAGTACGTCGGGTGCTTGGTCTCCGGGTACACGCCGACGGTCCGGCCGAGGTCCCGGCTCAGCGACCGGGCGAGGTCGATGACCTCTTCGAGCGTGGGCACCGGGAAGCGGCCGTCGTAGAGCGTGTTGCGCGGCCGGATCTGCGGGATGCGTTCCTTGGCGCGCAACGACTTCAGCTCGGTGAGCGTGAAGTCCTCGGTGAACCAGCCGGTGATCGCGACGCCGTCGATCGTCTTCGTGGTGCGGCGGCCGGCGAACTCCGGGTGCGCGGCGACGTCGGTCGTGCCGCCGATCTCGTTCTCGTGCCGGGCGACGAGCCGGCCGTCCTTGGTCGAGACCAGGTCGGGCTCGATGAAGTCCGCGCCCATGCGCGCGGCCAGTTCGTACGAGGCCAACGTGTGCTCGGGCCGGTAGCCCGACGCGCCCCGGTGGCCGATCACCAGCGGCCCGCGCGCCTTCTCCCCGCCCTGGTCGGCGGACGCGGACGGCAGCGTCACCACCCCGGCGACGGCGAGCGCGGCCAGCGCCACGCCGACGATCTTCGACCGCAGCATCGGTCGACCTCCTCGAAGCGTCGTTACCGGACGCCGGGAGCCTTGTCGCGCTCCGCGACGTCCCCGCCACCGACGGTTGAAGAGCGGGTGAACAGTGCGCGCCCGCGTGGATTTACCGTCCCTTAAGCCGGACCTCCTGGGCTGTGACCGGGGGCACAAGTAGCGTCGGGTCACCGGAGGTGCCCGTGTCCGAGCCCATCCTGGAACAGGACGAAGAACGCCCGGTACGCGCGTTGTCGGCGCGTTGGGACCGGGCGTTGGCCGTGGCGGCGTTCCTGGTCGCCCTGCTCGTGCTCAAGCAGGTGTTCCGGCCGTTCGCGCAGGGCGGGCAGTTCTACCTGGTCGTGTTCCTGGCGGTGACGTTGCCGCTGGTGTTCCTGTCGTACGGGCGGTCCGCCGACCCCGGACCGCTCGACTGGGTGTTGGCGCTCCTGGCGTTCCTGGCCGGTGCGTACCCGTTGGCCGGTTTCGACGCGTTCCTCGACCGGCAGGGCCAACTGTCGACGCCCGACGTGATCGCCGGGACCGTGCTCCTGCTGCTGATCCTCGAAGCCGCGCGGCGCACGACCGGGTGGGTGCTGCCGGTGGTGTGCGTGGCGTTCATCGCCTTCGCCTACTACGGCGGGTACCTGCCGCCGTCGTGGGCGATCTCCCACGCGGGCGTGGACTTCGCGCAGATCGTGAACGGGTTCTTCAACGACGCCACGGGTTTCTACGGCACGCCGCTCGACGTCGCCGCGACCTACATCGTGCTGTTCACGATCTACGGCGCCGTGCTCAACGCGTCCGGCGCGGGCACGTTCTTCGTGGACATCAGCTTCTCGCTCTTCCGCCGGTCCCGCACCGCACCCGGTCGCACGGCCGCCACCGCCGGCTTCCTGCTCGGCACGGTGTCCGGCTCGGGCACGGCCACGACCGTGTCGCTGGGCGCGGTGACGTGGCCGATGCTGCGGAAAGCCGGCTACTCGAAGGAGAACGCGGGCGGCCTGCTCGCCGCGTCCGGCATCGGGGCGATCCTGTCGCCGCCCACCATGGGCGCGGCGGCGTTCATCATCGCCGAGTACCTCCGGGTCTCGTACCTCGACGTGCTCGTGTGGGCGATCCTGCCGACCCTGCTGTACTACCTGGGCATCGCGCTGGCCGTCGAGATCGACGCCCGGCGGTTCGGGGCCCGGCCGGTCGACGTGGAGGCGCCCCGGGCGTGGACCGTGCTGCGGCGCGGCGGCCACCACTTCCTGTCCCTGGGCGTGATCGTCGTCTTCCTCGTGCTCGACGTGCCGGTGTACTCGGCCGTCGTCTACGCCACCGGGGTGGCGGCGTTGTTCGCGCTGTCGTCCGACCTCAGGGGCTGGTCGCGGCTGGTCGCGACGTCCCTGGCGGTCGGGGTGCGCGGGGCGTTGCCCGTGATCGCGGTGTGCGCGGCGGCGGGCGTGATCACGTCGACCGTCACCAAGACCGGACTGGGGCAGGCACTCGCCTCGGCGTTGGTGGACCTGGCGTCCGCGGTGTCCTCGAACCCGGCCGTGGTGCTCGCGGTGACGGCCGTGCTCGCGGCGGTCGCGGTGAGCGTGCTCGGCCTGGCCGTACCGGTGACCGCGTCCTTCGTGATCTCGTGGGTGGTCGTCGGACCGGCGTTGGTCGAACTCGGTGTCGCACCGGCCGAAGCGGCGATGTTCATCTTCTACTACGCCGTGCTGTCCGAGGTCACGCCGCCGACCGCGCTCGCCGCGGTGGCGGCCGCCGCGATCACCGGCGGCGACGTGGTGCGGACGATGTGGCGGACGTGGCGGTACACGCTGCCCGCCTTCCTCGTGCCCTTGGCTTTCGTGCTCACCGACAACGGCTCGAACTTGCTCCTGCATGGCACCCTTCTCGACGCGTTGTGGGTGTTCGCGGTGTCGGCACTGGGCGTGGCCGCGCTCGCGGTCGCGACCGGCGGGTGGCTGGTGCGCCGTGCGGGCGTGGCCGAACGGGCGCTGTGCGTACCGGCGGCCCTGGCCCTGCTGTACCCGGACCCCCGCAGCGTCGCGATCGGCGCGGCGTTCCTGTTCGCCGCGACGGTCGTGCACGTGCTGGTCAACCGGAAGGAGAACCGGGATGCGTAGGCTCGGAATCGTCGTGGTGGCGGTCGCGCTGGTCGTCGCCGGCTGCGGCGGCAAGCGGGAACCGGCGGCCCGGCAGGCGGGCGCGGCCGAGTGCGAGGCGGCCGAAGGGCGGATCACCATCGCCACCGGCAACTCCGGCGGCGTGTACTACGTGATCGGCGGCGCACTGGCCCAGGTGATCAGCGCCAACACCCCGCTCAAGGCGACGGCGGCCGAGACCGGTGCGTCCGTGCAGAACGTCCAGCAGCTCGTCGACGGCACGTACGACATCGCGTTCTCGCTCGCCGACACGGCCGCCGACGCGGTCGGCGGCAAGGGGGCGTTCGAGGGCAAACCCCAGAAGATCCAGGCGTTGACCAGGCTCTACCCCAACTACACGCAGGTGCTCGTGCGCGGCGGGATCAACTCGCCGGCCGACCTGCGCGGCAAGCGGGTCTCCACCGGGTCGCCCAAGTCCGGCACCGAGGTGATCGCGCAACGGCTGCTGCGCGCGGCCGGACTCGACCCGGACAAGGACGTGCAGGCGCAGCGGCTCGACCTGACCAAGACCGCGGACGGCATGAAGGACGGCAGCCTCGACGCGCTGGTGTGGTCGGGCGGACTGCCGACCGCGCAGATCACCGACATCACCACGTCGTTGAAGGGCGACGTGCACTTCCTCGACCTGACCCCGCAACTGGAGGCGTTGCGGCAGGTCAACCCCGTGTACGACCGGGGCGTGATCCCGGCCGCCGCCTACGGTCAGCCCGCCGACGTGCCGACGATCATCGTGCCCAACGTGCTGCTCGTCAGAGACGACTTCCCGATCTCGAACGCGTGCGCCGTGACGAAGGCGATCTACGAGCACAAGGGCGACCTGGAGAAAGTGCACCCGGCGGCCCGCGACATCCTCCGCGACCAGGCCGGGCTGACCGACCCGGTTCCGCTGTCGCCCGGCTCGCTGGACGCGCTCGGCGGATAGCCGGACGGGTCAACTAGGCTGGCCAACCGTGCGTGTCCTGGTCATCGGGTCCGGAGCCCGTGAACATGCCCTTGTCCTCGCGTTGTCACGGGACCCCGCGGTGGTCGCCTTGGCCTGCGCTCCCGGCAACGCCGGCATCGCCGGACTCGCCGAGATCCGCGGCGTCGACGTGACCGACGCGGCGGCCGTGACCTCGCTGGCCGTCGAGTGGCGTGCCGACCTGGTCGTCGTCGGGCCCGAGACGCCGCTGGTCGCGGGCGCCGCCGACGCCGTGCGCGCGGCCGGCATCCCGTGCTTCGGCCCGTCGGCCGCCGCGGCCCGCATCGAGGGCTCCAAGGCGTTCGCCAAGGACGTCATGGCGGCGGCCGGCGTGCCGACCGCGACCTCCGAGGTCGTCGACAACCCGGCCCGGCTCGACGCCGCCCTGACCCACTTCGGCCCGACCTGGGTGGTCAAGGACGACGGGCTCGCGGCGGGCAAGGGCGTGGTCGTGACGGCCGACCGCGCGACCGCGCGTGCGCACGCCATGACCCTGCTGGACAACGGCCACCCGGTGCTCCTGGAGTCGTTCCTCTCCGGGCCCGAGGTGTCCCTGTTCTGCCTGGTCGACGGCGCGAACGTGGTGCCCCTGCTGCCCGCGCAGGACTTCAAGCGCGTGGGCGACGGCGACTCCGGCCCCAACACCGGTGGCATGGGTGCCTATGCGCCGCTGCCCTGGGCGCCGGACGGCCTGGTGGAGACCATCGTGGCGACGTGCGTGCAGCCCGTGGTCGACGAACTGGCCCGCCGCGACACCCCGTTCACCGGCCTGCTCTACGCGGGCCTGGCCCTCACCCCCACCGGGCCGCAGGTGATCGAGTTCAACTGCCGCTTCGGCGATCCCGAGACCCAGGCCGTGCTGGCACTGCTCGAGACGCCGCTGGCCGGCCTGCTGCTGGCCGCGTCCACCGGCGGCCTCGGCGGGATCGCCGACCTGGACTGGGCACCCGGCTACGCCGTGACCGTGGTCGTGGCCGCCGAGGGCTACCCCGGCCGACCCCGGACGGGGGACGTCGTCGGCGGCACCGAGGCGGACGGCGTGCTGCACGCCGGCACCCGCCGGCGTGACGACGGCGCCGTGGTGTCGACGGGCGGTCGCGTGCTGGCCGTCGTGGGTACCGGCGACACGCTGGCCGACGCCCGCACGTCCGCGTACGACCGCGTGAAGACCGTGCACCTGACCGGCTCCCACCACCGCTCCGACATCGCCTTGCGCGCCGCGAACGGCGAGATCGAATTCTGACTCGCACTTCTCCCGCAGTCGGAAGCCTCATGCCCGGATTTGTCGAATCACAGACTCGGCGCCCTGGTCGTTGATAGCCTGCGATCAGGGCGCCGGGCAGTCGCCGACCGTCCGGAGACATGGTCGATCCGGGATACGCAGCCATGTGATGTGGCACGCGGTACGGCTGCTTCGGGAAAGCCGTTCTCGTCACAATGGGGGCTGGTAGTGCGTAGTAGCGCTGTTCGCACGACCGCCCTGCTGACTGCCGTCGCCGCACTGACCGCAGCGTGCACGACCGAGCAGCCGGGCAAGGGCATGGCCGCCAGTCCGACATCGGCGGCACCGAAGACCACCACGACTGAGAAGAAGCCTCGCCCAGAGGAAATCAAGCTCGACGGGATCGACCCCTGCCAAGTGCTCACCGACGAGCAGATGAAACAGCTTTCGGTCAGCCGTAGAACCCGGATGAACCAGGACCTCGTCAAGGACGGCAGCGAGGACCCGGTCTGCAACTACGGCAACAACAGCTCGCCGCGGATCATCTACGGCGTCGGCCTCGTCATCGGGTCGGGCATCGACCACTGGACGGGAAACGGCAACGTCGATGTCAAGCCCACCACCGTGGGTGGCTACAGCGCGGTGACGCTGACCTTCAAGGGTGCGCCCGTCGACTGCGCGCTTGCGATCGACATCGCCGGCGGACAACAGTTCTACTTCGACTACGAGCCCGGTCAGGCGGCTGCGCAGGACGTCATGTGCCAGAACGCGGTCAAAGGTGCGGAACTCGCGCTGGCCACGTTGCAGACCTTGAAGTGAGATGCAGGTCGTGCCCAACGGCAATGGCAACCTCGTCGAGGACGAGATCCACATCGCGATAGGGGTCAGGCGTGAGTGAACGCATGTATCGGTGTGTCGCCATCGTCGCGTTGATCGGGGCTTTTTCGGCCGCGTGCGCATCGCGGGAGCCTGGGTTCGGTAAGCCCGAGGAAGCTCCGAAAGTCCATTTCACGACCTCCGCTGTGGAACGCCCTGTGGTGATCAAACTCGATGGCCTCGACCCCTGTGTTGTTTTCACGGCCGAACAGACGAAACAACTGAAGACGGCCCGCTCCAGCCGGCAGGACATGGATCTGCTCAAGAACGGCAGCAATACACCGTTGTGCAGCTATATGACCAGTTCGGCGCCACGGCACTCCTACGGTGTCGGTCTGGTGACCAGTGCGGGGATCGACTACTGGGATGAATCGGGCAACATCGATGTCAAGGCGGTCGAGGTGTCCGGCTACCGTGCGGCGACTCTCGGGCTGAGCGGTGTGGATGCCTTTTGCGCGGTTGTCGTCGATGTCGCCGACGGGCAACAGCTTTACGTCGACTATCACGTGGATGACCAAAGTCAAGACGTCATGTGCCAGAACGCGGCCAAGGGCGCGGAGCTCGCGTTGGCCACGTTGCGGACCCTGAAGTGAGAGGTGTCGGCGTCGCTGAGGCCACGCGATGGTGGCGACGGGCGGAGTCGGCCTCCGATCGTGCCGTGGTGCGGTCGGAACCGCCACGCCCTCGTTCTCGTCGAACCATGGGCCGGGCACGCTCGGACGTTGGTAGCCTGCGAACCGGGACCGGACCGTTACCGACCGTACGGGGGTAGGAGTCGTGGCAGAGGACAACGGCATCCTGGGCATGGCCGCCGGGGTCGGCGGCGCCGTCGGCGCGGCGGTCGGTGCGCTGATCACCGCGGAGAAGGCGCTCGGCAAGACCATGCCCGGGGCTTCGGCGTCGGCACAGCAGTTCGCCGTGGACAAGGAAACCGTCCTGCAGGCCGGCAAGATCGTTTTTGACCAGGCCCTCAGGTTGAACGATGCTCTTCGACGCGCGGAACGCGGCCTGCTCGTCAAGTTGGGGCCGAATGCCGATCCGGTGAACGAGGACGTCGCCGCCGCTTGGAACGCGCGACTCATCGAAGGTCCGGAGTCGTACGCGGGACGAGTCCGCCAGTACCGGACCAGCCTCTCCAATCTGGTCGACCAGTTGCGCGAGGTCGCCAAGCAGTACGGCTTCACCGAGGACGAGGTCGTGTCCGCGATGGGGGTCAAGAGTGCGTGACTTCCTGCGTCCGGGCATCTTGTGCGTCGCCCTTGTGGGGACGCTCGCGGTCGCCTGTACCTCGAAGGAGCCGGGCAACGGCACCGCCGGGTCCACGCCGACCGTCGGCGTGACCACGTCCGCGGCCGGGACGAAATCCGCCACGCCGCGACCCAAGGCGATCAAGCTCGATGGAATCGACCCGTGCACGGTTTTCACGCCTGCTCAAACCAGTCAGTTGAAGACCGTGCGCACCACCCGTGACGACAGTGACCTGCTCAAGAATGGCAGCCAAGCGCCGCTGTGCAACTACGGAACCACCGGCGCGCCGTGGCACTCCTACGGTGTCGGTCTGGTGACCAGTGCGGGGATCGACTACTGGGATGAATCGGGCAACATCGATGTCAAGGCGGTCGAGGTGTCCGGCTACCGTGCGGCGACTCTCGGGCTGAGCGGTGTGGATGCCTTTTGCGCGGTTGTCGTCGATGTCGCCGACGGGCAACAGCTTTACGTCGACTATCACGTGGATGACCAAAGTCAAGACGTCATGTGCCAGAACGCGGCCAAGGGCGCGGAGCTCGCGTTGGCCACGTTGCGGACCCTGAAGTGAGGCGCGGTGCATCGCCGGCGGCGGGGTGAACAGGGGCTCGGCGCCTCGGCAGCCAGGGGCGTGCGCCGCGGCGGCCGAACAGTGCGGGTCGGCGTCGTGCGTGCGGTCGCACTGCTCGGCGCTGCCACAGTGACGGGCGCGTGCGGCACGGCGGAGCCGACAAGAGGTGTGACGCTGCCGATCTCGCAGACCTTTACGACGAAGGCGGGGAGCGACCGGCCGACGACCGTCAAGGTCGACGGGGTCGACCCGTGTCGGTTGTTGACCCCCGGGCAGATGAAGCAGCTCAAGGTCGTCGAGAACGAGCGCAACGACAGCGACGTCGTCGGTGCGGGCAACGTTCCGACCTGTGAGTTCACCGGCGACCTCCAAACCAACTACGGCGTGTCGGTGATCACCGGCACCGGCGTGGAGTACTGGACCGGCAAAGGGAACACCGACGTCGGCGAGGTCGTCGTCGGTGGGTTCCCGGCGCGGACCATCAGTCTCAGCGGCACCGCGGCGGATTGCGCGGTCGCCGTCGACGTGGCTGACAAGCAGCAGTTGTACGTCGACTTCATCCCTATCGGGAGCGGCAAGCCGACCAAGGATGTCATGTGCCAGAACGCGGCCAAGGGCGCGGAACTCGCGTTGGCCACGTTGCAGACCTTGAAGTGAGGGGTGTCATGGGTTATCGGGAGATCGGGGACCACCGCTTCGAGGGGTACGACAACCATGCCCTCGCGGGACTGGTCGAGAAGTTCAAGTCCGGTGACGCGGCCCAGCGGTTCTCCGAGGCCTCGCACGCCCTGCGTGAACTCGCCGCCGGTCTTGCCGAGACCGACGAGGTGTTGCGGCGCGAGTTGGGCAAGCTCGGCATCGAGTGGCAGGGTGCGGCCGGCGACAAGGCCGGTGGCACGATCACCGCCCAGGCCGACTACGCGGGCAACGCCGACGAGACCGCCCAGCGCACCTCCAAGGCCACGGCCGAGCAGAGTGCGACCTTCAGCCAGACCCGGCACGTGCTGCCCGAGTCGACGTCCCTGCTCGGCGCCACCCAGCAGTCGACGTGGGACAAGGTCGCCGGGTTCGCCGGCTACGAGACCGACCACGCCGAAGAGGTCAAGCAGACCCAGGCGGCACGCGAGCAGGCCATCCGCGGCCTCGACCAGTACACCGAGGCGTCCCGTTCGACGCTCGACTCCTACCAGGGCCTGAACAAGCCGCCGAACTTCGACGTCACCGTGGCCTCCAGCGCGACCGCGACGGTCGCCCACGTCGCCACGCCCGCGGGTCACATCGGCGGCGTGCCGACCGGGCTGCCCGCGTCGGCGGGTCTGCCCGGCGGGTCCGTCGGCCTGCCCGGCGGCGCCACCGCCGGTATCCCGCCGCAGCTGCCCGCCGGCGGTCTCAGCGGCCAGTTGCCGGGCACGCCGGTCGGTCCTTCCGTGCCGATCCAGGCCAATCCGCTGCTGGGCCGCGTGCCGACCTCCAACATCGGGCTCGGGATCGGGCTGGGGTTGTCCACGCTCACCGGGCTCGGGATCGCCGGGTCGGTGCGGCCCGACCGCCTCGTGCGGGGCGGTGGGAAGGGCGGCACGGCGACGGGCAAGGCCCCGGAAGGCGGCGCCAAGGCCGTCGGCAAGGCGGGTGTCGCGGCCGGCAAGTCCGGGATCTCGGCCACGCTGGGTGCGATCGACCCCGACGAACGGCCGGTCGGCCGGGCGCCGGGTGCCGCGTCCGCCGCCACGGCGGCCGGCAACACGCGTACCGGCAAGGTCGGCACCGGCACGATGCTCCAGCCCGCCGCCTCGGCCAAGGACGAGGAGGACGCCGAGCACGTGCGCAAGTACGGCGTCGACTCCGACGACGTGTTCGGCGACGAGCGGATGGTCGTCCAGTCGGTCCTCGGCGACGACTCCGAGCGGAAGTAGCCCGCGGTGACCGTGGTACTGAGCACGCTGGAGTTCGACGTGGCGTGGGAGGCCGAGCGCCACCCCCGCCGCAACGTCGCGCTCGACGTGCCCAGCCCCGGCATCACGCACACCGAACGCGCGGCGTTCGTCGAGAACGCCTGGCACTCCCTGGAGGAGCGGGGTCTGGCGCACAACCGCCGGGTCACGCCCGAGATCGCCGACGCGTTCGCGTTGCTGGCCAACCCCAAGGTGTCCGTCGACCTGTGGATCTGGGTCGACGGCCGCAAGATCAGGGGCCTGGCGGCGGCCGGGTCGGACGAGGCCGTGCTCGGTGTCGTCGACGGCGACGAGGTGTGGCTGATCGAGTCGCGGGCCACCGCGCTGGCCGACGACGCGGTGTCGGTCACCGGTGAACGCCCGGCCGGTCGCGGCCGGTCCGTGAGCCTGCCCAACGACGTGTTCCGCGCCGCCGCCGACGAGGCCGGCCGGGACGCGGACAAGCTCGTCCTCTCGTTGGAGTACCACGGGATTCCACTGCACGAGGCCCAGGAACTCGCGGGCATGGTGGACGGCATGGGCACGCGGGGCCAGTTCGGCGTGGAACGCGCCCGGCCGGGCGGTCCGCCCGTGCGCGCGAACCGGGTCGTGGCGTGGCACGACACCCCGTCCGGCCGGTACCTGCACCTGGTGCGGCCGAGTTCGGACGGCCGTGACTGGAGCACGATCACGCCGATCGACAACCACCGGCTCGCGGTGTGCGTCCGGGAGCTGATGCAGGAGGTCTGAGGGGAACCGGCCCCGCGGGCGCGGCGTCCAACACCCACGCCTGCCCGCCGTCCTTCGGGAGTGACGTTCCGGTGACCAACGCGACGCTGAGCGCTGCCCAGTTCCGCACGGCGTGGGAGCACCTCGACCTAGGTGCCCTGCCGATCGTCTTACACGTCCCCGACGACCCGGCCCCGTGGTCGGAGCTGGTCGAGAACGACCTGGTCCGGGACGGTGACCTCGACCCGTGGCTCGGTTCCGCCCTGGAACTGGTCGCCCGTCCGCCGCGTGCCGTCGACCTGCGCCTGGGCATCGGCAGCGTGGCCGTGCGCGCGTTGGCCGTGTCCGGCGAGCGCGGTGCGGTGCTCGCGGTGCTGTCCGGCGGCCGATTGTCCGTGCGCGACCCCGACGCGGACCTCCCCGCCGCCGTCGTGTCGGTGTTGCCCGCCGATGGCGACCTGGTCGGCGCACAGGACCTGCACGGGCGGATCGGTGCGGCGGTGCTCGACGCGACCGGGCGGCGGTGCCGGTCCCGCGACGTGGTCGACTTCCACGGTCCGGTGCCCGCCGACGGTCTGCGTGAGCGGGTCGCGTCACTTCTCGCCCGGTTGTCCGGATAAGTCGTGTCGAGTTCCCCTAAAGTCTGTGCGTACGCGTCAAGGGGGCGGTAAATGCCAGTGGCCAAGTTCAACGCCGAGGCGTTGGAGCAATGTCGGAGCGCGGCTTCCGCGCAAGCCGGACAATTCGGGTCGGTGGGTGACGGCTTGTCCGGTGCCTACGTGGACGCGGGTGTTTTCGGAAAGCTCGGCACGTCGGGCGGACTCGCGTCGGCGGTGTCGGATTTCCAGTCGCGTGCGGGTGCCGAGTGCGCCGCCGCGGAGAAGCTGCTGGGCCAGGTGGAACGCGCGATCGACAAGGTCGAGAGCGCGGTCGACGACGTCGAGGCGGCCAACGCCGGCTCGTTCCGGGCGGTGTGAGATGAGCGCGAAAGACGAGGTCGCGGGCCTGCCGGGTGGTGCCGCGGTGGCCGCTTGGGCGGACAAGGTCGACTCGGCGCAGCCGCAGGCCGTGCGTGACGTGGCGACGCGGTGGCGTGAGGCCGCGACCAAGGCGGGCGAAGCCGGGAACGTGGTCCAGCGGACCGTCTCCGCGCTCGACGGCGCGTGGGAGGGCGGTTCCGCCGACGGATTCGTGACCTACATGTCCGGATTCACGAAAAGCGGTACCGCGTTGGCCGAGGCGTTGACGGCGGCGGCCGGTGATCTCGATTCCGCCGCGAACGCGCTCGAAGCCGCGAAAACGACGATGACACGTATCTGCGAGAACCTGCTCTCGCGCGCTCGACAGGTGCGCGAGCAGAACCGGCACATGCCGCAGGCCGATGTGGACGCCGCGATCTCCGGTTTGTGCGCGGAGGCCGCCGGCGACGCGGGTCCGGTGATCGAGCAGGCCGAGACCGCGGTGAACTCGGCGTTGTCCGCGCTGAAGGGCCGCGTCTTCACGCCCGCGTTCTCGAGCCTGCCCGACCCCGGCACGCAGTCGTTCGTGCCCGCGCCCGGCAACCCGATCGACTGGCAGCCCACGCCCGAGGCCGAGACCAAGCCGTCGTCCGCCACCGAGACCCCGCAGCACCAGCAGTCGCCGAGCCAGTCCACGGGCGGCTCCCACGGCGGCGGCGGCGGTGGAGGCGGCGGAGGAGGAAGCGCCGGCGGTGGCGGTTTCGGCGGTTTCGGCCCCAGCGGTCCGCCGCCCGCGAGCGGCCCGCCGCCCGGCAACGTCGAGCAGTGGATCCGCGAGGCGATCAAGATCCTCCAGGCCGCGGGCATCCCGGTCACCGAGGCGAACATCCAGCAGATCTGGACGATCATCGAGAAGGAGTCCGGCGGCAACCCGCACGCCATCAACGACTGGGACTCGAACGCGGCCAAGGGCACCCCGTCCAAGGGCCTCATGCAGTGCATCGACCCCACGTTCCAGTCCTACAAGCTGCCCGGCCACGACGACATCTGGAACCCGGTCGACAACATCATCGCCGGCGTCCGGTACACGTTCGAGCGCTACGGCGGCTTCGAGGGCCACCCGGGTCTGAAGTCGATGGCCCAGGGCGGCGGTTACCAGGGCTACTAGCCTGACGCCCATGTCCGGTGTCGCCGCACGCTCCGACGTGCCCCCGTTCCACGTGATGGACGTGCTCTCCGCCGCAGCCCACCGTCAGCGCACCCACGGCGACGTGGTGTCGCTGGCGGCCGGGCAGCCGTCGAGCCCGGCGCCGACACCGGTCCTGGCCGCCGCGGAACGGGCGTTGCGCACGCAGACCCTGGGCTACACCGAACAACTCGGCATCCTGCCGCTGCGCACGGCCCTCGCCGGCCACTACGCGCGGCAGTACCGGCTGGAGATCACGCCGGACGACGTGGTGGTCACCACCGGGTCGTCCGGCGCGTTCCTGCTGGCCTTCCTGTCCGCGTTCGACGCCGGCGACCGGGTCGCGCTGGCCCGGCCCGGCTACCCGGCGTACCGCAACATCCTGCGGGCGCTGGGCTGCGAGGTCGTCGAGCTGCCGTGCGGCCCGGAAAACCGTTTCCAGCCGACCGTGGAGATGCTCGACGAGGTCGGCCCGCTGGCCGGTCTGGTCGTGGCGAGCCCGGCCAACCCGACCGGGACCGTGCTCGCGCCGCACGAGCTGGCCGCGCTGGCGGACTGGTGCACCGCACGCGGAACGCGCCTGGTCAGCGACGAGATCTACCACGGCATCGCCTACGCCGTGCCGCTCACGAGCGCGTGGGAGACCTCGCGGGACGCGATCGTGGTGAACTCGTTCTCGAAGGCGTTCGCGATGACCGGCTGGCGGCTGGGCTGGATGCTGCTGCCGCCGGATCTGCGCGACGCGGCGGACCGGCTCACCGGCAACTTCACGCTCTGCCCGCCCGCGCTCGCCCAGCACGCCGCCGTGGCCGCGTTCGAACCCGAGTCGTACGCGGAGACGGCCGCGCTGGTCGACGGCTACCGGCGCAACCGGGACGTGTTGCTCAGCGGGCTCGCCGACCTGGGGATCACCAGGATCGCGCCTGCCGACGGCGCTTTCTACGCGTACGCGGACGTCTCGCACCTGACGTCGGACTCGATGGCGTTCTGCCGCCGGCTGCTCGACGAGACCGGCGTGGCGATCGTGCCGGGCATCGACTTCGACCCGGAACGCGGCCACGACTTCGTGCGGTTCTCGTTCGCCTCGTCGGCACAGGACATCGACGAGGCGTTGCGTCGCCTGAAAATGTGGCTGCCCACCCTCGGCGAACGGGAACCCGCAGGTCACGCCGCTCGTTGACCGGGCATGGTGCGCATCATCGTGTGGTTGCTCGCGGCGTGGGTCGTGATCTCCGTGCTGGGCGCGGTGGTCAAGGGCCTGTTCTGGCTCGCGGTCGTCGGCGTCGTGCTGTTCGTGGGCACGGCCGCGTACGGCGCGATCAAGTCCAAGGGGCGCAAGGAGATCAGGTAGCCGGACGGCGCACGCCGCCCGGCACCGTGATCACGGCAGGGACAGCCCGGCCAGGGCGGTGCGTGCCGTCAGCGTGCCCTGCCACAGCAGGCCGGTGAGTCCCGCGCGCAGCGCGCCGTCGACGTTCTCGACGCGGTCGTCGAAGAACACGCAGTCCCGAGGCCGGGCGCCGATCCGGTCGGCCAGCGCCGTCCAGATCTCCGGGTCGGGCTTGGCCGTGCCCAGGTCGGCCGAGAACATCAGGTGGCGGAAGTGCCTGGTCCAGGGCTGTTTCTCGGCCGCACGCCCGAACGTGTGCGACGCGTTGGACAGCAGCGCCAGCGGCACGCCCGCCGCGTCCAGCTCGGCGATCAACGCCACCGCGTCCGGGTCCGGGTGCAGCCACCCGGCCGTGTCCTGGTCCGCCAGCCGCCGCGCGAACTCCTCGGACACGTCCACGCCGACCCCGCCGCCGACCGCGCGCCAGTAGACCAGGTCCGAATCGCCCCGGTCGTAGGCGTCGCGGTGGGCCCAGTAGGAGGCCAGGAAGTCCTCCAGCGGCACGCCCATCGCCGCCGCCAGCCCCGGCAGGTCCACGTGCGGACGGCTCACGACCTGCCCGTAGTCGAACACCACCCAGCGCATCAGCTCACCGACCCGATCCGGTGCAACGCCTCGGCCACGTCGTCCGCGTCCACGTCCCGGTGCGTCACGAACCGCACCCGACCCGCCATCGGACCGGCCAGCACGCCCAGGTGCCGCAACGCCGTCAACGTCACCTCCAGGTCCGGCACGGCCGCCAGCACGACGTTGGTCTGCGGCTCGGCCACGACCCAGCCCAGGTCGGCCAGGCCCTTGGCGAACGCCCGCGCGTTGGCGTGGTCGGCCGCGAGGTCGTCGATCCGGTCCAGGCCGACCAGCCCCGCCGCCGCCAGCACGCCGCCCTGCCGCACGCCGCCGCCCAGCATCTTGCGCAGCCGCCGGGCCTCCTCGACGAACGTGGTCGTGCCGCCGACCAGCGACCCGACCGGCGCGCCGAGCCCCTTGCTCAGGCACACCTGCACGGTGTCCACGCCCACGGTCAGCGCGGCCGGCGGCACGCCCAGCGCGACGGCCGCGTTCCACAGCCGGGCGCCGTCCAGGTGCACGCGCAGCCCGGAGTCCTTGGCCGCGGCCACGAGCAGGGCGTGCTCGTCGGGCGGCGTGACGGTCCCGCCCGCCGAGTTGTGGGTGTTCTCCAGGCACAACAGTGTGGTGCGCAGCGTGTAGTACGGGCCGTCGGCACCGGCTTCGGCACGGACGTCGTCCGGGTCCGGCCGGCCGGGACCGGCCCAGTCCAGTGCGTGCGGCAGACCGCCCGCGAGCCACGCGGCCGTGCCCAGTTCGTGGTCGAGC
Source organism: Saccharothrix violaceirubra (assembly GCF_014203755.1). Lineage (NCBI taxonomy): Bacteria > Bacillati > Actinomycetota > Actinomycetes > Pseudonocardiales > Pseudonocardiaceae > Saccharothrix > Saccharothrix violaceirubra. The sequence continues at coordinate 7,316,330 of NZ_JACHJS010000001.1, forward strand.
ACGTGCGCGGACCGCGGTGCCAGGAACCGGTCGCCCCGGCGCAGGTGCGCGGTCAGGGCGATCAGGTTCCCCATCGAGCCCGACGGCACCCAGAGCGTGGCGTCGACGCCGAGCAGGTCGGCGGCGCGCTCCTCCAGCAGTCGCATCGTGGGATCTCGGTCGATCACGTCGTCGGCGACCTCGGCGGCGGACATCGCCAGCCGCATCGCCTCGTCCGGTTGGGTGACTGTGTCCGAGCGGAAGTCGATCGGTGCGTGCAGGGTCACGAATGGATCACATCACATCCGGCAAGGGTCCACCGGGCAGGCGACGCGGTACCACGATGGCAACGAAACCCGCCGGGTCCGTGCAACCGCACACGGCACCGGCACCGTCCAGCAGGTGCAAGCACGACGAGCGGAGAGAGTCCGCGTGGATCAGCGCGACGAGCAGGAGTTCGCGGAGTACTTCGTGGCTCGCCGGGAGGCCGTGCGCCGAACGGCGTTCCTGCTCTGCGGTGACTGGCACCGCGCGGACGACCTCGCGCAGACCGCGTTCGTCGCGTTGCACCGCAGGTGGCGCAAGGTCCGGGACAAGGGAGCCCTGGACGCCTACGTCCGCCGGACGCTGGTGCGCGCGGTGATCGACGAGTCCCGCCGGCCGTGGCGCCGGGAGCGGTTCGTGGACGAGGTCCCGGACGTCCCGGCCGACGACGGCGCGCTCGCCGACGCGGTCGTGACGCGCGAGGCGCTGGTCGCGGGCCTGCGGCGGGTGCCACCCCGGCAACGGGCGGTGCTCGTGCTGAGGTTCCTGGAGGGCCTGGACGTCGCCGGCGTGGCGGTGGCGCTCAACTGCTCCGAGGGGACCGTGAAGAGCCAGACGTCACGGGGGTTGGCCGCGTTGCGCGAAGCACTGGGCGACTCGCTCGACGACCTGAAGTCGGCGTCCTGACCGGGGAAACGGGGGTGTGGTGAGTGGACGAGCAGAAGCTCTCCGAGCTGTTCCGCGAGGCGGCGACCGACGTGCCGCCCGCGTCCTTCGACCTCGGCGGCGTCCGTTCGGCGTCCTACCGGGCCACCGCACGGCGGCGGTCGGCGATCGCGGCGGGCACCAGCCTGGTGTTCGTTTTGCTCCTCGGTGGGGGATTCGTCCTGTCCGGCGGCGCCTCGCATACCAGCGGTACCGCTCGGCAGGACGCATCTCCTGGCGCGGCGGAGTCCACCGTTCCTATGATCGCGCAGGAACCAACGGTTCCGAACACGGGCGGCACGTCGCCCTACAGCCTTCCCAGGGACTCGTCTACGCAGGGGGACGAGTTGCCGGGGAGCGCCGGCACAGCTGATGCCGGCAACGCCTCACGCGGGTGCGTCGAGGTGGACCGGGAGCTCGCCGTCGCCCTCGCCGACGAGCTCCCGGTCGCGACGCCTCCCGCCGTGCCCGCCGTGGCCCAGTGCCCGGAGGGTGCGCGCGGCGCCTCCTACCCGGTCCGCGACGGCGCCGACCAGGGCACGGTGACGGTCGTGTTCGTGCCCGACGGCGTGGCCGTGCTGCCGACCGGCGCCTCGGCGCCCGCACGCGGCGGCACGGTGTACGTGTTCAGCACCCCCGCGGCCGGCACCGGCACGGGACCGTTCTCGTCCCGGCTGGCCGACATCGCGGTGGGAGTGGCCGGGCGGCTCTGAGTACCGGGGTAGGTTCGCGCAATGACAGCGGCGACGCCCAAAGGGGAGCGGCGACGACAGGCGTTGGTCGAGGCGGCGGCCGGACTGCTGGTCGACGGCGGTTTCGACGCGGTGCGCCACCGCGCCGTCGCCGAACGCGCCGGCCTGCCGCTGGCGTCCACAACCTACTACTTCTCGTCGCTGGACGAACTCGTCGTCGCCGCGCTGGAGTTCCACGGCAACGTGGAGTACGAGAACGGCAAGGCCCGGCTCGCCGCGCTGGACGGCGTCGAGGGCGACGCGGCGTTCACCGACCTCGTGCTGGACCTGCTGCTCGGACCGCCGACCGAGGAGGGCGACGCCGAACAGGTCCTGCTGCGCTACGAACGGCTGGTCGCCACGGGCCGCAGGCCCTACCTGCGGCCGTTGATGCGCAGGCTGTCGGGGCAGTTGCACGCGTTGCTGCTGGAGATCTTCCTCGCGTCGGGCCGGACCTGGACCGCCGAACGGGTCGAGGAGATCATCGCGCTGGTCGACGGCGCCGTGGTCAACGCGTTGATCGAGATCTCGCCGGACCCGCGCGCGGCGGCGCGGCGCATGCTCGACAAGGCCATGCAACCCCGCTGACCCCCGGCCCGTAGAAGGGGCGAAGGGGTGACGCCATGCGCGAGGCCGACGAGTCGGCGTTCCGGGAGTTCGCGGTGTCCAACGCCGCCGCGCTGCGGCGTACCGCGTTCCTGTTCTGCGGCGACTGGCACACGGCCGAGGACCTGATGCAGGCCACCCTGCTCAAGCTCTACCAGGCGTGGCGGCGGGTCCACCTGGACACGCCGGCCGCCTACGCGCGCAAGATCCTCTTACGCACGTGGCTCGACGAGCGGCGCCGTCCGTGGCGCCGGGTCGAGATCGGCGACGGCGACGTGCCCGAGGTCGCTGACAGTTCGGCCGACCCGGATCTGTCCGACCACCGGCTGTGGGCCCGTGACCTGGTGCGCACGGCGTTGCTGGAGGTGCCGGAGAGACAACGGGCGGTGCTGGTCCTGCGGTACTTCGAGGATCTGCCGGTGAGCGAGGTCGCGGTGGTGATGGGATGCGCGGAGGGCACGATCAAGAGCCAGACCTCGCGTGGGCTCGTCGCCTTGCGTGCCGCCGTCGAAGCGCTCGGCCAGGGTTCGGTGATCGCTTCATGAGGGACGTCGACCTGCGCACGGCGTTGCACGCCGCCTTCGACGACGAACCACCACTCGACTTCGACCCGGACGTGCTGATGGACCGCGCCAAGCGCGGGCGCACCCGGCGGATGGCGCTGTTCGCGGTGGTGGTGCTCACCCTGATGGCCTGCGGGTCCTACCTGGCGCTTCCCCGCCTGCTCGCGAACGACCGCAGCGGAGACGTGCGCGTACTGGGTTCCGGGAACCTCGTGCCGATACCGCTGATCGAGGAGCACGTGTCCGCGCGGATCGCCATGGCCATCCCCGGCGCGCGGGACGTCACGGTGTCGATCTCGGGCACGGGGCTCGGTCCCGAGGACCAGCTCGACCTGGCGATCAGGTTCACCGACGACCTGGGCGTCGCGTCGGCCGCCATGCACATCGCCGGTCTCGACCGGGGTTTCTCCCGGGGTTCGTTCTGCGCGAAGTACGGGTGTGTGCGAACGCTCGACCAGCCGGATGGCAGCGTGGTGGAACTCGCCGAGAAGCGCGACGCCACCGTCCGGCGATCCGCCGCGCACTTCCGCAAGAGCGGGATCATCGTGCTGGCCGTCGCGTACGCGTACGACGTGACCGACGGCTCCGACCACCGCCCGTCGGAGCCGTCGCTGTCCTTCGACGTGCTCGTCGCCCTGGCCACCGATCCGGACCTCGCCCAGGGGTGAAGGCTAGGCTGCACGGGTGAGCAAGCCCCGCATCGCCAACGTCCTCGCAGGTCGGTACGCCTCCACCGAACTGGCCACGCTCTGGTCCGCCGAGCACAAGATCGTCCTGGAGCGCCGGCTGTGGCTGGCCGTCCTCCGCGCCCAGGCGGGCTTGGGGATCGACGTGCCCGCCGGTGCCGTCGAGGACTACGAGCGGGTCGTCGAGCAGGTCGACCTGGCGTCGATCGCCGACCGCGAGAAGGTCACCCGGCACGACGTGAAGGCGCGCATCGAGGAGTTCAACGCCCTCGCCGGCCACGAGCACGTGCACAAGGGCATGACCTCGCGCGACCTCACCGAGAACGTGGAGCAGCTCCAGGTGCTGCGCTCGCTGGAGTTCGTGCGCGGCAAGACGGCCGCCCTGCTCGCCCGCCTCGCCCGCCTGGCCGCCGAGTACACCGACCTGGTCATGGCCGGCCGGTCGCACAACGTCGCCGCGCAGGCCACGACGTTGGGCAAGCGGTTCGCCACGGCGGCCGACGAGGTGCTCGTCGCGTTCCGCCGGCTCGAAGAGCTGATCACGCGCTACCCGCTGCGCGGCATCAAGGGCCCGGTCGGCACCGCGCAGGACATGCTCGACCTGCTCGGCGGCGACGAGGACCGGTTGGTCGAGCTGGAGCAGGCCGTGGCGTCGCACCTGGGCTTCGAACGCGTGCTGACCAGCGTCGGCCAGGTCTACCCGCGGTCGCTGGACTTCGACGTCGTCTCCGCGCTCGTGCAGCTCGCGGCCGGGCCGTCGTCGCTGGCCAAGACCATCCGGCTGATGGCCGGCCACGAGCTGGTGACCGAGGGCTTCAAGGCCGGCCAGGTCGGGTCCAGCGCCATGCCGCACAAGATGAACACGCGGTCATGCGAGCGGGTCAACGGGTTCGCGGTGATCCTGCGCGGCCACCTGGCCATGGTCGGCGAGCTGGCCGGCGACCAGTGGAACGAGGGCGACGTGTCGTGCTCGGTGGTGCGCCGGGTCGCGCTGCCGGACGCGTTCTTCGCGTTCGACGGGCTGCTGGAGACGTTCCTGACCGTGCTGGACGAGTTCGGCGCGTACCCGGCGGTGGTCGGCCGCGAACTCGACCGCTACCTGCCGTTCCTGGGCACGACCAAGGTGCTGATGGCGGCCCTGCGCGCGGGTGTCGGCCGGGAGACCGCGCACCAGGCGATCAAGGAGAACTCGGTCGCCGTGGCGCTGGCCATGCGCGAGCAGGGCGCCGGGAACGACCTGCTCGACCGGCTCGCCGCCGACGACCGCCTCCCGCTCGACCGGGCCGGGCTCGACGCGCTGCTGGCCGACCGGCTGTCGTTCACGGGCGTGGCCGAGCGCCAGGTCGCGGACGTGGTCCGGCAGGTCGAGGAGGTCGTCGGCCGCTTCCCGGAGGCGTCCGGGTACGCGCCCGCGCCGATCCTGTAGCCACCGTGCGCAGGCTCTGGGTCGACGACCTGCGCCCGGCGCCCGACGGGTGGCTGTGGGCGAAGACGAGTGCCGAGGCCGTCCGCGTGTTCGAGGACGGCCCGGTCGACGCGGTGTCGTTCGACCACGACCTGGGCGGTGACGACACCACGCGTCCCGTCGTGCTCTGGTTGTGCGAACGGGACGTGTGGCCACCGGTCGTGCACGTGCACACGGCCAACCCGGTCGGCCGGGACTGGCTGGTCGGGATGAGCCGGCGCTACGGGCCCGGGGTCACGGCACGTCCGGCTTGAGGGTCCCGCGTGTCGTCACGGTTCGACCCACCTGAGGCGACCCCGGGTGCCCGGCGCGCAGGTCAGGTCCCGGCCCGTCGGGTCGACGCCGGGTGCGCCCTCGTCACCGCACGGCAGGCCCTCCAGCGCGATCACCGTCGGGTCGGGGCGCGGCAGCGGGGTGGGTTCCACCGTGGTGGTCCGGGCGACGACCGGCCGGGCGGTGGTCGTGACGACGACCGGCGGCTCGGGCGGGTCCGCGGTGGTGGTGGTCGTCGTGGTCGTGGTCGGCCGCACCGAGATCGCGGTGACCCGGGGCACGGGCACGCTCGACGACGTGCTCGGCCGCGGCGGTGGCTGGGGTGCGGCTTCGGGTGTGCCGCAAGCACCGCACAGCAGTAACGCGAGGATGACCGTCGTGATCCTGGGCACGCCGTGCAGAGTAGGGCGTTGCGCCGAACGGTCTACAGTCGCCCGGCGTCCACGATCCGGGCCAGGAACCGGCGGGTCCGCTCGTGCTCGGGATCGCCCAGCACCTGCTCCGGCGGTCCCTGCTCGATCAGACGACCGCCGTCCAGGAAGCACACCCGGTCGGCGACGCGGCGGGCGAACCCCATCTCGTGGGTGGCCATCAGGATCGTCCGCCCCTGTTCGGCCAGTTCCCTGACCAGTGCCAACACCTCGCCGACCAGCTCGGGGTCCAGGGCGCTGGTGATCTCGTCGAGCAGCAGCAGGCGCGGGTCGTAGGCCAGCGAACGCGCGATCGCCACGCGTTGCTGCTGGCCGCCGGACAGTCGGTCCGGGTAGGCGTCCGCGCGGTCGGCGAGCCCGACCCGGTCGAGCAGGTCCCGCGCCCGGCTTTCGGCGGTCTCCCGGGCGACGCCGTGCACGTGCCGGGGCGCGAGCGTGACGTTGTCCAGCACGGTCATGTGCGGGAACAGGTTGAACGACTGGAACACGACGCCGATGCCACGCCGGGCCACGTCCGGGTCGACCCGGGGGTCGGACACGTCCACGCCGTCGAGCAGCACCTGCCCGTCGTCGATCTCCTCCAGCAGGTCGACGCACCGCAGCAGCGTCGACTTGCCCGAACCGGACGGGCCGATCAGCACGACCACCTCGTGCTCGTGCACGTCCAGGTCGATCCCGTCCAGCGCGGTGCGGTCGCCGTAGCGCTTCACCAGGCCGCGCACGCCGAGAACCGGGTTCACCGGGCGCCCTGCCGGGTCGCCGCGCGGCGCGTCACCGCGTCGGCCAGCCGCGCCGACGGCACCGCGAGCAGCACGAACAGCAGGCCCGCGACCACGTACGGGGTGAAGTTGTACGAACGGGCCTGCTCGATCTGGGCCGCGCGCACCGCGTCGACCGCACCCAGCACGGAGATCAAACCGCAGTCCTTCTGCATGGCGACGAAATCGTTGAGCAGCGCGGGCGTCACGCGGCGCACGGCCTGCGGCAGCACGACCAGCCGCAACGTCTTGCGCCGGCCCAACCCGAGTGAACGGGCCGCCGCGAGCTGCGACGGGTGCACGGACTCGATGCCCGCGCGGAACACCTCGGCGACGTACGCGGTGTACGTGAGGATCAACGCGATGCCGCCGAGCACCACGTAGTCGTTGGGGATCCCGGTCAGCCGCAACGCGGGCAGGCCGAAACCGACCAGGTACAGCGTGATGATCAACGGCAGGCCGCGGAACAGGTCCACGTACGCCGTCGCCAACGCGCGCACCGGGAACCACATCGGGCCGGGCAGCGTACGCAACGCGGCCACCACCAGCGCCAGCACGAGGATGATCGCGCCGCACACGACGAGCACGCGGACGTTGAGCCACAGTCCTTCGAGGACGCCGGGCAGCGCGCGCCACGCCACGTCCGCGTTGAAGAACGACTGCCGGACCCGCGGCCAGCCGGGCGAGCCGGTGACCGCGAACCAGGCGACGACGGCGAAGGCCACCGTGGACAGCAGGGCGACCACAGTGGACCTTCGCGCGCGGGAGCGCTTGTACGCCAAGCGCTCCCGTCCGACGTCGCTCGTCACTTCAGCTCGGGAGCCGTGCCCTGGGCCGCCAGCCACTGCTGCTCGATCTCCTTGAGCTTGCCCTTGCCGCGCAACGTGTCCAGGGCCATCGACACGCAGCCGGTCAGCGGGCTGTTCTTGTCCAGCACGATGCCGAAGTGCTCGCGCCGACCCTGGCCGCCGGGCACCTGGCCCAGGATCGCGGCATCGGTCAGCTCGGCGGAGGTCACGTACAGCGCGGTCGGCAGGTCCAGCAGCAGCACGTCGATCTGACCGGCGGTGAGCGCGGCCTTGGCGTCGTCGTTGGTGTTGTAGACCGCGACCTGCTGGGACGGCACGATCCGGGTCGCCGCGTCGAAGCTGGTCGTGCCGACCTGGGCGCCGATCTTGTACTGGGCCAGGTCGGCGAGCGTCTTCACGCCCGCGGCCTTGCCGGTCTTGAGCGTGACCGCGGCCTGCGCGACCTCGTAGTACGACGCGGAGAAGTCGACGGCCTGGCGGCGTTCCTCGGTCATCGAGAACTGGTTGATGTCCGCGTCGTAGGTCTTCTTGCCCGGCTGGATCGCCGCGTTGAACGGCACGCGGGTCCAGACGACCTCCTCCTTGGCGTAACCGAGTTCGCCGGCGACCGCGTAGGCGATCGCGGACTCGAAGCCCTTGCCGTTGGACGGGTCGTCGTCGACGAACCACGGCGCGTACGCGGGCTGGTCCGTGCCGAAGGTGATCTTGCCCGCGGTCAGGGTCGCGAGCTTGTCCTTCGTGCAGGGCAGACCGTTGACCAGGGTCTGTGAGGGCGGACCGGCCTCGTCGGCCGGAGCGCAGGCGGCGGCGAGCAGGGCAGCCGCGGCGATGAGCAGGGGAGCACGCATGGGGGCATCTTGCCCCAGGGTGGGATGCGCTGCCCATGAGCTGGGAACGGTTACGCTGCGGCCCGTGCCTACACTCGCCGACTACCCCGTCGTCGCCACCGGCAAGGTCCGGTCGATCCACGAGGTCGACGACGACCTGCTGCTGTTCGTCGCCTCGGACCGGATCTCCGCGTTCGACCACGTGCTGTCGACCCCCATCCCGGACAAGGGGCGGGTGCTGACCGCGATGAGCGTGTTCTGGTTCACGCAGCTGGCCGACGTGGTGCCCAACCACCTCGTGGCGTGGGACGACGCGCGGATTCCCGAGGAGGTGCGGGGGCGGGCGCTGCTCGTGCGGAAGCTGCGGATGCTCCCGGTGGAGGCCGTGGCCCGGGGGTACCTGACGGGATCGGGGCTGGCCGAGTACCGGGTTTCGGGGTCGGTGTGCGGGGTTTCCCTGCCCGCTGGTCTGTCGGAGGCGTCCGAGTTGCCGTCGCCGATCTTCACTCCGGCGACCAAGGCGGCGGTCGGTGAGCACGACGAGAACGTGGATTTCGCGCACGTGGAGTCTCTGCTGGGCGCGGACCTGGCCGCGCGCGTCCGTGACATGACTTTGGCCGTCTACGAGGCCGGGCGGGAATTGGCCCGGTCGCGCGGGGTGATCCTGGCCGACACCAAGTTCGAGTTCGGTCTGGCTCCCGATGGCACGCTCGTGCTGGCCGACGAGGTCCTGACGCCCGATTCTTCGCGGTATTGGCCTGCCGAGGGGTATTCGGCGGGGGTGGTTCAGCCTTCGTTCGACAAGCAGTACGTCCGGGACTGGTTGACGTCTCCCGCGTCGGGTTGGGACCGGGCCTCCGATACTCCACCTCCGGCTTTGCCCTCGGATGTGGTCTCCGCGACCCGTTCCCGCTACATCGAGGCGCACGACCTCATCACCGGTTCCCCCTTCACCTCCTGGCCCTAGATTTCGCGAGTTATGCGTTCGGACACCGTGAGTTGTGCGTTCAGGCACTGCGAAATGTGCACTCGGGCACCGTGAGTGATGTGTCGGGTACGGGGTGTGCCTTGGTGTTCGTGCGATCCGCATCAAGGCGTCATCTCGCTGTCAGGCGGTCGCCATGACGGTGGGGCGCACTGGGGGCCATGGTCGCCCAGCTCGCGGTTTCGCTGTCCGGCATCGGGCCCGCCGTGCTTGCCCGGTGTGTCGACCTCGCGCGGGAACTTGATCTGCGGGGTGTTCCGCTCTCCCTGCTCTTGGCGCCGCGCAAAGCCGTCGAAGGGGCGGCGTTGGACTGGGTGCGTGATCGGCTTTCCGGGCGGGACGTGCTGGTCATGCACGGGTTCGACCACAGTGCCGATCCGTACTCGCTGCGCCGGCGTGCCGAGTTCTCCGCTCTGCCCGCCCACGAGGCCGGGCTGCGGCTGGTTGCCGCTCGTGCCGCTCTGCACCGGCTCGGGTTGTGGACGGAAGCGTTTGCGCCGCCCGGGTGGCTTGCCTCGCCGGGGACGTTGGTGGCGTTGCGTCGGCATCGGTTCGCCGTGTGCGCGGACATGTCGGGTGTGCGTGATCTTCGTACGGGTGTCGTCGTGGCCGGGCGGGTGCGTCCGGTGGCCGAGCACTGGAGCTACCTGCTCGGTGTCGGGCGGGCCGCGCGGCGGGACGGGCTGGTGCGCCTCGGCGTCGACGCGGCCGGTCTGGACCGGCTCGCGACGCGCGAGGTGCTGCTCGAGGCCGTCGACCTCGCGCTGCACCACGGCGCGTCGCCGGTCACCTACAGCGCGACGGACTCGCCCTCCGGCAGCACCCTGAACTCGGCGCCTTCGGGTGCGGTCGCCGACAGGAACCCGTAGTACAACTGCGTGCGGGCGAGAAGTTTTTCGTGGATCGGGAATCCGAGTCGCGGCTTTACGGCGCCGAAGAAGTCCGTCGCGTCCGAGAGTTTCATCCACGGTGCGGCCACGGGCACGCCGAGCACGTCGACCCGCTGATCGGGCACGTACAGCGAGTCGCCCGGGTGGTAGAACGCGCCGTCGTCGACCAGGAAGCCGACGTTCGCGGGCATCCGCACGCTCGGGTGGATGTCCTCGTGCGGAGCGTCGAGCACGTCGACGCGCGTGCCGCCGAACTCGTGCACCTGTCCGGCCTCGGCGGTGGTCGCGTCGTCCAGTCCACCGGCCACGATCAGGCGTGCCGACGGGTTGGCCTTGCGCAGGCCGGGCAGTTTGTCCGCGTCGATGTGGTCGACGTGCTGATGCGTGATCAGGATGGCGTCGAGGTCGGTCAGGTCCTCGAAGCCGGCCGAGAACGTGCCCGGGTCGAACAGCAGGCGGGCGTCCGCCGTCTCGACGAGCACGCACGAGTGGCCGAAGTGGGTGAAACGCATGTGGACCTCCCTATCACGCCAGGGCCGTCAGGAGTCCGGCCTCCACGTCGGGCGGCAGGCCGGCGCGGCGGGGGCGGTCCGGGCCGAGGGACCGTTCGTACGCCAACGCGTCGACGGCCGTCTCGGCGGTCGGTCTTGTCCGGAGGCCGGCGGCGAGGGCGGGGCCGGGATCGCGGAACATCAGGGCGCGGTGCGAGGCGGGCAGCCACAGCGGCAGTGAACGCGGCCCGGACCACGGCGTGACGCCGTGCGCTTCGAGCACGTCGGTGGGCACGCGCACCAGCTCGGTGCCCTGCGGTGCGGTCGCCCCCGCGATCTCGCCGAGCACCAGGCTCAGCGGGTCGGCCGGTCCGATGCCGTCGAACGTGCCGGTGACCCGCCGCTCGGCCGCGTCGACGACCCAGGCCGCGAGGTCGCGCACGTCGACGTGCTGCGCGGCCTGGTCGGGCACGTCGGGCACGGCCACCCGCCCACCCCGGCTCAGCCTGTTCGGCCAGTAGCCGAACCGGTCGGTCTTGTCGCCCGGCCCGGTGATGAGTCCGGCCCGGACGATGAACGCGCGGTCGCCGCACGTGTCCCGCACCGCGTTCTCGCTGGCCACCTTCACCGATCCGTACCGGTCCGGCGACATGGGCGCCCCCGGGTCGTCCTCCAGCGGCGGCAGGGTGGTCCGGCTGCCGGGCGTGCCGTGGTCGGCGTAGACCGAACAGCTCGAGACGAACGTCCAATGCGGAACGTGCCCGAGCACCCGCAACGCGTCGCGCACCCAGGTGACGGACATGGTCGCCACGTCGACCACCGCGTCGACGTCGATGCCGCGCAACGCGTCCAGCCCGGTGTTCCGGTCGACGGGCACGTGCACCGCGCCGTCGGGCACGTTCCCGGAGACACCGCGTGCCGCGCACACCACCTCGTGTCCGCGCCGCACGCCTTCGGCGGCCACTGATCCACCCAGGAAGACCGTCCCGCCGAGCACCAGCATCCGCATGATCCCCACAGTGGCGGCGGACCACCCGACACGCCAGTGCGTACGCCCACAGCGAACATCGAACACACGTTCGGGTGGTGCGCGTCAAGACGAAGATCGGCTAAGCCGATATCCGCACGTGAGCGTGCATGCTTTTGTGGACGAATCCCGCCGGAACGACACGTACTACCTGGCAGCGGCGATCGTCGACCCGAAAGACCTGACCGTCCTGCGCAAGCGCCTGGGCGGGCTGCTTCTCCCCGGTCAGTACGAATTGCACTTCAAGAAGGAGATGCCGAGTCGGCGGAAGGAGATCCTGTCCCGACTGGTCGAGTGGCAGGCCAAGGCGGTGATCCACCAGGCGTCCTGCGGGCGTGACGTCGAAGCGGCCCGGCAGGCGTGTGTGGCCCGACTCGCCGAGGATCTGATCGACGTGAACTGCGTGCGGCTGGTCCTGGACTCCAGGGAGGAGCGGGATGTGTTCGACATGCGGACCATCCGGACGACGCTCGGCAAATACCCGAGAGCCTCAGGGTTCATCTACGAACACATGTCCAGTACGCGGGAGTCGCTGTTGTGGATCGCTGACGCGGTGGCGTGGTCGCACGGTGCGGGAGGCGATTGGGCCCGGAGGGTGCGGCCGGTCGTCGAGGAAGTGGTGTGGGTCGACATCCGACCCTGAACAGCGCGAAACCCAGCCGTCGACCGTCCGGACGTTGACTGGGTTCACTTCCCCGGCTTACGGGCCGAAGCTGGGATCAGGTTAGCAGAGGGGACGGTCGAAACGGGCGGCACGATCGGGTGAACTCGTGCCCTCCGCCACCTGTGAACTCGATGAACACCCAGCTCAGGTAGGCTTCGCCGGTACCGCCAGCCCTCCTACCTTGGAGCAGCCTGTCGTGGCCCGAGTCGTCGTCGACGTCATGCCGAAGCCCGAAATCCTCGACCCGCAAGGACAGGCGGTGGCCAACGCGCTGCCCCGTCTCGGGTTCGACGGAGTCGAAACCGTCCGTCAGGGCAAGCACTTCGAGCTGGAGGTCGCCGACGACGTCGACGACGCCACGCTCGCCAAGATCGCCGAGACGTTCCTCGCCAACCCCGTCATCGAGGACTGGGTCGTGCGGCGGGTCGAGGCATGAGGGTCGGGGTCATCACGTTCCCCGGCACGCTCGACGACGTCGACGCCGCCCGCGCGGTCCGCTACGCCGACGGGGAGGCCGTCCCCCTCTGGCACGCCGACCACGATCTCAAGGGCGTCGACGCGGTGATCGTGCCCGGTGGCTTCTCGTACGGCGACTACCTGCGCTGCGGTGCCATCGCCCGCTTCGCGCCGGTCATGACCGAGGTGATCGAGGCCGCGAACAAGGGCATGCCGGTCCTGGGCATCTGCAACGGCTTCCAGATCCTGGCCGAGGCGCACCTGCTGCCCGGCGCGTTGATCCGCAACCACAAGTTGCACTTCGTCTGCCGCGACCAGTGGCTGAAGGTCGAGAACAACGACACCGCGTGGACCACGCGCTACGACAAGGGCGCCGAGATCCTCGTGCCGCTCAAGTCCGGCGAGGGCGGCTACCAGGCCGACCGGAACACGTTGGACGAGCTGGAGGGTGAAGGCCGCGTCGTGTTCCGCTACGTCGGCGACAACCCCAACGGTTCGCGCAACAACATCGCCGGCATCACGAGCGCCAACGGCCGCGTGGTCGGGCTCATGCCGCACCCGGAGCACGCGATCGACGCGCTGACCGGGCCGACGGACGACGGACTGGGCATGTTCCTGTCCCTGCTCGACGCGGTGGTGAACGCGTGACCGACACCGTCAAGCACGCCGAGTCCACTCCGGACCAGGAGCAGCCCTACAAGGAGCTGGGCCTGAAGGACGACGAGTACGCCCGCATCCGCGAGATCCTCGGCCGCCGGCCGACGGACGCGGAGCTGGCCATGTACTCGGTGATGTGGAGCGAGCACTGCTCCTACAAGTCGTCCAAGGTGCACCTCAAGTACTTCACCGAGACGACCACCGACGAGATGCGCTCGAAGATGCTCGCGGGCATCGGCGAGAACGCCGGCGTGGTCGACATCGGCGACGGCTGGGCGATCACGTTCAAGGTCGAGAGCCACAACCACCCGTCGTACGTCGAGCCGTTCCAGGGCGCGGCCACGGGCGTGGGCGGCATCGTGCGCGACATCCTCGCCATGGGTGCCCGTCCGCTGGCCGTGATGGACCCGCTGCGGTTCGGTCCGGCCGATGCGCCGGACACCCGCCGCGTGCTGCCGGGCGTGGTCGCGGGTGTCGGCCAGTACGGCAACTGCCTGGGCCTGCCCAACATCGGCGGCGAGGTCGTGTTCGACGCGACGTACGCGGGCAACCCGCTGGTCAACGCGATGTGCGTGGGCTCGATGCGGGTCGAGGACCTGCACCTGGCGCACGCGTCGGGCACCGGCAACAAGATCATCCTGTACGGCGCGCGCACGGGCCTCGACGGCATCGGCGGCGTGTCCGTGCTGGCGTCGGAGACGTTCGACGACACGGCCGGCAAGCGCAAGAAGCTGCCGAGCGTGCAGGTGGGCGACCCGTTCACCGAGAAGGTGCTGATCGAGTGCTCGCTGGAGCTGTTCCGCGAACGCCTCGTGGTCGGCATCCAGGACCTCGGCGGCGCGGGCCTGTCCTGCGCCACGAGCGAACTCGCCAGCGCCGGTGACGGCGGCATGCGCGTCCAGCTCGACCGGGTGCCGCTGCGCGCGTCGGGCATGACCCCGGCCGAGGTGCTGTCCAGCGAGTCGCAGGAGCGCATGTGCGCGGTCGTGCGACCCGAGGACGTGGACGCGTTCATGGCCGTCTGCGCCAAGTGGGACGTGATCGCGACCGAGATCGGCGAGGTCACCGACGGCGACCGCCTGGTGATCACGTGGCACGACGAGGTCGTGGTGGACGTCCCGCCGCGCACGGTCGCCCACGAAGGCCCGGTCTACCACCGCCCGGTGCAGCGCCCGGACGACCAGGACGCGCTCCAGGCCGATACGCCCGACCAGCTCGCCCGCCCGGCCGCCGACGAGGTCCTCGACCTGGTCAAGCGGATGGCCGCGTCCCCCAACCTCGCGTCCCGCGAATGGGTCACGCAGCAGTACGACCGGTACGTGCGCGGCAACACGGTCCTGGCCCAGCCCGCCGACTCGGGCATGATCCGGATCGACGAGTCCACCCACCGGGGCGTCGCCCTGGCCACGGACTGCAACGGCCGCTACACCCGGCTCGACCCGTACACGGGCGCGCAGCTCGCGCTGGCCGAGGCGTACCGGAACGTGGCGACCACGGGCGCGACCCCGGTCGCCGTGACGAACTGCCTGAACTTCGGTTCGCCCGAGGACCCGGCCGTGATGTGGCAGTTCGAGCGGGCCGTGAAGGGCCTGGCGGACGGCTGCGCGCAGCTCGGCATCCCGGTGACCGGCGGCAACGTCAGCTTCTACAACCAGACCGGCTCGACCGCGATCCTGCCGACGCCGGTCGTCGGCGTGCTCGGCGTGATCGACGACGTCCGCCGCCGCATTCCCACGGGCATCGGCGCCGAGGCGGGCGAGACGCTGTTGCTGCTCGGCGAGACGCACGCCGAGTTCGGCGGCTCCGAGTGGGCGCACGTCGTGCACGGTCACCTCGGCGGCCTGCCGCCCAAGGTCGACCTGGCCCGGGAGAAGCTGCTCGGCGAGATCCTCGTGGCGGGTTCGCGCGACGGCATGCTGTCCGCCGCGCACGACCTGGCCGAGGGCGGTCTGGCCCAGGCGCTGGTCGAGACGTGCCTGGTGGGGGAGGTGGGTGCGCGGATCTTCCTGGCGGGCGACGCGTTCACCGAGCTGTTCAGCGAGTCCGCCGGCCGCGTGCTGGTGGCCGTGCCGCGCACCGAGGAACTGCGGTTCACGGACATGTGCACGGCGCGTGGTCTGCCGTGGCGCAAGGTCGGCGTGGTCGACCCCGAGTCGAAGGCGCTGGAATTCCAGGGCCTCGGCGAGCTGGGGCTCGACGAGCTGCGCGCCGCGTGGTCGGGCACGCTGCCCGCGCTGTTCGACTGACGGGACACGGGGTGGTCGGGCGACCGACCACCCCGCCGGTCAGCCGTCGGCCAGGGCCTTGAGCCGGTCCTGTGCGCCGTTGAACCTGTTCTGGTCGATCGGCGACGACGTGTACTGCCAGAACGTGTGGACGTTCCACCGGTACGGCAGCGTGCCGACGCTCGACGAGTACCGCGCGACCCACAGCGGGTTGGTGGAGCTGAAGTCGCCGGATACGCACTGGTTCCACCAGTTCGTCGACGTGTAGATCACCGGCCACCGCCCGGTGCGGGCGCGGTAGCGGTCGCTGAACGCCTTGATCCACGCCGTCATCGCCGTCTTGCCCAGCCCGTAGCAGGTGGCGCCGTACGGGTTGTACTCCATGTCCAGCGCGCCGGGCAGGGTCTTGCCGTCACGCGACCACCCGCCGCCGTTGTCCACGAAGTAGTCGGCCTGTGTCGCGCCGGACGATTTGTCGGGCAACGCGAAGTGGTACGCGCCGCGGATCATGCCGACGTTGTAGGACCCGTTGTACTGCTGGGCGAAGTACGGGTTCTTGTAGCTCGTGCTCTCGGTCGCCTTCACGTAGGCGAACCGTTTGCCCTGCCCCCAGTAGGTGCTCCACGCGACGTTGCCCTGGTGGCTGCTGACGTCGACGCCCTCGACCGCGGCCTGCGCGGCGGGTGCGGCGAACCCGGTGGCCACGCCTTCGTGCTTGACGATCTGCGAGCCCATCGCGTGGTCGACGACGGGCGCGGCGGTGGCGGCGGTGCCGACTAACGCCAGTCCGGCGCAGGAGACGAGCACGGCGGCGACGCGGGCGAGTGGTCTCATTTGCGGTACTCCTCGGAGCAGGTTCGGCGGTGCCCGGGAAGTGTGCCGATCACTTCACCGGGGCAACCAGTGGAATGGTCGTTTGTTCACCGGGGCGCCTCACCCGGCGGCGATGCGGGTGAGCTGGTCGTGCGTGCCGTTGAAGAGGTTCTGGTCGCCGGGGAACAGGCCCGCCGCCTGCCACTGCCAGATGGTTTCGTAGTCCCAGCCGTTCGGCAGGTCGCCCAGTACGTCCGTGTAGTGCGCGACCCACAACGGGTTCGTCGCTCCGAAGGAGACGGACGTGCCGACGCACCGGTCCCACCAACTCGTGGACGTGTAGATCGTCGGGAAACGCGACGTGCGCTCGGCGACGCGGTCGCTGAACGCCTTGACCCACGCGCCCATCGCGTTCTGGTCCAGGCCGTAACACGTGTCCCCGTAAGGGTTGTACTCCAGGTCCGCGGCGCCGGGCAGCGTGCGGCCGTCCGCGTTCCACCAACCCCCGTTGTCCACGAAGAAGTCCGCCTGCTCGGCGCCGCCGGACCGGTCGGGCAGCGCGAAGTGGTACGCACCGCGGATCATGCCGACCGCGTGCGCGCCGTCGTACTGCTGGTGGAAGTTCGGGTTCTTGTACGTGGTGCCCTCGGTCGCCTTCACGTACGCGAAGCGCGCGCCGTCGTCCCACGGCCGCTGCCAGTCCACGTCGCCCTGATGGCTGCTGACGTCCATGCCCGGCACGGAACCCGGCGTGTAGGCGGGCGGCCCGTCCGCACGTGCCGACGTGCCCTCGTGCTTCCGGATCTGCGAACCCGCGTAGTGGTCGGCGGACCCGGCGGGCAGCGCCGACGCGGCCGGTGCGAGTGGTGCGGTGAGCGACAGCGCGGCGACAAGAGCGGTCCAGGTGCGGGTGCTCACGGCGCCCCCCGTTCGGTCGACGGTGCTGGTACGTCCGGCCTAGATCGTCGGCCTTCCCGCCGTGTTCCGCATCCGGGGCCGTCACCCGGCCGGTTCGTCGCCCGCCGGTTTCGCCAGGGGCCAGCCCTGGTCGGGAGTGCGCAGGGCGACGTCGGCGCCGAGCGTCAGCGTGCCGCGCACGTCCGCGGGCGGTTCGGGCGCCAACGCGAGGAACGTGCCCACGGTCGCGTCGGACAGCTCGACCCGTCCCGAGAACGTCGTGTCGGTGAACGCGATGCCGCCGTCGAACCGGGCTTCCCGCAGGTCCAGGCGTCCGTGGAAGATCGCGCCGGACAGCAGCACGGGCTTGCCGAACGTGGCTCCCCGGAACGCGGTGATGCCGTGGAACCGCGCGCGGCGCGCGGTCAACCGGCCGACCCGACGACCCTCCAACCGCAGGTACTCCAGGTTCGCGCCGGTCAGGTCCAGGTGGTAGAGCACCGGATCGGTGTCCATCCCCCACGGCAGCAGGTCGGTGATCAGGCGTTGCGCGGTCAGCCGGACGGTGCGTTCGCGGTCCTGGTCGCCCTGCTCGACCCCGGACTGGTCGGGGTCGGCCGGCGTCGTCGTGAACGCCTCGTGCGTGAACGGTCTCCGCAGATATGCGCACAGCACGTCCAGCACGGTCTGCTTGTAGCGCGGCGTAGTGCGTGCCAGGTTCGCCAACGCGTGCATCGCGCCCACACGCACCTGGTCGGCGTCGTGCCCGAGCATCTCGACCGCGCGGGCGAACCGCTCGTCGGCGATCTTCACGCTCTCCAGGTCGTGCCGGGCCTCCTCGGTGCGTCTGCGCCGGTCGTTGAGCCACAACGCGTACAGCGCCACGATCGACCCGCCCGCGAGCCCGCCGGTCTTGATCGCCTCGCCCAACCCGGTCCTCGGGTCGACCAGCAGCAGCACGACGATCGTCGCCACCGTCACCAGGATCGCCGCGATGCCGCTGAGCAGCAGTCCGCGCTTGCGCACGTCAGTCCCTCCCCAGGCCGGTCGAACCGGCGAACTTGGTCTCGCCCAGGAAGCGGGCGCCGGTCAGGACGACCTCGCCCTCGGACGCGTCGACCTTGCTGAACCACGCTTTCCCGTGGAAGACCGCGTTGTCCAGCCGCAGCCGACCCTTGCACTTCGACTCGGTGAAGTACGCGTCGCCGTGCACCACGAGCCCGCGGAACGACGTGGAGTGCGAGAACGTCGCGCCGCGCACCAGCAGTGTGCCGACCTGCCGTTCCGAGATGTCGAAGTACTCCAGGTAGGCACCGGTGAGATTGAGGACGTGGTGCTGCGCGTCGGCGTCCCGCAGGCCCGGGAGCAGGTTGTTGATCAGGAGTTGCGCGGTGTGCCGCACCTGCAGCTCGGGGTCGTCGGACTTGCCGCGCCGGAACGGCCGCCGCAGGTAGGCGCACAGGACGTCCAGCACGGTCTGCCGGTACTCGTCGCGGTTGCGTGCCAGGCCGGCCAGCGCGTGCAACGCCCCCGACCGCACCTGCTCGGTCTCGTGCCCGAGCAGTTCGATGGCGCGCGCGAACCGTTCGTCGGCCACGCGGGACCGGTCGTGCTCGGCCCGCGCGTTCTCCAACTCGTGCCGGCGCGTCTCGATCGCCTGGCGTTCCTCGTCGGTGCGTCTGCGCCGGTCGTTGAGCCACAACGCGTACAGCGCGACGACCGCGCCGCCGGCCAGGCCACCGGTCTTGATCGCCTCGTTCTTCGGCGCGTTCGGGTCCACGGCGAACAGCCAGCCCGTGACCAGCAGGAACAGGCCGATCGAGCCGAGTAGCGTGGCGGGGAGCATGCTGCCGCGCCGACGCAGCGACAGGGAGGCGAGCACGACGGCTGTCACGATCACGACGCAGCCGGCGATCCAGAGTTGACCCACAAGACGGGAATTCTCGCCGGTGACGAGGCGCACGGTGACCAAATCGGCGCCGAGAGCAAAGGGACGGTGTGCCAACTCACCGGATTGGCCCATGATGTACCGGTCGACCGAGCAAGGGAGTGACGAGTGGACGGCGTTGAGCGCCCCGCGTGGGCGCCCGGAGACATCGACCTGGGACGCCCGAGCATCGCGCGGGTCTACGACTACTGGCTCGGCGGCGCGCACAACTTCGCCGTGGACCGCATGGTGGCGGACAAGGTGCTCGCCGACGTACCGGTCCTGAAATCGGTCATCCTCAACCACCGCGCGTTCCTGCGCCGTGCCGTGCGCTTCCTGCTCGACCAGGGCATCCGGCAGTTCCTCGACCTCGGGTCCGGCATCCCGACCGTCGGCAACGTGCACGAGATCGCGCAGGCCGTCGACCCCGGCGCCCGCGTCGTCTACGTGGACATCGACCCGGTCGCCGTCGCGCACAGCCGGGCCATCCTGACCGGGAACCCGCTGGTGAACGTGCTCCAGACCGACGTGCGCGACGCGGCAACGGTGCTCAAGTCGCCCGAGGTCCTCGACCTGCTCGACTTCGACCGCCCGATCGGCCTGCTGATGGTCGCGCTGCTGCACTTCGTGTCCGACGAGGAGGACCCGCGCGGCATCGTCGCGTCGTACCGGGACGCCCTGCCGGACGGCAGCTACTTGGCGCTCTCGCACGCCGGCTACGAACCGGGCGAGTGGAACCCGGCGTGGAACGAGGCGCGCAACACCTACAACCGGGGCGTCAGCGAGATGACCTACCGGCCCCGGCAGGAGGTCGAGGCGCTGATGACCGGGCTAGACCTCGTGGAGCCCGGCGTCGCCCGGCTTCCCCTGTGGCGACCCGACTCGCCGGACGACGTCGACGAGGGCGCGCACAGGTTCATGAGCTTCGGCGTGGTGGGACGGAAGCGCTGATGTTCGACTCCACCCGGCGGGCGCCCGTATCCTCTGGGTTCGTGGTGGCAGGCCGGCGGACATGACGGAACAGGTTGACCATCGGGTGGTTGGGCCAGGCCGATCGAACCTCGACCCCGCGGTTCTCGCCGGGGCGGAGTCGTTCGCGCGGACCTGGGCCACCGCGGTCATCGGCAGCAGCTACGTGCCGATGACCCGGACCGAGGTCGCCGAGCACCTGAGGTCGTTGACCGAGGTGCTCGTGCACGCGTTGCACGCGTCGCCGTTCCGCACCGCACCGGGTTACGAGATCGGCGCCCGCCTGGTCGAGGCGCACTTCACCGGCACCGACACGCTCGGCCGCACGGTCCAGCTCCTCGGCGACGACCTGCTGTCCGAATTGGGCATACCGCAGGACGAACTGATGCGATCGCGGCTGGCCGCGTTGCAGGGCGCGCTGTCCGCCGGGTACGCGCGGGCCCTGCGCGAACGGACCCTGGCCGAGCAGGAGGCCATCCGCGCGGCCGTGCTCGACGCCCGCGACCAGGCCGAGGCCGCGCTGAGGGCGTCCGAGGCGCGGTTTCGCGCCATGTTCACCGACGCGGCCATCGGCATCGGCATCGCCGACATCGAGGGCCGCATCCTGGACGTCAACCAGGCGTTGCAGGAGATGCTGGGCTTCGGCGTCGAGGAGATGCGGCAGTACAACATCCGCGACCTCATGCACCCGGAGGACGGCACCGCGGTCTGGCGGCTCTACGACCAGCTCACCGCGGGCGAACTCGACCACTACCGGGCCGAGAAGCGCTTCCGCCGCGCCGACGGCGAGCAGGTGTGGACGCACCTGACGCTGTCGCTCGTGCGCGACGACCACGGCGAACCCCAGTACCAGGTGGCGATGATCGAGGACGTCACCGAACGCCACCTGCTCCAGAACCGCCTGCGCTACCAGGCGTTGCACGACCCGTTGACCGGCCTGCCCAACCGCGCGCTGTTCCTCGAACGGCTCAGCCGCGTGTTCCACAACGGCGAGAGCGCCCGCGCGGGCCTGTGCTACCTGGACCTCGACGGGTTCAAGGTGATCAACGACAGCCTCGGGCACGACGTCGGAGACCAGCTCCTCGTCGAGGTCGGCCGGCGTCTGGACCACTCGGTGTCCGGGCCGGGCAAGCTCGTGGCGCGCATGGGCGGCGACGAGTTCGTGATCCTGGTCGAGGGGTCCCGTGACACGCGCGACATCGTGGACGTCGCCGACCGCGTGCTGCGCGAGCTGGAGTCCCCGATCCGCATCGCCGGGCACGAGCTGACCGTGTCCGCGTCCATCGGCATCGTCGAGCGCGAACTGCCCGGCACCACGGCCGCGGACCTGATGCGCGACGCGGACATCACGCTGTACTGGGCCAAAGCCGACGGCAAGTCCCGGTGGGCGCTGTACGACCCGGAGCGCAACGCCCGCGAGGTCGCCCGGTTCACCCTGTCCGCGACCATGCCGGCGGCGTTGGAACGCGACGAGTTCTACGTGGACTACCAGCCACTGGTCCGGCTGGAGGACAGCGTGGTCGTGGGCGTGGAGGCCCTGGTCCGCTGGCAGCACCCCGAGTTCGGGCGGCTCGCGCCGGACCGGTTCATCGAACTGGCCGAGGAGACCGGCCTGATCGTGCCGTTGGGCCGGTGGGTGCTGCGCCGGGCGTGCGAGCAGGCGAAGCGGTGGCGTGAGGAGTTCGGCGAGGCCGCGCCGTTCGTGTCGGTGAACCTGGCCGTGCGGCAGTCCCGCGACCCGGAGCTGGTCCGGGACGTGAAGCGCATCCTCGACGAGTGCGTGCTGCCGCCCAACCAGCTCCAGCTCGAACTGACCGAGAGCGCCATCATGGGCACGGCGGACGAACCGCTGGAGGCCCTGCGCGTGCTGTCGGACATGGGCGTGCGGATCGCCATCGACGACTTCGGCACCGGCTACTCGAACCTGGCCTACCTCAAGCACCTGCCCGTGCACGAACTGAAGATCGCGGGCTCGTTCATGGAGGGGCTGCGCGCCGAGGACGAGGAGGACGCGGTCGACATGGCGATCGTGTCGACGCTCGTGCGCCTGGCACACGCCCTGGAGCTGGGTGTGACGGCCGAGGGCGTGGAAACGCCGGCGCAGGCCAAACGCCTGCACCGGCTCGGCTGCGACACCGGGCAGGGCTGGTTCTTCGCCAAGCCCATGAAGCCGCACGAGATCGACGAGCTGCTGCGGCGTTAGTCGAGCAAGACTGTGTCGTCTGCGCGCGTGTGTGGTCGCATAGTTCGCCAGTCGTGCCCGCCGGATCAAACTGTCCGAAGTGGACGGCCGTCCGGGCATGATCGGGTGGCCGCGCACCCCGCCGTGGAGTCGCAGCACGGTCCGCGCCCCCCAGGACGAAGTCGAACACGTGCCAGTCGGGGACCGTCGTCCCACGCCCCGCTTCGGCCCGGACTGCGCCACCGTGACAACCCGTGTCCGCATGGACACGACTCCTTCCTCGGAGGCATCCCACCGCCGAACCTCCCGCTGCCGACGGCGGGGCACAGGGCAGCGACCGGGTGATTGCCCCTTTCCGCCCCGCGGGCGCGCGACGATCGGTTACGTTGGCCGCATGCGTCGTGCCCTGCCGTTCCTCGCCGCCGCACTCGTGCTCACCGCGTGCGCCGAGTCCACTCCGGGCACGCCGTCCGCCGGCAGCGCGCCGACGACCACCGCGAGCGGGTCGTCGCAGCCGTCGGGTTCGGCCAAGCCCTCGACGTCCGCGACGCCGAAGAAGCGGCCCAAGACGATCAACATCAAGGACGTCGACCCGTGCACCCTGCTTGCCGCGTCCGCGCGGCAACAGTTGGGGTTGGACGCGGAGCCCAAAGCTACGCGGAACGACCTCTACCGGTCGCCTGCCTGCGACGTCGGACGGCGGGACTTCAAGTACTCGGTGCAGATCGTCACGGTGACGACAGTGGGCTTGAACTGGTACTTCGACGGCAGCTTCGACGTCGAACCCACTGCCGCGGAGATCGGCGGATTCCCCGGGGTCTACGCGACCAACGCGAAGAACCCGTTCCACTGCTACGCGGCGATCGACGTCTCGGACGGGCAGATGGTCGACGTGCTGGCGTCGAGCCTGGGGCAGAACCTGAAGCCCGACCAGTTGTGCGAACTCGCCCGGAACGCGGCCACCGAGGTCGTGGCCACGCTCATGAAGTGAGCCGGCCCGAACCGCCGCCGGCGCCGACGTGGACCGGTTACGTTGGCCGCATGCGTCGTGCCCTGCCGTTCCTCGCCGCCGCACTCGTGCTCACCGCGTGCGCCGAGTCCACTCCGGGCACGCCGTCCGCCGGCAGCGCGCCGACGACCACCGCGAGCGGGTCGTCGCAGCCGTCGGGTTCGGCCAAGCCCTCGACGTCCGCGACGCCGAAGAAGCGGCCCAAGACGATCAACATCAAGGACGTCGACCCGTGCACCCTGCTGACCGACGCCCAGCGCGCGAAGTTGGGTCTTGGTGGCACGCCGACCAAACAGACCGACGATGAGGGATACCAGGAGTGCACGGTGAGTCGTGAGGACCACAAGTACCTCACCGGCATGACCGTCTACCCGGACCGGGGTGTCGAGTACTACAGCGGTGGGGCGAAGACACCGGAACCAATTGAGATCGCCGGATTCCCCGCGTTGAAGATGGCGAGTTCCATGCCGCTGGGCGATTCCTGCGCGGTCGTCGTCGACGTGTCCGACGGTCAAGTGGTCTCGTCCGACGTGATGGCGTTCGGCGCGTTGAAGGGCGACGCCGTGTGCGAGCCGACCTTGAAGACCGTCACCGAAGTGGTCGCGACTCTGGTAGCGAAGTAGTCGGAAGCGATCCGTGTGCGGGTAACTACTCATTTGCAGTGGGAACCGCTCACCCGACGACCCCATCAGAGCTAGAGTAATTCCGATCGCACACACACTTGATCAGCTCTTGGAGGGGTGCCGTGTTCATCGCGGACGGTGGTGGAGGGTCCACGCAGGCCCCGATCCCCGAGTACAGCGGGAGTCAGCAGAAGCTGAGCGTCGATCCTTCGGCGATCCCCGAGGCGCGCAAGGTGTTCGCCGAGGCTCTTGGCCGACTCGAGAACACGCTCAACGGCGCGCTCCAAGGCATCCAGGCGCGGAACTGGGCAGGTGACCCGGTCAGCAAGGAAACCGCGGACAAGTTCAACGAGAACACCTTCGGTGCCGGCGACTCCGCGGCCTTCTCCGCGATCGTCGCCTACCGCAATCAGCTTCAGGGCGTGGTCGACCAACTCACCGCCATCGAAGCGGACTACCGCGCCGTCGAGGGCGACAACACCGCGGCCTGGGGCCGCGTCAACAACGGCTGAACCTCCTGATCACGCACCCGAGGGGGGCGAAACACCATGGGTGACCACCGCTGGCGCGGCTACACACACCCCGAGCTGCACACGATGATCAACGCCGGTCCGGGGGTCGCGGCGTCCCGTCCGATCGAGGACGGCTGGAAGGCCCTGTCCGAGACCCTGGCCGACATCGACGAGTCGATCAAGATCGGGCTCGACAAGCTCGGCGCGACGTGGGAAGGCTCGACGGCCGACGCCGCGACCGCAGCCCTGTCGCCGCTCGCGCAGTGGGCCGCCGACGCCAAGCAGGGCTCCGACGTCATGAAGACTTCCGCGCAGCTCCAAGGCGACTACATCGCGGACGCGCGCAAGGAGATGCCCGAGCCGGTCCCGGTCACGACCGCGGCACCGTCCACCGGGGACAAGATCCTCGGCTTCCTCGGCGGTCCGTCGGGCATCGCGCACGTCGTCCAGCAGCAGCAGGACCACGAACGGCAGGAAGCGGCGCAGGACAACGCCGAGGCCAAGGCCGTCCAGGTGATGAACACCTACCAGTCCAGCAGCGAGTGGAACTCCGGCACGCTGGGCGAGTTCGTCCCGCCGCCGAAGGTCGTCATCGACACCCCGCCGCCCGCGACGGCCGGCGAGTACAACAGCTCCAGCGCGAACTACAACACGCCCAAGACCTGGTCCGCGCCGACCGACAACTCGGGCACCACGAACACCTCGTGGGCACCGCCGCCGACCGGTCCGACGGTCTCCCCGGTCTACACCCCGCCGGGCAACGGCGGTGGCGTGACCAACCCGGTGTGGGCGCCGCCCGCGCCGACGCCCGGTCCGCCCGTCACGCCGCTTCCGCCGCCCGTCGGCGGTCCGAACCCGACGCCGACGCCGCCGCCCGTGTGGCAGCCGCCGACCCCGGGCCCCAACCCGACGCCGCCTCCGGGCACCGGCCCCAAGCCGCCGCCCGTCGGCGGTCCCGGGCTCAAGCCCGGACCGGCGCCGACGCCCGGCGGTCCGCGTCCGCTCCAGCCCTCGCTGCGGCCCATGGGCCCGGGCGGCGGGCCGAACCCGTTCGGCCCCAACGGGCAGGGCGGTCTGCGCGGCGGACCCGGCGGCTTCCCCGGTGGTCCGGGCGGGTTCGCCGGCCAGGGCGGTCCCGGTCAGCAGCTCGGCCGCGGCGGCATGGCCGGCGCGGGCGCGTTCGGGATGAACGCCCCCGGTGCCGGTGGCCCCGGTGGCGCGTCCGGTGGTCGTGGCGGTGCCGCGGGCGCCGGTGGCATGGCCGGTGGCGGTCACGGTGGCAACGGCGACGAGGACATCGAGCACAAGTCCGCCGACTACCTGGTCGAGACGACCGACGTGTTCGGCGACGACCGGCTCGTCGCGCCGCCGGTCATCGGCGAACAGCAGTAGCAGGTCCGAGACGACGGTCCGCGGGCGCACGTCGCGCCCGCGGACCCGTCCGCGAGTGGGAGCGTTGCGGTGACGATTTTCGGGGGACCGGCCGAGCGGGCGCCGATCTCGCTGTCGGCCGAGGAGTTCGACGTCCTCTGGGAACGGCTCGGCCTCGGCCCCATGCCGTTGGTGATCAAGGTGCCGTCGCCGGGCAAGACCCACGCCGAACGCGCCGAACTCGAACGCCGCGTCTGGCACGCCGTCGACAGCCGGGGCCTGGGCAACCCGCGCGGCCTCGAACCGGGACTCGACCACCTCCTGCGCCTGTTCGTCCGACCCGAACGCGAGGTCGACGGTCGGCTCTGGCTGGGCAAGAGCCTCCGCGTGCTCGCGGTCGCCAACGGCGACGACGGCGCCATCGCCACCCTCACCGAGAGCGGCCTGACGTTCCGGGCCGTGTCGGGCACGGGCCTGGCGAGCGGGGTCGTCGGCATGCTCCCGCAGCACCCGGCGGGCACCGGCCACTCGGTGACCATGCCCAGCGCCGACCTCGAAGCCGCCGTCCAGGGCACGGACGGTTCCCCGCGTCAGCTCGAACAGGCCCTGCGCTCGCACGGCCTGCGGCAGGAGGACGCCGAGGCCGTGGTCAAGATGTTCACCGGCCT
Source organism: Saccharothrix violaceirubra (assembly GCF_014203755.1). Classification (NCBI taxonomy): domain Bacteria; kingdom Bacillati; phylum Actinomycetota; class Actinomycetes; order Pseudonocardiales; family Pseudonocardiaceae; genus Saccharothrix; species Saccharothrix violaceirubra. Next base: position 7,342,793 of record NZ_JACHJS010000001.1, read on the forward strand.
GGTGCACACCGGGAACTTCGGTGCCGCCGCGCGCGACCGCTACAACAAGCGCTGCCGCCCGGACCGCGTGGTCGCGTTCTTCGACACCGAGGAAGGCCGGTTCCTGCAACAGCGCCGCACCACGGGCGGTACGCCGTGGAGCACGTTCACCCCGACCGACACGCGCCGGCTGACCCACCAGGTCGAGCAACTGCTCGGCGAGGCCGTCACCGCCGCCAAGCAGCAGTGATGCCCGCGGTCGACCCGCAGGAGATGCGCGACGCCGTCGCGCTCGTCCTCCCCTGGCTCACCGGCGAGGCGGAGAAACCCGACCGCAAAGTTCTCGCCGCCGCCGTGCGCCTGAGCCTGCGCACCCTGGAGCAAAGCGCACCGGGCCGCAGCGTGGAGGTCCGCGTGCCGCCCTTCGCGGCCGTGCAATGCGTGCCCGGCCCACGCCACACCCGCGGCACCCCGCCCAACGTGATCGAGACGGATCCCCGCACCTGGCTCGAACTCGCGACCGGCCGCCTGGACTGGGCCGCGGCGTTGGACGACTTCCGGGTCACCGCGTCGGGCAGCCGCGCCGACCTGTCGACCTACCTTCCCGTGGTGAGGTTCTGATCATGAAGCTGCTGCGACTGCTTCCCTTGGTGGCCTTGGTTTTCCTGCTGGTGGGCTGCTCCAGCGAGTGGGAGGGCGACGTCCGGTTCAAGGTCACCAAGCTGAATCCCGGGTTCACGAGTTCGGTGCAGGTGCAGGCTCCGTACGCCAATTTGGAGATCGACGAGGCCGAGCCCAAGTCGACCTTGGAACCGGTGAGCAAGAAGGCGGTCGACATCTCGGACTTGCCGGAAGGCGTCCAGGTAGGCGATGTCGTGATCTGTCACGTGAGCCAGCACGACAAGAGTGGCTTCGACCAGCAGGGCGTCCAGGTCAAGCTTGATCAGTGCCGTAGGCCCTGAGGGGAGGGGCCCGCCACCTGACGAGCCCCGCCTTCGACGGTCTAGAACCAGGACCCGACGGTCTTGTCCCACAGGCTGCCGGCGCCTTCGACGACGTCGCGGCCGAACTCGACCACGTCGCCCACACCGCCGACCACGATGTCGCCCGCATCGTTGAGCAGTTCGCGTCCGGTGTTCACCAGACCCGTGCCGGCTTCGGACCAGTTGCCGTTCCAAGCGTTCCGGCCCGCGTCGTAGACACCGGTCGCCGCATCGCCCACCAGGTCCGCCGCACCGGCGACCGTTCCGGTCACCACGTCGACCACCGGTCCGACGCCCGGAACGTCCGAGAACGGACCCGACGGTCCGAGGGGGGAGTCGTACCACTTCTGCTCGGTCACCGAAGCGCCGTCACCGGTCGCGATCCGAGCCAGGTTCTGCACGGACTCCGAACCCTCGCGGTAGTACTGGGAGTGTGCCCCGAGCAATGAGGCGTCTTCCGGTGTGCCGAACGTCCGTGCGCCGAACTTGGGGTCGTACGGTCCGGTGGACGAGCCATCCTCGGTGAACCAGGAGGAGCTGGTGCCCTGCACGACGGGGTCGTGCTCGGTGGCGCCGACGTAGACGTGGCCAGGACCGACGGAGAGCTGGTCGACGTTCGAAGCCCCGACACCTGGTGAGCCGACGAATGCGATGTCGTCTGCCGCAAGACCGTTCATGCCCGCGTAGCCGACCGTGGTCGAGCCGTAGGAGTGCCCGATCACGGTCAGGTGCTGGCCTGGAGCGCCCGCCGCGCGGTAGCCCGCGACGTCGGCGACCAGATTCGCGCCGCCCTCCCGGGCTTGGGCCGGATTGTCTACCTCGCCCAAAGCCCATCCCGGTGCGTCATAGCCCAACCATTGGATGGTGGCGTTGCCCTCCGCGCCCATTGCCTGGCGCAGGTTCGCTGCCTGGTCCACACCGAAATCACCGAGTGTGGATCCAGTTCCAGGGACACAGACCGCGAGGTTCTTCGCGGTGTCCGGATTTCCGTAGGCGATCGCGGTCGCGCCATCGCCGCGTGGTCCGTACGGGTCCCATGCCATGACCCGCACATCCGCACGGCCCTCGGCGTTGAACCAGCCTCGTTCCGTCGCGATGTCCTCAGCCTTTTTGATGCTGTCCTGCACGGCAGCGGCGTTGTCGGCCTTGGTGGCGGCTTCCTGCCGCTGCTCCATCAAAGACGCGTACTGCGGGTCGTTCATGAGCTTCGTCTGACCGTCGGACGTGTCCGGGTCGAGGCCCAGTTCGCGGGCGCGGTCCGCCATCTGCGCGTCGAGAAGGTCGCGCTGGGCGCCGAAGCGCTGGAGGTCGTCGTCGATCCGGGCGCGGTTGGCCTTGTCCAGCACGTCGGACGGGAGTCCGCGCAACTGCCCCAGTTCCTGGAACTTGGTGCGCAGCAGCTCGTCCCGCTGGTCCTGGGTCAGCGACTTCCACCACTCGGCGACCTGCTTCGGGTCCGTGCCCGGCGCGGGCACGGTCGTCGACGTGCGCATGGCCTGCACGGACGTGGCCCAGCCGGCGTCCTTGCCCGCGGTCTCCTCGAAACCCGGCCGCACGGACGACAGCGCCGACGCGTACGAGCGCAACACGCCCTCGTAGCCGGACTTGACGTTGTTCAACGCCTCGTTGACCCGGCCGGCCAGGTCCATGGTCTGCGCCGCGTCCAGCGTCGGCGGCCGGCCGCGCCACACGGCGATGATCGAGTCCGCGCTGCCGCGCATCTGCGCGTAGGCGCGCGACGCCGCCTGCACCACGTCCACGCCCACGCCGAGGCGTTCGCCCGCCACCACGGCCGCCCGCGAGGACAGTTCCGCCCGCGCGCCGAACTTCGTGGCCGATTCGCCGGTCCACGCCGACGTCGCGGTCCGCCCGCCGGACGACACCGACGTCTCGGCGCGGCTCACCGCGCTCATCGCACCGGAGATCGGGTCCGCCGCGGCGGCCACGCGGCCCGCGTCGCCGGACGCGAGCTGCCCGTACAGCACCTCGGGGTCGTTCACGCGACACCGCCTTCGAAGGAGCGGAAGGACTGCGTCGACGAGTCCTCGGCACGCTGGTACGCGTCGGCGTTCTCGGCCAGGCCGTCGCCCGCGTCCCGGTACCAGGCCGAACCCCGGCGCAGGTCGTCGGACTGCTCGCCGGTCCAGCGGGCCAGCGCGTCGACGAACTCGGCGGCGGCGGGAACCTCGCCGAGCGCACCCGCGTCAAGCCTGAGCATGGAGATCAGATCCGCACCGTCGCCGGTCGCGTCCGCGCCGTCGTGGAACTCCTTCGACGCCCCGCGCAACGTCTCTGGCTGCACCCCGAACACAGTCGTCCACCCTCCGTCCGCCGCCTGACCGCTCCGACGCGGGCACCGGCGCGGCGGTTCCACCGCGCATTGCGTCACCATGATCCGACTACGGCTTGCCACTCGGGAGGAAAACCGTGCCTGGAGGATGGACCACCCAGCGGTGGACGGACGCCTTCACCGCGCAGGCCGCGCTGTTCCGCGCGGCCGTCGGCGAGGCGAACCCGCAGGACAGGGTGCCCAGTTGTCCGGGCTGGACGTTCGTCGAACTGGTCCTGCACGTCGGCCGGTTCCTGGAGACGTCGCTGGAATACCTGCGCACCGGCGGCACCGTGCGACTTCGGCTGCCCGCACCGCCCGAGCACGTCGCGCCGCTGGCCTACCTCGACGAGCAGCTCGCCAAGGCGGCCGAGATCCTGCCCGTCGTGCCCGGCAACCGCACCGCGTGGACGTTCTCGCCCGCCGCGCCCGACCTCGCGTGGGTATGGCACCGCCGGATCGCGCACGAGGTGGACCTGCGTCGCTGGGACGCGCAGGCGGCGTTGCGCAAACTCGTCGTCGGCGACGCGGACTTCGCCGTCGACGGCATCGACGAGTCGCTGACCACGTTGCTGGCCGCGAAGTACGACACCGACGTGCCGCTGTCCGTGTCGGGAAAAGCCTTGATCAGGCTCACCGACGTGCCCGAGTCGTGGGTGGTGACGCTCACCCCCGGCCAGGTGCCGGACGTGCGCGCGGCCTGGCCGGGCGAGGAGGCCGACGCCGAGGTGGTGGGCGAGGCGCAACTGGTGCACTACGGCCTGTGGGGCCGGTTGCCGCTCAAGGCGAGCGGCGATCCGGACGTGCTGCGTGCCCTCCGATTGGACTGACCGGGTGCGTTTCGTCACGTCGCAGGGGTGCCGATGGGGGTGAACGGCCCTCCGTTCGCCTTACACTCGCAGGTGCAGCCCGACGTCGTCGCTAGGGAGCCTTCGCGGTGGTCACCGACCTGTCAGCAGCCGGCCGCACGGACACCGAAGAACGCGAACCCCGCGAGGAGTGCGGCGTCTTCGGCGTGTGGGCACCGGGCGAGGAAGTCGCCAAACTGACCTACTACGGCCTGTACGCGCTCCAGCACCGCGGCCAGGAGGCGGCGGGCATCTCGGTCGGCGACGGCCGCCAGGTGGTGGTGTTCAAGGACCTCGGCCTGGTCAGCCAGGTGTTCGACGAGCAGGTGCTCCAGTCCCTGCGCGGCCACGTCGCCATCGGCCACTGCCGCTACTCCACGACCGGCTCGACGACGTGGGAGAACGCCCAGCCGACGTTCCGCACCACGGCCGCCGGCAGCGGCCTGTCGCTCGGGCACAACGGCAACCTGGTCAACACCGCCGACCTGCTGACCCGCGCCCGCGCGGCGGGCGTCGACACCGGCCACGGCGCGACCACGGACTCGGACCTGGTGTGCGCGCTGCTGGCCGTGAACGCGGCCGACATCGGCATCGAACAGGCCGCGATGGAGCTGTTGCCGACGCTGCGCGGTGCGTTCTGCCTCACGTTCTCCGACGAGAACACGCTGTACGCCGCGCGCGACCCGCAGGGTGTGCGCCCACTCGTCCTCGGCCGGCTCGAACGCGGCTGGGTGGTGGCCAGCGAGACGGCCGCGCTGGACATCGTCGGCGCGTCGTTCGTGCGCGAGGTCGAGCCCGGCGAGCTGATCGCGATCGACGAGAACGGCCTGCGCTCGTCCCGGTTCGCCGTGCCCGAGCCCAAGGGCTGCATCTTCGAGTACGTCTACCTGGCCCGTCCCGACACCACGATCGCGGGCCGCAGCGTGCACGCCACGCGCGTGGAGATCGGTCGCCGGCTCGCCGTCGAGGCGCCGGTCGAGGCCGACCTGGTCATCCCGGTGCCCGAGTCCGGCACGCCCGCCGCGATCGGCTACGCCCAGGCCTCCGGCATCCCGTACGGGTCCGGCCTGGTCAAGAACGCCTACGTGGGCCGCACGTTCATCCAGCCGTCGCAGACCATCCGCCAGCTGGGCATCCGGCTCAAGCTCAACCCGTTGCGCGACGTGATCCGGGGCAAGCGGCTCGTGGTCGTGGACGACTCGATCGTGCGCGGCAACACGCAGCGCGCCCTCGTGCGCATGCTGCGCGAAGCGGGTGCGGTCGAGGTGCACGTGCGGATCGCGTCGCCGCCCGTCAAGTGGCCGTGCTTCTACGGCATCGACTTCGCGTCCCGGGCCGAGCTGATCGCCAACGGCCTCGACACCGACGGCATCCGGCGTTCCGTGGGCGCGGACTCGCTCGCCTACGTGTCGCTGGAGGAACTCGTCGCGGCCAGCGAGCAGCCCAAGACGCGGCTGTGCTGCGCCTGCTTCGACGGCGAGTACCCGATCCCGCTGCCCGAGGACGAGCTGATCGGCAAGCACCTGCTCGAGGGCGTCCGGGGCATCTCGGGCTCGGCGGCCCCGGTCCTGTCCAACGGGTACGGTGCCGAAGACGCACTGCGACGCCCCTGAAGATGGAGCAAGTTGACGTGACCGACAGCGCCAAGGCCACCTACGCCGCCGCCGGAGTGAGCATCGAAGCCGGCGAGGAGGCGGTGGAGCAGTTCAAGCCGTGGGCGGCGAAGGCGAGCCGGCCCGAGGTGCTCGGTGGCATCGGCGGGTTCGCCGGCCTGTTCAAGCTGCGGCTGGACCGGTGGAAGGAGCCCGTGCTCGCGTCGTCGACCGACGGTGTCGGCACGAAGATCGCGGTCGCGCAGGCGTTGGACAAGCACGACACGATCGGCATCGACCTGGTCGCCATGATCGTGGACGACCTGGTGGTGTGCGGTGCCGAGCCGTTGTTCCTCCAGGACTACATCGCCGTGGGCAAGGTCGTGCCGGACCGCGTGGCGGCGATCGTGAAGGGCATCGCCGAGGGGTGCGTGCTCGCGGGCTGTGCGCTGCTGGGCGGCGAGACCGCCGAGCACCCCGGGCTCATGGGCGACAGCCACTACGACGTGTCCGGTACCGGGGTCGGGGTGGTCGAGGCGTCCGCCATGCTCGGCCCGGAGCGGGTGCGGCACGGCGACGTGGTGATCGCGATGGGGTCGTCCGGGCTGCACTCGAACGGCTACTCGCTGGCCCGGCACGTGCTGCTGGAGATCGCCCGGATGCCGTTGGAGGGCCACGTCGAGGAGTTCGGCCGCACACTCGGCGAGGAACTGCTCGAACCGACCCGCATCTACGCCAAGGACTGCCTCGCCTTGGCCGCCGAGGCTGAGGTGCGGACGTTCGCGCACGTCACCGGTGGCGGGTTGGCGGCCAACCTGGCCCGGGTGCTGCCCGCCGGCCACAGCGCCCGGCTTGATCGTGGCTCGTGGACCCCGGCGCCGGTGTTCGCGTTGATCGCGCAGCGCGGCCGGGTCGAGCGGGACGAGATGGAGAAGGCGTTCAACATGGGCATCGGCATGGTGGCCGTCGTGTCGCCGGAGGACGTCGACCGCTCGCTGGCCGTGCTGACCGCCCGCCACGTCCCCGCCTGGGTGCTGGGCGAGGTCACGAAGTCCGACGCTCCTACGGCTCTGGTCGGCGACCACCCCCGCTTCTGATCGCGAGTTATGCGTTCGGACACTGCGAGTTGTGCGTTCAGGCACCGTGAAATGTGCACTCGGGCATCGTGAGTCGTGTTCGGGTGTCCGCTGTCGGGGTTCGGGGCATGGAATGTCCACTGTGGACGGTTTTGTCGCGGTGGGCCGGCCTCGACGAGGTGGGCGGCGTTGCCGCTTGCCGTCCGCCGGATCGTTAAGGTCGCGACAGTTCCCGGCCTGACCTTCTAGCCTGGTCACGTGAACGAGGACCTGACCGTGACGCGGACGCTGGTGGTGCCGGCGGCCGAGTTGAGCGAACGCTTCTCGCGGTCGTCGGGTCCCGGTGGGCAGGGTGTCAACACGACCGACAGCCGGGTCGAGTTGTCCTTCGACCTCGCGCGGTCGCCGTCGGTGCCGGAGTGGTTGCGGGCGCGGATGCTGGGCCGGTTGTCCGGACGCCTGGTCGACGGTGTCTTGACGGTTGCCGCGAGCGAGCACCGTGCCCAGTTGCAGAACAGGGGTGCGGCGCGGGAGCGGCTCGCGCGGTTGTTGCGTGACGCGGCTGCGGCGCCGGCGCCCGTGCGGCGGGCGACGAAGCCCACCAAGGGTTCGCAGGAACGGCGCATCGCCGAGAAGAAGCGTCGAGCCCGGACCAAGCAGACCCGGCGCTCCGACGGCTGGGACTAGGTTCGGCCGGGTGACCGAACCCGAATACCTCACGCTGGCCCGCACCGCCTACGACACCGTCGCCGAGGACTACGCCGCCATGCTGCGCGACGAACTCGCGCGCAACCCCCACGACCGGGCCGTGTTGGGTCTCTTCGCGGAACTGGTGTCGGGCAAGGTCGTGGACGCGGGGTGCGGACCCGGGCGGATCAGCGGTCACCTCGCGGGGCTCGGTGTGGACGTGCACGGTGTCGACCTGTCGCCGGCGATGGTCGGCGTGGCACGCCGGGAGTTCCCGGCGTTGGAGTTCGCCGTCGGGTCGCTGCTGGAGCTGGACGAGCCCGACGGCGCGCTCGGCGGCGTGGTCGCCTGGTACTCGGTGATCCACGTGCCGCGCGAGCTGCACGCGACCGTGTTCGCCGGGTTCCACCGTGTGCTGGCACCGGGTGGGCTGTTGCAGCTCGCCTTCCAGGTCGGCGACATCTCGCGTCGCCTGGAGCAGGGCTACGGCCACGAGATCGCGCTGGACGTGCACCGCCTGCGACCGGACGTCGTGGCCGGGCAGCTCGTGGACGCCGGGTTCACCGTGGTCTCGACCGTGGAGCGCGCGGCGGTCGCCCCGGAGAAGGCACCGCAGGCCTACGTGCTGGCACGTCGGAACGCCTGACCGGCCGGGGACGGCGGGGTCCTCCCGCCGAAGGCCCCGTCGTCCCGACCGGTCAGCGTCCGATGATGTCGCGTCCCGCCTGGTAGACGCGGGAGTGGTCGGACGCCGTCGCGTTCTGCGTCACCGACCTCCCGGGTTCCGGCGGGCGGGGCGACCCGATCAACGCGCGCAGGGCACCGGCCGCCTCCGGGTGCTCCCACAGCAACGCCTCGATCGACCCTTGCCATCGTGCGGCGGTCGACCCGAACCGGTGGCGGTCCGCGTCCAGTCGTCGCGCCAGCGCCTCCGGCCGGGCCGGTGACAACGCTCGCGAGACGCCCGCACGCAGGTCGTCCCACAGGCCGCTGCCCGCCGACCGGGCCAGGGCCTCGGTCACGGCGCGTGCCAGGGACTCCTCGGCGTCAGCCACGGCGCGTTCCGAAGTGCGAGCCGCGCTGGTCGTTGCCGGAGAAGTTCTGGATCACCTCGGCGTGCTGCGCCACGTCCCGTCCCGCCATGAACACGGTCGACCCACCCGTAGCCGTCGCGTGTTGGCCGGCCGGAACCCGACCTTGGTCGGAATCCCGCTCTTCGAGGATCAATGCGTGCGCGTCTCCGTTCGGAATCCACAGCCATCCCTGTCCGGTGAACGTCTTCTCGACGACGTCGATCCGTCGGAAGTCCTCCGGTCGCAACGTCGTGTGCCCCGGTCGCACCATTGACGAATAGAGGTGATCGGAAAGCACGACCACGAGTGCGGCCTCCGGGAACTGCTCCAGCGCCCGCCGTGCGGCCGAGCAGTTCAACAATCGGCTGACCAGCACCGGGTCCTGTCCGGGGAACCCGTTCGCGCCTTCCACGACCACACCGTGGTGAAGGGCGAGACGCATGCGGAGTCGCCCGGCCGGAACACGCCACTTGTTGACCGCGGACAATTCACGGTCGAGTGCGCGCACGTAGTCGTCGACCACGCGGCGTTCCGGTTCGGTCGACGGCAGCACCGCCCACTCCTCGTCGCCCTTGGGCTGACGAGTCCACCGCGAGCGGTCCAGACCGGCGGCTGCGCCCGCCCGGTCCAGACTGCCCACCAGCAGTTCCTGTAGTTCCCGTTGGAGCCCGTCGTCTGCTGCGCCGTAGCTGCGCAGGTCGCAGCAGACGAACAGGCTGCGCCGGGGATCGGCAGTACCCATGGTCACGACCTTTCGGGTGTGCGGATGCGGTGACCGCGCAGGGTCACTGTGTCCGAACAGGACCGGCACGTGCCCGCACTAATGCGGACACGTGCTCAGAATCCGGCGAATTTCCGCAATGCCTCCAGGTCGGGCACGAGCACGTCCCGGCGCAGGTGGCTGACCACCACGCCGGCTTTTCGGAGATCGGAGAACGCCTTCTCGGCGGTGCGGGGTTTCATTCCCGCGATGGACGCGAGTTCGACCTTGGTGAGCGGGATTCCGAGGGTCCACCCCGCGGCCTCTTCGCGTCCGTAGGTCTGCACGAGTTCGGCGAGGACTCGGGCGACCCGCTCGGCCGCCGGGTGGGAGAGGAAATCGCGGCGGCGCTGGTTGGCCCAGCGCAGCCGGTCGTTGATCATTCCGATCAATTCCACGAAGACGTCGTTGCGCCGGTGCAGGAAGCTCATCAGTTCGCCACTGGTGATGAGCTTCGCGGTGACGTCGCCGCAGGTGACCACCGTCGCGGAGCGTGGTTTCTGGTCGAGCGCGGCCATCTCGCCGACGAGGTCGCCGGCGACTCGGATGGCCAGCAGTGCGGTGTCACCTGTCTCGTCCGTGGTCTGCACCTTGACCACGCCGTCGAGCAGGAGAAGGACGTGAGTGTCCTTCGCGTCCTGCTCGATCACCTCACGGTCGGCCGAGTAGCGCACGACCGTTCCGATGCTGAGCAGTTCTTGTCGGGTGTTCTCGCGGAGCCGACCCAGCAGGCTGTTGCTGGGCCAGTCGGGTTCCTGTGTCATCAGCGTCGGCATGGGCAACATGAGGGTCCTGTTACTGTCGTGACCGGCGGGAACTCAATTGAGCCGACCTGCGACGGGCGGCAAGTGATGGTCTCCCCGAACGTGCTGCGGACAGTACACCCGAATGGGGGTAACTGGTCCTCTTCTCCCCGGTGTTTTGGCTCAGGGCCCCCTCGTGAAGATCACGTGCGAATGCACGGGCAATACCGAATCGAATGGAATTGCGCTGCTCTCGCCCGTCGGGACGCGAGCCGACCGGGGGAACAACTGTCCGTTCCGGGACCTTGGACCTGTCGGGCCCACCCGAAGGGCCTGTTGTCGACCCCCTGAGTCCGGGAGTGCCCGTGAGCCCGCTGTTCACCCCGCTGAGCCTCCGCTCGGTGACCCTGCCCAACCGCGTCGTGGTGAGCCCCATGTGTCAATACTCCGCCCATGAGGGTTACCCGAACGAGTGGCACCTGGTCCACCTCGGATCACGGGCCGTAGGCGGTGCCGGGCTCGTCCTGAGCGAAGCGACCGCCGTCAACCCGATCGGACGCATCTCACCGGAGGACACCGGGCTGTGGACGGACGGCCACGTCGACGCGTGGCGCCCGATCACGGCGTTCATCCGCGCGCACGGCTCGGTGGCCGGCGTCCAGCTCGCCCACGCCGGGCGCAAGGCGTCCACCTACGCGCCGTTCGACCCCCGCTCCGGCGGCGTGCCCGACGAGGACGGCGGCTGGACGCCCGTCGGTCCGGGCACGGAGCCGTTCTCGGCCGCCCTGCGCGTCCCTGCGCCACTGGACGAGGCGGGCCTGACCGAAGTGGTCCGGGACTTCGCCCGCGCGGCTGAACGGGCCGTTGCCGCCGGATTCCAGCTCGTGGAGGTCCACGCCGCGCACGGCTACCTCCTGCACGAGTTCCTGTCGCCGCTGAGCAACCACCGCACCGACGGGTACGGCGGCACGTTCGACGGGCGCGCGAGACTCACGGTGGAGGTCGTCGACGCGGTCCGCGCGGCGGTCGGCCCGGACGTGCCGGTGCTCGTGCGCATCTCCGCCACCGACTGGGTCGAGGGCGGGTGGACGGTCGAGGACAGCATCAGGCTCGCACCCGCGCTGGTCGGCGCGGGTGCGGACCTGATCGACGTCTCGTCCGGCGCCAACGTGCCCGTCGCGGACATCCCGGTCGGCCCCGGGTACCAGGTGCCGCTCGCCGACGCGATCAAGCGCAAGGCGGACGTGCGGACCGGTGCGGTCGGCCTGATCACGGACGCGCACCAGGCGGAACGGGTGCTCGTCGACGGCTCGGCCGACCTCGTACTGCTCGGGCGGGAGCTGCTGCGCGACCCGTACTGGCCGTTGCACGCGGCACAGCGACTGGGTGCCCAGGTGGCCTTGCCGAAGCAGTACGCCAGGGCGTTCTAGGGGACCGCGTCAAGGGTCGGTCCCCCGGGCGAACCGGGGGACCGACCCTCGAAGCGGGTGTGATGCGTCAGCGACGGTAGTCGTCGTAATCGTC